>JAZNGM010000038.1:0-9497 GCA_045576455.1 Lachnospiraceae bacterium | reverse complement strand
TATTTGATCCAGCTCAACAATACGCGGGTCTTTAATAAGGATATCCGGATTATCAAGCCGGGTATCTTTCATATATTGTAGCAGACTCACAAGTTCTTGGGAACCATTTTTACTGCTCATGTTTACAAATATTTTTTTAGTTCCGTCATCAAGGTATAAATCTTCTATTTCTTCACATTTTTCTATAAAAGTATATTTGGTCAAATCACGTTTAAATATGTCATCCTGGGTAATAAAGATAATGGTTGTGGAGGGGAGCTGTTTATATTTGGTTTTAGAACCGGATTTTAGAATAGGGGTATCAATAATGCTTTGATAGAATCGGGAGCGTTTGGGTAAAGAGTCGTGTTTACTATGGTTTTCCATTTCCACATTGTATTGATGTTCGTTGGTATCAACAGACCATGCGTCTAACCGAATTGCCCGCTTACCTGATTTGTTCAGGATGACCTGTTCGACTTTTACTTCTCTTAGTTGTAAATCCGGGTTATCTATAATGATGCTTAGAATATTGCGATAGGCCTTCGGATTTTTAACTACGGATAGAAAAAGTGCAAAATCGCTGAGATTAATAGTGATGTTTTCAAGAAGTTTTTCATTCGTCATAGATGAGTTCCTTTCGATATGTATTTAGATTTGCAAAAAGAAAATATTGTGATTGGAATATTAAGATAAGTATAGTAATGGTAAGTCGAAATTAGCAGAAAGTCAATTATAAGTTGAGATAAATATGGATAAAGTAGTATACTAAAAAAAATACAAAAAATTAAAACCAAAACGCCCCCTTCTGCATCTTAAAGGTAGAAAGTAAGATACAGGGGGGAACGATATGTATAAAAAACACACATAATTATGGAGATAAAGATATGAATACAAAAGAAATGCAGATGGAAAAAGAAGTATATCAAAGAGACAGGGAATTGATGGATGCCATTGTTAAATTACAGGGCGGGGATGTAAATGCATTTGATATGATTTATCTTCATACGAACCGTTTTATGTTTTATAAAGCAGGTCAGCTTCTTGCAAGCTATTACAATAAGGATAGTGAGCTTAGGAATGATTTGGTTCAGGATGCATACATAAAGGTATTTAATAACATATCAAGCCTTAAGGAACCGGAAAGGTTTTACGGATGGCTCAACACAATTCTCGTAAATACAATTTACGCCTATACAAGATCCCATTGGAGGGAGGAATTTGATGTTGAGAATGAAGAAGGTGATTCTATGGTAGATACGAAGAGTGTTGATAGCGTATCTCCTGAGGATATGGTTATTGATAAGGAAAAACTGGATTATATTAATAATGCTCTTATGACATTACCACCGCTTCAAAGATATACCGTGGAATATTACTATTATTCAGAACTTTCTGTTGAAGAAATTGCTGATAAAATGGAGTGTTCTACGGGGACGGTTAAGAGCAGACTTAATTATGCAAGACAAAAGCTTAAAGGTGTATTTGAAGAAATCGAAAAGACAAAACGTATTAAGCTTCATGGTATTTTTGCAATTCCTGCATTACTGTTTTTTGCAAAAGAAGAAGCAATGGCGGCTTCTGTTGATATAGCATCTTTTTCCGGCGTAAGACAGGCATTAAGTGAGTATTGTTCTCAAAATGCCTCTATATTACAAGGAGGAAATATGATGACACAGGATAACAATAATATTAACAGAACGAGTACTTATACGGGAGAACAGATAACCGGAACGGAACCTATGACACAGGCAAGTCATGTTACCCAAGAGGTTGCCCGGTATGCAGAAAGTACGGGACAAGTAATGACACAGGTGTCAGTATCTATCTGGAAAACAGCACTGGGTAAAATAATGATTGCCGTAATGGCGGTATTGGTAAGTGCAGGTATAATAACCGGGCTCTATTTTGTCTTTTCAGATGATAACCCAAAAGGGGATGTGACAACACAGGAACCGGTAGAAGAAGTGCCGGGGGATGTTGCCCTTGATATAGACAATAATGAAGATGCAACGATTGATATTGGCGGTGTGGATGAAACGGAAGATGCGGATGATGCGGATGACCCGGCAAAGGATGATACTGATAATCCGGAGACGGCTGTTGTTTTAGACGAAAACGGATATCTGCATATCGGAAAGAATTCCGGCGAGGGTATTCCTTCCTGCTACATGTATAAAGAAAACGATGCCATGAATTTTTATACAGCAGTTAAACCGACTTATTTTATGCCGGGAGAAACGGTGACTATTAATGCAGGTTATACGTTTTTTACACACTGGAGGCCGGAGGTGCATGGTTTTTATTCCGTGGATCTTACAGGAGCATATAAAGTAAGTGCATGGTTAGAAGGCGTGGAAATTGATGGTATCAGTTATGAAGAATATATGAATTCCGGTGCGACGGGAATTTATGTAGATGGAAACAGTTTTACGGTTTCTATTCCGGATGTGGATCAGACCACTCTTTCGGGAAGCAGCTATTTTGCCGTGACGGATAGTGAACAGCATGTTATTTCCCTAAGATTTGCAGAGGATGCACAAAAAGCATTTGATTCTTCTTCAGAGGTGAGGTCGATAGATTATACAGAGCAATGCTACTATGTATCATTATATGCTTACCAGAATGAGGATATTGAGCTTTTGGAAGTGACCTTTGATTTTGAGGAACCGGTTTATGAGTTGGCAATTAAGCATTTAGAAGATGAGTATGAAGGATATTACGAGGCTTCTTTTTCTAATGTAATTGATAGGGACAGTACAGAAGAATTTTATGAATTGCGACGTGATTATAAGAATGCAAGTAGCTATTCCGGTTACTTTTCAGATAATGTCCAAGCAGAGGATTATCATGAATATCAGTTTATGGTAGGTTACTATTACGATGATGAGTATACCAATATTGATGAGTATGGTGTGGCCGGTAAAATGGTTACATTGATGAATTCCTATGAAACGCTTTTTAAAGAGCATTTTGAGCTGTTGGTAGATACTTATTTTGAAGCAGAAGACATGGAAGCAAGAGCCGCAATTTATCAGCAAATGTCTACGCCGATGACGATAGTTGCCTTTGATAAAGAATATATTTATTATCCTTATAAGGCATATTATTCTGATGGAAGTAGTTATTGCAAATATATTTACGGATATCTTATTCCGACAGGAAATATGGCAGAAGTTCCGGAAAGCGAGGCTAATGTAACAAAGCCTGAAAGTAAGGAAGAAAAAGAACAGGTTGTAATTCCTGAAGTGACGCTTTCTCCGGTAGCCTATTATGATAGGGAAACCGGAATGTCAGGTCTTAAAGCTATGGATGCACAGGTTAATGAAGTTTTAGATGTTCTTCAAATGGAAATAGATGGAGAAGTCACAACCGTGGAGCAAGGCGAGGCAATCAGAAATATACTGTGGAAAACGAGAGAACTGTATTTTATTATATGCGCTGACAACGGAAGTATGAAAAATTATTCAGCAATCAATAGTAATGCATGGCTTGCACCTTATGGATTGGCAGATTTTAAAGAAATCATAGATTATTATGAAGATAAAGCAGACTTTAAACACTATGTAAATATTTATATGGGCACGCATACCGGATGTATAAGCGGAAGATTACAATCAATAAAAGACAGTCTTAAAGTTATTTCGGGAGTGGAATTAACCAAGACGCAACAAGTGGCTATGAAACTATCTAAAGAATTATTGGACGTATTTTATGCACATCGTGAAAACTTTGAAAAAGTGATTGATGCGTATGCGGAACGTGCAGGCAGAACTTATGATGAAAATCTTGAATATTATAGGGAATTAACGGATTACTATGCCAGAATGGAAGAAATCACGGCATATTGGAGTTTGATTGCAGAAGTTCCCGGATGGATGTTTTAGTCATCATTTTGCATAATTATTTATATGTGTTTTTGTCACATATGCACACAAAATACCCCCGCGGGCGTTTTCTCGTGGGGGTATTTCATGAAAATCTCATTTGGAGTGGAAAACCAAAAAAAAATGCATTATAATACTGTAAACACGTGACGAGGGAGGAAACACTGATGATAACTAATAAGACAGTGGCAACATTTGACAAAGAGTTGTTTAAAAGAAGTGTTCTTTACAATATAAAAACGCTTTACAGAAAAACATTGGAAGAAGCAACAGACCAGCAGGTGTTCCAGGCAGTATCTTTTGCCATTAAAGACCAGATTATTGACAACTGGCTTAAGACACAGGAAGCGTATGAGAAGGAAGATCCTAAGACAGTTTATTATTTGTCTATGGAATTTTTGATGGGACGTGCACTGGGTAATAACATCATTAACTTAAAAGCTTATAAGGAAGTGCAGGAGGCTTTAGAGGAACTGGGACTTAACCTTAATGTGGTGGAAGACCAGGAGCCGGATGCAGCATTAGGTAACGGTGGTCTCGGAAGACTTGCCGCATGCTTCCTTGATTCCCTTGCAACATTAGGTTATTCGGCATATGGCTGTGGTATCCGTTACCGTTATGGTATGTTTAAACAGCAGATTCGCGACGGTTATCAGGTAGAAGTGCCGGATGAATGGTTACAGGATGTAAATCCTTTTGAATTAAGAAGACCTGAGTATGCCAAAGAGGTTCGCTTCGGCGGATATGTAACAAGTAAAATGGGACCTGACGGAAGAGCCCACTTTTCACAGGAAGGTTATCAGGCAGTTACGGCTATCCCTTATGATTGCCCGATAGTAGGATATGGTAACGGTATCGTTAATACTTTAAGAATCTGGGATGCACAGGCAATACAGTGCTTCCGTCTTGATTCTTTTGATAAAGGCGATTATCAGAAGGCAGTAGAGCAGGAAAATCTCGCCCGCAATATCGTAGAGGTACTTTATCCTAACGATAATCATTATGCCGGCAAGGAGTTACGTCTTAAACAGCAGTACTTCTTTATTTCCGCATCCGTACAGGAAGCAGTTGAAAAATATATGCGTAAGCATGACGATATTACGAAGCTTTATGAAAAGGTAGTGTTCCAGTTGAATGATACCCATCCAACTGTAGCAATTCCCGAGCTTATGCGTATTCTTTTGGATGAATATAATCTTGAATGGGAAGAAGCATGGGAAGTAACGACTAAGACTTGTGCTTATACAAATCATACCATTATGTCAGAGGCACTTGAGAAATGGCCTATAGAGTTATTTTCAAGATTACTTCCGAGAATTTATCAGATTGTCGAAGAAATTAACCGCAGATTTATTATGCAGGTGGAAGAAAAATATCCTGATAATAAAGCAGAGAAAGTACGTAAGATGGCAATTATTTATGATGGTCAGGTTAAGATGGCCCATCTTGCCATTGTAGCAGGTTTCTCAGTAAACGGTGTTGCAAGACTTCATACGGAAATTCTTAAAAACGAGCAGTTAAAAGATTTCTATGATATGATGCCTGAAAAGTTTAATAATAAAACAAACGGTATTACACAGAGAAGATTCTTAAAACATGGTAATCCGCTTCTTGCTGAATGGGTAACAGACCATGTGGGAGAAGAATGGGTAACGGATCTTCCAAAGCTTAGCAAGCTTCGTCTTTTTGCAGAAGATGAAAAAGCACAACACGAGTTTATGAATATTAAATACAAGAATAAACTTCGTCTTGCTGCATACATCAAAGAGCATAACGGCATTGATGTAGACCCGCGTTCTATTTTTGACGTACAGGTAAAACGTCTGCATGAGTACAAGAGACAGCTGCTTAACATTTTACATGTTATGTATTTATATAATAAGTTAAAAGATAATCCGGAAATGGATTTCTATCCACGTACGTTTATCTTTGGCGCAAAAGCGGCAGCAGGATACGCAAATGCGAAATTAACCATTAAGCTCATCAATTCCGTAGCAGATGTGGTTAACAACGATGCTTCCCTTAATGGCAAGCTTAAGGTAGTATTTATTGAAAACTATCGTGTTTCCAATGCAGAGATCATTTTTGCGGCGGCAGATGTTTCCGAGCAGATTTCTACGGCAAGTAAAGAAGCATCCGGTACCGGTAACATGAAGTTTATGCTTAATGGTGCGCTGACAATCGGTACAATGGACGGAGCCAATGTTGAGATTGTGGAAGAAGTCGGCGAGGAGAATGCATTTATCTTCGGTCTTTCATCAGAAGAAGTAATCCGTTATGAGAACTTTGGCGGTTATAATCCTATGGATATTTTTAATGAAGACCAGGATATAAGACGCGTTTTGATGCAGCTTATCAACGGAATGTATTCCCCGGAGAATCCGGAATTATTCAGACCGCTTTATAATTCATTATTGAATACATTATCAACTTCTAAGGCAGATACTTACTTTATCCTTAAGGACTTTAAGTCATATGCACAGGCACAGGAACGTGTGGAAGCATATTACAGGGATGAGAAGAATTGGGCTAAGAGCGCAATCTTAAATGTGGCATCTGCAGGTAAGTTCTCATCAGACAGAACGATTGAAGAATATGTACGTGATATCTGGAAGCTTGATAAGGTAGTTTTGTAAAATCTTTTTACAGATAGCTTTACAAAATGTGTAAGTTATTATGCTTATAAAGCAGAATAGAGAGAACATGGATAGATTTTTTCGCTATATAATTGAAGAAGAACAAAGTAATCAGAGAATATCCTCTTTCCTTATGGAAAGGGGATTTTCTGCAAAAAACTTAAAAGATTTGAAAAAGCAGGAGCGCAGTATCTTGCGTAACGGTGTATGGGCCTATGTTAATGAAGTCTTAAATGCAGGAGATGTTCTTGAGGTAATGGTAAAGGAACCGGAATCTTCAGGGAATATTGTACCGGTATTGCTTCCGCTCGATATAGTGTACGAAGATGAGGATATATTAATTGTAAATAAGCCGGGGAATATGCCGACGCATCCGAGCCAAAACCATTATGAAGATACCCTTGCCAATGCGGTAATGTATTATTATGCCGGTAAGGATGAAGATTTTGTGTTCAGATGCCTTAACCGCCTTGACAGGGAGACGAGTGGTCTTACGCTGATTGCTAAAAATATGATTAGCGGTGCCATGTTATCAAGAATGATACGGGAAAGGGAAATAGAAAAAGAGTATATTGCACTGGTTGAGGGAATGATAGCTGAAAGAGGAACGGTTGATAAACCTATCGGAAGGGTAGAGGGATCTACTATAGAACGGAGGGTTGATGAACTAAACGGGGAAAGTGCCGTAACACATTATACACGAATGAACTATGATGAAGAAAGAAATGTTTCTACGGTAAGACTGTGGCTTGAAACCGGACGGACACACCAGATACGGGTGCATATGGCATTTATCGGTCATCCGCTGTTGGGTGACGGAATTTATAATCCTTCCAATCACCAGACGAAACGGCAGGCACTTCATTGTGCCCGGCTTGCTTTTTTGCATCCTGTTACAAAAAAACAGATGGTATTTGAACAAATACCACCTGAAGATATGTCATTATTTATTTGATTGCAACAATTTGAAGGGAACGGTCCTGAGACAAGTCAATAAACTGTTCTCCGCAACGGATCATTGGCCTCGTAATATTTTCCGGATTAATGTAAACGATTTCACCTTCCATATTGTTATTGAGTTTAACACGGTAGCCCATGTATGTAGAAGCTATGTTGTTCATAAACGGAACCAGGACCTGTGCGTTATATTTCTGCATGCCTTCCTGAATAAACAAATCCAGTACGTTAAACGGGCACCATGGTCCGCGGTATATTCTTGCAGAGGTCATGGCTTCGTATACGTCGGCAACGGCAACTATTTGAGAGAATACGTTAAGCTTTTCGCCATGTAATCCCAACGGATAACCGGTACCGTCATAGCGCTCATGATGCATAAGGGCAGCTGTTTTAACCCGGTCATCAATGTTACAATTCTTTAGGATATTGTAGCCCTTTACGGTATGGGTCTTGATAATGGCAAATTCCTGCTCGGTAAGCTTGGATGGCTTTTTGATAATCTCAATCGGAATCTGTATTTTTCCTACGTCATGCAATAAGCCACAGAGAGTAGCTATTTTAACATCTTCAGGACTTAAGTGCATCCATTCGGCAATGACATGACATACCAAAGCTACATTAACGCTGTGGGAATATGTAAGGTCGTCATAAGTTCTCATATTATGGATCATAGAGAAAATATTCACACGTTTACCGGCATTGGTTACTAAATCCAATGTTTCTGTAAGCATTTCTTCAGGATCAAGGGCCATATCACCGTTTAAGAAGGAATCAAGAGAACCCTTAAACGTTGCTACGGTATTTTCAAAGTTATTTTTATACTCAATAAATTCAGGACTTTTCTGAATCTGCTGTGAATAGGAAATAGCAGCTGCTTCTGTTTCTTCATCGGCAACCTCCACTACTTCGTCTTCAACACGGATACTAAGCACAGAATAAAATTCCAGTTTCGTGATTGCTTTATCCGTCAGCACAAGTCCTTTTGCAAGTATGAGCTGATTATTGTAGGTAAAAACATCTTCTGCCGTAACCATACCCGGCACAAGATTACGAGTGCTTATTCTCTTCATAACGACCCCCAATAAGCCATTTTTAGCTTAGTATAGATAATTATATGTTTTTTTATATTTATTGTCAACGAAATGAATTGACAAGCAATGAAACTAGGTGTATCTTACAGTTAGATATGAAAATTCCATATTGTGAAGAACTCTTATTCAGAGTGGTGGAGGTACAGAGGACCTGTGAAGCCACGGCAACCCCTTAAGAAGGAAGGTGCCAACCTGAGCAAGAGTAACAACTTGAACAATAAGTGGATTTAACTATCGATTATTAGTAAAAGTCCGTGTGTTCACGGACTTTTTTTAATCCACCCCTACAAACAAAAGGAGAAAAACATGGAAAGAGAAAAAAGATTATTTACTTCCGAATCTGTAACTGAAGGCCATCCGGACAAAATCTGTGATGCAGTTTCTGACGCAGTTTTAGATGCTTTAATGGCACAGGACCCATATAGCCGTGTGGCATGTGAGACCTGTACCAACACCGGTTTCGTGCTGGTAATGGGCGAGATTACTACCAATGCAGTAGTAGATATTCCCAGTATCGTACGCCAGACTGTAACCGAAATCGGTTATGACAGCTCTGAAAAAGGCTTTGATGGTAATACCTGTGCAGTAATGGTTTCTTTGGACAAGCAGTCCACTGATATTGCCATGGGTGTGGATAAGGCAAAGGAAGCAAAGGAGGGCCAGATGACCGATGCAGAAATCGAAGCAATCGGTGCAGGTGACCAGGGTATGATGTTTGGTTATGCTTCCAATGAAACAGAGGAATATATGCCTTACCCTATTTCTTTGGCGCATAAATTAACCAAGAAGCTGACCGAGGTTCGTAAAGACGGTACTTTAACTTATTTAAGACCCGACGGAAAGAGTCAGGTTTCTGTAGAATATGATGAAAGCGGCAAGCCCTATCGTCTGGAAGCAGTGGTTTTATCTACCCAGCATGATGCGGCAGTAACCCAGGAACAGATCCA
>JAZNGM010000037.1:0-56165 GCA_045576455.1 Lachnospiraceae bacterium | reverse complement strand
GTAATGTATTCAGCTGATGGTTACTAATCGGTCGAATGCTTCACCTAAAGGAAAGTGTGAAGGAAAAGGATAGGAAGAGGAAGTTATTCTAGGTAAAGTAAAGATATAGATCTGAATGTTCGGTTTTGAAGGTACACAGTTTTATGTAAGGCCCAGTGGCTCAGTTGGTTAGAGCGCCGCCCTGTCACGGCGGAGGTCGTGGGTTCGAGTCCCATCTGGGTCGTTAATAATGAAAATATAGTATAAGGGATCTTAGCTCAGCTGGGAGAGCATCTGCCTTACAAGCAGAGGGTCATAGGTTCGAGCCCTATAGGTCCCATTTTAGAGTTATGAAGTTGAAAATGCCGATGTGGCTCAATTGGCAGAGCAGCTGATTTGTAATCAGCAGGTTATCGGTTCGAGTCCGATCATCGGCTTCATGGATGGATTCCCGAGTGGCCAAAGGGGACAGACTGTAAATCTGCTGCAAATTGCTTCGGTGGTTCGAATCCACCTCCATCCATTGAACAGTTGGGAATAAATGTCAACTGTTTTGAATATAATATAATATAGTATCGCGGGGTAGAGCAGTCTGGAAGCTCGTCGGGCTCATAACCCGAAGGTCATAGGTTCAAATCCTATCCCCGCTACTCAAGTCAAAGTTATTTGACTTAATGCCCAGATAGCTCAGTTGGTAGAGCAGAGGACTGAAAATCCTCGTGTCACTGGTTCGATTCCGGTTCTGGGCATTTTTTATTTGTATAAAGCCTACTTAAGGCTTTTTTTAATGTAAAGAATTAGTATTATTAAAAATATAATGTGAAATAGAATGAATAATGATATAATAGTAAACACTATTCAATTTAGGGGAAAATATGAAACGAAAGTATATTATTCCAATTGCAGTAGTATTTTTATTGCTGGTAGTTACTTACTTAGTACCTACTTTTTATTTTCGTGACCATTTTTTTACCTGTACATATATAAATGGTAATGATTTTAGCTATTTTGATATTAATAAATGTAAAGATGAAATCCAGAAAGACGTTGAAGGGTATGCATTACGATTAGTCGGAAGATATGATACAGAAGAGATTATAAATGCTTCAGAAATAGAATTAAAATATGAAGAAAACGACTATTTAGAAAATTTGCTTAAAAGTCAAAATGAATTTTTGTGGTTTATTGAAGTTTTTAAAACGCATGAATATATCTCAGATAATACTATTGTATATAACAAAGATTTATTAAGTAATAGAATAAGTAGTCTTAATTTATATAAAGAATCGTTAATTATTGATTATCAGAATGCCTATTTAAGTGAATATGATGAAGAAACGGGCCGTTATTCTGTTATAAATGAAGTTCTGGGTAACAGATTAATAGCTGATACATTAGATGGTTATATTATTGAAGCAATAGAGAAACTTCAAAAAACTCTAATTTTGGATGAAATAGGTTGTTATATTGAACCTGAAATAACTACCAAGACGCCGGAGATAATTGAAGCTATTAACATGCTCAATCAGTTGGTATCAACAGAAATCACATATGATTTTGGTGACTATAAAGAAGTGCTAAATGGAAACACTATTCATAAATGGATTCAGATAGATGGTTTTACAGTTACTCTTAATTATGATGAAGTCTATAATTATGTAAAAAGTTTATCCAGCAAATATAATACGTTTGGAAAGAAACGTACTTTTATAACAACAGAAGGTGTTACACGTATTCTGCCTAGCGGTGGTTTTGGCTGGAGAATAAACAGAACAAATGAATCACAAGAACTATATGAGCTTATATGTAAAGGAATAGTGACAATTCGTGAACCGGTGTATACATATCGAGGTGCTGTACACGGTGAATTGAACGATATTGGTAATACATATATAGAGATTAACCTTACGGATCAACATATGTACGTATATCAAGATGGATATATTGTTTTAGAATCAGACTTTGTATCCGGAGACATAAAATCAGGATGTATGACTCCCGAAGGAGTGTTTGATATACGTAATAAAAAAACGGAAACGGTATTAAGAGGATCCATGGATAATGGCTCTTCATGGGAAACACCGGTTCACTATTGGATGCCGTTTAATGGTGGTATCGGACTGCATGATGCAACTTGGAGAAAAAGATTTGGTGGTAATATATATCTTACGAATGGTTCTCACGGATGCATTAATTTACCGTATCAAAACGCAGAAACGCTTTTTGAAATGGTGTATGTAGGGATGCCGGTAATATGTTATTATGAATTGGAAGAAGAGAATAATCCGGATGATCAACAAACGGATGTAAATGGTAATCCTGCCAATCCATTGGAAGATGAACCAAACTTCATAGAAGAAGGAGAAAGATTATAAAAGTTTATACAGATAATGGGAGGAAAAAATGAAGCAAGGCGCTTTTTTTAATGAACTTAACCGTTACCGTAAGAATAAAGCATCTGAAAAAAGAATCATGTATTACGATATGCTTCGCAGAAATCGTAAGAAAAACATATACAATCCAAATCAGAATGTTAGAATATATGGAGATGAGATATTACATTCTCAAAAATTCATTTCATCGGGAAATAATATCCAGCATGGAAATATTTCTGTTAGAAAACATAGTATACAAGTGGCTAAATATAGCTTGATAATTGCTGATAAATTGGGCGTTAAAGTCGATAAAAAATCATTAGTCAGAGGTGCTCTTTTACATGATTACTTTTTGTATGACTGGCATTCTAAAGAACATGTCGGGCTTAAAAATTTGCATGGACTTAAGCATCCCGGCATAGCACTTCAAAACGCTAAGAAGGATTATCGATTGTCCCTAAAAGAGAAAGATATTATTGAAAAACATATGTGGCCACTTACAATTGTACCACCAATGTGTAAAGAAGCTTGGATAGTAAGTGTTGCTGATAAGTATTGTTCTACAATGGAAACATTGGGTTTTCATAAAGGAACTAATATAAAAGAAAACACAGAGAAAAGCACAAGAAATAAAGATAATACAATGAAATTTATAAAGAATTTGCTTAATATGGAATAGCTTAATAGGAGTAATATGGAATATCTGTTTGACCGTTTACAAGAATATAAAAATGCAAATATATATCCTTTTCATATGCCGGGACACAAGCGGAATATTTATAAAGGACAAGATTTTTTTTCTTATGATATAACAGAAATTCCGGGTTTTGATGATTTACATCATCCTGAAGAAATACTTAAAGCTTCCATGAACAGAGCAGCGGATTTATATGGAGCAGAGAAGACATTTTATCTTGTTAACGGAAGTACCGTAGGAATTCTTGCGGCAATAAACAGTGTATATGTGCAGTCTAAGAAAAAGGGTAAATTATTGCTTTCAAGAAACAGTCATAAGTCGGCATATAATGCGCTGTTACTTAGTGGGATGGATGCAGAATATATATATCCGTCATATTTGGAAGATTTTCATTTGAATGGTGGTATAAATCCACAGGATATTGAAGATGTACTTAAGAAAAACAAGCTTGCAGAAAGTAATAAAATAGCAGCGGTTTTTATTACATCGCCTACTTATGATGGCGTAATAAGTGATATTAAAAAAATTGTTAAGATAGCTCATGAATATAATGTTCCTGTAATTGTAGATGAGGCACACGGAGCACATTTTGCATGGGAAGAGGATATAGAAAGTGCAGTGTCCTGCGGAGCAGATATTGTAATTAACAGTCTTCATAAAACGTTACCATGCATGACACAGACGGCCTTATTGCATGTAAGTGGTAAATATATTGATATTAGTGTTATTAAACAGAGCTTGCAGATTTTACAAACAAGCAGTCCTTCCTATATATTAATGTCATCGATAGATGAATGCATAAGATATATGGGTAAAAATGGAAAAGAGTTTTGTGAAAACAGGGTACAATTAAGAAAACTATTTGATTATTTAACTCAAAATCTTCAAAAACTAAGAGTAGTAACCCGGGATATCGTCGGAAAATCTCATGTGCACGGTTATGATTTAGGAAAAATAATTGTATCTGCAATGAATACTAATATTTCCGGAGAACAGTTGTCAGAGCGTCTTCGGGTAGAACATGGTATACAAATGGAAATGTCGTCACCGGATTATGTATTAGGAATCCTTACAGGTGCAGATACTAAAGAAGGCATTGAACGACTTGTAAATGCATTATGCTGCATTGATAAGGAAATAGATTTTGTGCAAAACGGAGATACCAGATATACATCCGCTTATTGTAATGAAAAAGTTTTGCCCGTATCATCAGTAAATTACACTAACAAGAAAAGAGTAAAACTTGAAGAGGCATCGGGAAGTGTTTCGTGCGAGTATGTTTATGCATATCCGCCGGGGATTCCTGTGATTGTGCCGGGTGAAAGAATTAGTGAAGATATAGTTAAGTTTATAAAGGAATATGGAGAATTAGGGTTATCTGTTAGAGGTTTGTCAGATGAAACCAATCAGACAATACTGGTAACAGAGAAAATTGATTGAGAGGAATATATTAATGAGAAAAACTAAAATAGTATGTACAATCGGCCCGTCTTGTGAAGCTGAAGACAAGATGCGTGAAATTATGCTTGCAGGAATGAATGTAGCAAGGTTCAATTTTTCACATGGTTCGCATGAAGAGCATCTGGTTAAGCTAAAAAGGCTTAGAAAAGTAAGTGATGATCTTGGAATGCCGATTGCAACAATGATAGATACAAAAGGACCGGAAATACGCTTGCGTGATTTTGAAAAAGGTAAGGTATTCTTGGAAAAGGACCAGACCTTTACGCTTACAACAAAAGATATTACAGGTACTAACGAAATAGCATCCATCACGTATGAAAATCTTAAAAATGATATTACAACCGGTATGAGTATTCTCATAGATGATGGTCTTATTGAAATGGAAGTATTAAAGATTACAGACACAGATATAGTTTGTAAAGTCATTAACGGCGGCTATGTTTCTAACCATAAAGGCGTTAATGTTCCGGGTGCTAATCTTTCCATGCCATATATTAGCGAAATCGACAGACAGGATATATTGTTTGGTGTTAAGAATGAGTGTGATTTTGTAGCGGCTTCCTTTGTCCGCAGTAAGGATGATATTTTAGCGATAAGACATATTCTTGACGACCATGAAAGTAAGATGAAGATTATTGCCAAGATTGAAAACATGCAGGGAATTAATAATATTGATGATATTATTGACGTTTCCGATGGTGTTATGGTTGCAAGAGGGGATATGGGTGTTGAGATTCCATTGGAAGAAGTACCCATTTTGCAAAAAGAGATTATTAAAAAAGCAGTAGCACAGGGTAAGCATGTAATCACGGCTACACAGATGTTAGAAAGTATGATTCATAATCCACGTCCTACAAGAGCTGAGGTAACAGATGTTGCAAATGCAATTTATGATGGCACTACAGCCATTATGTTAAGTGGGGAAAGTGCAGCAGGACAATACCCTGTTGAAGCGGTTAAGACGATGTCTAAGATTGCGGAGAGAACAGAACAGGATATAGATTATGCCAGCAGAATGAAGAGAAAAGAAGATTTAAACAGTATGGATGTAACAACCGCTATATCACATGCTACATGTACAACAGCTAACGATCTTAACGCTGCTGCAATTATAACGGTAACCATGTCCGGATTTACGGCAAGCATGATTTCCCGCTATAAACCAAATTGTACTATTATCGGCTGCAGCGTTTATCCGCGTGTATGCAGGCAGCTTAATCTTATGTGGGGCGTAGTGCCCATCAAAATTGAGGAAAAAGAAACAACCATGGCACTTTTTGATGAAGCAGCCCATGCCGCAATGGCAAAAGGCTTGGTAAAAAAAGGTGATACCGTAGTTGTTACAGCAGGTGTTCCACTTGGTATACAAGGAAAAACAAATATGATTCGTGTAATTGAATTGTAAATATGTAAGGGATTACTTAAGAGGGAAAGCAGGGGTATAAAATGAAAAAATATATCATGGCACTTGATCAGGGAACAACCAGTTCCCGTTGTATTCTTTTTGATAAAACCGGAAATATATGCTCCATGGCACAAAAGGAATTTACACAGATTTATCCTAATGCCGGATGGGTAGAGCATAATCCGCTTGAAATCTGGTCTTCCCAGTTATCTGTGGCAGTGGAAGCGATGGGAAAGATAGGCGCAAGTGCCAATGATATTGTAGCAATAGGAATAACAAATCAACGGGAAACGACTATTTGCTGGGACAAGCTTACCGGTAAACCAATTTATAATGCCATAGTATGGCAGTGCAGAAGAACGGCTCCGTACATAGATAAGTTGGAAAAAGACGGATATCATGATATGATAAAAGAAAAAACAGGATTAATTCCGGATGCCTATTTTAGTGCGACAAAGATTGCCTGGATTCTTGATAATGTCGAAGGTGCCCGTGATAAGGCAGAAAAAGGCGAATTACTTTTCGGAACGGTAGATACATGGTTAATATGGAATCTTACAAAAGGTAAAGTATTTGTCACTGATTATACCAATGCATCCCGTACAATGTTATATGATATACATAAGCTTGCTTGGGATGATGAAATACTGAACATTCTAAATATTCCAAAGAGCATGCTTCCAGAAGTTAAACCATCAAGCTATGTATATGGTTATACAGAAGAATCCGTAATAGGTGGGGAGATTCCCATAGCCGGTGCTGCGGGGGATCAGCAGGCAGCTCTTTTTGGGCAATGTTGTTTTAATGCCGGCGAAGCTAAAAATACATATGGTACAGGTTGTTTTCTCCTGATGAATACAGGAAATACAGCTTATAGCAGTGAGAACGGATTACTGACAACGATAGCAGCAAGTACACAAAATGAAGTTTGTTATGCGTTGGAAGGAAGTATTTTTGTTGCAGGTGCAGCGATACAATGGCTCCGTGATGAAATGAGATTGTTAAAAAATTCTGCCCAGTCGGAAGAATACGCTATGAAGGTTAACGATACCAATGAAGTATATATCGTACCGGCATTTACAGGATTGGGTGCGCCGTATTGGAATCCCTATGCAAGAGGAATGGTAGTAGGTCTTAGCAGAGGCACAACAAAAGAGCATTTTATCAGAGCAACGTTGGAATCTTTGGCATATCAGACAATGGATGTATTAAAAGCAATGGAAAAGGATGCCGGAGTACAAATGTCTTCACTTAGAGTAGACGGAGGCGCCAGTGCAAATAACTTTTTAATGCAGTTTCAATCAGAAGTGTTAGGAATTGATGTATTACGTCCGAAATGTATTGAGACAACAGCGTTAGGCGCTGCTTATCTGGCAGGGCTTGCGGTATCATATTATAAGGATAAAGATGAAATATGTAAGAATTGGGAATTATCCAATACCTTTAAACCTAAAATGCAGGAAGAGTATAGGGATAAAGTGATTAAGGGGTGGAAACGTGCCGTAAGGTGCGCACTTGCCTATGCACAGGAGGATTAGTGTGAAAAATCCGAGATTTTTCACTTTCTATTTAGGCAGTAACGCAAACAACATTTGCGTTGTGCATGGAGGAAAAGAATAGATGGGTAAAATTTTCTATATTATGGGGAAGAGTTCAACGGGAAAGGATACTATTTTTAGGAATTTGTTAAAAAAGAATTCCCGGCTTAATAAAATAGTCCCGTATACGACAAGACCGATCCGTGCCGGAGAAACGGATGGTGTAGAATACCATTTTACGGATGAAGACGGACTTCAAAAAATTAAAAATGAAGGAAGATTAATAGAAATCAGAGAGTATAATACCTGCCATGGAGTATGGAAGTATTTTACTGTCGCAGATGAAAATCTTGATTTGGAAAATGCTGACTATATTATGATCGGTACGATAGAATCATATATGTCAGTTAAAAAGTATTTTGGAAGTGATATTGTAGTTCCTTTATTGATAGAGTTAGATGATGGTATACGTTTACAGAGAGCCATTGATAGGGAAAAAAAGCAACGGGAACCAAAATATGAGGAGTTATGCAGAAGATATCTTGCAGATGCCCAGGATTTTAGTGCCGACAGAATTAAAGAAGCCGGAATAGACAGAAGCTTTTATAATGGTAACCTGAAAAATTGTCTGAATGAAATAATGGAGTATATTCAATGGACATTAAAGTAAATGCGGCGCAGGCAGCAGCTCCTGTGACACAAACGCAAAATGTACAGCCGACGGATGGCACGTTCAAGTTTATTCTAGCCAGTAATATTACGGAAGCAGATTTGCAAGCGCATTTGAGCAACCTGATGGAAGAAATTACAAGACAGGGTGATGCACTTGCTAAAAAGCGTGATATTAGGGATATGAGAAAATACAGGGCATTAATAAAAGAGTTTTTAAATGAGATTATAAACCGTTCCCACTCTTTTGCCCGTGAGAATTTTTTGGACAGACGTGGCCGTCACAGGGTATATGGAATTATACGTCTTATTGATAAAAACTTAGATGAACTGGCACAAGCATTAGTCAGTGATGAAAAAGATAATATAGAGATTCTTTCCAAAATAGGAGAAATACGGGGACTAATTTTAGATATCTTTTCATAAGAGAGGGGTACATATATGGCAAAATTTTCTGAGATTATAGGTCAGGAGCAGATTAAAGAACATCTTCAAAATGCAATAAAAGAAAAGCAGGTATCACATGCGTACATTATTAATGGGGAAAGAAGTGCAGGTAAAGAGTTTATTGCCTCTGTTTTTGCCTCAGCTCTTTTATGTACCGGTGAAGGAGTTGAACCTTGTGGTGAATGCCACTCTTGTAAACAGGCACTTAGCAGAAATAATCCGGATATAGTATATGTAATGCATGAAAAACCGAACACAATAGGTGTGGATGATATCAGGACACAGATAAATAACGATATTACGATAAAACCATATAACAGCGATTATAAAGTGTATATTGTTAATGAGGGCGAGAAGATGACACCTCAAGCACAAAATGCATTATTAAAGACGTTGGAAGAACCGCCGGCTTATGCGGTTATCATGATTTTGACAACCAATCTTGAAGCAATGTTGCCGACTATATTAAGCCGTTGTGTCACATTGAATATGAAGCCGGTATCCGATGATCTGGTACGTACATATCTTATGCAAGAACTTATGGTGCCGGATTATAAAGCAGATGTCTGTACTGCCTTTGCAAGGGGAAATATTGGAAAGGCAAAAGCCCTTGCCATAAGTGAGGAATTTGATAATATTAAAGCAGATGCGGTTTCTCTTTTAAAGCATATCCACGAAATGGATATAAGTGAAATGGTAACGGCAATTAAGAAAATTGCAGAGTATAAGTTTAATATCAATGATTATCTTGATATTATCAGTGTGTGGTATAGGGATGTGCTTTTATTTAAAGCAACAAATGATGCGAATCACTTGATTTTTAAGGAAGAGATACAGTATATTAAAAAAGTAGCTGACAGGAGTTCCTACGAAGGAATTGAAAATATAATTGTGGCATTGGATAAAGCGAAAAACAGACTTACTGCAAATGTTAATTTTGATTTGACAATGGAACTTTTGTTTATGGCAATAAAAGAGAATTAGTGAGGTTGATAGATATGATAAGAGTTATTGGAGTACGATTCCGTACGGCGGGAAAAATTTATTTTTTTGACCCGATGAAGTTTGATATAAATAAAAATGATCATGTTATTGTTGAAACAGCAAGGGGAATTGAATATGGTACGGTTGTAAGTGAACCGAAAGAAGTTCCTAAGGAAAAAGTAATACAGCCCCTAAAGCCGGTTTTACGGGTGGCAACACCACAGGATGATGAGCAGGAAGCTGCTAATAAGTTAAAAGAAAGAGAAGCCTTTAAAGTTTGTCTTGAAAAGATTGCAAAACATGGTCTTGAGATGAAGCTGATAGATGCTGAGTATACTTTCGATAATAATAAGGTGTTATTCTACTTTACTGCAGACGGAAGAATTGATTTCCGTGAGTTAGTAAAGGATTTGGCAAGTGTATTTAAAACAAGAATCGAGCTTAGACAAATTGGGGTAAGGGATGAGACAAAGATAGTTGGTGGTATCGGTATTTGCGGAAGACCATTGTGCTGTCATACACATCTTTCAGAATTTATTCCGGTTTCAATTAAAATGGCAAAAGAACAAAATCTATCCTTGAATCCTACAAAGATTTCAGGTGTATGCGGAAGATTAATGTGTTGCTTAAAACATGAAGAAGAAACGTATGAGGACTTAAACCGTAAGCTTCCGAATGTAGGTGATTTTGTCACAACCGATGATGGCTACAAGGGTGAGGTAGCAAGTGTAAATGTTCTCAGACAGCTTGTTAAAGTAATTATTGATAAGGATGATGAAAAAGAAATTCAGGAATATGAAGTAAGCAGACTCCGTTTCAAGAGAAAAGCGAGAAAAGAAAGACTTGATTTGAATCCGGAAGAGCTTAGAGAACTTGAGAAGCTGGAAAAAGTAGATAAAGAAGAAAGTAAGTCAAAGTTATAATATGAAATTATTGGAAAACGAAAGAATTGATGATTTACAGAGAAACGGATACCGCATTATTCAGAACAGTAAGAAATTCTGCTTCGGAATGGATGCGGTTCTTCTGTCTGGTTTTACAAAAGTTGCAGATAACGGTAAAGTTCTTGATTTGGGTACGGGTACGGG
This sequence comes from Lachnospiraceae bacterium, assembly GCA_045576455.1. Taxonomy (GTDB): domain Bacteria; phylum Bacillota; class Clostridia; order Lachnospirales; family Lachnospiraceae; genus RGIG4034. Next base: position 45,522 of record JAZNGM010000037.1, on the reverse strand, counting down.
AATTATTCCGATACTGTTGGCAGCAAAAACAAATGCTGACAAACTGATTGGTCTTGAAATACAGCCCGAAAGTGCAGATATGGCAGAAAGAAGTGTACTTTTAAATCAACTTCAGGATAGAGTTAATATTGTCAAAGGAGATATTAAAGAGGCAGATAATTTGTTTGAAAAATCATCCTTTGATGCAATAACCTGTAATCCACCCTATATGATAGGTGAACATGGACTCAAAAATCCGGGGGATGCCAAAGCAATTGCGCGGCATGAAATACTGTGTACCTTAGATGATGTCTGTCGTGTAACATCGAAGCTTTTAAAACCGGGTGGACATTTTTTTATGGTTCACAGACCTTTTCGTCTTGCAGAAATTTTTGCAACGATGACAAAGTATAAAATCGAGCCAAAGAGAATGCGTTTAGTGTATCCGTTTGTTGAGGAAGAACCGAATATGGTATTAATTGAGGGGGTACGTGGAGGAAAGCCGCGTATGACCATAGAAAAACCGCTTATTGTTTATAAAGAGCAAGGTGTATATACGGAGGAAATAATTAATGTCTATGGATACTGATTATGGTATGTTGTACTTATGTGCGACCCCGATAGGTAATCTTAAAGATATGACAACAAGAGTTCTTGATACATTGCAAGAGGTGGATTTGATTGCGGCTGAAGATACAAGAAATAGTCTCAAGCTTTTAAATCATTTTGAAATTAGAACACCCATGACAAGCTATCATGAGTATAATAAAACAGAAAAGGCCATATATTTAATCGGACAGATGAAGGAAGGTAAGAATGTTGCACTTATTACAGATGCCGGAACACCGGCGATTTCCGATCCGGGAGAAGTATTGGTCAGCATGTGTCACGAGGAAGGGATAAAGGTTACTTCTTTGCCGGGGGCATGTGCCTGTATAACCGCATTGACGCTATCCGGGTTGCCAACCAGAAGATTTTGTTTTGAAGGTTTTTTGCCTGCAGATAAAAAAGAGCGTGAACAGGTTACGGAAGGCCTTATAAATGAAACCAGAACCATAATTATTTATGAAGCACCGCACCATTTGGTAAAGACATTAAAAGAATTATACAATTTATTGGGAGACAGGGTAATTACTCTATGCCGGGAGCTTACCAAAAAGTTCGAGACTATAGAAAGAACCACTTTGAAAGATGCCTTAAAAAAATATGAACAGGAAGATCCACGCGGAGAATATGTTGTAGTCATTGAAGGCCGTAAGCAGGAAGATATAAAGAGAGAAAAAGAAGAACAATGGCTTCAGATGTCCATAGAGGAACACATGGCTTATTATGAGCAAAAAGATATAGACAGGAAAGAGGCAATGAAACTCGTGGCGAAGGACCGGGGTATTACAAAAAGAGATGTTTATCAATATCTATTAAAAACTGTTGACAAATAGCATACAAGATAATATACTTCGTTTGTCAACTATCGATTTAAAAAGGAGACTTTACAATGTTAGAAAGAATGATTGAGATTATTCAGGAGCAGTTAAATCTTGACGGAGTTGAAATTACAGAGAATTCTTCGTTTAAGGATGATTTAGGAGCAGATTCACTTGATCTTTTTGAACTGGTTATGGCATTTGAGGAAGAATATGGAATCGAAATTCCTTCAGAGGAACTTGAAAACATTTCAACAGTAGGCGATGTTCTTGAGTTTATTAAAAGCAAGGGTGTAGATGCCTAAAATTAATTAAAGAAACAAAAAGGCAGAACAGATTACAAGTTTGTAGTCTGTTCTTTTTTTTCCTATTTTGGCATAGGGATTAAGGAAGCATTTATGTAGGTGTTTAGTTTAAATATGTTAAATGTATTATGGGCAGGAATGATGTTAGCAGGCATTGTGTATGGCGCTGTTTGCGGAAGACTTGATAAAGTTACGGAAGCGGCAATTAATTCTTCTCAAGAGGCAGTAACGCTTGCCATTACAATGTTTGGTATTATTTCTATGTGGTCCGGTATTATGGAAATTGCGTATAAAGCAGGACTTATCGGATCGATAACAAAGAGGATGAAGAAATTATTGCATTTCTTATTTCCGGGTATTGAGGACGGACATCCGGCGAAAGAGTTTATTGCAACAAATATGGTAGCTAATGTATTGGGATTGGGGTGGGCGGCAACCCCTGCCGGCCTTAAGGCAATGCAGGCATTACAGGAATTAAACATTAATCAGGGTGGAAATAAGAATATGGCAAGTTCACATATGTGTACTTTTCTTGTAATCAATATTTCATCGTTACAGCTTATTCCGGTTAATATAATCGCTTATAGAAGTAAGTATGGTAGTGCTGACCCAATGGCGGTTGTTGCACCCGGATTAATCGCAACCATGATTACGACAATCGTAGGGATTATATTTTGTAAAATAATGCAGCGAAAGGATTTTTTGCGAAAACAGATATGAATTGTGCGAAAATGGACCAACATAATATAAAAAAATGTGATAATATAATAATAACTTCTACAAAAGATAAATGAAAAAAATACACAAGATAAGTTGATAAACTAAGCCTAAGTACAAAAGAAGAAACAAAAAAACTAAAGACAAACATTTAAGGACTCTCAATGGAATTAAAGCCGTTGAGAGTTTTTTCTTTGTGGCGTGTAATAGATTACATATTATAATTCTTAAAACATATAATTACTTAACTTTAGTTTGTAATATGTGAGGGTGAGATGCCAGGTTTTTTATCAAATTTATCTAACATTATTATTCCGGTATTCCTATTTTATATTATTGCCTATGGATTAATTAAAAAGCGGGATGTATATGAAGATTTTGTATCCGGAGCCATATCAGGGGGAAAAACAGTTATTGGTATCCTGCCGACGTTAATCGGATTAATGGTGGCAGTAGGAATTTTAAGAGCGTCCGGTTTTCTTGATTTAATCAGTAAATTATTGGGCAATATAACAAAGTACGTATATGTACCTTCAGAGATAATTCCGCTTGTAATTGTGAGACTTTTCTCGGCATCGGCAGCAACAGGTGTTTTGGTTGATTTGTATAAAATTTATGGAACTGATTCTTTTATAGGATTAATGGCATCTATTATGATGAGTTCTACGGAAACGGTTTTTTATACGATGAGCGTGTATTTTATGTCCGTAAAAGTAACAAAAACGAGATGGACATTAGGCGGTGCATTACTGTGTGTATTAACGGGTGTAGTTATTAGTGCTGTCATATGTAGTAGACAAAACTAGGTTATTTGTCTATCTATACTTGTTGTATTCGTAATCAATATAGGACTATAATTACCGTAGTTATTAAAACTACATTGTGTTATTTAAGTACGGAGGCGTAGTAATGAGTTCTAACTTACTCTTTTCTGAATCGTTTTTTAAATTATGTAAAAAGGAAAACGATTGTGCAGATACGGTAGCAGAAGATTTTATATTTGCAAAAACGGATAAGAACGGGGTTCTTGAAGATATACGTTTTTATAATGAAGATAAATTTAATTTCGCATTTGATTGTGTAGATAAATTGGCGGATAAATCGCCGGACAAGACAGCCATGATGTGGGTAGGAGCAAATTTCTTTGAACGTCGTTTTACGTTTGGGGATATGAAGAAGTATTCTGCCATGACAGCTAATTATTTTGAATCCTTGGGAATTAAGAAGGGTGATAAGGTAATGTTGGTACTTCGCAGACATTATCAGTTTTGGTTTTCGATTCTGGCGCTTCATAAAATGGGTGCGGTGGTAATTCCGGCTACTAATCAGTTAGTTGAACATGACTTTTCATACCGCTTTAAGGCAGCAGGAGTAAAAGCTATTGTATGTACTGCAACAGGAGATGTTGCTAATCATGTTGAAGCAGCGGCTAAAGATTTTCCAGATATGGTAAAAGTATTAGTTGGTGGCAAGCGTGAAGGTTGGTATGACTATGATATGGAGATGCCGGGATTTAGCGATGTATATAATAGAAAGGAAGATACACCGTGTGGAAATGACACGATGTTAATGTTCTTTACATCCGGTACAACAGGCTATCCTAAAATTGCGGCACATTCTTATAAGTATGCATTAGGTCATTTTGTTACAGCGAAGTATTGGCATAAAGTAAATCCGGATGGATTACATTTTACGATTTCCGATACCGGTTGGGGAAAGGCTTTATGGGGAAAATTGTACGGCCAATGGTTATGCGAGGCAGGCGTGTTTACCTTTGATTTTGACAGATTCAATTCTGATGAGATTTTGCCTATGTTTAGCAAATATCATATTACAACGTTTTGTGCACCGCCAACCATGTATAGATTTTTTATAAAGGAAGACTTGTCTAAATATGATCTTTCTTCCATAGAATATGCAACTACTGCCGGAGAAGCACTTAATCCGGAGGTTTTCCACCAATTTTACAAAGCAACCGGACTAAAAATTATGGAAGGATTTGGACAGACAGAAACAACGCTTTCCATTGCCAATTTAGTAGGTACAGAACCTAAACTTGGTTCGATGGGCAAGAAAACACCTTTTTTCAATGTGGTATTACTCAATCCTGAAGGAAAAGTGTGTAAAGAAGGAGAAGTTGGTGAAATTTGCATTAAAACAGACAGTAAGGATGTCTGCGGACTGTTTTTAGGTTATTATCAGGATCAGGAAAAAACAGATGAAGTCTGGTATGATGGATACTATCATACAGGCGATCAGGCAACTTGTGATGCAGACGGTTATTTTTGGTACGTCGGAAGAATAGATGATGTTATCAAGTCTTCCGGTTACAGAATAGGACCGTTTGAAATAGAAAGTGTAATTATGGAGCTTCCGTATGTACTGGAGGTAGCAGTTACTGCTGCACCGGATCCTGTAAGAGGCCAGGTAGTTAAGGCAACCGTTGTATTAACTAAGGATACACAGGAAAGTGAAGAACTTAAAAAGAGTATCCAGAATTATGTAAAAGAGCATACAGCACCATACAAATATCCCAGAATTGTAGAATTTATTGCTGAATTACCTAAGACGATAAGTGGTAAGATAAGAAGAGTTGAACTTAGAGGATAATTGAAAATAATAAAGGGAAAAGACCTCAAATGTATAAACATTTTGAGGTCTTTTTATAGGAATAGGTATTAGGTAAATTAATTATTTAGAGACTCATCTTCAGGAAGAGTCTCGTTTAAAAGTATTTCTTCAGAGACGTCTTCCTGTAAGAGAGGAAAGGTAATGGAAACTGTAAACATATCCGCATCGGTTTCTATTGAGAAAGAACCATGGCAGGCTTCGGTAAAACTTTTTGCAATAGATAAACCTAAGCCACTTCCTTCCGTTGTTCGTGATTTGTCGGCACGGACAAATCTTTCCAATATTTCTTCATTATCAAAATCAAGTTCCTGGCGGGAAGTATTTCTGATTTTGATATATACTATTTCATCATCTGTATTAATGCTTGTAAAAACTCTTGAGTTTTCAAGAGAATAATTAATAGCATTAATATATAGGTTTTGGAATACTCGATAAAGCTTTTCACCATTTCCTAATATATAGACCGGATTTTCCGGTAAGCTATAACGGAAAGAAAGGGAGCTTTGTTCAATTTTCTCATCTATATCTGCAACTGTTTGCAGAATCAGTTTTTTTATATCAAGTTTATGCATTTCAATGTTCATGTTACCGGTGCTGGCCTTGGAAATTTCAAAAACATCTTGGACCATAGCTTTTAATCTATATGCTTTTTCCTGTAGGGAAAGGGCATATTGTTTTGCTTTTTCCGATAATTCTTCCTCACATAATAAGTCAGAATAATTAATTATTGATGTGAGCGGAGTTTTTAAATCGTGAGATACGTTGGTAATAAGTTCGACCTGCATTTTATCTGCTTTACTTTTTGTCAATATAGCAAGTTCAATACCTTTTTCAAGTTCATTTACATCTTCCTCGGTAGCTTTTAAGTATGCGTTATCGGGAAGAAGAAGTTTGTTATCTGTATTACCGTTCCTTATCTGTGACACGGTTAAAGTAATAGACCTGCATTCCCTTCTGAACCGGTTAATATGATACATAGCAGTTACAAGTAAAGCTATTCCGCAAAACAGAATAAGTACATGTATGGCAAAATATAAATCGAAATACCAGTAAAATATATATGTACTTAAGTAAGCTGTTGCGTACAGACTTAACAGGGTACCTGTTACGATTCCGCCATAGACCAAAATAATATATTTCTTTTCCCATTTGCAGGTATTTAAAAACCGTTTGATAGCACGGTATAAAATGGCAGCAATACACATTTTAAATATGTTAAAACGGTTAATGAGCCAATCGTTCCATAGAAAAGCCATTATTATTGAGGTAACTATACACGTAGCAATTCTTATTGCAATTTTATTATAGGCTAAATTATATAAAGGAATTGATATTTCGTAAAAGCATTGCATTATACAATAAATACCGAATCCCAGTAGAAGCAATTTTATTTCCGGTATTATGTAATAGGTTTTGCGTGCAACAATATTGCGTGCCAGAGCGCCTGATTTTCTGGTAAACAGGCATAACAGGGCAAATAAAACTGTACAGCAGAAGCTTATTATTATGTTATATGTAATAAAAGAGTATAATCCCGCTTCACGTTGGTAGGTTTCAAGAAAACCTTCCTGGTAATAATCTTGGTCAAGTATGGCAAGCACACAGGAGTAGGCATAGAGATTACTCTTAATAGGCTGGTAGGAACTACCGTTTAAATAAGGAACCTCGGCAACGCTATATCCGTCACCGGTTATTAGTTTTCCTTGCGCTGCGTTCCAGTAATAGCACAGTTCCATGTTATCCGGGAGCGTAAGGGAACGATTGCTAGTGTTAAAAACTTTAGTGTCAAAAGAGGAATCCTCACTGGCAGCCCTTAAACTATAAATACTGTAATAATAAGTCGTACCATCGACAGTTGTTATGAACTCTTTCTGTACACGGTTACGAAGCGCGAGAGAATCGTTAGTTGATAAACCGTCACGATCTCCGACACCCATAGTATAGAGCATCAAGTTCGAAAAAGTTTCTCCGGCATTTTCCCGATAATCTTTAAATGCCTTCATATCGCCCTCTAAAAGGTAATCAAATTGTATAGTTTTAATTTCGAGAAGTTTCGGGCTGAAAGCAATTATATTAATTAGCAGGAAAATGAATGAAACTGTTTTTAATATACGGAAGCTGAAACCCCATGTAAATTTAGATTTTTTCAATTTTGTATCCAACACCCCATACCACCTTTAAATACTCCGGTTCTTTCGGATTGATTTCAATTTTCTCTCGTATGCGTCTGATATGTACCATAACAGTTGATTCTCCGGAATAGGATATCTGGTCATTCCAGATTCGTGCATATATCTCTTCAGCCGAGAAAATGCGTCCCGGATAATGCATAAGCAGTTCAATTATTTTTGTTTCCGTAGAAGTTAATTTAACAGGTTCGTCATCTACAGAAAGAGTATGATTATCAAAATTAAATGATAATCTACCGATGGAAACCACCTGATTACCGGAATTGATATCGCCAAGCATGGTATAACGCCTTAGCTGACTCTTAACCCTTGCGATAAGTTCCTTGGCATTAAACGGTTTGGTAACATAATCGTCAGCACCAATAGACAACCCTAAAATCTTGTCTGACTCTTCGGATTTTGCGGAAATGACAATAATAGGAAGATTTTTGCTTTCCCTGATTTTCATAATAGCTGAAAATCCATCCATATTAGGCATCATGACATCTATTATGATAAGATGTATGGGTTCCTTTGTAAGAATATCCAATGCCTGTATCCCATCATAAGCACAAAAAACCTGATAGTTTTCTTTTTCCAGCTGTATTTTTGTGGTTTCTACAATAGCCTTGTCATCATCTACGACAAGAATAGATTGTTTATTCATTTTTGTTCCCCTTTTATGTTGTTAAAGATATCATATACTATCTTTCTTACAAAAAAATAACGAAGTTCTTACAAATTTCTTACAATTTACTATTTTTTTGCTTGAGTTTACCACTTATAAATAGAATTGCTAACGGAAGGAGTAAGATACTGATAAGTTGTGAGGTGGAAAAACTGCCTACTTTACCACGGATAATGTCTCCCCTAAGCATTTCGAGGAAATAACGGGCAAATGTATAATATAAAAGATAGATACCCAGTAATTGTCCGGGTTTCATCTTTTTAGTTTTCATAAGTAAAAACAATATGGCGGCAACAAGGAAGTTAAGGAGTGCTTCCAATAATTGGACCGGAAAACGTTGCACTTCATTAAGCTCCGGAATAAGAGCATTATAGGGATATTGAATGGAAAAGATACCGTTATATTCTATTCCGTAGCAGCAGCCTGAAAGAAAGCAGCCTATTCTGCCAAAGCCGTGTACAAAAGGTATCAGAGGGGCGAAAACGTCCATATATGTTAAAAAGGATAATTTGAATTGGCGACAGTATATTAGTATAAAAAGTAAAGCCCCTATAAGTCCGCCGTAAAAAACAAGCCCGCCGAAAGCGTAATTAAGGGCGTCTATCGGGTAGTGTTTCAAATACTTCATATAGTTGTCAAAATGTTTTATTATAAAAGGTAATTTTGTTATAAAGTATAAAATTTTAGAGCCGATTAAAATGCCTATTCCGGCGTATACGGCACCAAAAAGCGTATCCATTTTGCTTAATCCCATGGAAGGAGCGTATTTTATCGCAATTAGGATGGCAAGGAAAAAAGCTACCACAAATACAATTCCATATACAGGAATTTCTATTTTATTGAAGAGTGAAATAAATGGGTACATGTAGTTCTCCTTTTGAAAAAAGCTGTTGCCATAAGCAACAGCTTTTAATGTACTTATGTAATTGTAATTTTACCAGTTAAAATTAAAATCATATTCGTTATCGAAAGCATCTTCGATAGCTTTTTCAGCATCGTCTGCTGCACATTTAGCACCCATGCATCCGTAGCAACCGTAACCTGCTGACTGGGATCCGCAAAGACCACATCCGATAGCAAAGATTACACCAAAGATTAATCCGAGAAGACCGCATACGAAACCTGCAGTTCCCTGAGTCCCGTTAGTCTGTTTCTTAGCGTTGATTCCCATCATGATGGCAACAATACCAAGAACAACTGCGATAGCAGCACCGATAACGCCGAATAAGATACCACCTAAAATGGAGATAACTAATGAAAGAATACCAAGTGCTGTAGAAAGGGTAGCGGCTGAATTAGCTACCGGTTTCTGAGGCTGTGCCTGAGCCTGTGGTGCACCACATACAGGACATGCCATAGATCCGTCAGGGATCTGGTTTTTACAATTGTAGCAAAACATAAAAATTCCTCCTCATATGTATGTTTTAAATTCTTCTTAATAATATCAATTTAAATAATATTAGTCAATTTATTTTAAGAGAAGTAGTGATATAAAAAGTCATATTTTGTCTATCTGTAAATAAAGTTATACTTATTATTTTTTCTGTGTTATAATTTCCGTACGTAATATTTTAGATTATTATACGAGGAGATAAAATATGAAACAAATTAAGAAACGTGTAATAAAGCAGTTTACACTACTTTTATTAATTGTTGTAATGGTATTTTTTGCGACGGCATGCGGTAAATCTAAAGATGACAATAAGGATGCTGAAAAATCACAGACAAACACACCTGTTACAGATGATAGTACTGATAATATCGGTGAAGAGGAAGATAATGAACCTGTCACGGGAAATACGGATGAAAAAAAAGAAGAAACACCGGTAGTTCCTGATAAGGAAGATACGAAGCAGGAAGAAAAGAAAAAAGAAGAGACGATGGAAGAAAAAATGATTCGCCAGTCTCTTATGGTAAAAGGTAATAACTATAGAATTAAAAAGGTAATTGAAAAGGCACGCGCCGGAGAAGATGTAACTATTGGCTTTATCGGTGGTTCTATCACGGAAGCGCCGTACCTTGGAAATAAAAAATCATATACAAAATTAGTGTATGAGTATTTTAAAGATACATATGGAACCGGTGATAATGTGCACTATGTAAATGCCGGATTAAGCGGAACTCCTTCTATATTAGGATTAATCCGTTCCGACAGGGATTTATTCTCTAAAGAGCCGGATTTGGTATTTATTGAATTTGCAGTTAATGATGGTACAGAGCAAATTGACAATACCGGTTATGAAAGCTTGATACAGAAAACGCTCCGTCAGGAAAACGAACCGGCAGTAATTATATTATATTCTGTTTTTGAATGGGGTTCTTCCTGCCAGAATAATCAGAATTCCATTGTATATGGTTATAACCTTCCACGTATCAGTATGAGAAATGCTATTTGGAATTATATAGATAGTGGTGAACTTAAATGGAGTGACTGGGCAGACGATTATGTGCATCCTAATGAATGGGGACATAGTATGTATGCAAAATTCATAATTAACTATCTCAACACGGCAGATAAGGAAGAACTGCATGAAGAATATGTGGTACGTGATGATTATGTCAGAGGTTATCCGCATGCAGATATGAAGATGGTAGATACGAAAACGAATACGGATTTAGTTAAAGTAGAGTCATTAGGTTCTTTTACGGAGGGTGGTACCGGATATGTATTCCCTGACGGATGGAGAAAAGCAGAAGGAAAAGGTAATGATTCTTTAAAGTTTACATATGAAGGAAGAGCATTTTATATAGTATATAAAGATGCCACAGACAGTAGATTCGGTAATGCGGATATATATGTAGACGGAGAACTTGTTACAACGGCGAACGGATACACATCAAAAGGATGGAATAATCCGGTAAATTATTGTGTATATCACAGCGATGGCGTGGAAAAACACACGGTTGAAATTAGAATGACAGAGGCAGACAGCGATAAACTGTTTGATATTTATACTTTAGGAATTGTGCCGTAAAAGTACGAAGGAATTTGTGAGGAATACAAAATGAGCTTTGTTTTGTTTGAGAATGTAAAGAAGACATACCACATGGGTGAAGTGGACATAGAAGCGCTTAAGGATGTTAACTTTACTATTGAAAAGGGAGAATTCTGTGTTATTGTAGGTGCTTCCGGTGCCGGAAAAACTACAATATTGAATATTTTGGGAGGAATGGATACCCTTACATCCGGAAAAGTAATTTTTGATGGTGAGGAGATATCTGCTTATCCAGCTAAAAAATTGACAACATACAGAAGACACGATATTGGCTTTGTATTCCAATTTTATAATCTGGTGCAAAATCTGACTGCTTATGAAAACGTGGAATTAGCGGCCCAGATATGTAAAAATCCGTTGGATGCTAAAGAAGTAATTGATAAGGTGGGTTTACATGACAGAGCAGGCAATTTTCCGGCACAGTTATCCGGAGGTGAACAACAAAGGGTTGCCATAGCAAGGGCACTTGCTAAAAATCCAAAGTTGCTTTTATGTGATGAGCCAACGGGAGCGCTTGATTATAATACCGGTAAAGCAGTTTTGAAACTTTTACAGGATACATGCAGAAAAGAAGGAATGACAGTTGTAGTCATAACCCATAACCAGGCATTAACGGCTATGGCAGACCGTGTCATAACAGTCAAAAACGGAACCGTAACAAAAATAGAACTGAATGAAAATATAATACCTATAGAAGAGATAGAATGGTAGGGGTACATTAGATGAAGTCAATGATGCTAAGAACTACCTTTCGTGAGATAAAACTAAGCTTCGGAAGGTATATTGCCATTTTTTCAATTATTGCATTGGGCGTTGGTTTCTTTGCCGGCCTGAAAGTGACAAGAACGGCAATGATATCAACAACCAATCAGTATATTAAGGATCTGAATTTATTTGATTACCGTGTAATATCTTCGCTCGGATTAACGGAATCAGATGTAGACAGTTTTAGTAATCTCCCCGCTGTTGAATATGCAGAGGGTGCTTATTATGCAGACGCTATTATAGAGGATAGTGGTAGGGAGTATGTATCGAGAATCCACTCCTATTCGGAAAAACTCAATAAACTTTCTATTGTGGAAGGGCGGAAACCGGAAAACGATAAGGAATGTATAGCAGATGCACGTTACCACAATGCTTCCGTAATCGGGAAACAAATTAAAATAGCCGATTCTAACAGTACGGCAACGAAAGGGCAGTTCGTACAGGAAGAATATACAATAGTAGGAATTGCGTATTCTTCTATATATTTGAATTATGAAAGAGGTACCAGTTCTGTTGGAAACGGACAAATCGCATCATTTTATTATTTTATGCCTGAAGCCTTTAAACTCGGGGCATATACGGATATTTATATAACGCTTAATGAAAAATGTTACTTGTATTCAAAAGAGTATGATGACCTGATTGCAGCCAATAAGGAAGATATAGAAAACACCTTAAAAAGCTGTGCGGATGAAAGGTATAGTGAACTAGTGGCATTTATGCCACAAGGAATAGAATACCCATCCCTGTTTACGCTTACACGGGAAAGTAATATAGGGTATGTATGTTTTGAAAACGATTCCGGAATTGTGGAAGGAATAGCAGTAGTTTTTCCGGTGTTTTTCTTTTTGGTTGCAGCCCTTGTATGTGTTACTACCATGAATAGGATGATAGAAGAACAGAGGACGCAGATAGGCATTCTAAAGGCACTGGGATATGGTAAATCGTCTATTATGGGAAAGTATATGATTTATTCCGGCAGTGCGGCCATTAGCGGTTGTGTCGGAGGATTTTTCCTCGGCTGTTATGTATTTCCTAAAGTAATATGGATAGTTTATGATCTGATGTATGGTTTTACAGAGATATATTATATATTCGATTGGAAATTATTTGTACTTTCCATCATAGTATCATTAATATGCTCTATCGGAACAACCTGGTTGTCCTTAAGACATGAGCTTAGCAGAATGGCATCAGAACTGATTCGGCCCAAGGCACCGAAGAACGGAAAAAGAATAATTTTTGAACGCATTACGCCGTTATGGAAACGGTTAAAGTTTCTTCAAAAAGTTTCAATCCGTAATGTAGTCAGGTATAAAAAACGGTTTTTTATGATGGTACTTGGAATCAGTGGCTGTACCGGATTAATTATAGCCGGGTATGGAATAAAAGATTCCATCGCAAATATAGCGGATAAACAATACGGTGAAATACAGATATATGATGAACAAGTGAGTCTTGTTGTACCGTTTACCGAAAATAGTCTTCAGGAATTCAGCGTAGTTACCGAAGAAAAGGCAGAACATATAATGCCGGCATATCATGCGTCAATAGATATTTATAAGGAAGATAAGGCTAAAGCCATTACGCTTGTAGTGCCGTATACGCAAGATAGATTTGACGAATTTATTGATTTGCATACGGTTAAAGGAAAGAAGATTAGTTTTCCTGAATATGGGGAAGTGGTGTTAACAGAAAACATAGCGGAGAAGCTTCATATAAAAAAAGGTGATACTGTAACTTTCCGGGATGCAGAAATGCATGCAATGACGTTAACGGTTTCTGATATATGCAGTAACTATTTCTATACCTATGGTTATGTAAGTAAAGAAACTTACGGTGATTTTATGAAAAAAGCACCGGAATTTAAAATTGTGTATATAAACATTGCAGAAGGAACCGATTTGCATGAAGCGGCTGCATTTTTAACTAATCTTGATAACGTAAGTGCAGTTAACGTTAATCAGGATACAAAAGACATGTTTTCCAAAATGATGGAATCGCTTAATTATATTGTTGTCATGGTTATTGTGTGCGCTGCGGCCTTAGCATTCATTGTTTTGTATAATTTGACCAATATAAATATTACGGAAAGACTCCGTGAGATTGCGACTATAAAGGTGCTTGGATTTTATTCAGGGGAAACGGCGACATATGTATTCCGTGAAAATATGGTTTTAACGGTTATCGGGGCATTTGTAGGTTTTCCGCTTGGAATTGCATTACATGGATATGTAATGTATAACATTGATATAGATATGATCAGATTTGATATTAATATTAAGCCGATGAGTTTTGTGTATGCTATTTTATTTACGTTAGCCTTTGCGGTGGTAGTTGATTTTGTAATGTATTTCAAAATTAAAAGAATAAATATGGCGGAGTCACTTAAGTCAGTTGAGTAAAGTATCTGTGTAAAGAAAGGAATTATGATGATGTTAAAACAACCTGATATCCCAAATGATATTTTTGTGGCAGAAGGAGCAACAATTAAAGGGGATTGCGTGATTGGTGAGAAATGTTCTGTCTGGTATCATGCAGTTATCCGGGGGGACTTTGCCAATATTACAATTAAAGATATGGTTAATATCCAGGACCATGCGGTAGTGCATTGCAGCGAGGGATACCCGGTATCTATTGGTCAAGGTGTAACAATCGGTCATGGGGCAATAGTACACGGTTGTACTATCGGGGATAATACCATGATAGGTATGAAGGCAGTGATTATGGATGGTGCACGTGTTGGTAAGAATTGTGTAATCGGTGCGGGAACCATTGTAACACAAAATGTGATTATTCCGGATAATAGTCTTGTAATAGGATCTCCAGCCAAAGTAATCAGAAATGTTACGGAAAGCGAGATTAACTCCAATAAGTGGAATGCAGAGATATATTATAAGACGAGTTTGGAATATAAAGAGAATAATAATTAGTGCTCAAAGCAGGTACATGAAGGTATCTGCTTTTTTATTTGTAATCTGTATACGAAAGGCTTTTAGAGTATATTTGCATGTGTTATATTGTTCTGCTTTCCATATATTTACACAAAATAATACATGGATAATGTGTATAAAATAATCTAGTATTGATATGCATTTGGCAGGAGGTTAATACACATGAAAAGAGGAATCATGGATATGACAAAAGGGAATACGATAAAGCAGTTGTTGCTTTTTGCGGTTCCCATGCTGATAGGAAATGTTTTTCAACAATTATATAATATGGTGGATTCTATAGTTGTCGGCAAATATGTAAATGCGGAGGCGTTGGCGGCCGTTGGGGCAACGTCTTCACTTAATTTTTTCTTTTTCAGCTTCAGTTTTGGTATGGCAGCAGGTGTAGGAGTAATTGTAGCGCAGTATGTTGGGGCCGGTGATGAGACAAATGTAAAGAAGACAATTGCGAACGCTATTTATGTGATATCTGCCATTGCAATTTGTATGAGCATTATAGGCATAATTTTTGCCGATAATATTTTGATGCTTTTACATACACCGGAAGCAATACTAAAAAATGCGACGCTATATATGAGGGTAACTTGTGCCGGATTAATTGCGGTTACATCATATAACGCCATATCTGCCATATTACGTGCATTGGGTGATTCCAAAACACCACTTATTTTTTTAATTATATCCAGTGTAATTAATGTATGCCTGGATTTAGTGTTTGTATTAGTCCTTAATTTAGGCGTAATGGGCGTAGCGCTTGCAACCATTATTGCACAATCTGTATCAGCAATTTCCTGTCTTATATATGCGTATCATCGAATACCATATTTTAAGATTCCGAAAGAATATTACAGACCGGATAAGGCGTTGATGGTCCGTTGTATCAGAATAGGTATTCCGGTTTCTTTCCAGAATTCTTTGATTGCCATTTCCTGTATTGCTTTGCAATATGTTATCAATGGTTTTGGGGAAGTGGTCATTGCTGCGAATACGGCAGTGAGCCGTTTTGAACAGTTGGTCCAGCAACCGTTTGCTTCGCTGGGAGCAGCTATCGTTACTTATACCGGCCAAAATATAGGTGCCGGGAACATAGAACGGGTAAAAAAGGGATTCCGTTCGGGAGCACTTATATGTGCGGTATTCAGCCTTGTCTTATTACCGGTTGGATATTTTGGCGCTGAGTGGATTATGAAAATTTTTGTCAGCAAACCTGAGGTAATTGCCATAGGTATAAAAGCACTTCGCATCAACACATTTTTTTATTTTGCACTTGGTATGATTTATGTGGCAAGAAGTGTGTTGAATGGTACGGGAGATGCTTCGGCGGCAATGTTAAACGGAATTGTGGAGGTTATCGGAAGAGTAGGATTTTCAAAACCGCTTACGATGATTCCTAAGATAGGGGTCTACGGTATATGGTATACCACGGTATCAACGTGGACCATAACAGCAATTATTTGCTCTATACGGTATTTTAGCGGTAGATGGAAGACAAAAGGTATCATTGACAAAAAAGGGTAATTGTGATAAATTTCTTTTCATGTGTTTATTATTTATACTATATTTAATTGTGTGAGGAGAAAAAACATGAAGAAAAGAATTTTAGCAGTTTTAATGGTTGTTTGTTTAATGGCTACCTTGTGTGCATGTGGCGATAAGAAAGCTAAGAGCGGAACAATCGAATTTAATGTACCTGCAGGATTTACACAGGAATCAGTTGCCGGCGTAACAACAGCTTGGTATGCACCAAACTACCCTAATGATACTGCAAACATTAACCTTACTTATTCTGAGAATGACCCTATCGGAATAGATTTTGATCAAGCTACTTATGAGAAGCAGATCATGAGCGTTTATGAACAGGCCGGAGTAGAAGTAACCATGAATGTTACTGAGTTTAAGTCTGTTGAAAAAGATGGTTTTAAGGGTAAAGTAATGAAGGTAGACTCTGTACTTGCCGGTATTAACATTAAGCAGATACAGTATGTATACCAGATTGGTAACACTACTGCTACTTTAGTATTCACAGATACAAACGTTGCAACCGGTGAATATGAATGGCTTGATGAGTTCGAAAAATGTGGCGAAAACATTAAGATCGTTCCAAAATACTAATAATCCGTAAACAGATAGTGTTTGACAACCTATTTTAGGTGTGTTAGGCTATCAATAAGTTAATAATAATTTCCAAAAGCAGTGACGAAGAGAGTATGTTTGTCCTAGTCTTACAGAGAAGGTTTCATTGTTTATAGTTTATAAAGACAATTGCTGAGAGAAACCGGATGAAAGCAGATAGAAAATGGCTTCTGAGCAGTGCACCGAGCCTAAGGGTTAGATTGCAACAGGATTCGCCTGTTATAGCGAACGAGTGTGGATGTTATTTGCGGTGAGCATATAACTGAGCACTTAATGAGGTTTCTGTTGTGAAACAGAGATAAAGAGAAGTGGTAACGCGTTTAGACGTCTTCTTATCCGTTAATCGGATAGGAAGACGTTTTTTTGTTAACAAAACGGAAAATAATTATAGGAAAAGGAGTGTAATAGAATGAGTAAACCAAAATATTATATTACTACCGCCATTGCGTATACTTCAGCAAAACCACATATCGGTAACAGCTATGAAATAGTATTGGCTGACAGTATTGCAAGATACAAAAGAGCGGAAGGCTATGATGTTTTCTTCCAGACAGGAACGGATGAACATGGACAGAAAATTGAATTGAATGCACAGGAAGCGGGTGTTACACCGAAGGAATATGTGGATAATGTAGCTTCCCAGATCAGAGGTTTGTGGGATTTGATGGACACATCTTATGACAATTTTGTAAGAACAACCGATGAACAGCATGAAAAGCAGGTACAGAAAATATTCAAGAAGTTTTATGAGCAGGGAGATATTTATAAAGGTTCTTATGAAGGCTTATACTGTACACCTTGCGAATCCTTCTGGACAGAATCACAGCTTGTGGAAGGAAAGTGTCCGGACTGCGGACGTGAAGTAAAGCCTGCCAAGGAAGAAGCATATTTCTTTAAAATGAGCAAATATGCAGACAAACTTATTGAACATATTAATACACATCCTGAATTCATTCAGCCGGTTTCAAGAAAGAATGAAATGATGAACAATTTCCTGCTTCCGGGATTACAGGATTTGTGCGTTTCAAGAACTTCTTTTAAATGGGGTATTCCGGTAGATTTTGACGACAAGCATGTCGTATATGTATGGCTCGATGCATTAACCAATTATATTACGGGAATTGGTTTTGATTGTGATGGTAATCATAGTGATTTATACAAGAAAAACTGGCCGGCAGATTTACATTTGATAGGTAAAGATATTATCAGATTCCATACAATTTATTGGCCGATTTTCTTAATGGCACTCGGAGAGCCGCTTCCAAAGCAGATTTTTGGTCATCCATGGTTGTTGATGGGAGACGGCAAAATGAGTAAATCAAAGGGTAATGTTCTTTACGCTGATGATTTAGTGGATTTCTTTGGAGTAGATGCTGTAAGATACTTTGTTTTACATGAAATGCCGTTCGAAAATGACGGAAGCATCACTTGGGATTTATTAGTGGAAAGAATAAATTCCGATCTTGCCAATGTTTTAGGTAACCTTGTAAACAGAACTATTTCCATGAGCAATAAATATTTTGAAGGCATTGTGAAAAATAAGAATGTGACAGAAGCTGTAGATGAGGATTTAAAGGCAGTAGTAACGACTACCTTATCCCGCGTAAGTGCTAAGATGGAAAGCTTAAGAGTAGCAGATGCCCTGACGGAAATTTTTGCATTGTTTAAACGTTGCAATAAGTATATTGATGAGACAGAACCATGGGTACTTGCAAAAGATGAAGCTAAGAAAGACCGTCTTGCAACCGTACTTTACAATTTGGTTGAAAGTATTTGCGTAGGCGCTTCTCTTTTGGAATCTTTTATGCCATCAACTGCTAAAAAGATTGCAACACAGTTAAACACAGAATTAAGAGCGTTTGGTGAACTTGATAAGTTCGGTTTATATCCATCAGGAACTAAGGTAACAGAGAAACCGGAAATCTTATTTGCAAGACTGGATGCTAAAGAAGTTATTGAAAAAGCGGAAGCTATGTTTGCGGCCAGAAAGCAGGAAACAGAAGTAAAAGAAGTTGAGCCGGAAGTAAAAGATGATGTCATAGATATTGAAGGAAAGCCTGAAATATTGTATGATGATTTTGCAAAACTTCAATTCCAGGTAGGAGAAATAATTGCTTGTGAGGAAGTGAAGAAATCCAAGAAACTTCTTTGTTCCCAGGTAAAAATCGGAAGCGAAGTTAAGCAGATAGTTTCCGGAATAAAAGCACACTATAGCGCAGAGGAAATGGTCGGTAAAAAAGTAATGGTATTAGTGAACCTTAAACCGGCAACTCTTGCAGGAGTTGTTTCAGAGGGAATGTTATTATGTGCAGAAGATGCAGAAGGAAATCTTGCATTAATGACACCTGAGAAAAATATGCCTGCAGGTGCAGAAATTTGTTAAATAGTATTGTATCGCGGCAGTTCCTTAGGGAACTGCCGTAATTGTAAGCAGGGTAGCTATAGAAGGGGATAAGTGAATGAGAAGAGAAGATATTTATTACGATTCAAGAGATGAGATTACCAAAGTTCATGCCGTAAGATGGATACCGGATGGTGAAATAAGGGCCATATTTCAGATAGTGCATGGTATGCAGGAGCATATTGACCGATATGAAGAATTCGCGGAATTTTTAGCGGATAAAGGATATTTGGTCATTGGTAACGATCATTTGGGTCATGGAAAGTCTGCATCTGCGGATAATCTGGGATATATATGCAAAAATGATCCGGCAACCGTTATGGTTAGGGATGTACACCGCCTAAAAAAGATTACGCAGGAAGAATATCCGGGTGTACCGATTATTATTTTGGGTCATAGTATGGGTTCTTTTATATTGAGGAACTATTTGAGCCGTTACGGTACGGGAATAGATGGAGCCATTATAATGGGAAGTGGTTCTTTGAACGGTATGGTATTATCCAGTGCCAAGCTGTTTCTTAACATAATCCAGCTTTTTAGAGGTGGTAAATATGTATGTGAAACAGCGGAAAAAGTTACCACGGCCTCTTATTTTGACAGAATAGAAAACCCGGTAACAAAGGTAGATTGGTTATGTACCAGGCGGGAAGTAATTGATGAATATATTAAGGATGAATTATGTGGAAAGCCTTTTACGGTTAATGCCTTTCTGACATTGTTAA
Source organism: Lachnospiraceae bacterium (assembly GCA_045576455.1). Classification (GTDB taxonomy): domain Bacteria; phylum Bacillota; class Clostridia; order Lachnospirales; family Lachnospiraceae; genus RGIG4034. The sequence goes on along the minus strand of JAZNGM010000037.1, from coordinate 25,639 downwards.
CCTTGATAAAACGGATGAAAAAGAAAAGTAATGTGAAAAAGATACCTAAGAATCTTCCGATGTTAGTTACATCCGGCACAGAAGATCCGGTAGGAGAATACGGAAAAGCAATTGATGCGTTGGTAAAAACCTACAAGGAACACGGAATCCAAAACCTTACACAGATTATGTATGAAGGCTTACGACATGAGATATTGAATGAAACTATCCGGGAAAAAGTATTTGATGATGTATATAATTGGACAGAATCGGTAATTAATAAGTAAAAGTCAAGGCATCGGAGGTATTTATGAAAATAGTATTTTATGGGACAAAACCTTATGACAAGATATGGTTTGAAAAGATGGCAGTGGATTACGGATATGAGTTGCACTTTGTAGAAGAGTCTTGTAATGAAGAAACCGTAAAGTTGGCAGAAGGCTGCGATGCCGTATGCGTATTTGTTAATGATGATATGAACAAAAATATTATAGATGCCTTGTATGAAATGGGGGTAAAAGGAATTCTGTTGCGTTGTGCCGGATTTAATAATGTTGACTTAAAGGCTGCAGAAGGTAAGTTGGTTGTATTAAGGGTTCCCAGTTATTCTCCCGAGGCAGTTGCCGAATTTGCCATGGCATTACTCCTTACCGTAAACCGCTATACTCATAAAGCATATGTAAGAACCCGTGAGTTTAACATGAGAATTAACGGACTGATGGGATGTGATTTGCACGGAAAGACAGCCGGTGTTGTAGGAACCGGTAAAATCGGACAGTCGATGATTAATATTTTCAAAGGCTTTGGTATGGAAGTTTTGGCATATGACCCATTTCCGAATAATAGTTTAGATGTAACATATGTTGATAAGGATGAGTTATTTAAGCGGTCGGATGTAATAACGCTTCACTGTCCGCTTACCAATGATACAAAACATATGATTAATAAAGAAAGCATAGCGCTTATGAAAGATGATGTATATCTTATAAATACATCCAGAGGTTCCCTGATTAATACAGAGGATTTGATAGAGGCGCTTCTTAATAAAAAATTCAGTGGAGTAGGGCTGGATGTATACGAGGAAGAGGAAGGTGTATTTTATGAGGATCATTCCGATAAGATTATACAAGATGAAAATCTTGTCCGCCTGTCAACTTTTCCGAACGTCTTGATTACTTCACACATGGGATTCTTTACCAAAGAGGCCATGCAACAGATTGCTTCCGTAACATTAGAAAATGCATATGCATTGGAAAACGGATTGGAGCTTAAAAACAGAGTAGTCTTGTAAAAATGTTGTTTTTTTCGTATAATTATTGTATACGGAAAGTCTGCAGGAGACAGGAGTATGGACAAACGATATACAATAAAAATGGGCTGTGCAGATGATTGGCAAGATGCGATGGGGCTTTCGTGGAAGACTTTTCTTGAATTTGAGGGAAAAGTTTATCCGCCGTCCGGAATCCGGAATTTTAATGATTTCATAACGGATGAGAAGTTGTATCAGATGTTTTTAAAAGGTGAGTATCAAATGTTTTGTGCTTTTGATTCAATGGAAAAAATAAACGGAAGATACCGTCTTGTCGGATTAGTTACACTACGTAATATTTCTCATATATCTTTATTATTTGTTGATAAGAAGTATCATCGACAAGGAATTGGCATGGGGCTGATTGACTTTATCAGAAACTATTTGCTTTCGGAAGTAGGATGTGAAAGGGTTACTGTTAATGCAGCACCTTACGGCATACCATTTTATCATTATGTAGGATTTAAGGATTTAGGTCCCGAAAGAATGAGCGATGGCATTTTATATACGCCGATGGAGCTGTTTTTGTAAGGGGAGCAGTTAAGATGACAGAGTACATTAAGAGTAAAGATCTGACATTATTAATACGGGATGCATTTAAGCTGATTGATAAGAGACTTATGGATCACGGCACCAAAACTGCGTACATATTTTGTAAAATGCTTGAATGTATGGATAAGTATGAAAAATTTGAAATTGCTGATTTTTCCATACTGGCAACCTTACATGATATAGGTGCATATAAAACAGATAACCTTAATGATATGCTCCGTTTTGAGGCAAAAGATTATCTGCCGCACAGTATTTACGGATATCTGTTTTTGAAATGTCTTTCTCCTTTTGAAGATATGTCTAAAATAATTTTGTATCATAATTCTGATTATTCTAAGATTAAAAATTTCGATTATGGATATATTGAAGAGGCTTCTTGTCTTAATTTGGCGGAAAAGGTAGCTATTTATCATACTGCGCTCAGAGACAGATTTAATCCTTCAATGTTCAATCAATATGCCGGAACGAAGTATTCTGACATGGCAATCCAACTTTTTGCTGAAGCCATAGAAAAACATAATGTTATCGAACGTCTGAATTCCGGAGAATATCTTGAGGATTTAGAGGACATTGTTGATTACGTAATTTTCAGTGATGATGAAAAGAATAAATACTTACAAATGTTAATGTATTGCACCGGTTTCAGAAGTGAGAATTCTGTTGTAGATACGGTAACTACGATTTGTGTTTGTAAGGAAATTGCGACATATATGGGTTGTTCGAAGAGTGATAAGGAATTACTGTATTATGGAGCGTTGGTACATGATATAGGAATGTTGGCAATTCCTTATTCAATTATTGAAGCAACCAGAAAACTTACACCGGAAGAATATGCCCGCATGCAGAAGCATGTTGAAATAGAAGAAGAAATGTTTGAAGGGCGGTTGATTCCTGAAGTAATTAAGATTGCAACGGCGCACCATGAAAGAGGAGACGGAAGCGGTTATCCTAAAAAACTGAAAGAATCGCAAATGAATATATTACAAGGAATATTGCAGGTGGCGGATACGGTAACCGGTCTTGTAAATAAGCGAAGCTATAGAGTGCCGCATTCAAAGGAAAGTGTAATTTCGATTTTAAAAGAGGACAGCGGGAAAAGAAAATACCGCAAGGATGTCGTGGATGTATTTGTTACATACTACGACGAGATTATGGGTGTGGTAAGCAGGGAAGCGGAAGAAATATTATCTACGCATAGAAAAATAAAAATTCAGTATGAACAGGTATATAAAGCATTAAATCAGAATAGATAATATGCAGGTTGCACAAAGGATTTTTGATTCGTTCGGCATGTTGACGAATAAACACTGTTTTTAGCATATGCCTTGTCAGTTTTTACAAGGATGAAAAAAATTTTTGTTGAATAGTAGTATGGTAAATTGAGTTGGGATTAGATATACTATCCTAAGACGCGGTTTAACCGTAATTATAGGAGGAACATATAAAATGGCAGGTTTATCACTTAAAAACATTAGTAAAGTATATCCTAACGGATTTGAAGCTGTTAAAGATTTCAATCTTGAAATAGCAGATCAGGAATTTATCATCTTCGTAGGACCTTCAGGTTGTGGTAAGACAACAACTCTTCGTATGATCGCAGGTCTTGAAGATATTACAGCCGGTGAATTAAGAATCGGTGACAGAGTAGTTAACGATGTAGAGCCTAAGGACAGAGATATCGCAATGGTATTCCAGAACTACGCTCTTTATCCTCATATGTCAGTATATGATAATATGGCTTTCGGACTTAAGTTAAGAAAAGTTCCGAAGGATGAAATTGATAGAATGGTTAAGGAAGCTGCTAAGATTCTTGACTTAACTCCACTTCTTGACCGTAAGCCAAAGGCTTTGTCAGGTGGACAGAAGCAGCGTGTTGCTATGGGTCGTGCTATCGTTCGTAATCCTAAGGTATTCCTTATGGATGAGCCTCTTTCAAACTTGGATGCTAAGTTACGTGTACAGATGCGTATTGAGATCGCTAAATTACATCAGAGATTAGGTACAACAATCATCTACGTAACACATGACCAGACAGAGGCTATGACACTTGGTACAAGAATCGTAGTAATGAAGGATGGTGTTATCCAGCAGGTTGATACACCACAGAACTTATACGAGAAGCCAGCAAACCTCTTCGTTGCAGGATTCATGGGTTCACCTCAGATGAACTTCCTTGATGCAACAGTAGAAGTTGAAGGAGATAAGGCAAGTCTTGTTGTTGCAGGACATGCAATTCCACTTCCTCCAGCTAAGGCTAAGAAAGTTATCGATGGTGGTTATGCAGGAAAGGTTGTTACCTTTGGTATCCGTCCTGAAGATGTATATGATTCAGAGATGATGGTTCAGGCTAACCCACTTTGTACATTTGAGTCAACAGTTAAAGTATACGAATTGCTTGGCGCTGAAGTTTACTTATACTTTGATCTTGAAGAGTTCCCTATCACAGCTAGAGTTGATCCGAGAACTACAGCAAGACCTGGCGATGTTGTTAAGTTTGCTATTGACGCAGAAAAGATTCATATTTTCGATAAAGAAACAGAGCAGACAATTACTAACTAATTGCTTATTAGAGTACAAGCACAGACTTCTAACGGGGTCTGTGCTTTTCCATTGGGGGTAAACAATGATTTCTAATCAAATTTTTCAAACAAGTATTGATGATATTTATGCCGTTACAAAAGTAGAAATGGCGGTACTTGATCTTACCGGAAATATCGTTGCATCAACGCTAAGTGAATCCACAGTTGATTACAATGTAATGATGTCATTTTTAAATTCTCTTGCCGATAGCCAGATTGCGGGAGGATTTCACTGGATGAAAATTCTGGATGAGGGAGAGCCGGCATATCTTTTAATGACAAAAGATAGTGGTTCAGATGCATATGTGATGAGTAAAATTGTTACATCCCAATTACAGAATCTGATAATAGCTTATAAAGAACGTTTTGATAGAAATAACTTCTTCCAGAATTTATTGCTGGATAATTTGCTTCGTGTTGATATACATAACCGGGCTAATAAATTGCATCTGAATATGGAAGCACCTCGTGCCGTATTTCTTATACAGACTAAAATAGATAGTAATAATGACTGTATGGAAATGTTAAGAAGTTTATATTCTGCGCAATCAGGTGATTATGTTACATCGGTAGATGCAAATAGCATCGTACTGATTAAGTCCTTAGAGCAGGATAGTAATAATAGTGCATTGGAGTCGGTTGCATCAACTATCGTTGATATGATGAATTCAGAAGCAATGATGAATGTTAAGGTGTCTTTCGGAACCATTGTAAAAGATTTGATTTCTGTATCAAAGTCATACAAAGAAGCAAAAATGGCAATGGAAGTAGGTAAGATATTCTATTATGAAAAAGATATTATAGCTTATTCCACATTGGGAATCGGAAGATTAATCTATCAATTACCAATAAATCTATGCGAAATATTTATCAAAGAAATTTTTGGTGAGAATGTGCCGGATGATATTGATGATGAAATGATGATGACCATTAATAAGTTCTTTGAAAATAACTTAAATGTATCAGAAACATCCAGACAGCTCTTCTTGCATAGAAATACATTAGTGTATAGAATTGAAAAGCTTGCAAAAAGCACAGGTTTGGACATACGTAACTTTGACGATGCCCTTACTTTTAAGATTGCCATGATGGTAGTGAACTATATGAAATATTTGGAAGACACAGACGTATAGTAAGAAAACTATATGCTTACTTGTGTCATATAGTAACCGAAAGTACCGGTGTTACGTTTGTTAGCACTTTCAAAGCGGTGAAAGCCAAACATTTCTGCAACTAATGCTTCCCGTTCGTGATATGTTCCGGGAACACCAATATAGTAATTATCATCCAGTTTTCCGAGAATGATATGTCTGTAATTGTAAAAACCGTGTAGCAGAAAGCTGTTATGCACAAGTTTTTGATATTTACTATTTAGAATAACGAAATCTTTAGGTGATAAAGAAATGTAGTCTTTATCATCACGAAGCGGGTGTATTACCGGGTATTTGCTTAAAAGCATTGACCATGTATCATCCGCTTTTTTAATATCTTCAACAGAATCATCAAAAGATGCAGAAGCAGTAGTTAATATATTGTCGGTTTGAGGTGTTTTTTCTAAAGTATTTTTGAGGTTGTTGGACAGGTTTTTTAGTAATGCAATTCCATACGTTTGTGAAGATATTTTTATATGTACACCGCAGATGTTATTAAAGTGGATGCCGGCAATACTGTCGATTGGAAACATAAGATTTTTTTGTACGGAGGGTATTTCGTTTTTAGAAGTGGTAGTACATTCTAAATCAGCCAGAGGACAAAGGCGATATTCTTCCAATGTGTCCTTCGTTAAAATGCTGAGAGTAAAAAGTTGTCCGCCTTTTAGATAATGGCTTTTCAGTGCTATTTGAATGGAACAGGTATTATCTTTTACCAGCCACTTCACATGACCGATATTAGCGTGACGTATGTTTTTATCATAATAGTCTATGTAAGATATAGTTCTGTAATAATAAGACAAACCGATTCCTCCTTACCGGATAATAGAAAAATCTCTATTAACAGTATATGAAGAACCGGTTTTTATTATGCTAGTCAATACCTCGTATATGCACGTTTGTAATGTAGGGCTTCAATATAGATGTAAAGGAAAGAAGCTCATCTTTTGAGTAAGAAGTAAATCCTTTACATAGAACGTTATCAGAATCTTTATATGCCTGTAAAAAGTAGGCACGACACCCGGATAACCATTTTCCGATTTCAATAAAGTCTTCTTTTGTATGTAATTCTTTTACAACAGTAGTTCTAAACTCATAAGGAAAGTTATTGCTGAGAAGATATTTTACGGATTGATTAATGGGATCAAGCAAAAGACCGGGAATACCTGCAGCTTTTTCATATCCATTGGGTGAAGATTTTATATCCATGGCAACATAATCAATCAACTTATTCTCTATAAGCTCAATCATAGTATCAGGGTTGTATCCGTTAGTATCTAATTTAACGGAATACCCTAATTCTTTTACCTTAAGAATAAAGTCTTTCAAGTCAGGATTAAGGGTTGGTTCGCCACCGGTTATACATACACCGGAAAGAATACTTTGTCTCTTTTTTAAAAATTGCAGTATTTCTTCTTCCGGTATAAGCGGTTCCGTTTCAGGGGAAATTACGAGCCCCTTATTATGACAAAACGGACAACGGAAATTACAGCCGCCTGTAAAAATTGTTGCGGCTACATGTTCCGGATAATCAAGTAAAGTCGTTTTGTTCAGGCCATGAATTTGCATGGTGTAATTGCCCTCCTATTGGAAAAATGCTATGATTACATTATAGTAATTTGGGTATGAAAAGACAAGATGACATATTTTGTTTTGGATGGAGATAATAATGGGTACAAATTTAGATGTCAAGTATATGAAAGCAGCAATAAAAGAGGCAAAAAAAGCATATGCCTTGAAAGAGGTGCCGATAGGCTGTGTTATCGTTTATGATAATAAGATTATTGCAAGAGGTTACAATAGAAGAAACACGGATAAAAATACATTGTCACATGCAGAAATAACGGCGATAAGAAAAGCCAGTAAAAAGCTTGGTGATTGGCGTTTGGAAGGATGTACGTTATATGTTACGCTTGAACCTTGCCAGATGTGTGCAGGTGCAATTGTACAGGCAAGAGTGGATAGGGTTGTTATTGGTTGTATGAATCCCAAAGCCGGTTGTGCAGGGTCTGTTTTGAATATTCTTGATATGCCGGAATTTAATCATCAGGTATCCGTTACACAAGGCATTATGGAAAAAGAATGTTCTGATATGTTAACGGATTTCTTTAAAGAATTGCGTGAAAGAAATAAAAAGGAAAAGGAAGAAAAAGAGAATAGAGAATAAAAATCAGCTGTACTTTTAATGAAACTCTGGCACGTTACCTCTACAGTTAACTCTACCCAGGTGACCTTACGGCACCCGTGAAATCCTTCTTAGTGCTGCTTCGTTCCCGACCTGACACGGTTCGTAGGCACACGTCGCGTAAGACCCGAATGTCAACGCCACTTATAGAGGGCAGCTACCAAAGCTTCATTAAAAGCACAGCTGACATTTTCTTATTCTAATTCATATTTACATCGTTGTCAATCAAATCATTTGAGGTTATTTCTTCCTTGGCTGCCTGCTTTGATTTGAATACTTTTTCAAGAACTGCAGTTAAAATAATTTGAACAAAACCAACGATAGATAAAACAATACCTAATAACAGGAAAGCGGATGTTAACGGTTCTAAAATAGTTCTTAATATATTGTCTATTTCGGCATTCTGTCCGTCTAATATTTTGTTTACTGCAAAATCAATAATGAAGTGAATAGCAAACATGAAAATACCAACCAACAGTGATAAAACGCCATAATTTATAAAGAGGGAAGCGATTCTCTTTCTGTTAAAGGTAAACAGAAGGAGTAATGTAATAACAACTATTCCGGCAAAGAGCAATTGCATTTTTGTTGCAAGATAATCACTCACCAAGGATAAGGTCTTGCTGTCTACAAATGAATTGATACTTATGTCGTCATCAGGGAAAAAGTTATCAGAATTAACTTCTTCCATAATAATATCTACTACTTTGTCGCGGATAAGTTCATTATCTACGTTAATATGATTGGCAAGAGATTTCTTGTTATTGTTAAAGAAATTCAGTATTTTTTTGTAAGTATCTGCTGAATTGTTTGTTTTGTTATAAAAGTCATCAATATATGTATCTAATATATCTTTAACCACATTTTCGAATTTTCCGGCTTTTAAAAATCCTTCAATATCGTCCAAAGTAACATTCACATAAGAAGCAAATTCGCCGAGTACGGTATCTAATTTTGCATCAAGGTTACTATCTACCAGTTCATAGACTTTTTCACTTATACTTTCGCTGTCGGTAGCATCTTCACTGTATATTGGCACTAAGTCCATTATTTTTTCGCTTAACTTATTAGTCAAGGACTGTTTGGTTACTACGGAAACCAACATGAAGATACTGGCAACAGTTGCGATCATGACCAGCAGGATGTTAGCTATAAAGACATACGGTTTTCTTTTGTTTTCTTTCATAATTCCCTCCATAAGTAATTAATCGTATATCTTATTATAGTAAAAACAATGCCGGTAATCAATGAAGAAAGTGTACGTTTTTTGATATAAATTGTTGTAGTAATAATAAAAAATGTATTATATTATTAAGTAAATTACAGTAACAGTTGTTTGATTTCATTTAATAGGAGAAAAGATATGTTTGGACTTAATTCCAGATTTCAGATAGCAGCCATATTGTTTCTTATTGTAATAATATATGACTATGTAAAATACAGAAAGATTCCGCTTTATTCTACAAAGTTTTTTTCGTGGATGATGCTTTTCGCTTCCATAAATCTCGTGGCGGATATTGCAACCGTATATACCATTACACACATGGATGAAGTGCCGGCTTTTATTAACCGCTTTGCGCATCAGATATTTATCGGGTCTTTGGATTGTTGTATAATGTCGCTGTATTTTTATGTTTCCGCATTAGGAAAGAATCAGAAAAGGCATAATCTGATACACACCATAATACGATTGATACCGTTTGCTGTAGCAATGGTGTTGGTGGTATTCGGGGAATTAAAATATTACAATGACGGAGTTACGGTCTATTCTTACGGGATAATGGCGACAACGGTATATGCGTCTATAGTGTTCTATATTTTGTTTATCTTTGTCGATTTGATTAAATATAGAAAAACGATAAGTCCGGATAAAACATTGGCCATTTCTTTGGGTGCAACAGTATGGGTTATTGCAGCGATAATACAGTTTTTGTTTCCAAGATATTTATTGTCCGGATTGTTTTCGATATTGATGATCTTTTTCATTTACCTGTCTTTTGAAAACCCGAAGGAACATATTGATGCAGAAACCCAATGCTTTAATAAGAGAGCTTTTCATTTAATGCTTTCAGATGTTGTAGAGTCAGGTAAGCCATTTTATGTTGTGGAATATATAATAAGCGATATGAAAACGGTCAATAATAGTTTCGGACATGAATATGGAATCAAGCTGTTAAAAGAAATCGCAAAACAGATTGCAACTTGCAGTAATACCCGGGTATTTTATGTACGTAGCAATGGCCTTACCGTTATTTTAAAGTCAAATGAAAATGAACTGATAACACAATTAATGGCTTTGGAAAACCGTTTCAAAGAATCCTGGGATATCGGGGATAACAGTATTACGGTAACGGCTTTTGCAAATGTTGTTGCGTGTCCGAAGTATGCCGTAAGTACGGATGAAATTTATGATACTTTGAATTATATGGCAGAGCAGCAGGTGTTTGAAAATCAGTTTATTCATTCTATCAATGAAGATTATATTAAAAGAAAAAGAAGATATAACATGATAGAAGAGATTGTAAAGGATGCTGTGCAAAATGATAAGCTGGATGTTGTATATCAGCCAATTTACTCTGTGGCAGATAAAGCATTCGTTTCAGCAGAGGCATTGGTCAGACTTAGGGATACAACAACGCTTGGTTTCATCTCTCCGGATGAATTTATTCCGATTGCGGAAAAGCGTGGTATGATCATGAAGCTGGGAGAACTGGTATTTGAAAAAGTATGCCGTTTTGCGAAGGAAAATGATTTGCAGGGGTTTGGCATAAAATATATTGAAGTGAATTTGTCAGGAATACAATGTATAGATTATATGTTACCGGCGCAACTTCAATCTATTATGAAGAAGTATAAAATTTCTCCTTCTTTTATCAATTTGGAAATTACTGAGACAGCGGCCATAGAATCCGGTGATATGTTAAAGAAAAACATGAATAAACTCCGTGGAATGGGATGCAGTTTTTCCATGGATGATTTTGGAACAGGTTATTCAAATCTATCTCAGATGGTAGCGGTTAACTATGACTTGGTAAAAATTGATAAAAGTCTTATCTGGCCTTGTTTTGAAGAGAATGGCGAGAAAGCATTAGTGATTTTGGAAAATATAGTAAATATGCTCTTGCAGTTGGGAGTGAAGATTGTTGCAGAGGGAGTAGAAACGGTTGCACAGCTTAACAAACTGACCATGCTGGGAGTGGATTATATGCAGGGATACTATTATTCCAAGCCGGTTAATGAGATGGATTTTATTTCTTTTGTTGCAACACATAATAAGTAAAATAATAGCCGATGACAGGGCGTCGTAGTTTATGTCCCGTCATCGGCATATTTGTTTAAGTTGAAGATTATTATGCTACCACATCATCAAACTGTGAATTGTAAAGCTCTGCGTAGAAACCGTTTTTAGCAATAAGCTGTTCGTGATTTCCCTGTTCAATTATATCTCCGTCTTTCATTACCAAAATGATATCCGCATCTTTGATAGTGGAGAGTCTGTGTGCAATAACAAAGCTTGTTCTGCCCTTCATCAGATTGTCCATAGCTTTTTGTATCTGTATTTCTGTTCTTGTATCGACCGATGATGTTGCTTCGTCAAGAATAAGAACCTTGTTGTCTGCCAAGATAGCTCTTGCAATGGTTAAAAGCTGTTTTTGTCCCTGTGAAACATTGGTAGCGTCTTCGTTCAGCTCCATGTTATAGCCACCCGGCAAAGTTTTAATGAAGTGGTGTGCATGTGCTGCTTTTGCGGCTGCAATGACTTCTTCATCCGTTGCATCCAGGCGTCCGTAACGGATATTTTCCATTATGGTGCCTTTGAATAACCAGGTGTCTTGAAGAACCATTCCAAAAGCTTCCCGCAACTCGCAGCGGTTGTAATTTTTGAGATTGACACCGTCTAAGAGAATTTCTCCGGAGTTAACATCATAGAAACGCATCAGAAGCTTAACCATGGTAGTTTTTCCTGCACCGGTAGGGCCAACGATAGCAATCTTCTGGCCGGGATTAATGGAAGCACTGAAGTCATTAATAATAATCTGTTCCGGATTATAACCAAAGTGAACATTTTTAAAATCTACAGCACCCTGTATATTTTGAATGCTTGCAGCGTTTTCTGTATACTGGTCTTCTTCCTCTTCATTAAGGAATTCAAAAACTCGCTCGGAAGCAGCCGCCATGGATTGCACCTGATTAATGACCTGTGTTATCTGCTGTACCGGTTGAGTAAAGTTACGCACATATTGGATAAATGCCTGTATATCACCGATAGTTATTACGTTGCGGATAGCAAGGAGTGCACCGACAAGAGCCACGGATGCATAGGAAAGATTTCCGACAAATGTCATAATAGGGTGCATAAGTCCGGAAATGAACTGCGATTTCCATGCAGATTCATATAGAACATTATTGGTCTTGTCAAATTCTTCAATCGTTTCTTTTTCTTTATTAAATGTCTTAATAATGTTATGGCCACTGTATACTTCTTCTACCTGACCATTAATGTGTCCGAGATATTCCTGTTGAGTTTTGAAGTGCTTATGTGATTTTTTAACCACAAAGGAAACCAGGAATATGGATATCGGTAAAATGGCAAGTGCTATTATGGTCATGAGCGGTGAAATGGAAAGCATCATCACTAGTACACCTATAAGCGTTGCAAAAGAAGTAATAATGGTGGTAATACTCTGATTGAGTCCCATTCCCATGGTATCTACGTCGTTGGTAATGCGGGAAAGAACTTCACCGTGTGTTTTGCTTTCAAAATACTTCATAGGCATACGGTTTATTTTTTCCGAAATATCTTTTCTAAGCCGGTAACAAATTCTCTGCGTTACGGTTGTCATGATAAATCCCTGGATAAAGGTAAAAAGCGAACTTACCACGTAAAGGAGCATAACAAATATAAGTATTTTTCCGATAAAGCCAAAATCAATTCCGCCAACACCGCCAATCTTACGCATAAGGCCTTCCGCAAGGGCAGTTGTTGCTTTACCCATTATTTTAGGACTGATTACGCCGAAAATAGTTGAACTTGCAGCAAAGACGGCAACAATGAATAATGCAATTTTATATCCGGCAATGTATTTTAGTATTGCTTTTAATGATTTCTTTAGGTTCTTTGGTTTTTCGCCGGGAGCCATAGGACCTCCGGGACGGGGACCTCTTCTTCCGGGAGGAGGACCTGAAGGTCTTTCGAATGAGGGTGAACCTGAAGGTTTTTTGGTATTTTCACTCATAATTACGCCTCCTTCTCTATGCCCAGTTCTTTTGCGGATAACTGGGATTTTGCAATCTGTTCATATACTTCGCAGGATTTTAATAATTCTTCGTGTGTTCCTTTGCCTACTATTTTTCCATCTTCGAGAACAAGTATCTGGTCTGCATGTAAAATAGTACTTACTCTTTGGGCAACGATAATAACGGTTGCATCTTTAACATTTTCGTTGAGAGCTTTTCTGAGTGCGGCATCGGTTTTTAAGTCGAGAGCAGAAAAGCTGTCGTCAAATATAAACAGTTTTGCTTTTTTTGCAATTGCCCGTGCAATGGAAAGACGTTGTTTCTGACCGCCGGATACGTTAGTTCCGCCTTGGGCAATATGACTTTCATATTTGTCAGGTTTTTCATCAATAAATTCGGTTGCCTGTGCAATACTTGCGGCAGCGGCTATTTCTTCATCACTTGCTTCTTTGTTACCGAAACGGAGATTGGAAGCAATGGTTCCGCTAAACAAGACACCTTTTTGCGGAACAAAGCCCATCTTATCACGAAGATTTTCAAGAGACAGTTCACGTATATCGATACCGTCCATCGTTATGGAGCCGCCTGTTACGTCATACAATCTTGGTATGAGGTTAACGAGTGTTGATTTTCCGCAACCGGTACTACCGATAATTGCAGTAGTCTGTCCGGGAAGAGCAGTAAAGTGAATGTCTGATAAAACATCTTCTTCTGCTTCCGGATAGCGGAAATTAACATGGTTAAAGTCGATGCGGCCTGCGTACTCGGTGATATGTTTCGGATTTTCTGGTTCCGTGATACTCGTCTGGGTTTTAAGAACTTCATCTATACGGTTTGCGGAAACCATAGCACGTGGCAGCATGACAGATATCATTGTCAGCATAAGGAAAGAAGACACAATCATCATGGCATAGGAGATGAAGGCGGTCATTGCACCGACCTGCATGGTGCCGGCATCAATCTTATGTGCCGATACCCATATAATAAATACGCTTAATCCGTTCATTAATATCATCATACCGGATGGCATGAAGTTCATAATACGGTTTGTAAAAAGCATGGTTTTCGTTAAGTTGCTGTTAGCTTCGTCGAATCGCTTCTCTTCCTCTTTCTCACGACTGAAAGCGCGGATTACGGGAAGTCCGGTAAGAATTTCTCTCGATACAAGGTTGACACGGTCGACCAGTTTCTGCATTAATTTGAACTTAGGCATTGTAATCATCATTAGGCTTCCGACAAAAGTCATTATGACCACAACTGCCAGTGCAATAATCCAGCCCATACCGGATTTGGTGTTATACACTTTGATAATTCCGCCAATACCTACAATAGGTGCATACATAATCATTCTAAGAAGCATAACGGAAATCATCTGTATTTGTTGTATATCGTTTGTACTTCTGGTAATTAACGATGCGGTGGAGAATTTATCAATTTCTGCATTTGAAAAAGCTACTACATTTTTAAAAGTACGTGCCCTTAAATCACGTCCGATACCGGAACCGACTTTGGAGGCAAAGTAGCTTATGGATATTGCAAGGGCACCCATAAGAAGTGCAAGTGCTAACATTTTAATTCCGGCTACAATGAGGTAATTAGTCTGGATTTTACCCATGTTGACGCCGGCGTCTTTATTACATTGGATGGCATATGCAATACCACGGGACTTAAGCATACCGGTTCCCATGGTATCCATTGTCTTAACTAATTCGTCACGTATGGCTTCAATGGACAGGGGGGCATCTGTAGTAACGGTTACTCCTCCGTTTGCCTCCGGTGCACCGGTAAGAGACATAATCTGGTAGCGCATAAGAACAGGTACAAGAAATGTTTCATCAGATTCTGCTAATGCCTTTTCAGAATCTATAGTCCGTTCAAAACAGCTTTCCGTTTCCTTATATAAAACGGAAAACTCACTTACTTCGCTTTCCGTCATAAAAAGGGTAAGTGCTTTGTATTCTTCTTTTGTCATTTTTTCAGGTAAAATATGTTGGATACCGTTATGTTGGATACCAACGTCAATTATATCGGAGGTGTATTGCGGTAGCGATAAATCACACCATGCCTGAAGGAATAACAGCACCATAATAACGATGATGGATTTCCAATAAGGAACCATGTTACCTATTATTTTTTTCATTTGATATCATCCTTTTCCTTTCTTCAAATTCTTTTTCTGCTATTTCATTAAATTCGTTGAGGGCGTTTAGAAGAGAATCCATTTTATCATAACCGTATTTCAATATAACGGCGTCGGTATATGCGTTTAATGATTGCTTGGTTTCCTGTAAAGCTTCATGCCCTTCTTTGGTAATGGAAACCAGGGTATTTCTCCGGTCTTTGGAATCAGCGAAACGTTTTATGTAGTTTTTGTCCTCCAAACCGCTCAATGTGCGCGAGACGGCGGAAGAATGTTCGTGAAGAGCTTTCACAATACATGTTACACTTATGCTGTCAGCGTTATTATGTTCGCTTTCGCCTTCAATACATCCCAGGGTAAAAAATTCCGCTTTGGTAAGTAATGGAGTGAGTTCGGAAAGATTACGCCTATGCAGCTTATGCATAATAGATAGATATTCCTGATTTCTTTTATTCATATATTCTCCCTCATGTAGTGCTTGCAAAAAGTTAACATTGTTAATATTTAACACTGTTAATTATTTTAATATTGCTTTGCTGTATAGTCAATAGAAATTGCAAATATTAACAAAATCTTCATAATTAATATAAAAAGCTGCTTAGGATACAATCCAAAGCAGCTTCATAAATAAATAAAAAGTTTGCGCGGAGATGAAGGGATTTGAACCCTTGCGCCGGTTGCCCGACCTACCGCATTTCGAGTGCGGACCCTTCAACCACTTGGGTACATCTCCATTATAATATATTGAAAACATGTTATATTATATATATCAGAATTAATTCAGTCAAGAATGATATTTGCTATTCATTTTTTGTTGTGAAGAGTGACAAAATATTATATAATTATTAACATAATTATCTCATTTATAACAGATACTTTTTTATACAAAAGAAAAACAGAAGATGGGAGCGTGATGTCAATGAAAAGAATCGGAATGTTAACAAGTGGCGGTGACTGTCAGGCATTAAATGCAGCTATGCGTGGCGTGGTTAAAACAGTTATGAATTGTTCGGATGAAGTTGAGATTTATGGTTTTTTGGATGGATACAAAGGACTCATCTACGGAAATTTTAAAATGCTTCATAGTTCGGATTTTTCGGGAATTCTTACAAAAGGCGGTACTATTTTGGGAAGTTCGAGAACACCGTTTAAGACAATAAGGGAACCGGATGAAAACGGACTGGATAAAGTGGAAGCAATGAAGCAGAATTATTATAAGCTTCAGTTGGATTGTCTGGTTATTCTGGGTGGTAACGGAACACATAAGACGGCTAATCTGCTTAGGACGGAAGGTTTGAATGTAATTACACTTCCCAAGACCATTGATAATGACCTTTGGGGAACCGATATGACTTTTGGTTTCCAAAGTGCGGTAAATATAGCTACGGATGCTATAGATTGTATTCATACAACGGCAGCTTCTCACGGAAGAGTTTTCATTGTTGAAGTAATGGGACATAAAGTGGGATGGCTTACGTTAAATGCCGGTATGGCAGGTGGTGCAGATATTATTCTTATTCCGGAAATACCGTATGATATTAAGAAGGTAGAGGAAGCAATCAGAAAGCGTGCTGAACGTGGCAGCAGATTTACAATTCTTGCGGTTGCGGAGGGTGCTATTTCTAAGGAAGATGCTGAATTAAGTAAAAAAGAATACAAAGATAAGATGAAGAACTATAAATATCCGAGTGTTTCTTATGAAGTAGCTGATAAGATTCAGAAAGAAACCGGAATGGAAGTCAGGGTTACCGTGCCGGGACATACGCAGAGAGGCGGAAGTCCTTGTCCGTATGACAGGGTATTTGCCTCAAGGTTAGGTTCAGAAGCAGGCAAACTGATTCTTGAAGGTGAGTACGGATTTATGGTAGGATATAGAAACCGTGAAGTGGTAAAAGTACCGCTTGAGGATGTGGCCGGTAAATTAAAATATATTGAACCGGATGCTACTATTATTAAGGAAGCAAAAATGCTGGGCATCAGCTTTGGTGATTAATTTACAGAATTGTTTTGATGGGAGAGAAAGCACATGTCTTACATGGCTTTGTACAGGAAGTTCCGTCCTTCAACTTTTGAGGATGTTAAAGGACAGGATCACATTGTTACAACACTTAAAAATCAAATACGGGCAGAAAGGATAGGTCATGCCTATCTTTTTTGCGGTACAAGAGGAACCGGTAAGACTACGATAGCAAAGATACTGGCTAAGGCTGTCAATTGTGAGAATCCAAAGGATGGTAATCCCTGCGAAGAATGTGCTACTTGCCGTGCAATAGCAAGCGGTGCAAGTATGAATGTTATAGAGATAGATGCTGCCAGCAACAACGGTGTAGATAATATCAGGGAAATAGTGGATGAAGTTGCATATTCACCGGCGGAAGGAAAATATAAGGTTTATATTATTGACGAGGTTCATATGTTGTCCATAGGAGCGTTTAATGCATTACTTAAAACGCTGGAAGAACCACCTTCCTATGTTATTTTTATTTTGGCAACAACAGAAGCCCATAAAATACCGATTACCATATTATCCCGTTGCCAGAGATATGATTTTAAACGTATTTCTATAGAAACTATTTCAAACCGCATGCGTGAATTAATGGATGCGGAGGGAAATAAGGTTGAAGATAAAGCACTTGCGTATATTGCTAAAACAGCAGACGGCTCCATGAGAGATGCGTTGAGTTTGTTGGATCAGTGTCTTGCTTTTCATTATGGGGATTTTCTGACATATGATAACGTGCTGAATGTTTTGGGAGCGGTCGATACGGAAGTTTTCAGCAGATTACTCCGTGCGGTTATTGAAACAGATGTAAAAGCATGTATTGAATTGCTGGATGAAATTGTTATGCAAGGCCGGGAGTTAACTCAGTTTGTTAATGACTTTACCTGGTATTTAAGAAATTTGCTTTTGGCAAATACGTCAGAATCTGTTGAAGGTATCATCGATATGTCATCAGAGAATCTTGCACGGCTTATGGAAGAAGCGCAGCTTGTAGATGCTGAGACTATCATGCGATATATAAGAATATTTGCTGATTTATCAGGGAAGCTCCGTTATGCAACCGGAAAACGTATTTTAATAGAAGTCGCGCTGATAAAACTGTGCAAGCCTTCCATGGAACAAAGGGATGACAGCATTCTTGACAGAATACGGGATATTGAACAGAAGATAGAAAATGGTGTTATGGCAGCACCGGTAATTATGCCTGCACAAAGTAGTGAAACATCAGTTAAGTCCAAGGAAAGACCTAAGCTTGACAGGGCACTTCCCGAGGAAGTGGTCCAAATAGTGGCAAACTGGCAGAAAATTGTGTCACGTGCTTTGCAGCCTATGAAAAGTCATCTTGCTAAAGCAAACACAACATTGGCAAAAGATGATAAGATAATGATTGTGTTAGAGGATGGACCGGCATATGATTATTTTGCCATGCATCCGGAACATAAACAACAGTTAGAGTATCTGATTGGTGATGTGACCGGCAAAGAAACAACCGTTGTTATTGAAAGCATACGGAATAAGGAAGATTTTGATTACACATACGTTAATCTTTCCGATATAATTAATATGGAAATAGAAATAGAGTAGGAGGAGTAAATATGGCTAAGCGTGGAGGTTTTCCGGGAGGAATGCCCGGTAACATGAATAATTTGATGAAGCAGGCACAGAGAATGCAGCGTCAAATGGAAGAAAGCCAAAAAGAGCTTGAAACGAAGGAATTTACGGCAAAGGCCGGCGGTGGAGCGGTTGAAGTTACCGTGACAGGTAAGAAGGAAGTAACCAAAGTTGTATTATCAGAGGAAGTAGTAGATCCGGACGATATTGAAATGCTTCAGGATCTTATTATGGCAGCTACTAATGAAGCATTACGTATGGCAGAAGATGCCGGTGCAGCAGCTATGAATAGTATGACAGGTGGTTTAGGAGGATTTCCGTTCTAATGAATATGTATAGTGGACATATTAACAAATTAATTGATGAGCTTGCTGCTTTACCCGGAATAGGAACGAAGTCCGCGCAAAGGCTGGCATTTCATTTTTTGAATATGTCTGAGGAACGGGTAGAACGTTTTACGAAAGCAATTGTCGATGCCAAGAAAAATGTCCGTTACTGTAAAACCTGTTATACACTTACCGATCAGGAAGAGTGCCCGGTATGTGCCAATGCAAGCCGGAATCATAAGTTGATTATGGTTGTGGAGAATACGAGAGATCTTGCAGCATACGAAAAGACCGGAAGATATGAAGGGGTGTACCATGTGTTGCATGGTGCCATATCACCCATGCTCGGTATAGGTCCTAATGATATCCGCCTTAAAGAGCTTATGGTAAGACTTGAACAGGATGTAGATGAGGTTATTATAGCAACGAATTCCAGCTTGGAAGGCGAAACGACAG
This sequence comes from Lachnospiraceae bacterium, assembly GCA_045576455.1. Taxonomy (GTDB): domain Bacteria; phylum Bacillota; class Clostridia; order Lachnospirales; family Lachnospiraceae; genus RGIG4034. The sequence goes on along the minus strand of JAZNGM010000037.1, from coordinate 6,111 downwards.
CAATGTACATAAGTAAATTGATAAAGCCGACCGGTGTCAGGGTAACAAGAATAGCCAGTGGTGTGCCAGTAGGCGGCGACCTTGAATATATTGATGAAGTTACTCTTTTACGGGCATTGGAAGGAAGAACAGAATTATAAGGAGATAATACTATGGCAGTTCAACAGGAAAAATTTGGAGTTACTAAGGAAGGTAAGGAAGTAACTCTTTATACACTGACAAATAAAAGAGGAATGAAGGCCCAGGTGATGAATTACGGTGCCATTCTTGTGCGTTTGTATGTTCCTAATAAAAAAGGTGAATTAACAGATATTGTTACGGGATATGATAATCTTGAAAAGTATTTTATGAACGGTTGTTTTTTTGGTGCGACCATTGGACCGAGTGCAAACAGAATAGGAAATGCTGAGTTTACATTAAATGGTACTACCTATAAGCTTCCGGTAAATGACGGACCGAACAATCTGCACAGTGATATAAGAGCCGGTTTTCATAAAAGAGTATGGGATGGGGCGGTTAACGGAGATGAAGTTACCTTTACCGTAAAGATGGAAGACGGAGAAATGGGCTTTCCCGGAAATATTACAGCCAGTGTAACCTACAGTCTTACGGATGATGATGAATTAAAATTGGTTTACCATGCAGAAAGTGATAAGGAAACCGTAATTAACCTTACAAATCATACATATTTTAATTTAAGAGGACATGATGCAGGAACAATCCTTGATGAGAAGTTATGGATTAATGCCAGCAATTATACGGAAGTAGGACCGGGTTCTATCCCGACAGGAAAGATTCTTCCGGTAAAAGATACGCCAATGGATTTTACGACGGCAAAGAGAATTGGTGATGAGATTGATGCCGATTTCTTACCGCTTAAAATAGGTGGTGGTTATGATCAGAACTGGGTACTGGATGATTATGATGGAAAAATCCGTTTGATTGCCAGAGTTGATGATGAAGTTGCATACCGTAGTATGGAAGTGTATACAGATTTACCGGGAGTTCAGTTCTATGCAGGTAATTCCATTATTCCTCATAAAGGAAAAGATGATGTGGAATATGTAAAGAGATCTGCACTTTGTCTTGAAACACAGTATTTCCCGGATTCTGCCAATAAGCCGGAGTTCCCATCCTGCTTCTTTGGTCCGGATAAGAATTATGATACAACGACAATTTATAAGTTTATCTACTAATTAATAAACGTATTTATAGTGAGTTCCCGGATGCGGCAGGATTCTGCCGTCTGGGAATTCTTTGTTCCTAAGGGGTAATGATGACGATGATACCAAGAGCTTTGAAAAAAATAATATTTATCTTATTAACACTGACGTTGATAGGGTGCGGAAAAAAAGACACAGTTTCTGTTTTTGAAGCCTCGAATATTCAGACGGAAGAAATACAATTAGTATTACCTGAAATTGCGAGAGATTACCGCTTTTTGTATATTGCGGATTTACATATAATCGTTGAAAATGATGAAGTTAGTGAAGAAAATACAGTGACCGTAAATGATAGAAAAAATCTTTTTTCCAGTGCAGAGGGTGTATCCGGTGCTGATTTATGGGATCAGTATGTCGATGTGATAAATTCGTATGAATGTGATGCGGTATTGCTCGGCGGAGACATGATTGATTTTGCTTCCCGGGCTAATATAGAGAAGCTTCGGGAAGGGATTGAAAAAATTAAACACCCGGTTATGTACGTAAGAGCCGATCATGATCTTATGCCGTTTTACTGCGAGGGAATCGATGAAACGACAGCAAAAGCTAAGCATTGTGATATTGATGGGAATGAAGAAATAATGTTGTTAGAATTCGATGAATTGTGTGTTGTCGGAATTAATAACAATACCAGCCAGATTTCAGCAAGTGCAGTAAACAGGGTAAAGGAAATAGTGGAAATCGGAAAACCGATTATTCTTGTGGCTCATGTTCCTTTTAAATCGAAAGTGGATGAAAGCCTTCTTGAAAAATCCAAGGAAGCGTGGCAAGACCGCAATCTTGTGTGGGGAAGTGAATGTTTATACTGGCCGGATGCAAATACGCAGCAGCTTGTTGATATGATACATGAAGAAGACAGTTTGTTTAAAGAAGTGTTGGCAGGGCATCTTCATTTTACATGGGACGGTATGCTTAATGAGGTAACACATCAGCATGTGTTTGAAGAAGCGTGTAGTAATGTTATAGGTATTGTTCATGTTACAAATTCTGCTTCAAATTAATTGTATATTTTGTCGATAGAATTTAGCAACTTTAGTTCCTGTTTCGATAAAAAAAACAAAATCTGTATGCTATATTTCTTCCAAAAGAAAGTTATTTTCTTATATGGAAGGGGTGCCTATATGATTAATCAAAATCAGACAAGTTTTACAATACCTAACAATATACGTCAGATAGGTCAAATCCAAGAAGGATATCGTATTTATGTAGAAGATTATGTTGCAACTTATCTGAATCAGGTTTCCGCTTGCGTTACGGAAAAATCAAAAGCGATTCTTCTTTTGGGCTATATGTATGAGTCGGAAGGAAAGAACTATTATTTTGTACGCGGGGCTATCTGTGGAGAAAAAGAATATGAAGTAATGAAAGAGGACTTTTTTGACGAAGAAGCAAAGCAATATTATATGCGTGTACAAAATGAATACTTTCCGGACATGGAAGTTATCGGATGGGCAATTGTAAAAGGAGAATTGGGAAGATTAACGGAAGAGTACATAGGGCGGCATATTTTACAGGATAAAGCATGGGATAAGCATCTTTTTATGGAAATAGACAAGTATAATTGTATTGATAGATTTTATATTTGCGGAGAAGAACTTAGAAGAGCCTGTTCCGGATATTTTGTGTTTTATGATAAAAATGAAGAAATGCAAAAACTGTTAATATATTTTAATGAACAAAAAGGAAGCGAAGCCGGAATAAAGGAGTATGACAGGACTGTAAGATATTTCCGGGATGTCCAGGGGAAAAATAAAACAGTTAATGAAAAAGGAAAGACCGGAGGATTTTATGCAGTTGCCTTGGTTGCCGTGATTGCAGTGCTGGTAATGGCAATATCGAGCGTAAACAATTATGAAAAACTTTTAGGGTTTGAGACAACGCTTGATAAAGTTGCTGATTTTGTAGATGAACAAATAGCTGCAATAGGAAAAGAGATACATATAACAAAAAAGGAAGAATCTGATAAGGATACCATATATACACAAAAGGTTGAAGAAGTAGGGAGCGATGAGGTAGCGGCAATCATTCAACCGGATGATGAAAATAAACAGGATATGGAAAATAGTGTCAAACCGGATGAAGAAACAAGTCCGGGTGAAGAAATAACTCCGGAAGATGGAAACGACGTGGCAGTTAAGGAAGAAATTGTTATACCGGAGGATACAGTGACGGACACTATTGTTGATGAAAAGCCGGATATTGATGGTAATGATGATAATAAGGAAGTAAGCAGTACCGGTTACATTATGTATATAATCCAAAAAGGTGACACACTTATGGACATAAGCCGCAGATATTACGGAAATGTGGATATGGTAGATGATATATGTGTCCTTAACGGAATTGAAAATGGTGATGCAATTTTTTACGGACAAAAAATTTTACTTCCGCAATAGTTGTGTGATATACTGATGATACTATTAGGTCGTGACATGGGGGCTTAGATGGTTGAAATAAAGAAATTTAAGAAAAAAGATTATGAAGAACAAATAAGAAGACATAAGATACGAAAAGGTATTTGCATTATATTGATTGTTTTACTGGTCGTGATTATTATTGTTGCAGCAAAGATAACTGCGGATACAAAAACCTATACCACGTACAAAGTGAATAATTCCGTTAAATGGGATGTTGCTTTAGAAGCTAAAACATTACGATATGGTAACGACATACTGATTTACAGTATAGATGGTGCCAACTGTACGGATTCAAAAGGTAGTCAGCGGTGGAATATTACCTACCAGATGAAAACACCTCTTGTTAATGTGAACGGCGAATTTGTTACAATTGGAGATTATAACGGAAATACTCTTTATGTTATGGATAAGAGTGGCGTAAAGGGAGAAATTATGACGCCGCTTCCTATTAAAAAGTTTGCTGTTTCCGAAAGTGGGTATGTAGCAGCTATTTTGGGCAATAATTCTGAAAATTGTATTTATTTATATAGTATGGATGGAGAAGTAGTGGGTTATTTCCATACAACCATGGATATAATGGGATACCCTTTTGATTTATCGTTATCGGATAATGGTAAACTGGTTGCGGTAGATTTTATTAAGGTAGATTTGGATAATGCCGAGAGAGGATATGTTTCTTGCGTTAATTTTTTCAATTTTGGTGCAGTCGGTGCGAATTTTAAAGACAATCTTGTAGGATATTGTAATTATGACTCGGAGGTAGTTTCCAGAGTATATTATATGGATAATGAAAACTGCTTTGCGCTATCGGACTCACATCTCTTCATATATAAAGGTAAACAAGAACCGGTTCCCGGTGCAACCATAGAATTGGATGCAGAGGTACAGAGTCTGTATTACAATGATAATAATATTGGTGTGGTATATGTTGACACACAGAACGATGGTTATTATATGAAGATATATTCCAAAAAGGGTAGTTTAAAGGGAACGGTTAAGTTTGATTTGGAATATAGCGATATTGTTTTTGGAGAAGACAGGGTCATTATATATAATGGAAATGAATGCGCTATCTATACATTTTCCGGCAAAGAGAAATTTGACGGGGCGATAGATGGAGGCGTTTTGTTGATTATACCTGTTTCAAACACGAAATATACAGTAGTTACCAAGGAAGAGATTAATCATATCGAACTAAAATAGAAAGGGATGGGATACAAATGAATTATATGACATATGCAGTTATCGCCATATTGGTTGTTTTTGCACTTATCGGTTATATGAAAGGACTTGTAGGGGAAATTACCACATTTATTGCATTAGTACTGGGTGTTATCGGATTAGCGTTGGTAATGCTGGTAGTAGATAATGCGTTGGACGAAGAATTTGATGATGCGTTACTGATACTTCTTTTCCTATTAGTATTTATTATGCTTGTGCAACTGATAAAAGTATTGCTGAAGACAGTTAAATTCCTTGCAAAACTTCCTTTGATAAATGGAGTAAATAAACTTTTGGGAACTTTGCTCGGAATTGCAGAAGGAGTAGTTGTTGTTTGGGTGTGCTTCATATTAATAAGTAAATATAATGTATTTGGCAAAAGTATAGCAATGCTTGAAATGATAAAAGAGAATAAGTTTACTGATTTTCTGTATGACAGTAATTTATTCGTAAGTTTCTTTAAATTTTAAAAGCATGAATTTTTGACGGAGGGATACGACATGGAAAACAAAAAAGCGACAAAAGAAAACTTGATGGGAACAAAAACGGCAGCAAATCTGATGGAGGCTTTTGCAGGCGAAAGTCAGGCGCGCAATAAATATACTTATTTTGCGTCTGTTGCAAAGAAGGAAGGCTATGAACAACTTGCAGCTATATTTTTAAAAACAGCTGAAAATGAAAAAGAGCATGCTAAATTATGGTTTAAGGCATTAGGTGAACTTGGTAATACTAAGGAAAATTTACTGCATGCAGCAGAAGGCGAGAATTATGAGTGGACGGATATGTATGAGCGTTTTGCAAAAGATGCGGAAGAAGAAGGCTTTACAGAACTGGCAGCGCAGTTTCGTGGTGTTGCTTTGATTGAAAAGGCTCACGAAGAAAGATACAGAGCACTGCTTAATAATATAGAGATGCAGACTGTATTTGAAAAAGGCGAGGAGACCATGTGGGAATGTCGTAATTGCGGACACCTTGTAATGGGCAAGAAAGCACCGGAAGAATGCCCGGTTTGTAAGCATCCACAAAGCTATTTTGAAGTAAGACAAGAGAATTATTAATAGACATAAAAAAAGTTTTATAAATTTTTGAAAAAAACCGTTGACATCGACGAAGGTATTTGCTATTATAAGCAAGTCGCGTGTGAACGGTTTTAAATTTTTAAGAAACAAGCGATACGCGAAAAGCCCATAAAAACGGTGTTTTGAATGGGAAATGAACCTTGAAAAAGATTTGTTCAAAAGAACAGATAA
>JAZNGM010000036.1:0-7561 GCA_045576455.1 Lachnospiraceae bacterium | reverse complement strand
TGTTGGTACTCTCCTTTCATTTGTACCAACATCCTTCTCCAGCATATGCCGTATCCTTTTATCCAAAATATTTTTGCATTAAACTATCAAATAATAATTGCGTTTCCTCTAATGACTTTTGCACTGCAACTTTTGATTTGTGTAGAACAGAAACTTTGAATTTGTTTCATTGAATATGGAGAAAGCCAATATGGATAGAATTGAAAAGGTAAGAAAAATAATAGATGAAATCTTATTAAATATGGCAGACCATGAAGAACGTAGATGTGCTTATTTGCACTTATATGGTGTCTCACAAGCATGTTCCCTACTATCTATAAAACGTAAAGAGAATGTTGAACTAGCTGTTATAGCAGGTATGTTGCATGATATTTATTCTTATGCAAACATGGATTCACAAGACCATGCCCATAAAGGAGCAGTAATGGCACGAAATATTTTGGATTCATTAAATATATTTAGTGAAGAAGAAAAAAACTTGATATGTACAGCGATATATAATCATAGCGACAAATCAAATGTTCATGATTCATTAGATGAGATTTTGAAAGATGCCGATGTAATGCAACATGTTTTGTATAACCCATTATTTGATATAAAAGAACATGAACAAAAGCGTTTTAGTTCTCTGGAAAAAGAACTTTATTTAAAAAGCTAAATAAGAATTGACCGAGCTCTTTGGAGCGAGGGATGACAATTGAACGAAGTTCAATTGTATGGAGTTAATGGAATTTGATAAATAAGAATTTGACGCGGAGATAGTAAAAATGATAACTTTGCAACCTGTCACAAAGGATAATTTTAATAAATGCCTAGGTTTAAAACGGGAAAAGACTGATTTTGTCGGTGACGCCTATGCAGTATTAGCCGATGCGTATATATATCGAGACACTTCACTTGCGTATGCGATATATCTCGATGAAAACGCTATAGGATTAGTTATCTTGGATGAGTGTGGAAAGAATAAATCATATGAGTTTACAGATTTATTTATTGCAGATGATTACAGAAATAAAGGCTATGGTGAAGGTGCGGTAAAAACAATAATAAATCACTTTATATAAAAAATGCAAAAACAATTCAGATGCAGGTTCATAAATCAAATAAAGTGGCAATTCATATTTATCAAAAATGCGGCTTTTCGATTAACAAGGTCTCACCGTGGGATGAAGATTTTTGGATAATGGAGATTAGGTTGGAATGTTCTAATGAGTAAGCACCATATAGGATGGCGAATGTGAAAAAAATAATGTATAATTGACTCACCAAGTGCAGATGAAGTACATAGGTGAGTTTTTTCATAATAGGAAAATACTGAACTTGCGCTTTTTATTATATGAATTAAGAACGTGTGAGGTTCATTATGAGTAATTTGAGATATACAAGAATGTTAACTGAAGATGATGCAGACATTACCCGGCTTATCAAGATATATCAAATGCCTGAAATTTCACAGTATATAAGTATTAGTGATAATTATTTTCATTATGTTACTACTACTGCTAATGTATATTTCTATAAGGTGTATGAAAATAACAAAATGGTTGGTTCAATACATCTTGAAAAAAACGAAAACCTATTGTATATGGATATCTTGGTATTTCCTGAATTTCAAAGAATGGGATTTGGAACAAAAATAATTAAAGATATTCAAGATGATATTTTTGAACTTGAATACGAAAAAATAGAAGTTTCTATAGACGAAAGTAATGTTGCATCAATACAATTATTTAGCAATGCAGGATTTGTGTTTATGTCAAAAGAAGATGAATTAATAAATCTTATTTATCTAACGGAATCCGGTAGTATAAAAAGACGGCGAAACCATTAGTATCGGCAGTTAGTATCGGCAATTAGTATCGGCAGAAAATTTATATATTGCAGAGGAGGGTTTAAGAATATGGATGTAATTACCCATTATGATCTTTTAATAGATGAAAATAATGACCCATTCCGGGACCCGCCTGTACTTAAGGAATATATGAACCAATGGGATGGGGAAAAGTTTTTAGAAGCCTTAAAACTTGCTCCGGATAAAAACATTCTTGAAATCGGTATCGGAACCGGGCGGATAGCAGTTAAAGTTGCACCTTATTGTAATCACTTGACCGGAATAGATATCTCACCTAAAACCATTGAGCGGGCAAAGGAAAATCTAAAAGAGTATACAAACATTTCTTTTATTTGTGATGATTTTAACCATTATCATTTTGCGGAAACCTTTGATGTCATATATTCGTCCCTTACCATGATGCATTTTGAAAATAAAAAACAGGTTATTTCAAAGGTAGCCGGCTTGTTAAAGGAAGAAGGAATTTTTTGCTTGTCTATCGACAAAAGCCAAAATGCATGCATAGATATGGTGACTCGCCGGGTCAAGATTTTTCCGGATACACCTGATGACATAATAACCTTTATAAAAGATGTGGGACTGACGGTTACAAGCGTATTTGAAACCGATAAAGCATATGTGATTGTAAGTAATAAATAAATTAAAGTTGGGGGAAATATCAGTGCGCAACAGAAGTATGGCTTTAGTTGTAAGGGGCGGAAAAATTTTGATGATTCAGACCTATCGATTTAACAGATATATTTGGGAACTTCCGGGTGGTGGAATTGAGCCGGGAGAAACTGCAGAAGAAGCTGCGATAAGAGAATTAAAGGAAGAATGTGGATTGATAGGTGTAATTAACAGACCGCTTAATACATTGCATTGCAAAAACGGAAGTGTCGAGTATGTGTTTTTAGTAGATGTTTCAGAAGAGCAAGAGGCGATTGTCGGAACAGATCCAGAAATTTCAGCAGGAGAAGAACAATCTATTAAAAATGTATGCTGGAAAGAACTTAAAGAGCTTAGTGAAAAAGATAGGGCATTTTTATGGTCATATGGCTTGCTGGACGTAGATGGTTATTTTGAACTAGTATTAAGCTGGGGAGATGAAGTTAGCTACCCACATGAATAGTCTGTTTATATAATTTGATATCATTGGTAGGATTACGCCAGAGCGTACCAATAAATCAAGCAAAAACGCAAGAAAACTGGTAGGCATACGCCAGAGCATACCAATAAATTGAATTAATAGCAGCGAATATTGGTAAGCATTCGGCAGACCATACCAATAAATCAAGTCAAAAGCACCAAATATTGGTAGGCTTTCGGCAGAGCATACCAATAAAACAAGCAAAAACGCAAGAAAACTGGTAGGCATACGCCAAACCATACCAACAAATCAAGTCAAAAGCATCAAATATTTGTTATTGATAGTTTTTTCGGAGGTGGAGAATGACACTTAGGGATGTTAGCAACGGACCGGACGGACTCGTGTGGGTTGTATTTGCTATTCTTGCAGTAATAAGTATTGTATTGCTTACCGGTCACGGAGCAAATTTGATTGCAGGATATAATACAGCAACTAAAGAAGAAAAAAGTAAGTATAATGCGAAAAAACTGTGTAGAGTTGTGGGCGCCGGGATGTCTGTAATAACGCTACTGATTTTTGTTATGGGAATAGGTATGGATGTTATACCATACTATTTTGCTTATGTAACGCTTGCCATCGTGCTAATTGACTGTGTTGTGATGCTTATATTAATGAATACAATATGCAAGAAATGAGGAGTTTTTTATGTTGCCAACAATAGAAGAGGCTATAAAAGAATTGGAGATTGCAGGACAATTAAATCCGGGACCGTGGACAAATCATTCTATTAATGTGGGAATTGCGGCAAGAAATATTGCACAGAAAATACCCGGAATGGATGCCAATAAGGCGTATATTGTCGGAATGCTTCATGATATCGGACGAAGGGTAGGAATTGTAAATATTCCTAAGCATGTATATGAAGGATATAAATATGCGATGGATAAAGGCTGGGATGAAGTTGCAAGAATCTGTATGACGCATTCTTATCCGCTGATGAAAGATGAGTTTGAATACGAACCGGATACAGAGGAAGAAAAAACAATAAAAAACTATATTGTTAATTGCGAGGCGGACGATTATGACCGATTGATTCAAATATGTGATTCACTGGCAACGGATTATGGTTTTGTGATTTTGGAAAAACGTTTTGTGGATGTAACCCGCAGGTACGGGATTATGGAAACTTACATAAAAGGCTGGGAAATAACATTTAAGAACAAAGAATATTTTGAAGAAAAAATGGGTTGTTCCATTTATGATGTATTACCTGATATAGGAAGAACAACGTTGCTTTGCCCGCCGCCATGGAAACCCAAACAATAAAAGTGACACCTATATATTTAGAAGGGGTAATAAAATGGAATTTATTATTGAACTCATATTAGAATTATTTATTGAGGGCGGCATAGAGGCAGCCCAATCTTCCAAAGTACCTAAAGTAATAAGATATCCTTTGCTTGCAATTATTGTTCTGGCATTTATTGCAATAACAGGCATAATTATTTTGCTTGGGGTATCCTTGTTAAATGATAATAAATTTGGGGGAATCTTGTTCATTCTGCTTGGATTATTTATGCTAATATTTACTATTATTAAACTCAGAAAAATGTATTTGAAACGAAAAAATAGAGACGAAAAGTAGAAAAAATAAAACCAACTCAAGTATATATGCATCTATTCCTCATAATACGAAATAGATATTATGGAGGTAAAATTATGAAAAAGTTGAAAATGGTGGTATTAAGTTTATTAACAGCATTGATGGTTACGGCGTGCGCCAAAGGCGGACCTTCAATAACAGACGCTGTGCAACAGATAGAAAAACCGCCACAGCCTATAAAGCAGGAGAACAATTATTTCCTTAATGAAAATAATAACTATTTTGATGTGGATCAGGTAACCATCAGACCACGATATATATATTGGGATAATGGTACTTTGGTAGCTGAATGTTTTGTAATCAATGGTTTGCCGGTAAGCGTGTATAATATTAATGTTAATAATCTTGTCTTTTCAAATGACAACGTAAAAATAGCCGAGGCAGGCTTTGGCGTTATGCAGAATGCAGTTATTGCACCGTATTCACACGTTGTTTGGACTTTTTATTTTAATGCAGATTGTGTTAATTCGACAAACGCAGATTTAACAGGAAACATCAACTGTGTATTTAATACAGCCTACAATTATTAGAAGCACCGGGAAATAGAAGCACCGGGAATTAGTAATTGCGGGTATCCGATGGGCGGATTCAAAAAGGAGTAAAAATGGAACGTAGCAGATTTGAAGAAATATACATAAATTACGGAGAAAGGCGGTATCCGAAAGAAACGGCAGAGAGCGTAAAAAGGTGTCATGTACCGTATGAACAAAAACAACAGGCCGGCGAAACTGCTGCGGTGTTGCGGAAGGTTACAAAGAAAAATGCCATAGCTGATGTGCAGGATTTCTTTAATTGCCTGAAACGAAGCTATTGTGGGTACGATTATTTTTTTACAGATGAAAATTGTGAAAAAATACAGAAAAGCGTTACAAATAAAATCAAATGGTGGCCGGGAAGAATTACAAACCGGAAATTGTGCCATATACTTTTTACAGAATTAAATAAGTATATAGTTGACAGCCATTTTGAATTGTATACCTGCGGGAGGTCCGTATTTTTCCGTAAAAAATATTTTGCCTACGTTACGGATATTGTTCTTAGTAAGGTGAATGACGGCTATGAAGTGGTTAAAGAAACAGATGGTTTTAGCAAGGGCCGGCGGCTTTCTGAAAAAGACGTGCAGGGATTATTAATGCCGACTATATATGTAGGAGACGGAAGTAACATAAACGATGCGTACTTTTTGCTTGGAAAGTATTCGTTAGAGACAGTAACAGAACTTACTTTATGCAACAAGAAAATAAAGGCGCACAGGATATTATCCGATTCGGCAGAGCAGAGCGGCGAAGAGCGGCTCATTAAGAAGGACGGATACTGTATTGTAAACCATGCTTCTTATGGCATGCCGTGGAATGATGAAGCGTTACTGGAAGAATATTATCAGGATGGTCTTACTTGTGCAAAAAGGGATGCCGTGATATTGAATCTGGCGGGTAATGGCGGCGGTTCTTCCCGTTATCCTGAAAAATTTTACGAGGGTTTGTGCAAAAGTGGTGAAAACGGATTTATAGGAGCGCATTTGCCGTTTCCTGAAGATATTACGGGGGATGTAAAAAAATATGAATACTACTATCCGGATGAAAATGTGTATGCGGATTATGACGGAGACTTATATGTTGTAATGAATAAGGAATCTGCGTCCTCTGCGGAGATGGGTATTTCACCGGCCTTTTACCTTAAGAATGCGGTCTGCGTCGGTTCGGCTTCTTATGGCTGTGGTACTTTCGGAAATTGCGCGCTGTTTCAATTGCCGAATTCCAAGATTATTTTTAGTTATGGGCACAGACTGTTTTATCATGAAAAGTTTGAAGAAGGCAAAGGCTTTATGCCGGATTACTGGATTGATGATGCAAATCCTGTTTTGGTGGTAGAGCAGTACATTAATAAAAAAGTACAAGCAAATAAACAAGACAAATAAGCAAAGCAAATAAATATAGCTACAAAATAATTACAAGCAATAAATAAATGAATTAAATGAATATACGCCTTAAAAATAGAAACGCAATAATCGCAGAAATTTATTGCGTTTTTTATTTAACCGTTTTAAAATATTTCTTGCAGTGATGTGATGAAGTATACATTGACATCACAAAAAGGAGGACAAAATGAAAATTGTTAGAGCAAAAGATTATGCAGAAATGAGCAGAAGAGCAGCAAGCGTGATTGCGGCACAGATTATTTCAAAACCTGACTGTGTGCTTGGACTTGCAACCGGCTCAACACCAATTGGTACATACAAGAATCTTGTTGAATGGTATAACAATGGTGATTTGGATTTCTCAGAAGTTAAGACAGTGAACCTTGATGAATACAAGGGCATAACGAAGGAGAATGACCAGAGTTATTATTACTTTATGCACGATAATCTTTTTGACCATGTAAATATAAAACCGGAGAATACAAACCTTCCTGATGGAATGGAACCTGATGCCGATAAAGAATGTGCAAGATATGCAGCACTGATAAAGAGTATGGGCAAGGTGGATCTCCAGCTTTTAGGACTCGGACATAACGGACATATCGGATTTAATGAACCAGCTGATGAATTCGTAAAAGAAACACATTGCGTAGATTTACAGGAAAGCACAATTCAGGCTAACAAGAGATTCTTCGAAAAAGTAGAAGATGTTCCAACACAGGCTTACACAATGGGTATCAATACAATTATGCAGGCTAAAATGATTCTCGTAATCGTAAGTGGTGCTGACAAAGCTGAAATCGTTAAAAAAGCTTTCTTCGGACCAGTAACACCACAGGTTCCAGCTTCTATCTTACAGATGCACCCAAACGTAGTTGTAGTTGTTGATGAAGCAGCTGCAAGCTTAATCTAATTAGTGAATATGTAAAAGAGGCCGCTTCCCTGAGGGGAGGCGGCATTTCTTATCACATGGTTGTGAGAAAGAGGAGTCAATATGTTGCATGAAAAAATGACCGAGTCAGATGTAAAGAAAATTCAGGAAGAAATTGAGCATCGAAA
>JAZNGM010000035.1:0-81646 GCA_045576455.1 Lachnospiraceae bacterium | reverse complement strand
ATATTAATTGCTTTTATTAATTCCGAAGATGGCGAATCTTTTAATATATAACCATTAACCCCTTTATCTAAAGCTTCTATTAAATATTCTATTTCTTTATGTACTGTTAGTAATAGAATTTTAATTTTCTTATTTATTTTTTTAATTTCAGGAATTAATTCTAATCCACTTTTATCCGGCATATTAATATCCAAAAGTAAAACATCGATCTGTTTATCTTTCTTTTCTAACTTACTGATACAATCTTTTGCAGAATTTGCCTGTAAAACAACATGAATTTTACTGTCAAATTCTATTAAAGCCTTAATTCCCTCCCTTATCATTTCATGATCATCGGTTAACATTACATTAATCATTATCGTACCTTTCTAACAATCACCTTCATTAAGTACATATTCCGGTATTTCTATAATTATTTTTGTCCCTTTTATATTATCTACAAATTCAATATTACCTTTAATAATACTAACTCTTTCTTTCATTATAGATATTCCATAATGATTATCTTTATTATCAAACTGAATATTTTCTAATCCTTTACCATTATCAGTAATATCTATCACTAACTTACTATTATCAAGTTTCAAAGATACATCTAAAGCGGTTCCTCCAGAATGCTTTACAGCATTATAACAAGCTTCTTTAATTATTCTATATATTGTTATTGCTACTGTTTTATTCTTAATAGTTATATTTTCATCTATTACAAAAGAGAGCTGCATAGATGTTTTTTCAGAGATTTCATTTTCCAAATGTTTTATAAGAGGAATAAAACCCATATCATCTAATGTCATTGGTCGCAAATCATAAATTACACTTCTTAATTCATCAATAGATTTTCTAATTGACTTAATAACTGTCTGCAATTCCAATTTTGTACGTATTATATCAATATCAATATATTTTGTTGCTAACTCTACCGTATGGATGGAATGTGTTAAGTTTTGAATTGTCGTATCATGAAGTTCTCTTGCAATACGCTGTCTTTCACATTCCTGAATTTCAATTTCTTTTAATCTGTTGATTTCGCTAGAAATAGTAATTACATTATTATCATTTTCATTTATTTCTTTAGTTGCATTAAATTCTTTAATAATATCAAAAGTATTTACTTTTTCATCACTAATAATATCATTTAAAGATATATTTTGCTTTTTTAATATTATCTTTAATTCATCTAATCTATTATCTATCTTATTTAGCTTCTTATATAAATCTCTATTATTACTTTCAAGTTTATCAATTTCTTCTTTATTTTCTTTAATTCTTTCACCATAAAGATTAATGGGATTTCTTGGACTAAAAACACTTAAAGATTTATTTTCTTCCGTTAAAACAGTATTAAGATAAGCCGTTATCTCTTGGATAGTATTATTGTTATTGTTTATAGCATCTTCATATTGCTTTTTTTCTTCCAATAATTCTATATACATATTTTTAAGTGCAGATTCCATATAATATTCCCCCCTATACAATATGGTAAGTTTATAATGGTTTCTTTGACGGTAGTCCTGCTTTCCTAGGATACTTATCAGGTGTAGAATCAACCTTTTCAATAAAACATAATGTTCTATATATATCCGTACCCGGTAAATAGAAAGAATATTTATTCATAATTCTTCCGCCTAATATCTGAATAGCATTAGTTGCATTTATTACTTCTTCTTCAAGAGTTTCTGATTTATAAGATACAAAGATACCATCTTTTTTTACAAATGGTAAACAGTATTCTGATAACGTTGATAGATTAGCAACTGCTCTTGATACTGCCATATCATAGAATTCCCTATGTTCCATATTACTCGCATAATCTTCAGCTCTTCCGTGAATAGCAGTAATATTTTGTAACTCCAATTCATCAATTACACAATTTAAAAACTTAATTCTTTTATCCAAAGAATCTAATAAAGTAACCTTAAGTTCAGGACATACAATTTTTAATGGTAATCCGGGAAAGCCTGCACCTGTACCTACATCAATAAGACTACTTATACTATTTTGGTTTACATAACTAAATATACTTATGCTATCTATAAAATGTTTTTTTAGTACTTCGGAAAATTCTGTGATACCTGTAAGGTTCATAAAAGAATTCCATTCAACAAGTAATTCATAATATCTTACAAATTGATCTACCTGTTGTTGTGATAAACAAATATTAAATTGTTCAGCATCTTTTAAGAAATTTTCTATTTCCTTTTCTCTCATACTATCTCCACAATTTATTAACTTTCACTGGTATAATGGTAGCTTTCTAAATACACTAGTAAAACAGATATATCTGCAGGCGTTACTCCTGAAATTCTTGAAGCTTGTCCCACAGAATCCGGTTTAAATTCTTTCAATTTTTGGGTTGCCTCCAAACGAAGAGAAGATATATCATCATAATTAATATCTCTCGGTATTCTTTTATTTTCAATTTTTGCGAATTGTTCTACCTGTTTTTGCTGACGTATAATATAGCCTTCATATTTTACAAATATATCAATCTGTTCAACCACATCATCCGTTACTTCCGGTCTTGCCGGATCAATAGGTGCAATAATTTTATAACTTAACTCAGGGCGGCATATTAATTCAGATAATGTCGTTCCTGTTTTTAAAGGAGTACTGTTTACTGATAATAAAAATTCCTGCACGTCTTTATTAGCACCAACCAAAGTATTTTTAAGACGCTCTACTTCTTGTTCAATTATTTCCTGTTTTCTACATACATATTTATATCGTTCCTCACTAACAAGACCTACTTCATATCCGATTTTAGTAAGTCTTAAATCTGCATTATCCTGACGTAAAAGCAAACGATATTCTGCACGTGAAGTCATCATTCTGTAAGGTTCACGATTATCCTTAGTAACAAGATCGTCTATAAGTACACCAATATAGGCTTGTGATCTGTCTAAAGTAATTTGTTCTCTACCTTTTATTTTCATACCGGCATTAATTCCGGCAATCAAACCTTGAACTGCTGCCTCTTCATATCCACTACTTCCATTAAACTGACCGGCGCAAAAGAGTCCTGATACTTTTTTCATTTCGAGTGTTGCATATAACTGTTTTGGATTAATACAATCATACTCAATAGCATAAGCATTACGTACTATTTTACAATTTTCAAGACCGGGTACTGTCCTATACATTGCAATTTGAACATCTTCAGGAAGAGAAGAAGACATACCGCCAACATACATTTCATTTGTATGAATTCCTTCCGGCTCAAGAAATACCTGGTGTCTTTCTTTTTCAGCAAATTTTACTACTTTATCTTCTATAGAAGGACAGTATCTAGGTCCTGTTCCTTCAATCACACCGGCATAAATAGGAGATCTATCCAAATTATTTCTTATGATCTCATGTGTTTTCTCATTAGTATATGTTAACCAACAGGATACCTGGTCAATCTGCACATCTTCAGGATTTGTAGAATAAGAAAACGGAACTACAACTTTATCACCAAATTGTTCTTCCATCTTAGAAAAATCTATACTACGTTTATCCATTCTTGCAGGTGTACCTGTTTTAAATCTTCTCATTTCAATTCCCATATTAATAAGAGAATCTGTAAGATAATTTGCAGGTTGTAATCCATTTGGACCGGTATATGTAATAGCTTCACCGCAAAGACATCTTGCCTTTAAATATGTTCCGGTACATAATATAGCTGCTTTACATTCATATATTGCACCGGTAAAAGTTTTGACACCGGTTATCCTTTTTTCTACTTGAAGATTATTCTCATCATAATAATCTTCATATAATAGTTCGCATATTTCTGCCTGCTTAATAGTGAGATTATCCTGATTTTCTAGTACTTTTCTCATCTCACGGGTATAATCGGCTTTATCTGCCTGAGCACGCAATGAATGAACAGCAGGACCTTTTGACAAATTTAACATTTTAGATTGAATAAAAGTCTTATCAATATTTTTACCCATTTCACCGCCAAGTGCATCTAACTCACGGACTAAATGACCTTTTGAAGATCCTCCGATATTCGGATTACATGGCATAAGTGCAATACTATCTACACTAACCGTAAAAATAACTGTTTCTAATCCAAGTCTTGCACATGCTAAAGCTGCTTCACAACCGGCATGTCCTGCTCCTACTACACATACATCAACCTGTACTTTATTCTCAGGCATAATTTTCCTCCATTACTTACCCATACAAAACTTTGTAAATATTTCATTTACTAAATCGTCTTCCACTTCTTCCCCGATTATATATCCTAATTCTTTATAGGCATTCATTAAATCAATTGAAAAGAAATCTTCAGGCATTAAATCTTCAATACTTTTAATAACCATATTTATGCTGTTATATGCTTCGTTAATTGCATCTTTATGGCGCATATTAGTAAGATATATTTCATCTTTTTGTTCAATTAAACCGGATAAAAACATATCATTTATAATATGTTCCAATTCATCAAAACCGGTACCGGCTTTTGTTGATGTTTTTATAATCGGTATATCATTAGATAACTTCTTTTTTATTTCATTTTCATCAACAATACTATTTAAATCAGATTTATTAAATAAAATAATCGATTTTTTATCTTTTAATAAGTCCATTATCTCATAATCATTATCATCTAAAAGAATCGAAGAATCAACTACATATATAACAAGATCTGCATCTTTTGCATACGAAATAGCTTTTTCAACACCTATTTTTTCTATTGTATCACTTGTATCCCGTATACCGGCTGTATCAATTATATTTAAAGTTACATCTCCTAAAATTACTTTTTCTTCAATTATATCTCTGGTCGTTCCTGCAATATCAGTTACAATAGCTCTTTCTTTACCGGCCAGTCTGTTTAATAAACTGGATTTACCGGCATTAGGTTTTCCTATAATAACCGTATTAATTCCGTTTTTTAATATAGAGCCATTATCTGCATTTTTTAATAAGAGAGATAATTCATTTTTAATTTCTTTTACTTTTTTATCTAATTCTTCAGGATAATTATCCAAAGAAATATGTTCCGGATCATCTAATGCTGATTCTATAAAAGCAATTTCATATATTATTTTATCACGTAATTTTTTTATCTTTTCGGATAATTCACCGGATAACTGTCTCATTGATGATTTTAATGCAAAATCATTTTCAGCATGAATCATATCCATTACTGCCTCAGCTTTTGTTAAATCAATACGGCCATGTAAAAAAGCTCTCTTAGTAAATTCACCCGGTTCTGCAATTCTTGCACCATTTTTTAAAACAAGTTCAAGTATTTTCTTAAGAACATAAATTCCGCCATGACAATTTATTTCTACCGTATCTTCAGTAGTAAAAGAATAAGGTGCAATAAAAACAGATACCATTACTTCATCAATAACATTATCGTTATCATAAATAAACCCATAATGAATTGTATGTGATTTATATTTATATAAACTATGTTCATTATTCTTGTTTTTATAAATTTTATTTACAATATTGATTGCTTCGTCTCCCGACACGCGGATTATACCTATTCCGGAATTAGATAACCCGGTAGCAATTGCAGCAATCGTATCTGTCTTCATTGTATTTTTCCTCCTTACATTAATATTTTTATATGTATTATAACATTATGAAGAGAAAATGCTTATGAAAAATATTTCATAAGCATTTTAATTTTTTGTTTATTTCTTTAATGTAACAATTACTCTTCTAAATGGTTCTTCACCTTCACTATGTGTAGTAACATATCTGTCATTTTGTAATGCTGAATGTATAATCCTTCTTTCATATGGATTCATAGGTTCAAGTGAAACACTTCTTTTTGTTCTTTTAACCTTGAATGCAATATTTTTAGCAAGATTCTCAAGGGTATCTTTTCTTCTCTTACGATAATTCTCAGTATCAAGTTTTACCCTAATGTATTCATTTGTTCCTTTATTAACTACTAATGAAACAAGATACTGTAATGAATCAAGTGTTTGTCCTCTTTTTCCGATTAAAACACCCATCTCATCACCACTTAAATCAATATCAAGATTATTCTGAACTTCATCATACTTTGCGTCAATAACTACAGCCATGTTCATTGCAGCAAAAACTTCATTTAAGAATTTTTTAGCTTCATCTTCTACTGATAATTTTTCCTGTTTAACTCTTGCCTTAATTACATATGGTTTTGCATTAAAACCTAAAAACCCGGAAGAGCCTTCTTCAACTACTTCATATTCTAATTTATCACTTGCAACAACAAAATGTGTACATGCTTCAGTAATTGCATCATTTAATGTTTTTGCTGAAAATCTTTCAAATTCCATTGCATAACCTCCTTAACTAATTATTACTTTGAATTTTTCTCGTTGTACTGCTTCACCATATTTACTTTTGAAGCAAGACTTCCTTGTTTTGCATTATTATTATTATTGTAATAATCAGTTGATTTTTTAACATCTGCATCAATTTGTTCTTTGGTTCTTATATTAGCTTTTGAACTAATACTCTTTGTATTAATATTAGCCTTTGCATTCAGCTGTTGTGGAGGAAGACCTTGTCTTGCACGTTTCTTATTTACCTTTTCAAGGTTTTTCTTCATTAAATCTTCCAAATCCATCTTATCAATATGTTTATTAATAACTATCTGCTGAACCGTTCTTACAATTGAACTTCCAATCCAGTAAAGACCAACACCTACCTGAAGTGAATAACAGAAAATAATAGAAATAACAGGCATTACCATGTTCATTACTTTCATAGATGAACCCATAGTATCAGTACCGTTATTATTGTTATTATTAGCTGCAGCCTGAGGAGCAAGTTTAATATTAATATACTGGGTTAAACCGGCAAGAATAGGAATTAAAACGGCTCCAATAACAAGTAACCAGTTTACTCCCCATGCATCACTTATAATAGAAGAAGGGGAATAACCAATATTAAGACCTAAAAAGTTATAAGCATCTGCAAGACCATTTTGGGTTTTATCAATAATATCACTATATTTTCCGTATTCTGCTGAATTTCTAAGTGTTTCCCAATCACTTGCATTAAAATGGTTTAATAAATCAATAAATTTATTTTGTAAACCATCACCCGGTTTTAACTTATTTAAATACATTGATAAATTTGAACTTTTTTCAAATAAGTTTTTAAAAATATCAATATCAGCTTCTCCAAGATTAGATACTAATCCTGTAAATAAACCTTTAATTTTTGAAACATAACCAGGAATAGAATAAATTACTTGATACAATGCAAATAAAACCGGCATCTGAATAAGTAATTGAACACAACCGCCGGCAGGTGAAACACCATATTTTGCATACACCGCCTGTGTTTCCTGATTCATTTTCATCATTGAATCATTATCTCTTTTACCTTTATATTTTTCTCTGATTGCCTGAATTTCAGGATTCATTTTTGCAGATAATTTAGAAAATCTCTGCTGTTTCATTGTTAACGGAAGCATTAACATATACATTACAACAGTAAAGAGAATGATAACTAAACCAACGTTTCCAATTCCAATAAAATATAAAAATTCGTATATAGCATTCATTATGAAACCGAGTAATGAAACAATATACTTAAAAATTGGTGTTGAATTTTGTGTTAATAACACGTCAAACATTTTTTTCCTCCTTATTACCCTTATGGGACAGGATCATACCCTCCCTTTGAAAAAGGATTACACCTTAATATTCTCCATATAGTTAAACAACCGCCTTTTAAAGCCCCATGTTTTTTAATGGCCTCTAATCCATAATTAGAACATGTCGGATAATACGGACATTTTGTTCTTTTTAACGGAGAAATATTTCTTTGATAGAATTTTATGATTGCAATTAGTATTTTTCTCATATTAATTCTAGTTGACCTCATTTCATTTTGTGTCTACACACTTTATGATTTTATGAAGTTTTGATAGATGTAATAATGCACTCTCTGTTTCGGCATAGCTAATTTGAGATGCATTTGTTCTTGCAATGACTACAATGTTTAAACCACTATTAAACATTTCTTCATGTAGTCTGTAACTTTCCCGGATCAGTCTTTTTACTCTATGCCTTACAACACTGTTTCCGACTTTTTTACTCACCGATATTCCCAATCTGTTAATATTTTCATTATTTTCTAACACATACATAATTAAATACCGGTTCGCATATGATTTTCCGTTTTTATAAACATACTGAAAATCATTATTACTTTTTAAAGACTCTGAAAAATTCAAAATAAAACTCCTTTCAGAGAAAAATAGACCACATAAATGCGGTCTATGCTGATAATTTCTTTCTTCCTTTTAATCTTCTTGCTGCGAGAACTTTTCTTCCACCCGGAGTACTCATTCTTGCTCTAAATCCATGAACTTTCGCTCTTGATCTTTTCTTTGGCTGAAATGTCATCTTCATATTAGGAAACACCTCCTTCTAATTCTACCTTATATCTATTCGATAAATGGTGTGATAATCTGTGTGTTAGAAAATATCATTACGATTATATAAGAAGAAATATGTTACGTCAAGTAAATAAATTTATTTTTTTTCACTAAAAAATGTTCACAAATATTTTTATATTTACATAATTATATCCACATTTTGTTTATAATTTGTGGATAAATTGAACAGTAATTGTTAATTACTTTTTTCAGCTGTTTGCAAAGTCTTATTTTATCATAATTTTTAATTGTGGTTAATTTTTATATTTTTATCCACATTTTAAACATTTATATGTGGATATATGTTGATAACTATATTTTAGATTAACATAATGTTAATTTCTATAATATTTGTTTTGGTTGATATTTTTAACACTTTCGTTTAAGATAATAATAGTTATCTTAATGTACAATATTAGAATGAGGGATAGTATGATTGAAGAAAGATGGGAAGAAATTAAAGAGACATTAAAAATAGAATATGACTTTTCGGAAATATCATATACAACATGGATTCTCCCTTTACGATTGTATAGTGTAGAAGACCATGTTGTAACTATTCTTATTCCATATGATCAATCACACGCTGTAACTTATTTAACAAAAAAATATACTAGTTGTTTCCAAGTTACTATTTCTGAAATGTTTAACGATACTTATGAAATCCGCTTTGTTTTGGAAAAAGACATTATTAAAAACGATTCAGGTAAAAAAGATAATGAATCCGAAAAAAATATCGTATATAACATTAATCATGAAAATGCAAATTTAAATTCTAAATATGTATTCGATACATTTGTCGTAGGTAGTAATAATAAATTTGCCCATTCTGCTTCTCTTGCAGTAGCTGAATCGCCGGGCGAAGCTTATAATCCTTTATATTTATATGGAGGAGCCGGTCTTGGTAAGACCCACCTTATGCACTCTATAGGACATTTCATATTAGATCAGAATCCTAATATGAAGGTTCTTTATGTTACCAGTGAACAATTTACCAATGAAGTTATTGATTCTATCAGAAGCGGTAATGCT
This sequence comes from Lachnospiraceae bacterium, assembly GCA_045576455.1. GTDB lineage: Bacteria > Bacillota > Clostridia > Lachnospirales > Lachnospiraceae > RGIG4034. The sequence continues at coordinate 72,225 of JAZNGM010000035.1, read as the reverse complement.
GCTGCAATGACAAAACTTCGTGATAAGTATAGAACTGTCGATGTTTTATTAGTAGATGATATACAATTTATAATAGGAAAAGAAAGTACACAGGAAGAATTTTTCCACACATTTAATGTACTTCATTCCGCAGGTAAACAAATCATTATTTCATCTGATAAACCACCTAAAAATCTTGAAACTCTTGATGAAAGATTTTTATCCAGATTTGAATGGGGATTAACAGCTGATATCCAAGCACCTGATTATGAAACACGTATGGCAATATTACGCAAAAATGCTGAAATATATGATAAAGAAATAAGTGATGATATTATCCAGTATATTGCTAATAACATAAAATCAAATATCAGGGAACTTGAAGGCGCTTTAAATAAAGTATTTGCTTTTGCTAAAATTAATAAATTAAATTTAACACTGGATATTGCTGAAGAAGCTTTAAAAGATGTTATTTATCCTGAAAAGTCAAGGGAAATTACACCTTCTCTTATAATAGAAGTAGTTGCTGAACACTTTAATATAAGTATAGATGATATTATTTCCAAAAAGAGAAATAAGGAATTTGTTCAACCAAGACAAATTATTATGTACCTGATGAGAGAATATACTGAAGATTCTCTTTCAAATATAGGTAAAGCAGTCGGAAAAAAAGATCATACTACAGTAATCCACGGTATTAATAAAATAGAAGAAGATATTAAAGAAAATGAAGATTTGAGAAATAAAATAGAAATTATTAAGAAAAAACTTAATCCTTCATAAATATCTTTAAGTTATACACAAAATATATGTGTATAAGATGTAGATTATATGTGGTTTAAATGTTAATAATTTTTTTAATATTAAAAGTAATCATTTAAGCTTCTAAATGATGTGAATAACTTTAAATTAATTAACATCATAAAAGTAACTTATTAACATTTTATACATTCCATTTTTTCCAGAAAAATAGTATAATAGATAAGGTTATGAACATATTCACATCCTATAATAATAATATTACTTAATATTTTATATTTAATTATTTATTACGTTTTTTGAAGGGAGTTTAAAACATGAAATTTATCTGTTCAAAATCTAATTTACTTAACGGAGTACAAATAGTATCAAAAGCTGTTCCTAATAAAACTACAATGTCTATTCTTGAGTGTATTCTTATTGATACAACAAAAGGAAATATTACACTTACTGCTAATGATATGGAACTTGGAATAGAAACCGTTATTGATGGTGAGATTATTGAAAAAGGTATTATAGCTCTTGATGCAAAAATTTTCGGAGAAATTGTGAGAAAACTTCCTGACAATAATATTACGGTTGAAACAGACAATAACTATAAAACTACTATTACCTGCGAAAAAGCAAAATTTAATATTATAGGTAAACCGGGAGATGATTTTTCTTATTTGCCAAATATAGAAAGAAGAGATTGTGTAATTGTAAGTCAGTTTACATTAAAAGAAGTAGTACGCCAGACTATCTTTTCTATAGCAGATAATGATAATAATAAATTAATGACCGGTGAATTATTTGAAATTAATGAAGATAATTTAAAAGTTGTATCACTTGACGGTCATAGAATTTCTATCAGAAATATTAAATTAAAAAATAGTTATAGTCATAAAAAGGTTGTTGTACCGGGTAAGACATTAAATGAAATAAGCAAAATTTTGTCCGGTGATGCTGATAAAGATATTAGTATATTCTTTGCAGATAAACATATTATTTTTGAATTCGATAATACTGTTATAGTAAGCAGATTAATAGAAGGTGAATATTTTAAAATTGATCAGATGCTTTCTAAAGATTACGAAACTAAAGTTACTATTAACAGAAAAGAAATGCTTGAAAGTATAGACAGATCTCTTTTACTTGTTAAAGAAGGAGATAAAAAGCCTATTATAATCACAATTAATGATATAAGCATGGAATTAAAAATTAATTCAACTGTTGGTAGCATGAATGAAGAAATAGATATTAAGAAACAGGGTAAGGATCTAATGATTGGATTTAATCCTAAGTTCTTAATCGATGCGTTAAAAGTTATAGATGATGAAGAAATAGATATATATCTTGTTAATTCCAAAGCTCCTTGCTTCATAAGAGATGCAGAAGAAAAATATATTTATCTTATTCTTCCGGTTAATTTTACAACTGTTTCCTAAAATAAATTTTAAAAATATATTTAGGAGATTATATTATTATGGAAATCATCAAATTAAGAGATGAATTTATTAAGTTAGGACAAGCATTAAAAGCAGCAGGACTGGTTGAAAGTGGTGTAGATGCAAAATTTGTAATTCAGGATGGTCTTGTAAAAGTAAACGGTGAAGTTGAAACACAACGTGGTAAAAAACTTTATGACGGCGATGTTGTCCTATTTGATGGAAATGAGATAAGGATTGAAAAATAGATGATTATCAAATCACTTGAATTAAGTAATTTTCGTAATTATGAAAATCTTAATATTACTTTTGACGAAGGAACAAATATCCTTTTCGGAGATAATGCCCAGGGTAAGACTAATATTTTAGAATCTATATATTTATGTGCAACGATTAAGTCACATAAAGGTAGTAAAGATAAAGAAATAATACGTTTTGGATGTGATGAAGGTCATATTAAAGCTTATATCTATAAAGATAATATTGGCCAGAAAATTGATATGCATTTAAGAAGCAGCAAGTCTAAATATATTGCTGTTGATGGAATGAAATTAAAAAAAGCATCTGAATTATTAGGTTTATTAAAAGTTGTATTATTTAGTCCTGAGGATTTATCTATTATTAAAAATGATCCTTCTGAAAGAAGAAATTTTATTGATGCAGAATTGTGTCAAATAGATTCTTTTTATTTCTATAATTTGTCTCAATACAAAAAAATAGTTGAACAAAGGAATTCTTTATTAAAAGATTCGTATTATAATCCGTCTTTATTGGAAACAATTAATATATGGAATTCCCAGCTTGTCTCTTATGGAAGTAAAATAATAGAACGAAGAAAGCTTTTTGTAGAGCAATTAAACGAAATTATTTATGATATACATAAAACGCTTTCCGGCGGAAGAGAAGAATTATTAATTACATATGAACCGAACACTTTAATAGAAGATTTTGAAGATAATCTTATTAAAAGTAAAGAAAAAGACATTAAGTTAAAACAAACAACAGTAGGACCCCATAGGGATGATATATCATTTTTAGTCGGTGGTATAGATATCCGTAAATTTGGTAGTCAGGGACAACAAAGAACTGCTGCTTTGTCATTAAAATTATCAGAGATTGAGTTGGTAAAGAAAATAACAAAGGAAAATCCTATTCTTTTACTTGATGATGTTTTGTCTGAACTTGATAGTAACAGACAAAACTATCTTTTAAATTACATAGGAAAAATGCAGACAATTATTACCTGTACCGGTCTTGATGAATTTGTTAATAACAGATTTGAAATTGATAAAGTTTTTGAAATTCAAAATGGTAAGATAATTAACGAAAATGTTAAGTAATAGCGGTAAAATCCGCAGATTGGAGAATGTATGAGTACTGAATACGGTGGAGATCAGATTCAGATATTAGAAGGACTGGAAGCTGTAAGAAAAAGACCCGGTATGTATATTGGTTCTACTTCTTCGCGTGGTTTACATCATCTTGTATATGAAATAGTGGATAATGCCGTTGATGAAGCTCTGGCAGGTTATTGTGATACAATTGATGTTTCAATTAATGAGGATAATTCCATAACGGTAATAGATAACGGACGTGGTATTCCGGTTGATATTAACCATAAAGCCGGTTTACCTGCGGTTCAGGTTGTATTTACCATACTTCATGCCGGTGGTAAATTCGGCGGTGGCGGATATAAAGTGTCCGGTGGTCTTCACGGTGTAGGTGCTTCTGTTGTTAATGCTCTTTCAGACTGGCTTGAAGTAGAAATATGCCGTAACGGAAAAGTATATAAACAGAGATATGAACGTGGTCAGGTAATGTATGACCTTAAAGAAATAGGTACATGTGAATTATCTCATACCGGTACTAAGGTAACTTTTAAACCGGACGGTACTATTTTTGAAGAAACGGTTTATGAATTTGATATTTTAAAACAAAGACTTCGTGAAATGGCATTTCTTACTAAGAATTTACGAATCATTCTTAGAGATAAACGTCAGGAAAATGAAGTAAAAAAAGAATTCCATTATGAAGGTGGTATTAAAGAATTTGTAGATTATCTGAATAAAGGAAAAACACCACTTTATGATAATGTTTTGTATTTTGAAGGAACAAAAGATAATGTATATGTAGAAGTTGCCATGCAGCATAACGATGCATTCAATGAAAGTTCTTTCAGCTTTGTTAATAACATTAATACACCTGAAGGCGGTACCCATCTTGCAGGATTTAGAAATGCTATTACAAAGACATTTAATGATTATGCCAGAGCAAATAAACTGCTTAAAGAAAGTGAACAAAATCTTTCCGGTGAGGATATAAGAGAAGGTCTTACTGCAATTGTAAGTATTAAAATTGAAGACCCTCAGTTTGAAGGACAGACTAAACAGAAACTTGGTAATTCTGAAGCCCGTGGAGCTGTTGATAGTATAGTTAGTGAACAGTTAACTTATTTCCTCGAGCAAAATCCTGTTATAGCAAAGCTTATTTGTGAAAAATCTATTCTTGCACAACGTGCAAGAGAAGCAGCCAGAAAAGCAAGAGACTTAACAAGAAGAAAAACGGCTCTTGAAGGAATGGCTTTACCGGGTAAATTAGCTGATTGTTCCGATAAAGATCCTAAAAATTGCGAAATTTATATCGTTGAGGGAGATTCCGCCGGCGGTAGTGCAAAAACAGCAAGAGACAGAGCTACTCAGGCAATTCTTCCGCTTAGAGGTAAAATTCTTAATGTTGAAAAAGCAAGATTAGATAAAATATACGGAAATGCAGAAATTAAAGCAATGATTACTGCATTTGGTACAGGTATACATGATGATTTTGATATATCAAAACTCAGATATCATAAAATCATTATTATGACGGATGCCGATGTTGACGGTGCACATATTGCTACGCTTTTACTTACATTTATTTTCCGTTTTATGCCTGAACTTATTAAACAAGGTTATGTTTATCTTGCACAACCACCTTTATATAAGCTTGAAAAGAATAAAAAAGTCTGGTATGCATATTCAGATGAAGAATTGAACCAAATTCTTACAGAAGTAGGAAGAGATCAGAATAATAAGATTCAGCGTTATAAAGGTCTTGGTGAAATGGATGCCGAGCAGCTTTGGGATACAACCATGGATCCTGAAAAGAGAATATTAAAGAAAGTTAATTATGATCCGGAAATGGATTCAGAGGTTGATCTTACTTTTAATATTTTAATGGGCGATAAGGTAGAACCAAGAAGAGAATTCATTGAAGAAAACGCTAAATTTGTTAAAAATCTTGATATTTAACTTTAATAATGCGGAATATCCGCAGATGGGAGATAAAGTTTGAGTATGGAAGACAATATCTTTGACAAGATTCACGATGTTGATCTGAAAAAGACAATGGAGGACTCCTATATAAATTATGCAATGAGTGTTATTGCAGCCCGTGCACTTCCTGATGTAAGAGACGGACTTAAGCCGGTACAAAGAAGAGTTCTCTACTCCATGAGTGAATTAAATAATGGACCCGACAAGCCTCACAGAAAATGTGCACGTATTGTCGGTGATACAATGGGTAAATATCACCCTCATGGTGATAGTTCTATTTATGGTGCACTTGTTAACATGGCACAGGAATGGTCTTTCCGTTATTGTCTTGTAGACGGACATGGTAACTTTGGTTCTGTCGATGGCGACGGTGCGGCTGCTATGCGTTATACAGAAGCAAGACTTTCTAAAATATCAATGGAAATGCTTGCTGATATTAACAAAGAAACCGTAGATTTTGATCCTAACTTTGATGAAACGGAAAAAGAGCCGAGAGTTTTACCGAGCCGTTATCCTAATCTTTTATGTAACGGTACAACCGGTATTGCTGTTGGTATGGCAACTAATATTCCACCTCACAATCTCCGTGAAGTTATCAATGCAGTTGTTAAGATTATTGATAATGAAATTATTGAAGACAGAAAAACAGATATCGAAGAAATTATTGATATAGTTAAAGGCCCGGATTTCCCTACGGGTGGTGTAATACTCGGAACACGCGGAATTGAAGAAGCATACCGTACCGGTAGAGGAAAAATAAGAGTCCGTGGTGTTTCTGATGTAGAAATGATGCCAAACGGTAAGAGCAGAATTATTGTTTCAGAATTACCGTATATGGTAAATAAAGCAAGACTTATTGAAAAAATTGCAGAACTTGTCAGAGAGAAAAAGATTGATGGTATTACTGATTTGCGTGACGAATCTTCCCGTGAAGGTATGCGCATTGTTATAGAATTACGTAAAGATGCTAATGCAAACGTAATTTTAAATCAGTTATATAAACATACCCAGTTACAGGATACTTTTGGTGTTATTATGCTTGCATTGGTTAATTATGAACCAAAAGTATTAAATCTTCTTGATATGCTGACATATTATCTGGATCATCAGAAGGATGTCGTAACAAGAAGAACAAAATATGATCTTAATAAAGCAGAAGAAAGAGACCATATTTTACAGGGATTATTAATTGCACTGGATAATATTGATGAAGTTATTAAGATTATCAGAGGAAGTGCTAATGTACAGATTGCAAAAGAAACATTAATGCAGCGCTTTGGATTAACAGAAATCCAGGCAGGTGCAATCGTTGATATGCGTCTTAGAGCTCTTACCGGTTTGGAAAGAGAGAAGCTTGAAAATGAGCATCAGGAATTATTATTAAAAATTGCTGAATTGAAAGCAATTCTTGGTGATGAAAAAATACTTCTTGGTGTTATCCGTACTGAAATTATTGAAATCTCAGACAGATTCGGTGATGACAGAAGAACCCAGATTGGTTTTGATGAATTTGATATTTCAATGGAAGACCTTATTCCAAATGAAAATACTATTCTTGCCATGACAAATCTCGGTTATATTAAAAGAATGACTGTTGATAATTTCAAATCCCAGAACCGTGGCGGTAAGGGAATTAAGGGTATGCAGACAATAGAAGAAGATTTTATTGAAGACCTTCTTATGACAACAACGCATCATTATATTAATTTCTTTACTAACTTTGGACGGGTATACAGATTAAAGGTATATCAGATTCCGGAAGCAGGAAGAACTGCAAGAGGTACTGCAATTGTAAATCTTCTTCAGATGAATCCGGGAGAAAAAATTACGGCTATCATTCCTATTAAGGATTATGAAGAAGACAGAAATCTCTTTATGGTAACAAAGAAAGGTATTGTTAAGAAAACATCTCTTACGGAATATATGAATATCCGTAAAAATGGTCTTGCTGCCATTACACTCCGTGATGATGACGAATTGATTGAAGTTAAAACAACAACAAAAGATTCAGATATTTTCCTTGTTACTAAGAATGGTATGTGTATCCGCTTTAAAGAAACGGATGTCCGTGCAACCGGAAGAACATCTATGGGTGTTATCGGTATGAATCTTGACGATGATGATGAAATCATCGGAATGCAGCTTGATCACCAGGGAGATTCTTTACTTATAGTCTCTGAGTATGGTCTTGGAAAGAGAACCTACCTTGATGAATTTACCGTACAGCATCGTGGCGGTAAAGGTGTGAAGTGTTATAAGATTATGGAAAAGACAGGATACGTTGTTGGCGTAAAAGCTGTAACGGATGATCATGAAATTCTTATGATTACTACACAGGGTATTATTATCCAGCTTAGAATGGATGAGATATCCAAGCTTGGCAGAATTACTTCAGGGGTTAAGATGATTAATCTTCCTGACAAAGTAAAAGTTGCAAAAATTGCAAAAGTACGTGAAAGATTATCTAACGGGGAACAGGAATTTGATGATATTGATGAAGCAATACAAAATTCTCCATTAGATGAAACTACGGAATAGATGGTGGAATAATTTCATACAGATAAGCTTTTCCATCTTTACCGATACGGTCCACTACACCTACATGATAAAGAATATTAAGGGTAACATTAGCAAGGTTCTGGTTAATCTTTGCATGTACTTTAAAATCTTTTGAGGTAAATTGATGAGGAAGAGTATCCGGTAGAAATTGTCTGTATCCGTTTTCTAAATCAAAATTAATTTCATCGTAAATATTTATAGGGAGTCCGTCATGTCTGACGGACCCTCTTTTTTTGTCTTTACTCCATCCGTTTAAGAAACGGCTTTCCTCAACATCAATCATACATATAGTAAAATGAAGAGACGGATTTTTAAGAAACATTTTTATACGGTATAGCTCCGGCATAATGGAATATATACTGCCTCTTTTAGGTGATTTATGCTTTTTAGTCATCTCGCCGGTTTCGGGATCAATCCAGGAAATCCATTTTGTATAAGCAACCGGATATACGATGGTAACTTCATGATTTTCTAAGAAACAATTCAATTTATCACGCATGGTATTAAAATTTCGTGTCTGAATTTCTATTATTTCCCCGTCTACCATTATATCAGCGACAAAAGAATTAACTTTTATTTCATGATAAGCGTCATTCGGTGCATAATAATATTTCAATACTGCGTGAATAGTCTTTTCACTGAGCGTACCTATGCCGCCTGCCGTTGACAAATTATTAATAACAAATTCCCTTGCTTTTTCAAATAATACTTCATCAACGCAAGGGTTTTTAACATAGTTATTGGTTATTTTTAAGTTATTATCTTTATTTTTTGCCATAAATCACTATAAATCTTTCATTTTCTTGGAAACATTTTAATATTTCTCTATCTTTTTTACAACAATAATGTTAAAATCGTATCGTTTGTACTAATATTGATTATATTAATGTAGGTAACTGAAAGAAGGTAAAAAAATGGAAGTTTATGACGTATTTAAAGATTTGGCCATTATCATTGTATTTGCAAAGTTTTTTGGTATCGTAGCAAGAAAATTAAAAGCACCCCAGGTTGCAGGTGAAATTATTGCCGGACTTATCATTGGACCAAGTATTTTAGGTCTTGTAGAACAGACAGATTTTCTTATGCAGATGGCAGAAATCGGTGTAATTTTATTAATGTTCTGTGCGGGACTTGAAACGGACTTAAAGGAACTTATTAAGACCGGTTTTAAAGCATTTTTAATTGCATGTTTTGGTGTAGCAGTTCCTCTTGTAGGCGGTTCACTTTTATATATGGCTTTTTACGGATTTGAATCTTTCGGTTCTGAAGGTTTCCTGAAAGCAGTTTTTATAGGATGTATCATGACAGCAACTTCTGTCAGTATTACAGTTGAAGCCCTGCGTGAAATGGGACGCCTTAAAGGAAAAGTGGGAACAACTATATTAAGTGCTGCTATTATTGATGATATTATAGGTATTATTGTTCTTACATTTGTTATTGCATTTAAAGACCCTAATGTAAGTCCCGGTAAAATTGTAGGCCAGACCGGATTATTCTTTGTGTTTGCAATAGTAGTAGGATTTATTGCTTATAAAATTTTCAAAATTGTTGATAACAGATATCCGCATACCCGTAGAATTCCGATTGCAGGATTGGCACTTTGCTTCATTATGGCGTATGTGGCTGAAAAGTATTTTGGAATAGCAGATATTACCGGTGCCTTTGTTGCAGGTATTATTTTGTGTTCAATTAGGGATTCTAAATATATAGCAGAAAAAATGGATATTAATTCATATATGCTTTTTGGACCTGTATTCTTTGCAAGTATCGGCCTTAAGACAAACATAGATTCATTTGATACTTCAATACTGCTCTTTTCAGTAGCATTTGTAGTGGTGGCCCTTATTACGAAAATAATAGGTTGCGGATTTATATCAAGAATATGTGGATTTAATAATAACGAAGCATTAAAAATAGGTGTTGGTATGATGACAAGAGGAGAGGTTGCGCTTATCGTAGCGCAAAAAGGCCTTTCTGTCGGTTTAATGACAGATGTTTATTTTACAGCTGTTATTATGCTGATTATTATTTCTTCTATTGTTACACCAATTATATTAAAGATTTTATATAAAAATACTCCTCAGGGAGAGTAAACGTTAATATTATTTATTAAGGAAGTGTTTTATGACACAGGAAGAAAAGAAGATATTAATGACAACGGCACCGGTTGAAAAACTGGTATGTAAAATGGCAGTTCCTACTATAATAAGTATGCTTATTTCATCCTTCTACAATATGGCAGATACTTATTTTGTAGGAACCCTTAATACACAAGCTACTGCTGCAGTAGGTATTGCTTTTGCCCTAATGTCTGTTATTCAGGCATTAGGTTTTATGTTTGGGCACGGTACCGGTGTGTTAATAGCAAATGTATTAGGAAAAGGAGATACAAAAGAAGCGCAAAAAATTTCCGTAACCGGATTTGTGTATGCTTTTGTTATAGGTAGTATACTTACGGTTTTAGGATTACTTTTCCTGGAACCGCTTTGTTATATACTGGGTTCTACCGATACTATTCTTCCTTATGCTAAAGATTATATCCGTATTATTCTTATCGGGGCACCCGTTATGATGGCGTCGCTGGTTATGAATAACCAGATGCGTTATCAGGGAAATGCCGTGTATGCAATGGTAGGAATAGTTACCGGTGCAGTAATTAATATAGCCTTGGACCCTTTACTCATTAATGTATTTGATATGGGAATTGCCGGAGCGGCATGGGCGACTATTATCAGTCAGTCCATAAGTTTTGTTCTTTTGATAATCGGTTCATGCAGGGAAGGAAATATTCATATTAACCTCAAAAAGTTTGATTATCATCCCCGTACCATAGGAAGAATTGTAAAAGGTGGTTTACCTTCCCTTTTCAGACAGGGACTCGCCAGTATTGCAGCAGCCAGTATGAATCTTGCTGCAAAACCGTTTGGAGATGCGGTAATCGCCGGAATGACGGTTTCCGGACGTATTATGATGTTTATTAATTCTACACTTATTGGTTTTGGTCAGGGATTTCAACCGGTTTGTGGTTTTAATTATGGTGCGGGAAAATACGACCGTGTTAAAAAAGCATTTTATTTCTGTGTAAAAACAAGTTTTGTTTTTCTGATTGTTCTGTCTATACTTACAGCATTAGGTGCACCTTTTTTGGTTGAGCTATTCAGAAAAGGTGATAGCGAGGTAATTAAAGTCGGTGCAATGGCATTACGTTTTAATTGTATTACTTTACCATTAAATGCGTGGATTGTACTAACCAATATGTTACTTCAGGCCACAGGAAAGTCAGTAAGTGCTATTATTGCATCTGCATCAAGACAGGGATTTTTCTATTTACCGGCTATATGGATTTTGTCATACTATTACGGAGTAACAGGAATCGAAGTTACCCAGGCGGTAGCGGATGTATTTGCTTTAATATTGTCAATTCCGCTTGCGTTACATTTTTTTAAGAAAATCGCCAAAATTTCTTAATAATTAATATGTTGTCATATATATTTTACAATGCTATACTCGAAAATGAATAATAATGCATAAATGTGTAAAATGGAGGATTATAGTATGGAAGAAATTTTACGCGTTGATGGCTTGTGTAAGACATTTAAGCTATCAGCAAAGCAGCAGAAAATTGAACGTACAAAAGCTAAAGAGAAAAAAGCAGTAGATAATTTATCTTTTGTAGCTTATAAAGGAGAAGTATTTGGATTACTCGGACCAAACGGTGCCGGTAAGACAACAACTCTTCGTATGTTGGCAACACTCATTAAGCCGGATAGCGGTGATGCATTATTGGATGGTGCCAGCATTACGAAAGAACCGGAAAAGGTTAGAGGAAAAATCGGATTTTTAACAAGTGAACTTAAATTGGAAGATTTCTTTACACCTAATTATCTTTATGATTTCTTTTCTGAATTACACGGTGTTCCTGCTGATGTAAGGGATGAGCGCAAAAAGAAAATGTTTGAAAAGTTTGGTATCGATGAATTTGCAGAAGTAAAGGTTGCTAATCTTTCAACCGGTATGAAGCAGAAAGTATCTCTTGTAATTTCTTTGGTACATAATCCGGACATTATTATTTTTGATGAACCTACTAATGGTCTTGATGTTATTACGGCAAAGGTAGTTACGGATTTCCTTCTTGACTTAAAGCAGGAAGGTAAAACTATCATTGTATCCACCCATATTTTCAGCCTTATTGAGAAAATCTGTGACAGGGTTGGAATCGTAATTAACGGTAAGATGACAGTTTGTGAATCACTTGCAGACCTTACAGCGGAGAAGAAACTGGAAGATAAATTCTTCGACATTTATGTGGAAACGGTAGGTGAAGAATAATGAAGAAAAAGGGAAATATTTTAACTATTGCAAAAAAAGAATTTGCAAGATTTTTTAAAGATAAAGGATTAGTATTTTCAACCATTCTTTTACCGGGTCTTATGATTTATGTAATGTATACTTTCATGGGTAGTGCCATGAGCAGTCTTTATACGGTAGAAGATGATTTTCAGGCAGTGGTATACATGCAGAATGAACCGGAAACTTTCAAAGAAGCTTTTAATGAAGCAGGTTTTGTGATTAAGCCGGTTACAGAAGAAACCGATGTTGATGCATTGAAGAGCGAAATCAGCAATAAGCATAGCAATATTAATTTGATTGTTTTATTCCCGGAAGATTTTGATAATGCTATTAAGGAATATGACAGTGAAACAGCAACAACGCTTGCGCCGAATATTGAGATTTATTATAACTCCGCTTCAACGGAAAGTGATGAAGCATATAATGTAATTTACGGTATATTGGATGCATACGAAGATACGTTAACGAACCGCTATGATATTAATAGAAATACCACGATAAATGAAGACGGAGAGGTTGTAGAAACAGGAGCTGTGGCTGATTTAGCTACCAAGGAAGATACAACCGGACAGATTTTTGCTTCCATGCTTCCGATGCTTATGATGATTTTCTTATTCTCAGGATGTATGGGTGTTGCACCGGAGTCTATTGCCGGTGAAAAAGAAAGAGGCACCATTGCTACGCTTCTTGTTACTCCTATGAATAGAGGGCAGCTTGCTATCGGTAAGGTTATTTCTTTAGGAGTAATTGCATTATTAAGTGGTCTGTCAAGTTTTATTGGTACTTTTGCTTCCCTTCCAAGCTTAATGGGTGGTGCTGACACCGGAATGGATGCAAGCATTTATGGTGTTACTGATTTTGTAATGTTATTTGGTGTTATTCTTTCAACCGTTTTATTGATTGTCGGATTAATATGCGTAATTTCAACCTTTGCAAAATCTGTAAAAGAAGCAGGTTCTCTTATTACACCGCTTATGATTATTTCTATGGTAATCGGTATTACGGCAATGTTCGGAAATGGTGCACAAACAGATGTTACATATTATTTAATTCCGTTATATAACAGCGTTCAGAGTATGATAGGTGTATTCTTACGTGATTATAGTGTAATGAATATTATGACAAATATCGGAAGCAACTTAGTATATGTAGTTATTCTTGTTTTTGTACTTTCTAAGATGTTTAATAATGAAAAGATTATGTTCAGACGTTAATCAGATGATATAGGATAATGGGTCTTGTTCCGGAATAAATAACGGAGCAAGACCTTTTTATATTTGTTTTATTACCACTTAACCCGTAGGATTAACCACTTACCGAAAATGCATTTACAAAAATCCTATATTTGGTAATATTAACTCATGGAGAAAACAAATCATGAAAATCAGGTTAGAAATTGATCCCACAGCAGAAGAAGAAGTAATCATCCGATGCAGGGAACTAAATGAAAATGTAACAAACATTCAGAAGGCAATTAATGACATTGCCAACAAAAAACAACGATTTGAATTCTATAAGGATGATAAGGAGTTTTTCTTTTCACTTGATGACATTCTTTTCTTTGAAACGGAAGATAACGGTATCAGTGCACATACCAAAAACGATGTTTACAAAGTGAAGTATAAGTTATACGAGCTTGAAACGATATTGCCCAGAACTTTCATCCGGGTATCCAAATCAACTATTTTAAATATCAGCCAGATTTATTCCCTGGACTGGAGCATTACATCCTCAAGTGTTGTGACATTCCGTAACACACATAAACAGGTATATGTATCAAGAAGATATAATAAATCATTAAAAAATTGTCTGGAAGACAGATATTAGAAGGAGGTCCGTTATGGATAGAAACGCTAAAAAGATTTTTTGGGGAGTATATTTTATACTTGCCGCAGTAATACTTATCATGTATAAGTTAGGAACTTTTGGATTAAACGATATTTTGGGTGTAGGTATATGGGGAATTGTTCTTACAATATTCTTACTTTCCTTTACCATTAGAGGTATTATGTACCGCAATGTAATTGAATTTGTCTTCTCTATTGCTTTTATATTAATTATTTTTGATAAACCGCTCGGTATTGAAGCATTATCACCGTGGTACATTTTAGGCGCCGCTCTTTTATTAAGCATTGGTCTTAGCATGTTGCTAAAAAATAAAAACCGGGACTGGGGATGGCATCCAAATCATTATGATGGAAGAAATTATCAAAGTGAAAGTACATTCCAGTATAGCCCGAATAAGGATTTTCCACATTGTGATCAGCAGAACATGAGTGGTGATTTAACAGGAGAAGAAGTTTATTATAAGACAAGTTTTGGTTCAAGTATTAAATATGTAAAATCTGATAATTTCAGAAAGGCAGTCTTAAAAACCGATTTCGGCGGTATGAAAGTATATTTTGACAATGCTATCGTGCAGCCGGGTGTTACTGCAGAAATTAGTGTTAAAACCGACTTTGGAAGCATACACTTATATATTCCAAAAACATGGACAGTATATAACAATATTAAGTGTGACTTTGGTAGCGTAACAGAGAGTAACACACCATCTCCAACAGGAGAAACCATTGTATACCTTACCGGAAAAACAGATTTTGGTAATGTGGAAGTAACATATATTTAATAATATTTATAATAAGAAAGATTTGTAAAAAGTACCGTTTAACAGACGGTACTTTTTCAATTTAGGGGAGCTTTTTTACAACCCCATTCTTTTTACATTTATTTCTATGAAATAGCATTATAGATTGCATGCGTGGATATGATATGATAATCTATTTTTATCATTGAAAGAGGGAATTATAAAAAATTGTAAACTGTTCGTATGGAATACCTCATCCGTGTTATGTAGATGGAAAGCTTGTAAGCTGTCAACCACACTATTACACATATAGAATACCCGTTTATTGTGATTTGTGTTCTACTTTTCTTTACTATCAGTATGGTTATCATGAGGTACACCAATATTCACATAATTAAGGAGCATGATGAAAATAATTATAATCGTACTTGCATTAATAACCTGTTTGTTTTGTTCCTGCGGAAATAGTAAAAATGCTGAAGTCCCGGTGCTTAATGAAAACGGCAAAGAAGAAATTGTTATATGTAATCAAAAATTTTCTGCTTATATGATAGAAACTATTGTAAACTATAATAAGCAAAGTGATAAATATGAAGTAGTAGTCCGTGAACGGCCGGAAGGCGTTTTGGCAGAAGATTTCAGAAGAAATATACAGCTTGAACTTACAAACGGTAGTGGACCGGATATTATATATTATAATTGCTTCACAGACGTAAACATGTTTCCATATGCCGAAGATGGATATCTTATGGATGTAACAGATTTCCTTAATGGACAGACAGATATCATTGATACAGCTAAAGGGTATAATGAGCTTAACGGCAAGATATATGCAGTTCCTACAAATATGGTTATTGATACAGTATGTACCTTTGAGCGTTATGAAATTGAACAAAAAGAAAACACCCTTGAATACTGGATGTCGCTAACTGAAGATACAAACACGGAATATGGTCTAAAAAACGATTCTCTTTTGGGGATGTTAGGTGTAGGCGTAGACGGTATACAGCTTTTTGTGGATGAAGAAAACGCCAAAAGCAAATTTGAACAAAAAGAGTTTATTGAATTATTAGAGTTTGCTAAAAAATACGGATATAAAGACATAGGGGAATCAATTTCCGAAAGAGTTGCATCCAGTAAACAAATTTTTTGGTCTATCGGTATTCATAGTTTTGAAGATTTTTGGTTTCGGGAAGCTGCTTTTATGGAGTTGCCTTCTTATATAGGATATCCTACAGCTGAAGGCGGAAGACATAAGTTGACTTATAAAAGTTATGCTATCAATAATGCATCAAAGCATAAGGATGGCGCCCTTGATTTTTTGAGTTTTCTTCTGTCAGATGAGCAACAAAGGCTATCTTTTAATCAAAAAGAAGGCTTCCCGGTACAGAAAAGTGTTTTAACAAAGCTGTGGGAGGAAGCGTTACAAAAGCCTTATACAACAGATGATGAATACACTAAAACCATAGGTTATGAAAGCCAAGGTATATATTATGAACCCCGCAAGATGAAAGAGGAAGAAGCTGCAATATTCTGGGAAATGCTAGATAATCCGCTTTATTATTATTATTATAATCCAATACGAGAAATCGTATCAGAAGAAACACAACCCTTTTTTGATGGGAATAAAACAGCGGAAGAAGTAGCAAAAATTATTGATAACCGTGTTCAGATATACCTTTATGAAACAAACTAATCAATTATTTAGAAATATGATGAAATAGTAATACATATGTGTTGTTATAAACATGTAAATGAAAACAGTGAGTCGAGAAGAAGAGAGTTAAGAATTTATTCTTGGCTCTTTTTTTTACATTTTTTCTAAAAAGCAACATTATAGATTGCATGCGTGGATATGATATGATAATCTATTTTTATCATTGAAAGAGGGAATTATAAAAAATTGTAAACTGTTCGTATGGAATACCTCATCCGTGTTATGTAGATGGAAAGCTTGTAAGTTGTCAACCACACTATTACACATATAGAATACCCGTTTATTGTGATTTGTGTGCTACTTTTCTTTACTATCAATATGGTTATTATGAGGTACATCAATATTCACATAATTAAGGAGCATGATGAAAAAAATTATAATCGTACTTGCATTAATAACCTGTTTGTTTTGCTCCTGCGGAAATAGTAAAAATGCTGAAGTCCCGGTGCTTAATGAAAACGGCAAAGAAGAAATTGTTATATGTAATCTAAAATTTTCCGGACAGATGAAAAATACCATTGCAAACTATAATAAGCAAAGTGATAGATATGAAGTAGTAGTCCGCGAACGACCGGAAGGCGTTTCCGCAGAAGATTTCAGAAGAAATATACAGATTGAACTTACAAACGGTAAAGGACCGGATATTATATATTATAATTGCTTTACAGACGTAAACATGTTTCCATATGCCGAAGACGGATATTTGATGGATGTAACAGATTTCCTTAATGAGCAGACAGATATTATTGATATTGTTAAGGGATATAATGAACTTAACGGCAAGATATATGCAGTTCCTATAAGTATGTGTATAAGCACTGTATGTACTTTAGATGATTATTCTGTTGAACAAAAAAATAATACCCTTGAATACTGGATGACGCTAACTGAAGATACAAATACCGAGTTTGGTAGTGATGGTAAATATTTGTTAAACTTGTTAGGTGTAGGAGCAGACGGTATACAGCTTTTTGTAGATGAGGAAAATGCCAAAAGTAATTATGAACAAAAAGAGTTTGTTGAATTATTAGAGTTTGCTAAAAAATACGGATATAAAGACATAGGGGAAACAATTTCTGAAAGAGCTGCATCCGGCAAACAAATTTTTTGGGAAATCACTTTTAAGGATTTTAAAACGTTTTGGTTTCAGGAGGCTGCCTTTATGGAGTTACCTTCGTATATAGGATATCCTACGAATCAAGGAGGAAGACATAAGCTGTTTTGTAAAAGTTACGCTATAAATAATGCCTCAAAGCATAAGGATGGCGCCCTTGATTTTTTGAGTTTTCTTCTGTCAGATAAGCAACAGCGGATATATTTTAATAATGGAGAAGGCTTCCCGCTACAGAAAAGTGTTTTAACACAGTTATGGGAGGAAGCGTTACAGGAGCCTTACAATAAAAATGAGGAAAATGAAAATGATATATCTTTAGGTTACGTAGAACTAGGAGTGTATTATGAACCTCGCAAGATGAAAGAGGAAGAAGCTGCAATATTTTGGGAAATGCTAGATAATCCGCTTTATTATTATAATTATAATCCAATACGAGAAATCGTAGCAGAAGAAACAGAACCCTTTTTTGATGGTAAAAAAACAGCGGAAGAAGTAGCAAAGGTTATTGATAACCGGGTGCAGATATACCTTTATGAAACAAACTAATCAATTATTCAGAAATATAGTAATACATATGTGTTACTATAGATATGTAAATGAAAACAGTGAGTCGAGAAAAAGAGAGTCAAGAATTCTTAGCTCTTTTTTGTCGCCAAAAACCAGAAAGGAGAGAGAACACAAGGACGTTCTCGGAAGAATAGTAACGGAAGTAGTATAGAAAGGGATAGTTTGAGAGGTTGATGTATCTAATCGTCAGCCTCTTTGTATATAAAAAATCTTAAGAAACGTTAAGATTTATAAGACAAAATTTATAATAGAGTACAGCTTTATCTTGATGAGAAGAAATGACCATTCATACCAAAAAATGTCGTTTCGTGCATAAAGGGTAGCAAATAGTAGTTTACTCTGTTATGGTTTTTGTAATAGAATTACAGATAAGGAAAAAGGGAATCAGAGGTAAAAATGAAAACAATAATAAAACATAAGAATAAGATTATTACAATCACTATTATATTAATAATAATAGCCATTCCCATCGGTTTATTGTTTTATATAAGACCGGTACATTATAAAGGAAGTTTCATGATGTATGCAGAGACAGGTGAAGAGGCACTGGTGGAATTTGATGTCTATAAACACAGACGGATTGGGATTGGTAAACAGTATATTGTAAAGGGAAGTATTTTCGTTAATGGTAAAGAGTATAAAGATTTCCCTAATATGAAGTACCCTAATGATCCGCAGCCATTTACGTTCTGTAATTATAAATATGATGGTTTTACATTAAGAATGAAGGGTGAAATCCGGTTTTGTACTGACTTAGAAAAAGGTGAAACTTTTGAACTTATTTTAGCGGATTATGATGCCGGAACTACAGTACTTTATATGAGTGATATAAAATCTTTTGGGAAATTTAAGCAGTAAGCTAACAAGTAAAGGTGTATTTTAAGATGCGATATTATTTCAAGTCTTGAAATACACCTTCTTATTTTATAAACAAATGGCAAAATGTGATATAGTATGATAAAATAACAGTGCCGTTATGGTGAAATTTTTTACATGAGGAGGATAAAATGTTTAAAGAATTTAAGAAGTTTATTATGCGTGGTAACATGATTGATTTGGCTGTAGGTATGATTATCGGTACAGCATTCAACGGACTGGTTTCATCATTGGTTAATGATATTTTTATGCCACTTATCGGTTTTGTTATCGGAGATACGGATTTCTCTAACTTGTTTATCATTTTAGGTGATACAACGGGAATTGAAATTCCTAAAACTTTGGAAGAAGCTAAGGAATTAGGACTAGCTACAGTTAATTACGGTAAGTTTATTACCGGACTTATTCATTTCATAATAATGGCATTTATTGTATTCTTTATGGTTAAGGGAATGAATAAGGTAGCAGATCTTGGTAAAAAGAAGAAAGAAGAGAAACCGGCAGCACCTACAACCAAGACCTGTCCTTTCTGCCAGTCAGAAATCAGTATTAAGGCGACACGTTGTCCACATTGTACTTCTGAGTTAGCAGAATAAGAAAATTATATTGTTATGGGGACTAGTATGAGGATTATTCATTGTGCGGATTTACATCTTGATTCAAAATTGTCCGCAAATCTTGATTCGGAAAAAAGAAAAGAACGGAAGGCCGAGTTACTGAAAACCTTCGAGAGAATGGTTTCGTATGCTAAGGATAATAATGTCCGGGCAATTATCATTGCCGGGGATTTATTTGATACGAATACGATTAGTAAAACAGCAGGAAATACCGTCTATTATAATATTGTTAATAACCCTGAGATAGATTTTTATTATCTTAAGGGTAATCATGATGCCAATGATTATTTTGCTTCCATGGAGGTTTCTATGGAAGCAAAGCCTCATAACCTGAAATTATTCAGTGATGAATTGACGTCTTATACCATTAATCCGGAAGGAACGGTTAAGGTAGTAATAACGGCGACGGAATTAAATGGTATAAATAGTAATACTATCTATAATGCGCTTTCCTTAAACGCAAGGGATTTTAATATTGTTACGTTGCATGGTCAGCATGTAGATTATAATGTAAAAGATAAGGCAGAAGTAATTCATATAAACGGACTTAAGAACAAAGGGATAGATTACCTAGCGCTTGGACATATTCATGCCTATATGAGAGGTAATATTGATGCAAGAGGCGTTTATTGTTATCCGGGTTGTCTTGAGGGAAGAGGCTTTGATGAATGTGGGGAGCATGGCTTTGTCTTACTTAATATTGATGAAGAAAACGGACAGTTTACGGATACGTTCATACCTTTTGCCAAGAGAAATATATATACGGTGGAAGTGGATGTGACGGATGCAGGTAATTCCAATGATATGACAGACCGTGTCCGTAAAGTACTTAATGATAAAAAATATTCTTCCGACAGTATGATTAAAATAGTATTGACGGGAAGTCTATTTGTAGAGTGCGAGATAAATACAGACTTTATTCTCAATCATTTTATTCAGGATTATTATTTTGTTAAGCTTTATGACGAAACAAAGCTTAAAATTGATTATACACAATATGAACATGACGCCTCCTTAAAAGGAGAGTTTATAAGATTAGTCCGTGCAGATGATACGATGGACGAAGATATGAAAAACGAAATAATCAGAATGGGCATAAGAGCACTTTCGGGAGAGGAGATTACCGTATGAAGTTGATTTCCTGTCATATTGAAAATTTCGGAAAACTATCACAATTTAATATTTCTTTTAAGGAAAATCCATACATACTTATGGAAGAGAACGGGTGGGGAAAGAGTACACTTGCCACCTTTATTAAAGTTATGTTTTATGGTTTTTCAGATGAAACAAAACGTAACTCATCCGAAAGGGAGAGAGAAAAATACCGTCCCTGGAATAAGGGTACTTATGGTGGAAGAATTGTTTTTGAAGCAAACCATAAACAGTATGAATTAATAAAAATATTCGGAAATAAGGAAAAAGATGATACTGTTGAACTAAGGGATAAGAATACAAACCTTATTTCAAAAGATTATACCGCATCAAATATAGGAGAAGAACTTTTTCTCATTGATGCAGCGTCCTTTTTACGTTCTATTTATATTGCCCAGAACGATTGTAAGGTGCATGAAAACGGTAAAGAATCCGTTTCAGACAGCATCAGTGCCAAAATAGGCAATTTAACGGATGCAACGGATGATGTCAATAATTATGAGAATGTACAGAAATATCTTACGAATATTCTTAATACACTGACACCGACACGTCAAACGGGAGAGATAAGGAAGCTTAATGATAAAATTTCCATGCTCCATGAAGAAATAAGGCAAACCCAGACATTGGATGCGACAATAGCGGAAAATGAGAACCTGTTAAAAGCAGAAAAGGAAAAGTACAAAGTACAGCAAGAAGAAATAGATAAGTTAAGGTCCGATTTTACCAAGGCAGGTGTGCTTAAAGAAAAAACCGCAAGGAAGGATAATTATCTTAGACTTTGTGCAGAGCTTAAAGAACAGCGTGAGGAAAAAGAAGCTTTGGAGGCGTATTATAAAGGTACAGCTCCAACGGAGGAAATACTTGACCTTATGCTTTCAGATGCCGGTAAGATGAAAAGTTTTGAAGCTGCGATGGCGGAAAATGAGTTATCAAAAGAGGCGGAGATAACGTTATTTTCGTTAGAAGGAATTTTTATAAATGGTGCGGTAAGCAGAGAATCTCTTCAGGAAAAGCGGAGAGAAGTTACTGCGTTAAATATGCTTATCCATTCCGATAAAACAGAAAAAGAATCCCTGGATGAAGAAAAGATACGCCGCTTAAACAGTAAATATCCTGACGGTTTTGCAGAAACAGAGGAAATTAATGCTAAAATATCCGGTTGGAATGATTTAATAAAAAGACAGGGTGATATCAGCAACAAGCGTAACCAGCTTGAGATAATAAAACAAGTTGAAGATGAAAAAAATCAGGTTGCACTGCTTAAGAAACAGGAAGAAGCAAGAAAAAAGCAGGAAGAGAATTTAAATAAAACGGCTAAAAAGGTAAACCTTATGTTTATTTTTGCAGCATTACTGATTCTTACAGGTGCCGGTATTTCTTTTATTAAGCTAGTACCCGGAATTATAGTGGTTGCCGCCGGATTACTTGTGCTGACAGGAGCCTTTGTATTGAACCTTGGAAAAGAAAAGATATTATATGAGGATGATGACGACTATGACACACCGGATATAATAGATAATTCAACGGTTTATCAGCAAACATTGGAAGCACTAAATGAAGAAGAAAACAAAATAGCGTCTCTTATGGAAGAGTTTCATGTATTTTTTGCTAAGTACGGTATTCCTTTTAGCAGGGAAACGGCATTGGATGCTTTATATCAGTTTAAGCAGGCCGGTGAAGATTATAAGTCTTTACTTGCTAAAAAGAGAGAGTATGCAGGTAAAAATTACGAAGAGAAAATTAAGGATGGTTTTGCTTCTTTAAAGCAATATATATTAAGCTATTATCCCGGTAAAGAGGTATCCATGGATAATATAGATGACTGCTTTAACAGATTGGAACAGGATAGTGCACAATATAGCATTTTAAAAGAAAAAAACGATAAGTTTGTTACAGCACGGGAAAAGTATAGCAGGATAAAAGACAAAATAACGACATTCATTACTGAAGTAAAAGGGGAAACGGATAGAGAAATCCCGATATTACTTCAGGAAATGAAAGAACAGATTCTTTTGATTGTCCGGGCGGATAAGGAACTTTTAAGAAGGGAACAGCTTAAACTGTCCTATGAAAAAGAGCATCCGGTAGTCTTATCCCCTGATACACCGGAAGAAGAGATGTTATTGTCTTCGGAAGAAATCAGCAACAACATGGATATGGTTGTAAGGGAAATGGAAGAAACCGAAAAAGCCATTAAAATGTACAATGACAGACTTAATGAGCTTAATGAAAAGAGAATGCTGATAAGTGAAAAAGAGTTAGAGCTTGAGGGACTTCTTATTAAAAAGAGCGAAAAAGAACAGTTGTATAAACTGGTATCCAAAACGGGCGAGTATTTAAAAATGGCAAAAGAAAACCTGAATACAAAATATACAAGACCGGTTATGGAGAGATTTTGTTTTTATTACAATAAGATAGTTCCGGACGCAGCACAGGATTTCTCTATAGATGCTAATATCAACCTTACCAAGATAGAAGAGGGTATGCAAAGGCCGGTTACTTCTTTAAGCAGCGGTTATCAGGACTTTATTGATATATGCTTACGGTTTGCGTTAATTGATGTTATGTATGAAGAGGAAAAGCCGTTCATTGTATTAGATGATCCGTTTGTTAATCTTGATGAAGCAAAGATTAAAAAAGCAGTTATGTTATTAAAAGAAATTTCAAAAAGTTACCAGATAATATATTTTACCTGCCATGAAAGCAGGATGTAAGGAGGAAAAAATATGCCAAATCCATATTTACCGGAATGGGAATATATCCCGGACGGAGAACCCAGAGTATTCGGAGACAGAGTATACATTTACGGTTCACACGATCATCCGAATTCAGAAGATTTTTGTGATTACAAATTAAAGGTATGGTCAGCTTCTGTTGATGACCTTGACCATTGGGTATGCCATGGAGATGCATTCCATACAAAGGCAGACAGAGACCATGAATCAGATACACCGTGGACCGGAAACCGGTTGTTTGCCCCTGATGTCGTGGAAAAAGATGGTAAGTATTATTTGTATGCCTATATTGTAGGGGCGTATGGATGTGTTGCGGTAAGTGATCATCCGGAGGGACCTTTTAAAGTGGTATCCCAGTATCAGTCAGAGGAAACGGATATAGAGGATCTTAAACAAAGAATAATGATTGATCCGGGCGTTCTTGTGGATGACGACGGAAGAGTATATGTATACTGTGGATATCTTCACTCTTATATGTTTGAAGTAAATAAGGATAACATGTATGAAGTATTACCGGGTACATATCAGAAAGATTTTATTCCGGCAGAAGAGCCGTTCAGATTTTTTGAGGCATGCTCTCCAAGAAAAGTAAATGATTTATATTATTTGATTTATTCGCCACAGACAACAAGCCAGCTTGTATATGCAACTTCTAAGAGTCCGACAGGACCGTTTGAATACAGAGGCGTAATTGTGGATAGCGGAGTAGATTATCCTGCAGGTAACAATCATGGTTCTATCTGTAAGATTAAAGACCAGTGGTATGTTTTCTATCACAGAATGACAAACAATACCTGTATGTCACGTCGCGGATGTGTAGAAAGAATTGAAATTAAAGAGGACGGAACGATTGAACAGGTAGAAACTACCTCTCTCGGTTTCTCAGAAAGCTTATCTCCGTATCAGGAAACAAAAGCAGAACTTGCCTGTGTACTTAAAGGTGGTTGTTATGTAGGAGAAATGAGCATTTTCAAGCGTCCGATTATTAATATAGCCGGTGGCAGTGTTATCGGATATAAGTACTTTGATTTTGGTGAAGATTATTCCAATACCGGTGTTACACTTTTCGTTAACCAGCTTGGAAGCGGTCAGGTAGGTAATATGCATGTACATCTTGACAGTGAAGACGGGGAAATTATCGGAACGGGAAGAATTACGCCGAATGACAGTGTTCTTAAGATTAATCTTCCTGCCATTACGGGAAGACATGCCGTATACTTTACCTTTGAAACCGGAATGAAATCCTGGATTAAGGATGCTTTTGACGGAAGAGAATTATGTAAGATAGAAAGCTTTATTTTTGCAAAATAATTAATTTTACGAAAGGAACAAGATATGGATACAAATGATAATGTGATAGATGAGCCTAAGTTGTCATTAAAAAAACGCATAATTATATTTTCTGTCATATTTATCTCTGCGGTAGTTTTAGGAATAATAGGCACTTTTGCTGTATTAACATATTTTGTTCCTGTAAAAATATTGGAAAGCAGCGTTGTTTATGAGCTGGGTGAAGAGATAAGCTATACACTTAAAGATTATGTTTCGGGTAATAAATATGCTTTGGAAGTAACAGAAATGGATATGTCTTCGGTTAAGGAAAATCAGGTCGGAACATATCTTATACCGGTAACGCATGCTTTTCAGAAGGAAACTTTTGAAATTATTATTGAAGACACGACCCCTCCTGAGGTAACGGTAAATACGGATGATATTTATCTGCAAAATAATTGTGCTTATGACATCGGTTATTTTGTTTTTGATAGTTATGATTTAAGCGGTGAAGTTGAAGTCGAGATTACAACCGGACTTGAAGGGGATGGGTATGGTAATGCGGTCTGCTATAAAGAAAACGGTGCTTACGACGTAATAGTATGTGCAACAGATGCAAACGGTAATGTTACAAAATGCCGTGTTCCGGTAATCGTAGATACACCGCCGGTACTTTCCGGAACAGAAGAGTATTATGTAGCATGTGGGTTTGAGCTTGATTATGAAACGCACAATGTTAAGTCCGTAGACGAAACGGATGGCGATTTAACTTATGATATTAAGGTAGATGCTACGAATGTTGATTTAACGGCAGCAGGAGATTATGAAATTATCTATACGTCAACAGACAAGTACGGTTTTTCTTCCCATACAACCTCAACGGTCCATGTGCTTGACAGACTTGATTTACAGGAGAAAATAAACCGGAAAGAGTTGCACCGTAACGAGGATAATATAGTAGGTGCCTACAATTTATATGATAGCGGAACCTTTGAATCAAGTGATATCAAAATGGTTCTTGAAAATTTTGAACCTTCTATCGTCGTAATTGTAATACCAAATAAAAGCCGGGGCAGTGGTTATATTGTTAAAATTACGGATGAAGAAATTATTATCTGTACAAACCGCCATGTAACGAGTAATAAAGATAATCTGGAAATTTCCTTTTATGACGGGACTACGGTTAAGGGTGAAACCGTCGGAAGTATGGACGGTATAGATGTTTCTTTTGTAAGTGTGAAACGTGCTGATTTGTCCAAGGAATTTGTAGAAACATTGATGACGGTACATATTAATAAGGGATATGTTGATACAATTGATAATCCCCAAGATGTTTCAGTCGGATTTAGAACATTAAAAACAGACGGAACCGTTTGGAAAAAAGATAAAACCGGCCATGTTATAGAGTTAAAAACCGATGAATATCTGCCTAATAATTATATGCCAAAATGTTATTCGAAACTTAAGTATATAACAACTATTTCGGCAGCAGTATATTCCGGTTCTTCCGGTTCGGCTGTTTTTGACGGATATGGTAATCTTATTGCAATGGTTAGTTATATATATACTTATGCCGGCGAGAAACATTATTGCGCCATAACACTTGAAGATATTTTGACGGGATATATACAATTTTTTGATGAAGAACTTAATTATTATTAATACGGTTAAGTGAAAGGAATAAGATGAATAATCTTTTAGTAGCTGAAAAGCTTACGAAGTCATATGGCATTCGTAAGCTTTTTGATGAAATAAATTTAAGTATTCATGAAAATGATAAAATAGGACTTATTGGCATTAACGGAACCGGTAAATCCACGTTACTGCGCATATTGGCAGGAGAAGAAGGTACGGATGAAGGAATCCTTACCATGGGTAAAGGCTTAAGAATTGCCTATCTACCCCAGATACCTGTTTTTGATAATACGAAAACATTACTTGATAATGTGCTTGATGGCAAGATAGCAGAAGAAGAATACCGTAATCTGGAAGGTGAAGCTATAGCCATGTTGCGTAAAGTGGGTATTACGGATGCATCGGTTAATCCTTCCATACTTTCCGGTGGACAGAGAAAGCGGGCTGCACTTGTAAAAACATTTTTAACCGCGTCCGATATACTGATTCTGGATGAGCCGACAAACCATCTTGACAGCGAAATGACTGAATGGTTACAGGATATGCTGAAAAAGTATAAAGGTGCATTTGTCATGATTACCCATGACCGGTATTTTCTTGACGAAGTAACCAATAAAATATGGGAGCTTGATAAAGGAAAAATATACACATATCAGGCTAACTATTCAAAATATGTAGAACAGAAAGCAGCACGTGAAGCAGAGTTAATTGCAAAAGAACAGAAAAATAAAAATCTGTATCGCATTGAACTTGCATGGATGCTTCGGGGTGCGAGAGCGCGTTCTACAAAACAAAAAGCACATATTCAACGTTTCGAAGCACTCCGGGACAGACCGGAACTTGAAATCGATGGGGAAGTTAATATAAGCAGTGCTTTTTCCCGTCTGGGGAAGAAAACGGTTGAATTGCATGGTGTTTCCAAGGCATATGGTGACAAATTACTGTTTAAAGATTTTGATTATATATTTTTACAGAACGCACGCATCGGCATAATTGGTCCGAACGGGTGCGGTAAATCTACATTGATTAAGGTTTTGACCGGGCAGTCGGAGCCGGACGCAGGATATGTAGAATATGGAACAACCGTAAAGTATGGTGTTTTTTCCCAGGAAAATGAAGAACTGGATGAAACCAAAAAGGTTATTGATTATGTAAGGGATATAGCGGAATATATACAGACCCGGGAAGGTGTAATTACTGCTTCGCAAATGTGTGAAAGATTTCTTTTTACCGGGGATATGCAGTATTCTCTAATCGGAAAGCTTTCCGGCGGAGAAAAAAGAAGATTATATTTGCTTAAGATTTTAATGAGTGCGCCGAATGTATTGATACTGGACGAGCCGACCAATGATTTGGATATTAAAACACTTACTATTTTGGAAAATTATTTATTGCAATTTGAAGGAATTGTAATAGCCGTTTCCCATGACCGCTATTTTTTGGATAAGGTAGCAACAGGTCTGCTTGTTTTCAGGGATAATGGAGTAATTGAAAAACAGGAAGGCAATTATACGGACTATAGGGAACGGGAACTTGAGCGTATAGAAAATGCTGAAGCGGCAAGGATAAAGAACGGCGCAGGCGATTTGGCAACGGATGCGGATACAAAGACGAAACCGCGTCAGGCAAAACTTAAGTTTACGTATCAGGAACAACGCGAATACAGTACTATAGAGCAGGATATAGCTGCAATGGAACAAGAGATTGAGCGTCTTGATAAGGAAATTCTGACATGTGCCACACAATATGGAAAGCTACAGGCGCTCACGGAAGAAAAGGAACATTTGGAACAGGCGTTGTTTGAAAAAATGGAGCGCTGGATGTATTTGCAGGAGCTTGATGAAAAAATCAAAAATTCAAAATAGGAATTAAAATAAAATAATTCCATATACTATCTTCATTTCATGAACATAATGATTCAAATACAGGAGGTAGCATTATGGCAAATTATAATGGCTCCGGTTCGCCGTTATATAATTCATTGGGAACCGCATCCGCAAGCGCAGCATCGGATTCTTATGTGCGGGATATGTCAGAAGTACGGGATGCATTGCAATCGGATGAATATAAGATTACGGAAGCAAAAAAAGAAGAGATGATGAATGCATACCGTGATGGTGACAGAAGCAGGGAAGTTCAGGATGTTATCGCAAGATTTGCACCGGAGATTGTTGAAGATAAAGACAGGTCTAAACATTAAAGACCTGTCTTTTTGTATAACTTGTCCGGTATTCGGTTGGATTAAGGCCGGTCACTTTTTTAAAAGCATTGGTAAAGTTATGGGAATCACTGAAACCAAGGCTGTAGGCTATTTGAGAAATAGGCTGGTTCGTTTCGGTTAAAGAAGCTTTGGCCCGTTCCATTTTAGTTTGAAGAATGTATTGCTTCACAGGAATTCCTTTAAACTGTTTAAAGAAAGTTGTAAAGTATTTTTCATTGTAACCGAAATAATCTGAGATTTCTGATACTTTTATATTCTCAGCGATGTGCCAGTCAATGTAGTTGATGACATCCTGGCAAATCTGTTCTTTTGAATTTTTACTGTCATAAGATTGAAACAGATTACTTTGTACGGCTAATTCTGAGAGTATGGCACCACAAAGATAATGGTTTAAGCTTATTTCCGAATATCGCCTGTCAGAATCCTGAAGTTGTTTCATTAAGATGGCAATCCGGTCCGGAGAAAATAAGTTTCCTTGTATCGGAAGTAATAACATTCCGGGAATATAGGATTGTTTTGTTAAATCCATGTCTTGACTATCAAGGGTATCATGATTGTTTTCTTCGTTATTATATCCGAAATGCATCCAATAGAAAGTACAAGAGGATGATTGATAACCGTATTGATGTTCTGTAGGAGGCATAAGCAGATATTGTCCCGGATGTACGGTATAGAGCATATTTTTATCAGCAATATACAGTATACCTTCCGTAACAACAATCAGTTCATAGTCGGTAAGATTTCTGCTTAAATGAATCCAGTCTTCATTAGGGGCGATAAAAGTGCCGCACCAATGATAAAAAAAGTCTTTTTTCACATCAAATTTTAGTACATTCATAATCTAACCTTTTTCTCCTTTTTTTCTATTATATCACGTTGGTTTTGGAATGAATATAACCTTTTCACACTTATTCAAACCTTTCGTCATTTTTTCCGGGACAGATTGTTGTTATAATCAAAACGTAACATAAATTAGATGTTCTTATATGGACGGGCAAAACGATGGGAAAAAAGAAAATTCGCAGTATCTGTATGGTAATGGCTGTAATAATGTTAAGTTCGATTATAGCTTCGGCGTTACCAAAAATTACAGTAAATGCTACAGGGAGGAGTCAGGTAAGTATGGATTTATCAGGATCAAAGGAGTTTTTATTATCAGACGTAACATTAACAGATGATTATTGTGTGAACGCATTTGAAAAAGAAGTAGTATATCTTCTTTCTTTTGACGTGGACAAACTCTTGGCAGGATTCCGTGAAACAGCGGGTCTTGATATGAAAGGTGTAAAGAGATATGCCGGATGGGAGTCTACATTAATCGGTGGACATACGTTAGGTCATTATCTGACAGCATGTGTACAGGCATATGAAACAGCTAACATTTCCAAAGAAGATAAAAAAGCACTTCTGGATAAATTAACAAAAATAACAGAAGGTTTGAAAGAGTGCCAGGATGCTCTCGGAACCGGTTTTATTTTCGGAGCAGAAATACTGGATAAAAATAATGTAGAGCAGCAGTTTGACAATATTGAAAAGAATATGACTAACATCATTACACAGGCATGGGTTCCGTGGTATACAATGCATAAAATAGTTGCAGGCCTTGTATCTATTGCGAATATGACGGATAAAGATGCTAAAAAAGTGGCAGGTCTTGCAAAAGAAGTAGTATCGGATTTAGGTGATTGGGTATACGGAAGAACGAGCGGATGGAGTGAGGAATTACACCAGAAAGTTCTTAATATTGAATTTGGCGGAATGAATGACTGTATGTATGATGTGTATCTTCTGACCGGTAAAGAAGAACATGCTAAAGCTGCACATGCATTTGATCAGATTGTACTATATGAAAGAGTATATAAGGCTAATGCCGGTGATAATATTTTAAATAATCACCATGCCAATACAACCATTCCAAAATTTATCGGTGCATTAAAAAGATATCTTGTATTCGGAGAAGAGATTTACTTTGAATACGCTAAGAAATTCTGGGATTTTGTAGTGAATGAACATACCTATGTTACCGGTGGTAACAGTGAGTGGGAGCATTTTGGACTTGATAAGGTGCTTAATGCAGAAAGAACAAATTGTAACTGTGAAACCTGTAACTCTTATAACATGCTTAGATTAAGTATGATGCTGTTTAAGATTACAGGAGATGAGAAATATGCAGATTGGTATGAAAATACATATATCAATTCTATTCTGTCTTCACAAAATCCTGAAACCGGAATGACAACTTATTTCCAGCCGATGGCAAGTGGTTATTTCAAAGTGTACGGTGAAGAGTTCACGAAATTCTGGTGCTGTACCGGTTCCGGTATGGAGAACTTTACGAAGCTTGGCGAAAGTTATTATTTCCATAAAGATGATGTACTTATTGTAAATCAGTATTTTTCATCCATTCTTAACTGGGAAGATAAAAAAGTAGTCCTTGAACAAAAAACAGAAATTCCGTTAAAAGATACCGCAGAGTTTACGGTTAAAGGTAACTTTAAGGGAACGATTGCATTACGTCTTCCGGAATGGCTTAGTGCTGAGGCATCTGTAACGGTAGATGGTCAGGCATATGATTATAAAGTGGCTAATCAGACAGAAAAGTCAAAAGGCTATGCTATTATTGAAGGTCCTTTTGCAGACGGAACCAAAATTGTTATTACGTTACCAATGAAGGTTACGGCACACAATTTACCGGATGGTGAAAATGTATATGCATTTAAATATGGTCCGGTAGCACTGAGTGCTTTACTTGGTAAAGAAAACATGGCACTTTCTTCTACCGGTATGTGGGTAACTATTCCTGCTGAAAGATGCTTTTTAGAGGATTATATTCCGAGTGAAAGCGAAACTGTAACGGTTAAAACGGATACCGTACAGGAATTCATAGACAATATAGATAAATATCTTGTACGTGATGAGGATGCCGACAGATTACAGTTTACCTTACTTAACACGGACTCTAATCTTATATACGTAACACATTATTCACAGTATCAGGAACGTTATGGTCTATACCTTAAATTCTCGGATGACCATACCTCTCTTGATAAAGCAGCAATCTTGGCAGACAAAAAATCATCAAGACTTGAAAATATGAAACTGGATACCGTTCAGCCGGGATATGGACAGTATGAAAATGATGCTCTTCATAACATGACGGAAATCGGTAACGGATCAACCGGTAAAACGGCAAATGGAACATCACGTTATGCTAATGCAGGCGGAAGCTTTACCTATACCATGATTGTAAATCCTGAAGGAACGGATTTACTTGCTACATTCAATGCAGCCGATGATGG
Organism: Lachnospiraceae bacterium; assembly: GCA_045576455.1. Classification (GTDB taxonomy): domain Bacteria; phylum Bacillota; class Clostridia; order Lachnospirales; family Lachnospiraceae; genus RGIG4034. Next base: position 40,048 of record JAZNGM010000035.1, on the reverse strand, counting down.
AAAGACACTCCGCATTCTTGCGGGAGACCATGTTGTATATGATGCCGTATTAGATAGCGGAAAACCTATCGGATATTATGATGTTGTTATTCCGGTAAGTACCGATATTATTAAAGACCAAATGAAAATGGTGGTAGCAGACGGGGAGGAAAGACCGGTAGTAACCTTTACTTTTGAAGGTAAAAATAATGAAGTATCTGCAGCATTATGTAATTTCCTTTATACAGTAAATACGCTTTCAAAAGATACGTCTATTACATCCATGGAAATAGATACGGGAAGTGTATATTACAGTGAAAGCAAAGAAAGATTCCTTGTTAAGGTAGATGAAAGCGTAAAGGAAGTTAACATTTCAGTCAAATTACCATCTAAATATTCTTATATGTATATTGATGATGAACTGACGGATGAAAACAAAGTGATTACCCTCACGGTTAATGATGATATTTACACAGCACATACAATAACAGTGGTAGCTGAGGATCATGCAACAAGAAGAACCTATGACGTAGTTATAAAGAAGCAGACAAAAGAGGGAAGCGACGACGACGATTTGTCTGGGATACAAAGCTATTTTGTAGACTGCGGTGATCATGGTACGGGAACGGTATCCGGAAAAGATAAGCTGGGAACCCATAATTCCGTAACGGAACAGATATATTCTGTTGATAAGAAGACAGGTTATAAATGGGGTGTTGTGGATGACCCGGAAGACAGATATAATGGTGCCAGCCAAAGTGCAGGACTTTATACTGCTAACACATGGTGTTATGAATATAACGGTAAAAAGGATGATCTGAGTAAAACAGAGACTAACCGTTATACTAAAAACCAATATGAAATGGGTATAGACCGTCATATTGATTACTCCTTTGAGCTTGAAAACGGAACCTATCTTTTGGAAACAGGTTTTGCAAATCCTTGGGGATGTTCCAATAAACCATCCGTTTATGCATATTATGGAACGGATAAGGAACAATTGTTGATTCAAGAATTCCAAGTGGCAGGAAAAACTGCAATTGCAGAAGTAGTTGTAAGCGGCGGACAATTAGATCTTAATTATAAAAGCGATGATAAAGCTATTAATGTAACCTACATATCTTTAAAGCCGATATCTGTAGAGGACAAACAGGAAGATTATGAATTTGTTGCCGGAACAGAAGAAAAAGATACGGATGCAACAGATACAGAAGATGTATTAGAGATTGTTCCCGACTCTGAAACCGATGAAATCAGTATTGAAGTATCGGATAATAACAAAGATAGTAAAAAGAACAAAAAGAATAAAGACAAGATTTATATATGGGCCGGAGCCATTGCATTGGTAGTTGGTTTATGTGGAATCTCTTTATACTGTTTCAAACGTAAAAAGAAATAAAATTCGTGGCGATTAATGTTAACGGATGAGTGAGATAAAATATTATATAAATTGTCATATTGACAAATTTTATGATTTTGTGTCATGCTCATTATAGGTGTAACATTAGTCGCCTGTTTTTTTTGTATGTTAACGTGTCGATATGAGGAGCAGATTGTAAAGGGGATATGCTTTTCATCAGAGGGAATAATGTATGTCTAATTTGAAAAGAATGGTCTGTAGATATATGCAGATTATTTCTTTGGTTATTGTTGTTATCCTGTTATTGATTTCATTGGTTGTCCAGGTGTTGAATGAGCAAAGAGGGGCCCGTGAAAATGCGGATGCAACTTTTAACCAAATGAAACAATTATTGGAAGAAAACCAAAGAGACCTTAATGAAGTTGAAGAAGAATATAGTCAGACCTGCTTAAAAAATGCGGAAGCGATTGCCTATCTAATAGAGCATCACTCTTCTGTCCTTTATGATGTAAACGAGCTTAAGAAGATAGCGGAGTTTATGGAAGTAGATGAAATACATATCTTTGATGAAAATGGATGTATATATACCGGAACGCATCCGGAATATTATGGCTATACTTTTGATTCCGGAGAACAGATGGCATTTTTTAAACCGATGCTTAAAGATAAAACATTACGTTTGTGTCAGGATATAACACCCAATACTGCGGAAAGTAAAATGATGCAGTATTCTGCACTTTGGAGTGAAAACAAAGAATTTATAGTCCAAGTCGGCATGGAACCCGTAAATGTAATGCGCGTTACGGAAAAAAATGAACTGTCTTACATTTTTTCACTATTAAGAGTAAATATAGGGGTAAGTTTTTATGCCATTAGTGCTGAAACGGGTGATATTGTCGGTGCTACGGTATCTGAAAATGTTGGAAAGAATTTTGTCGACATAGGTTTTAAACAAGATGATTTTAAGAAACGTGCGGACGGATTTCACACGAAAGTAGATGGTGTGGATTCTTACTGTGTATTTACGCAAATCGGGGATAATTATATAGGACGGGTTATTTCCAATGATGTACTTTACCAGAGAATCCCGGATATTATTGCCGGACTTGCCATGGGACTTATCTCCATTGCGTTAATTCTTGTATTTGCCGTTACCGGATATATGAACAGATTTGTAATTGACGGCATATATAATGTAAATAAAAAATTGCGTGCGATTACCAAAGGTAATTTGGATGAAAGAGTTGATGTAAAGACCAGTCTGGAGTTTTCAGAGCTTAGTACACATATTAATGAAATGGTCCAAAGTCTTTTGTCAAATACGGATAAGATTTCCTATGTACTTAACAAAACAAATATGAATATCGGCGTATATGAATACAATGAGAATATGAAGCATGTGCGTTATACAGAGTGTGTTCCGACGATATTGAGATTGGATAGAAGTAAAGAGCAGGAGCTGTTTGCGGATTACAAATTATTTAGGGAATATATCGATGCTATACGCAATAATCCTGTTCCCGGAGAAGATGGTTTATATTGTCTTGCAGAGGATAAGGAAGTATTTGTAAGATTTGAAGAGATTACGCAGGATAAAGATGTATTCGGTATTGTAATTGATGTAACGGAAGAAATTATTAAGCGTAGACAGGCAGAGGCAGAAAGAGATATGGATCTCTTAACCGGTTTATATAACAGAAGAGGGTTTGAAAACAGGGTATTACCGCTTATTGATAAAAAAGAGACTATCGGTCATGCCATGTTAATAATGATAGATGCCGACGGATTAAAAGAAATTAATGATTGCTACGGACATGACAAAGGTGATATTTATCTTAAGAAAATAGCTGCTGTATTAGAATCTTTCGGAACAGGTAGTTGCATTTCTTCAAGATTTGGCGGAGATGAGTTTGTTCTGTTTTTGTATAACTATAATAGTGAACAGGAACTTAACGATACCATCGAAACCTTACACTATATCCAGCATAACAGTGCTGCCCGCCTGAGTGATGAAGTAAGTGTTTCACTGCGGTTTTCTTTTGGTTTTGCAACTTTACAGGAAGAAGAAAATTACAAGAAAATATTAAAGCTTGCGGATGGAAGAATGTATGATAACAAGCGTAAGCGGAAAAAAGTAAAAGAGACTCACTGACGGGGTCTCTTTTTTAATTAATTTCCTCCGTTAACAAAACTTTAACATTTCAGAAAAACAATAAAAACAAAATAAGTATACATACATAGTAAGGGAGTATATGGAGGAAAGGAAGATAAAAGAATGAATGCTATTGAAATCAGAAATTTATCAAAAAGTTTTCGTGGTATGTATGCGGTAGATAATCTTAATATGACGGTTCCGGTAGGTGCCATTTACGGATTTATTGGTGAAAACGGAAGTGGAAAATCCACAACGGAAAAACTTATATGCGGACATCTTGTTCCGGATGGAGGAGAAATAAAACTATTTGGTAAAGATTATACGGACGCCGGTGTCAGGGTAAGAGTAGGTGCGCTTATTGAAAACGCAGGATGTTTTCCAAATTCCAGTGTGTATCAGAATCTTCGTATGCAGACCATAAATCTGGGTCTTAAAAATCCGGATGAAGAAATCAACCGGGTACTTAATATTGTACGTATGGAGGATTCGGCAAATATAAAATTTAAGAGCTGTTCTCTTGGTATGAAACAGAGAATCGGTATTGCCATGGCACTTCTTGGAAATCCTGCACTTCTTATTTTGGATGAACCTATAAATGGTTTGGATACTGACGGTATGAGAATTATGCGTGAGATTTTAGTGGATATTACTAAGAATTATGGTTGTACGGTTTTAATCTCTTCCCACATACTGGGTGAATTAGAAAAGATTGCTACACACTACGGTATTATCCGTCAGGGAAAAATGATTATGGAACTTTCTGCTGAAGAAATGGATAATCGGGCGCAGGTATTTGTTTCCCTTAAAACCAGGGATATGCAGGGAGCGAAAACCGTACTGAAAGAAAAGTATAACAGTGTAAAAGAAGAGGATGAATATCTTCGTGTTTATGATGTAAACGATACAGAAAGCATTGTAGATTTTCTGTTTAAAAATGGACATGTAGTTAACGAAATCAAAAAGAATAAGATTGGTCTTGAAGAATATTATGTTGAACTGATGTCAGCAAAGGAGGAGAAATAATATGACAGGCACACGTAAATTAAAGTTCGAATCACCGAGCTTTTCGGAAAGAATTAAAGGTATGCTTGGCGTAGATTTTTACCGATTATTCCACACGCCAATGTTTTATATTTTTCTTATAATTGCTGCTATAATTCCGGCTATGGTATCGGCTATGACTATGATGCCGGATGCTAACGGAAATACCATGGAACCGTTATATTCCAATGTATGGCAGATTATGGCTGCATTAAAACCTCTTTATGTAATTAACACTATTGCAGATTATGCAAATATGAATATGGTATTTATTTTTGGCGGTATCATGGTGTCCATTTTTATTGGGCATGATTATAAAAGCGGATATGTAAAGCAGCTTTTCACTACGCATGCAAAAAAACAGGATTATATGATTTCCAAAACACTGGTATGCGCTTTTGCTATGGCTTGTATGTGCGTTACATATCTTATAGGAGGTACGATAGGAGGAATCTTTGCCGGCTACTCCCTTAAAGTAAATGTAGGTTCCCTGATTCTTGCCATTTTAGGGAAAATAATTATGAGTCTTGGTTGGGCAAGCTTATATACGTTTCTCAATATCATTTTTAGAAAATATTTTGGTATATCCATAGCATCCAGTTTTTTCTTTGGTACAGGTATTCTTATTATTGGTGTGGCTGCAGTTGTGGAAAATCTGTCAATTCCGACGGCTTTCTTAAATCTCTTTTTATATGGCTCGTCGGTTAATGCATGTCTTGTAAGCAATATAGGGACTTTGCTTACCTGCATTGTAGTTTCTTTGGTATGGACGGTTATTTACAATGTACTTGGCACACGCATTCTCTCAAAATGCGATGTGTATTAATGAAGGAGGGCTTATTAATGAATGCAGTGGAAATCAGAAATCTAACTAAAAACTTTGGTCAAAAGCAAGCCCTCAGTGGTCTTAATATGACAGTACCCAAAGGTGCTATTTATGGTTTTATCGGTGAAAACGGAAGTGGAAAATCCACAACAGAAAAAATTATTTGCGGCTTGATTCATGAAAGCGGCGGAACGGTAAAATTGTTTGGAAGAAATCATACGGATGCAGATGTAAGGGCAAAAATGGGAGTGCTTATTGAAGCGCCGGGTTGTTTTCCAAATTACAGCGTATGGAATAACATGAAACTTCAAGCCGCAAATCTTAACATAAAAAACGCAGATGCCGAGATTGTAAAGGTTCTTAAAATGGTTAGGATGGAAGGGGCTGCTTCCAACAAGTACAAAAATTGTTCTCTTGGTATGAAACAGAGAATTGGTATTGCCATGGCACTGCTTGGTAATCCTACGTTGTTGGTACTTGATGAGCCGATTAATGGACTAGATGCGGACGGCATGCGTATTATGCGGGAGGTATTTGTTGACCTGGCAGAAAATCATGGGGTAACAATCATAGTATCCTCCCATATTCTCGGTGAGCTTGAAAAAGTCGCTACGCATTACGGAATTATCCGTGGCGGAAAAATGCTTTGCGAAATGACGGCAGAGGAATTGGAAGCAAGTTGCCGTACATATACTGCACTTAAGGCTAAGGATATGAATGCTGCAAAAGACTTGCTTAGCAGTAAGTATTCCCGTGTAGAGGAAGATGAAGCAGGGTATCTGAGAGTATATGATATGGTAGCACCTGAAGAGATTGTGACGTATCTGTATGAAAAAGAAATCCTTATCAGTGAAATAAAAAAGGATAAAATTGGTCTTGAAGAGTACTATATAGATCTTATGAAGGAGGGTAAATAATATGGAAAAGGGATTTGAACATAACACGTTCAAAAAGAGACTCAGCAGTATGTTGAGAGTGGATTTTCGCAGAATGTTTACCATGCCGTTTGTATATATTATTGTAGGAACTTGTTTTCTTATGTCCATAATCATACTTGTTATGACGACGATGATGGATGGAAGTATTTCTGTAAATCCTCAAACAGGGGAAGAAACTATAATAGAAGGATTTGACAATGTATGGCAGATAATCGGTACAGTCAGTGCAAATGATGCGGCACTGGGTGGCATGACAGCGGATGCCGGTGCCGGTATGAGCATGGATTTGGTTTCTATGTGTAATATTAACATGTTATATTTTTTGATTGCTGTTCTGGTATGCGTATTTATTGCACAGGATTTTAGAAGTGGTTATGTTAAAAATCTATTTACGGTGCGGGCTAAAAAAAGCGATTATGTAATATCGAAAACCATAGTATGTTTTATAGGTGGAGCTTTGATGATTTTTGCTTTTTTTGCCGGTTCAATGTTAGGGGGTGCCATTGTAGGACTTCCTTTTGATATGGCAGGTTTTAATGTTGGAAATGCAGTAATGTGTATTTTGTCTAAGCTTCTTCTTGTCAGTGTTTTTGTTCCGATATATATCATCATGAGCGTTATTGGAAAGCAAAAATTATGGCTTTCCCTTATACTTTCATTCATGGTAGGAATGTTTATGTTTATGATGATTCCTATGCTTACACCGCTTAATGCTACGATAATCCATGTGATTCTCTGCATAGCCGGTGGTGCGATGTTTAGTGTAGGGTTAGGTGCTATCAGTAACAAGGTGTTAAACAGAACAAGCTTGGTATAAGGTATGGTGAAGAAGGATTTGAACCTGCGGTCTGCGCTCCGCTCCGGTCCGCTCAAAACCGAGGTCCCCCGGACCTCGTGAGCCCTCTGCGCCCGAACGAGTGCGTTCGTTCCTTCAGAAGTCACTGATTCATATTCTGTATTTATAGTAAAAAGAAAGAGTACCCATAAATGAGTACTCTTTCTTTTTAGTCGATGCGACAGGATTCGAACCTGCGACCTCTGCGTCCCGAACGCAGCGCTCTACCAAGCTGAGCCACGCATCGTTATGTTGTAAAAAACGAACAATGTTATATTACATCATGGTTCTAGGAATGTCAATCTTAATTATTTATTACTTTTAAACTTGTAATGTTGAAATAGAAGAGGTTTGTTTGTATAATTATCGTTAAACCAATTTATGGAGATTATTAATGACACAGAAAAATTTACAGGAAACGATTAAGAATTCAAAAGATAAATTTTCTAACGTTTTTAAGAGCCAACAGCATAAACCTCAAAGACAGTATATTTATGAGGATAACCCGGATTCTTACGCATACGGTATTAACCGATATAAATTGGCGTGGTTATTTGTGTGCGGAAGCCTCATGGGATATGTGGCAGAGACAATCTGGTACTTGTATTTGAGGGGAAAGATTATCAACAGACAAGGTGTGTTATATGGTCCATTTAGTCCGATTTACGGAGTCATGTTTGTATTGCTTACCTGTCTTTTATATAGAGACAGGTTGAAGAATTGGAAGAAAATATTTTTAACAAGCATGTTATCGGTAACGGCATTTGAATATGCCTGTTCATGGCTTATGGAGCATATATTAGGTACGAAGTCATGGAGCTATGCGAAAAAGGCTTTTAATATTAATGGGCGTGTTTGTTTACAAATGAGTATTATGTGGGGTATTTTGGGACTTCTGTTTATTAAGTTCTTTTATCCGCTTATCAGCAGAACGATAGAGAATTTTAAGCCCCGGTTCGGTAAAGTAGTTGGAACAATCCTCTTCTACTTTTTAGTTATTGACTGCATCTTTTCTTTCCTTGTATCTCTTAGACAGACGGAGAGAAGAAACGGGATTGAAGCGTCAAATGCTTTGGAAGAATGGATAGATGATTATTACACGGATGAAAAACTGGCAGAAATTTATACCGAAATCAGGATTGTGAAGAAGAAGACTTAAATATCCATTTTTTATTGTTGTAAAGGAACATTAAGATTGCCATGGCAATTATCAGTATATATCCTAAAATACTGTAAGCATCCGGTATCTGTGTAAATAAGAAGTAACCCAATATAGCGGAAAAGATGATTTGCGTATAATCGTAAACAGATACTTCTTTGGCAGGGGCATAACAATAAGCGTTTGTGATACCAAACTGTCCGCCGGTTGCAGCAAGGCCCGCACCTAACAGGCAGAGGGTCTGCTTTAATGTCATGGGTTCAAAGGTTGCAATCATAAACGGAAGGGTAAAAAGGCATGAGAAGCCGGAGAAAAACAGCACGATAAAGGAGCCGCTCTGACCACGTTTACCAAGAATTCTTACCATAGTGTAAGCGAAACCTGCACAGGCGCCACCGAGAAATCCGGCAGTGGATGCGACAAGGTCCATATTGGTAAAGGTAGGTTTGATAATAAATAAGCTGCCGACGAAAGCACCGGCTACGCAGAAGCCTTGCAGGAAGGTAAGTTTTTCGCGGATTATGATAAAAGAAAAGATAATGGCAAAAAAAGGAGACATCTTGTTGAGCATGGAAGCATCCGACAAAACAAGATGATCTATAGCATAGAAATTACCAAGTATACCAAGTGTTCCGATTAGAGAGCGCAAGAAAAGATATTTAAAATTCCCTTTAGGTATCTTGAATCCTTCTTTTTTGCGGAGAATAACGATAAGTGCAAAAAAGAAAGCAATAAAGTTTCTTGAAAAAGATTTTTGAAATGCAGGCAAATCACCTGATAACCGGACAAATGCATTCATAAATGCAAAGGAAAGCGCGGATAAGATTATATATACAATTCCTTTATACTTATCAGGTATTTTCATGATGTACCTCCATTAATATTTATTCGGTTATTTTATAACTTTATACCTAAAAAGACAAGAAAATATATTTCTTTTATTTTATAATGTGATATACTATGCAATAAGTAGGAAAAACTAAAGACAAGAAAGGATATGGTTATATGGGTAAACATGTTTTAGTTGTAGACGATGATCCGATAATGTTGCGCCTTATGAGAACATATCTTCAAAATGAGTATAAAGTTAGTATAGTGAATTCCGGGAGAGCTGCGTTACAGTTTTTAGATAAATTTACACCGGATGTAATTATTCTCGACTACTTAATGCCGGAGGAAGATGGAGCTCAGACAATGCGTAATATTTATGCAAAAGAGGGTTGCGGCAACATTCCTATTATTTTTGTTACCGGACTTGAGCAGGCGGATAAACTGGAGGAGTGTAAAGCGTTAAATCCGTACGGTGTTCTTCAGAAACCGGTAGAGCAGGCAAAATTGCTTGACATTTTAAAAGGCATTTGATATTCTGACTAAGGTAGCAGACAAAAATTGTTAATTTTTAAGGAGATTTTATGATAACAATATCACGTAAATAATATTCTAACTGAATATGGCGTATGAAAGATAGGAATTAAAGCAGCAATATGCTTTGAATTATTTTTTGTACATTTTACGGGAATGCGACATCATAATATTTTCCATAAGCAGTTCCGGCGGCACGGTTTTTGTGTTGATTGGATTGTAAGATTGTCATGGTGATTTTGAGACACAATTTCTATGACAGATAGTATTCATATTGGATGATGATTGGGTGTAGAGGTTTCTCTGCATCCATTTTTTTGCATAAGTATTCACAGACCTAGCCGTAGTTTTCGGCGGGTATGTGACTGTATTTACGTGATTGCCCGTATTCTGAAGGAATAAGGTGCAGTCATTTTTTTGTTTTAGGAGGTAGAAAAATGAGATATCAGATAAAGCACGGAATTGTAAAATATGCAGCGGATACAATTCTTGACGACATAAATTTTGAAATAAGAGATTCGGAAAAAATAGCGGTAGTAGGAAGAAACGGTTGCGGAAAGACAACACTTCTTAAGTTTATTGCCGGAGAAATAGAGGCTGCAAATATTGATAGTGATGAAGATTTTGAAGTAAGCATGGCGGGTACACAGCGTATCGGATATTTAAAGCAGTTAAGCTTTGAGGATCCGGCGATTTTAGTAGAGGATGAGATTTCAAAAGTATTCGAGCCGGTTTTTGAAGCAGAAAAAAAGATGCGTCTTCTTGAAGAAAAGATGGCAGTAAATTGTACAGATGAAATTCTTTATGAGTATGCAAATGTGCAGGCCGTGTTTGAATCCCTGGGTGGTTATACTTACCGCCAGGATTTGGAGCTTATGTTCCAGAAATTCGGTTTTGAGTTGGAGGATTTAAAAAGGCCGGTGGGTACTTTTTCCGGCGGACAGCAGACCCGTTTTGCCTTTATCCGTTTATTGCTGAGCAGACCGGATATTATGCTGCTGGACGAGCCGACCAACCACTTAGATTTACCAACTATTGAATGGCTGGAAGGTTATTTAAAAAATTACGATAAGGCAGTTGTCATCGTGTCTCATGACAGAATGTTTCTTGATCGTGTCATTGATGTTACATATGAAATTGAATATCACGGAATGAAACGCTACGTTGGTAACTATTCTGAGTTTGTGAAAACAAAACAGCTCATGTATGAAAAGCAACAAAAAGATTATGAGGAACAACAAAAGGAAATTGCACGTTTGACAGCGTGGATAGAAAAGTGGAAAAATACGCCAACCAAAGTTGCTGCTACCCGTTCAAAAAGAATGGCAATTGAACACATGGTTAAAATTGAAAAACCAAGAAGATATGATTTAAAAAGTTTTCATGCACAGTTTTCGCCAAGAATAGAAAGTTACAGTGAAGTGCTGAAAATTAATAAGCTGGAAATAGGGTACGATGCGGTGTTGAATAAAGTATCCATGAAGCTTATGAAGGGAGAAAAGATTGCCGTAATCGGTAAAAACGGTATAGGAAAATCAACACTTTTAAAGACGCTTGTCGGAAAACTAAATCCTATTTCCGGAGAGTATACCTATGGTACGGATGTGGAATGGGGTTACTTTGACCAACAGGAAGCATTAGAGGTTGTGGGAAATCCGAAACAGACCGTTATTGATAATTTTTGGGAAGAATATCCAACGCTTATGCAGCAGGAAGTAAGAAAGGCATTAGGTAATTTCCTGTTTAGCCAGGACGAAGTGTTTAAGGAGCTTGGCCAGCTTAGCGGAGGAGAGAAAGTCCGCCTTGCACTATGTAAAATGTTTAAAAAGCGTCCTAATTTGTTAATCCTCGATGAACCGACAAACCATATGGATATTGTTGGTAAGGAAACTTTGGAATGGATGTTGAAAAAATATACCGGAACCGTTCTTTTTGTGTCTCACGACAGATATTTTATCAGTCAGGTAGCAACGGCGCTTTTGGTATTTGAAGAAGATAATGTTACTTTATATCCAATGACCTATGAAAAATATATGGAAATGAAGGCGGAAAAAGAAGGTAAGGAGAATAAGGTAGTAGCAGCAAGGCCGGTAGAAAAAGAAGTTTCTAAGGAAGAAAAAAAGATTATTAATCCGGGAAAAGAAGAAGCTAAGAGAAAAAAGCTGTTGGAAAAACTGGAAACAAAACTCGAAGAAAGCAGTAACCGGGTTCTTGAGCTAAAAATACAACTTGTAGACCCTACAATAGCCAGCGATTATGAAAAGCTTTATAAAATCCAGGAGGAGATTGATAGAGAGGAAGCCCGTTCCTTGGAACTTCTGGAAGAGCTTGCGGAACTTGAAATTAAAGCCGATACAGGGGAGGTGCTGTAATGATGGAAACAGATATTTTATTACAAAGAGTGGTAGAACTCATTGAAGACAATATAAACGAAAAACTAACTATTCCATATATTGCGGATAATGTATATATTTCATCCGTGCATTTGCAGAGATTATTTAAACAGAAATATGGAATACCGATAGCTGCATATATAAGGACGAAAAAGCTTCAACATGCGGCTGAGGAAATAATGTATACCAACAAGAAAATTGATGAGATAAGTTATGAGCTTGAGTTTGGACATGAGTCTTCATTTATCCGGTCATTTAAAAGGGAATTCGGTATTACGCCGAGTCAAATGAGAAAGCAGGGTAAGTTATCTGCTTAAAAATAGGGCGCCCCAATTATGGGACGCCCTTAATAAGTATTATTCTAATGATTCAAAAAATCTTTCAAGACCATATTCTAAATCACTGTATCTTGATACAAATGTCATACATGAGATAAAAATGATAAGAGAAAGTACTATTCCGATACAGCTACAAATAATACCGGCAATAGCAAATCCACGCTTACGCTCATTTTTCTTAATAGTAAGAATACCGAAAATGAGAGAAAGTATTCCTAATATAATAGATAATGGTGGTAAAGCGTAGTAAAGAAGGCTTAATATACCTAATACCATACTGGCAATTGATTTTCCGATAGGTGCCTTTGGAGCCTGATAACCATAAGGCTGACCGTAATTATAAGGCTGACCATTAAATTGAGGCTGACCATTAAACTGGGGCTGACCCTGGAACTGAGGTTGACCCTGGAACTGAGGCTGACCCTGGAACTGAGGCTGACCCTGGAACTGAGGTTGACCCTGGAATTGTGGTTGACCATTAAATTGAGGCTGACCATTAAACTGCTGTTGCTCATTAAAGGTAGCCTGAGTATTAAAATTAAAACCGGTTTGATTCTGGAACTGGGCCTGCTGAGCCTGATTTTGAATTTCTGCCTGATATTCCGGAGCTGTCTGATATGCAGGCTGTCCCGGGAAAGGCTGATTATTATTTGGTTGGTTCATATTATTGTCCATTTTCCCCTCCTGAAGGTTTAAATTATTATAATATTAATTATACAAAACTCGTAGTTGATGTCAAACTTTTTCGTATACTGTCGAAGTCTGCCGGGCCATAATTTAGTAAGAAAGTATGAAATCTTAAATTACTGTAGGAATTACACCATAAATTTTTTGCAAAATCCCGGAGAGATAATATCTCAAGATAACCAAAATAATATTTTAGGTAGTTGCCGGGTTCTTCTACGATATATTCATAAATACTTTGAACTTCTTCTTTTTTCGTTACGCCGAGTGGTGCAAGGATAGAGGCGGCTTTTGTTTCGTCTATTCCGTAATAGTGGATAGACAAATCCAGAAGAGAAAGTATACAAAGCTGCAGTGTGCGGTTATGGGAATATAGAGTACATATAAGTTCGTTTAGTTTTGGCTCATCGCTGTTTTTCATTAAAGAAGCTGCATAATTATAAGCATAATTTTCCACATATATTGCCCAGCCCTCAACATAACCACCATAGTATAAAAGGCAGTGGATGGGATCCTCGTTATTTTGTATATCACAATTTCCGTGATACACCGTCTGGTAGAGATGGCCGGGAAAACCTTCGTGGGCAAGCGTGGTATATAGTGTCAGCTTATCGGTTTGCTCCGGTTTATTTATGTAGATTACATTATCAAATAGCCGGTCTGCAGGCGGAGTAATGTAGAATGCGGGAGCAGATTGCGCACTCAGGGCTTCCGTGACTTCTTTTACGGTATAAGATATTTTTTCAGGGATGGGCGGAAAATCATACTTAATTCTGTCTGAAAGATCCGATAGCATTTCTTCCGAAGAGTTAATTATAAATTCAGGATCGGTCGTTAGCAATTTATATGCTTCATTGCCATAAGAGCTAAGTTGTTTCAGACAATTATTAAACTGATTATATTCAATGTTTAGCTGCTTTGTAAGCATTTCCATTATTTCTTCCGGGGAACGGGAAGTACCTATTGCCGATTGTATAAGAAGAGTATAGTATTCTTTTCCTTTTTCTTTTAAGGCAAGACCTTCGCTATTTTTTCCCGTGCCTTTTAACAGGTATATGGCGTCTGCAAGAGCGTGGTATGCCGGCATAAGCCGGTTTATTAATAGTTGCGAGTTTGTTGAAAGGTATAAATCATATTCTTCCTTAGTTATGATTTTACCATTAAGTAATTTATCAAGCCGGTCTTGAAAAGTAGTTTGAAGAAAGTGTTTGTTATTCCAAAGTGATTTAGCATCAAACATTTCTTCACATTGTGCAATGACTTTATCTGCCGATGTGTCTGACATAAAACGTCCCGCCTCGGATTTTTTTTGTTCAAATAAGGCATATCCGTTGAGATAGGCAGGTATTTCTTCAAGTAAAGAAAGGTAACATTGAATATCTTCCTTATCATAAAGAGTATATTCTGATAATAATAAAGGAAGCTCGTTATGTACTCCGCCGGAGGGGGAAAGAGGTTCATTAAAATAAGGGTAATCAAGAAAGCGTAGTTGTGTTTTAAGATAATTTTGGAGAAGAGTATACGTTTTTTGATCACAGGCATTCAAATTGTCTGCGTTGATTTTTGAAAGAGTGGAAATATAAGAATCAAGCTGTGTACGGGATGTCTCAAAACTATCGGTAGAAAAAGGAGTAAGAACTGCTGAAGGTTCACATAGGTCATAGTTGTCCGGTGAAAAGAAGGAATAGTGCAAATTTAGTGCATTACTGTTAAGTTCATTTTGAAGAATAGTTTTGGTAAGACTTTTAAAAGAGGAAGTATCGTCATTTTCTTTTTTGTCAAAAAGGAATAAAACAAGCTCAAGAATCAGCAATATTGCTACTATAACCAGGTAAATTATTATTTTCTTTTTACGATTTCTCACAATTACACCAAGTTTTTTTAATACTGTATGAATTGATGATAGAAAATATAACAAAGATGTGTTAATATGTATTTATTAATGACATTTTTTATTTTTAATGGAGGAGACGTTATGAACAATCTTGAGCTTCAAAAAACAGCTAATGAAGTTCGTAAGGGCATTGTTACTGCTGTACACAGTGCGAAGGCCGGACATCCGGGCGGATCATTGTCAGCTGCAGATATTTTTACATTTCTCTATTTTGAAGAAATGAATATTGACCCGAAGAACCAGAAAGCACCGGATCGTGACCGTTTTGTATTATCAAAAGGACATACAGCTCCGGGACTTTATTCAGCACTTGCTAACAGAGGATATTTCCCGGTTGAGGATTTAAAAACACTTCGTAAATTAGGTTCTTATTTACAGGGACATCCTTGTTTACAGCATGTACCGGGTGTTGACATGAGCAGCGGTTCTCTTGGACAGGGTATTTCAGCAGCAGTGGGAATGGCACTTTCTGCTAAAATGGATGGAAAAGATTATCGTACATATTGCTTATGTGGTGATGGTGAAATCCAGGAAGGACAGATCTGGGAAGCAGCAATGTTCGCAGGACACCGCAACTTAGACAACCTTGTAATTATCGTTGATAACAACGGACTTCAGATTGATGGTAAAATCGAAGATGTATGTTCACCATACCCTATTGATAAGAAGTTTGAAGCATTCAATTTCCATGTAATCACAATTGACGGACATGACTTTGATGCAATCCGTGCAGCATTTAAGGAAGCACGTGAGACAAAGGGACAGCCAACCTGTATTATTACAAAGACGGTAAAAGGTAAGGGTGTATCCTTTATGGAGAATCAGTCATCATGGCATGGTACAGCTCCTAACGACGAGCAGTACGCAGTTGCTATGGAAGATCTGAAGAAAGTAGGTGACGCATTATGCCAATAGATATGAGTAAGAAAATTGCTACAAGAGAAAGTTACGGTAATGCGCTTGCAGAAGTAGGAGCAGAATATCCTAACCTTGTTGTATTAGATGCAGACCTTGCAGGAGCAACAAAAACAGGTATTTTTAAGAAAGCTTTTCCGGACAGACATATCGACTGTGGTATCGCAGAAGCTAACATGGTAGGTATTGCAGCAGGACTTGCAACAACAGGTAAGATTCCTTTCGTAAGTTCATTTGCTATGTTTGCAGCAGGACGTGCTTTTGAACAGGTTCGTAATTCAGTGGCTTATCCACACCTTAATGTTAAAATTGGAGCAACACATGCCGGAATCACAGTAGGTGAAGATGGTGCAAGCCATCAGTGTAATGAAGACCTTGCACTTATGAGAGTTATTCCGGGAATGGTAGTTATGTGTCCTTCAGATGATATCGAAGCTAAGGCAGCAGTTAGAGCAGCCGTAGAATATGACGGACCAGTATATATCCGTTTCGGACGTGCAGCAGTTCCTGTTATTAATGATAATGCTGATTACAAGTTTGAAATCGGTAAGGGTATTACCATGATGGATGGTAGCGATGTTACTATCGTTGCTACAGGTATCTGTGTATGTGAAGCTATGCTTGCAGCAGAAAAGCTTGCAGAAGACGGAATCAGTGCAAGAGTTATCAATATCCACACAATTAAGCCGTTAGATGAAGAGCTCATCTTAAAGGCAGCTAAGGAAACAGGTAAGATTGTAACTGTTGAAGAGCATTCTGTAATTGGTGGTCTTGGTGGTGCTGTTTCAGAATTCTTAAGCGAAAACTGCCCAACAAAGATGTTACGTATTGGTATGAATGATATCTTTGGTGAGTCAGGTTCTGCAGGAGCACTTGTTAAGAAATACGGAATCGATGCTGACGGTATCTATGCTAAGGTAAAAGATTTTGTAAAATAGTTTAATTAATTAAACTGGATTTTAGCCGGTAATGAATGGACAGAAATTGTTCACGCATTACCGGCTTTTGATTTACATATACTCGATTAATGGATATGCTAGAGTAGATTTAAGATTTTCTTAAGAAATGTTAAGGATTATGACTGTTGACGTAAGAATATACACACTTTATGATGAATTTATAGGAATTAAGTAAAAGGAGAATTTTTATGAAAAAGAAATGTTTTAGAATTGTGCCAATGATATTATTGTTGGTACTTGTGTTGTCTTTTTGCGGATGCGGCAAAAAGGATTCGGATGAAAAAGGTGGGAATAAATATGTTTATACCACACAGTTTGAGGATATTGACATCTCTGAGGATGCATATGTACATAATTTCAAAATAAGAGGGGATTATTTATATTATTTAGAAGAACATATTGATTACGAGGTAGAAACGCACGAGAGTTTTCTGGTTAAGAGATCTCTCATAGATGGAACTAAGAGCTCTTTTTCCATCCCGTTAACAATGGATTCCAATGTTATGGCATTTGCAATTGATAATGAAGGATTTATTTATTGCTTTATGGTTGACGCGGAATATGATGAGATTACATATGAGACAATAAGAGAAGATTATCTTATTGTAAAATATGACGGAAATGGCAACAAGATTACTGACATGAATGTCAATGCGGTAAGAGATGCCCTTAATTCGGAATACTTTTATGCGAATTATTTTGTTGTAGATGATAACGGTTATATGTACGGTGATGTACCGGGAGATGGATTCTACGTATTGGATAAAGAAGGAAAAATTCTTTTTACGAAGAAAGACGGTAATTGGATTGAAGGCATCGGAATGACCGGAGACGGTACGGTTCTTGTTGCTTACCACGGGGACACGCCGGATGGATATGGTTTTGTGGTAAGACCGGTTGATGTGGATGCTAAGGATTACGGAAAGGAATTAAGTGATTTCCCTACCACTTATATGGAGAATGCAATTTTTGCCGGAGAAGGCAAAGAAGTATATGTTGCAGGTGATAAAGGTATAGTAAGTTATGATACGGTTTCCGGTAATAAGAAAGAAATTTTTAACTGGTTGGATTGTAACATTGTGCCGGAACATGTATATGCAATGGGTACAGGGGAAAATGGAAATTTCTATATGGTTAACGCATCCTCTGATGCATCCGGTATGAAAGAAAAGGTGACTTTAGTTTCTTTTATCAAAAAAGACAGTTCTGAGGTTACTGCTAAGAAGGAGCTTGTTTTAGGCGGATTTTATGTGGGAGATGAAATAAAGAAACAGGTAGTTGAATTCAATAAAGCTAATGAAGAATATAAAATTAAGGTAATGGAATATGGTATTGAGGATTTAGAGTATGATGATTGCATAGCCAAGCTTAACAATGATATACTTGCAGGAAAGCTAGATATGTTAATGGTAAATGCTATGGATAATCTGCAAAGTTATATAGCCAAAGGGTTATTAGAAGACTTAAGACCATATTTGGATGAAGATAAAGATTTTGACATAAATAATTATGTAGAAAATATATTAACCATTAATAAGACCGATAAAATTGTGTATGCACTGACACCATCTTTTTCCATCGATACATTTTTAGTAAAAGATAAGTTCTTAAATGGGAAAAAGTCATGGACCTTAGAAGATGTACGCAAGATTTTAGAGGAAAATCCGCAAATCGAAGAGTTTAGTGAGTATTTTGAACCGGAGACGATATTTTCCATGTTCTTTATCTACAATATGGACCGGTATATTGATTTCGGAAATGGAACGTGTAATTTAAACTCACAGGAATTTATTGATTTATTAGAGTTTTCAAAAAACTGTCCGTATAAAATGGAATATGATGAAGATGCCGATTACATGGCAACATACCGTGAGGATAAAACTTTAGCCCTGAGTGTATACATAAGTGGTCTTGAAGGCTTAATGTATGATAAAGCATTGTTGGGTGAAACGGCAACACTGGTTGGTTTTCCGGTTTCCGAAGGAAGCGGTCATATGGCTAGTAGTGATATTTCCCCGATAGCGATATTTAAGAAAAGCAAGTATAAGGATGCTGCATGGGAATTCATCAAGATGTTTTTCAGTGAAGAGAATCAGAAAACTTTCTACGGTCTTCCGGTACATAAGAAGGTATTAAAAGAGCGTCTTGAAGAAGATATGAAGCCTGATACCTATGAGGATGAAAACGGTAATCTTGTTGAATATGAAAATACCATGATTGTAAATGGCGTTGAGATAACCATACCGGTGGCAACCAAGAAGGATTATGATGAGTTAATGGGACTTATTGAATCTATCGACGGTACGATAACATATGATATAAATATTTTACAGATTATTGAAGAAGAATTGCCGGCATTTTTTGAAGGGAAAAAATCGGCAAAAGATATCGCAGAAATCTTGCAGAGCAGAGTTAATCTGTATTTAAATGAAATAAAATAGTTTGTGTAAGTTAAAGGGATTTCATGAGGTTTTGTAAAATGGGAAAGAAAAAAGTTCTGTTTAATAGAAAATTTAGGGAACACGTAGGCTCGGTGCTGTATCTGGCACCAAGCCTCCTTGGTGTTCTTCTTTTCTTTGTCATACCTTTTGGCGTGGTAATCTATTATTCTTTTATAGATAACCCGGTGTCAGCAAACGTTGTCTGGTTTGAAAACTATTCCAAACTGCTTGATAATAATGCTTTTAAAATCGCGGCAAAAAATACCGGTTTGTTTTCCCTTGTAGCGGTGCCGCTTGCGGTAGTGTTATCTTTACTTTTAGCTATCATGTTGGAAAGCAAGATTCCGTTTAAAAGCCAGTTAAGGTCATTTTTCTTAAGTCCGCTTATGGTGCCGATTGCTTCCATCGTATTAATCTGGCAGGTTTTGTTCCATGATAACGGTGTTGTGAATGAGCTGATGGGCAAGTTTGGTGCGGAAGGGATTGACTGGTTAAAGTCCCCGCAAGCGCAGATTGTAATAGTCATTTTGTTCTTATGGAAAAACCTCGGATACAATATGATTTTATTTATGGCTGCATTATCTAACATACCGAGCGATATTATTGAGGTAGCAAGGTTAGAAAGTGCTTCCGCCATTAAAATATTTACCAAGATTAAAATCAGATATTTATCGTCAACTATCCTTTTTGTTACAATCATGTCATTAATAAATTCCTTTAAGGTATTTAGAGAGATTTATCTTCTGACCGGTAAATATCCGTTTGACAGTATATATATGTTGCAGCATTTTATGAACAATACGTTCTTATCGCTGGATTATCAGAAATTGTCTGCAGCAGCTATCCTTATGTCGCTTGTAATGATTGTTATTATAGGTGCCCTCTTCATCGTAGAGAATCACTTTGGAAAGGATGTGGAAGGATAATGCAGATAAAAAAGGTTAATAAATTAAGAAAAGCAGTTGGAAGAACAATAATATTTCTTATACTAATTTTCTTTGCCGTGATATTTTTAATGCCGATTGTACTGACCATCTCAAATTCGTTTATGCAACAATCGGAAATATCCTCCAATTACGGCGTTGTGTTCCAACAGAGTGACTCGGGCGGGAAAACATACATTTCGGATGTGGTAAATCTAAAATTCCTTCCGGATATAGTTTCAGCTAATCAGTATATAACGGTATTATTTAAAAGTCCTGAATACTTATTGAAGTTTTGGAATTCCGTTATATTAGTTGTTCCAATCGTAGTATTCCAGATTGCGGTAGCGCTTCTTGCATCATATAGCTTTGCAAGATATAGGGGAAAGCTGAAAGAGATTATATTTTTTGCTTACATAATTTTAATGCTGATGCCATATCAGGTAACGCTTGTACCAAACTACTTGGTATCGGATTGGTTGAATATACTTGATACCTACTGGTCTATATGGTTGCCGGGCATTTTTTCTCCGTTTGCAGTGTATCTGTTAACAAAGTATATGCGGAAAATACCGGTTTCTTATATAGAAGCAGCTAAAATAGATGGTGCCGGGGAATGGCAGATTTTCCGTAAAATATGTTATCCGCTATGTAAAGGATGCATGTGTTCCGTCGCAATACTTATTTTTATTGATTATTGGAATATGGTGGAGCAGCCGCTAATTTTGCTTGCAAATCCTGAAAAGCATCCGTTATCGGTGTTCTTATCACAAATAAATGCGGGTGAAGTCGGTCTTGCATTTGCAGTTGCTACGATTTATATGATTCCGTCCCTTCTGGTATTTTTCTACGGTGAAGAGTACCTGGTAGAGGGTATAACATATCAAGGCGCTATAAAAGGGTAGAGAGGTAGAAAAATGAAAGAGAACGATAAAAGAAAAAGAAAAGATTGGATAAAGAATATAGCCATTGTTTTTCTGGCTGTAATGCTCATATTAACCTTCTTTTCAAATACAATTATGAATTATTCGCTTCCGGAAGTTGCAACACAATATGTATCGGCCGGGTCCATTTCTGCAAGAATCAGGGGAACCGGAATTATTCAGGCAAGTGACCCATACAATGTTGAAATCAAGGAAAGCCGTGTGATTCAGAGTGTACATTTCAGAAGAGGTGATTTTGTACAAAAGGGTGACGTATTATTTACCTTAGAGGATAAGGACAGTACGGAACTCATTAATGCGCAAAAGGAATTGGATAGCCTTATTCAATCTTTTGAACTTGAGTTGTTAACAGGTGATATCAGTGCAGATGTTTATAATCATGTCCAGAACGGAAAAACAACATCGCTTTCCCAATACAGAAGTAAGTTGGATGATGCAACCAATAAGGTGGATAATGCACAGAAAAATGTAGATAATTGGCAGAAAAAGGTTAATGATTTAAATAATCAGCTTAATATAATTGATGCTTCTTATGTAGATACTTCTGCAGAAGAACTGGCAGTCAGAAATGCCGAAACGGCGTTAACCAATGCGCAGGCTTATTACGAAGATGTTATAAGCAGCTATGAAGTGTCAAAAGCAAATTATGAGGCTTGCGGAATGGATGTCGCGACAGCATATCAGGCATATCTTGATGCTTATAATGCATGGAGTAATAATACAGACCCTTCACAGGCAGATATATTACAAACCGCAGTTACAAATGCAAAATCTAATTATGATAATATTACTTTAATTTACAATAGTTATAGTAATTCTTCCATGAATGTGCAGACGGCAACCAATAATGTAAAAAATGCGACCGTTGCACTTGAGAATGCCAAGAAAGCTTTAGCAGATAAGCAGGCAACAGAGACAACGGAAGCTACCGTACAAAATCTCCGTTTACAGTTGGCAACAGCAGAGATGAATTTGGCAAGTGCAAATCAAACTTTGGCAGAGGCACAGGACGCAAAGACGGAGCTTGTTACCAAAATACAGCAGGAAATATCTTTGGGTGATAAGTATGACCAGATAGAAGAACAGAAAAAGCTGGTAGAAAAATTAAAGCAGAATACAACGGGAACAACCATTGAGGCACCCATTTCAGGAAACCTTATTAATGTGAATTTTTCTTCCGGACAGGAAGCATATGCAGATAGTATTGTTGCAGTAATCCAGCCGGAGGACAGAGGCTATATATTGTCCTTTAGCGTAACGAACCAGCAGGCGCAAAAGGTCAACGTCGGTGACATGGCAGAAATAGTGAACGGTTGGTATTATGAAGATGTAACGGCAACCCTGATTGCCATTAAACCGGACCCGAATGATCCTGCAAAAAGTAAATTATTAGAGTTTTCTTTGACAGGAACAGGCTTGGTAGCGGATCAGTCCCTTACCTTGTCTCTTGGACAGAAGAGTGAATTTTATGAACTTATTGTTCCAAAGAGTGCTATTAGAGAAGATAATGACGGAAAATTTATTCTCATTGTTGAATCTAAGAGTAGTCCTCTTGGTAACAGATATATTGCGACACGTGTAGGCGTGGAAGTACTGGCATCTGATGATACACAATCAGCGATTACCGGTGCATTGTACGGATACGAATATGTTATTACAACATCAACAAAACCTGTAGTAGAAGGAAAGCAAGTAAGACTTGCAGATTAGGATTGCCATGAAACAATTTTTATCACGATTCACAAAGAAAAGGATAGTGTTGTGTCTGGTAGGATTCATATCATTCCTTATATTTGTGGGTCTTACCATTTACAGTAATATACGCATAGAAAAACTGACAGACCAACACATGGCAAAACGTTGGTCTGATAAGAATGGGTATTCGCAAATAAGCTGTTTCTTTGGTAGTTCCGGACAGGTAACGGATTATACTTTAATGGAGTTTAAGTATAAGCTGACCGATTTGCTCCGTCAGGATTCTATTGCAGCAGACAGTGAAGATGCAAGATTGTTTGTGGATGCTTATAGCGCAGAAGGCACAGTATTTGTATCGAGTGAAAAATCATCGTTATCGTTAAATGCAATAGGCGTTTCGGGTGACTTTTTTATGTTCCATCCGCTTAAACTTGTTAACGGAACTTATTTTAGCAGTGACTACATCATGCAGGATTATGTCATTATAGACGAAGAAGCGGCGTGGACGCTTTTTGGTTCCTCAAATGTTGTGGGAAAAACGGTTATGATACGTAACGTTCCCCATACCGTTCTCGGTGTAGTACACAGAAATCAGAGTAAGCTTTATAAGAAAGCAGGGCTTTCGAAGTCCACCATATATATGTCCTATAATTCGCTTGAAAAGTATGGAATGAGTCAGGGAATTTCAACCTATGAAGTTGTTATGCCAAATCCGATAAGCGGATATGCGAAGGATAAGGTTAAAGATAATATTGGTGTTGAGGATTGTGAAGTTGTAGAAAATACAGATAGATTTTCTGCGAAAGAACTGTTCAATAAGCTGCAGCACTTTTTTGACCGTTCCATGAGATTAAATGGGGTTTCATATCCTTACTGGGAGAATGTTGCAAGAGTTACTGAGGATGTTCTTGCGATAGTATTTTTATTTAGAATAATCTTTTTAGGTATTCCGGTAGTATTTATTACCGTTCTTCTCATTAAGCTTTGGAGAAACCGGAAATGGAATATACGTGATGTTGGAAATGGAATAGTGAGCTTATTATATATGGTTAAGGGAAAAATAGGGAAGCTGCTATCGAAAAAATAGCAGGATAGGGAAAGGAACAGGTATTATGAAAAGAAGGATTATTGTAAGCATACTTACACTTTGTATGCTGTTGTCTGTTTTTTCCGGGTGCGGAAAAAAGGCAGCAGGGTCCGGTTCGGTTATAATGGATAAGGACCATGTATACAAAGAAGAATTGTTAAACTACGATGTGAATGCAGATAATATACAAACTTCGTTTGTCTCAGGAGACCGTATTTATTTTGTTACAGTGGAATACGACGATATCAATTGGGATGAAGAGATCATTAATGACGGAGCAATGGGAAAAGTTGTTACGACAGAAGTTATGGTAGATGAAGTTTTTCCGGATGACGGATTTATCTATGATGAACCTATGTATTCCCCGCCAAAATATAAGATAGTATCCTTTAAATTTGACGGTTCGGATAAAAAGGAAATGGAACTCCCTATCGATGATAGTAATGGATATGCATATCAATATAGTGCCGACAGTAATGGGAATATTTATTATATTTTAAGTCAGAACGAATCCGGAGAAACACCGGACGGCGTATGGTATTATAAGGAAAAGTTTTCTGTGGTGAAGGTTGGGACTGATGGTAAAGAAATATACAACATCAGTTTAAATGAATTTGCTCCGGAGATAGAATACCTGTATGTCAAATCAATGCTTGTAACAGGCGATGGCGAGCTCATCGTGTTAATGGATAATTTGGGAATGCTAATTTTTGATGAGAAGGGCAATAAAGTATCAGAAGATAAAGCATTAGTAGATTATTCCTCTATTTATCTTTTGGAAAACAATGAAATTCTTGTTTCAAAATGGGGCGAAAAAGGACAGGTATTTTGTAAGTATGATAAGGAAAGCAAAACGCTTTCCAAGGAAACGGCATTTCCTGATAGCGGATACCGTTTTAATATCTATGGCGGAAAGTATTATGATTTATATTTGACCGATAATATGGGTATTTATGGTTACAATATTGCAGATGAAGCGCCGGTAGAATTATTAAATTTTGTTGATTCGGATATTAATACAACCTATGTAAACTTTTTAGCACCGATTTCAGAGACAGAGTTTATTATTTCCTACAGCAGTATGACAGATTATGATTACAGAAATATATACACTAAAGTTACTAAAGTAAATCCTGAGGATGTAGTGGAAAAACAGGTGCTTACACTTGCCTGCTATTATCTTGATTACGATACCAGACAATGGATTATTAAGTTTAATAAGAGTAATCCGAAATACCGGGTATCCGTAACTGATTACTCCATGTACGATGTTTATACAGAGGATACGTATGTATCGGGAGTTACACAGCTTAATACGGATATAGTTGCCGGAAAGGTACCGGATATCCTTATATCAACTCAGGATTTTCCGATTACTACTTATGCAGCAAAAGGATTATTTGAGGACTTATATAAGTTTCTTGATAAGGACAGTACAATTAAGAAGGAAAACCTCCTTGGTAATGTATTAAAGGCTTGTGAATATCAAGGAAAGCTTATACAGCTTGTACCACGTTTCTATGTATTAACATTTGCCGGAAAGCAGTCTTTGGTAGGAGACAGAAACAGCTGGACAATGGATGATTTATTGAAGGCTATGAATGCAATGCCGGAAGATGCACAGGTCTTGTCTGAAGTTACCAGAGACACAATTTTAGACTATTGTATGGTTTTCACAGGAAATCAATTTATAAATTGGGATAAGGGAACCTGTTCTTTTGATTCAAAAGAATTTGTAAAGGTTTTGGAGTTTACAAACCAATTCCCAAAAGAGATAAAATGGGATGAGTTTGATGAGGAAGACTGGAATAATTACATGGAGAATTATCAGACACAATATATTAATAACAAAACGTTATTGAAATACGTATATTTGTCAGATTTGCCTACTTATTCCCGGATGAAACAGACAGAGTTCAGGGAAGATATTTCCTTTATCGGATTCCCGACCGATGGCGGACAGGGTTCAGCAATCGGAATAGATAGCGGTTTTAGCATTTCCGCAAAATGTAAAAATAAAGACGGTGCTTGGGAATTTGTTAGACATTTCTTTACAGAAGAATACCAGAGCACAATAGACTATGAATTACCGTTATCGGTAAATGCATATGATGCATTAATAGAAAAAGCTAAACAAAGACCATTTTATTATGATGAAAACAATAATAAGGTGGAATATGATGAAACGTATTATATTGGTGATGTTGAAGTCATTATTAAGCCAAGTACAGATAAAGATATAGAAGAAGTCATGACATTTATTAAATCTGTAGACAGTATTTATCGTGTTGATGAAGACTTAATGAATATTATACGTGAGGAAGCAGAAGCATTCTATGCAGGAAAAAAATCTGCAGAAGAAGTTTCGAAAATTATACAAAGCCGTGCATCAATATACGTAAGTGAGAATTACTAGATTGAGTAAGGGTTATAGAGAAGGTTAATATATAAAGGATACCCCGTTCTTCATTTTTTGGAGAATGGGGTATCTTTTATAATGTGCATATTGCATAAATATTCGGTTTAGATTATAATATTGTTACACAATTCATACGAAAGGAGAACATAAAATGGACAATTTGCCAACAATGCTCATTGTAGACGATAGTCGTACGAATCGTGCAATTTTAAAAGGTATTTTTAAAGATTCTTATACTTTGGTTGAAGCATCGGATGGTTTGGATGCTATTGAAGTAATGAAAAAGCATGATGTAAGTGTAATGATTTTGGATCTTAATATGCCGCACATGGACGGTTTTGAGGTTCTTGATTATATGCAGCGTTCAAGTATGTACCGTAGTATTCCGGTTATCGTAAATACCCAGTACGGTCAGGAAGAGAATGAAATAAAAGCACTTGCAATGGGAGCGCAGGATTTTATTTCCAAGCCATATAATGTTGAAATAGTACAGCATCGTGTAAGAAACGTGATTGTAAAGCAACAGCTTGATAAACAGTTGCTTGAAGCAGAAATGGACAAGCGGATTATCAAGAAAATGAGAGAAGTTATCGAAAGAGATTCTCTAACCGGTATTTATAACAGGGAAGCTTTTTGTAAGTATACGATTGATATGCTTCAGATGAATCCGGAAACAGAATATGTACTCTTACGTATGGACGTAGAGAGATTTAAGGTTATTAATGACCTTTTCGGAAGTAAAATTGGTGATAAAGTATTATGTATTATCGCCCGTAAATTGGAAAAAGGGCTTAAAGGTAAAGGTACTTACGGAAGAATTGCCGGTGATAACTTTGTATGTTGTTTTCCGAAAGAGCTTTTGAAGCTTAATCAGGCAAGTATACACGAAGATGAGGACATTAAAGCACTGCAGTTAAAATATGATATTGCACTGTATCTTGGAATTTATGAGATAACAGATATAACGGTTCCGGTAACGCTTATGTGCGACAGGGCCGAGATGGCTATCAGGACAATAAAAGGTAATTACCTTAAAAAAGTAGCATATTATGATGATAATCTCCGTGCATTAATGCTTGAGGAACAGGAACTCATTAACGATATGGGTAAAGGATTGCAGAATGAAGAGTTTTGTATCTTCCTGCAACCAATATATAATGTAAGTGATGATCACATTATTAATGCCGAAGCGCTTGTCAGATGGAATCATAGTACGAAAGGTATTATTTCACCGGGTATCTTTATTCCGCTTTTCGAAAGAAATGGTTTAATAACTAAGCTGGACAGATATGTATGGGAACTTGCATGTAAGTCTTTGCGTCAAAGTATTGATAATGGAGAAGATGTTGTTCCTATAAGCGTGAATGTATCAAGAATTAACCTTTTCCTTCCGGATATCGGGGAACAGCTTGTACAGCTTCTTAAAAAATATGATCTTCCGGTTAACCTTCTAAAATTGGAGATTACGGAAAGTGCATATACAAAAGACCAAAAACAGCTTTTGGATGCATTGATTAAGCTAAAAGAATTAGGCTTTACGATAGTAATGGATGACTTCGGTAGCGGATATTCCTCACTGAATGTACTTAAGGATATGCCGATTGATATTGTTAAGGTAGATATGAGTTTTATCAGTGATGTCAGTACCTCTACAAAGGCAGATATTATTATTACCAACATGGTACGTATGGCGAAGGAAATCGGAATAACCGTAGTTGTTGAAGGTGTTGAGACAAAGCAGCAATTAGAATACTTAAAAGCAATTGACTGTGACCAAATTCAAGGCTTCTTATATTCTAAGCCGGTACCGGTGGATGAATTCAGAAGTATGGACAAATCAGTTTCTTATGGTGATTCCCAATAAAATATGCATACATATAAATTCATATGAATATAAAAAGAAAGGTGTCAAGCACCTTTCTTTTTTGATATTCTGGGGTTACATAGTTTATGAAAAAACAAGATCCCTTAAGGTTGGATGAATTTCTCCATATGCCCAACCGCAATTTCTTACGTGTTGGATATAAACCAGGGAAATCTTGGAATTTGTGTCCATGGTTATACAGCTTCCTGCGGCACCGTCCCAGCCAAATACGCCGGCAGGAGCAGTGGATGAAATAAGTTCAGGACGCATTAATATCTGCATACCGCATCCGTAACCGTAACCTAAACGTCCCATAGTGCGTGTAAGGTCATGTATGGATGCCTCACATAAAAGATTTTCCTTTATTTTTTCAATGGTAGCGGCTTCAATAATACGGACGCCTTCGCTACTAACACCGCCACAGGCAAGCGTATCAGCTAATTTTGCGTAATCCTCCGTACAGCTTATTAACCCGGCACCACCGCTTTCATAGCTTTCGGAAAGCTGGTAAGCACAGGACGGTTCCATAGGATTAATAGTGCCTTTTTCATCACATATAAACTGTGTTGCAAGCTTTTCCTGATAGTTCATGGGCTTAGCAAAGAATGTATTATCCATATGTAACGGTTCCCATATGTTTTTCTTAAGGTATTCACCAAAAGACATACCGGATACAACTTCTATAACAGCGGCAATGACATCATGGCTTAAGCTATATTGGAAATGTTCTCCCGGTACAAAATCAAGAGGCGTTTCCACAAAAGAATTGACAATTTCCATGGTGGTAGCTGCCTGACCTTTTTCCTGCAATACTCTTTTTATTCCCGGTCGTTCCAAATCGTAATCAAGTCCTGATTGCATGGATACAAGATGCTTGATTTTCATAGGTTCTGTTAAAGGGATGATGTCGTTATCTTTTTTAACGGTAAGGTTATTATATGCCGGAAGGTATTTGCCCACTTCGTCTTCAAGGGAAAGTAAACCTTTTTCAACTAACTGCATTACGGCGGTCATGGTCTGTACTTTTGTCATGGAAAACATCAGGTACAGTTCATCACCTTCTATCTTCTTTGTTTTTGTAAGGTCTGTTGTTCCGGTCATATACCGGTAAACCTGTTCGTGGTCTTTATAAATTATACAATCTACAGAAGGAATTCCTCTTGGAATAAGGGAATCTAAGTATTCGGTAATCTTGTTAATATCCATTTTTTGCCCTCCGGAATTAAATTTTTCATTGTGTTTTAACCATATCAAATATCAGTGTTAATGTAAACAGAAATAACCTATAGGGTATTTGACGGAAGGATAGAAAAAGAGTAAAATTTTGAGTATATATGGGTGTATATATTAGTAAATGCTATGAATTATCATTGAATACTATGGTTGTAAGGAGTTCAATATGAAGAGACCTAAATATATGGAAGACATGCTTAAAATGATTTTCTTTTGGATAGGGGCGATGTTTTTAGTTGTCAGTATACTAGTATTTATCCGATTAATGAAGCCAAAGGAAAGTTCACTGGTACAGAATCAGCTTTTACTGGGAATTATTTTTCTTGCTACGGGCATGCTTTTTCTCATAACAGCAGTTTGTATGGGAATAGTTGCTATGAAGAAGAATAAGCTGCAAGATGAATTGTTGAAAAATGGAGTTACGGTTAGCGGGATTGTGGAAAAGGTTTATTTGCAAAAGAGTACGCAATACGGAAAACAATCCCCTTACATAATTTGCTATGCATATACCCATTCGGATAAAGAGTATCATAAAAAAAGCGGTTATTTATGGGTAGAACCCCGTTATAAAATAGGGGATGCCATTACGGTATATGTAAATGATAACGGGAAATCGGCTATTAAGATATAGAATTTGAATTACTATTTGACAGCATATGTTGGGTGTGATAGAATCGTCCTAATTAAGAAACTAAATATTTTAGAACAATTAAGAGGTTGAGAAACAGAATGTTTATTTGGAGATAATTTCCTACTAAAATGCATAGAGTCTTTTGTGATTTTATTCCGGTATGTAGAGTGTCGTTTTGTGCGACTAAACGACTAAACATAAACCGGATAATTTCCCGTGGACTCTATATATATGCATTTATAGTGGGATTTTTTATTGCTTAGGATTTCTTGAGCTCTTTTTTTGTTGCCTAAATTTTATAGAACGGAGGGATTAAGATGTTTATTACAAATAGAACAGAGCGGATAATTTTTTGATAAAACAATCTGGTAAGAAAGTGCCGGGTTGTTTGGAATAGGAGACAATATGGCACAAATAGAAATAAACAATTTAACATTTTATTATGATGATTATTATCATCCGGTATTTGAAGATTTGAATGTAAATTTAGACACGGACTGGAAAATGGCATTGGTTGGACGTAATGGACGGGGAAAAACTACATTGCTAAGGCTTTTAGAAGGTAGTTTGGAAGTATCCCGGGGTGCCATTAAACGTAGCGGAACGGTATCTTATTTTCCGTATTCCGTTGATGCGAAGTTTACGAAAGCATTTGATGTAGTAAAAGAGTGCATAGGCGGTCTTTGTACGATGGAAATGCAACTAAAACAGTACGAATTAAATCCGGGTGAGTTTGATACTGAAATATATTTTGAAATATTAAATCAGTATATGGAACTGGACGGATACGAAATGGAAAGTCGTATTTGTAAAGAGTTATCACTGATGGGACTAAAAGCCGAACTGTTAGAACAGGATTTTGCAACGCTTTCCGGTGGTGAACAGACCTGCATGTTGATTATTGCACTTTTTTTGCGTAAGGATGCCTTTGTTTTACTGGATGAGCCGACAAATCATTTGGATAAGGACAAAAAGGAACACCTAAAAGAGTATTTAAAAAAGAAAAAAGGGTACATAATTGCATCGCACGATACGGTATTTTTGGATGCAATAACAGATCACATTCTGGCAATTAACAAAGTTGATATTTCCATAGAGCAGGGAAATTATTCCACATGGCGTCGTAATATGGAATTAAAGGAGCAATTTGAGTTACGGACGAGACAGCGGTTGATGCAGGAAATCAATCAGTTGGAGAGACAGTCTAAGCTCACCAGAAGCTGGTCCGATGTAGGAAATACGCAAAAATATGCTTTTGCAAGCCATGCCAGAACGAACGGAACGAGAGCATATATGCGGCAGGCAAAGGCTGCCGAACAGCAAATCAGGGATAATCTTGAGGAGAAAAAGCAGTTGCTACGTAACATGGAAGAAGAAAAACAACTTAGTATTTATCAGGAAATTTTAGAGCAAGAATGTCTGTTATTTGCAGAAAATATAAGTTTTTCTTATGAAGGCGGCCGGGAACCGGTATTGGAGGGCGTGACGCTTCATGTGTATCCGGGAGATAAAATATGGCTTCGGGGAGAGAATGGTGCGGGAAAAACTACTTTGTTAAAACTCTTAAGCGGTAAGTTACAAGCGACCGGTATCAGCTATAAAGAAGACTTGTCTATTGCATACATCACACAGGAGCCGGTTTTCAGAGAGGGGGACATTAAGAGCTTTCTTCATGAGGATTTGCAAGAAGATGAGGATTATCAGACTATTTATACTAAGTTTATGGAACTATGTAAATTGTTTGATTTACCGGAAGATTTTGAATACCGGCCACTTGAAACACTGAGCAGCGGAGAATTAAAGAAGGTGGACATTGCAAAAACGCTCGCAAGACAACACCGGTTATTGTTTTTGGATGAACCTTTAAACTATATGGATGTATATTTTAAGGCACAGTTGGAGAGTGCACTGCAGAATGATGAACTCACTTTGATTTTTGTAGATCACAATGAAGAATTTGGTAATAAAATTGCCAATAAGGTGCTTGATTTGGGTAGGTAGATTTTATTTCGCATTCTTGTATGAAATCAGGATGTGACTGGGTGCGAATACTATTGATGCAATAATCAGCAGTATTGATCTACACATAATTCCGCTAAAAATAAATACCGCAGATGGAATGATGGAGAGAGCTAATGCTTTAAAAATACTATTTTTTAACCGGTATATGAACCATATGGCACAATAGAAAATAAGAAGGATGGCATTAACAATAAGATAAACAGCAAAGGCTTCATCAGACCACCATCCAAACCATGTGCCGGGAATATTTATTATCATAAAGCCAAAACAACCATATCTTCCGATTTGTTCAAAAAATATAACGACTTTGTTGTTCCACTTATTTTCAAAACCATTTTGGCATTTTATGGCAAACATAATATTGGGAATCATGATGATAATTATAAAAGCCAAACCAGATAAATTAAGCCATTCCATAGAAAACTCCTTTGTGCTAATATGCTGATAGGATGATTATATCATACTATAAGTAGATAGAAAAATATGTAAAAGCGGTAGAAGGAGATTAACAATGGCTACATTATTGTTGATGGTAATATATCTTGCATTTATTGGTCTGGGATTGCCGGACTCGTTGTTTGGTGCGGCATGGCCGGCAATTTATTCAGAGTATAATTTGCCGCTTTCTTTTGGCTCTTTTTTATCGGTACTTTCTTTTTTAGGAACGACGATTTCCAGTCTTTTAAGTGCTAAGGTAATTAACCGGTTTGGGACTTGGTGCCGGTTCTATTGATACCGCCTTAAACAATTATGTGGCATTACATTATTCGGCTACCCAGATGAGCTTTTTGCATTGCTTTTATGGCGTGGGTGTTTCAGTCAGCCCGTTTATATTGTCCTTGGTTTTGAATGGTGAGAATGGTTGGCGTGGAGGATATCGTATCGCTGTTTTGATTCAAATTATTATTGCAGTGGTATTATTTTGTGCAATACCGCTTTGGAAGAAAGCCCATGGAAAAGAAACCCGGGAAGAGGAGCAGGGAGTAAAAGAACTAACGCTTAAAGAAACCATTAGAATTCCGGGTGTAAAGGTGATGTGGTGCTTGTTTATCAATGGTGCGGTTCCGGGTATTGCCTTGTTTTTAATTGGACTCGGAAACGGACCATTATTCCCGAATTTTAGCTATCTGACACCGGAAAATTTTGGGGAAGCACTGTCTCCCGCTATTATGGGAACGCAGATAGCAGTGTCCAGTGTTGCTATTATGACAATGCCGGTGCTGTGCAGTGTATTGGGACAATTTATGGGAATGGGAATCTTCCCAATTTATTTAATGGCGTTTTTTGTAATCATGGTAATGGCTATGTTAAGAGCCGGAGTCGTTTTTAATAAACGCTATCAATGAATCCAAGTAAAAAGTAAGTTGTGAATCATAGTTGGTCAGAGATGTCTGCTTTGAATGGAAAGGTGGAATAATCATGGAAGAAAGAGGAAAGAAAATTATTGAAGCATGTTTACAAGAAAAGAGTAACAATCCTGTAGACATTTTTTATCATATAGCGAAGATGGATTTTATAAGAATGCATGGACCGGAGCATCATGTATTGGATGGGGCAGCCTTATTAACCGCTTTTTATAATGCAGGTGGTAACATTGACTTATTGGATAGCCTGAATGAACTTATGAAAAGAGGATTACAGATGCCGGGTGCCACTTGTGGTATGTGGGGTGTATGTGGTGCTGTAAGTTCTATGGGAGCAGCTCTTTCTATTATTGATGGGACAGGGCCATTAAGTTCAGATGCTTCATGGGGAAAACATATGGAATTTACCTCTAAGGCATTAGGTAGTTTGTCACAAGTGGGAGGACCGAGATGCTGTAAGCGGGATGCCTTTTTGTCATTTCAAAAAGCGATAGAATATATAAATGATAATTATGATGTAGAATTGGAAAACAGTAATATTGAATGCTCTTTTAGTGAAAAGAATGAGCAGTGTATACAAGAACGCTGTCCATTTTATAATAAGAAAAAGAAGAAAGTAGCATTTATATGTGTACATAATTCCTGTCGAAGTCAAATAGCAGAGGCATTAGGCAGACATTTGGCATCAGATGTGTTTGAATCTTATTCTGCCGGAACTGAAACAAAACCACAAATTAATCAGGATGCAGTCCGTATTATGAAAGAAATATATGGAATTGATATGGAACAGACACAGTATTCAAAATTGATAACGGACATCCCTAATCCTGATGTGGCAATTTCAATGGGCTGTAATGTTGGATGTCCCTTTATTGGAAGAGCATTTGATGATAATTGGGGACTTGAAGACCCTACGGGAAAATCGGATGATGAGTTTAAGGTTATTATTAAGGAAATCGAGAATAAGATTTTACAGTTGAAAAACGAAATGCTGTAGAAAAAAATCTAATCCCACTACCCCCAAAAGAGGTGGTGGGATATTTTCTTAGTTTACTTCATTTTTCACATATGCTATCAATGCATCCAAATATCGCTTTTCAGTCCAATCACACTTCTCTTTACCTGCACACACTAGTGCCTGTTGCCATGGCTCGTATGTAGAAGGGTCCTGTTTTGCTACCGACTTCAATAACATTTTACAGATAGTCCTGTCTGCAAAAGACATATTATCGAGATCCCATGCGCCACGACAATAAAATAGTGGTATTTCCCGGAGTTTATCCTTGAAATGCATTTCGCGTATTTGATTATATGCTTTTTCATCATAAGGGGATGCGCCTACGCAGAACACCGCTAATTTTTTTCCTTTTAATGCATCTATATTTTTCTTTATAAATGACAGACCGGCAATGCCGGAGGCATATACACCGCCACCCAGAATAATAATATCGTATTTTAGTACTTCTTTCAGGTCTGCTTTTTTGGTCTCGATACATTCAAAGCCGGTTTCTTCCTGCAACCATTGTACATATTTTTTGGTTGCACCATATTTTGACTGGTATAAAATAATTCCTTTGTCCATAAATCCTCCTATATTTCTTTCAAATTGTTTTCAATCTGCATAATCGTCTGAATTGTGATTTGCAACTGTTTCTGAGACACACCCTCAAACATTTTACTCATAATCTGTAAACTCATTTCATCATTTTTTTCACAAAAGTCTTTACAATAGTCTGTCAGTGCGATTCGCTGCTTTCTCTTATCTTTCTCGTCCGCATAAATCGTTACAAAACCCTTATTCTTTAGTTTCAATAAAATCTGTTTTACATTCTGATGAGAGCTTCCTAAGATTTCTGCCAGTTCTTTTATAGTGGGGTTTTCCTTACAAAGATTGATGCAGATAATAGCAAAGAATTGCTTCCAGCTGATATCCGGTATGGTTTTATCTGCCATTGCTTGGAATCGATTATCAAAAGCACTCAACAAACCAAGCAAAAAGTAAGACGATTCAACTCCTGTAAAATCTATATTTTCGAGATTCATTACTTCTTTAATTGTCATTGCATCCCCCTGTAAAAAAGGTAATATATTACTTGTTTAAAAGGTAACATATTACCTTGATGGTGTCAAGATTATTTGACGGACAATAGGGATTGAGGGTAGAATATAGACTGTAGATTGGTTTTTCCGTAGAGAGAAAGTGAGGTAACAACGTTGACACATATAGAAAAAGCAAATGAATTATTTGGTAAGAAATTTCATTGTTCACAAGCTGTATTTGCCGCTTTTGCAAAAGAAATGGGAATAACAGAAGAGCAAGCATTAAAAATAGGAGCGTGCTTCGGAAGCGGAATGAGAAAAGGAGAAGTTTGTGGTGCCTGCACAGGAGCACTAATGGCACTTGGGTTAAAATATGGACAGTGTAACGAAGAAGATATCGATAGCCGTTTGAAGACAAATGAAGTAACGGATAGGTTTATGGACGAATTCAAAAAGGAAAATGGTTCTTTTATGTGTAGGGAATTATTGG
Source organism: Lachnospiraceae bacterium (assembly GCA_045576455.1). GTDB lineage: Bacteria > Bacillota > Clostridia > Lachnospirales > Lachnospiraceae > RGIG4034. Next base: position 4,057 of record JAZNGM010000035.1, on the reverse strand, counting down.
GTTGCGATTTGACTACAGAAGAAGGAATTGCTACGGCGCTGGAGAAAAAGTTGTTTACGGAATTCTGTCCTAAAATGGTTGAATCTGCAACAAGGATTGCAGAGGATATTTTAAAAGAATGCACGGAGGATTGATGCAGATGCATTAAAAGATAATCCGCATATTCTTGATGGTGTTTTTTATATTCATAAGGAGGAAAAGGATATGGAATTTAAAGTAGCTGAGAAGCAAGATTTGGAACAGATATATGGGCTGGTTCAGGAAACCATTAAGGCGGTCTATCCTAAGTACTATCTTAAGGAAATTGTGGACATGTTTTGTGAATTTCATAGTCGTGAGAATATTTTAAAGGATATTGAAAACTCGAATACATATATCCTTATGGATAGTAATGAAATAATTGGTACGGGAACCAAGAAAGAAAATCATATTACACGGGTATATGTGTTACCGCAATTTCAGAAGAAAGGGTATGGAACCCTTATTATGAATCAATTGGAAGAAATGATAAAGGAACGATATGATTATGCGGATATCGATGCTTCTTTACCGGCGTGCAGATTATATTCCCATTTGGGATATCAAACCGTAGACCATGGAATTTGGGAATGTAAAAATGGTATAATACAGGTGTATGAAATCATGAAAAAACAGTTGATTCATAGTTCATTTAAGGATTTGAAATTAAGACCCTATAAGCCCGAAGATGCAGAGAATATAGTAGGTTGGATTAAAGACGAAATAGCTTTCCGCAAATGGAGTGCTGACAGATATGGTGCATATCCTATTACGGCAGAAGATATTAACTATAAATATCTGGAATGTAACGGAGATTGTGAAGAGCCTGATAATTTTTATCCCATGACTGCGGTGGACGCAAACGGTCCGGTGGGACATTTGATATTGCGTTATACGAATGAGGAAAAAACAGTAATCCGCCTGGGATTTATTATTGTTGATGATACTAAACGAGGCATGGGTTATGGAAAACGAATGATACAGATGGCAGTCAGATATGCATTTGATATGTTGAAAGCCGAAAAAATCACTTTAGGTGTTTTTGATAACAATCCTTCCGCGTATTATTGCTATAAAGCTGTCGGTTTTCAGGAAATTATGATGGAGAAGGAATTGATTTTTGATATATTGGGCGAAAAATGGAAGGATATAGAATTAGAGATGCGGAAGCGGTAGATTAGTGGGTAAGTTATGAAAAATGAGTTAAATGAGAAGTTCTTGGAGGATAAAGAATTATGAATGCCAAATTGCTGGGATTTTTTAGCGGATTTCCAACACGTCATTTTACGGATGGTATCGCAGATGTACTTAAGGCGGAACTGGACGTTCGGGATAGCCTTGTTTTTATAAGTTGCCAGCCAGATAACTATATACAAAATGATGACGATTCACATGGAATGCACGGGATGTTTGCCGAGAAAAATATGCCTTTTGCAAAACACTATGTGATTGATAATCGAACAAAAACGGATGATGCAGTAAAACTAATCCGTGAGGCGTCCTGCATTTTCCTTATGGGAGGTAATGCAACACTGCAATTTAAGTTGATGTGTGATAAAGGCATACTTAATGAGATTCGACAAAGCAGTGCTGTGATATTGGGAGTAAGTGCAGGTGCTATGAACATGGGAAGTCCTACGGTTGATATATATGAATCCCTTACGCCTTATGAAGGGTTAGGATTTGCGGATATTACGGTCAAGGCGCATTATCCATTTGAAGATGAAGAATTGTTACAGTCTTTGAAACTGGTTTCTATGGAATTTCCGGTATATCTTATGACGGATGAAAGTGCCATTTTTGTAAAAAAAGAAGCTATTACACAAATCGGAAAAATTTATCTGATGATAAAAGGTGATATTACGTTGCTTACACAAGAGCAGTTAGAACAGATACGGAATTGACAACTTTAATTTGATTAAACTGAAAGGAATGGAAATATGTCGGAAAAATTACAGTATGAAAAATCTTGCGGAGCGGTCGTGTATTGTCATAAAGACAACAGTATAAAATATCTGCTTGTTTGCGAACATGGCGGATTTTGGGTCTTTCCGAAGGGTCATATGGAAGATGGAGAATCCGAGCACGAAACAGCATTGAGAGAAATCAAAGAAGAAACCGGTCTTTCAGTTACAATTATTGATGGATTTCAAATGGAAGATGAACACAATCTTGCACGGGAAGGACGCCCCAATACTATAAAAAAGACCATATACTTTCTTGCAAAATTTGAGGATCAGAATCCTACGCGACAGGAATCGGAAATATCCGAAATAGCACTGCTGGATTTTGAATCTGCTATGGCTACTTTGCAGTTTGATACTTATAAGCAAATGCTTACAAAGGCACATGCTTTTCTCACACAAAAACAGGAAGCAATTACATTATTTAACAGCATGCATCCCGGTTTTTTTGAACAGGAACACATACAAAGTATGTCTGAGGATTGGATATTTGATGAGATGATGCTCAAGCTTGATGAATTCGATAAACACCGATATGAAAAAGTATTGGATGCATCGGTTACGTTTGGTTTTTTTGAGGGGAATCGCAAGGAATTATTAAATGCCGTGGAACAAGTAGAGCCGGGCTGGGTGCAGTTTTTTGCCGGGGAAAGCAGAGTGTTTTGTGGCTATCTTGCCGGGAAAGTGGTAAGTTTTTGTATTGTTGAAAATATGGGTACACACAGCATAAACGGGAAAACACTGAAAATTGGCGGACCGGGATGTGTCGGAACGCTTCCGGAATATCGGGATAAAGGCATTGGTCTGATGATGGTGAAGAAGGCAACACAGATTTTAAAGGATGAAGGGTATGACTATAGCTATATTCATTATACCTATGTGGCACAGTGGTACGAGAAACTTGGATATAAGACAGTTTTGAAGTGGACGAAGAATGGGGGGTGTGCGTAATGGGAATAGTCTATAAGAAACTTACCGAGGCGGAATTAGAGATTTTTATTAATATGAGGATACAACAACTTCGTGAAGAAGGAGCAACGGAAGAAATTGATTTAGCCCCCCATCTCAAAGATTATTATAATAGACACATGGCTGATGGTACTTTTGTATCTTGGCTTGCATTGGATGGGAATACAATTATTGGGACTAGCGGAATGTCTTTTGTGGAAAGACCACCTATATTTGGATGCCCCAGTGGCAAGATGGGAATATTGTCTAGCATGTATACTAATCCTAGTTACAGGCGACAAGGTATTGCTAAAGAATTGCTTACCCGTGTAGTTAATGAAGCAAAAGAATATGGTTGTGGCACAGTGCAAATAACAGCATCGGATATGGGGGTTAAATTGTATTCAGCGTTCGGTTTTAAGTATAATGATAATTATATGTATTATAAATTTTAATTGAGCGAGGGATGACAATTGAATTCGCCCATTTGTATGGGGAGAGATAAAGTTGACTTTGAGGAAGCAATATGATGAAAACATTAATAATAAATGGTTCGCCAAGGATCAATGGCGATACAGCGAGTTTGTTAAATGTTGTAAAAGAAAATATAGAGGGTGAATATAAGGTGGTAGATGCATATAGATGTTCTATATCTCCTTGTATAGACTGTAGATTTTGTTGGGAAAACAACGGATGTGCTATAAATGATGAAATGCAAGAGATATATGAATATATACAAATTTGTGACAATATATTGATTGCTTCGCCCATATACTTTTCAGAACTTACAGGGAAATTATTGGATGTTGGCAGTAGATTGCAGACATATTTTTGTGCTAAATTTTTTCGTAAACAAAAACCAATTGCAAAATCAAAAAAAGGGGCTGTTGTATTAGTTGGCGGCGGTGACGGTAATATGAGAAAACCATATGAAACAGCATGTACCCTTTTGCATCATATGAATTGCTATAATATTCACGACGTAGTATTTAGTCATAATACTAATGTTAGACCAGCAATTGAAGATGAACTAGTCCTTAATGGTATTCATAGTATTGTTGATTTTTTTAACGATGTACAATAGTTTGAAAAATCCCAATCTGTAGATACGGGAAAACTTGAATTTG
>JAZNGM010000034.1:0-16821 GCA_045576455.1 Lachnospiraceae bacterium | reverse complement strand
TGATTCAGCAGGTAGGTTATTTATTAAAAGTTGAAGAAGCGTAAAAGAAGGAGGTGTCAGAATGGAATTATCAAATTTACAGCCAGCAGCTGGCTCTAAGCATAGTGATAATTTTAGAAGAGGTCGTGGACACGGTTCAGGAAATGGCAAGACTGCCGGTAAGGGACACAAAGGTCAGAAAGCTCGTTCAGGAGCACCAAGACCAGGTTTCGAAGGTGGACAGATGCCATTATATAGACGTATACCTAAGAGAGGATTCACAAACAGAAATACTCTTGAAATCGTTGGTATCAACGTTTCAGCTCTTGAGAAATTTGAAAATGGTGCTACTGTTTCAGTAGAAACATTAATCGAGAGCGGTATTATAAAGAATCCTAGGGATGGTGTTAAGATCCTCGGTAATGGAGAATTAACTAAGAAACTTACGGTTCAGGCAAATGCTTTCACAGCATCAGCTAAAGAAAAAATCGAAGCTCTTGGTGGAACAGCTGAGGTGATCTAATGCTTAATACGGTGAAAAACGCATTTAAGGTTAAAGAAATAAGAGTAAAACTCCTGTTTACATTAGCAATGTTACTTGTAATTCGTCTTGGATCACAGTTACCGGTACCGGGAATTGATCCTGAAGTAATCAAGAGAGAATTAGCTAATATGCTCGGTGATACAAGTTTTCTGGATGCATTCACAGGTGGTTCTTTCACTTCGATGTCAGTTTTTGCATTAAGTATTACCCCGTATATTACATCTTCCATCATTATGCAGTTATTAACCATTGCAATTCCTAAATTTGAGGAAATGCAGCGTGATGGAGAAGATGGCAAGAAGAAAATTGCTTCTATTACAAGATATGTTACAGTAGGTCTTGCACTTGTTGAGTCAACTGCCCTTGCAATAAGCTTTGGGCAGTACTACACAATACAGGCACCGATTACTTATGTTATGGTAGTTGCTTCCCTTACAGCCGGTTCTGCCGTTGTTATGTGGATTGGCGAGCGTATAACAGAAAGAGGAATCGGAAACGGTATTTCAATCGTACTTTTAATTAATATTTTAAGTACAATACCGGCAGATTTTTACAACCTTTATGTACAGTTCGTTCAGGGAAAAAAGGTTGCAATGGGAGTTTTAGCAGCAGTTATTATTTTAGCAGTTGTTGTAGGTGTAGTAATGATTACGGTTATCTTAAACGGTGCCGTAAGAAAAATACCTGTACAGCATGCTAAAAAAGTACAGGGAAGAAGAATGATGGGCGGAGCAGGATCATCCATTCCGTTAAAGGTTAACACCGCTGGTGTTATTCCAATCATTTTTGCATCTTCCATTATGCAGTTCCCGATTATCTTAAATAACTTCTTTAACTGGTGGGATGGTAAAACCGGAACATTCATTATGAATATGTTAAACCAGAAAAACTGGTGTAATCCGGATAAACCAATTTACTCCATCGGATTATTGATTTATGTATTGTTGACAATATTCTTTGCATATTTTTACACAGCAATTACATTTAATCCAAGAGAAGTTGCAGATAATCTTAAATCACAAGGTGGTTTCATTCCGGGTATCAGACCTGGTAAACCAACCAGCGATTATTTGAAATCCGTACTTAACTACGTTATTTTTATCGGTGTAGTAGGATTAATAATTATCGTGGTAATACCGTTTATCTTTAACGGTGTATTTGGCGCTGAAGTATCTTTCGGCGGAACAAGCCTTATCATTATCGTAAGCGTAATACTTGAGACAATGAAGCAGGTTGAATCACAGATGATGGTTCGTAACTACAAAGGCTTTTTAAATGATTAAGTAATCACTATAGTCTGGGGCAAGAGTATTCTTGTCCCTAGACGTATGTAAAGCTACTTTATATGTAACAGCTTTTAACTTTTAGATAAGAAAGGATTACTATAAAAATGAAAATTATTATGTTAGGCGCTCCTGGAGCAGGAAAAGGAACACAGGCTAAGATGATTGCTGACAAATACAGTGTTCCACATGTATCAACAGGTGATATATTCAGAGCAAATATTAAAAATGGTACAGAGCTTGGAAAAGAAGCTAAGAAGTTCATGGATCAGGGTCTTTTGGTTCCGGATGAACTGACAGTTAAAATCTTATTGGACAGAGTAGCTCAGGAAGATTGCAAGAATGGTTATGTGCTTGATGGTTTCCCAAGAACTATTCCTCAGGCAGAAGTACTTGAAAAAGCTTTAAATGAACTTGGTGATCAGATTGATTATGCAATCGACGTTGATGTTCCGGATGAAAACATTATCAGAAGAATGTCCGGAAGACGTGCCTGCTTATCATGTGGCGCAACATATCATATAGAGCATGTTCCTCCAAAAACAGAGGGAATCTGTGACAGATGTGGTAAGGAACTTGTATTAAGAGATGATGATAAAGCGGAGACAGTTAAAAACCGTCTTGACGTATATCATAAACAGACACAGCCATTGATTGATTTCTATTCAGAAAGAAATATTTTAAAAACTGTTGACGGTACACAGGATATGAACGATGTTTTTGCAGCTATCGTTAAAATCCTTGGCGAATAAGTTTTATGAGTCATAAGACAGAGGGTAAGTAAATGGCAGTTTCGATAAAATCAGAAAGAGAAATTATGCTGATGCGCGATGCAGGCAAGATTCTTGCAGAAGTGCATGAAAAATTAGGTGAAGCAATTGTTCCTGGTATGTCAACAAAAGAGGTTGATGTGCTTGGTGAAAAGCTAATCAGAAGTTATAATTGCATTCCTTCTTTTTTGAATTATAATGGTTTTCCGGCTTCCATATGTGTTTCTGTTAATGATGAAGTTGTTCACGGTATCCCGAAGAAGAACAGAATCCTTAACGAGGGCGATATAGTAAGTTTGGATGCAGGTGTTATTTACAAAGGTTATCATTCGGATGCGGCAAGAACGGTTGCCGTGGGTAAGATTTCTGCTGAAGCGCAGAAATTGATGGATGTAACCAAGCAAAGCTTTTTTGAAGGCATTAAGATGGCAGTTGCAGGAAATCATTTGTACGATATTTCAAATGCGATAGATGCTTATGTCAGCAGCTTCGGCTATGGAATCGTACAGGACTTAGTGGGACACGGAATAGGTGCCAATCTTCATGAAGATCCGCAGATTCCTAATTTCGCTCAAAAGAGAAGAGGAATCAAACTTATGCCGGGCATGACGCTTGCTATTGAACCTATGATTAATATGGGGCGTGCGGATGTAGAGTGGCTTGACGATGATTGGACAGTTGTTACCGAGGACGGTTCTCTTTCGGCCCACTATGAAAATACTATTTTGATAACTGATGGTGAACCTGAGATACTCTCAATGCTTTAATAATTAACTGATGCAAGTCGGAAAAAAAGAAAGCGTGGTGTAGATATGATTGGATGTTTTGCATCATCACTTGCAGGTCACGATAAAGGTAAGATATATCTTATTGTTGACGAAAAAGACGATTACGTGTTTCTTTCGGATGGCTCTATTAAAAAAATGGGAAATCCCAAAAAGAAAAAACGTAAACATATTCAGCTAACTAATGTAACTTGTGAAAAATCACTCTATGACAAACTGCTTAATAAAGAGACGGTTTGCGACGATGAGTTAAAGAGAGCAATCAAAGTATATAGGAGGTCTATATGTCAAAATCTGATGTAATTGAAATTGAAGGAATTGTTAAAGAAAAACTCCCAAATACAATGTTCCGTGTGGAACTTGAGAATGGTCATGTTGTACTGGCGCATATCAGTGGTAAATTAAGACAGAATTTTATTAGAATTCTGCCGGGTGACAAGGTAACCCTTGAATTATCTCCGTACGACCTTACAAAAGGAAGAATTATCTGGAGAGATAAATAATCGGAGTAAAAGTGCACTAAACAGTGCAAAAAAATTGATTTACTGCAGTTAAAAATTACTGCTTGTAAATAGATAAAATATGTGATACAATGTAAGTCGGTCTTTTTGAAAGGAGGTTTAACATGAAAGTTAGATCATCAGTAAAACCAATTTGCGAAAAATGCAAAATCATTAAAAGAAAAGGGAAAATCATGGTAATCTGTGAGAACCCGAAACACAAACAGAGACAGGGTTAATTCTTTGTCAGACAAGGTGAGATACTTGTCTTATTATTATGTACGGAAATAAGAGTCCTTTTGGACTGATGTAAGATAAATTGAACGTAGTAACTTTGTAAGTCTACGGGAGATTACTTATTGATACCGTGAATAATAGTATCGGATAGACTGGGTTTATACTCAGTTGGGTATGAACATACCCCAATCAATTAGTAACTGTAATTGTCGGACATGATCCGACAGCAAAATGTGCATGAAGCACAAGAAAATGGAGGAATTTTTACATGGCTCGTATTTCAGGTGTAGACTTACCGAGAGACAAACGTATCGAAATCGGTTTGACTTATGTGTACGGAATCGGCAGAGTAAGTTCAAACAAGATTTTGGCAGAAGCAAAGGTTAATCCTGACACTCGTGTTAGAGATTTAACAGACGACGAAGTAAAGAGAATCAGCGAAGTAATCGATGGTGGCTATCTTGTAGAAGGTGATCTTCGTAGAGAAGTAGCACTTAACATCAAGAGATTACAGGAAATCGGTTGTTATCGTGGTATCCGTCATAGAAAAGGACTTCCTGTTCGTGGTCAGAAGACAAAGACCAATGCCAGAACAAGAAAAGGTCCTAAGAGAACTGTAGCAAATAAGAAAAAATAGTTGAGAGAGAAAGTAGGTTAGTTTAGAAATGGCTAAAAATGTTGCAAAAAAAGTAACTAAAAAGCGTGTTAAGAAAAACGTTGAACACGGACAGGCACACATTCAGGCATCTTTTAACAATACAATTGTTACACTTACAGATGCTGAAGGAAATGCATTAAGCTGGGCAAGTGCCGGCGGTCTGGGATTTAGAGGTTCAAAGAAATCTACTCCATATGCTGCGCAGGTTGCAGCTGAAACTGCTACAAAAGCAGCTTTAGTACATGGCTTGAAGACAGTTGACGTTATGGTGAAAGGTCCCGGATCAGGAAGAGAGGCTGCTATCAGAGCTTTATCAGCAAGCGGTCTTGAAGTAACAAGTATCAGAGACGTAACACCTGTACCACACAATGGATGCCGCCCACCAAAGCGCCGTCGTGTATAGTGATAGGTTTATAACAAATTAGAAACGTTGGAATGAAGCATCTATATGATGTGTAAACAATATTAGGAGGATAATGAAATGGCAGTAAATAGAGTTCCTGTGCTTAAAAGATGTAGATCATTAAACCTTGATCCTACATTTTTAGGATATGACAAGAAGTCAAACAGAACCAGTGCAAGAGCTGGTAAGAAAATGAGCGAGTATGGTCTTCAGTTAAGAGAGAAGCAGAAAGCTAAATTTATCTATGGTGTACTTGAGAAACCTTTCCGTAACTATTATGCTAAGGCTGATAGAATGAAAGGTCTTACAGGTGAAAACCTTATGACAATGCTTGAGTCAAGACTTGACAATGTTATCTTCAGACTTGCATTTGCAAGAACAAGAAGAGAAGCAAGACAGATCGTTACACATAAGCATGTACTTGTAAATGGTAAGACAGTTAACGTACCATCTTACCTTATCAAAGCTGGTGATGTAATTGAAATCAGAGAAAAGTCAAAGAGTTTACAGAGATACAAAGATATTATGGAAGTAACAGGTGCAAGATTAGTTCCTGAATGGCTCGATGTAGATAAGGAAGCATTAAAAGGAACAGTTAAGCAGCTCCCTACAAGAGAGATGATTGATGTTCCTGTTAATGAAATGCTTATCGTCGAATTATATTCTAAGTAAAATAAGTAACTATGAATTGCTCAAAAAAGGAGGGTATTTAAAGTGTTTGATTTTGATAGACCCAATATTGAAGTTGCTGAAATCTCTGAAGATAAGAAGTATGGTAGATTCGTAGTAGAGCCACTTGAAAGAGGCTATGGTATTACACTTGGTAATTCTCTTAGAAGAATTATGTTAGCATCTTTACCGGGTGCTGCTGTAAGCCAGGTTAAAATTGATGGTGTATTACATGAATTCAGTTCAATTCCTGGAGTTAAAGAGGATGTAACTGAGATTATTATGAATATTAAGAGCTTAGCTATTAGAAATAACAGCTCATCTGATGAACCAAAGACAGCGTACATTGAGTTCGAGGGTGAAGGTGTTGTTAAAGCATCTGATATTCAGGTGGATTCAGATATTGAAATTATGAATCCTGACCTTGTAATTGCTACTTTAAGTGGTGGAAAAGACAGTAGATTATACATGGAGCTTACCATTACTAAAGGAAGAGGATATATCAGCGCTGAGAAGAACAAATCAGCTGACCTCCCAATTGGTGTGATTGCAATTGATTCTATCTATACACCAGTTGAAAGAGTAAATGTTACGGTAGAGAATACCCGTGTTGGTCAGCAGACAGACTACGATAAGCTGACAATGGATGTTCATACAAACGGAACTCTTGCTCCGGACGAAGCAGTGAGTCTTGCGGCTAAAGTATTAAGTGCTCACCTTTCACTTTTCATCGATCTTTCAGAATGCGGTAAATCTGTTGATGTTATGATTGAGAAAGAAAATGATGAGAAAGAAAAGGTTCTTGAGATGAGTATTGACGAATTAGAGTTATCTGTTCGTTCATACAACTGCTTAAAGAGAGCGGGAATCAACACAGTTCAGGAGTTAACCAATAAGACACCTGAAGACATGATGAAGGTTCGTAATCTTGGACGTAAGTCATTAGAAGAAGTATTAGCTAAATTAAAAGAATTAAATCTTCAGCTTAATCCAAGCGAAGATTAATATGTGAGTGCATAAACGGTAAATCCAAAGGGTTCGTTTGTGCAGATTCACGACTGGAACATATAACCGTCCGGTGTATAAGACCAAAGAGCGTTGCCGGATGCACCACGAGTGAAGGATTTATTCCTTCGTATTAAGAAAGGAATTAGAAAAATGGCAAAGTATAGAAAACTTGGTAAAACATCAAGCCAGAGAAAAGCATTATTAAGAAACCAGGTAACACAGTTGTTATACAATGGTAAAATTATTACAACAGAGGCTAGAGCAAAAGAAGTAGTTAAAATTGCTGAAGGTCTTATCGCTCTTGCAGTTAAAGAAAAAGATAACTTTGAAGTAGTTACTGTATCTGCAAAAGTTCCTGTTAAGGATAAAGATGGCAAGAGAGTAAAAGAAGTTGTAGATGGTAAGAAAATTACTAAGTATGATACAGTTGAGAAGGAAATCAAGAAAGATATGCCTTCAAGACTTCATGCAAGAAGACAGATGTTGAAAGTATTATATTCTGTAACAGAAGTTCCAACTGTAGCTGCAGGTAAGAAGAAAGCAACTAAAGAAATTGATTTAGTAGCTAAGTTATTTGATGAAATTGCTCCTAAGTATACAACACGTAACGGTGGTTATACAAGAATTACGAAGATTGGTCTTCGTAAGGGTGATGCAGCAATGCAGGTACTTCTTGAGTTAGTCTAATCATTAATTCATATGAGTTTAAAAGTTGTCACTGAAACGGTGGCAACTTTTTTTTCGTTTTAATATAATATAGTAAGCAAAGTGCAAAAATTGTTTTTAGCATAATGTAGCATTGAAATATTGCGTTGTTTTGTGTAATAATAAAGTACATTATGAATGGAAGGTGATAGATATGAGAAATGTAATAATTGGTATATTTATTCCGCTTCTTGGAACAACAATTGGAGCATCAATGGTATTTTTTATAAAAAATGAAATGAAGGTCCGTTTTAGAAAGATGTTGTTAGGCTTCGCATCCGGTGTTATGATGGCAGCTTCAGTGTGGTCACTGCTTATTCCGGCACTTGAAATGGCAGAAGCGCATGGAAGTAAAATTTCCTGGTTGCCGGCAGGAACCGGTTTTATAGCAGGCGTGCTCTTTTTGCTTATATTGGATAAAATAATACCCCATCTTCATGTGGATGCAACGAAGCCGGAGGGCAAGCAAAGTAAGATTGGAAAATCTTTGATGTTGATATTGGCAGTTACCTTACATAACATACCGGAAGGTATGGCTGTAGGTGTTGTATTTGCCGGTATGTTGAATGATAATGCGACAATATCCTTAACAGGAGCTTTGGCACTGGCAATCGGTATTGCCATCCAGAATGTGCCGGAAGGGGCTGTAATTTCCATGCCACTTATCAGTAATGGTCTCGGTAAAAAAAGAGCATTTGGTTATGGCTTTATGTCAGGCGTGGTAGAACCGATAGGCTCGATTATTATGATTCTTTTGACCGGATTCATAAAGCCGGCGCTCCCATTTATTTTAGCATTTGCTGCGGGTGCAATGATTTATGTGGTTGTAGAAGAGTTAATCCCTGAATCGCAGGAAGGGGATCACAGCGATGTCGGTACAGTTGGTGTTGCTGTAGGATTTGTGTTAATGATGATATTGGATGTGGCTTTGGGATAAAGCGGTATAATAAATCTATATTGTTTTGACTTTTTATTTAAAATATGTTTTATTAATAAGTAGTATTTTTATGAAAGTCAGAGGCAGTATAGGTATGTCAGAAATGATTAAGACAAGAGATTTATCTTTTGAATATATCAGACGTGATGAAGACGGAAATGTAGAAGGAATAACCCGTGCTGTGGATCAGGTAAACCTTGATATACAGCATGGGGATTTTATTGCCATTTTAGGCCATAACGGTTCCGGAAAATCTACGTTAGCAAAACATATCAATGCGATACTCTATCCAACGGAAGGAACTATCTGGGTGGATGGAAAGGATACGTCGGATGATGATAACTTGTGGGATATAAGACAAAGTGCCGGCATGGTATTCCAAAATCCGGACAACCAGATTATCGGACAGGTTGTTGAAGAAGATGTTGGTTTTGGACCTGAAAACATGGGCGTTCCTACTAAGGAAATCTGGGAGCGTGTTGAAGAAAGCCTCAAAGCAGTCGGCATGTATGAATACCGTAAAATGTCTCCCAATAAGCTTTCAGGCGGACAGAAACAAAGAGTGTCCATAGCCGGTGTTATAGCCATGCACCCGAAATGCATTGTTTTAGACGAGCCGACGGCTATGTTGGACCCGAGTGGACGAAAAGAAGTTATAAGGGCTATCCGGGCACTTAATGAAGTAGAGAAAATTACGGTGGTTCTTATTACACACTATATGGAAGAGGTTATCTATGCAGATAAGGTATATGTAATGGATAACGGACAGATTAAGATGGAAGGTACACCGAAGGAGATTTTTTCAAGAGTAGAGGAACTTAAAAAACTTCGTCTTGATGTGCCTCAGGTTACTTTGCTTGCACATGAATTATCTAAAAACGGCGTTAAAATGCCGAAGGGCATTTTGACGGTTGCAGAATTAAAGGAGGCACTATGTCAATTATATTAAATCACGTGTCTCATATATATAATGAAGGGACAAATCAGGAAGTAAGAGCGTTGGATGATGTCACCCTTAAAATAAACGATGGTGAGTTCATTGGACTTATCGGACATACAGGCTCCGGTAAATCTACCCTTATCCAGCACATGAATGCCTTGCTTAAGCCGACACACGGCGAGGTATACTATAATGGGGCCGATATCAATGTGCCTGAATATAAGCGGAAAGAACTTAGAGGCAAGGTGGGACTTGTTTTCCAGTATCCCGAGCATCAGCTCTTTGAAGCAGATGTGTTTAAGGATGTTTGCTTTGGACCTAAAAATTTAGGTCTTACACAAAAAGATGTGGAACTTCGTTCCTATACCGCCCTTCGTCAGGTGGGTTTGCAGGATGAATATTTTTATCAGTCACCGTTTGATTTATCCGGTGGCCAAAAAAGAAGAGTAGCTATAGCAGGAGTGCTGGCAATGGACCCTGATGTGCTGATTCTGGATGAGCCGACGGCGGGACTCGACCCCAAAGGCAGAGATGAAATACTGGAACTTTTAAAAAAGCTTCATGAGGAAAAAGGGATTACGATTATTCTTGTTTCCCATAGCATGGAGGATGTTGCAAAGTATGTGGACAGACTTATTGTTATGGATAAAGGAAAAGTAATGTACGATGATAGTCCTGTTAATGTTTTTAAAAATTATAAAGAATTGGAACAGGTCGGACTTGCAGCGCCGCAGGTTGTTTATATTATGAATAACCTCAAAGAAGCAGGATTTAATGTAAATACAGAAGTTTCAACGATAGAAGAAGCCCGTGATGAGATTTTACGGGTACTTGGTGGGAATAAGTAATGATTAGAGATATAACGCTGGGACAGTATTATCAGGCAGATTCCGTAATACACAGACTTGACCCCCGTGTTAAGATTTTAGGTACCGTCTGCTTTATTGTGTCCCTATTTATTACTGAAAACTTCATAGCCTATGGTTTGGCGGCTGTTTTTTTGATAACCGTAATTAGAATATCCAAAGTTCCTTTTAAATTTATGGTAAAGGGAATGAAACCTATTCTTTTTTTACTTATATTAACGGTAATCATTAACCTGTTTTTACAGACGGGTGATGTGGTGGTAAAATTTTGGGTGTTCACGATAACAAAGCAAGGCATTAAGACGGCGATACTTATGGCAGTAAGGCTTACTTTTCTTGTCATAGGTTCATCCCTTATGACTTTAACGACAACACCGAATAACCTGACAGATGGTCTTGAAAAGATTATGAAACCGTTAAAGGTGATTAAGGTGCCGGTACACGAAATCGCGATGATGATGTCGATAGCCCTTCGTTTTATTCCTATTTTATTGGAAGAAACAGACAAGATTATGAAAGCCCAGGTGGCAAGAGGCGCTGATTTTGAAACCGGAAATATATTCAAAAAAGCAAAAAGCCTTGTGCCGATTTTGGTTCCGCTTTTTGTTTCTGCATTCAGACGTGCGAATGACCTTGCCATGGCAATGGAAGCACGCTGTTATCGTGGCGGAAATAACAGAACTAAAATGAAACCGCTCAAATACAAACGCCGTGATGCATTTGCGTATTTACTTCTTTTGACATACCTTGCAGCGGTAATACTGATAAAGATATTTGTAAAGATAACATTTTTCTAGCGGGTTTAAATATAGGATGGATTTAAGATGCGTGTATTGATTCGGGTTTCTTATGATGGAACTTCATATCATGGGTGGCAGATACAACCCGGCGTAATAACGGTTGAGGAAGTACTTAACCGTACTTTGTCAGAACTTTTTTTGGAAGATATTAAAGTGATTGGCGCAAGCAGGACCGATACGGGAGTACACTCTATGGGAACGGTAGCTGTTTTCGATACAACCACACGTATGCCGGCTGAAAAAATAATGTATGCACTTAACCAGCGTCTGCCGGATGATATAAGAATTTGTGAATCAAAACAGTGCCTGGATGATTTTCATCCAAGACGCTGTAATTCAAAAAAGACATATATATATAGAATATATTCTGCGGATATTGAGAATCCGATGTACAGATTGTATTATCATCAGACAAGATACCGTTTTGATGTCGATAAGATGCAAGAGGCTGCAGGCTATCTTATAGGAGAACATGACTTTAAGAGTTTTTGTTCTACACATACATCGGCAGAGACAACCATCCGGACACTTTATGAGGTGGAGGTTAAAAAGGAGATTTTGGAAGCAGATCAAAAAGAGCAGAAAGTGCAGGACGCTTCTGCGTCAAATCTCTTCGGACAGCAACCTTGTGTAGTGACAATTAAGGTGTCAGGAAACGGCTTTCTATATAATATGGTAAGAATTATAGCAGGAACGCTGATGGAGGTCGGAATCGGGCGTCTGGCGCCTGAAAAGGTTAAAGAAATGCTTGCGGCAAAAGACAGAATTGTTGCAGGACCAACAGCCCCGGCATGTGGTCTTACACTTCTTTCTTATGAATTGGAAGAGTGATAAGGCATTAATGGAATGAATCAATGTATTATATGTAAAATCTAGCAAATTAATGAAAAAATCGGTTGACACACGCGGATGCGTATAATATAATATCTCAATGTGGCGACTTGTGAAATATTTAAGCCAATGCCCCGGTAACAGTATTTTGGCAGTCGCACTTATGTATTGATGCAAACAGATTGTAATGTGAATTCGATGGAGGAAACACAATGAAAACATTTATGGCTAGTCCGGCTACAATTGATAGAAAATGGTATGTAGTAGACGCTTCAGGAATGACTTTAGGTCGTTTAGCTTCAGAAGTAGCTAAAGTATTACGTGGTAAGAACAAACCAATCTTCACACCACATGTTGATACAGGTGATTATGTAATCGTAGTAAATGCAGCAAAGGTTGTTGTAACTGGTAAGAAACTTGATCAGAAGATTTACTACAATCATTCAGACTACGTTGGTGGTATGAAAGAAACTAAATTAAAAGATATGCTTGCTAATAAGCCTGAGAGAGTTGTTGAACTTGCAGTTAAAGGCATGCTTCCAAAGGGACCTTTAGGAAGAGAAATGTACAAGAAACTTCACGTATACGCAGGTGCAGAGCATGAACAGCAGGCTCAGAAACCTGAAGTATTAACATTTTAATTGAGGGACTGAAAGGAGAACAAGACAATGGCAAGAGCAAAAAAAGCAGCAGCTAAGTTCTACGGCACAGGAAGAAGAAAAACTTCTATCGCCAGAGTTTATATAGCACCTGGTACAGGTGTAATTACAATCAACAAGAGAAGCATTGACGAGTACTTCGGACTTGAAACATTAAAAGTTATCGTTCGTCAGCCACTTGTTGCTACTGAAACAGTAGATAAGTTTGACGTTATGGTTAATGTTCATGGCGGTGGATACACAGGCCAGGCAGGTGCTATCAGACATGGTATCTCAAGAGCATTATTACAGGCAGACGCTGATTACAGACCAGTTCTTAAGAAAGAAGGTTTCTTAACAAGAGATCCTCGTATGAAAGAAAGAAAGAAATACGGTCTCAAAGCAGCACGTCGTGCACCACAGTTTTCAAAGAGATAATTACTTTTTGGACAACAAAATTTACAATCCCGGAAATTTTATATTTCCGGGATTTTCTATACATATATCTTATTTTATATCTTATTTTCTATATTTATTTTGTTGGGTGTATTAGGCCAAAATCTAAATAATCTATATTAGGCCGTCATTTTTTGAAGCAATTACGGTCAAATTCCAGAAACAACATATCAAGCCGTAGAATTTTTGAAAGGAATACGGTTAAATTTCAAAAACAACATATCAAACCGTAGAGTCCTTGATAGGAATACGGTCGAATTCCAGAAACAACATATCAAGCAGTAGAATTCTTGATAGGAATACGGTCAAATTCCAGAAACAACATATCAAACCGTAGAATTCTTGATAGGAATACGGTCAAATTTCAAAAACAACATATCAAACCGTAGAATTTTTGAAAGGAATACGGTCGAATTTCAGAAACAACATATCAAGCCATAGAATCTTTGATAGGGATACGGTTAATATTCCCCAAAATATCACTACAACCGTACGAAGGGTCAGAAAATTACAGTCACATAAAGAAACTTATAAAATATAACCGTACATCGGCCTGTTTTTTGCGTATAAAAATTTCAAAATGTTTTATACGACCGTAATTCGTAGGATGTATGTACGGTTTAAATCTTCAAATTGCAAAGAGAAAGGAAAGTATAATTGAGAGGACTAAAAAATTTACTATTAGAAGAGAGAAAAAGATTAGAAAAGATAGTTGAAGTTGTGCAAGTGCAACTTAAAACTATGCCGGAAGGTTCCCTTAGGTTGTCAAAAAGCAAAGAGTATATTCAATATTACCATTGTACAGAGGAGAACAAGCTAGGAAAATATATAGTAAAAGGGAATGATGAATTGATTCAGGCACTTGCTCAGAAATCCTATGATGAAAAACTTCTTCAGCTGGCGGAAAAAAGATTGAAACAGATTGAACGAATATTGAAGGATTATGAAGATGATGAGATTGAGGAAATTTTTAAGAAAGAACATATAGAGCGGCAACGATTGATACAGGCGGTGGAGCCTACGTGGGATCAAAGAGTAAAAATGTGGATAGATGAAAAATATCAAGGGAAGGGATTTCAAGAAGGTAGCCCTTTGATTTTGACAGACCGTGGAGAGAGGGTCAGATCAAAAACTGAGAAAATCATGGCAGATTATTTTTATAGAAAAGGAATTGAATATAAATATGAACGGCCGATTTATTTGAAGGGACTTGGGACAGTGTATCCGGATTTTACATTTTTCTCTAAGAGGGTTGATGGAAAGATGTATTGGGAACATTGTGGAATGGCCGATTCTCCGGAGTATGCAAGGAATATGGTGCGTAAGATAGAAATGTATGAAAAAAATGGGATATTTCCAGGCGAAAGACTGATTGTTACATATGAAACAGAGCAGAGTGTTTTGGGTACTGAAAAGATTGCGCAGATGGTGGAACGATATCTGCTATAATAGGGGTGAGAAATGGATTACTAAAGAAAAACATTGCATCTGAAAAATACTATAAATACGGGCACTTTACTTTCGCTTATAAAAACGTTAATAAAAGTTACGCAAGCGATTATTCGCTTCTAAAGCGAAGTTATTCACTAAATTTGTGAAAGACTAATTGTGGGAAAAAGGTTACAATATGGTTGGAGGTAAGAACAATGCAAAAGAAAATTAATCTTCAGTTAGCATATTTGCGTAAGAAAAAGGGCATTACACAACAAGCCTTGGCAGAAGTGATAGGAACCTCATATCAGAATATCAGCAAATGGGAAAACGGAACTACCATGCCTGATCTCACGATATTGCCGGTTCTTTCAGCGTTTTTCTGCGTAACAACGGACCAGATGCTTGGCTTGACTGCAATACAAGAGGACGATTACCTGGAAGAAAAAACCGACACTGATGAATTTTGGAACGAGAAGCTACAATATTTAATCCGACAGCAAAAAGTAAGCTGGAATGAAGATTATTTCAAATTCTTGATCAAGAATGTCTGGGAGATTAGCGAGCCTGTTGACGTTTTGGATTTAGGGTGCGGTTACGGCTACATAGGTCTTTCTTTGTTGCAATATTTACCGAAGGGCAGCACTTATACCGGTGTGGACTTTTCTGTCAATCTGCTTCAATATGGTAAAAAACTGTTTGAAGAAAAACATTTTTCAGCCACCTTTGTACAAGAAGATATTTTGAACTACAAGTCGAAAAAGAAATATGATATTACCATGTGTCAGGGGGTGTTTAGGCATTATGGAACCTCTGAACCGATTTTAAAGAGAATGCAGACGCTTACCAAAGACGGCGGTCTTATCGTTAGTATTGACACCAACCGGGAAATCGAGTTGGACGGGATATATATTGATGGCATGGATTATGATAAGTTGTGTAATCGAAATGGCTGCAGGAAGCATTGGCTGGCAGAGTTCGAAAATGGTGACAGAGACTATGCCGCCGCCATGCGAAGTGCACATCGCATGCATCAGCTGGGAATAAAGAATATAGAAGTACGATTAAATGACAAGGTATCGTTCTTCTCTCCGGATCAGGCCGACTATGAAAAGAACATAAGTAACATGCTGGAGTTTAACTCATTATGGTACAAGGAACCGGAACAGGATGTGATAGAACGCTTGATGAATCACGGCATGACCCGTAGAGAAGCGTATGCATATTATCAAAGAGGAAAGGAAATCAATGATTATCTAAAAAATAATCCAAAGGCTACCGTAACCTGGTTGCGGGGAAAATTAATCACCTTTGGGAGAAAGTAGGTGCACATGAAAGTATTATGCTCTACCGGTGGTATCATCGGACCTCGAAATCAACGGAATTACAGGCTGTTAGAAGCTTATAGTAAAGAGCTTTCCTGCGACGGATTTGAATTAATGATGTACAAGGCTTGGTACGAGGAAATTGATGATTTAATTTCGTATTTAAAAGAATTACAACTGTATATTCCTGTCGTGCATTGCGAAAAAAGCATAGGTAGCTGCATTGGTGCAAGTACAACAGAGGAAATTAAGCGCGGCATTGCATATTTTAAAGAGGATTGTCGACTGGCAAAAGAAATATCCGCACAAAAGTTAGTATTACATTTATGGGGAGGAATGGTTTCCGATAGTAATTTTGAAACGAATATGTACTGCTACAAAGAGCTTAATGATATTGCAAAACAATACGGTCTGGAATTATTGATAGAAAATATCGTTTGTAACGTGAAAGACCCTATGGCAAGATGGTGTGAGTTGGTGGAATGTTATCCTAATATTCGTCTCGTATTCGATACTAAAATGGCAGCCTTTCACGGACAGTTGGAGCTTTTGTATCAAAAGGAATACGAGTGGCTATGGAAAAACGGACACATTTGTCACTACCACATTGGTGATTATGGAAGCACAATCATGGACTGGGCAAATTTGAAGTCACTTCCTATCGGAAAGGGAAATATTGATTTTAACAGTTTTGCCACATTTTTAAAGAAAACGAATTATAACGGTTTTCTTACACTGGAAGGAACCGCTTTCAATGATAATGGAGAGGCTGACATTGCATTGTTAAACCAATGTTTTGAAATCATGCGAGGTTGGTAAAACAGTCATAAACAAGAGGCGGCAGAACAGCCGGTGAATGACAAAAAGGAAGATAGGTATAGAGATATGTCAAACACAATAGCACATCTTGCAGTTGCAAGAGAATTATTAAAAAAATGCCCGAATTTAATACATAATGAAAGAGCATATTATCTGGGGACTCTGGCTCCTGATACAATTGGGGGTAAACCGGATTACAAACGTGAGGACAAGAAGAAGGTACATTTGCGTGAGGAT
>JAZNGM010000033.1:0-2412 GCA_045576455.1 Lachnospiraceae bacterium | reverse complement strand
AATGTCTTTTGTGAAGCGAATGTATGGCGTATCCGCTTCTTTGTTTACTCCTATACGGCTATCGTCATTAGCATGGAACTCTTCGCATGGATAGCAGGAAATGCAGCCGTTGCCCAAACCCAGATTCCCGGTTATCAGATTATCGACCATGCTGAAGCATCCCCAGCATGGCTACCCGTCATCATGATGATTATCTTGGCGGAATGCTTTGCCATCGGTGTGAAGATGAAGGAAGAACAAGACCTAACCATCTAAAAAGGAGAAACGATTATGAAAAACTTGACACCCAAGAAAAAAGTTATGTGGATTATTCATATAGCCATGTGGATATTCCTCATACCTCTTATTGCTTTACAGTTTTATGTCTGCAAAAGGTTCAATATCCCAGTCATTATCGGATTCATTTGTATTCTCCCTATCTCTTGGGGATTTGTTGTCCTACTTTCCAAATGGTTAGAAAAAAGCAAATGGAAAGACACGATAGAAGAAATGGAAAAGAACAGTGAGAAGGAAGAAGCAAAGCCAAAGCCAATAACCGGCATTTTCGGTCTGATTCTGCTTTCAATCATCTGTTTGGGATATTCCGTTTGCAATGGAATTGAGACTTTAGAAGGATTTTTTTCAAACCATTATGATTCAGAATATCTTATCAAGGTAATTATACCGGATTGCATGGGCATCCTGACATTGTTGGCATGTAGCATACTTGTTGTCATCATTGCATACAATGTATACAAAAAGAGAATCTTCACCCGTACCAATGCCAGACTGATATACAGCATTGGAGCCATCTTGCTTTTCAGTATCATCATACAAAACCATTATTGGGAAGCAACCACCATGCTCCCCAATGATACCGTTGCCCTCAATTTCTCTCTGTTCGCTGCATTTATCATATTCTTTGGAAGAGTATTCCACATCGGAGTGAGAATGAAGGAAGAACAAGATCTAACCATCTAATATAAGGAGGAACGATTATGAAAAGAAAAAACGCAACAATCCTAATAAGTATATGTATGGTAGTTAACGCACTTAACATTGCGTTATTGGCTACAGGCATAATAGATAAGGACTGGTTCTTATTTGCCATAGGTTTTATTTTATATATCTGTTGTGAAATGCTGATAAAAGAACTCAAAAAGATGAAAGAAGAACAGGATTTAACCATTTAAAATAGTAATATTATGAATTTCAAATTATACGATAAAAAAGCGAGCAAGCAAGAGTTGAATTTTATTATGATTTGTCTTGCTGTTCTCTGTTGTTGCGGAATTTTTGTAGGATTATTAGATAACCTTAGATTATATCTCAATTTATCAAAGGAATCAACAGAAAATTTCATTTGGCAGATACTCCCTGAAAGTATCACGCTTTCAATAATGGTCATTTGTAGCATTATCATCGGAGCAATATTAAAGAATGTAAAACGCAATCAAATCTTTACACACAACAATGGTGCCCACATTATGAATATTGGAGGATTAATCGACTTAAACGGGTTAATTCTATGGGGACTTTCTAACTTATCCCCAGTAAAAGCCATTGGACATGGATATATGATTTACATTTTAATCGGTCTCTTCTTTCTATTTATCGGATGCGTATTTAAATTAGGTGTGAAGATGAAGGAAGAACAGGAATTAACCATCTAAAACTTTAACCATGAAGAAAGAAATACTTATATCTATCTTATTTTTTGTCCTTGGATGTCTAAGCGTAGCAGCTCTCACTGGGATGATTTGGACATTATGTTTTTTATTCTTAGGCCTCAAAAGCCCAATAACCGGTTTTATCCTAAGTGTTATTTTAATGGTTGTATATTACCGAAAATTCAGAAATACAAAATGGGGAAAAATATTAAAACTCTAGCTTATGCCTATCATAGTAAACCTTGACGTCATGATGGCGAAACGGAAGATTTCGCTCAGCGAACTGGCCGAACGAATCGACCTGACGCCTGCCAACCTCTCCATCTTGAAGACGGGGAAGGCCAAAGCCGTGCGCTTCTCTACCCTCGAAGCCATCTGCCGGGAACTGAATTGCCAGCCGGGGGATATATTGGAGTTCAGGGAAGGTGAATAATGGAGTTGTAACATTAAAAGCAATCTGAAAATGAAGAGATTCCTATTATTAGCGAGTGTTATCAGTATCCTCATTGTATGTTGTTTTCTAAAAACAAAACAAATCATTGACACAAATTTTATAGATAAAGATCTTCTGATTTTAAAATGCAAAGACGATATGTCCTTCATTTTTGACACAGGTGCCAACGAAACCATATTATATTCTGACACTATCCCAAGTTCCTTTTTCCATATCTCCGACATAAAGGCTAAGGATGTATTTTCCGAAGAATACAGTATGAAACGCTATTATTCCTTCAAGACAAACATTGGAGGAATTGAAAATTGT
>JAZNGM010000032.1:0-4404 GCA_045576455.1 Lachnospiraceae bacterium | reverse complement strand
TACGTTCGTCTATAGACAGTCCTGAAAACACATCCTCACGTCTGATAACCGGTCCCGTATGTATATACTCAAAATCAAAGCCGGAATTCTTGGTACTATCCTCAAGCTTTTTAACATTTGAAGCAATTTCATTCTTCTGATCATGGAACAAAAGGGTTACCAGATAGTATGCCGGTCGCTCTGTAATTTCTCCAAAGTCTCCTGATTCATCTATAAATACGCTAAGCTCTTTCATTAACTCCTCCAAAACTTACCACTATAGTAAAAATGGCGGGAAATTCTTCCCGCCTACGGTGGTCCAAAGAGCTTTCGCCCAGACCAAAACTGTAACGCATTACAGTTATATCCTACACACATAATACCATAAGTATTCCATTTTTCCAATAGAATTTTAAAATATTATCATGCCTTGCAGAGCAAAATTTTTCAATGCTATTCCCCAATAAGCTGTACCTTATTTATAAAACTGAAGAGCATACAAAACTGCCAACATCGACACCCCATCCTTGGTTCCGTTTGTCCGCAGCAATTCAAGATACTCATCCTCTTTAAACCATCTTTTACTACTTACCTCGTCCGTATCTATAATCTTAGACTCAGCGGAAACTCTTGCCGCAAAGACATGAACCATGGCATCCGACATTCCATTCGCCGGATTTTGACTGCACAAGTATTTTAAATCTTGTAATTCGCAACCGGTTTCTTCTTTTGCTTCACGTTCAGCCGCTGTTTCAAACTTCTCGCCAATTTCAACTTTTCCGGCAGGGATTTCCCATTCCAAGTGTCCTACAGTATATCTACGGTTATGAATAAACAGGATGTCATTCTTCTCATTAAATATCACAACAGCTACTGCCTCTTTTGGGTAGTGTATTTGATGATATTTTTCAATTATGTATCCACTCGGAAGACGCACTTTATCTGTATATAAACAGACATGTTCACTTTCATAAATTGTTGTACGCTCAATGCGTTGCGGCATATGTTCCATATAATTCTCCTTTTACTGACAATACATATAGTTCTTCAAACTCTCGCAATAACCCAAATGGTAATTACGGATGCAAAATAAACCTCTGGTTTGGATAGCCGAACTCCTCAATCAATTCATCCTCCACAAATCCAAACTTTTTATATAATGCCCTGGGGGCATCTCCTTTTTTATCTTCCTCACGAAAAGTTGATACCGTAATATCTTTTGTTCTATCTAATTCTTCCAATGCCTTATGCAATAATATTGAAGCAATTCCGCATCTTCTGTATTTAGGCGAAACTCCCAAACAGCAAATCATATTATGGCCTTTTGAAAACAAAAGCACACCCTTCACTTCTTCATCATCCGCTTTCACACACAGAGCCTGTCCTTTGCCCATAAACCTTAAAACCGTCTCACGATGCCCGTCTATTTTTTCTTTTGTCTCTAATCCCGGAAAATTCCAGCTTATTTCTTCAACCAGTTTCATCCATTCATCTATATCAGTATTTTTTCCAAACTGTACTTGCATGATAGTATTCTCCAAATCTCGCGACAAGCTCCTACGCTTTCAATATCATATTGCAAAAGTCTGTTATTTCATCAACTCTATCCGAAACATTCTCCTTATATTCAACAGAACACAAACCAAGACTTCCACAGGATTCAATCTCCAAATGTCCATGAAAATGTTCGATACTTCCTATTATCCTTTCACATTCCGGCATGCTCGGACCGGTTCTTAACGCAATCGTATATCCTTTTTTCCCACCGGAAAGTTTTGCATGCGGCTCATGGGTATTGCACCACGGCGTACATCTGTCTATGAATACCTTGAACTGACCGGGAATGTCTGCCCAATATGACGGCGATACGGCAACAATTACATCTGCCCATTCATAATGTTCCATAACTAAATCAACATCGTCATGTTGAATGCATTTTGCTGTATTATGGCAACTTCTGCATCCTTTGCAGAAAGCAATCTTAAAATCATCAATGCAAATGCTTTTTACTTCAAATTTATTTTTTAAACACTCCGAAACAATATGTACTATTTCTGCAGTTGCACCGTTTCTTACCGGGCTGCAATTAATCACTAATGCATTCATAATATATCCTCTACTTTTTTTCTTTTTGAAGCATTTCCCATAAGACTTCTTTCTGCTCTATGCCAAACAATAGAATCTTCCACAGAGAATTTACCGCATACGGTCCATAGACTTGCATATATGAGATATGCATCTGTATCGCTCCATAAAATAATAAGTCATACTCTTTCCTGGAGATTTTATCCTCGCCAAAGTATCCTTTCAAAAAACTTAGCGCCAGATCAAACCGGTAAGTCATCTCCTCCGTATCATGATTGAAATCAACAAATTGCATAACAAACGGCCATCCAAGATCCAAATACCGGC
This sequence comes from Lachnospiraceae bacterium, assembly GCA_045576455.1. Taxonomy (GTDB): domain Bacteria; phylum Bacillota; class Clostridia; order Lachnospirales; family Lachnospiraceae; genus RGIG4034. The sequence goes on along the minus strand of JAZNGM010000032.1, from coordinate 2,013 downwards.
TTCCGATTCCCGCATCATCCAAATCAATAAATGCAACTTCACCGTCCTGCCTTAACATTGCATTATGCGGTGCGATATCTGTATGTACAAAACACTGGTCAAGCATCTCAAAATCAGGAATTGCATCAAGAATAGCATCAAATTCTTTTACAAAATCGTGCTTCCTAAACCAAGTATAAAAACGCTCTTTACTCTGTGTCAAAGGAGATTTTACGTCATAGCCCGACAAATTGTGCATTTTTCTTGCAGCCTGACCAAGCTTGTATTCATCATCCGATGTCTCTTCCATTTCCCTTCCGTCAATGAATTCCATAAGATAAAACCAATACCCTTGAACGCCGATATAGTCTTCTCCTGTCTTTGTCTTATAAAGCTTTGGTGCCATGCCATTTTCATTGCCCAGAAACAGATGTGCTCTAACGTTACTTTTTATCGTAGATTCAGGAATTCCACACGGAATACCTTTCAAAAGGTAATCTTGTGAATCCGTCTTAATCTTAAAAATCAATCGGGCAGATTCTTCGTTAAACTGTTCGCCTATTTTAGGATCAATCAACTCCCAATTCCTCAAAACCTTTTCTATCAAGGTGGCGTTTCTTACGTCTGAACGCATCATTTGATTTTGGTATTCATCCCGAAGTTCTGAAAGATGATTAATAATATTGGGGTTCCATGATATCATCTGTGGAAGCTTTTCACATGGAAACTCTTCACATAAACCGCAAAACCGTACGTTATGTTCCTTACAACAGGCACAGATTTTGCATACTCCGGACCCTGCCCACTCCGGGACTTTACCTTCTGTTTCTATGCATCCCGGACATATTCCATTTTCTTTTTTTGTACATCCAATGCAGCACTCACCGCATGATGTTATCGTAGTAAAATCTATCATTATTTATCTCCAATCGAGCAAAGTTTTCCGCGAAGTACATAACCTATCTTTTCATAGCAGGCATTTGACGCAACATAGTCTGCGTCTGTATAAAGCATCGGAAGATATCCTTCCTGCTGCAGCATCTTGGAAACCTGATAAACAAGATTTTCTGCATAATGCTTTCTTCGTTGTTCAGGGCGTGTAAAAACTAATCCGATACTTGCCATCGTACCTTGAATATTATAAGAACAAGATGCCACATGTTTTCCTTGCGAATTCATCCAAAAGAAGGTTTTTCCCTCCTTCATTTTATTCTCTGCATATGCTAAACAGCCTTTTCTATCCATCTGATCTACGCCCGTATCATCACGAAACATTTTAACAAAATCGGCAAGTTCTTCTATATCACTATCCTTACACCGGTATACTTCACCGTCTGCAATTATGTCCGGTTTCATTGGATTAGGACAGTCATAGGCAAACATATTGGTCTTAAGGGATAAGCCTATTCCATCCTTCCTCGCTCTCTTAATAATATAATCCGCGAGTTCATATTTAAGGTTAAAAGTATGTTCCTTGTCCAGCAGATTATTTTCAATCAAAAGCCTGTACGCTTTTTCCATTTCCGCTTCTGTAGCATCGTCCGCCGTCCATATCCAGGTTGGAAACGGCTCCGTTGAAAAGCAAATAATTAATCGTTCATGGTCAGATAACAGTAATTTGCACGGTCCGTCAATAATACGTCTCAATACAAAAAATGTATATTTGTCACCTTCTAATAATTTATAATCCCTCTCATCAACATAATGATCCATATTGCACTCCTCTTATTCTCCTGCAAATTCGTATTTATGAAACTTGCTCATATTCATAATTTAGTCTGAGATAAACAGCTTTATCTCTTTCTTCCGATATAGACTGCATGTCCACACATTTCAACAATTGCAGGATTTTCCGCTGTTTTAAAGTCGGATCGTAGCCATGTCGTTCTGTGGGCCAAGGAGTTGGGGAAACATGTTGTCTTCCTAAGACCGCTTGGCCTCCGACTTGTCTGAGATAAACAGCTTTATCTCTTTCTTCCGATATAGACTGCATGTCCACACATTTCAACAATTGCAGGATTTTCCGCTGTTTTA
>JAZNGM010000031.1:0-122325 GCA_045576455.1 Lachnospiraceae bacterium | reverse complement strand
TTGATATCATTATGATATCACTATGTTCCAGTTTTTGTCAATAACCATTTTCTCAATTCTAATGAGGTCGTAAAAAGTACTTTAAGCTTTTAAACATTAATTAAAAACCGTTGTAACAGAAACCAATCCATTACAACGGTTTAATAACTCTTTTCTTATTTTCTAAAAATATGAAACTTTCTCGATAATTCCTCTTTCTACCGCACGTTCCGTTAAGTCATAATATGCGGAGAAATTATTGCCCATATCAGGGAAACTAAATACATTATGCTTTGTTACAAGCTTAATCCCCATGCTTGTAATTGTAGCCTTGTCATTTTCCTTTACCTGTCTTTTATATACGTATGTACTGTTCAAATCAATAGGAAGGAATAGTGTAATACTGCTTAAATCCCTAAGCACAATACATTCCTCATCAAAAAACTTCTGTAAAAGTGCCCTGTTGTTCTCATCCTTTATATAATGCGTATAAGCATGATAAAAAATACCGCTTGGATCTTCTTCTGCCGTTTCATCAAGAATTGCAACAAACTTATCTAAATCCTTCGCTAAAAGGTCCTTATAGTCCGGAATATCTTTCGCAATATAATCAAATCCCAAAGCGAAACAATCTGCCGCATTTAATAGAATTGCTGCACGAAGTTTTTCCCTCGTATAGTATGAATGGCTTGAAAACACATATCTTAACTCATCGCATCCAAACACATATGGAATTTTATTGAATACTGCCTTGTTATTGCCCTCGTCTTTTACTGATATAATGGTATCGGACACTCTATATGCAACCTCGTATGGTGCCTCTTCATAATAATTGTTATAGATAGCGTCCAAATATGCAACCGAAAAATCTTCTGATTCTTCTTCCGGAATAGCCTCATTATTTTCGGCAGCATCACCATACCATCTTGCTTCTATGTAATCAACACTTTTTACCAAAAGAACATCTGACTCTTCAAAATATATCGCAGAGCCTATTGTGTTATCCCAGAATGCCTTATCTTCGGGATTGCTCTTAATATATGAGAATACAGCTTCCGCCTGTTCATAAGAATCCTCTGATAAAAATGGTGCCAATGTCTCAAGATCAAGCTCCTTGTACGCCTTTAACACAATAGCCGCACATTCCTGTGGTGTTCTTGTATCTTTTTCAACTACAGCTCCACCTGCGTTACTGTCATCACTTGTATCCGGTACATTTTGAGTATCTCTTGTATTATCAGACTCCTTATTATCATCTGTGGAAGATAGATCAACATTCTGCTCCTGATTGGCATCTTTACCTGTATCTTTTGACGCATCATTGCCACAAGCCGTTACGCTGATAAGCATAATCATAGCCATAAAAAGCACTAACGCTTTTTTGATTTTTTTCATTACTATTTTTCCTCTTACTTTTACTTATTAGGTATGAATTTACCCAACAATATTATTTAACATATAATTTTCAGATAGTCAAATAAAACAAGCATTATATATTTTCTGCATGATAAGTAAAAAGTGTCCGGCACTATACTTCGCCGGACACTGACATTTTAGTAATTATATTTAGTATTTGTTTTTATTATTCATTAACTCTTGTTCTTGCCGTGATAATCCAAGGAGCCGGCTCTTGCTTAAAGGTGTTATTGCTTCCAAGCTTCGCAATAGATACCTGAATCGTATCAATATCCGTCATCCCCAATTCCTGTAACACATTGGTAACGCCTGCCGCCACTTTAAAATCAAGTGTGTAAATAACAATATTAATATTGGGATTAAGGCCAACAAGATAAGTAAGTTCCTGTTCCATACTGGCAGATGCCACTAAAAATACCAGTGACGGGACAGCACAGTCCTTCATACTTTCTGCATCTATGTGGTCAATAATTTTTATATTATGCAAGCCAAAGTGTGATACATTGTCTGCTAAAGTATCTCTGTCACCCTGACTGTACTCTACTGCAAGTACAGAACCCTCCGGAGCCATTAATGCCGCTTCTATGGCAATACTTGCACCTCCGATTACGCATATATCATCTTGTGGGGCAACCATCATCTTATTAAGGATAATCGAACGTATTTCACTTCCCACATAATGAATGGAGCCTCGTTGGAACATCTCATTACTCAAGCCAATCTTAGCTGTGTTTCTGGCATTCGGATTAAGAATTAACATACCGGCTGACGCATTGATACCACGGTCAATCATGTCTTTAACCTTCTGGTTATAAACTGTACCCGATGGTTCAGAGCCTTCATTATACCAAACTTCACACTCGCCTAAACCGGCATTCCATAAACGGTAAAAAATATCTTCTATTCCTGCATTGGTAAACACCATGGTTGTCTTATGTGCTTCTACCGTCGGAATAACATTTTTATTCTTTTTAGTGATATCAATAATCTTTACATGTTCTAAATCCAGTGTCGTGTTTTTTGCATAATACTGAAGCCATGATAAAATTACTTCATTGGTAAAAATCTGTTGTTCCATAGAATAACCCCCTTAATTCTAATTTTTCATATGTAAATATATGACTATTATATCATGACTTAACAGAATAGGAAACAAAAAATCAGCCTCTTTTGAAGCTGATTCATATCTTCATTTCTATTGTGTCAAGGTTTCTTCGCCTGCCTGATACAGCAAAGCATTGCACTCATCAATTGTCATCCCCTGTTGTAAACAATACATACAAATGGTATCCCTTTTACATCTGACATACAAGCTGCTGACACCTCCTGCACGGAATAGTTTATTAGTATCATCAACTGTTAAAGGAAATCCAAACGCTAATTGAAGCAATTTATCCCTTCTCGGTTTTTTTCTTCCGTCAAAAATCTGATAACCGTATGTAGTATCCAACCCTGCGTCTTTGATAACATCTTTCTTAGGCTTTTGATACTTTTCTAATAATTCTTCCAATTCCTCCGTAAGAGATATGGATTCGAGCTCCGTCTCATTCTCACGAGCAAATTCAAAAAAATCTTCCGCTTTCTGTAACTCGTGTAACAGTTCTTCTGTACTTTTCTCCACGTCGTCTTGCACCTCATGTTTATTTTGTCCCATGAATATCATATTCCCATGTCCACCTTTCCATTTTAAATTAAACATTCCAAAAAAGTCGCATGCTAGCAGCATAATACGTACTTTTTGCAAGACCGTTTTTTTATTATTCTTTGTATTGGTTATTATAAATTTGTAAATCTAAATAACTTCCGTCATCACATACTACAAAAAGATATGCCAATTCACGTTCACTGTATTTACTTAACAATTCATTAGAAAACTCAACAACACGTCCTCCGGATAATATCCTATATAACGACGCATCTACTTCATTACGCTCAACATCCAGGATTTTAGCAATCTTTTTCTTTGAATCATTCTTTAACACTGCATGCACGGTTTCGCCTGTATCCCCGTAAAAACCATGCGTAGTATTCTGCAACCATAACTCCGGTTCATTTAATAAATCTGTTTCAGCAAAATAAATATGGATATTGTGCTCTATTGTTTCACTTTCTCCGGCACGACACATACTGACCGCCAGCGTGTAATATCCTTCCTTTACACCTTTAATATATTCGTTGCTGATATGCAGAATATTGTTCTCAAGTTTTATATATGTATCATCTATATTCACCCGTTGTCCCGTCAAATGCGATTCTAATTGAACACCATATAACTTGGCATCATTCCGTTCTAATTCCTTAACCTGTACCAGAAAATCTTTATCTTCCAATCTATCGTTAAAACAATACAAAACGACACTTCTATGTTCCCTGATATGCTTTTTTAATTCAATATACGGTTCCGGATCGGTTGCAATATCCCGCCATTCAGGTGCCGTTGTCCGGTATAATTCATCCGTCACCTGTATTTCCCTGTCTTCAAACAGGGAGTCATCTTCCGGTATATCTTCCGATATATCTTCAGGCATATCTTCTGACACCGTTGGGGAGTCATCTTCTGTTGTAGTTTCAATATTATGGGTAGTATCAGCCAAAATTTGTTCTGTTTCATCTGTATTATTTTTATTACTGTTTGTAGTAATGAACACAAGCCCAAAGCCTAAAAGAAGTAACGATAAGCTTAAGGCTATTCCCAGCTTTAACTTAACCGCAAACTTCATACCGCCCAGTTTTTCGAGTTTACATAACACTTCTTCTACTGTCTGGAATCTGCTTTCCGGAGCAAACAAAGTGCATTTTTCGACAATCCGCTTCCACTGCTTATCCTTTTTCTTAGATACAAATTCAGGAAACATTCCGAACACTACGCCCAGAGAATAAATGTCACTTCTGCAATCAGTCTGCGAAAAGCCGTATTGTTCAGGCGCCGCATATTTCTCCGTTCCCAAAAGCTTGGTATCACTGTCAGATTCAACTTTATATAATCTTGAGGAATCAAAATCAATCAGTTTGAGAACACCTTTTGAATTAATGATTATATTAGACGGTTTAACATCCCGATGAATCATCGGTGGCACACTGTTATGTAACACTTTTAATGCTTCACATAGCTGCTTTGCTATATTTAAGTATTCTTCTTCCGTCAGTTTCCGTGCCGTTAAATAATCGGTAAGTAACTCACCTTCTATATATTCTTCTACAACCAATAACCCACTTTCAAGCACTTCTGCAGCATAAATATGGGGTAAATGCTGACACTCTATTTTCATTAATGCATTAAACACCTGTTGATTCGCATGTTTAAGCTTCTTAACAATAACAGGAAAGTCATAATCTTTCATAGAAGCAAGATAGACACTACCTTTATCTGATTCTTTTATTGTCGTTATAATCTGATATTGTATTTTATCCATTAATCTTCTCCAAAAAAGCCTTTCCGTAAAACTATAATCAAAGTATACAACACCAAAATGCTAATTATCAACCACCTAAAACTTAGCAAAAAAAAATGCCCACCAGAAATTATATTCTGATGAGCATCTGTATTATACATTAATCATTAAACTTCATATACTCCATCGCATTTTGCAATAGTATCAATAGAGCCATCTTCATTGTAATTAAATTCTGCAACACATACAGAACGATGGAATAAGCTTCCGCCCGGAAGTTCACCGGTATGATAGAACAAATAAGAATGTCCTTTAAAATCAGCAATACCCGGATGGTTTGTAAAGGTTCCGCCTTCTTCTGTCATGAGCACACCACCATATACCCAAGGGCCTGTCGGTGATGTTGATGTAGAATATGCAAGATGTTCATCTCTCTTGCCTTCGCCGAATGCTGCATAAACCATGTAATATAAGCCGTTTCGTTTATAGAACCAAGGTCCTTCCGCATAGGTTGTTCCTGTCATATGGCTTCCCTTTGCAAAAGATGCCTCTGTCATCGGGATTTTTACAACGCCTACCGTCTCATCGTAAGAAATCATATCCTCATTAAGAAGTACATAACGAAGCTCCGGATTTCCGAAATAAAGATACGCCTGACCATCATCATCAATGAATACCGTTGGATCAATATCGTTCCAATCTCCTTCATCTACCAATGGATATCCTAAATCTTTGAAGGGTCCTGTAGGACTATCCGAAACACCTACGGCAATAGCCATACCGCCGTGTTTTTTATGTACCGGACAATAAAGATAAAACTTTCCGTTGCGCTCTACTGCCTGCGGAGCCCATGCCCTGTCATCTGCCCATTCAATATCATCCAGCGAAAAAACTTGTCCGTGATCGGTCCAGTTTACCATATCCTTAGTTGAATAACAGTGCCAGTTAAACATCGTATAAAAGTTATTTACAAGCTCATCTTCATCATGTGTTGTGTAAAGATATAATGTATCTCCATAAACCATTGGTGCAGGGTCTGCCGTATAAATTGATGTAATTATCGGATTCTTGCAAAATCCACGTTCATTGCTCATTATTTTTCCCTCCATATATTCGTATATGAAATAAATTATAATTCATTTATTACTGTTTGAAAACAAAAAATTAAGGTAAAAATTACTTTACTCTTTTATTATATTTACGCCTTCGCTTTTTTCAATAACATTAATGGTGCCATCTTCATTATAAGTAAACTCTGCCACACATACGGAACGCTTAAAAAGATTTCCGCCCGGAAGGTCTGCTGTATGGTAAAACAAATAGGAGTGTCCCTTAAAATCTATGATACCGGGATGATTGGTGAAAGTTCCGCCTTCTTCCGTCATCAATACGCCACGATAAGTCCACGGTCCGGTAGGTGAATCCGAAGTTGAATACGCAAGATGCTCACTCGGCTTATTTTCACCAAACGCAGCATAAACCATATAATAAGTATCGTTTCGCTTATAGAACCACGGTCCTTCCGCATACGTTGTACCGGTCGGCTGGCTTCCTTTGCCAAAAGCCTCCTCTGTCATCGGAACTTTCACTACGCCGACATCCTTATTATAGGTAATCATATTATCATTCAAAAGAACATATCTAAGCTCCGGATTTCCAAAATAAAGATATGCCTGACCATCATCATCAATGAATACCGTCGGGTCAATATCATTCCAATCCCCTTCATTAACCAGCGGTGCCGCCAATAAATCTTTAAACGGTCCTGTCGGGCTGTTGGAAATACCTACGGCGATAGCCATTCCACCACCCATTTTATGTACCGGACAGTACATATAAAATTTACCGTTCCGCTCTACTACCTGCGGTGCCCATGCCCTGTCATCTGCCCATACAATATCTTTTAAGGAAAAAACCGTACCGTGATCCGTCCAATTCACCATATCCTGTGTCGAATAGCATCTCCAATCCAACATTGTATAAAAATCATTTACAAGCTCATCTTCATCGTGTGACGTATAAAGATATAATGTATCTCCATATACCAGCGGAGCCGGATCTGCCGTATAGATAGATGTAATAATAGGATTCTTGGCAAATTCTTTTTCCTCTGCAATCTCCTCTTTTGTAAGGGAAATGCCGATACGGTCAATATCCGGTGCATAGGCGGTATTATTTCCAAACATAATGGTATTATTGCCTTTTTTCAAATCCACTAAAACCGTAGCCACGTCCGGATGTACATAATCACCACTATTAAGATTATTCAGCGTATACTCCTTATCCCCATTTACCGTAATCGTGAAATGTCTGTTTTCGCCACTACAATAGAACAAAAGTAAAGAATACGTACCGTCCTCTTTTACCTTTACATTAGGAAAAGTAATTGTATTTCCTGCTCTTCCCACATATCCTACTTTCTGTCCGCCGGAGCAAAATGCCGAGCTGGCCCTTACCGCTTCTCCTGCTAATATATTATCGTCGCTCTCTGCTTCATAATAAGTATATCCTTCAGGATTAAATGTATTATTCTCTCCCACAGAAGTATCTATCTCTTCTTTTGTAATCATCATTGCCGCACCACTTCCATCAGAAAGGTTAAGCACAATGCTGTCTTTATTGGTAACTTTAAGTTCACGCCTTTCTAATCCGGTTTTATCTTCTCTGTCTTCATAGATATAAGCGTTATAAGATCCTTTACCCAGGAAATCCAACTTGATATTTACCGTTCTGTTTTTTTGCGTCATGGAACCGATAAACCAGTTATCGCCATTCCTTCTTGCAAGCGTTACATACTCGCCCGGAAATCCTTCCACTAATACAGTTTCATCCCATGTCGTAGGAATATGGTTTAATAAGGCAAGACCATTGTAATTTTTATAAGCAGATGCTGCATAAGCAAAATGCTGCAATGCCGATTCATAAACGATGGTCTGTGCAAGGCAGAAACCATGCGTAGCTTCACTGTCCACCTTCGTACCGGTTGGCGTGTAATCCATGGAACCGCATATATTTCTCGTAAACGGATACATTAAGCAGTTTGCCACGGTCGGCCATTCAGACCATTTATGGAATTCTTCACCGAGCACCGCTTCTGTTGAAAGAATGTTAGGGTATGTTCTGCACTCTCCACCCGGTCTTACACATCCGTGATATAAAACCATTAACTGATTTTCAGCACAACACTCTGCTACATTCTGCATTACCTGAAGTACCGACTGTTCATCACTTTCAAAATAATCTGTTTTAAGCCCCACAACGCCGGCTGCTTTCCATTTTTTAATTAAGGTTTCCATTTTCTCTTTGTCTTTTAAATCAAGATAATTTACCCAGACAAATATACCAACGCCTTTATTCTCAGCATATTTACATATTTCAGGAAGTCTGTTTTCAAACTTTCTCCAATCTGCATCCATACAGATATGTTCCCATCCGTTTTCTGCAGCGAAATCAATATACTCAATATGCTTATTAAATTCTCCGGTATAAGCACCTTCAGACCACCAGCTCCATGCTACTTTTCCCGGTTTTATATAACTTACATCTGCAAAAAGGGCTTCATCTGCCGGAGGATTTAAATCCGTAATCAACGAGCTATTTATAAATTCATTTAAATCATCTGAAATAACCGCTGCTCTCCATGGCGTCGTAAATCCATTAATAGTTCTGATTGCTCTAATATCAAGATGTCCCGGAGAATCCACCTCGCCGGTTGCTTCATCATTAGGATCTCTTTTCAAACCAAAACTCCATTTAAGCGTCATGCTGTTTCTTTTAGTTTCTAAAGCACTCGTACAGAACTCACCATTGTTGTTAAGTGCTGCTGCTTCTGAAAAAAGCATCCAATAGTCTCCGGTTTTAACCAGCATCGGTGTACACAACTTCTGTGAAAGGTCTTTAAACTGACTGCTGTTTCTCTTCTCAAAAATACCTTCATAGGTACCATTTATACCAAATGACCATGTTGTACAATCTCCGGATAATGCCATCTCGGATTTTTCATCTAACACAATTACCGTATCTGTATTTCCAATTGTCACATCCGTATAACGATAGGCAAAACCATCATCATGTACCCTTACTTCAAACCGGAAACTACCATATTCATTTTTAAGTACAAAGGCCGTTTCGTTACAATAATTTTCCATTACATCGTTATAGCCTGTAAAAAGTTCATAGGTTTCACGGATTTCATCCGTAACTATACTATCTGCTGATAACTTAAGCCCTTTGAAAAGATTTCCTTCTTCAAATTCCATACCGATACGCGATTTTTTTATCACCACCTGCTCATTATCGGTAACGCAATAGCACCAAATACCTTTTGAATCTTCAAAAAATTGGACTTTCGTTTTTCCGTCCGGCGATACCGTCTTAAGACTTTCAATCTCTGTAAAATCTTTTTCTACAATCGGCAACAATGTTTCCGGCAATCTGGTCGGTTCAGGGTCTTTCAATGTTTCCGGCTTTTTATCGTCTTCCGGCTTATTTACGTCTTCCGGTTTCTTATCATCCTCCGGTTCCTTTACATCTTCCGGCTTCTTATCGTCTTCCGGTTCTTTTACGTCTTCCGGTTCCTTTACGTCTTCCGGCTTCTTATCATTCTCAGGTTTAGTAGGCGTTTCCGTTTCGCCGGTTACCATTTCATCCTTCGTTTTTTTCTTATCAGAACATGCCATAAGCATGCTTCCCATACAAATTAATAAGAGAAATACCATTAGGGTATTTTTAATTCTTTTTTTCATATCTTCCTCCATATCACGTTGATATTTTTTCTATCTTGTAACAGCTATACTATCTAATTATTTGACCGGCCATACTTAATACAAACCAAATCATAAAAATAATACCATATAATGTAAAATAAGAAAATTGCATTTTGATGAATTTTATTGCAAAAAAACGGTTGAAATGTTATTGTTTATCTGTTGCGATAATACGAATAGAAAAGAGAACACGTAATGTACAAAATTGTATCTTCAGACGAAGCCATCGATATGATCAAAGATGGTGATGTCATTTGCTTAAATTCCTTTCTCGGAATTGAAAACCCCGTGGAACTGCATGAAGCCCTTTACAGAAAATACAAGGCAACCGGTTCCCCAAAACATTTAACAATGGTTTCCAGTGCCGGATTTGGTATTTGGGATGAAACAAGAAATGCAGAATTATACATAAAAGAAGGTGCCGTTGACAAAATAATCTGCGGACATTTCGGTGCTATGTTCAGCACTAAAAGACTCGTTTTGGAAAATCGTTTTGAAGCTTATAATCTTCCGTTAGGTTGTATTTCCCATGCCATCCGTGCACAAGCCGGTGGAATTCCGGGTGCCCTTTCCAAAGTAGGACTTGATATTTTTGTTGACCCTGCAATTGATGGCCCCGGCATCAACGATATTTCAAATGATAACTCATTGGTTACCCATGTTGATGTTGATGGCGAAGAATTCTTATATTATAAACTTCCTAAAATAAATGTCGCATTAATCAAAGGAACCGCAGCAGACAATAAAGGTAATATTTCTTTTGATGATATGTATATGTCCGGCGATGCTTTGTCCATATGTCAGGCAACAAAAGCTAACGGCGGAAAAGTAATTGTCCAGGTTGACCGTATTGTCAGCACACCGTCACGTCCGCGTAACACTATTATACCGGGCTGTCTGGTTGATGCTATTGTTAAAGTAAAACCCGAACCACGTCATGCCGCTTATGAGTCACTTACCGGTAGCTTTGAAATTCCTTATTCACAATGGCAGGACTGGAGCGACATGTTAGAATCAAGGACCTCTACCAAAAACATTGTAAACATTCCGGGTAATATTATTGGTAAACGTGCTGCCATGGAATTAAAAGAAGATGATATCGTTAACATTGGTGTAGGTATCCCTGAAACTGTTTCAAAATATGCAAGGGAATCCGGTATTCTTGATAAGGTTACACTAACCGTAGAATCCGGTGGTGTAGGCGGTTTTCCGGCAACAGGTAAAGTATTTGGTGCGGTTATCGGTGCCAATTCCATGTACGACATGGCTAACCAGTTTGACTTATATAACAACGGTGGTCTTGACATCTGCTTTATGGGTGGTATTGAAGTTGATAAACACGGTAATGTTAATGCGCACCGTGGACCGGGTGCTTTCGCAGGCATCGGCGGTTTTGCCAATATAACGGCCAAAACAAAAACCGTAGTCTTCTGCCTCACCTTTAATACAAGCGGGTTGAGCGTTGATGAAAACGATGGTTTGATTACGCTTAAGAACAACGGAAATATTCCTAAGTTCGTTGACAAAGTAACCAGCATAAGTTTTTCAGCAAAACGTGCCCGTGCCAATAAGCAAAAAGTCCTTTATGTTACGGAACGCTGCGTATTTGAATTAGGTGAAAACGGTCTCCGTCTCATTGAAGTCTATCCGGGAATTGATATTGAAAACGATATCCTAAAGCTGCTTCCTTTTAAGGTTGAAATTGATCCATTACTCACCTACTAAAAATGTTGTTTAAAATTTATATTTCCCATAAAATTATAAGGACCCGACAACTTCGGGTCCTTCATCTTTTAAAATCTTTCGCTGCTATATTGCATGGAATGTTCAAATATATATTTTCCATTTCCATCGGGCATAAAATATACGCACACATCGCCCTTCACACCGCTATTACCGCTGCTATCATCATTTACGGTATAATAATACTCAACCAAAAGCATATCATCTTCCGTAAAACACATGTTATATATTTCTACCGAAATCGCACCGTAGTCAATGTCAGTAGGGGGCTCTAATGTAATCATATTTCCATTTACCGTAGTATTCTGCGGCACCTTATCCTCTGCAATAAGAATGCTAGTCCACAAGGAAAACAACCGGTTAAGTTTATCAACATCATAACTAAGTTCTGTTCCTTCTATTGGTGCATACACTCCGTCAAGCACAGGCTCATGTCTGATTATCGAAAGGCCACCCTCAACAATTTTAAAATTATCGATAAGTCTTCCGGCTTCAAACACCCTTAAAAGGAATTCAAACTCTCTGTAGTTGATGGCATTCTTTAATAAAAGAGGTAAATCAGTTGCAGATATCAGCATTCTCCCGTCTTCTTCCGATATCTCTTCTTCCTGTTCTTCGTCCGTTACCTCATCCGTCTCAGAATCCTTGCTTCCGTCAGTTCCATCATCCGGTGATGTATCCTGTGACACATCCGTATCCTGTCCTGCATCCGGCAATGCAGGGTCCACTGCCCCAAACAGATAATAGCTGTCATTGGTTATCGGCAAGAAGGACATTATATCCAAACTGCTTACCAAAGTAAGGTCATCCAGGGAGAAAATATTTATGAACAAGTAATTACCCTCTGAAAGCGGCTTGAATAAGCGGTAGGATAACGCCGCACCACCTTCAGGCAAATCATAACCGCTCACAACAAATAGAATTACATCTCCGTCATTATTGGTAAGATATTCTTCACCCCTAAAGAAACCGGATTCCTTTAAATAAGCAATATTTTCTTCAATTTCTTCTTTTGATTCAACCAAATAACGGATTCTCAAAGTATCCTTGACAAATTCATTAATATCGGTTCCGTCAATCTCACTTTTTTCATATTCCCAGCCATCCAATTCCTTGACATGGACACCATAATATCTGTTATTCTTTAAATCACTTGCTGTAAATGCAATATCCTCCTTATACGCTATATCAGAAGATGTTACTACGATTTCTTCTTCTGATACTATTGCACTCTGTCCTTTATTAATCATTTTGGTTTCTTTATCCGTAACAACCTCAACCGCACCGGACGTTACTTCAACCTGTGTAGCATTATCCTCTTCGGAATAACTTACTTCAAAGGTAGTACCGCGGACACTCATACTTGCATTTGGTGTATTTACAACAAATGAAGAACCTTCCGTTAATTTATTTTCTATCTCAAACAATGAGGTTCCGTATTTCAGATTTATTTTAAGCTTACCTTTTTTCTCATCTCCGCTTGCAATAATCTCAAAGCTTGTATTTTCCTGTGCCACAATGTGCTTATCCGAATCAGCTAAAAGTTCCACTAATCCATTATTCCCTGTAGTAACCGTATCTTTTGATTTTAAATTCATTCCTTCTATCATTTCTTTATTTCCGGAATTTCTTACAAGACTGACCTCCCCGTCAAAAGAGGCAACCTTTATTACCCTGTAACCACCGGATGATAAAAATATAGTAAGAACAACTACTGCCGCAATAAGCAGAACACCTATACATGAAATTATGGCTATTTTTTTCCCTTTGTTCTTTTTCATCTTTATTCCCCTGTACGCTCCTTAAAATATAATTCTTTTGCATACTGAAGCAGTTCTTTATCAATTTTACCTGCCTCTGCTTCCTCATCAAGAATATTAAATGCCACCGGTATCGGTTTAGCCTTCTTATAAGGTCTGTCGTCTGCAATCAGTGAATCATAAATATCCATTATCGTTAATATACGTGTCATAACATCAAGTTCATCCGCATTGATACCCGCAGGATATCCTCTTCCGTTCAACAATTCATGATGATTTGACGCCATGGAACGCACTTTATCAAAATGTTCACCAAACTGAATATGCGACAATATTTTATCCGTGTAAGTAACATGACTTTGCATAATGTTACGTTCTTTATCCGATAATGTACCTGCCTTAATATGTAAATCCGCTTTTTCTTCTTCTGAAAGATACGGAATTTGTGTACCATCCCTGCCTTCATAAATGCTATCCGCCATTTCATCTACAAGTGCCCATTCTGCTTCATTAAGCGGGCGTCCGCAGTTAAATGCCGGCAAACTTTTAACAAACAGGTCAATGGTATCCAGTTTTTTCTCCGCATCCTCTTTATTAAAGTGCCCTGACAAAACATCATTTTCAATTCTAAGTTTAATAATCTCAAGGCGTGACTTCAGAGACGCTTCTCTCTCACCCAACTTAGTTGGTTTATCCATTATTTCAAGCGGAACATCCATCTTACCGACATCATGCAACATAGCCGCAAGATACAATTGCAGCTTATCTTCTTTAGTAAAATGTAATTCCGTTTTTTTAAGCTTATGTTGACTGTTAATATAGTCAAGCATCTCTACACATCGCAGTGCCACATTTTTGGTATGGTTTGCGTTATAAGGCGTACGCCCTTCAATTGCTTCTGCCATTGCCTCCGCCATGGAAAAAAGCATTGACTGCATCTCAAGCATTCTGCTTTTTTGCATAGTAATGTATCTTAACAATGCCGATGAAAGAAAAGCCAACACGATTCCTAACGGAACCGCAAGAATATTCAACGTATGATATCTCCACTTAAATAGCGCACACGCAGCTATCACATATATGACAGGCGCTATGCATGTAAGAAGTACGGCAAACCGTAATTTGAATTTCAATATACACCATGCTGCACAAAAAACCACGGCAAAAGTCAGTACAAACTGCCATACACCGTCTAACGGATATACGATTCTTTCATTCAAAAGACCGTATATATAATTCGCCTGTAACTCTACTCCAAACATTTCTTCAGCGGGATCGATGGATACACGATATGAATCCCTCGCACCTTCCTCATAGGCGCCAACCAGTACAATACAATCCTCGAAATATCCTTCCGGTATCTTTCCTTCCACTACATCTGCCATGGATATCGTTTCAAAATCGCCCGGTTTACCGACAAAAGCTACCTCAACTTCAGAAGGACACGCTTTTATCTTATCAATTCTTGAAGCTATCTTATACGCAAAAGATTCGTATATCTTTATTTGTTCAGTATCCATGTCCGAATACATAAGCTTTGTATAAAAGCTTCTTATAACACCATCATCATCAAAAATAGCATTGGTAAAACCATAATCCGCCACTTTGCTAAGCGCATCATACGGTCTTCCCTCACTCGATACAAACTGTTCCAAATAATAGGTATCATTCTTCTTATGCAGTTTCGTGTCAAAATTCAACATTGAAGCAAGCACTATGTTATCAGAAAGCTTACATGCCTCCACTAAAAGACTGTCTTCTTCTGAATAATCCGTTCCACTAAATACAACATCAATGCCTATCACCCGCGGTGCTTTTTCACTGTCTGCATTTAATTTTTCTACTAGTTTTGCAAAATAACTTCTGTCCCAATTTGAATAAGGTCCCAGTTTACCCAGTGTTTCTTCGTCTATGGCAATAATCTTTATATTATCGGGAATGATACCCGGATCCTGATAAAGATAGTCGCTCACCATATATTCAAGCCTTTCCGGGAATTTCGTTAACGCCATAAATCCCGAAAGTAATGAAATCAATAAAGCCACTACGGTTATTGTCGTTATTTTTATCTTTTTACCGTCTTTTATCTGGTTCATATGTATGTTACCTTTTTTATATATTACAGCTAAGAATTGATTTATTTAATATCTCTAATATCTTCAATATATAACATTGATTTTTCAGGTAATAGTTTAAGTATGAATTCCGTATAAGAACAACCGTCTTTTTCTCCATGTGAAACCGGTACGGGATATGAATCCCCGTTATGCGGGTCTAAGCAAGACAATGTCTTACATCCTCTTATTCTTACTTTGGTATGAATACTGTTGATGCCGGAGTTTGCAAAGAAATAAATATCTTGTCCGTCTTTTACCTTATGAATATAAGTAAGTGTTCCGTCTTCCGGCTCATCTACTCTTTCAATAGCAACATCAAATACCGGCACAAACTCTTTCAATACATTTTCAAGAATATCCTCTGTATTATCAGGAATATAACAAACAGCTCCCCCATTATCATTACGCTTAATGTATAATGTGTCTGAGGCATTTTTATCATCAAATAATTCATTTACAATAACTTTTATACTTTCGCTTTCCTGTTCATTCAAACCTGATGTTGGGACTTTTTCACAGAAGATTACGGTTCCGCCTTTATCAAAGACTTCTTTTCCTTTTTTTAGGACGTCAAGAGAAACCATTTCCATTGCCGGGAAAATCAGCACTTTATATCTTTCAAAGTTTACCTTATTATTCAGGCATAATTCTTTTGTCTCTGCGTCAAAGGTGCATCTTTCCCCTATTATTTCAGGATGCAGATAAGTAAAATCATAGCGGCACTCACAGGACAGCTTTTCACCAAGCTTTGTATAATTTGAATATTCAGGTATACAGAGGTCATTTTTCTGTATGAAATTAAGTTTTGCATGCATATCTTCAATCGGATAGACCACAGCTATATCCGCAACATGACGCCCACCTTGGAGGAATTGGTTCAGCCGGGTAATATATGCCATCACATCCGGCAACATATCTGCATACGGCCCGCGATAAGACATCTCCGGCGATATATATGCATTCGGTCCATACCATACTGCATGCGGAATCATATAATTAATTCCTTTGGCATACAAATCCATGGTTTCTTTATAAAACACATGCCGCAACCGCTCATCCTCCGGCATTGCACCAAAGGTTTCACACATTACCAGTGGTTTATCCCAATTATATGCAGATGATGACACTATTTTCGTAGTAGTCTTTACACACTGATACTCCGTAATGCTGTCAATTCCCGGAATCTGTTGATGCTTAAATACCTTCATCAAATCTCCTATGGTAACACCCGGATTCAAAAAGTTCTCCTCCCATGTATGTCCCGTCAGTAGTACCCCTCTTTCCTCGCACCAATCTGCCATCTGTTTTATGTATGCCTGATTAAACATATTAGAACGGCACTCTGCCAAGCGCCTTCTAATATAGTCCGTGTCCGGTCCTATGTCATACCATAGTGCCGGATAGGAAAGCACCGGACTTTCACCATAGCACTGTCTATAATATTCATTAAAACCGGGAGTCCATGTTCTTCCGCCTTCTACAATACGCCCTCCCGGAATCCAAGGTCCTTCAAACCCATACATAGTAGGTTCATCATAAAAAAATGTATTGATTACATTTCCAAAATAGGACGAAAACTCACGGTAGTAAGCTTCATGGGTCATATCCATAAACTGCTTTACCGATTCTTCCGATAGATAATCCACAATGGGACTGCCCTCCGTCACACATACGAAAGCCATCAGTTTCCATCTGCCACCTTCTATCCGGATAGCAATCCTGCTATCTTTGTATTCCTTGGTAACATCTATCAACGCTTTGCTATCCGTATTCATTAGTACAATTCCCATAATTGTACCATCTGTTGTAAAAGTTTCTTCTACATCTACCGGACCAACATAATCCCATTCGTACATATCCAGACGTTTTAATGTATGTTCCGGGTATTTCTCACCAAAAACACCGTTTGCCGCACCACTTGGGAACCCGTTTTCATCATAAATGCACATATGAATTCCCAGTTCCTCTGCTTTTTCAAGGGCAACACGGTATTTTTGGAAATATACATCAGAAAGATAGTCCTTAGTTTTATTAGGGATAATACTAAAACCACCATAACCGATTTTATTCACACAATTATCCATTACTTCACGGATTTGCTCATCTTTCATATCAATAGCATCCGTCTCCCAAAACCAAAAGGCACATGGCTTTATAGAATAACCCTTATTGATAAACCCGGACATAGTAACTTCACTTTTTTTCATTATCAATCCCTCACACCTGGTTCTAAAACAAAAAACTACTTGTTCATACTGATATATTCCTAATTTATTATCTTTTACAATTCAAACGTTTTTTTGCTCTCCATGCCCATTACTTCAAATGGTCCCGGTGTTACATTGCCATCCGGTCGTTTATTTCCAAAATAATCCGTATCAAATACAATGTTCGTTCCGTCCGGATTTTCATATGCCATTTCTGCATGGTAGGAAGTTCCCAGCGTATCTGCTGACAGTAATTTAGAGCCGCTTTCCAAAAGTAATTTGGGTTCTAATATAGATACATATACTTTATCTTTAGCTTCGGATAACTTAATTTCGACACCGGTATTTGTACATACTTTAGCTTCCGGCTCATGTGCGCAGCCTATCGCTCCGCCAAAATATGCATTTCCCGTAATCTTAACAGGAATTGCCCAGCGTCCTAACGGATAGATGCTTCCGTATTTTTCCATTCTTTCTTTACGTTCTTCCTCTGTATACTCCCACGGCATCTTTTCTGTTCCGTTCGGATACTTATCATATGCTGATAAACCTGCCGGATACAGATAACATATAGAGTCATCAGGCACACCGTCCATAATCTGTCCGCTCTCTTTATTCTCTTTACGTGGTGGTAACGGTAAATGTTCAAAGAAGGTCATCGGTTTTACACTCTTATCTTCATCGCCGTCATCAAGGAACAGATTGTTCACATACCTGTCATCTCCACCCGTGAAATTGTTATATCCTGCTACTGCTGTTTCGTGAGGGAAATGATATGGTGTCCAACGGGACATTTCTTCACGGAGTACAAATCTTCCTGCGAAAAGATTATGTACAAAGGCACCACCCTGTGCCAGATTTCTGAAATTCATCTTTGATAAAAACAAATTATGGTCTACAAGATACGGTCCGTGACATACTTCAACAAAGAAATCCTCTGAAAGATTGTCAAAGAAAACATTTCTGCTGATTCTGGTACCCTGCGCCTGCCAATCAAGCCATACCGCACGGTAACAGCCGTAAATCTTATTATCTATAATCTGCGTATCCAATGATGCATGCAGTTTAATTCCGGCAACTTCTGCGCCATGGAATATACGTTTATGATGAATATTATAAATAGTGTTTCCGGTAATAGTACTGAAAGCACCACCCATATGACCTACAACGCCTGCTTGTTCACAATCGTGAATAATATTATTACGTACGATATGACTACCGATGTTATCCTTATGCCAGTTTCCATGTAAAGCGCGGAAAATTACCTCCTGCTCCCTTTGGGTTCCGCCTTTGGATTTTCCCTTGGACCACTCATTATGTCCGCTGCTTATATCTTTTCCAAGGCTGACACCTACACACTTTGACTCAAAGATTATATTATCCTCAATAATCCAGCCCTTACTCCAATGAGGACCGATAAGTCCCTCCTGTAATGCCGTAGGCGGTGCCCACTGCGGAGATGCCTGACAAAGCGTAAATCCCTTAACCGTAATATAATTAAGTCCTGTCTTCTCAGGCCAAAAACAGAACGGACGCACACTGATTTCCACATCTTCTTTTCTTGGATCAAAGGAGCCAAAGTTTGCCCAAATCTTTGTAGTCTTTTCTCCTGCTTCTGCATACCATAAAAGCAATGAATCTTCCGGATATTTTGCCTGCGGCCAAACCTCAGGGTTCTTAAGTTTCTCTACAGATTCCGTTTCATACAGGGATTTCTTGTTCAAATACACATCTCCAAGATGAGGCACAAATGCGCCCTTAAATAACCAATCTCCGAATAAATCTTCCTTAAATGGATTGCGTACCGTAAATAAGCTGTTATCTACTTGTGTACTCCATACCTGACCACCTTCATTTTTCCAATCCGTTACCGGCTCTGCACCGGTAATTACTACTTCACCGTCTCCGGCAGACTGATACACAATTCTTGCATCTTCAGTTCCGCCGTTTACAGGGCTTACCCACTCCCTATACACACCTGCATGTACCGTAACAATATCTCCTGCCACAGCAAGCTCGGCTGCACGGGAAATAGTTAAAAACGGTTGTTCTTTTGAACCGTTTGCTGCATCATTTCCTGTTTTTGCTACATGATACTCCATAAAATTCTCCTCACTATATTCTTTATTTTATTTTTCCCCACGTCATAATAATCATGGCCATAACCTATTTATTTAAGGATAACAGACATACTACACTATCGTATTCCTGCATGTTTTTTACAATAAACTGATTTTCCTGTATTTCGACCTGTATTCCTTCCCTATGGAATGCCGATGCAAGATTCCATGAAGTCTTAGCATCGTCCGGTAAGGTGATTTTTAAGGCATCTTCACAACCTTCAAAAGTGTGCATTACAACGAGCATACTTTCTTCATCTTCACTCTTACGGCAAATAGCCTGCCACCCTTTCAAATGATTATAACTCTTTATATGAGGCCCATAACGGAAAGAACGTCCGTATTTAATGACCGGAGCACATTTTTTATACATTTTAATGGCCTTATCAACAATTTCCCATTGCCAATCCGCGATATCATAAATATCGCCTGACAGACACATTCTGCCTAAGAAAGTACATGCCAAAGAATAATATAAACGTTTTTCATCATCGCCTTTTCTAAGAACCGCCCAAATCTGGCTCTGTGCAGGTAAAATAGCTCTGGTTACATTAGCCGCTATTACCGGAATGGCCGTCCACTCATGCGCATCCGAGAAAGACGCCATACTTGCCAATGCCTGCATGGAAGGTTCCAGTCTATGTCCACCTGACGAACAGTTCTCTATTACAAGATTAGGAAGACTCTGTCTTAATTTGCGCCAGAAATTCTGGGACGCAAGCATATTTTGTCTAAGCCCTTCACCCAAAGATTCCGCACCATCACAACCGATACCGATGTTATCGTTATAATCAACTTTCAGGTATTCATAACCCCAGTCCCTAAGCTGATTTATTACGCGTTCCTCTAAATAATCCTGTACAATATCTTTCCGCATATCCAGGAAACGTCTGAAACAGGTTTGTAACGGATATCCATCTCTATGAAGCAGATATTCAGGTTTCTTAAACACATCGGAATCTTTACCTGTTACCTCCATCTCATACCAGATACCCGGAAGCATTCCGGCTTCTTTAATCTTATCCGCAACATATTTAAGTCCTTGCGGAAATAATTTTTCATTAGTAATCCAGTCACCTATATCTGACCAATCATTTCCATCCTTAACGTGCCAGCCGGCATCAATAACACAGTATGTAATCCCGCGTCCTTTAAGGGCATCGATGATTTTCAGCATATTCTCTTCAGAAGGATTTCCCCATGTGGTACAGTATTCATTAAAAATAATAGGCAGACTTTTTTCAACCTCAGGCACCAGTTCCAAATTAGGTAATTGTGCCGAAGTCAGTCGGTAACTGATACCATCCACATCTTCCTTAGCCACGGTAAGCGTTGCTTTAGGAGACTCAAATAACTCCAATTTATTAAGCTTTTTAGTCCAATGTCCGAATTCCCTGTCTGCCAGTCCGCCTGACAAAGCAATTCTCTCGTCTTTATTATAGACCTCCATCTGCCAACTCGCAGGATGTGCCAACTGTGCACCAATACCGTAACCAAATTTACGGTCCTCTGCTATCATCCAAGGGAAATACCTTCGTACAGGCATCGAACCCACCTGACCAAACCGCACACTGTTAGCCCCTATTCTTAACCACGCCGGCTCTAACTGTAAGTCTAAGAATTCATTACTTTCAAGTTTACCTTCCATACTCCATTTACTCTGCATACGGTGTAATACAAAATCCTCCATACGCAGTCCGCCGCCTAATGAAGAAAAAGCGCAGATATTATAGGAAGTAAATAATTCAAGTTCTATTGTATCCTCGCGATTAGAAAGCACCTGGGAATACATGGTTACGTACAAGCTATCCGGAACATACTCAAGAATGTGCTTCAACGTAAGACCATTACCCTCCATAACCGTAATAATCTTAAGAGGGTTTTCACCTTCTACAATCTGTTCTTTAAATTTCACCGTTCCAAGCATCAGGCTGTTTTTCATGGAATGACCATGAATAAATCCGTCAGGATATGGTTCACCCACAAGCTTTATCTGTACTACGGGTTCAATATTCCACCATCCTTCTAAATCTAACTTATCTTCATATTCCAATGGTAAAAGTGTAACACCGCATATTTCCGTTTCCGTATCCAGTAAGTACAGCGCACACATATCATTTAATGTAAAACGGCTATAAACTTTTTTCATCTTGTCTCCCCACATCTCTCTGCATTTTTTATCCTACTAACCATTTGTACTTTGCCACACTGTATAATGGTACAAGCGGCAAGAGAATCGGCGTTTTCTTAACATACGCCTGATATTCAGGATCAGCTCCGTAATTACGGTTTTGTCTAAGTTCCAGTCTTCTTGCTCCGCCAAACATAATGTACACAATACAAATATAGCCGAATGCTGCTGCAATCCACTGCCATGCGTTGGCATAGATATTTACGCCGGACACAAATACACCTGTCCAAAACAATACTTCCCCCAGATAGTTCGGACATCTTACTATTTTATAAAGTCCGCTGTCGCAGAATCTTGAAGGGTTTATCTTTTTTGCCTTACTCTTTTGGAAATCTGCCATTGACTCAAGAAGAATCCCCAGCGCCATAATCACAGCACCTACGATGGTAATTACATCTGTTTTAACCTCTAACAGTCCAAAACTAAAATCAGATTTTCTTTTAGCATCCATCATTCTGAAAAGCAACGGTGAAATCTGAAGCACATATAAAAATGCACAACTGATCCAAATACTAACCTTGGCAACAAATTTCATGGATGAGCCGTCTTTAATTTCTTTCTGCATTGTTTTTCTGTAAGAAGCACTTTTGATTTCCCGGACAAGAAGATATCCTCCCAATCTGCAACCGTAAATAAGGAACAGGACACACATAGCCGCGGTTCCTATACCAATCACATCGTAATAGATAACAAACAATGCTACTCCCATAGCCGCAATAGAGAAGCCGTATCCCAAAGAAATAAAGTACACATACTTATAAAATCCAATACTGCTAACTATCATCGCAATGATAAACAATACTAAAAAATTCATTCCAAATGATTCTAAAAAGCTCATTTTTTCCGCCCCCAATATTTCATTTTTCCGTAACTGTATTACAAAAATCAACTATTTTTTATTATACCATATATGCAACGCTGTTGCATACGTTTACCGGTTCTACATTAAATCATACTCTTTTCCCATGATTCAGGTGCGGTAAGTCCAAATATGGTAGCAATCGTCGGTGCCACATTGGCAAGACCATAGGCGCCTTCCTTTATCTCATATCTTGTATTCTTATCATAAATAATAAACGGAACCTGATTCAACGAATGTGCTGTACGGACTTGAAGTTCTCCTTTTTTATTCTTTTCAAACATTTCATCCGCATTGCCATGGTCAGCGGTAACAATGAGTGTAATATCGTATTTATCAACAACTTTCAGCAACCTGGCAAGTCCCAAATCCACTGCTTCAACCGAAGTAATTACCGCATCCATGTTGCCTGTATGTCCTACCATATCTCCATTAGGATAATTGCATCGGATAAAATCATATTTTTCTGATTCTATTGCTTTAATTATGTCATCAGTAATTTCTGCAGACTTCATCCACGGGCGTTCGTCAAAAGAAACTTTATCGGATGGTATTTCCTTAAAGGTTTCTAATTCCTCGCTAAATTTTTCACTTTTATTACCATTCCAAAAATATGTCACATGCCCATATTTCTGCGTTTCTGACACTGCATATTGGTTAAGCTTATTATTAACTAATAGTTCTGACAATGTATCATGAATCTCCGGCGGGTTTACAAGATATCTTTTTGGCAAATTAAGATCGCCGTCATACTGGAGCATGCCTGCGTATACAACGTCCGGCTTCTTACCTCTTTCAAATGCATCAAACGTATCATTATCAAAAGCCATTGATAATTCCAGTGCACGGTCCCCACGGAAATTAAAGAGTATCACACTGTCTTTATCAACAATTTTTCCAACCGGTTCTCCGTCCTTGGCAATAACAAATGCCGGAATATCCTGGTCAATCACATTCAATTCTTTGCGGTATGTTTCTATGGCATCAAGTGCATTCTCAAACTGTCTGCCCATACCTGACACATGCGTATCCCATCCTCTTTTTACCATATCCCAATCCGCTTCATAACGATCCATGGTAATATTCATACGGCCACCGCCACTGGCTATCTTTGCATCAAAACCTTCTTCATTCAATTCATTTAAAACTTGTTCAAGTTGCTCAATATATATATGGGCACTTGTAGCCGGAACATCACGTCCATCAAGAAGCGTATGGATACGGACTTTTTTGACACCTGCCTTTTTTGCCTCTTTTAACATTACTATAAGATGGGAAATATTAGAATGAACATTTCCATCTGAAAGCAAACCGATAAAATGTAATGTCGATTTGTTAGTTATACAATTATTAATCACTTCATTCCATGCAACAGATGCAAACATTTTCCCACTTTCGATGGATTCATTTACAAGTTTTGCACCTTGTGAATATATCTGGCCGCAGCCAAGTGCATTATGTCCCACTTCACTGTTTCCCATATCGTCATCCGACGGAAGGCCGACTGCCACGCCATGCGCATTAAGTCTTGTATTCGGACATTCCGCCAGTAACTTGTTAAGCGTCGGCGTGTTTGCCTGTGCCACGGCATCCCCAATCCCTGTCTTACTAAATCCGATTCCATCCATAACTACCAATAAAACTTTCTTATTCATACACGCCTCCACAAAACTTATTTTTCTAACCACACTACTGTTGGTTATTATACACTAAATGTATATGAAATGCATTATTAATCACCGGTAATTATGTTTTTATCTATAATTTTTCTCTTTCTGAAATATTACCTCATGTTACAACCAGTTCGCTTAAATACTCCATAAAAAAATAATGGCCCGAAACCATTATGATTCCCAGCCATTTTATTAGATCTGCTCATTATTGATTTTTTACCCGTTGACCTCTGCTTATCTGCATCCTCTTTTCAGCTAAAGGTATTGCCGGAATTTTACGATTGTCATAGTCACGATACTGTTTTTGAAGAGATACACTTATATCCCTAAATACAATCGGTATTCCTGCTGACGTAAAGAAACTCTTTCCGTCCTGTACATGAAAATGAATATGAGGCTCCGAACTATTCCCTGTGTTTCCGCACTTTGCTATAACCTGTCCCGCCTGTACCCTTTCACCCAGTTTTACACATATGCTTTGTGGTTGCAAATGACCAATAAATCCATATTCTTTTTCCGCATGTTTTATTAAAACATAATTACCACGAATATCCTTCGCTGTTGCTTCCATATTTTCCGGCAGCATTATTTTCCCATCTTCACAATCTGTTCCGATTTCCACTACCATACCGTCTGCGGGCGCATATACTTCTCTCCCATAGCATCTGTACGCGCTGACAATCTCCGGATTCCCTCCATCAAATGATATCCCTGCTTCATCCATTATTAAAAAATCATACGCATATCTTTGCGTCGGCACGCCCCATGAATGAGAATATTCTTTTTCCAATCCTCCGTTTACCACAGTCCATTCCCCATCAAACGGCAGTCTGTATTCTACCTTAGTACACTGGGATTTATTCGGCAACCGGAATTTATGTTTTATATATATTATCGGAATACAGAAGGTCTGTTTTAACGCTTGTATGATTACTTGTCTTGAAACTTTCATGTTGTTATCTCCTTTGCTCATCTATTTTCTCTACACGCATTCTTCTTTCAGAGTCATACCCGACTGCAACATAAATCCATCTGCTCCCCGTTTTACCATATCATACAATTCTTCTTTGGTCGCTTTAATTAATCCCGACACAACAAAACACGCAAGACCATGCGTATAAATAATTGTATTCCTAAAAAACTCACTCACCTTATCCTCAGATACATTCAATTGATTTGCAATCTGCCCTATCATGGCAGAATTCGTATCTGCAGTTGTAAAAATATCCAAACCACCTGCATAATATCCGCTTTCACCACTCATATACAAATATCGGAACAAATTAGGTTCATCAAATGCAATATCTATATACCCTACTCCTACATTTGTAAAAGCCACCATTCCTTCTGTGGCTGAAAGCAATTTATTATTTGCATAATTCAATGCATACTCAGTCAATGCATTGCGGAAGTTTTCCATATTTCCAAAATGCCACGAAATAGGCTGCGTAGAACATCCTATTTTCTTAGCTAAAGTCTTAATATTAATTGATGAATATCCTTCTTGAATCAACATGTCCAAAGCATGTTGCAATATCACTTCTTTAGGAATTTTCGGACTAGTAGGCATATCGTTATCTCCAATACCAGAATACTATAAACACATTTATAGTATTCTGTATATCTATTTTTGTCAAGGTGAAAATATATAGAACACAATACTAAAATGTACCAATCTCCAAAAAACAGAAAAACTTTTCCATAAATCCGTTCTTTATCTACTCATAACGATTTGACTCTATACTAAACTATATTTAAAACCTTTGCCGCCTCTACCATCTCATGAAAATGTCCGGCTACTCTTTCATAAGGTGCATTTTTCAAATAATATGCCCAAAAGGAAAAGGTAGTTAATAAAGCAGACGCACTTCGTTCCTTCTGTAGGGTCTCCTTCTCAATCCGGATACCCATGTATTCCGATAAACATTCACAATAGTATGAAAGCAATAATTCTGCATCCATATGAATACCAAAGCCCATTCCTCTGCTAAGGAAAAATGATATGTCTCCTACGCATTTTCCAATATTTATTCCCTGCCAGTCACATATATAAAGTTTTTCTCCGTCCGTCAGTATGTTTTCCTGATGAAAATCCCCATGGCAGACATACTGTGGTGCGCTGTTTAACACAGGACAAACTGCTCCAAGATTTTTGTATATCTCATCCAGAAGCTTACGGTCAAATCTTTCTTCGTGCTCATCAAGAACCTCCACCCAGTCCCGATAAGAATTACGGGTAAAATCTGCGTCAATTTGTGTCGGCTTCCACTGTAAACCAAGCGGTTCCACCTGCTTTACCGGCATACTATTCAATCTAGCACACAAATCCACTGCCCGTTTCTGTAACTTCACATCCCATTGTTCATGTGCGATTCTCTTGAAACATTCCATTACCAATAAAATACCGTACACTGAATGTATTTCAGCATAGACAATTTCAGGTATATAAGGAAGTCGCAATTTAAGATTCAGTTGATAAAAATCGTACTCCTTCCGGTAGGATTTCAAAACTTCCTCATCACATTGAAATGACTCATGTGCCACTTTCAACACATAATTTTTCACGCCATCATTTATCGTAAATAATTTAGCCCCACCAGCGCCAAGAGTAATCGGTTCAAAAGAAACTACTCTTCCCCACACTCTTCTTTTTGTCAAATAATTTATTACCTCAATTATCTCCATTTTGATTCCCTCCTTATCAACTACAATCCAAACAATTCCACCAACCACTCAACAGACAGTCTTATTGCATTATAATCTCTTCCTAACGGTGCCTTTGCCCATGTTACTCCGTCACACCAAGGTGCACAATGTCCGCCTTTCGGGAATATATGCAGTTCTAACGGTATCTCATTCTTACTCAGTGCTTCTCCGTAATATAATACATTTTCCACATTGGTTAATTTATCTTCATAAGTACTGTATAAAAATGTAGGGGGTGTTCCTGAATTAACTTGTTCATCACAAGCAGCCAGGTTCAGATTTTCGGGATTATTCTGTCCCACATGATCCGATAAAAATGACTTGCAATGTCCCAATCTTGTAGTAAGAATTGCCGAATATAAAATACATGCATTAGGCTTATGTAATTCAAGTTCTATCTCTTTTTTAGAAAATACCTTTTCGTTATTCCAAAGCGTAGCAACACTGGCACACAGATGCCCGCCCGCTGAGAAACCACAAACTGCAATCCTATCTCTATGCACATTCCATTCCTCAGCGTGTTCACGAATCATTCTGATTGCCATTGCCAAATCCTGTTGAGCTTCCGGAAAACAATGTGGTTCCACACAATATTTAAGCACCGCTGCATGGAATCCTGCCGCATTATACTGCATAGCAGTTTTATCTCCATCCTCACAAACCATCGTATATCCTCCACCCGGCACGACAATCACCATAGGTCTCTGTTCCTGACCATCCAGTAAATATAACCGTAATGTTGGCATAAATCCATACTCTGTTACATTCTTTCTTACATCGACATTAAAACAACGCATTCAAAAACCACCTTTCAAATTTTTAGGACATTATATCCCATGTTCAAAAGGTGGTGTACAAATGCAAGGTTTATATTTTTTTCATTTCCTCAAGCAGACAATATAAGGTGTCTGCTTTTTGCTGTAATGCAAGCAGTGCCTGCAAATAATAATCTGCTTTACTTTGTAAATCTTCTCCTTCTTCCGGATTTATTAACAACTTTTTTGCATCCGTATAGTTACCGGAGTCCATTTTCTGAAGGAACCGGAAGATTGGCATAATACCAAATCCACTATCTAAAAGCAATTGGATTACATGCATACGATTTACAATCGCCTGAGAATAATATCTTTTTTGATACGGTGCCGCTTTGGGAATCAATCCATTACGTTCCCAATTCCTAATAGCTTCTTGTGTTGTACCTACTAACTCAGCCGCCTGCTTTTTGGTATATTGTATATCGGATACTTCTTGCATCTCAGTGTTTTCACGAAGACTTGTTGTATCTACAGCAATCTCAATTACTCTCCGGGTTCGCTCTATATCCTCCTGTATTGCTTTTCTGTATTCGGATGCCGCTATCTCATACGCATTTAAATCCCACTCTTTTGCCGTTGCAATCAACCGCACACTGGCTTTCCGCAATCTCCGATTTACAAACCCACCGAATACAAGACGACAAATTTTTACCTGATACAGATGGCGTTCTGTATAAATCCGATATCCGTTCGGTAACCGTTCTATTTTTTCTAAAAAACCACACTTTTCATAAAAGCGTATAGTACCTTCTTTCACGCCGGTAACCTTCGACAGTTCTCCGACCTTATACATGCCATCACCTCCTCTGTAATCTTATATTAAAATACATTTAAAATATCCTCTTAAAACCTTTCCGTTAAAAGAGGATATCAGTTATAAATCTTCGGTCTTAAAAGGCAAGTTTATTTCATGGTGAAATACTCTACAGCAAATATTACACCTATGCCAACTAATACGCTTCCCAAAACATATGTAAATGCAAGCATAAAATTTCCATTTTTCATTAAATCTGCTGTTTCTAAAGCAAAAGTAGAAAATGTAGTAAAACCACCACATAAACCAACTTTTATAAACAATAACATATGAGAATTCAGCGAGGAATTTTTTGCTGCAGTAACTGCAATAGCTCCAATTATAATACATCCTATTACATTGATGACAAATGTTTTTATTGGAAAACTTGTAGTTTCATTTATTGGTATCAAACCAATCAGATACCTGCATACAGCTCCTATAAATCCGCCTAATCCTACAGATAAAATATTTAACATTTTAATATGATCCTTATCTAAGTTTAATTTTGAACACCACCGGTTTGTCGGACTTAACGGTATTTGTGGCGATGACAAGACCGGCTTCTGAACGGTTCCACATCGGTTTTTCCTCAAATCCAAGTACGCTGACATCATCTATTATGCCATGGAATTTGGGTAATCTGGAAGCATCTTGCTTACCTAATGCCTTTATTGTAACGCTGCCGTTTTCGGGATAATGCAAACAGGTTGCATAAAGATTCTCTCCTTTTACCGTAAAGCGGAAATCTTCCGCAGTAAATACTTTGTCCTTCGCGTCTGTAAATTGTCCTTCCTCAATTTCGGTAGGTCCTTCTTCTGCAATACGCCAAGGTCTTGTCTCATAGATACTTTCACCATTTACAGATAACCATTCTCCTATTTCCTCAAGAACCTTGGTATCTTCTTCTGTAATGGTTCCATCTGCTTTAGGTCCAACGTTCAGGAGTAGGCAGCCATTCTTGCTGACGATATCCACCAAATCACAAATGATATTCTTAGCTTCTTTAAAATCATTATTCTCTGTATAACACCACGAATTCTTAGCAATAGCCGTATCCGTTTGCCATGGAAAATGCTTTATCTGAGCAAACTGTCCTCTCTCAATATCAACGGTTGCACATCCGAACATAAAAGCTTCATGCTTGTAGGCAATCATTACCTCCTCACCCCATTCAAGTGCCCGATTGTAATAATATGCCGCAATTTTTTTCAGATATGGTTTAGCACTGCTGTGCTGAATCCACCAGTCAAAATATAACTGTTTGATATGAAAACGGTCAATGAGTTCACAGGTTCGAATCATCCAGTCATCCAGGAATTCTTTTGAAGGCGTAGGTTCGCTGAACAGATCTTGCAAATCAGCATCCGGCATAGCCGGCCAGTAAAAGTCCCCTTCCTTCTCCTCATCAGTAATATCACTGTCAAACTCTCTGCCGTGTCCCATAAAGAACCAATGCTCAATACGGTGTGTAGAAGCTCCGGAAACAATTCCCATATCGGCAGCAGCCTCGGTCAGTTCTCCCAGGACATCTCTCTTCGGCCCCATTTCATAGGCATTCCACCGGGATATATCGCTTTTATACATCTGGAAACCGTCATGATGTTCTGCTACAGGAACCATATACTTTGCACCTGCTTTCCGGAACAAAGACACCCATTCCTTTGCATCAAATTTTTCTGCTTTAAACATAGGTATAAAATCCTTATACCCAAAGTTCTTATGATCACCGTAAGTCTTTCTGTGATGCTCAAATTCAGGACTTCCTTGTATGTACATATTTCTGGAATACCATTCATTGGCAAATGCAGGTACACTGTAAATTCCCCAGTGTATAAAAATGCCGAACTTGCCATCCCGAAACCACTTCGGCACCTCGTGCTTTGACAAAGAATCCCAATCATCTTTATATACCCCGTTTGTAATACAATCATCAATTTTCTTTAAATATTCCTCTTTGTTATACATAAGCACCTCTTCATCATTTCACACTTGGGTAACTAATCTCATTTCCCCAGGACTTAATCACTTCAAAAAATGCATCCACAGAAATCAAACCGTAAGACCATAAAAATGCCCTGTCTTTTTCACTTATTTCATCCAAGCTCATCCAAAGAACCTCCTTTAAAGGTGGAGCTTCCCCTGTTTCTTCCGGGTCATAACCTGTAATTGGTTCCTGTTCCTCAGACACAGCCACTTCAAAGGAATATTCTGCATTCCCTTCTGCTTTATATTGCACAGCCAACGGCCTCACAATCTTTCCGTCCAGACCACATTCCTCTTTCAGTTCACGTAATGCTGCCTGCTCCGGCGTTTCGCCATCTTCAATACCGCCACCCGGCACAGTAAAAAACTCCCGTCCGAAATAGCAAACCCTTTCCATCAATATCTTTCCGTCACGGACAACAATTGCCACACTTCGATTACGCCTATGGACATAATTATATTCCTTTTCTTCCATAAATACCTCCCCTATTTCACCAACTTTAGATTTTATGGCTTCCTTGCCAGTTGTAAATCAATCGTATCATATAACGTAAACGAACCGCCATATTGATTTATTGCCTCTTCTATTTTTGCAAAGAATTCCATTCTAACGTTTTCTTCAATCGCAATATGGTCCGAATATGTTCCCAGCAATTCAATATATTCTTTAGCTAAGAAAGTTCTTGTCCTGTAAAACAAGGCATATTTTATATCAGTAAAACCATATTTTTCTGCTATCTGCGCCCTCTGTATTGCCTGCTCTTCGCTATATTCTTTTATGGACTTAATATCTTTTTTGTAGTAACCGTAGTAATACTTGGCATATATTTTATCAATTTCATCCGAAAGCTCAACATTGCGCTTGTCCCGATAAGGATGATTTGCAAACCGTGCAAACACGCCTCCGCTTTTCAACATGTTATAAACCTTTGAATACCCTATATCTTCCGGCACCCAGTGAAATGCTGATGCGGAATAAACCAAATCATATGCGGAATCAGGAAATGAAACATTCTCAAATTTCTCTGTTATAACAGAAAATTTTTTAAATTCCTTAAACTTTTCCTCGCACAATTTTGAAAAATTTTCACCATATTCTATAGCTGTCAAGGTACATCCTGTTTGCAAAATGGGTAAACTTGCTTGTCCTCCTCCAATCCCAACCTCAACAACGTTGGAGGAATCATTTATAGTAATATAATCAAAAATCATTTTATATAGTTCTTCTGTATACCCGGGACGCAATTTTTCATACTTACCTGCAACCGTATCAAATGTCCATTCCAACCCTTTAATTACCGGCATAATACACCTCCGTAAAATTCATTAAAAACCGTATTTTCATTGTAAACCATGCTCATATAGCTCATTAATTGTAGCCTGTGCATGTTCCATTTCCTTTTTCCGTATAAGTGCATTCCGGTCACTTAAGATTGCCAGCATCTCATCTACGACCTCTCCCTCCGGCAAAGAGGAATAATGCGAGAGGTATCCAATCATTCGTGCTGCTGTATAGTCCGTGTTACAATTCTTCGAAATCAGATCACATAATCCTTCATGATAACCTCGTTCTTTAAGCATATTATAAAGTTGCATGCTAAGTTCCGTTCTGGGTTTCATATATTTTTCTCCTTGTATAGCTTATACTCTCTAAGCATTGTCTCTTTAAACCACACACTTTTTTTATTATATCACAAAGCATGCTGTGTTCCCAAGAAAAAACACCTCTTTCGTCAGATATAATTATATCTGACAAAAGGGGTGTTATATAGCATCATAACAACACTACATTATTTCTTCTCTCTCTTTACTGGAACCGTCACATAAAACATACTACTTTCAGGTTGCAAATTAAGATTAAACTCAGTATATTCCACACCATTATATATTCTATAAACAGTTGACACTCTATTCACTTCTCCGGAATGTGGATTGACACATTCTAAATCGCTTCTACCACGTACTCTTACTGTAGTATGAATTTCATTAACACTCGAATTCGCAAAGAAATAGATATGTTTTCCACTTCGAACCTTATGAATATATGTCAACGTGCCATCTTCCAGTGAACCGCATTCCTTTATTTCCACGTCAAAATTAGGGCAAATCTTTTTTAGCAGTTCACCTATACATTCTATTTGGTTTGCCGGTATAAATCCTACGTGGCCACCATTTGAATTACTCTTTACATATATCGACTCCTCATCAAACTTCTCGTTTTCAAACAAATGCGCCAAAATATTTATCATTTCTTGTTTATCCGTCGGATGTACAGTCTTATTGGGAAGTTTTTCGCAGAAAATTACAGCGCCTCCATGTTGATAAAACTCTTCCGCTTTCTTTATACTCTCGATTGATACCATTTCCATAGCCGGAAAAATCAACACTTTATATTCCTCATAATTACATTTATTATCCAAACAAAGTGTTCTGCCGATACTATTCACATGACATTTTTCTTTTAATACTTCCGGATGCAAATAAGTGAAATCAAGTCGATAATCACAAGATAACTTTTCTCCTATCTCAATATAATTACTGTATGGTGGTAAACATTCGTCATTCGGTTGTGTAAAACAAAACTTTGATTGCATGTCCTCAATAGGATATAGCACCGCAATATCAGCTACATGTCTACCTCCTTGTAACCATTGATTTAAGCAAGTAATATATGACATCACATCAGGCAAAACATCTGCATACGGGCCCTGATAGGAAAGATCCGGCGTAGTACCCACAACACCATACCACACTGCATGAGGGACTATATAATTTATCCCTTTTGCATATAAATCCATGGTTTCTTTATAAAGGACATGCCGCAATCTTTCATCCTCCGGCATTGCCCCAAATGTTTCACACATAACCAATTGCTTGTCCCAATTATATGCCGACGAAGATACAACTTTCAAAGTATTCTTCACAAATTGATAATTAAAAATACTATCGATGCCAGGTATATGCTGATATTTAAAAACCTTCATTAAATCACCCACTGTACCGGTAGGATTTAGTATATTTTCTTCCCATGTATGACCGGTCAGCAGTACTCCTCTTTCTTCACACCAATCTGCCATATTACGAATATAATGTCTGTTAAACATTTCTGCCCTACATTCAAATAATTTACGTCTGGCATCCTCTGTAGACTCACCTATATCATACCAAAGAGCCGGATAACTAAGTATTGGACTTTCACCATAATTTTTTTCATAAAATGTGTTAAATTCCGGTGTCCACATTCGTCCCTCTGTCACAATTCGTCCACCGGGAATCCATTCACCTTCAAATCCCCACATAGATGGTTCATCATAAAAGAATGAATCTATTACATTTCCAAAATAATCGGAAAATTCACGATAATATGCTTCATGGGTCATCTCAATAAATTTATCAACAGCCTCTTTCGACAAATAATCTGCAATAGGGCTACCTTCATTAACACACACAAATACCATGAGCTTCCATCTGCCGTCCTCAGGCAATAAAGATATCTTCCCATTAGAATAACAGTGTGTTACGTCGCAGCACTCTTTTGTATTATTATTCATCAAAACAATACCCATAACAACACCCGGAATATCCAAGTTCATATCTATCGTATGTCCGCCTTCTATATCCCACTCTAACTTATCTAACCGTTTCACCGTATGTTCCGGATATCGTTCTGCGTACGCTCCGTTGGCCGCACCACTAGGGAAACCATTCTCATCATAAATACAAATATTCATTCCAAGTTCTTCTGCTGTTTTCACTGCTACACGATATTTACTAAAATACACATCGGAGAGATAATCATTCGTCCTATTCGGAATAATAGCAAACCCACCATATCCAATTTCATCAGCGCATCTTTTCATCACTTCACGAATCTGTTCATCATCCATGTTAACTGCATCTTCATTCCAAAACCAAAAAGCACATGGTTTCCCGGAATAGATTCCTTTCTCAATTCGTTCCGTTATAGTTACATTTTTTCCAGTAACCGCATTCATGTTACGATTCTCCTTTACTTTATCAGACTCTATTTTTTTAAGAATTATAATTTTTATAAAAAGGTATGGTATTTCTACCAATAGATTTTCTTATTTTTCGTATAAAAACTTCTCCGGTAGTTCTACCTTGAAGTCTGCTGCTAAATCCTTGAATCCCTGCGTAGTAATGGTCTGTAATTTTTCTGATCTCATGGAAAGCATTTTCACAAGAATTTCTGCTGATTTTTCCACTGTGTGCATGAGCCCAAAAGTCAGGTCAAAGTCTTCGCCGGAAGCAAACATACCATGGTGTGCCCAAATAGCAACATCATACTGCTTCATCAATTCACTGGTAGCTACCGCTATCTCCCGTCCCCCCGGTACCATCCAAGGAACTACGCCGATTCCCTGTGGAAATACAACCGGACATTCGGTAGCCATTTCCCAAAGTTCTCTGGTAAATATCTCATCTTTTAATGGAAGTACAAATGTAAGCGCAATTACATTTGCGGTATGTGCATGATAAATGACACGATGCTTACCATCAGTTGCCAGCATCTTAACTTCGTGATTCATCAGATGGCTCGGCAGCTCCGAGGTTGGTCTGCCACCATTCACAAGACCCCAAACAATGCGGTATTTCTCACCCTTTTCATCCAACTCAATCATACAGATAGAGTCTTCGGGTTTAATAATCACGTTGCGGAAGAATTTCCCACTTCCCGTTACAAGGAAGTATTCTCCAGCCAGCTTTGGTACAGATATCCCAATCGGTTTCCATTCCTTTGCATCAAAATTTTCCTTTATCTGTTCTACTTCTTCTTTTTTTACCCTATAAGAAAGGTTTCCACCATTTCTTTCATGCCAGCCTTGTTCCCATCCGTCGTTTGCCATGCGGATAAATCCTTGTACAAATTCTGCATCCAAAAATCTCATATGTATATTTACCTCCTATTGTCTGACTTTCAATACTTCTTTCTCATAAGCCAGCACATCATCTAACCAACTTTCATCAGTTGCCACACCGCATTCTTTGCAGTATTCTGTCCAAATGTCGCCGAACGGAAGTGTCTTCATCTCTTCCTGCATTACCATGAGACGAGTCAGATTTCCTTCATCCTGAAGCTTCTGCAACATCTCGTTCGGAGTAAGCAATGCATATAAAAGTGCCTTCTGCCAACTACGAAATCCTACAATCCAAGCACTGATACGATTTATGCTGGCATCAAAGTAATCCAGTGCCATATATGTTCTGTTTAAGCCGTCACAGCGAACAATTTCTTTTGCCATTTCCCTAGTTTCATCATCAAACAGAACTACGTGGTCACTATCCCAACGAATTGGTCTGGTAATATGAAGAGCGATTTCAGGGAAAAAACAAAGCAATGCCGGAATCTTGTCAGAAACTACTTCTGTCGGATGATAATGTCCATTATCCATTAGCGGCAGGCACCCCTCATGAGAAGCTGCAAAACTAAGAGAAAACTCCGCACTACCGACAGTGTATGCTTCTACACCGATTCCAAACACTTTGGATTCCACACATGGCTTTACTTTTGTCTTGTCAAACGGAACCGATAAAATCTCTTCAATGGCTTTCTTATAACGCATACGCGGACCCATACGGTCAGCCGGGATATCCTTACAGCCATCACCGGTCCAAATGTTCATGACACATGGCACGCCTGTTTCGTTTGCAAAATACTCTGAGATACGAATACATGCCTGACCATGTCGAATCCAAAAATCTCTCGTATCTTTGTCCGGACTGGAAAGTGTAAATCCGTCTTTTACTTTATCATGCGAGAAAAACGTGGGATTAAAGTCAATCCCCATGTTTCTTTCTTTTGCAAACTCTACCCATTTTTTGAAGTGCTTTGGCTCTAAGGCATCACGATCTGCAAAATCACCATCCTCAAAAATGGCATAACAAGCATGTAAGTTTAGTTTCTTTTTTCCCGGCATTAATCTCAATGCAACGTCCATATCTGCCATAAGTTCTTCCGGTGTACGTGCTTTACCGGGGTAATTTCCTGTAGTCTGGATTCCACCGGTCAATGGTCCCTCATGATCAAAACCGGTTACATCATCTCCTTGCCAGCAATGAAGAGATACCGGAACCTCTTTTAATTTCGCTATAGCAATATCTGTATCTATGCCATATTTTGCATATTGTGCTTTTGATAAATCGTATCTTGTCATAACGCTTCTCCTTTTTTTCTATATTTATTCATATACCTTTATATCAAAGGACTCATATATACAATTTCGGGCATCATCCATATCCTTTAGTTCGCCCTCAGCAATCATTTGTACACTTATATTTCCAATGGCTGTGGCTTCCGTTGGTCCTGCATAAACTGTCTTTCCCGTTGAAATGGCGGTAAGACGGTTTAAAAACTCCGCGTTAGAACCACCTCCTACGATATGGATTCCATTGAACTTTTTACCTGTCAGTTGTTCGATTTCCTCAATAGTTTTTCCATAACATTTTGCAAGACTGTTGTAAATAACCGCCGCCACTTCTGCCAAGTTTCCCGGTACCGGCTGTACAGTTTCTTCACACGCTTTCTTTATCTCTTCCGTCATGTTATCCGGCGCCAGAAACCGTTTGTCGTTTACATCAACAATAGATGGAATAGACATATGCGATGCCATATCACAAATTTCTCTATAAGAGTAGTCCTGCCCGATTTCCTTCTTTACAGATTGTATCATCCACAGGCCCATGATATTTTTCAAGTAACGGAACCGATAATCATATCCTCCTTCATTTGTCAGATTACAAACCTTGCTCTCTGCACTACAATTGGCCTCCGACAGCTCCGTTCCCATTAATGACCAAGTGCCTGAACTGATATAAAGAACATTATCCTCTTTTTTATCCTTTGCAACAGGCACTGCAACGACTGCCGAAGCGGTATCATGAGTAGCCGGAAGAACCACCTTACAACTGAAACCAACCTCTCTCTGCACTTCCTCTGTAAGGTCGCCGAGACATGTTCCCGGCAACACAATCTTTTTAAATAAGGATGCCTTATAGTTTAACAACTCTATTAACTCATAATCCCAATTCTTGGTTACAGGACTTACTAACTGTGTTGTCGTAGCATTGGTATATTCCGTTGCCTTCACGCCGGATAATAAAAAGTGCAGATAATCAGGCACCATCAACATAGTCTTTGCCTTTTCATAATCTGACGGTTTTCGTTCCTTCCATGCCATAAGCTGATAAATCGTATTGAACATCTGCTTTTGAATTCCGGTTCTTGCATATAATGCTTCTTCAGGAATGCTCTCATAGACCTTTAAATCCATATACCGGGTTCCACTATCACGGTATCCAACTACATTTCCAATACGTCTGTCTGCTTCATCTAAGAGCACAATATCCACTGCCCAAGTATCAATTCCGACACTGACCGGAATCTTTCCGAGCTCTTTGCATTTTTTCATACCTGTAATGATTTCTCGATATAAACTATCTATATCCCACGTCAGTTCTCCGTCTTTTTCCACATTCCCGTTCGGAAATCGATGAATTTCCTCCAGCATCATTTTCCCGTTTACTATATTACCCAGAATATGACGTCCACCGGATGCACCGATATCAATTGCTAAATAATACTTTTCCATAGTACCTTCCTTCTCCTACAATATGTATTTATACACGATATCTTATTATCATCCTATTCCTTTTTAATACACAAAAAAAGAACACCTTTTAATCAAAAAAGTGTCCTTATTCGCCATTTATTATTTTATATTTGTCATACGGTACTTTCTTGGTGTCATCCCAAACTGTTTTTGAAAAATACGATGAAAGTAACTCGTATTATCATATCCCACAGCCAAGCCAATATCTATAATATTCATATTCGTCGTTGTAAGTAAATATGCTGCCTGATTCAACCTTTTATTCTGTACTAAATCCGTGTAGTTTTGTCCTGTACGTTTCTTAATCTCTTTAGATAACCAACGCATGTCATAGTGCAGTTGCTTCGCCAGGCTGTCCAGTTCTCCATCTCTATAGTGTTCTTCTATATAACTAAGCACGTCCATAATCAGTCTCTGTTGCTTATCAGTTTCTGCGGTCTCCAGTCTATCGATATGGTTCATCAACTGAATAAATAAAAGCCCCATCGTCGCCTGTTGTATACTACGCTTATTTGGTTCCTTTCGAATGATAGTCCAGATAAGATTTTCCACTAAATTTTGTACCGGAAGTACATCTGCCACCTTAAAATGAAGATATCCTGTATCCTCTTTTCCACCAGTCAAACAATCAATTACAAAAGAACGAAGCTGATTGTTTTCTGCCTCCATCATATTAAGCCCATAATCAAAAAACTCCGGTAAAATAATAAAGTTTACAGCTACATCGGATTCTTTTGCAGGATATATTTCTTGTTTCGCCGACTGACTAATAAATAGTAATTCGCCCGCTTGCAGCACTATATCTTTGCCATTAATCACATGATGCGTAGTTCCTTGGCACATGTACACTACTTCTACAAAATTATGAATATGTATAGGAAAATGCACAAACCTTGTATGCGTACGAATTTGAATCAACTTACCGTTATCCAGGAGTTTCGCGGCATCAATATGAACAATGCCTTCTTTTGATATTTTCTCCAAACTATATATCTCTTTTTCTATGTCAGTATTGCCATCAAGCAAACGCTCCTCTTCAGGAGACACACTACATAAAATCTTAAGCAAATCCTTATTCATCCTCTAAACCACCTAAACTATTTTGCTATTTTTAAATCAAAAGTAAACGCTTTCTGCTGATATATCAATACTCCGGTCATACAGAATCATGGTGATACCACTGAAAAAAACATCACTTCTTACCTTTTCGATTTTTATATGAACCTCCACAGTGTCTGAAGCGTTTAGATGTTTTTATTAATCTTGTTCCGATGGGTTCTAACTGAATTCGTGGCATTATTCTTTATAATTCAAAAGCAAATGCTGAAAGAATGCTATGTTAGCATATGCAGCATTACTCTCTACGGCACATTCAAGCTTAAACAGTCTCTCTTCCCAATCCGGTTCACATTTAAAGGAATTGGGCTGTATTCCGTAAAAGGTGCGTATACCGCATACTTTATCCAAAATAAATCTTTCTGCAATACATTCCTGCAAATCCTCAATTTCGTATTCATTTATGGTTCCAAAATTTTGTGATGTGGCATTCTCGCCTTTTAGAAGCGACATTGCTTCATCAATGTTATTTTCAAATACTGCTTTGTGCATTATCTTGCCATTTTTATTATGCTTTACTATTGATAATATACCGTCTTTTTTCAAAAGCCTATGAAATTCGGCGATAAGGTCAGCGCGGTTCTCAATATACTCCAAAACATTGTGACAGAGTATAACATCAAAACTGCTGTTCTCCATTTTCTTAAGTTTCTCAATACTTCCGGCTATTTGCTCATAGCGGTTGTCACATATTCTATGTTCAAGCATTTCCACGTTTGGTTCCACAGCCGTTACATCATTAAATTTTGCCAAGTGGTTTGAGGTAACACCAAAACCACTTCCAAAATCTAGTATTTTTTTATCTTTTAAGTCAAGATTATGCCAAACTAATCTGTAAAACAACCGTCCCCACGGTGTATTTATATAATCTAAGTACCCTTGAATATTCATCTTATCCTCCATAGTTTCATAACTCTACAAATCAAAGTGTAACCCATATTGCCAAAACACCTACTTCCTACAATTTATCTCTTAATGCTTTAATTTCCCCTCACTAACGTCTCCTATTATACCAAAAACACTCCCGATTTTCTACCGGGAGTGTCATTAATTACATCTATTCATTTATTCTCTACAACAAACGTTTCACATCCTGCTTGTTATATAAAAATCTTCTCACTTCCATAATCTTATCCTCACCTTCATCATCTATCACAACATAATAGACAACAAAGTTTTTCACATAAATTCTGTAATATGGATAGCGACGTTCTCTCAGAGAACGGTATGGTTCAAACGATTCTGCCACAGACTGACGCTCCAATATTGCCGCTTCAACCTCATCTAACAAATCATTTGCAGCTTTTTCATTATGTAATTCCTCTGTTATATATACAATCTTTTCCTCTAAATCCTTATAGAACAGTGGCAAATATCTCAGCTTATACTTTATATTAGCCATTTACCCTCCTTCTAAGATTAGAGAAAACTTCTTCATGCGTATATCTTCTGTCATCTTCTTCCGCAGCTTTATCAGCCATATCAAGAGCTGCTTCAATGCCATCTGTTAATCTTGAATATGCTTCAAGACTAAGCACGACCATTGCGCCGTATCCGTTTTTTGTTAAATATACCGGTTCTCCACATGCAACTGCCTTCTCTACATCCGGAAACTTATTTCTTAAATCTGAAACTGGTCTAATCTGTATCATAAAAACCTCCTTGCAATACTTATCATAATTTTATCATCATTTTATCTTTTGAATATATTATAACCGATTAATTATGATTTTACAACAAGCAACTGCAACTAAAATTTTCAAATGTACACAAGGTTCACAGTACGTAAAATTCAAAAAATATAGGGAGCCTATTACAGACTCCCTATACAATATATAGCTTCATTATAATCTTTTCCGGGAAACGAAATGTGTTTTGACTGTGATAAAGCCTTGCGCTTCGAATCATATAGTCTCTAGGTATTTCGTAAGTCCCCAGAAAACAAGCAGTTTCAATTACTGTTTGTTGTTGATAGCAGCCTGTGCTGCTGCGATTCTGGCAATTGGAACACGGAACGGTGAACAAGATACATAATCAAGTCCTACTCTGTGACAGAACTCAATTGTACTTGGGTCTCCACCATGCTCACCACAGATACCAAGCTTCAAGTTTTCTCTTGTTGCACGGCCCTTCTTAGCTGCCATCTCAACGAGCTGGCCAACACCATTCTGGTCAAGTCTTGCAAACGGATCTGATTCGTAAATCTTAGACTTGTAGTAATGATCTAAGAACTTACCTGCATCGTCACGTGAGAAACCAAAGGTCATCTGTGTAAGGTCG
This sequence comes from Lachnospiraceae bacterium, assembly GCA_045576455.1. Classification (GTDB taxonomy): domain Bacteria; phylum Bacillota; class Clostridia; order Lachnospirales; family Lachnospiraceae; genus RGIG4034. The sequence continues at coordinate 80,775 of JAZNGM010000031.1, read as the reverse complement.
TTAGTACCGAAGGAGAAGAACTCTGCCTCTTCTGCTATTTCATTAGCAAGGAGGGCTGCTCTTGGGATCTCAATCATTGTACCAACCTTGTATTCTATCTTAGAGTTAAATTCTCTCTTAACCTTTTCTGCTGTTTCAACAACTGCATTCTTAACGAATTTAAGCTCTTTCTTATCACCAACAAGCGGAATCATGATTTCAGGAACAATCTTAAATCCTTTTTCACGTTCTACTTCAATAGCTGCTTCCATTACGGCACGGGTCTGCATTTTTGCAATTTCCGGATAAGTAACGGCAAGGCGACATCCACGATGTCCCATCATCGGATTGAACTCATGCAAGGAATCACATGTAGCCTTAACATCTGCGATAGACATATTCATCATGTTGGCAAGCTCTTTAATTTCCTTCTCATCTGTCGGAACAAACTCATGAAGTGGCGGGTCTAAGAAACGGATAGTAACCGGTCTTCCCTCCATAACCTCATATAAGCCCTTGAAGTCAGCTTTCTGGAAAGGAATTAATTCATTTAATGCCTGCTCACGTACTTCAAGTGTTCTTGCAAGAATCATCTGACGGATTTTAGGAATTCTGTCTGCTTCAAAGAACATATGCTCTGTTCTGCAAAGACCGATACCCTCTGCACCAAACTTAATGGCATTTAATGCATCCTTAGGAGAATCTGCATTGGTACGTACCTTTAAAGTTCTATATTTATCAGCCCACTCCATCATACGCTCGAAGTTACCACTGATAGATGCTTCCTTAGTCTTAATATCGCCAAAGTAAATATTTCCTGTTGAACCGTCAAGAGAAATATGGTCACCTTCGTGGATTTTCTCACCGCCAAGTTCAAATACCTTCTTAACTTCATCGATAATAATATCACCACATCCGCTGACACATGCAGTTCCCATACCACGTGCAACAACGGCAGCGTGTGATGTCATACCGCCACGTACGGTAAGAATACCCTGCGCAGCCTGCATACCTTCAATATCTTCCGGAGAGGTCTCAAGTCTTACAAGGATAACTCTGGAGCCTTTTGCATGCTGTTTTTTAGCATCTTCTGCGGTAAATACAACCTTACCTGCAGCAGCACCCGGAGATGCCGGAAGACCTTGTCCAATAACTTTTCCTTCTTTTAATGCTTGTGGATCAAAAGTAGGATGTAATAACTGGTCAAGAGACTTAGCATCAATACGAAGTACTGCTTCTTCCGGTGTAATCTTTCCTTCATCTACAAGATCACAAGCAATCTGGAGTGCAGCGTGTGCTGTTCTCTTTCCGCTTCTTGTCTGTAAGAAGAATAATTTACCGTCTTCAATTGTGAACTCCATATCCTGCATATCTCTGTAATGTGCTTCAAGATTATTGGCAATTTCCATAAATCTTGCATAGCATTCAGGCATGTCCTCCTGAAGTTTTGAAATAGGCTGTGGTGTACGGATACCTGCAACAACGTCTTCACCCTGTGCATTGATAAGGTATTCACCATAGATTTCTTTCTTACCGGTAGATGGGTTACGGGTAAAGGCAACACCTGTACCGGATGTATTACCCATGTTACCGAATACCATTGCCTGTACGTTAACTGCAGTACCCCAGTCACCCGGAATATCATTCATTCTTCTGTATACGATAGCTCTTTCATTATCCCAGCTTCTAAATACGGCCTTAACAGCCTCCATAAGCTGAACCTTCGGATCTTGTGGGAATGCTTCCCCTTTTTCCTTGCGATAAATATCTTTAAACTTATCAGCAATTTCCTTCATATCTTCTGCAGATAAATCGGTATCAAAAATCGGATCCTTTGGACCTTTCTTAAGAGCAGCTCTCTTACTCTCTTTATACTCGTCAAGAATTCTTTCAAAATAAGACTTCGGTATTTCCATTACCACATCAGAGAACATCTGAATAAATCTACGATAAGAATCGTATGCAAATCTTGGATTACCTGTCTTCTTAGCAAAGCCTTCTACAGCAATATCTGTAAGTCCGAGATTTAAGATTGTATCCATCATACCCGGCATAGATGCACGTGCACCTGAACGTACGGATACAAGTAACGGATTCTTAGTATCTCCGAACTTTTTACCCTGCTTCTTTTCTAATACGGCAAGTGCATCAAAAATCTGTTTTGAGATTTCGTCAGACACTTTTTTACCCTGATCATAATAATCATTACAAGCTTCTGTTGTTACTGTAAATCCTTGTGGAATCGGTAAGCCTAAGTTTGTCATCTCGGCAAGGTTCGCACCTTTACCACCGAGAAGATTTCTCATATCGGCATTACCCTCTTCAAAAGCATATACCCATTTTTTCATATGGCGGGTCCCCCTTCGAAAGTAATATGTTTTTAAAACTGCAAATATTATATCATTGTTACTGCATTTAAGCAATTTATTTTCGTACATCGAAAACACTTTTGGAACAATTCACTAAGTTGTCAAAAATAAAACTATATTTTTTGATATTTTTACAAGTTTTTAATCGCATTTTCCATTAAACTAAAGAAATTCCCTGCTACAAAGTAACAGGGAATCCATATTAGAATGTAAATTTATCTGCGAACCACTGGTCAAGTTCATCGATTTTAACACGTACCTGCTCCATGGAATCACGGAAACGGATGGTAACTGCGTTATCATTTTCTGACTCAAAGTCATAGGTAATACAGAACGGTGTACCGATTTCGTCCTGTCTTCTGTATCTCTTACCGATATTTCCTCTATCGTCAAATTCGCAATTATATTTCTTGCTTAATTCAAAATAAATCTTCTCTGCCGACTCACTTAATTTCTTAGAAAGCGGAAGGATACCAATCTTAACCGGTGCAAGTGCAGGATGGAAATGAAGAACAGTTCTTACATCGCCTTCTGCGATTTCTTCCTCATCGTATGCTGCACATAAGAATGCAAGCACAACACGGTCTGCGCCGAGTGATGGCTCAACTACATACGGAACATATTTTACACCCTTTTCATCATCAAAATAGGACATATCTACTTTAGATACATTCTGATGCTGTGTAAGGTCATAATCTGTTCTGTCAGCGATACCCCATAACTCACCCCAACCAAATGGGAATAAGAATTCAATATCACTTGTAGCTTTGGAATAGAATGAAAGCTCTTCTGCATCATGGTCGCGCACTCTCATCTCTTCTTCTTTCATACCAAGAGAAGTTAACCAGTTAATACAGAATTCTTTCCAATATTTAAACCATTCAAGGTCTGTATCCGGCTCACAGAAGAATTCAAGTTCCATCTGTTCAAACTCTCTTGTACGGAAAGTAAAGTTGCCCGGCGTAATTTCATTACGGAAAGACTTACCAATCTGTGCAATACCGAATGGTATTTTCTTACGGCTTGTTCTCTGTACATTTTTAAAGTTAACAAAAATACCCTGTGCTGTCTCCGGTCTTAAATATACCGTATTTTTAGCATCTTCCGTTACACCCTGGAATGTTTTAAACATAAGGTTAAACTGTCTGATATCTGTAAAGTTATGTTTGCCGCAAGTCGGACAAGGGATATTGTTATCTTCAACAAAAGCCTTCATTTCTTCCTGGCTCCAGCCGTCAACACTACCCTTTAATGTAATATTGTTTTCCTGTGCATAATCTTCGATAATCTTATCAGCACGGAAACGCTCATGACATTCTTTACAATCCATCAATGGATCGGAAAATCCGCCGAGATGTCCACTCGCAACCCAAGTCTGCGGATTCATAAGAATCGCACAGTCAACGCCTACGTTGTATGGGTTCTCCATAACAAATTTCTGCCACCATGCTTTCTTTACATTGTTCTTGAGTTCAACACCGAGATTACCGTAATCCCATGTGTTTGCCAGACCGCCGTAGATTTCTGAGCCCGGATAGACAAATCCTCTTGCCTTAGCCAGTGCTACGATCTTTTCCATTGTTTTTTCCATTTTGAGTACCTCTTATTATTATTCATAAATTATATATCCACTGTCTACGTCATCCATAGACAAGCGATGTTTATCTATCATTCTGATTCCGTCGGAATATGAAATAATCTTCCCGTCTATATAAACATCATAGGGAAAACCCATGGTTAATGTCTTCGTGTTGTCCGTTTCACTCGGGCTTACAAACAATTCAACGCCGTTAAAAGAAGCATAATCCTGAACCGATTTGTATTCCATCTTCACTTTAATTTCATCATCCGAAACCTTGCATGATTTTAAGCCGATTCTCTTCTCCGGAAAGCGTTTATTATACGCATTCATTTCGGTTTCAATCATCTTAACAAGATCATCTTTTGAGTATATATCTTCGTCAAAATCTTCTTCAATGTATTCCGTTACACTTCCATCCTTATGAAGGCGGATATAACTGTCATCATACTTATCTTCTTTATCCGTACATCCTACTAAGGTCATCGTAAGTAAAAAAAGGCAAGCAATTCTGACTGTTTTTAACAACATATACTCCTATTCCGTACATACCGAAATCAGTATGCACTACATTATATCGAATAATTTATGCTATTTCAACCATTTTCTGGTCTTAAAGTCTCAAGTATATTTAAGCTGTTCATCTTCTTGTCTATGTACCTTGTCCTGTAATCGTCACATACTACTTTTAATTCTTTAAGGACGGTATCGGAAACCGTAAAGGTATATAATTTGGCAAGTGTACTTTCCATCACATATTCAATCGTATAGCGGGCAGAATCCGAAATATTAATATGGCGTGGCGCACCCGGAAATTCACCGTTTACCACCATTGCCTTCATTTCATATACGTACTGCACCAGTTCTTTATTAAGGCTGTCAACACACAATGCCCGTAACGACTGGTACAAAAGTTTCAGCATCATGCTTTCATCGTTGTTTTCTCTCGTATAGTAATCCGCAAGTTCCATAAAATACATGCCGTAATAGGCCGCCACAAAATCTTCTCTCAGTACTTCAAAATAATTGGAGATATTGGCTTCCAATAAATTATAGGAACTTTTCCCGACATACAATTTAAATTCACCAAAAGAAAAAGGATTGGTTACTGCTACCAGTCTGCTGTTCGGCTTTCGTGCACCTTTTGCATATGCAGTAATCTTCCCTTTTTCTTTCGTTAATATGCATACATGTCTGTCGTATTCACCCACGGGTAATGTTTTTATCACCATTCCCGTCACTGTAATAAAATCCTGCATCCGGATTTTCCTCTTTCTCAAAACACATCCGGTCCGTAGCCTGCTTATTTTCTTCGCCACAGAAGGATGTGTTTTTACATTTCAAATAATCTTCAACTGCGCCCGTTTCCATAAATCTGTCCCAGTAGCTTACTTTCTTCATCCTACGTTACCCCCAGTAACATTCATTAATGTTAGGGTGTACCGTTTTACTGTTTTTATACTACCCGGTACAGATTATTTGTCCTCCGGAAAGTATCCGAAGTTTTTAAGAAGGAAATCACTGTCACGCCAATCTTTTTTAACTTTAACCCATAACGTAAGGTTAACCTTTTGTTCAAGTAAAGATTCTATTTCGATTCTTGCTTCTGTTCCTATCTTCTTTAACATGCTTCCCTGTTTACCAATAATGATACCTTTATGGGAATCTCTTTCGCAGAAGATGGTTGCATCAATTTCCACAAGTTTTTTACCGTATTTCATACGGTCAATTCCAACCGCTATTCCGTGCGGAATTTCCTTATCCAGACTTCGAAGAGCCTTTTCACGGATAAGCTCGGCTACAATCTGTCTCTCCGGCTGGTCCGTTATCGTATCTTCATCATAGAAAGGCTGTCCGTACGGCAGATACTTGAAAATACATTTCATTAGTTCTTCCGTATTCTCTCCATTCCATGCCGAAACAGGAACGATTTCGTCGAAATTCCTTTCTTTGCGGTAGGTATCTATACACTTCATAAGTTCCGGTTTCTTAACGGTATCTATCTTATTGACTACCAGAATAACCGGTGTTTTGGTTGATGCAAGCTTTTCCAGAATATGTCTCTCTCCGGCACCGATAAAATCCGTAGGCTCCACAAGCCAAAGAATAACATCGACTTCCGAAAAAGTATTCTCCGCCGTTTTTACCATATAATCGCCGAGTTTATTTTTAGACTTATGGATTCCCGGCGTATCCAGAAATACCACCTGACCTTCATCCGACGTATAAACCGTCTGTATCCTGTTTCTTGTAGTCTGTGGTTTGTTGGATGTAATAGCTATCTTCTGTCCAATCAGATGATTCATTAAGGTTGATTTGCCAACATTCGGCCTGCCGATTAACGTTGCGAATCCTGCCTTGTATTTTGCGCATTCTGTTGCTGCCACTGCATCTGCTGTTGCCATTGCGCCTGCTGCTCCATCCGTTGTTTTGCCTGTTGTGCTTCCCATTCTTTCTCCTGTTCCTTACATACTTTCATTAACTTTTTAACGGATACCCTGATAATAATATACAGAATAACTCCTATTACTAACGCAATTCCTATATATGGAAGTGCCACTACGAAACCGATAAACGCCTCATTAAACCATTTCCCGATTGCATACAGATTCTGGTCAAGCCCCGAACCGATTTTATCCCAGGTTGATTCCTCCTTAGTAATTACCGGTGTAAGCTTTAACACTTCATCTACGTACAAATATACGGTGCTGTAGTTTACTTTATTATCGTATGTACGAAGCTGTGATTCAAGACTCTCTATCTGATAACGTATCTCTGACAATCTCTGCTGTAATGCAATAATAGAATCCACATTATCCGCCATGGATAAAAGATTAAGAATACTTTCATACTCTACTTCTAACGCAATCTTCCGGCTTTCTATATCCACATAAGAAAGTGTCACATCACGGGTATTAGAATTCTTATTAATTACATTTGCATTTTCATCAACAACTTTTATTATTTCATCCAGATTATCTGCCGGAATTCTTATTACAAGATTCGCATACTGCATATTTTCTTGGGAATTATATCCATATCCATACTGATATCCCGTTTCATAAGATTCCATATATCCGCCCAGTGCTTTTACCTGATTTTCAATTGTCTTGATTAAATCGGTAAAATGCTCTGTTTCAACGTTCATATTAACCGTCGTTATCATCTTACGGTTATTGGCTGCATCTACATCCGTCACACCCGATTCGGAAACGGTTGTATCCTTGATAAACTCCTCCGGAGCATAATCATTGGTAGATTCTTCATAATAATCTTCCGAAGCATCCATATCAAAACCATAATCGTACTCCGGCTTAGCTGCCCCCGTAGATGATGAACCGTTCAAGCTGTCGTAACTTGTTTTTTCTGCCCCGCAACCTGTCAAAAAAGTACATAGGCTGATAGACAGTGCCATTAATGTTGCTACTATTTTTTTCTTCATAATAATATCCTCCCACTTTAGCACAGTAATTTGTTGCTTTAATAAATATACGCTTAAGAGAATACGAATTTATGGATAAAACTGTAATTAATTAAAAAATTAATGGAATAACGGTTCTACCGTCATAAAGATATCTTTGTTATCCTTTAATGTCTTTTCATTACCGACAACACATATATCTTCAAAACTTACAAAAGCATCAATATAATCAGCAAGTCTGTTAACTTCTGATTCCGTAACATTAAGAAGTTCATCTCTTTCCTTCTGTAAAAGTTCATATGTCACATTGCTCAGATATGCATTCAAACTTCTTGCGCCCTTTGCAGACGGATTTAATGGTGTATCTGCACTGGATACGGCACCAATTATATACTTAGTCAAATCTCTTTCATTCAGTTTAAGATTTCTTACATAATCAGCAGCCTTTGCAAACACTTCCAGTGTTTTGGTCATATTAGGATCCCTGTATGAAACGAAGTAACAATCACCGGTTCTCTGGAAATTACTCATACAACCATAAGCACCGCCAAGAACACGTACCTGATTCCAAAGATAATCATATCCCATGATGACTTTAAGCACCTTAAGGGCACCCGTATAAGCAAGTCCTTTTTTTACAAAGTTACCGGCGGTTGCCACATAATGAATCTGGGCAGAAGTCATGAATCCTTCATTCTTCTTAACCGGTATAATTTCAAGTTTATTACTTTCATACGTCTTATCAAACATATTTCCGGTCATATCCCCTATGAGAGAAGCAAAGATTTCATACCCTTCTTCATCTGCAGTAACATCATACATAAGATTATCTTTTCTAAAGACAAACTTCAGTGCCTTATTAAGTCCTTCAATAAGTTCATCAAATCTTTCATCAAAATGTTTTTCAAGATCTTCTAAAAATCTGAAATGGTCTATACCATTTAACCGCTCTGACAATTCTGCAATCTCTGAAAAATATGACATAGCACGTACGGAAGCCGTTCCATGTCCTGCACTCATCATGGATGCCTGCATTTTTGACTTACTTTCCTGAATCAATTCAAGCAAATGCTTTTTATCCGTAAAGTCTGAGAAAAACATGATTTCCTTCATAAGCTCAAGTGTCTTATCAGTTTTCTGATATAAAGTTTTCGCCTTCACATCAAAAGTCATGCAGTACTTACCTTCAACCGCAGCATCACTATAAACATTGATAAGAGGAACAATACCGCCGGACTGGATGTTAATTTCATTAAACAAATCCTTATAGGAATAGTTTTTTGTATCAACGCTTCCTAAGAAAAGACGCAATAATCCCACATACTGCAACAGTTCTTCCGGCACATCCGATATATCAAAAACAAGACGTACATAATTAATTCCATTTGTGAAAATATCGTGGAATAATACTTTATTACCGTCTTTTTCACGCATTTCATTAATAATCGGCTCTGCTTCCTTTTTCATATCAGAACGCTTTAACATCGGAATTTTAGCAAGATCTTCTTCCCTGCTTTCTTCCTCCTGATACTGCTTTAATGCCTTAGTCTCTTCTACAATCTTTTTAATCTCATCTTCAGAAAGGGAATCCTTATAAGCCTTAAGCTTTGCAGCAAGCGCTGCTTCCTTTTCTGCAACAAGCCCTTCCTTCGGCGTTACCATCACAATGCTCTTATGGGTATTGTCGAGAATATACGTTTTAATAAGCTTCTCATAATAATCCGTATTTATTTTTTCACGAAGTGATGCAAAAGTAGCGTTGGCTTCTATGTGAATAAACGGCTTACTATCTTCATATAACCAGCTGTCAAGCACCTGCAAACCATACATAAGTCCCTTCGGATAATGGTCAAAATCTGCTTCACGATAGCGGAATTCAAAATAGTTGAGTGCTGCTTCCAATGAACGCTTATCAATACCCTCATTTACTAGTCTAGTAAACACTTCTTCAATAATAGATATAAACTTTTCCTTATTTTCTGCTTCACTGTTTTTTGCTACTACAGAAAAATACGGTTGTGCAATTCCGTTTTCAAAAAATCCGTAAACATCTTTACCCACATTGGCATCAAGAAGTGCCTGCTTAAGCGGTGCTCCCTGTGCCGAACAAACCGCATAATCTATCATCTGGAAAGCCACATATAATTCTTTATCCAGCGTATCGCCGATTACGGTATTATAAGATAAATACGTATTATCTTTAAGACTCTCCCCTTCTGCTACCGGGTAATCCTTATGCACGTTTCTTATCTCTTTAAAAGCTTCCTGCTTTCCGATAGTAGAATCAATCTTAAGTTCGTCAAAAGATGACAAGTATTTCTCATCAATCCATGCAAGCTTTTCAGCCACATCCATATTACCGTAAAGATAAATATAGCTATTGGAAGGATGATAATATCTCTTATGGAAATCAAGGAAATTCGCGTAAGTAAGTGACGGTATTACATCCGGATCACCACCCGATTCCACACCATATGTCACATCCGGATACAGGGAATTCATAATCTCACGTTCAAAAACACCGTCCGGTGATGAAAATGCTCCCTTCATCTCACTATATACAACACCGTTTAATGTAAGCTCATCCTCCGGATTATTAAGCTCATAATGCCAGCCTTCCTGCTTAAATATCTTCTCTTCCTTATATATATTCGGATAGAAAACAGCATCCAGATAAACATTCATTAAATTCTGGAAGTCCTGATCATTGCAGCTTGCAATCGGATAAACCGTCTTATCCGGATATGTCATGGCATTTAAAAAAGTATTAAGCGAACCCTTTGCCAATTCAATAAAAGGATCCTTTGCCGGGAAATCTTTGGAACCGCAAAGCACGGTATGCTCTACAATATGCGCAACTCCCGTAGAATCTGTCGGCGGAGTTCTGAAACCTATATAAAACACTTTGTTCTCATCGTCATTCGATAATACTGCTATCCTTGCTCCTGTTTTTTTATGACGCAGCAAATAACTCATGGACTTTAGATCAGTTATTTCTCTTTCTTCAATTATTTCATATGACTTTAATTCGTTTACCTTCATATTGCCTCCCTGATTGGTCTGCTCTAATAAGCGACACTGATAAAAGTATACCATAATTATTTCCAATTAACACCATAAAAATAAATATGAGGAGAACTTATTCTTTCTCCTCACACGTATCTCTATCCGCCCAAATATTGTTCAATCACTTTTATTGCTTTTTGGTTCTCTTTTGCAAATGAATCCTTTAATATCACCGCATCCTGTTTAGCATCATCTACTATACCAAGCATAATAAAAAAGATATGCTCATCATATACAAGAATCTGGGACGCCTGAATTTTAGCAGCATTTACAGGATCCGGGGGTGCATTGTCAAGAAGCGCCGTTCTATATTCCGTCACCTTTAAAAGAAGCTGCTCCTTATACTCTTCCTTAACAAGGAATCCCATAAGCATATCCGGTTGTGCGTTGACGGCTGCCGTCTCCACCACTGCAGCATGATACCAAAACGGGCTAATCCCATAATTTTCTTCTATCATCGCCTGATTATTTTTCGTAACAGGAAGATAATTATCGTCATAGCTTTCCTTTATCCCCGAATAAATTCTTGCAAGCGTTTCATCATTACCGATTATGGCATCTGTTTCTACGGTTTGGGAAGGCTTTTTATAGCTGCTCCCCTTATTTTTCTCTGCATTACGGCCGCAACCTAAAGCCAACAAAAGAACCATAACTACTAAAGAAAAGATTTTAACCCCTTTCTTTATATTCATTTTCCTACTCCTTCCGGTACAGCACCCGGACTAGACAGAAAATCCCATAAGACTAAGCTTTGAAAAGCTAATCTCTTCAATAATAAAATCTACGGTTTCCGGGGCATTATTTGTATGCTCTTTAGCGAATTTAACAAATTCGTCCAGCTTCATTACCATATTAGCATTACCTTTTTTGCCTTTTTTATGTTTTGAATAATCAATAACCGTAAGTTTTATCTTCGTTTTAATCTGTTGAAAAGTAAGATAACATAACGAATCATCTTTTAGATTTGTCAAATGATCCGCCACAATAGTATCTTTGTCCGTTTCTTTAGATATATATTGCATGATAATTGCTTTTAACTTAAACGGTGTCTGTTCAAGCTTGCACAATTCCTCATAACTGTAGCTTGCACCGATGCACAGCCGCATTGTGTCATGCATTACATATTTAAAATCCTCACTTTTAATCTGCATCTGTATTTTCCTCAATATAATCCATTTTCTGACTGCTTATGCTGATTGCTTTATTAATATTTGAAAGACTCATGCCGGTTTCATCCGCAAGTTCCTTAGGCGTCACCTTCCGTCCCACTTCATTCGCGAGTTCTCTGGATGCTTCTTCTACCTTATTGGCAAGCTTAAGTACTTTATTGTCTTTCTTCTTAGCAATGGCTTCTTCTTCGATAAGCATTTCCATCGCTTCCATTACCATTTTCGTAAGCGTTGCATCAATTTCATCCGGTTCTTCAAGTCCCTCCAACATGGATGCCCCAATAGACAGTGCAACGTTACCTTCCCCGATTAAATCCGCAAGCATAATCCCTTGGTTTGCGTATAACTTGGCTATTTCCACGACATTAGGCAAAAACATTTCAATCACTTTATTTTTGGCGTCTTCATCCCCATTCAGTGCCGCCATGTGAATTGCTCTTTTTTCACCATACGTGAAACGGGGCATTACTTCAAGTTCTTCCATATAAACCTTGAGATAATCAAATTCTTCCGAACTAAGATACTCTGATTCATCCAGTCTTTTATCTATTCCGATATTACTGTTTTTCAAAAATTCATCCAACAGCGGTCTTTTATCAGCTTCCATATTATTTTCTGCAAGGAACTCGTCAATCTGCTCATTTGTAAGCATATTTCCCTGTTCACGGGCAAGATTTTTAAGTTCTGTAATTGCTTCCAAAAAAAGCTGTTCATTAGACTTTTCTTTCATAACTAATAAATCCTCATTTCCGGTCATCTACGTCCTATAATCTAACATCATTCTAATAATACCAATAATAAAGAAACGGTCCTCTTAATGGGAACGGACATGTTCATGGGTAAAAAGATGATCCTGGCAATATTCATAATTACCTTCACACTTGGAGCAAAAACGGAATTCAAGCTCCGGATGTGTTTCCTCTGTCCTTCCGCAAATAGCACATTTATGGCGGGTAACATTAGGCCTTTTCACACGCTCCTGCTCCATCTTCTGCCTGTAGGTGTTCTGTGTCTTTGTCCGTGCTTTAAATCCCTGGTTCCCCCGACGTAATCTTTTTCTCGTCGCAATAAAGAAAATAACAAAGTTAAGCAAGCTGGCACCTACTACAAAGTAATACGGTAATCCACCCTGAATCATATCGTAAAGAATAACCACGGCGTACACGATACCGAGCCACTTTACTTTGATTGGGATAATGAACATCAGAAGCATCTGCATTTCAGGATAGGTTGCCGCAAACGCAAGGAATATTGACATATTGACGTAATACGTTGAAAACAATAAAAACGGACTGGTTGCTGCCTGCACCGCACCGCTTCCTGCCAACTTGCCAATGGCATCCAATGCCTCTGTGTATTGGAAATTGTTAACGATTTCTAAATAGAAATACAAAGCAAAGCTTCCAAGCACCGTAAAGAGCATGCCGGAGAACAAATACACATTGTAATAGAAAGTACCCCAGGTTCTCTCAAGCGTTGAACCTAATGAATAATATACATACAGCATAATCAATACAAAAAACAGATTGTCCCCACTCGGCGGAATGACTATCCATGAAACGATACGCCACACCTGTCCTTTTAATATCCAATAGGGATTAAGTGTCAAATACCACAAAAAATCCGAATTGACCAAATTAATAATATATCCGAACGCGTAGCATATAATCAGATATAGCGAAAGATTATGCAACGCATACTTACCAAATTTTCTCTCTAACTTACCCATTTTAATACAACCTTTCCAGTAATATTACATCTCTTTTCAATCAGTATTATTGTAGACGAAGTAAAGCATTTTGTCCATTTGTTTATCTTTATTTAATAATTGCACTTTTAGTCTTGTTGTCGTATAATTGAGAATGGTGCGGTATTTTGTAATATCCACTCAGATAATTGGAGGTACTTTATGAATCTTGAATATACCTTAGGAATTGATATAGGTTCTACTACAGTAAAAATAGCCATTCTGAATGATAAACACGAATGTATTTTTTCTGATTACGAAAGACATTATGCAAATATACGGGAGACTTTACAGTCTTTGTTAAAGAAAGCCTTTGAAACAACCGGAAACATAACGGTTCATCCGATGATTACAGGTTCCGGCGGTCTTACACTTGCCCGTCACTTAAACGTTCCGTTTGTACAGGAAGTTATTGCCGTAAGTACAACTTTACAGGAAACTGCTCCACAGACGGATGTTGCCATAGAGCTGGGTGGTGAGGATGCAAAAATCATCTACTTTGAAGGTGGTAATGTTGAACAACGTATGAATGGTATCTGTGCCGGTGGTACAGGTTCCTTTATTGACCAGATGGCTTCTTTATTACAGACAGATGCATCCGGTCTTAATGAATATGCCAAAAACTATCAGTCATTATATACTATTGCGGCCCGTTGCGGTGTTTTCGCAAAGTCCGATATACAGCCATTGATTAACGAAGGTGCAACCAAAGAAGATCTTGCCGCATCTATTTTCCAGGCGGTTGTAAATCAGACTATCAGTGGACTTGCCTGCGGTAAACCTATCCGTGGTCACGTAGCTTTTCTTGGTGGACCGCTCCACTTCTTATCAGAACTTAAGAAAAGCTTTATCAGGACATTGAATCTGGATGATGAGCATGTAATGGAAACAGGTCTTCCGACTCATTTATATGCTGCCATCGGTTCCGCCCTTAACGCCAAAGAAGATACCTTCTATTCCATGCAGGAAATGGTAGATAAGCTTTCAAGCGATATACATATGGAATTTGAAGTAGAACGTATGGAGCCTTTATTTAAGGATGAAAACGAATATGAGGATTTCCGCATCCGCCATGCAAAACATTGTGTGAAGACTGCTGACCTTGCTACATACAGCGGTGATTGTTTCCTTGGAATCGATGCCGGAAGTACTACAACCAAAGTAGCACTCGTTGGTGAAGATGGTTCCCTTCTCTACTCTTTCTATAGTAATAACAATGGCAGCCCATTAAAAACTGCCATTAAATCCATTCAGGAAATATATTCACTCCTTCCGGAAGGTGCAAGAATTGTACGCTCCTGTTCCACCGGTTACGGTGAAGCCTTAATTAAAGCCGCATTCCTTCTTGACGATGGTGAAGTTGAAACCATCGCCCATTATAATGCAGCCGCATTCTTTGACCCAAGTGTTGATTGTATTCTTGACATTGGTGGTCAGGATATGAAATGTATTAAGATTAAAAACCAGACGGTTGACAGCGTTCTTCTTAATGAAGCCTGCTCTTCCGGTTGTGGTTCCTTTATAGAAACTTTTGCAAAATCACTTAATTACAGTGTTCAGGATTTTGCCAAGGTAGCACTTTTTGCAGAACATCCTATCGACCTTGGTACACGTTGTACTGTATTCATGAACTCCAAGGTTAAGCAGGCACAGAAGGAAGGCGCCCAGGTTTCGGACATTTCTGCAGGACTTGCTTATTCCGTAATTAAAAATGCTTTATTTAAAGTTATTAAAGTATCTGATGCTTCCGATCTTGGTAAAAACATCGTTGTACAGGGCGGTACCTTCTATAACGATGCCGTATTACGAAGCTTTGAAAAAATCGCAGGCTGTAAAGCAATCCGTCCGGACATTGCCGGTATCATGGGTGCCTTTGGTGCTGCTCTTATTGCACGCGATAATTATAAAGAAGGTTATGAGACAACCATGCTTTCCATTGAACAGATTAATTCCCTTGAATTTACTACTTCAATGGCAAAATGTAAGGGTTGCACCAATAACTGCCGTCTTACCATCAATAAATTCTCCGGTGGCCGCCAGTTTATTTCCGGAAACCGTTGTGAGCGTGGTATCGGTAAGACTAAAAACGAAAACAATGTACCAAACCTTTTCGAATACAAATTACACCGTTACTTTGATTACACTCCTCTTACAAAAGAGGAAGCAACCCGTGGTACTGTAGGTATTCCAAGAGTACTTAATATGTACGAAAACTATCCGTTCTGGTATACGTTCTTTACAAAGTTAGGTTACCAGGTTGTCTTATCACCACTGAGTACCCACAAGATTTATGAACTTGGTATTGAATCCATACCGAGTGAATCAGAATGTTATCCGGCAAAACTTGCTCACGGACATATAATGTGGCTCATTAACCAGAAGGTAGACTTTATCTTCTATCCTTCTCTCTTCTATGAGCGTAATGAGTTCCCGGAAGCAAACAACCACTACAACTGCCCGATAGTTACTTCTTATTCAGAAAACATTAAGAATAACGTGGAAGAAATCGGACGTGGCGAAGTAAAATTCATGAATCCGTTCATGTCCTTCAGGGATACTACTACCATTTCACAGGAGCTTATCAAAGCATTCCCTGAAATCAGTAAAAAGGAAATCCTTGATGCTGTAGAATGGGCGTGGGATGAACTTTCCAATGCAAGACTTGACATGCAGAAAAAGGGCGAGGACGTTATTGAGTACCTTTCTGCAACCGGAAAACGCGGTATTGTTCTTGCAGGCCGCCCATACCACATTGACCCTGAAATCAATCATGGTATACCGGAATTAATTAATTCTTATGATATTGCAGTATTAACAGAGGATTCCATATCCCATCTTGTTAAACCGGACCGTCCATTGCTCGTAACAGACCAGTGGATGTACCATTCAAGACTCTATGCTGCAGCAAGTTATGTTAAAATTGTAGAAAATCTTGACCTTATACAGCTTAACTCTTTCGGTTGTGGTCTGGATGCCGTTACTACCGACCAGGTAAGTGATATTCTTACGGGTTCCGGTAAGATATACACCTGTCTTAAGATTGACGAGGTTAATAACCTTGGTGCCGCAAGAATACGTATCCGCTCCCTTATCTCTGCGATTAAAGTACGTGAAGCGAAGCAGCAGCACCGGGAAATAAAAGACGCTGCCCACCACAGAGTTGTCTTTACGGAAGAAATGCGTAAGGAATATACCATTATCGCTCCACAGATGTCACCGATTCACTTTGATATTATCGGTCCGGCATTTGAAGCAAGCGGTTATCACTTTGCTATCCTTGGCAATGACAACCGCCATGCCGTAGATGTAGGTTTAAAATATGTTAACAACGATGCCTGCTACCCTTCCCTTATGGTAGTCGGCCAGGTAATGGATGCCGTTCTGTCCGGAAAATATGATACCGATAAATTAGCAATCATGATGACACAAACCGGTGGCGGATGCCGTGCAACAAACTATATCGCATTTATACGTCGTGCGCTTGAAAAAGCAGGATATTCACATATCCCGGTTATTTCACTTAACCTTTCAGGACTCGAAAGCAATCCGGGCTTTAAGATTACCTTAAAATCTTTCATCCGTATTGCTTATGCCGGTGTATTTGGTGATATCCTCATGCGTTGCGTTTACAGAATGCGCCCATACGAACTTGAAAGCGGTAAAGTCAACGAAATCCATCAAAAATGGGTTAAAATATGTTCGGAGTTTGTAAGCAGCAAAAAGCTTCCATCCCACCGCAAATTCAAATCCTATTGCCGTCAGATGATAGAGGAATTTGACCTTATTCCAATTAATGAAGTAAGAAAACCACGCGTTGGTGTCGTTGGAGAAATTCTTGTTAAATTTGCTCCTGCCGCTAACAACTATCTTGTGGAATTATTAGAGGCAGAAGGCGCCGAAGCGGTAGTCCCTGACTTAATTGACTTCCTGCTCTACTGTTTCTATAACCAGCTGTATAAAGCAGAGCATTTAGGAACCAGCAAAAAAACAGCCCGTACCTCTAAGTTGGGTATATGGGCAGTTGAAAAACTCCGTGGCGCTGCACATAAAGCATTCGAAAAGAGTACACATTTCGATCCGCCTGCAAGCATTTATGAAACCGCGAAAAATGCGGCTGAAATCGTATCACTTGGTAACCAGACCGGTGAAGGTTGGTTCTTAACCGGTGAAATGCTTGAATTAATTCACTCCGGCACGGAAAATATCGTATGTACACAGCCGTTTGCCTGCCTTCCTAACCATATCGTTGGTAAAGGTGTTATTAAAGAAATCCGTAAACACTATCCGAAGGCAAATATCGTTGCTATTGACTACGATCCGGGTGCCAGCGAAGTTAACCAGCTCAACAGAATTAAGCTGATGCTCTCTACGGCTAATAAAAATCTCAAAAAATAACAAAAATATACCCGTCTGCTGATAACGCAGGCGGGTATTTGTTTCATTTTCAAGTGGCAAAAAAATAATTTTATACATTCTTATAAAGATAATCCAGTATCCCGATTGGATTTTCTATATGCACGTACCCTTCCATCCGCTGTTTTGGCTGGGAGGAGCCTTCTTTAAGATACCAAACGGCCTGTGCGGGATGCATCTTAAGTTTTTCTGCCACTTCCAGTTCATGGCTTCCGCCATCACCGACATACACACATTCTTCACAGGAAACCCCAAGTGCATTGACACATCGTATAAATATTTCCTCCTCCGGCTTCGCCACCCCCTGCTCATATGATAAAAACGGGGCATCAAAGAACGGATATAGCGCACTTTCACGGATACATTCCGTTTCTTCCGAAAAACAATTGCTGATAAGTCCTATCCTATACCCTTTTTCCTTAAGTGCCTGAAGCATGGGTATTATCTCCTCATGCATATGGTTAAAGCATTCTTTTTTAATCTCTTTCCGCTTACTTACGATTTTAGCATGCAATTCATCTGAATAACGGTTTAATCCTTTTAAGACAATTTCAACGGCTTCTTCAAGCGTAATTTTCCCTATACTTCTGTCATATTCGAGCGGATACCAGTACTTAATAAATTGCTCTTTTGTAACGCCTGCATCATACGCCATCTCATTACTAAAATATAGCGGACACTCGTAATGCGTAATAAGTGTTTCATACATATCAAAAATAACCGCACGTATCATTCTATCTTCACCTCATACATAAATTAAAAAGGGAAACGGCTTACCGTTTCCCCTAACATTTCTTATTTATCAGCTACCACCACTTCGTTTTTATTATATTCCTTCTTAAACATTCTCATCAGGAATACGGAAACCAGTGTTGCAATTGCAGCAACCACAAATGATATACCTACGAAACGCATTAATGTAATCTGCTTACCAAACGGATTAAATAATGCAAGAATACCTAATGTAAGAAGAATACCACCGGTAACTACATCAATTACCCAGTACTTAATGTTAGTTCTTATTAAATCAACCGCATTTTGGAAAAGTCCCATTGCTTCATAAGAAAGAAGCACGCCTAACGCTTTCGGAATCATAAATGCAACCACATCTGCCTGCATAATAACAAAGAAAGCAAGCAATAACAGGAATAAACCAAGGGCAAGTTCCTTACGGAGCATCGCTTCATATTTGTCTAATTTAAAGTAGTTAATAACTCTTACTACACCAACCAGTCCCAGCGCACCGCCAATTACACCACAAATAATCTTCTCTGACGGTTCCGGATTAACAATTAAAAAGATACCAAGTAAAAGATAAATCAGCATAAATAAAATATTCACAATTCCGTTTGAGCTTCTCTTCATTTAGATATTCCTCCTACAAGCACATTTAATATAAAAATTATAGCACACAATGACATAAATTGTCACTATATTTACTACCATTCATACGGTGTTGCCTGATATACGTAATAATTCAACCAATTGGAATACAGTATATTACAATGGGAACGCCACTGTAAATTAGGTTTCTTGGATGCGTCATCATTCGGATAATAATTGACCGGTACGGAAATAGGAAGATTTTTATCTACATCCCTGTGGTATTCCTTATCCAGCGTTACTCTGTCATACTCCGGATGTCCCATCATGAATATTTTCTTACCACCCTCTGCATAAGCTAAAAATACGCCGGCTTTTTCAGATTCCGCAAGAACCGTTAAATCCTTGCAGGCATGTATATCTTTAGGAAGCACGTCTGTGTGCCGGCTATGAGGTGCCATAAAATAATCATCAAAGCCTCTTACAAGCGGTATCTTACGGTTTGCCACCTTTTGTTCAAAAATACCGAACAATTTTTCCGGCAACGGATGCTTATTAATTCCGTAATGATGATAGTAAGCCGCCTGGGCGCCCCAACAGATATGGATGGTACTCGTTACATTCGTATTGGTCCAGTCCATAATGGTACATAATTCTTCCCAGTAATCCACTTCTTCAAATTCCATCTGTTCAACCGGTGCTCCGGTTATAATGAATCCGTCAAACTTTCTGTTTTTTACCTCATCAAATGAAACATAAAACTGATTCAAATGACTTGCTGATGTGTTCTGTGACACATGACTGCTTACGGTAATAAAGGTTACATCTACCTGTAACGGTGTATTGGAAAGCGCCCGTAAAAGCTGCAATTCCGTGTCCTGTTTTAATGGCATAAGGTTCAGAATGCCGACCTGTAACGGTCTGATATCCTGATGGGTTGCCCTATCCTCATCCATCACAAATATATTTTCATTTTCCAGTATTTCTTTTGCCGGAAGATCTTTATTAACTCTGATTGGCATAATACTCACTCTGACTTTCTTTATAATTTGACATAAAGCAATAATACCATAAGGATTAAGGGTTTACAACCAAAAACGAACAAACCAATTTCTGTAACCCATTGCTTTATGCGTTATAATTTTACCCGAAATATTTCTCCATAAACTCATCTTCCGTCATAATCGGCACACCTAATTCCTTGGCCTTTTTATTTTTGGAAGATGCAGAGGCTATGTCATTATTAACGAGTACCGATGTGTTTTTGGAAACGCTTCCTGAAGCCTTTCCTCCGCGTTTTTCAATCTCTGCCTGTAAATCTTCACGACGCGAAAAATGATTAAGACTTCCGGTGATAACAACCGTCATTCCGGATAAGGTCTGTTCACCCTCCATTGAATCTTCCTGCGTTAAGGTAATTTCTTCAATTAAAGCCCTGATCATATTTATGTTTTTTTCTTCCTGCATAAAAGAAACCACTGCATTGGCAATAACTGCACCAATCCCTTCAACGCCTGATATTTCTTCTTCATTTGCCTGCATGATTGCATTAATATCATTATTAAAATATCTGCATAAAAGCTTTGCATTCGCAAGTCCTACCCCGGCAATACCCAGTCCGTATACCACACGGTACAAAACCGTACTGCGTGATGTATCGATACTATTCATGATATTTTCATAAGACTTTTTACCAAAACCTTCCATTTGGGTTATCTCGTCTTCGTACCGGTCAAGCTTATATAAATCAGCATATTCTTTTATAAAACCTTTTGCCAAAAACTTTTCAAGCGTAGCTTCACTCATGCCATCAATATTCATGGCATCACGGCTGACAAATAGGGAAAATGCTTTAATCTTTTTGGCGGCACATTCCGCATTGGTACAATATAATGATTTGGCATCGTTTATTTGGCGTATTTCGGTCGGCTGATTACATACCGGGCACACTTTAGGTATAACAACCGTATCCGAACCGGTAAGATTTTTTGCAATCTGCGGGATAATCATATTGGCTTTATATACGGTAATTCTGTCTCCGATACCAAGCTTTAATTCTTTTACAATACTAACATTATGGACGCTTGCACGGCTTACGGTTGTTCCTTCCAGACTAACCGGCTCAAAAATGGCAACCGGGTTAATCAGTCCCGTACGGCTTGCACTCCATTCTATTTCTTTTAATGTTGTTTCACAGGTTTCATCCGCCCATTTAAATGCAATGGAATCCCTTGGTGTTTTAGCTGTCCTTCCAAGACTTTGTCCATAGGCAATATCGTCATAGGTTAATACAAGACCATCTGACGGGATATCATAGTCCATTATTTTATTGGCATAGTATTCAACCGTTTCAAGTATATTTTTTTCATTGACACGATTAAATTCGACTACCTCAAATCCTAACTGTGATAAAAATGTAAATTCATTTTCCTTTTTATTTTCTGCATCGAATCCATCCGCTTTAATCAGATTAAATGCATAAAAACGTACATTCCGCTCCGCTGTCACTTTATTGTTAAGCTGGCGCACGGTTCCGCTGCACAAATTACGCGGATTTTTATACTTTAACTCTTCGTCTGCAATCGTCATGTTGATTCTTTCAAACTCTGAATAAGTAATAACCGCTTCGCCACGAAGTATAAGTTCTCCCTTAAACGCTATTTTAAGAGGTATATTTTTAAATACCTTGGCATTATTGGTAATGACTTCTCCCACTTCGCCGTTCCCGCGTGTAACTGCTTTCGTAAGTTCGCCATCATTGTATGTCAATACAATAGTAAGACCATCCAGTTTCCAGGAAAGAAGTCCTTCCTTATCTCCCAAAAAGCTTTTAAGCTCCTCGCGTTCCTTCGTTTTAGCCAGGGAAAGCATCGGTTTTTCATGCCGTTCTTTCGGAAGTTCATCTACGGACTGATATCCTACGTTTACCGTCGGAGAATTCGATAATACAATTCCGGTCTCTTTCTCCAGCGCTTCCAACTCATCATAGAGATTATCATACTCATAATTACTCATGATTTCTTCATCTTTTGCATAGTAGCTTTCAGAAGCTCTGTTAAGTAATTCTACAAGTTCCTCTATTCTTTTTTTCTTATCGCAAGACTGATGCATACAATTCTTTCCTCTCATCTTCACTTAACAATCTATACTGTCCCGGCGTTAATTTACCTAAAGTAATACCGTTAATTCTTACACGTTTTAATTCTTTTACCTCATAACCTAATGTTTTACACATTCTCCGTATTTGCCGGTTAAGTCCCTGGGTAAGAACAATCCTGAAGGTATATTTTCCTTCCTTTTTTACCTCACACGGTCTTGTGGTTTGCTGAAGTTCCTTTAAATACACTCCTTGCTGCATTTTTACAAGAAATGCATCGGTAATTTCTTTGTTTACCTTTACCACATATTCCTTTTCATGACGGTTTGCCCCACGCATAAGCCGGTCTATTAAATCCCCGTCATTTGTCATAAGAAGCAGACCTTCCGATTCCTTATCAAGCCTTCCTGCATACGTAACGCGTACCGGTATTTTTATGCAATCCGTTACCTTTTTCTGTGCAAAAGGATCCCGTTCCGTACAGGTTATTCCCACCGGTTTATAAAAAGCATATACTACTTTTTCATTGCGTCCGGATATCTGTTTTCCATTTATACAAATGGTTTCACTGCCGGATACTTTTGCACCGTTAGTTACCGTTACACCGTTAACACTGACTCGTCCCTCTGCTATCAGCACATCCGCATCGCGCCTTGAGCACACGCCGCACTCTGCTATATATTTATTAATGCGAATACCTTCGCTATTCGCACGCATTTCCTTTTCCTGCATACTGTTACCACCTATATTGTTACATACATTACAAAGTAATATTATTACTGTCTGAATACCAAGGTAAAGCCTGTCCCGTCGTCATACGCCGTTACAAATATTTCCCCTTGCATCTTTTTCATTATCTCACGGCAGATGTACAGTCCCAAACCATTTCCCGGCATGCCTTCTGCATTCGCTCCACGGTAAAAGCTTTCAAAAACATGGTTTTTCGCTTCTTTCGGAATTGGTGTTCCACTGTTTCTTATTTCTATAAGCTGGCAGTCTTCCTCCCGGGAAAAAAGAATGGCAATCTGTTTTCCATCCCCATATTTCAACGCATTTTCAATAATGTTTTCCATTACTTCTATACTTCTTGAAAGGTCGCCCTTTAATAACTTATTATCGTACTTATCTATGCAGAAATCAATGTTTCTTAACTTAAGCTTTTCTTCGTAACTATCTTTCAGTGCTTCCATAAGTTCTTTTATATAAAACTCTGTGTTATGCACTTCAATTTCTATTATATCTTCGCTGGAGGTCTTTATTACCTCTGCAATAAAATTCTCTATTTTAACAGCATTTGTTTCTATAAGCTGCAATGCTTCCATCTGTTTTTCTTTTGTCTCATATATCCCTTCTTCAATCGCTTTCACATACAGGCGGATGTTATTTAACGGCGTCTTCATATCATGGGATATGGAGACGAGCAGCATTTTTTTCTCTTTTTCAAGTTTCAGTTCCTTGTTCTTTTCATAAGCAAGCCTATCCTTAAGCATGTTAATGCCCCAAATGAATTTGCCAAAATAGCGTCCTTTGTTTTCTGTGATTTCTGCATTCAGATTTCCCTTGGACAATTTTTCAGGCACTTCTGAAAGGCGGTTAAAAGGTACAATTATCTGATACTTAATATAGAAAAGTATTCCCATTACAATAACAAACGAAATCAGAACCAGCATCTCAACAAACCACAACGTTGCATTTGTCTCATCGTTATGCCGGCACAAAAATTTAAGATAGTAACGTTCCTCTCCGGCATCCAATATGGAAAATACTGTCCTGCCATCCGTAGTCGGTGCCAAAAAAGTGTTACTTACTTCCTTGGCATTTACATATGTAATCTTGATTACCCATGAACATGAAGAAAAATCCAACGATTCTATGTCCTTTGGATTTTTAATCTGCTTCATTATTCGGTTCACTTCTACTACGTGGTCATTATCCTTACGTTCATTATTTTTGCTTATAACAAGAAACGAAACACCGCCTGCCAATAAAAAAAGAATTACAACCACAGCTATAAGTCTGTTAAAGCGCTTCATAGCGGTACCCCACGCCCCATACCGTAACTATACGCTCCGGATTTTTGGGGTCTTCTTCTATTTTATCCCTAAGCATTTTAATATGTACAGTCAAAGTCTGATTCTCACTAAAGCTGTCTGTACCCCATACTTTATTAAACAAAAAGTCTTTATTAAGAGTTTTTCCTGCATTATTGGCAAGCAGACACAAAAGCTCATATTCCTTGATAGTAAGAGGAAGCTTTGCGCCGTCTTTATAAACAACCATGGCTTCCTTATCTATGGTCAGGGCACCGGATACCATACGGTTATCATTTTCTGCCCTGTCATAGTAGCGTTTAAACAATGCCTTTATCTTGGCAATGAGGATATCTATATCAATGGGCTTTTCAATATAATCATCCGCGCCCAAAGAAAAGCCGTTCATTTTATCGTCTTTGCCGTTTAAAGCACTCATAATGATTACAGGAATATTATCCTTATCCCTCAGTTCATTTAAAACAGCAAATCCATCTATATCCGGCAGCATAATATCCAAAAGAAGCAGTCTGGCTTTTTCCTTCTTAATATCTAAAAGCCCTTCTCTTCCATTATGGGAGACTTTGGTTGTAAATCCTTCCCTTTTAAGAAAAGCTACAACCAAATCCGTTATTTCCACATTATCTTCAATGATATAAATGTCTACCATCCCATCTCCATCAACCAGTGATTAACCTTCTGTTCCCTGGTTCTTGCCTCTTCACTATTTTCAAACTTACCGAGCTCTATTTCATCTTTAATCATACCATCTTCTATGTATATGATTCTATCACATTTTGTAGCAACTTTCATATCATGGGTAACCAGCATGACCGTTGCGCCTTCCTTGTTAATATTCAAAAGTTCCTTCATAACATCTTTGGAATTCTGAAGGTTGAGGGCACCCGTCGGCTCATCCGCAAAAATCATGCGGGGCTTATTAATCAGGCTTCTGCATATGCAGGCTCTTTGCAGCTCACCGCCGGAAACTTCACTCACCCCGTGCTGTGCGAGCTCACTGATTCCCATTTTCTTCATCAGTTCTTTTGCCCTGTCATCCGCTTTTTTTCTTTCGGAGGACTTTCTGCTTACCTGATACGCCGGTAATAGTATATTATCATATATTGTAAGATTTTTCATCATATGCATTTGCTGAAAAATAAATCCCATTTCCTTAAGACGCAGGTCACTCATTTCATTTGCAGATAATGTACTGATCTCCTTATCAAAAAAGGTAACCGTACCTGCGGTAGTATTATCCATACCGCTTATAGTATATAAAAGTGTGGACTTACCACTTCCGGAAGGACCCATAACGGCAACCATCTCTCCTTCTTTTACTACCATATTAATGTTTTTTAATACGTTGTTGGTATGTTTATTATTAACATATGTCTTACACAAATCTGTAACCTTCAAAGCATTCATCTTAATCTAATCCTTTCATTATCCATATTCTTTCTTAGTCTCTTATTCAAGATTATTAACTTCTTTTACATCCACATGCTTTATCTGAGCGGAACAAACATATGCTGCCAATGTTGTGGCAACCAACAAAATAACCGGGTACTTAACAACAACATCCGTCAGATTTATTACAAGGTCAATGTTAGCGGATCCCATTACGGCAAATATAGGAATTATCGTAAAGTTATCAAGCACAAGCGACAAAAGACTACCCAGTATTATTCCGCTGATAAGCACTAATACGATACGTAGCATCTGCCAGATACGTATTGTCTTGTTACTAAAGCCTATGCTTTTTAACATGGCAATCCGCGCCCTGTCTTTTGCCACAAACGCCTTCATCGTGAGAACCGTAATCAAAATATTGATAGTTACTACAATAAGAACCATAATAAAATTCACATCTTCTATGGCATCAATAATACTTCCAAGCATGCTATCAATATATTCCCGGTTATTCTTTATGGTAAATAACGGATTCTTTTCTACAAGTTTTTCGCAGATAAATTCAATATCCGCATTATTTTCTTTTATATCGACCTGAAAAAGTGTCGATCCGATTATGGCATTTTGTTGCATATCAAACATCGGACTTAATCTTACCGTTTTTCCAAAATTAGTAAGCGATTCCATTATGCCGCTGACAAGCAGCTCATATTCTTTACCTTCTATATCCGTCTTAATTATATCTCCAACAGATACCTCCAACTCTTTCGCCACAACAGAAGAAAGCATTATCTCATTATCCATAGCCGGTGCAACACCCTTTGTAACTTTGTACTCCACGGACTCTTTCCCTAAAAACTGCATTGCATTAGGGGTAACGGCATGTCTCTTATCCTCTTTATATAGCCGTAAGGAATAGAATACATTTACATAAACATTATTTTTATATCCCAATTCTTCCTCAATATAGCGGCTGATTTCTTCCATGTCATCATATATTTCCTGCTTATCACCGCTATACATATAGCTTTCCAATTTTCCGTTATTAATGAAAAAATCCGATTGTCCCATACCAAAATAATGACCGATACTTTCATCCAAAAGCGTATTTGACGCAGATAACGGAAGTAAAATAAGCAGCGTTCCCATAATAAAAGTAAAGAACAATATGACATAACGCTTCAGATTGGTTAACACATCATTAAATGCCATAAATACCGGTGCACTCATTCTTTTATGCTTCACAAGCGATAACCGGCTTATTTTACTGAAGCTTTCCCCAAGGGAACCTTCCCTTACTGCCTGCATCGCTGAATATTTTTTAATTTTACCCGCTGCTATAGATGAGAAAAGCATTACTATACCAATTACAAACACTGAACTTATCACATTTAATACAGGATACACTTTAACCAGTTCTACCTTAATATTTACCAGTGCCTGTTCTAATATAAAGTTGCCAAACGGAAAACTTAAGATAAACCCTATAATTCCGCCTGTCACTGCCAAAAAGGAATATTTAATCATGTAAATTCTCTTTATACCGCTATTACGTAATCCCAATGCTTTTAGCACACCGATTTCTTTGAAATCCTCCTGAAGGGTAAAGGAAATGGTAAACCGTAATATAAAGAATGCAATAATAATAAAACAAAGACTGACAATTATCATTATGCCGGCTACCAGCATATCCATTATATAAATCATCTCAAAGGTAGACGCTTTCTCCAAAAGTGTAAAAGAAATACCGCTTTCCTTTAAATCACGCATCACTTCAGTACTCTCTTTGGTAAACAAACTGAAAAGACACATTTCATCCATATCAGATGCTGCTGCTATCTTGGCATAATCCGACGGATTCACATAGAATCTTATTAACCCTACCATATCTGAATCAAATATCGGGTCAACCACATATTCCATTACCTTAAATTCTTTTTCATAATCGCCATAAGTAAGTATAAGCGTATCACCTTTTTCAATATCATGCTGTTTTCCGTTATTAGGACATATCGCAATATATCCTTCCGGTACTTCTATTTTTTCCCCTTCCTTATCAAATACCAAAAAGTTATCTTTCGGTACCTGTGCTACTACACTGGTGGATGCCATGCGTAATACATCCGGTTCTGCTTCGCCTTCACGTACTATCTGTACATTCTGCATGGTAATCGCCATCATATTTGCTGTGAGACAATCGGATATAGCTTCCTTTTCCATGGCATATTCTATTACCTGTTTTGTCTCATCCTCTTTTATGGTAAGTGCAATAACATTACCTATATTGGCAGAATTTACATAGGATTTTGTTGCACCGCTGATTGAAACCAGATTATTGGTACTGCTTCCCAAAAACATGGTAGCAAGAACAATAAACATAAATAGTATTATGTTCATCGTTCTTTTTCTGTATAAGTCTTTTTTTAAAATTCTTAATAACATATTTTTCCCTTTCTTTTCCTGTTATGGGCTTATTATAAAATTTAAATTATTAAATAATCCTTAAATAACATCATGAAATTAAAAAAATCCTTTTTGGACAAACACCCGGCAGTGTCATCCAAAAAGGACTCTTCTTTTATCATATATCCCATCCCAAACAAAAAAAGTTATTGTTTAAAAGTATTACTGTTATTCAATACCAGCGTACTGTATAAGAACAATACGTCTGCATCCGTAGCATCTATAAAACGGCTTAGTACCGCACTGGATATATAACGTATGTCTGCTATTGTTACTTTTTTATATCCCGTAGCAAGTATGGGCGCTATGCTGCTACCGAAGGAATCCCTGAATATAATCAGTTCCTTATCGGTTTTGGCATTCGGATTATCAATGGTTATCAACGATAAGGAACCCGATAAATACGTTTCATACCGGTCATCACCTGCCGCCTTATCCATGTCATAAACGCCCATCGGCTTATTATTTTCCATATTTATCACTTCAAAGGCATTAATTGTATCATTGGTAAGATATACTATCTTATCATCACTCGTCCCAAGGGAAAGCTGTCCCTGATATACACCATCAAATCTGCCTTCAAGCTCATTATACGTATACTCCGTATCAATCTTCGTTCCCATGGAGTCAGCCAGTTTTTCAGCTACATCCACAATGCATTCCTGCTTCCAGTGGGTATCCGTTTCATAATAATCGTCAATGGTAAGCAAATCAAAAATATCAATATACGTATAATCAGAAAGACCTTCCGTATACCGTTCCGTAAGCCTATCATAATCAATAGAAAGATATCCGTTCTTGTCAGCAAGGAAATAATTTTTATCAGGAATAACCGCATAATAAATATTACAGTTTTTATCCTTTAACATTCTGTCATATATGCCTTTAATAATCTTTATGGCATTATCAATTGAATTTTCATTATACGGATATTCAATCTTGGATATATGACCATCTGCCATGTATAGCTTATTATTATCCATCTGTTGGTATATGCCAAATACCCATCCTGCTTTTATTCCTCTTAACGTATCCCTTAGCGGGAACTGATCAAGGGTATATTCTTCAAACTCTTTCATGAATTTACCATTCATGACCGTGTCTAAGGAAAGCTCCGGGAATTTCTTAAGCGTTCTTCTTTCGCTTTTGGAAAATGCATCCGCTCCCTTAAACCAGACAGACAGCACAAGGGATAAAAATAATATACTTATTATAGCTATTTGTATTTTTTTTGCCTTCATTCTATCCCCTCCTAGAATCTGAAATACAGGAACGGATTAAAGGAACCGTCCACCAAAAATGCCGTCGCAACAATAACCAGAATCACATATACGATCAACTCAAGCATACGCTTTACATATTCGTTATTAATCTTAGACATTATTTTACTGATAATCCATTTAGGAAGCGGGGTTGCCCCGATAATTCCAAGTAACAGAATAACAAAATAGCTTTTAAAGTAATATAATGTCTTTGCAGAAACAAGTCCTGCACCACTCAATCCAAACATTCCTGAAAGCGATGTGAAAATACTTCCGAGATTTACCGCATCAAATATGGTAAATCCGATTATTACCAAAAACAAAACATATATATGACGTATACCCTTTGCTTTTTCAAGGTATTTAAGCAGTACAAATTTTTCTAATAACAGAAGCAGCCCAAAATAAAGTCCCCAGATAACAAAATTCCACGAAGCACCATGCCATAAACCGGTTAATGCCCACACAATAAGAATATTACGTATCCATTTGGGTTTACTTACACGATTACCCCCAAGCGGAATATAAACGTAGTCCCTGAACCATGTGCCCAATGATTTATGCCATCTGCGCCAAAAATCGGTAATACTGGTCGCAATATACGGATAATCAAAGTTCTCAAGGAATGTAAATCCAAAGATTTTACCAAGACCGATAGCCATATCACTATATCCGCTGAAATCAAAATAGATCTGCAGTGCAAACGCAATGGCATACATCCAGTAGAACAATACGGTTTGCTCGTTACTTGCTTTAATTATGGAACAAATCTCACCAAACTGATTCGCCAGCAGTATTTTTTTTGCAAGACCTATTACAAACCGTCTTATGCCTTCTGCAATTTTATCTGCCGTGTGATTACGGTTTTCCAGTTCCCTGTTAACATCCTTGTACCGGACAATCGGTCCTGCAATGAGCTGTGGGAACATGGATACATACGCACCGAAATTAATAACATTCCGCTGCGCATTAACTTCTCCCCTATATACATCTGCAAGATACCCCATCATCTGGAAAGTATAAAAGCTGATACCTATCGGCAATAGGACCTTAAGTGATGGTACAAACATTGTTGCATATTTGAAATATCCCAATAGTACTAATTGAATACCCAGACAACCGCAGAAAATAATCTTTGCCGCATTTTTCCCTTTTAACCGCTCAATGAACATACCGCCCAAAAAACCAAGCAAAATGCTTATCAGCATAAGAAATACGTACTTTGGTTCCCCCCACGCATAGAACACTAAGCTGGTAATAAGTAAGATTGCATTCTTAATCCGCTTTGGTGCCAGAAAGTATAAAAAAAGTACACATGGGAGGAAATAATACAAAAATGTTATGCTTGAAAATAACATAGTCATTTCCTCCTTGTGCACATAAACTAATTACAGACTCTTATCTACTACTACAGTCGCATTTGCATATGCTTCTGCCACTTTATCCTTGAATGGATTAACGATATCTCCTGCACCGTATGCTACAACCACATCGTTACCTACCTTTGCGATAATTAATTTTTCAGGGAAACCGCAAATCCACTGGTTATTAGTAATACTATCTTCGATAGCACTAACCATTGTATCTACGTTACCGGCTTCAAACTGATATGCAACTGCTGTAAATGTGTTTGCATTCATCATATGACGCATGGAAGCAGCTTCTTTAATTAAATCTGCCTTATCTGCCGGGAAAGCGAAAAGACCGTTAAGTGTCTCGCCGTCTTTTGTCAAAACCGCACCGGCAGCACCATCTACCATATTTTCGTAATCACCGCCGATTACAGGTGGCTTCTGGTCATCTGCTATCTTGCCCCAAACTGTTGTTAAAAGTTCAAGCGTAGCCACATCTGCTGCAGCTTCATCACCGGCATTTTCGTCACCGGCATTCTCATTACCGCTGTTTGTCTGATTCTGGTCATCTTTAACATCACTATCCTTGCTCTTACCGCAAGCTACCAGTGATAACACCATAACCAAAGATAATAATAAAAGTACAAATTTTTTCATTTTTTATTCTCCTTCTTTGTTATGCAAATATTGTAATATATATTACTTTTTTTTGCATTGATATTTATTTACTAGTTATACGCAGGAGCTTGTACTTATTTATGGTACTTTTTTTAAATTTTTTTAATTTTTTGTACAATTTATTTTTTATCCCGTTAGTTACTTTCCCTCACCTTGAGAAAGTGCCAAAAACCTTGCATCTACTTCCCTTTGGAACCGCTCCACTATTTCCTTATATTCAGGCTTAGTAAGATGCTTTGTTCTTCCCATCATTGCAAGAAAATCCTGTACAGGTATTTTCTTGCCGTTCTTTTGGGGATTATAGGAAAGCTTCGTAATACCGTTCTCTATTTCATACAAAGGGAAAAAACAACTGTTTACGGCAGCTTCTATTACCCTGCGTTCGGTTGCCGGTTTATCGTTCCAGTTAAGCGGGCATGCAGAAATCGCTTTTATATAAGAAGTACCTGTGGTTTTTGCATAATATGCTGCTTTTTCTGCCTTCTTTATAAAATCTGTAGGATTGGATTCTGCTACGGTTGCCACATACGGAATTCCCGTTGCCGCCATAATTTTAGGCATGTCTTTATGAAAAAATGTTTTACCGTATTGTTCTTTTCCTACATGGGAGGTGGAGCTTCTTGCCCCAAGCGGCGTTGAATAAGAAAGCTGGTATCCGGTATTCATATATCCGCCGTTATCATATTCAAATATAAGAAGTCTGTGTCCGCGTAATGCCGTTCCGATAGCTGAACCCATACCGATATCGAGTCCCCCGTCACCACTAACCATGACAAAAACGATATCCCCAGGCGGAATCTCTCCTTTTTGCTGTTTACGGTAACACACTTCTGCCACACCGCTTAAGGTAGCCGCACCATTTTGGAACAGGTTATGAAGGTACGGAACCCTGAAGCTCGTCTTAGGATATGCAGTTGTCACAATCATGGCACAGCCCGTCTGAAACAAAAAGACAACCGGGTCTTCAATGCCTTTTAACAAAAGATTCAGATTAACCGGAATCCCGCATCCCGGGCACGCACCATGTCCCGGTGCAATACGTCCGGGCATCGCGGTAACCGCGTTTAAGTTTGCACCCGCCCCTATATGGGTCTTTTCACGTGTTATGGGTGCAAACAAAGGCTCATCTTCTTTATCCATGGTTCCACGGCCGTAATTATCACCTTTTGTCACTCCGTAATAATCAAAATCAGGCTTATTTATATCTTCAGCCCAAGAAAGCATTGTCTTTACATCTTCCTTATAAAAATCTTTTCCGCCAAGACCGTAAACAAGACTCTTAATATGCGCCCCGCTTCCATTTCTTTGCATCGCTGCGCGGACTTCAAGCGAAAGGTTACCGCCACCCGCGCCATAACTATCCTGCCGGTCTGCTACAATGATATTTTTCCCCTGTCCAATCGTCTCATATAATTCTTGTGCCGGAAAGGGACGAAGTACATGCAAAGTTGCCGTGCCTGCCTTTTTCCCTTCCGCGCGTATTTCTTCTATAGCCTCTATGGAAGTATCAAAAGAGGAGCCTAACAGCACCAATATACTTTCTGCATCCTCACAAAAATACCCTTCTACTTTACCATATGCTCTTCCGGATATCTTTTGGTAAGATTCAAATAACGCAGGCAGTAATTGTCCGGCTTCTTCCATAGCCCTATGAAGCTGATAACGGTTATTAATCAAATCCGGTTCATTCATATAGGAACCTACCGTAACAGGATGTTCAAAATCAAGAAACGGATAGTCTTCATGCTTTGTTCCTACATAATCCCTAACCGTTTTGTCATCCGCAAATTTATAGCATTTTCCTTTCTGATGACTCGTAAAAAAGCCATCGTATGCTACCACAACCGGAAGGCTCACTGCCTCCGCAAGTTTTAGCGCTATAATGTTAAAGTCATATACCTGTTGCACCGTTGACGCAAACAATATGGGCCATCCGGTATTTAAAAGATACATGATATCACTGTGGTCTCCTTTTATAGATAAAGGACCGGAAACTGTCCTGCATACTACATTCATTACCATAGGATATCTGGTCCCGGATTGTACCGGGAATTGTTCTATGGCATATAAAAGACCATTGGCACTTGTAGCATTAACGACACGCCCGCCAGCCACTGCCCCGCCATAGCATATACCGGCAGCACTGTGTTCTCCCTCTGCCGCTATCATAATCAGGTCTGTTTCATTATTGGCACGCATCAAATCAAGATTTTCCGCTATCTGTGTAGAAGGAGTAATGGGATAATACCCCATCAGATCATATCCTATCTGTTTTATGGCAATCGCCGCCATTTCGTTACCCGACGCATATTCCATGACCTGCTTTTCCATTATACTTCTCCCCCTTCCATTCTCTTTTCCGTCAAATAAGATTCGGACGTAATATAACCATCCGGACCGGCTTCTTCGTAATAATCCGGTGTCCTTATAAGCTCTTTATTCGGCATAAAATATTCTTTATCCGGATGTTCTGCCTCAACGCCTCTTACGAGTGCATTTACCGGACAAACATCCACACACCTTAAACAACCCTTACAATGATAATAATCAAGTCCCTTATTAATCATCATTTCCCTGCCTTTATACTCCCCTTTTTCAAACTGGAATACCATATCGGGACATGTTGAATGGCATAAGCCGCAGTTTATGCATCTTTCTTTTATAAAAAGCGGAATATAGCCTTGCCGTGAGGGCGACAAATCTGCGGTCACCGTACTTCCTAATCTTGGGTTTATGCCGCCAATAGGAGCCGTATCATATCCCCAACGCGGTACTTTTGAAACGCAATCTTTTGTTTTATAATCCTCTTTTGGAACACTTGCTTTGCAGGATTCACTATCTTTTTGTTTTAACTTCTTAAGTTCTTCAAAGCCGCGGCTCATACCGTCTATATTACTTTTTAATGCATCGGGATACTTTTTACCCAAGGTATCCTCACAAATCTTTTTACCTGCTTCGATACTGTCTAATCCCATCACTTTAAGCATGGCACCTAACATTACCACATTAATTCTTGAGTGTGTTTCCATGGCAATCTGTTGAGCATTAAGCCCATAGCATGCTGCATAGTTATCCTGATTAAAATTCTTAATCGTTTCCTGTCCGGGCTCTAAAGCTACAATAACGGCAGTATCTTTACCACAGCCTTTTAAAACCGTCTCATCTTGCAAAAGTGCCTGATGAAATACAACCAATAAGTCCGGTTCCATCACGGGAAAATGCACCCTTATTTCCTTTTCGGGCTTAGCAAATCTGATAAATCCTTTTACCGGTGTTCCTGTTTTTTCAGAACCATAGCTTGAAAAATTACTGCTGTTGACATTCAGATATTTTAATCCCAATTCTCCCAGCATTTTTCCGCACAAGTTGGCACCCAACCCACCGATACTCTCCAAACGGATTTCATAATAAGCCTTACCTTTATTTAACTTCTCCATTAATCCGGAAGTATTACTTATTTCCTGTGCCACTATTCATCTACCTCTCTAAAGCATTCTTTTCCCACCGAACATAACTGGCAGATAAATTCTTCCGGTAACTCTTCAAATTTGGTTCCGGGTGCTATTCCTAAATCCGGCGCACCTTTCTCCTCATCGTAAACCCATCCGCATACATCACATACATATTTCATTTTCTGATACCTCCAATATCATTTACCATAATTTCATTATTTCATTACTTCTTTACTTCTTTACTTCTTTAATAATTCATCTGCCAGTTCATCAAGCTGTTTTATACTTTCCTCATTAAGTGCTGACAATATTCTTACGGAATGATTTGCAAAACTTATGTTATTACTCTTTTCCAGTTTTTCTTTCATGATTTTAGCCGCAATAGGTGCCCAGCTTCCGTTTTCAATAAGTGCTACCACCCGGTTAGCGTAATTTCTTTCTGTAAGTTCATTGATAAATTCCCGCATCGGCGGAAAGATTTGTGCATTATAGGTTGTCGTTGCAAGCACCAGCCGGTTATAACGAAAAGCATCCGCCACCGCCACTGACATATCACATCTTGCCAAATCATGGACTATTATTTTCTTTAAACCTCTTTCTTCCAACTTATCCCGCAATGTAAACACCGCTTTTTTTGTATTTCCGTAAACGGAAGTATAGGCAATTACCACACCCTCTTCTTCCGGTTCATAGTTTGACCATTTCGTATATAATTCCACATAATATGCAATATTATCCTTTAAAACCGGACCATGCAGCGGGCATATTATATTAACCTCCCAGGCGCTTAACTTCGTTAATAATTTTCCCGTATAAAATCCATATTTTCCGACAATCCCAATATAATAACGCCTTGCTTCATGAAGCCATTCTTCATCGGCATCCAGTGCACCGAATTTACCAAAACCATCTGCGGAAAAAAGAACTTTATCCGTACTGTCATACGTCACAATAACCTCCGGCCAATGCACCATAGGAGCTACCGCAAATATTAAAATGTGTGTTCCTAAAAACAGCATATCTCCATCCGCTACCGCTATAATGTTTTCTGAAACATCAATACCGTAAAAATTTGTCATCATGGAAAAGGCTTTTTGAGATGCCACCAACGTAACATCAGGATATTTGTTTACAAAATTTTTAATGTTGGCAGAATGGTCCGGCTCCATATGCTGAATAATGAGATAATCCGGTTTTCTGTCTTTAAGGACATTTTCAATATTACTAAGCCACGCCGTAGTAAAACCAACTTCAACCGTGTCAATTACCGCCACCTTCTCATCCAAAATCACATAGGAATTGTATGCCATTCCGTTAGGAACTTTATATATTCCTTCAAACAAATCAATCGTGTGGTCATTAACACCCACATACTTTATATCATCGGTAACTGTCATATTATTAACCTCTGTTCTTTTTCATTAGTCTTTGCAATTTACCACATTGTATACAACACGGGTATTTTTCTATTAAAAAAGCAACCCGAATTATTAATTCAGATTGCTTTTTTAAACTTATGTATCATTTACACTTAATTTATACTGATTTTTATATCTTCTTTTTCTTCATCCTTAGATGCATTTGCCTGTTTGTTAGCCTCTGCAATAGTTTCCATTTGTGAGGTAAATGCTTTATTCGCTTTATCTTCAAGTTTATGTAATTCTTCCTCTTTGGCTTCAACGTTACCGCGCATGGAATCCAACTTAATTTCAGATTCCAGGACATTAATCCGCCCTTCCAGCTTTAATGAAACGCTTCCCTGCACACGGGCCTGCATTTGTGCTGCGTCCGCTGAAATCATGGACATCATGCTTTGCGCCGACAAACCACTCTTTTGTTCTTCCGGTTTTTCTTTTTCTTCCGTCTTATCTTCTGCAAAAGGGGTAAGTACATCCGCACTACCTTTCATCTCCTGCTTCTCTTTACGTTGCTCAAGCTGATGTTGTCTTAATTGATTATGCAAATCACTAATCTCTTTAAGAATTTCCTGACGCCGCTTCATTTTTTCTTCCATAGATAATTCTTCATTGGAAGACAAATCCTGCAGTTTCTTTTGCGCATTAATAATCTGTGTTTGAATATTTTTACTTACAGAATCATTTGCCTGCACTGTTTTAGGTACTGCATTTTGTGTGTTAACAGCATTTAAATCATTAATTTTCATCCCATTCCCCCACTTATTCATCGGTTGCCGGCATAGTTGCCGACGCCATTGTATCCGCCACTGCTACTATTTCAGGTCCTTCTGTAAAGGCTTCCTGATTATCTGCTATATCAAGCGGATCTGCATTTACAGTTTCTTTTTCGTCATCATCCCAAAGAGAATCATGTTCTTCTCTTTCCTTACGTCTTGCCATCGCCCCAATATTCTTAGCCGCCTGGTACATCTCCATACTGTATTCCATCAGCTTTTTCTCATCTGTCGCCGGGACAATATCCCCATGCATAATTCTCCGTGCAACTTCCATAATCTTTCCAAGGTCTTCGGCATATTCCTCCATTGCCTCCCCTTGTTGTTTAGCCGCCTCCACATTGGCAGTTGCTGTCCATTGCTCTATCAGCTTATCCATGTAGTCTTGATATTCATTTTGCTTTTCTTTAACAGCTGTTATAGTAAGTTCCAATTGTGCCGCTTCATTTGCATAAATGGTCTTTCCATCCGGTGTCAGCTTAATCTTCTTATCAAGTTCCTGCTTTTCCTTGTTAAGAATAGCCTGTTGTTCCCGATATGACCGTATCTCTGCATTATAAAGTTGTCTTGCTTCTGCTATTTTCATCTTATCACATCCTTATGAAAAACGATACATCCTTGTAACAATATATATATCGGCAAAAATGCAGAAAAATATTAACCGCTTCTGTGAATACCATACAAAAACCCCGGAAACTAACGTTCCGGGGTCTAAAAACTAACTATTAATAATGTAAACGTTATACAATACCACAAGGAATTGTTATACGATACCACAAGGAATTGTTACACAATTCCTTGTGCGGTCATAGCCTCAGCTACTTTTAAGAAGCCTGCGATATTAGCACCGGCAACATAGTTACCGTCCATACCAAACTTCTTAGCTGCATTATCAAGGTTATGGAAAATGTTAACCATGATTGTCTGTAACTTGCTGTCTACTTCTTCGAATGACCAGCTTAATCTCTCTGAGTTCTGGCTCATTTCAAGAGCGGATGTAGCAACACCACCTGCGTTAGCAGCTTTACCAGGTACAAAAAGAACTCCGTTCTTCTGTAAGTACTCTGTAGCTTCTAATGTAGTAGGCATATTAGCACCTTCACATACAGCAGTAACACCGTTTGCAACCAATGCTTTTGCATCATCAAGAAGTAACTCGTTCTGTGTTGCACAAGGAAGTGCAACGTCAACCTTAACAGACCATACGCTGGTTCCCTCTGTAGCTTTATCATGATACTCTGCACTTGGTCTATTTGCAGCATACTCTGTTAATCTTGCTCTCTTAACTTCTTTTACTTCTTTTAATAATGCAAGGTCAATACCGTCTTTATCATATACCCAACCTGTGGAGTCAGATACTGTAACAACCTTAGCGCCAAGCTGTGTAGCTTTTTCAGCAGCGTAAATAGCAACATTACCTGAACCTGAAATTGCAACTGTCATACCGGCAAGTGCTTTTCCGTTGCACTTTAACATTTCGTTTGTAAGGTATAATAATCCGTAACCTGTTGCTTCTTTTCTTGCAAGAGAACCACCGTATGAAAGTCCCTTACCTGTAAGAACTCCTTCATATACGTCTTTAATTCTCTTGTACTGACCATACATATATCCGATTTCTCTTGCACCTGTTCCGATATCTCCGGCAGGAACGTCTGTATCAGCACCAATGTATTTATATAATTCAGTGATGAAGCTCTGGCAGAATGCCATGATTTCTCTGTCTGATTTTCCCTTAGGATCGAAATCACTACCACCTTTACCACCACCGATAGGAAGACCTGTTAATGAGTTTTTGAAAATCTGCTCGAAACCAAGGAACTTAATAATACCAAGGTTTACGGATGGGTGAAGACGGATACCTCCCTTGTAAGGTCCGATAGCACTGTTAAACTGTACACGATATCCGTTATTAACCTGAACCTGACCCTTATCATCTACCCAAGGTACTCTGAATAAAATCTGTCTTTCAGGTGTTACTATTCTTTCAAGTAAAGCATCTCTTCTGTATGCTTCCTCATTTGCTTCAATTACGACTCTTAATGACTCAAGAACCTCTTTTACTGCCTGATGGAATTCAGGCTGTGCAGGATTTTTCTCTACAACCATGCTGTAGACTTCATCAACATATGACATATAAATGTCCTCCTTATTTCCATTAAATAATTCATGTATTAATAATACTTTTATTAAACCATTTCACATTATAATATAGTATTCAAAATCTTGCAATAAGTTTTATACATGTATACAATTATAATACCATACAAATATAGGTTAAATTTTCTTAACTTTATTGACAAAATTAACTATATTAAGTATTTTTATGCATGTAATGTAAAATATATAGCAAAATATATTTATTTTGTATAAGGAGGAGGATTCATGGGTCTTATGGACAATTGGCAACAACAATCAACTTATTCAACTGCATCCGGCATGCAGCGTCAGTATGTGGTACTTCAGGTAACATTAAAAGAAAAGTTTTTAGGAACCGGTTCCGGAAACTTAACCGAACTTGAAGATGTAATTAATGCACAGGCACAGCAAGGTTACCGCTTACATACTATTTCAACAGCAAGCGGCGGAAGTAAAGGTTTCGGCGGTGGTGACAGAATTCAGGCCACTATGGTATTTGAAAGAATCTGCTAATTTAACAACGCATCGACGGGAGCTACGCTCCCGTTTTTTTCTTACAAATATTCCCTTAGTATTCTTATATTCTTTTCTTCCAATTGTATAAATTCATCCGCAAATTCTACCGCTTCTTTTGCAAGTCTTCCATGCATATTAAGTGACTTCCACATATACATAAGCCCTTTACTGTTTGCCTGAATCATTAATTCCGCTATATGACTTGTACTTGTATTAAACAGTGTATTAACCTGTATTGCACCTTTAATAAGAAAATCGGTAAATGCAGAAGAATGATATGTGTCTGAATGTGCATCGACCATCTTACTGATTGCTTTATTACGGAGATTGGCATATTGCATGTTTTGACGTATCAGCAAGGATGCCATATCCCTGTCATATACTTTATCCTGCAAAGCATCGATTGACTTCATTGCCCTCTCTGCGTTCTTTTGTATATCCTTGTATACTTCAATATCTGATTTGTTCATATTATTCCGAATATCCTCCTGACTATATTTTTAGCAAACAAAAATCCCGCTACTTTTCAGTATTGTCATAAATACTGAAAAATAACGGGTTCTTACTAATTTCTCTTCAGATATTCAGATTTAATATAAGCCGTTTCGCCGTTATATACTATCTTACTCCAACCGTTTCCGATTTCTTCAAGAAGATCAAACACTTCTCCGGTATACGCTACGCCAAGCTTGGTCGCCTGCGGACTTGCACTTGCACGGACATTCACGTTCTCAAGCACCTTAACCGAACCGATAACATCTACTACAACATCCAGATACTTAGACATGATGTATGCTTCCGTATCACCATATTTTATCTTACTCCAGCCATTATCCAATGCTTCAAGACGGACATAAATCTCTCCCTTGGATGCTGTTCCAAGTTTTTTAGAACTGGTAGTAGCATCTTTTCTTACATTAACCTTATCCTTAGCTTTTACCATTTCCACTTCCGGAACCGTCACATCAGG
Source organism: Lachnospiraceae bacterium (assembly GCA_045576455.1). Taxonomy (GTDB): domain Bacteria; phylum Bacillota; class Clostridia; order Lachnospirales; family Lachnospiraceae; genus RGIG4034. Next base: position 40,149 of record JAZNGM010000031.1, on the reverse strand, counting down.
AACCTGTGTATCATTAGGGTCCGTTACCTCGGTATTTCCGCCCGGATTTTCAACTTGCTGTCCGTTATTATCCGGATTATCCGTAACGCCTGCCTGCTCTGCCTCAAGCTTAGCCAGTGCTTCACCTACGTCAATCTTAAGGTTTGTAGATAACTCATCAAGGAACTGTTTCAATTCTTCACTGCTATCCACAATTTCCGTATAATTAACCTGAACTTTATTAAATAAATCCGTTACATCATCCTGCTTAACAATTTCTTCTATATAGGCAGTTACCTTCTCATCCTCTGCTTCTGCACCTACGTACAGTGAACCTTCTTCATCCGTACAGATATACATGGTATTAAGACCCGGTGCCAATGTCTCCACACCGGTGAATTTAACGTCAAAATATACAAACGCTACATACGTATTTTCTAACGGTCCCGGCTTGGTATAGCATGATATATTCTGATAACTGTCGATGTATTTACTCTTCATCTCCATGCTTATTAACTCAACCTCATCGGTTTCGTCCCTAAGAGCGTCATACATCAGTGTATCCCCATCCGCCATAGCTGTATAATAGATTGTAACAAACTGATTGAGTGCATCGTAAGCATTCTCTTCCAAAGGAACTACCGGTACTTCATAATCGGTTACTACCGTTTCAACCTGTTCCACTTCGTTATCGGCAACGGCATTGGCAGCATCCTCCTTCTTTTGTAAAAGGATGAAAATAATCACTACAATTAATGCTATACACAACAGGGACGGAATCATTACCCTGTAATAATCTTTCAGCCAATCAAATATACGCTTTGTCAGACGACGGGTAGAATAAGACTTCGGAGTTTTAAGTTTAGGCTCTTTAAACTTCATTGTCTGACTTGGTTTTTTAACCTTTTTCTTCATTGCGTATCCTTCCTCTATATTTAATCAAATAAATGTAATCATAAAAAATGCACCCGACTGGAATCGAACCAGCATCAAAGGCGTCGGAGGCCTACGTTTTATCCGTTATACTACGGGTGCAAAATACCCTCCCAAATATATTACAATCTTATCGCCAAAAAAGCAAGGCTTCTTTGTATACATCAGGAGGATACCCTACGATTTTTATAAGATATTAGCCGGTAATTTTTACCGAATTATCCTTATAAGAATAATAATAAACATTATCCGACAAAATGTCGCAAACCGGCACCTGCGTGCAGTTTACCTCTTGTACCATGTGTCTTAATTCCTGCACATCCTCAATGTCTTCTGCCGGCAAAATAATAAGTTCGTGAATACTGCTTGGAAGAATATAGTAATCTTTTTCCTGAAAAGGAAAGAGTTTTGATAAATCAGAATAGAAAATTACAGAAGCGCCGAATACGCTGTTTTGATTGGTTACTACATACATCGGGCACGGATTAGGGATCGGATAAGCAGACGCTTCTCCATCCTCAAACATCATTTGCGTAATAATATCTTTCATGGAACGGATAACGGGTTTATAAAGGCGTGGCGTGTTATAAAGGGCATCCTTTATAAGTGCTTCCTTATCTATTCCCCACAAGGTTAAGTGACTGTTCTTAATTAATACACTCGCCCCTTCTACTTCCTCAAGATCAATACTGTAAAAAAACACTACCGCCAAGTCCAGAAACTCTATATACGGAACCTCTCTCAGTAAATCGGCATTCCGTTCTTTGGAAATGACTTTATAGCAGATTCTTCTTTTTACCGCTTCATATTCCGCAAAAAAGTCCATAAGGTTATCATTATCAATCAAATTATCCCTGTAGCATTTTAGTACTTCGTACTCAATCATTTCAATGCTTTTCCCGCGCATATAATCCTCGTAAAACGAATTAAGATATATGGTCGGTGTAATTTTTCTTCCGGGTGATTTCACTATAAGTCCCGGCAAAATAACCCCGTTATTTTTAGTGACATACTGTATCTTGGCTTTTTCTCCTTCATTACAGTTTTTATCCATATACATAACGATATGGTTAAAGAAATCTTCTCTTAACATTTTTATTTCATTAATATTATTATTCATTTTGCATACACTCCATTTTTATAATTGCAACAAAAAAAGACAATGAAATATACTCATTGTCTTTTAAGCTTATCTAATATCTGCTATGCAATATGTTCCCGATAAGAATTAAACTCTTGAAAGGTATTCACCTGTTCTTGTATCAATTTTAATCTTATCACCCTGTTCTACGAACAACGGAACGGATACCTGAGCACCTGTTTCAACAATTGCAGGCTTTGTAGCACCTGTTGCTGTATCACCCTTAAAGCCGGGCTCTGTCTCTGTAATCTCAAGTTCTACAAAGAGAGGTGGTTCAACTGAGAATACGCTTCCGTTATGGGAGCACATCTTAACCATTTCGTTCTCTTTAACAAACTTCATTGCATCACCTACAGCATCAGCGTTAAGTGCAACCTGATCATATGTCTCAACATCCATGAAGTTATATAATTCTCCATCAGAATATAAGTATTGCATATCTTTTCTATCGATACGTGCTTGAGGGCATTTCTCAGTTGGTCTGAAAGTTTTTTCAACCACACCGCCACTCTTGATGTTTTTCAACTTGGTTCTTACGAATGCTGCTCCTTTTCCCGGCTTAACATGCTGGAACTCAATAATCTGAAAAATATTTCCATCATATTCAATCGTAATACCATTTCTGAAATCACCTGCAGAAATCATACAAAAATCCTCCTAAAATTGTCACGTTATAATTCCTTAATAGTTTATCCTAAATAATACACTTTTTCAACAGTTTTTTGATAAAACCATATCAATAGCATCCAAATACCCCTGTAAACCCCTTCCGTATATCTGTGCATCGCATGCCGGAGCGGTTACGGAGACCTTTCTAAACGCTTCTCTGCTTGTAATATCCGAAATATGAATTTCAACCTTTGGCACCGTAATACTCTTAAGTGCATCATGAATTGCGTAGCTGTAATGCGTATATGCTCCCGGATTAATAACAATTCCCTCCGTACCGTCAAAATAGGCATCCTGGATTCTATCGATAATGGCACCCTCATGATTGGATTGATATACTTCGATTTCATTTTGGGTTTCTTCTGCCTTATCCTGAATTATTTTTTTCAAGTATTCATAATCCTGGTTCCCATATATGTTTTTTTCACGTATCCCTAAAAAATTAAGATTCGGACCGTTAATAACTAATATTTTCATTTCCTTGTTCCTTCCCGGTTAAGTATCTCATTTATTTCATTAATTACGGCATTAATATTCTTACCATCCGTTTCTATAACCGCATCTGCCGCATCCATATAATAAGGTTCACGGCTTACAAGCATAGATTTAATCTTCGCAAGCGGATCATCACATTGAAGAAGCGGCCGTGTAGTATCCCCTTTTATATGGGAATAAATGGTATCTGCTCCCGCTTTAAGATAGAACACCGTCCCCAAAGCTTTTAATAATACCCTGTTTTCTTCCCGTACGGGCATTCCGCCACCTGTAGAAAGAATAAAATTCATATCACTGTTTTTAAGCGTAACCAGATATTCTGTTTCAAGCCTTCTAAAGTATTCCTCACCTTCGGTTGCAAATATCTCACTGATGGTCCTTTTTTCCTTATTCTCTATCTCTTTATCCGCATCCAGCAATAACATTCCTGTTTTTTCAGACAAACGTTTTCCAACCGTTGACTTTCCACAGCCCATATATCCTACTAATACAATTCCCATTACTGTGCCTCCATAAGCTTAAGAACGGCATCCGCATCTTCGTCTTTTACCGATACCTGATTCCAAAGTTCAAATGCGATAATGCCCTGATAAAGAAGCATCCTAAGTCCGTTATATGTATTACCGCCGGCTTCCTTAACATATTTCATAAACATGGTTTCGGTCGGTTTATAAATCAGATCATAACCTGTATGTATTTTTTTATAAAACTGCTTGTCCGTAACCGGAACCTTATCACAATCCGGATGCAAACCAATGCTCGTACACTGTATGGCAAGATGCTTCTTGTCGGGTATCATATCTGTATCCGTAAGACGCATCACTACCGTTTCACACCCTGTGTTAAGCCCGTTTATCTCGTCAGCAATCATCTGTGCCTTTTCAATCGTCCGGTTCATTATATATAACTTGTTGGCGCCGTATGACGCACACATAACGGCAACGGCTCTTGCCACACCGCCGGCACCCACAATAATGATATCCTGCCCTTTTATCTCAATTCCTTCCCTTTGCAAGGAACGGTACAATCCCAACATATCTGTATTATAGCCGGTAAATCCTTCTTCGCATTTTACAAGCGTATTAACCGCGCCTATCCGTTCTGCAAGTGGGTCGATTTTGTCAATACACTCTATGACATCACTTTTGTAAGGAACCGTCACATTAAGTCCCTGTATGTTAAGATGTAATGCGCCTTTAACCGCTGCACTTAAATTCTCTTTAACATGAAAAGGAACATAAACCATATTGATTCCATACATCTTTGCCAGTGTATTATGGATAAGCGGTGATAATGTATGCTCTACCGGATTCCCTATAAGACCCAAAACTTTAGTGCTTCCATTAATATTTTCCATCTATGTTACTCCTGCATTATTTCGACTTTTTACTTCTTTTATAAGACCACAAAACCGGTTTTTCAAGGATACGTTTTAACACAATCTGAATCTCTTCTTTTTTATCAATCGGTTTCACAAGATACGTACGGATTCCGGCTTTCTTGGCGCCCCATACATCGGTAAACAGCTGGTCGCCCACAAAAAAAGTATTATCCTCACCTGTCCCCATCCGCTTCATTGCTTCAAAATAATTAGCCGTATTCGGTTTTCCTGCTTTGTAGATATAATCCCCATATCCCACTGCATCCCTAAACGACTTCACTCTGGGTTCTTTATTATTGGAAAGGAACATGACCTTCATTCCAATCTCTTTTAACTTTGCAAAAAACAATTTATTTGCTTCCGTTGCCGGCATTCCATGCTCCACCAACGTGTTGTCTATATCAAAAATAACACCCCTGTATCCTAAACGATACATTTCTTCAAAATTAATATCGGTTACTTTATCAGGGGTTTCATCCGGATAAAATCTTTTAAACATGATCCATTCTCCATTCATCGCATACCTTAATAGCGTGTATAAATATATGCAAAATTCCTTATATATATTAACAGAACACCTTACATGGTTGCAAGGTGTTCTTCATACATTCATATTCACTATTTAATAAATATATACATTATTTACGAAGTACAACACCCTCCGTATTATCGTACATAACATCATTAACACTTCCCACAAAATATTGGTAGTCCTGCAAAATGGCATCTCTTTGAAGGTTGGATATTTCTTTTTCCATATCCAGAAACTCAATACCGCTCTCTCTTCCGAGGAAATCCAAATCTTTCCCGGTCTGCATAGTAAGAGAAACATCTTCGAGGTTGGCACTTCTGCTTCGGTTATCAACCTGATATGGCATCTCATAGGATTGTTTTAAGCCGTCTAAACTGTTTACCAGCTTATCTTCCTGCTCACGTAACTTATCCTGTTCTTTTACCGTATCAACATCGACTGTTTTTATCGATTGAAAAGCATAAGAATTAAGTAATCCACCATAATTGCTGATAGCATCAATTGCCACTTTACCTCACCACCTTACATACATTCATGTTAACATAATGTAGTTACATTTCAATTATATCGCATTTTCCATATATTGCAAGTAGAAAAGCTAAATATAATATCGGCAGTTATTTAAAAAACATTAGAGTTCAATATCCGCTGCAGCCAATAATTTTTTCGTATATTCATGTTGGGGATTTCTATACAATTCTTCTACTTCCCCTTGTTCCACAATTACCCCGTCCTTCATAACCAATATCCGGTTACATACCTGATATGCCACACGTAAATCATGGGTAATAAATATCATGGATAAATCCATCTCCTCTTTTAATGAAAGAAGCAACCGTAACACCTGTTCCTGAATGGTTACATCCAATGCCGAAACCGGTTCGTCCGCTATAACAAGCTTTGGCTTTATCATAAGGGCATTCGCGATAGCCACCCTTTGCCTTTGACCGCCGGATAACTCTTTCGGATAATGCTCTTCATATTTTTCTTCAAGCCCTACACGCGCAAGCATCTTCTTAACAGCTTCCGATTGTTCTTCTGCCGTCATTTCCGTCAGATTGCGAAGCGGCTCCCGCAATATGAAACCAATCTTTTTAGCCGGATTCAGGGAACCGAATGGGTCCTGAAACACCATTTGGGGATGTTTATCCTCTAAGGTAACCGTTCCGCTTTGATAAGGAATCATTCCCATCACAGCTTTGGCAAGTGTTGACTTACCGCAACCGCTTTCTCCTATGAGGCCTACTATTTCTCCCTTATCCACATATAGATCGGCGTCTTTTACCGCATGCTTTTCATCCTTTTTCCTACGGAAAAGTTTGCCCTCATTGCGGTAGTAAACATTCAGTTTTTCTACGGTCAGAATCCTCTCACTCATACATTCTCCATATACTTCTTCTTATCACAAGTTGGTATTGCATTGATCAAATGCTTGGTATATTCTTCTTTTGGATTATCAAACAACTCCTGTGCCGTATTCTGCTCCACGACATACCCGTTTTTCATTACCAGTACCCTGTGGCACAGTTTTCGCACCAGACTCAAATCATGCGAGATAAACAATATGGCTGTCTTCTTTTCCTTATTAATGCGTTTAAGCAATTCAATGATTTCAGCCTGTATAGTTACATCCAGTGCCGTTGTCGGTTCATCCGCAATCAAGAGTCGCGGATTTGATATCATGGCAGCTGCAATCATTACTCTCTGGCGCATTCCGCCCGAAAGTTCATGCGGATAAGAATTATATACCCGCTCCGGATTATCAAGTTCTACATCCTGAAGTACTTGAAGCGCCCGTACTTTCCGTTCTGCCTTTGTCATTGTGGTATGCAGACGCAACGGCTCTTCAACCTGCCAGCCGATTTTCTTAACCGGATTTAAAGAGGTCATCGGCTCCTGGAATACCATACTTATTTCATCCCCCTGGAAAGCTCTAAGCACTCTACGGCTGCATTCCAAAAGGTTAATTCCGTTAAAAATAATCTTACCGCGTTTTTGCATATCATGCCGTCTTAACAAACCGGCAATAGCAAGGGCACTCATCGTCTTTCCGGAACCGGATTCCCCAACAAGACCTACAATTTCGCCTTTATCCATCTTAAGATCAAAATCATAAACGACAGTCTCCGGCACGAGGTGGTCGTGAAATTCAATATTTAAATTTTCTACTTCCAATAACATGAAACACCTCTCCTTTCATCCGTATACCTTACTATTTTTTGCCGGGCTTAAGTCCTTCGGCCATTAATGCAAAACCTAAAATCAATAAAACAATTGTCACGCCCGGTGCAATTGCATACCAAGGGGCGCTAAACAAATAACTCTGCGATTCTGAAAGCATACGTCCCAGACTCGGGTCCGGCGGTTGTACACCAATACTTAAGTAGCTTAAACTCGCTTCCGCTAAAACCGCATTATTAAAACCTATCATAAATGAAGATAACAATACCGGGAAAATATTAGGTAATATATGAACAAAGATAATTCTGAAATTCCCTGCTCCTGCCATCTTCGCACTTTTTACATAATCCAGATTTTTCTGCCTTAAAAACTCTCCCCTGACGACACGGGCAAAACTCGGGAAAAAGGCTATTCCGAGAGATATCATGACATTGTATTTACCGCTTCCGAACAAACTGATAAACAAAAGGGCTAACAGTATGCTTGGGAAAGCAAATATGGCATCATTAATACGCATCAGTATTTCATCAAAAATACCACCGAAATATCCTGTCAGTGCACCGATAATCATTCCCACCACAGCGCCAATCACTACGGTACCGAGGGCAATCAAAAAGGTGGTTCCCGCGCCTTCCATTACACGGCTTAATATATCCCTGCCAAACTGGTCACAACCAAAAGGATGCTTTAAGGACAAACCGGAAAGCTTATCGGCAGCACTCATTTTATTCGGGTCATACGGTGTATAAACAAACCCGACCAGAATAAACAGTAACATAACCGTTGTAATGGTACATCCAATTATGAAGTTAAGATTTCCTTTCCTTGCTAACATGAACTTTTTCATCTGCTCTGTCTCATCCTCGGGTCAACAATCCTGTAAATAATATCTACTAACATGTTTACTAATATAATTACAAAAGCAAGTAAAACAATAATTGCTTCCACTACCGGATAATCCCTGTTAGAAATAGAAACTAACAGAATTCTTCCAAGACCCGGTATGCCGAATACCTGCTCTATAACAACACTTCCGGCAAATAAATCCGTAAACACCATTGCCCAGAAAGTAATCATTGGTATCAGCGCATTTTTTAACGCATGGCGGTAAAGCACCTGTTTCGTAGAATTACCCCTGCTGTACGCTGTTCTTATATAATCCTTGTCTGCTTCTTCCAAAAGTGAACTTCTGAGCAGTTTAGCAGACATGGCAATTTTCGGTAACGCAATTGCTATTGCCGGCGCAATCAGATACCCGACAAACGCAAAGATGTCTTTATCATAATTCACATAATTTCCCGGTGTGAACCATTTTAACAAAAGACCAAACACATAGCTTATCAATATTCCTGCGAAAAACGGCGGTATTGCCATTACAACCTGGTTTGCCACCACTATAATCCTGTCAATCCATTTCCCTTCATGTCTTACGGCATATAAACCAAGGAAAAGGGAAATGCCAACCACAAGAATAAATGATATAAAAGATAAAGTAAGTGTTATCGGCAGTTTATCAAGAATTAATGCCGAAACTGACATATTATAGTTATAGGATTGTCCCATTCCGCCGGAAAAGAAATCCTTAACCCAATTTATGTATCTTACAAAAAACGGGTCATTAAGTCCCATTTCATTTCTTAATGCCTCAAGCTGTTCCGGTGTCGCTTCCGTTCCTAATTTGGATAACGCAGGATCCCCCGGAATAACCGCAAAGGCTACAAACACAAAAAAGGAGATGAGAAATAGGGTAAATAGCATTGTAATTAATTTTTTGATAATATACTTTGCATTCATCTTTCTCATCTCCTACCATTTGTTCATTACTGAAAATTTATTTCAGTTATTTAAGTTATTTAGTTACGCTTATTTTACATATAAAGAATATAAATCAATGATGTAAAGCGGATAGAATTTGTATCCACCGTAATTGTTATTTAATGCAACAAGATTTGCCATATCCTGGATATATACATTGGCAGCATCTTCTGTAAGGTAAGTCTGACACTCTTTGTAATACTTAACCTGTTCTGCATCGTCTGCTGTTGACTGTGCATTTTCAAATGCCTTGTCATATGCATCGCTCTTGTAATTAATGAAGTTGTTCTTTGCTGAACTGGTAAATCTTGAAAGCAGGGCACTTGCTGTCATGGTAGAAGCATCAACGCCTACTACCGTAGCTTCATAGTTACGTCCGATATAAGCATCGCTTAACCATGTATCCCACTCTACAAGCTGTATTTCAGCTGTTACATTAATTTCCTTTAACTGCTCGACAATAACCTGTGCCGTATCAACATGCTGCTGATAGTTGGATGGTACGGTTATCTTAAAGGAAAATCCTTTTTCATAGCCGGCCTGTTTTAAAAGGTCCTTCGCTTTCTCTACATCATATTTGTAATAATCGGAAAGCTCACTCATATAGTACTTTCCAAATGCAGGGAACATACTGCTTCCGATAATTGTACCTTTGCCGTCTGCCATAAAATCAATGATGGCTGCTCTGTCTATCGCATAGCAAAGTGCCTGACGTACAAGCTTATTGTTAAACGGTTCTACATCATTATTAAGATACATCGCCTGAACCAGATTCATGGTTCCTTCAGACACATCATATCCGCTTCCCTCTAATTCAGCGGCCTGAGTTGATGTAATACGGCAGAACATGTCAATTGCTCCACCCTTTAAGTTCATTACAATCATATCGGAATCAGCAACTACCTTAAACGTTACATCCTTAATATTGGCTGCACCGCCCCAGTAATCATCAAATCTTGTTACGATGAAGTTCTCCTGTGGTGATCTTGATACGAACTTGTATGGTCCGGTTCCGATAGCGACCGAAGCCGGATTTTCATTGCTTGCCGGAATAATAGCGGTTGTCATATTGATAAGGAACTCCGGATCCTGCTCATTAAGCTTAATTTCTACCGTTGTCTCATCAACAATTACAACTTCCTTAATATTAGAAAACGCCTTTACCAACGGCGCTCCGTCGCTGGTATCGGCGCATTTATCAATTGAAAACTTAACGTCCTGCGCTGTAAGCAACGAGCCATCATGGAACTTTACACCCTCTCTTAATGTAAAAGTGTAAGTTAATTTGTCGTCACTGACTTTGTAACTGCTTGCAATTGCAGGGACAAGATTTCCATCACTATCCGGTTTTAAGAGTCCTTCATAAATGTTGAAAAGAATCTCCTTCGTTCCTGCAGCAACGATTTCATGAGGGTCAAGACTTTCCTCAACATCCTGCGGGATACCGATAGTAATTGCAGAAGATTTGGCACGACTGTCGTCTGCCTTTCCACCCTTCTTATCACCTGAGCAACCACTCAGTGCAATAGCCAGTGTCATTAACACAAGTAATACTCTCTTTTTCATGTGTTATCCTCTCTTTTCTATATGAAATTATGTAATGTACCGCTTAAAATGATAACCGCTAAGCAGTCGGCTTCACCCATCACAATACATCCTTATATGTTGTATAACACTTTTTAATTTTTATCAAGTACTTTTTTTAATTCATCCATAAAAGAATTAATATCTTTAAACTCCCTGTATACGGATGCAAATCGTACATAAGCTACCGCTTCAAGGTCTTTAAGCTTATTCATTACGATTTCACCGATAATCATACTTGGAATTTCTTTTTCTTCCATGTTGAAAATTTCAGTTTCAACCTCATCAATAAGCTGTGTAATCTGGGAAGCACTTACCGGTCTCTTATGGCATGCACGAAGTACACCTGCCTCAATCTTGCTTCGATCGTATGTCTCCCTGTTATTGTCCTTCTTAATTACGATTAACGGAATCGTCTCAACCTTCTCATAAGTAGTAAATCTCTTATCACATTCATCGCATACTCTTCTTCTTCTGATAGAGTTGTTTTCCTCAGCAGGTCTTGAATCGATTACTCTCGTATTCTCATGACCACAAAACGGACATTTCATCTTTTTTCCTCCATTATCCCTTTTTAAGTTTACTTCCCTAAAAATACATAACCACCGTTATTATAAAAGATTTAGCAATTTATGTCAACTAAAATAATATCCGGTCCTATCTGTCTGATATCCTTATAAAAGATAAGGACATCCGGTTCCGTACCAAAGAAATTGGTCCATTTTCCCTTTCCCGGTACTATAAGCATCTTAATTTGTCCGCTGCATTCATCAAATTCCAAATCGCATACATGCCCTAATTTCCTGCAATCCCTAATATTTATTACTTCCTTCATTTTAAACTCGGAAAAGCGCATAAAAAGAACTCCTGTCGTTGATAACTTAATACAACGTATTCGGAGTTCTTAATATTTATACCGTTTAACGGGCCACTGTATAATCTTCCTTCAGTGTTACAATCTTACTTAACATAATTTCATGCGCATTTTTTTGTACGGTAATTTCATACTCACCCTTCGGCGCAAAGAAGCATCCCTTCTCCACATCAAAATAAGTAAAGGCCTCCTCGTTAAGGGTTATGGAAACCGTCTTTTTCTCGTTCATATCAAGCAGGACTTTATCAAATCCTCTAAGTTCCCGGATAGGTCTGTTCATGGAATTATCAAGTGCCCGTACGTATACCTGTATTACATCAGCCGCTTTAACCTTACCAGCATTAGTAACGTCCACATTAACCAAAAAGCTTGCTTCTTCCACACTGCTCTTATCTGTAACCGTCAAATTGTCATATTTAAAATCCGAATATGACAAACCATATCCAAACGGGAACGCTACCGGTACATTCCGGGTCTCATAGTAACGGTAACCGACAAAGATGCCTTCCGTAAAATGAACGTCCTTATCGCCCGGGTACTGTTCTTTTGTCATATTAACGTCTTTAAGCTTATAAGGGAAAGTCTGTGGCAATCTGCCGGACGGACTTACTTTACCAAACAATACATCGGCAAGTGCCCTTCCGCCTTCCATGCCGGCATAATAATACTGGACCAGTGTGTCTGCACTATCAAGCCATGCCGTCATATCCACAGGGCTTCCTGTCATCATTACAATTACCGTATTCTTATTTACTTCAAGGAGACGGTTAATAAGCTTATCCTGTCCGTACGGAAGTTTCATATCATTCCTGTCTTTTCCTTCCGTATCATGCTCATGATTTAATCCGCCCACATAGATAACAATATCGGCATCCTTAGCTGCTTCCACGGCTTCATCTGCATGCCGTTTATTTTTTTCAATCTGTTCAAGGGACAGGCGCTGACAATTATTACTACCGGCATTATCCTCTTCAAGGCTTACTGCCTGGCCGTTTTCCTGACTGTCTTCACCGGCATTCTGCGTATGTTCCGCATCCCATATATTTCCGCTTGTATAAGCTTCATATCCCTGTTTAAAGGAAACCGTCACATTACCGCCCGCAAGCATCGTGATTCCCATAAGCGGCGTAATCTCATACAATGCATTAATCTCACTGCTTCCGCCGCCAGGTGACTGAAGACGGTTTGCATTATCGCCTACCACCAAGATTTTGGTACCCGGTTTCTTATTAAGCGGAAGCAAACCTTTATCATTCTTAAGTAGGACTACCGATTCCCTTGCAGCTTCAAGCACGGTTTCTTTATCTTCAAGATCATTGTATGAACCACTCTTACGTTCACCTTCGAGCATATGAAGTTCATCCATTACCCTAAGAATATTTTCAATTTTCTTATCAATTACTTGCTCGGATACTTTTCCCTCTTTTACCGCTTTAATAAGTGGGTTGGCAAAAAAGTACTCATCAAAATTATCCGTAACACTCATTTCCACATCCATACCCGTGTTGACTGCTTCAACGGTATCGTGCACGCCACCCCAGTCAGATACGACAAGTCCCGTAAAGCCCCAATCTTTACGTAAAAGATTTTCCAAAAGTTCGTCACTATGACAACAATGCGGTCCGTTAATCCGGTTATACGCACCCATAATACCTTTAGCACCGGCTTTTTGCACGGCTGCCTTAAATCCCGGGTAATATATTTCATTCAATGTACGTTCATCCGCAACAACATTAACATACATTCTTCCTTCTTCCTGGCTGTTTGCCGCAAAATGCTTTACACAGGAAGAAACATCATTAGATTCTATTCCTTCAACCAACGGAACCACCATCTCGGAAATAAGACATGGGTCTTCACTCATATACTCAAAATTACGTCCGCAAAGCGGCGTACGATGAATATTAATTCCTGGTGCAAGAATCATATCCTTGCCTCTGCCACGCGTTTCTTTTCCCAAAACTTCGCCTGTTTTTCTGGCAATATCCCGATTCCATGTAGCTGCAAGCGCTGTATTGCAAGGCAGATAGGTTACCTTATCTGCACCGGCTCCGCACGGCATCCATTTATCCGGTTCAAAGTTGATACGAACCCCCATTGGTCCATCTGAAAAAGTAAAAGGAGGAATTCCAAGTCTCTCCACTCCCTTAGTGCGGAATAACTCACTTCCGTGAATCATTAAAACCTTTTCTTCAAGCGTCATCTGCCCGATTAGTTCCCTTCTCTTTTCTTCCGTCATAACCAAACGCCTCCATAAGATTAATATCTTATATTATACTTTGTGTCATGATGTTTGAAAAGGAAAAGAATACTATATCAGATAATTTTTCATAACTTTTAATGCATTTTTTTCAAGGCGTGATACCTGCGCCTGTGAGATACCAATCATACCGGCAACCTCCATTTGTGTCTTACCTTCAAAAAAACGCAACGTAATTATTTCCCGTTCCCTGGTTCCCAATTTTTTCATTGCTTCTATCAGGGAAATATTTTCTACCCAAAGTTCCTCTTTATTCTTTTTGTCACTGATCTGGTCCATCACATATAAGGTATCTCCGCCTTCCGTATATACCGGTTCATATAAACTCATCGGATTTTGTATGGCATCCAGGGCATAGAGTACTTCCTCCTTCGGCATACTTATTTCCTCGGCTATTTCCGTCAAGGAAGGTTCGCGCTGATTCTTTTTCATAAAGGCTTCTTTTGCATAAATTGCTTTGTATGCAATATCTTTAAGCGAACGCGATACCCTTATAGCACTGTTATCCCTAAGGAAACGCCTTATTTCCCCAATAATCATCGGTACCGCATAGGTAGAAAACTTAACTTCAAAAGACGGATCAAAATGATCTATAGCTTTAATCAGACCAACGACACCTATTTGAAATAAATCATCTACATTTTCATTTGTTCCCTGAAATCTTTTTATTACACTTAATACAAGCCGTAAATTACCTTTAATAAACTCTTCCCGGGCCGCTTCATCTCCTTCGGCAATACGGACAAACAAAGCTTCCTTTTCCTGATTTTTCAGGACCGGAAGCTTTGCTGTATTTACACCACATATTTCAACTTTATTCAGAGCCATCTTTTCGAATCCTCCAATAGTTTTATCTACTAAAATCATTCTCAGATGGCCTGAAATTTATTCACATTTTATCATTTCCTTTTTCAAACGTTTCATTATCTTTTTTTCAAGCCTCGAAATATAAGACTGCGAAATCCCGAGCATACAGGCAACCTCTTTTTGCGTCATTTCGTTACCGCTTTCACTCCCCAGTCCGAACCGCATACTTACTATTAAGCGTTCCCTGTCCGAAAGCTTTCTGATTGCCCGGTTTAACATCTTACGCTCCGCCTGCGATTCAATGTCTTTATATATTACATCCTCATCGGTTCCGAGAATATCTGAAAGCAATAACTCATTACCATCCCAGTCTACATTAAGCGGCTCATCAATGGACACTTCCAGCTTTGTCTTATTATTTCGTCTTAAATACATCAGTATTTCATTTTCGATGCAACGGGAAGCATATGTGGCAAGCTTTATATTTTTATCTGCCCTAAAAGTATTAATTGACTTTATAAGACCAATCGTTCCGATAGATATTAAATCTTCCACGCCCACCCCCGTATTATCAAATTTTTTAGCTATATACACAACCAGTCTCAGATTATGTTCGATGAGCATAGCCTTTGCTTCATCATCATTTTCCGTTCCCAAAATATGTATCATTTTACTTTCTGTTTCCGGCGGAAGTGGCGGTGGCAACACCTCTGCGCCTCCTATATAATGAACTTCACCGCTTTTGCTATTTAACAAACCCGGTTCCCTTCGTATAAATCTAAATGACATGCTTCCCGGTAAGGACACTTTTAGTACCATACTTTTCCTCCATACTGCAATTATTCTTTATTCAATTCAGTTCAGCTATTGCATCAAACGGCAATATTATCTGATATGTATTCTGCTTACTGACTTTTCCTTCGTACACGCCTACATACGGCTCTTTTATAAGAGTGTCATGTCCCAAGCCATCTCTTAGTGTCATCTCATCAATCCTGTAGGCCAAAATAACCCCGTTTTTACATCCCACACTATGAAACGGAACAATTCTAAGTCTCCCTTCCGGAATTGTCCGAATCAACTCTTCCATCATCTCCCCTTCAATAATACTCACTGTCTTACCACTCAAAGGTTCTGTAAGATGATTTCCCGTATCCCACAGTCCCCTCAAAGTTTTCTGCACATTTCCCTGTCTTAATGTGACAGAAAATAACGTATTTTTACCCCGTTCACGTTCCTTTTGTATAAAATGCATAATATTTATGCAAAAAAAAGTACCGATACCGATAACGGTAAGGTAACTTCCGCCATAATGAATCAATTCCGGTATGTGTGAAGATATAAGCGACAATACGCCTCCCACAAACACCAGTGCAGAAAAAAACACTGTCAGGGCACGTTTTAAAAGTGCCATGCTTTTTATTGTGAATGTAAAAACAAGCATAAGTATTCCCGTAGCCATATATGTAACAAGCTCCCATATCACAAACGGAAGGGATATTAAAAACAGGGTGAAGGATGACAAAACAGCCCCGATACCTGCTCCCAGTAAAAGTCTTCGTTGTGTGGCAGAACAACCAAGCAGCTTTTTCACGAGATTAAGAATCAGGTAATCCATCCAGAAACTTATAAGAAGAAAATTTTCTATGTAAATGTCATAACACACCATTTTTAACCCCTTAATACCTATGAACTTAAGTCCATTATAAAAGCCGAAGGAAAAGAATTTTGTCACAATCGGTACATAAATCCGTTAAATTTTGCAACAAAAAAAGACATCTTGTACGTCATTGCCGATATCGGCGTTTACAAAATGTCTTTTATTTTTTATTACATTTTTATTTTAATCAGTTTTCTACTTTTTTAAGAAATTCGGTATATTCAAAGTTTTCTCTTCTACATTACTCTTAATATTAACCGGTTTCTGGAAAGCATTAACCTGTGGTGCTGTTCCTGCAGGTTTTACAGGGGCTACCGGTCTTGATACAATCCCGCTCATCGGAGCCTTTGGATATACAAAACTGGTTGAAAATTTATTTGCCGCTGTTGCTGCATTAGCATCCAGTCCTGTAGCAATAACCGTAATCTGGCAGCAGTCTGTCTTCGTCTCATCATACATTGCACCAAAGATAATATTAACCTCATCTCCTGCAAGTTCCTGAACAAAGCTTGCTGCTTCGGAAGCATCAGACAATGTAATATCTCCGGATACATTAATAATAACATGTGATGCTCCGGTAATGGTTGTCTCAAGAAGCGGACTTTCAACTGCCATCTTAACAGCATCAAGTGCCTTATCATCACCTTTACCTACACCGATACCGATATGTGCAATACCCTTGTCCTTCATTACGGTCTGAACATCCGCAAAGTCAAGGTTAATAATTGCCGGAAGATTAATAAGGTCCGTAATACCCTGAACTGCCTGTTGTAATACTTCATCTGCTTTCTTCAAAGCATCCGGCATTGTTGTTCTTCTGTCAACAATCTCTAATAATTTATCATTAGGGATTACAATTAAAGTATCTACATTCTCTTTTAACTTTTCAATTCCCGCAAGTGCATTAGTCATACGGGCTCTTGCTTCAAAGCGGAAAGGTTTTGTAACAACACCAACCGTAAGAATTCCCATATCTTTTGCCATCTTAGCAATAACAGGAGCTGCACCGGTTCCGGTTCCGCCACCCATACCACAGGTAACGAATACCATGTCGGTTCCCTTAAGTTCTGCTACTATCTGCTCAGAGCTTTCTTCTGCTGCTTTTTCACCAACCTCAGGTTTTGCACCGGCACCAAGACCCTTTGTTAATTTTTCACCTATCTGAAGGAGACGTGGTGCTTTACAAAGCTGCAATGCTTGTCTATCTGTATTAACACCGATAAAATCTACTCCATCAATTTCTTCATCAATCATTCTATTTACAGCATTATTACCTGCGCCACCTACACCAACTACTAATATCTTAGCTGCAGATTCTGCATCGTTTGTCTTAATCTCAAGCAAAGTACTTCCTCCTTCATAATCCCAATAACTCCATATTGAATATCATATAATTTTTTATCCAATTTATCAACCTGTTTTTTTCATTTTTATCACTAATCTTGTATAAAAGTTATATCTTGCGCCGGACCCTTGTAATATTCCAATTTCAGTTCACCGCTTTTCCCTAAAAGACTGGGCAGTATATCCGGAAGCTGCATGATTTTTTCTTCCAAATAGTCAGGTTGTCCCAACAAAACACGTACTTTATCAAAATATAACACAACATTTCCATTTTTGTTGAAGTTAATTCTGTCCGTCTTAACCTGATACTTGTCCATCAGCTTTGTAAGATTCAAAATGGTCGTAAATATTTTTTCATCTTCCACCGGAAGCTTATGTTTCATCAATACTTCTTCAAAAGAAAGTCCCGTCACAAGCGGCACACCTTCCGTTGCCTTGGAAGACATTTCAACCACGACACCGTCTTTATCAAAATAGATATAAATACCCATATGATTGATACAACCTGCCAGCACTTTTTCATACACATTTATTTGAATCTTCTTCGGTGAAATAACAACTACATCCATTGTATCAATAAAAGGAATTCCGGTAATCTCTTTATCCCTGTATTTCAATGAAAGAAATAAAGAATTGTTACCAAAGGTTCCTTCCATCACCATAGCACGTATTTCTTCATCCGTATAATGGACATTGCCTTCAACGGATACTTCCTGCACGCGGTAGGCATTCAACACATAGATAAACGCAGAAGCCATAATAATAACCACTGAAAGAAGCACCAGCAAAATACGCTTCTTATAATTCCGGCGTCCCGCAGGACGCCGTTTTCCTCCCGTAATAACCCTCATTTAAAACTCCCCGACTGCACCGTCACATAATATCTGCACCCAGTGCCTTCATATCTCTGATAATATCCTCATACCCCCTCTGAATATAAGAAGTATTATGGATAATGGTAACGCCTTCGGCGACAAGGCCTGCAATTACTAAAGCCGCACCGCCTCTTAACTCTCCGGCCGTTACATTATGCCCCAAAAGAGGCGTTTTTCCTGTAATATAAGCTGCATCCTCTTTAATGACAATGTCAGCTCCCATTCTTTTTAAATCCTCTGCTACCTTATAGCGGTTTTCAAAAATGGTCTCCCGTACAATGCTTTGTCCGTCAGCCTGCGTAAGACAGGTAAGAAGCTGTGACTGTAAATCCGTAGGAAACCCCGGATATACCGCTGTTTCCAAATAATGTACCGGCGCAATACGTTTCGGTGCAATAACCGTAAGTGATTCACTGCCCTCCACCAGTGTTGCTCCCATTCTCTCTGTCACCATAAGAATAGCTTTCATATGCTTAACCGGAGGATGGAATAATTCTGCAACGCCACCGGTCGCCATCGCTGCAAGCATATAAGTCCCTGCAACAATACGGTCTTTCGGTACACTATACGCAATATTTTCTAATTTCTTTACACCGGTTATCTTTAAGCACTCGCACCCGACGCCCTCAATTTTAGCACCCGCCTTATTAAGGAATTCGCACAATGCCACTACTTCCGGTTCTATCGCCGCATTCATCAGTACGGTTACCGCATCACCGAGCACGGCAGCGAGTATAGCATTTTCTGTTGCCCCTACACTCTTATAGGGGAATTTTAAAACACTTTCCCCGGGCAAGGATTTTTTTATAATAATATATTCATCTTCTTCGTTGGTATATCCATATCCAAGCTGTTCCATGGCAAAAAGGTGTAAATCAATCGGCCTTTCACCGATGGTACATCCCCCCGGTTTAATAACCTTTACATTGCCGCATTTTGATAAAACCGCTCCCATAAACAATATGGACGCCCTGAGCCGGGTTGCATACTTGCGGGGCACCGCAGGTATACTGCCGTTTTCTTCGTTATGTAACACTTGTGTGCTATCAAGTATTACTTTATCATTTTTCCAAGTAACACTACCGCCAAAATACTTGTATATGGCTAACATTTCATGAATATCCGATATATCGGGACATTCCGTCAACGTAACTACCCCATCAAACAGAACCGCGGCCGCTATCATTGGTAATACTGCGTTTTTAGAGCCTTGAATTTCTACCTGCCCCAAAAGCGGTTTGCCACCACGAATTAAGATAGAATCCATTTTTTACCTTCTTATCAGATAAACCTATCTTAATATATGTTCTATTGCTCATTTGGTTCCTTAAACCGGATGCCACGCCCTACATTTAATACAATTCCTATTTCAATTAGCAGGAACAAAACGGACGAACCTCCATAACTTATAAAGGGTAATGAAATACCGGTGTTTGGTATCGTATTGGTTACAACCGCTATATTTAAAATAACCTGTATAGCGAAATGCCCCATCACCCCTACTACCAGCATCGCACCGAATAAATCCTCTGCATTGTTGGCAATAACCATACAACGCCATATCAAAATAATAAAAAGGAAAATGACAGCCAGTGCACCAAAAAGTCCTAATTCTTCGCATATAATAGAAAAAATCATATCGTTCTGCGCTTCCGGTATAAAGCCCAGTTTCTGCAAACTCTGTCCTATTCCTTTTCCGAAAAGACCGCCGCTTCCTATGGCATATAATGCCTGTAAGGTCTGGAAACCGCTTCCCGTAGCATCTGATTCGGGATCAAGCCAAGCCTTAATTCTTTCTCCACGGAAGCCAAAAACATCCTGCTTGGCAAGATAAACCATTACTACTGCCACGGTTATTATTAACAAAGCAAAAATCACAAACTTTTTGTAATCAGGACTTGCTACAAAAATCATTACAACTGCGATTCCAAGAATAATAATAGCCGAACTCAAATTGGAAGTTATTATGTATATCATTCCGGCAAGTACTATCGGAACAACCATAAGCATGCTAAAACCTTTAAGTCCCTTAATACTCTTCTTGCTCATCTTGTTGATCATACTGGCCAAAAAGAGAATAACACCGATTTTAGCTACTTCCGCAGGCTGCAGGCTTATTCCGAGATTAAGCCATCTGCGGGCACCGTTTGCTTCCATTCCGAGTGGTGATAATACGAGCAAAATCAATACAATGGATACAATTACCCCAAAAAGAGCAAATCTCTCCCACTTATGATAATCCACAAACGTAAAGAAGCCCATTGCCACAAGTCCCAGCGCCGTAGCAAATATCTGTTTTTTTAAGAAGAAGGCACTGTCCTTGTACGTCAAGTCCGCCGTATATGAGCTTGTCGAATATATCATAACCAAACCGAAACCTATTAAAAAAAGAACGACAAAAAGAAGACTGTAATCAAAGAATACCGTATGTTTCTTCTTTTTAAACCTATCCGTCATCCTGTTCTCCTATCTACTCATCATCCATTTGATACACAAACTCTTTAAACTGATTTCCTCTTACTTCATAGTTAGGGAACATGCCCCAACTAGCACATGCCGGCGACAATAACACCGCATCTCCCGGCTTTGCAAACTCTTGGCAGAGCTTCATAACTTCTTCAAGACTCTCTGCAAACACAATATCCGTAAAGCCATGCTTTCTGGCACATTCTGCTATTTTTTCACGGGTCTGGCCGATAAGTATCAGTTTCTTTACTTTACCGCCAAAAGCTTCAATCCACTCATCATATTCATTATTTTTATCGTATCCGCCACCAATAAGTACCGTAGGGCAACGCATCGCTTTTATGCCCTGTATTGCGGCATCCGGATTGGTTCCTTTGGAATCATTATAGTAAGCAACTCCTTTTTTGGTTGCAACATATTCTATTCTATGCTCTACCGCTTTAAATTGCTTAATGGTTGCAAGAAGACTCTCAAGCGGAATATCAAGGCATCTTCCGATAGCCAGTGCTGCCATAACATTTTCCACGTTATGGGTTCCCAAAAGATTCATATCATAAATATTCATAATTCTTTCAGGTACTTTATCTTCACTATAATAAATATCTTCATTTACCAGATAATAACCGTCGTCCAAAACACGTTCGGAAGAGAAAAAAACAACATTGGTATTTTTAAGCTGTTCTCCAAATTTTCTGGTATATTCATTCTCATAATTTAATACGCAGAAATCCTGATACGTCTGGTTTTTTGCAATACTTTCCTTAACTTTAACATAATTATCCATCGTATGATGTCTGTTAAGGTGATCCGGTGTAATGTTAAGAATTGCACTTACCCTCGGTCTGAACCATTCCGTGGTTTCCAGCTGGAAACTGCTGATTTCAGCAACCGTCACTGTATCTTTTTGGGATTCAAGAACGGTTTCCGTATAAGGATTACCTATATTACCTACCACAAAAGCATTGCCAAAATAGTTTTTAACCATTTCGCCAACCAGCGAAGTAGTTGTTGTCTTACCGTTGGTTCCCGTAATGGCAACTACCGTACCATTTTCAAAAGCATACGCAAGCTCTATTTCACCCCAGATTTTTACACCGCGGGCACGGAAATCTTCTACCAACGGAATATCGGTAGGAACACCCGGACTTAATACAAGCAAAGTAATGCTCTTTTTTACCTCTTCCGGCAACGCACCTGCAATAATTTTCACAGCGTCTGTTCCCAATTTTTCCTGTATTTTTAATATATCTATATCCTCTTTTTCGTCGTACAGTATCGTCTCAATCTTCTTTGCATGCAACAATCTGGCAGCGCCTATACCACTTATTCCGGTACCTACAACCAATGCCTTCCAATCATTCATTATCTATAATGCCTCCGTTTTTCTACAACGCCATATAAGCTACAAGACACAACAGGGTAGTTATAATAGAAAATACGGCAACTACCTTGGTTTCTGACCAGCCACCCAACTCAAAATGATGGTGAATCGGTGACATTCTGAATATTCTCTTTCCGTGTGTAACTTTGAAATAAGATACCTGTAAAAGTACGGAAATAATCTCCATCAGATAAATAAAGCATACAAGCACTAAAAAGAGCGGCATCTGCAACATATATGCCGTAGCAACTACAAAACCACCCAGTGCAAGCGAACCCGTATCGCCCATAAACACCTGTGCAGGATAAACATTAAATAAGAGGAAACCTAGCAAAGCTCCCACTACCGCGCAGGTAATCGGCTCCAGTCCGAAATTCATTCCCATGGCAACCACCGAGAAAAAGGTCGCTATAATAATCGTTACACTAGTCTCAAGACCATCCACACCATCCGTAAGATTAGAACCGTTTACCGTTCCCAAAATAACAAGGAACATAAATGGTATCGTAAAAATCCCCAAATCAAGATAGGTTCCGTTTCCAAACGGAATCAGCATGGTAAGCCCGATGCCGGAGTATTGATACATATAAAATATAAAGGCTGCCGTAACCGCAATCTGCGCAAGCATTTTCTGCCATGCTTTAAGCCCCATGGAACGCTTTAATACAACCTTTATATAATCATCCAAAAAGCCGATAAGACCAAATCCCAGTGTCATAAACAATACCGGAATAATCTTAGGATAATCTTTTATATAAATAAGCGAAGTAATAACAATGGCAATCAGGAAAATAATACCTCCCATAAGAGGTGTTCCCGCTTTCCCTTTGTGTGTTGAAGGTCCTTCCGCTCTCTCCGTATCACCTATTTTCAATTTGCGTAGTATAGGAATGATAACCGGTCCTAAAACCGCACTGATAGCAAAAGCAATCAATACCGGTAAAATCATCTCTGTGTTTAATAATTCTCTCATAATATATGTTCACTCCACTCTGATTTTTTATCTATCTGTTAATTATAATCCATTCCCTCCAAATAAGGAAGAATATTTTCAAAAAGCTGTCTTACAATCGGCGCTGCCACCTGTCCGCCGTAATATATTCCTTTAGGTTCTTCTACTATGGCGATGGCAATAATGGTAGGATCATCTGCCGGTGCAAATCCTATATACGAAGCAATATATTTTCCGTTACCTCGTGGGATAGTCTGGCTCGTCGCTGTTTTCCCGCCGATACGGAAGCCTTCCACATATCCGTTTTTACCGGTGCCGTTTTCCACCACCTGCTCCAGAATATATCTAAGTGTTTCACTCGTTTTCTCACTGACAATGCCCGTTTCTTCCTCGAACGCTATTCTCTGCACATCTTCCGTCTCTTCATCTTTCACTGCCAACGCAATGTGCGGCGTTATCCTTGTACCACCGTTAATCAGGGATGAAACCGTTGTTAAAAGTCCCATCGGCGTCACTTGAAAAGACTGTCCGAAAGAAACGGTTGCAAGTTCCACCGCACCTATGTTTTCAAGCTTGTGCATAATGGTTTTAGCTTCTCCCGGCAAATCCACATTCGTCTTTTTCAGCAATCCGAACTTGGTAAAATAGTTGTAATACTTTTCCGCCCCTAATCTGAGTCCTAACGTGATAAATACGGGGTTACAGGAATTCATGGTCCCCTGCAGGAATGTTTCGCCGCCATGTCCCGTTGTTTTGTGACACCTGATACGCCTGTCTTCAACCATAATAAATCCGGGACAACTAAACTTAGAATCGACGGTTACCACATTTTCTTCCAGCGCTGCCGCCGCAGTAATTATTTTAAACGTGGAACCCGGCTCATACGTATCGCTTATACAGGAATTACGCCACATCTTATTCAATAATTCCATTTTCGCGTTTTGTGTAATATCCTGTGCAGGCTCTTGCGCGGAATCCTTCGTAACATTTTCCGCCGTTTCCACCGGCACATTTAATGTGTACGGCTCGTTCAAATTAAATTCCGGCACATCCGTCATGGCAAGAATTTCACCATTTTTGCAGTTCATAACAATAATCTGCACACCCTTTGCCTGCTTTTGAAGCATTGCCTGTTCTGCAAGCTGGGTAGCATAAGACTGTATATTTAAGTCCATCGTAAGATACAGGCTGTTGCCGGATATAGGTTCAATACGGCTTTCACCTTTTGTTTTCAAGTCTACACCACGTGCATCCGTGGTAGCTAAGATAAGGCCGTCCGTCCCTTTTAAGACATCTTCATAAATTACTTCAAGTCCGATAATCCCCTGATTATCACCGCCTGTAAATCCGATTACTTTGGAAGCCAAACTTTCATACGGATAGAAGCGTTTATAATCTTCATCCACTTTGACGCCGGGAAGCTCAAGATTCCTTATTTTATCACCGGTCGCCTTATCAACATTACTTTTTATCTTTTCAATGGAGGAATATTTCTCTACTCTCTTTCTTACATATTCCTCTGACAAGTCAAGATGCGTACATAACGCTTTTATTACACTTTCTTTATCGGTAATCTGATTATGAATAACGGATATGGTACATACCGACTGGTTTTCTGCAAGCACCTTTCCATTCCTGTCATATATAATGCCACGCGCCGCTTTTATTTTTCTTTCTCTTTCATGAAGCATTTGCGCTTCTTTTGAATAGTATTCAGAACGGAATACACATAAATGTGTCAGTCTTCCAAAAAGTATTAAAAACAACACAAGCCCTAACAGAAAAAAAAGGACAATCTTCTTGCGATGTACAATATCTACACGTTGAAAAGTATCCTTTTTCATTTCTTTTGTTTTCATAACCGACCTCATATATCCCTTTTGTTAAGAGTATGTAAAAGGTCTTTTTGTTATTCTGCTTTTATATTGTCCACAAGCGGCTTTGATATATCTTCTACGACTTCACCGGTAACGGGATCTTTATATTCACCGGTTTCTTCATCAAATACATAACCGGTTTCAATATCTACATATTCGCCGGTTTCAGTTCTATATAATCCCAGCTTTACAAGTTCATCAATTTCCGATTCCGTCATTTCTTCTGTTTTAAATATATTCATATATGGAAGTATTTCGGTAAAAACATTACGCACTACGCCCGCTGCGTAGTATGCATGTGCCTGGTCTTCTACGTTAGGACGGTCAATAACAACATATACAACTACCTGCGGATTATCAGCCGGTGCGTAACCAATAAAGGAAACAACATAGTTTTCACCATCACGTCCTGCAATTTCGGCTGTTCCGGTTTTTCCGCCAATCTTATATCCTGCCGGTCTTGCTGTTTTACCCGTACCGTCAGAAGCAACGTTGTTAAGATATGCTACCATTTTATCGGATATTTCATTGGATACCGTCTGTTTTAACACTCTGGGAGCAATCTCTGCAATAACTCCGCCATCTGCCGAAAGGATTTCTTTTACCACATGCGGCTCATAGTAATAACCGCCATTGATTAAAGAGCTGAATGCCGCCGCCATCTGGATCATGGTTACGTTATAACCCTGTCCGAAACTTGATGTGGAAAGCTCTGTAATTCCCATGGTTTTTTCATTATATACAAGCGCAGAGGTTTTAATTTCTCCCACAAGGTCTATTCCGGTTCTGTTTCCTATATTAAACAAATCCTGGAATCTGAGATAATCATCTTTACCGATTTTCTGTCCCATGTACATTAACGCTACGTTACAGGAACGCTCTAATGCCTGGGAAACGGTAACGGTTTTATGCCCGTAACGGTTGTTGCAATGAATGTCATAATCAGCAACCGTTAGTACGCCCTTACATTCGTATTTTTCATTACCTTTTATAGCACCGCATTCAAGTCCCATGGCAACCGTAAATGCCTTTGCCGTCGAACCGGGCTCATAGGTGCTGGCAATGCAAAAATTCGACCACAACTCATTCAAATGTCTGTAATACTCATCATTTTCCATATTATCCAGCTGTTCTTTTGTAAAATATGCAGAAAGATCATACGGATTGTTTAAATCAAAATTAGGATATTCTGCCATCGCTAAAATCTCACCGTTATTCGGATTCATCACGATACAGGCACTACGATAGCTTCCTTCTCCTACCCTGTACTCATTATCAACGGCTATTCTGTACTCATTCTTATGTTCATCATTAAAAGCCTTAAGATATTTTTCCACCACACTCTGGATATTAACGTCAATAGTCGTCTTAATTGTCTCACCATCTTTAGCGGCTATAGTCGTTCTCTCAAGCTGTGACTCTTCACTTAAGTAGCCATACGTTCTTCCATTCATTCCTATCAGATGCTCGTTATAATACTGCTCAAGGCCGTACATTCCTATACCGTCAGCGGTTGTGAAACCAATAACATCACAAGCAAGTGTACCGTACGGATATGAACGTACATATTCATCTTCAAACCATACGCCTTTTATATTCGGATTATTCTTCTTATCCTCTGTAAGCGCCACAAAATCTGCAATTTCATCATAACTCAATTTGCTTAATGCTTTATAATAGGATGAATTGGGATGGGTCTCTATATATGCCATCATTTTACCACTATTAAGTGCAAAGCATTCTTCCAGCGCATCCACCGTCGGCTGAAGATATTTCGGATTTGACAAAATAATCTTACTGTCAATAATCAGGTTGTACTTTTTCTGGCTCACGGCAAGCGTTGTGCCGTTTGCATCCACTATGGAACCCCTTTTATAGGGAATGGTGGTACTGTCATATTCCAACTGCGACAACACCCTCTTTTTATACTGGTCTCCACTTTCTTTATTGATCAAAAAAAGGCGGACACTTAACCCAACGAAAGCCAGCAGCACTATTCCAAACAGTACCACCAGCTTCTTTTGCATACCTATCGTAAAACGTCTGTTTTCCCGCTTTTCCTTGTTGTTTACTGAATTCTTCAAACAAAAGCACCTACTCTTCCTTACGGTATAACGGAATATTGTCTCACGTAATTGTTATCGTTGCCTTCATAGGTAATCACCTGATCTTCATCAGCAAAAACCATACCCATTTCTTCCATGGCAACCTTCTTAACATCCATAAGATCAACTCCGTTTATTATTCTCTCATAAGTTTCATCATTCTTCAACTTTAAAGAACGATATTCTGATTCCATGGCCTCAATTTGTTCATTTACTCTTGTAATTTCAGCACGCAATGAAATGTAACGTACCAAAACAAATGCTGCAACCAGTATGCCTGCCGTCAAAAACAACACGTAACCAAAATTCATATGTACGGCTCTGTCCCTGTTCTTTCTTGCCGAAGTACTAAGTTGTTTTCTTGGTTCTTCATCTATTGCAATCGTAACATCAAAGTCACGCGCCGTACTCTCATGAATATAACGTGTATTATACTTATTATACTGTCTCCTTTTGTTATCCTCTCTCATAATTAAGCCTCCATGCTTTTTTCAAAAATACGAAGTTTAGCACTTTTAGATCTGCTGTTTATCTCAAGTTCTTCCTGTGACGGTAAAATCGGCTTTCTTGTAATAACCTTACCCTTACTCTTATTACCACAGACACAAATAGGAAAATCTGCCGGGCAGGTACACGGGTTTTCATTCTTCTTGAATGCCGACTTAACAATTCTGTCTTCTAATGAATGGAAAGTGATGATGCATAATCTTCCACCCGGATTCAAATAATCAATCATGCCATCCAGGGATTCCCTGAGTACATCTAATTCATGATTGCATTCTATACGGATAGCCTGGAAAGTTCTCTTTGAGGGATGTCCGCCGGTTGCTCTCATCTTGGCAGGAATCGCTGCCTTTATAATCTCATTCAGTTCTCCTGTAGTTTCAATTGTTTTATCAGCGCGTGCTTTTACAATATGTTTTGCTATATTTTTAGCAAACTGGTCTTCTCCGTAATCTCTTATAATCCGGAAAAGTTCCATTTCCGGATACTCATTCACTATCTCTCTTGCAGAAAGTGACTGTCTGTCATCCATCCTCATATCCAGTGCCGTATCGTACTTATAAGAAAAACCACGTTCAACGGTATCAAGCTGGTAGGATGAAACGCCTAAATCAAGCACTATTCCATCAAGCCCCGGAACACCGATTTCTTTTAACCGTTCTACCGCATTACGGTAATTGTCCCTAATTATAGTTACTTTCCCTGTATCAGAATCCATGAATTCGCCCAGGCGTTTTGATGCTGCATTAATCGCATCACTATCCTGGTCTATCCCATAGAACTTACCTTTCGTAAGCTGTTTAACTACTTCATAAGCATGGCCGCCACCGCCAAGTGTGCCATCAAGATATGCCCCGTCCGGCTTAACCATAAGTCCTTCAATTGTCTCATTAAGCAACACGGATTTGTGTGCAAATACCTTTTCTTCCATACCCGGCTCCTATGCTAAATTCCATAGCCCATTTCAAGCATCTTCTCTGAAATCGCTTCGATATCTTCATCCGAAGCAGATTCTTCATATCGTACCTTGTCCCAAATTTCTATTTTCTTACCGACCCCGACTAAAACAACATCTTTATCAAGTCCGGCAAACTCTCGTAAATTACCGGGAATTAATATTCTTCCCTGCTTGTCTGTCTCGACCTCAGAAGCTCCTGCAAGGAAAAATCGCACGAACTGTCTTGCGGCCTTTTGTGATGTCGGTAATTCCTTAAGCTTTTCTTCAAAGTCTGCCCATTCTTCATTGTCATAGATTAATAGACAGCCATCCAATCCCTTTGTAACAACGAAGTGTTCGCCTAAATTCTCACGAAACTTCGAAGGGATAATCAGCCTGCCTTTTGCATCAATTGTGTGATTGTATTCGCTCATATACATAAATAATCACCAACCTTAGCAATTTTTCTACCACTTTGTGACACTTTTTACTACTTCGAACCACTTTTCACCACTTTTGAGTCCATTTTAACCCATTTGTTTGCGTTTGACAAGAAGAATTTCTTGCAAAACAAAAAAAACGACCGCACAAATAACTGTGCGGCCGTTAACTGGCACTTCAATTTAGAAATTAATCTACTATTTTATTTTGTTTCATCAAGGTATAGCTGAACGCGGTTGTCAATAATCTTGGCAACTTCCTCCGCTGTTTTATCACCATCAAAAAAGGGTTTTGTTTCTTCTTCAACAATATCACGTATAGGATTACAATAATATTCATAAAATGGATTATTCAGCATTTCCCAAAATATTGTTTCTTCTTCTTTCTTCATCTCTCGCGGTTCATAATAAATATCGAATTTGCTATATCCTATATCATTTTCATCTTCTTTATATGGTTCTTGTAAAGCCTCGTCCCATACCTTAGTTAATATACTATTTCGGACAGGAAATCCTTCACCTTCCTTAAACGATAAGCGTTGTTGTTCATCGGATAATAGAAAGCTCAAGAAATCAAGGGCACCTTCTTTATGCTTCGATGCATTATTAATAGCATAGCTATAGCATAACAATGTATGTTGTCCTCCTTCATCCGTAGGATAACCTATATATGAAGGTACTTCCTTAAATGCGCTTTCTAAGAACCAAAATTGCGAAAAGGTTCTGATACCTGTTTCCCAAAAAATTTGTTTACCGGATGCAATTCTCTCCGTTTTAGTTTCACCTGTATCCACATATTGATGCTTTTTAGAAAACTCTAATAATTCAACAAATTCTATTTGTTCAAAATTACTTACCCCGTTTTCTTCATCCACAAAAAGTTGTATACCATCTACACCCACACCAAACAGTTTCAACAAGTAGACACCACTGTTACCAAACACCGAATTAGTTTCTTCCGTTAATTTCATCCAATATTCAAGAGTATTATCTTTTTGTTCAATCGCATACCGGTCTAAAACACACACTGTTGAAATAGCCATATTGATAGGAACAGCATATATTCTATCATCGATTTCTGTATACCTCTTAGCTACCTCAATAATATCTGTCTGCTTATTAAGGAAATCAGTTACATCCATAAGATAACCATCTTCGGCGTACGGGAACATATTAAGATCATTAAAGGATGTATCGTATAAAATATCCGGACCGCCACCATTAGAAAGCTCAAGTTGTATGTTCCTACGAAAATCAAAAACAGAAACATCATCGGGGCACTCTAACATAACAATTTCATATTTATCACTCTGTTTATTATAGTTCACAACAGCATTCTTCATATATGCCGATGCCAATGGTACGCATAGTACAATCTCTTCTTTGCCATTTTCATTAAGTATGGGTGTATTGTCTTTGGTATCTTTTCCACAAGAACACAGTAAGCATACTAATGTAATAACCAAAACATATATTATCTTTTTCATAAATACCCCCTTTTCCTTTGGTATTTCAATTCATACCACAAAAAAAGAAGGATTCTATACATATGTAATAAATGACCCATTTTTTGTAACTTTTGGATATTTTTTACTATATTTTCTTATTGACAACACACCTTGCATTCTTTTTCACACTCCAATTCTACCATATATTTTTCAAAACAATTCTTAAGATTTCTTAAGATTTTTCATGCATATAAAATAAGCACTTCCCATTTTTTGAATGAGTAGTGCTTATTACATGTTTTAAACCTCAAAATAAACGTTGTCTATACTTTGTTATTTATTTAATTTCTTCGGTGTTACCGGATTTTTCATCCGCCCCGTCACCGGATGTAAATTTTCCATCCGCGGTTTCATTCACGATGCCCTTCTTTTTGCGATACATAAGAATAGCAATTTCTGCAACAACTGCTCCCACAAACAGGAAAATACCCAACATCTGTGAAACCGCTATACTTGTTCCCGGAAACTTCAATTGATCCGTACGGAGTCCTTCTACAAAGAAACGTACCAGCCCGTATCCTCCAAGATACAACAATGCAAGTTCACCGTTATACTTCTTATGCTTACGGTAAATTAAGTAAGCAGTAAGCACTAGAACATTTAACAAACTTTCATATAAGAATGTCGGATGTACGCTTATACATTGTATACCATCAACCGTCACTATATTGGCTATCATTTCATCGGTAATTTCATCTGCCCTTACTGCGTTTTCCGGCAAAAGCATCCTAAACGCATTATCACAATAGCCGCCAAAGCACTCCCTGTTAAAGAAATTCGCCCAGCGTCCCAAAATCTGTCCCACAAGGAGTCCCGCCGAAGCCACATCCAATATTCTAAACGGGTTTAGTTTCTTAATCTTACAGTAAATAAAGCAGGTCGCAAAACCTCCGATCACGCCGCCGTAAATAGCCAATCCGCCTTCCCTTATGTCAAAAATCTTCAATAAGTCCTGACTGTAATAATCCCATGAAAAAATAACATAATAGAGTCTTGCACCAATTACGGCAAAAATAACTGCATATATGACAAAATCCCAATATGTCTCCGTATCCTGACCGTCATCCTTGGCAAGCTTCAGGCAAAGCGCGAATGCAAGCATCATTGCAACCGCAATCACAATGCCGTACATGGCAATTTCAAACCCAAAAACCGTAAATGTCTTTGGCACATTTTTTAGTGTCAAATCAATCCCCGGAAAAGAAATATCTTTTAATCCCATATAAAACTCCTTTTATACGCTACTTATATACGTTACTCTTATACGTTGAAACGGAATAAAATAACGTCTCCATCCTGTACCACATAATCTTTTCCTTCAAGACCAACCAAGCCTTTTTCTTTTGCAGCAGCAATGGAACCCAGTTCTAAAAGATGCTTATAATTAACAACCTCTGCACGGATAAAGCCTCTTTCAAAATCTGAATGAATCTTACCGGCAGCCTGCGGTGCTTTCGTTCCTATTTTAATCGTCCAGGCTCTTGTCTCATCTTCTCCCGATGTTAAGAAGCTCATAAGTCCCAAAATATGATAGGATGCCTTAATAAGCTTTTCAAGTCCTGACTCCTTAAGGCCAAGGTCTTCTAAGAACATTGCTTTTTCTTCATCATCAAGTTCGGCAATTTCCTGTTCAATCTGTGCACAGATTACAAATATCTCACAAGCTTCTTCCTCGGCATATTTACGCACACGGGCAACCATCTCATTAGACTGTCCGTCATCCTGCAAATCATCCTCCGAAACATTCGCAGCAAAAATAACCGGCTTAGCGGTAAGCAGATTGTATTCCTTAAACCATGCCTGCTCGTCCTCATCATCGCTTAATGGGAACGATTTTGCCATCTTACCGTTTTCAAGGTGTGCCTTAACCTCTTCAAGAAGCTTTAACTCTTTAGCTAAAGTTTTGTCCATTCTGGCACCTTTGGCAGTTTTAGCAATTCTTCTTTCCAGTATTTCAATATCTGAGAAAATTAATTCAAAATTAATGGTTTCAATATCACGTAACGGATCTACGCTTCCATCCACATGTACTACGTTAGCGTCCTCAAAGCAACGTACAACATGCACAATCGCATCAACTTCCCTGATATTACTTAAGAACTGGTTACCAAGTCCTTCACCCTTGGATGCCCCTTTAACTAATCCTGCGATATCAACAAATTCAATAACCGCAGGCGTTACTTTTTTAGAATGATATAAATCCCCGAGTTGTTTTAATCTTTCATCCGGAACAGGAACTATGCCCACGTTCGGGTCAATTGTACAAAACGGATAGTTTGCCGATTCAGCTCCTGCCTTAGTAAGTGAATTAAAAAGTGTACTTTTTCCTACGTTCGGCAAACCGACGATACCTAATTTCATTTTTCTATCTCCTTTGCTTGAAAAGCTTGATTTTACGGGGTTTTTGTAGTTTGTAAGGTTGGTTATGTACCAATCATGTACCAATCTAAACCACCTTTAATACCTCCGCAATTTTATCAATTTCTTTATGTTTTTCATCTTCGGTTGTGTGTACATACAGGTTCATTGTAATCCCTATATTGGAATGTCCAAGTATCGTTTGCAAAGTCTTAGGCTTCATACCTGCTTCAATACATCTTGTAGCAAATGTATGCCTAAGAACGTGCATTGAAAACTTGGGTAATTCTGCTTTCTCACACAACTTAAATAGCATCGTATCATACGTGCTATTTTTTTACCGGTGTTCCTTTTCTACAGAGAAATATAAACTCTCTCCACTCAAAAAGAGTGTTATTCTCGTCTAATAAATTGTAGAAGTTGCATATCCCTCGTCTGCCATGCGATTCATTATTATCTGGCAATGAATGGAGTTTACAGCACTTAACCTCTTTTTCCCGATAACCGGTTCTATGTTTCTATGATATCGTTCAGTATAGTTGCGAACGGTATTGTACCTGACCGTTCTTTTCTTAATACTTATCCAATAATCAAAGTTTGTTCGTATAACGAGCTACGTACCAACCATCTTCTCTCTGGCTTATTCCAACGCCAAGCTCCTTACCTCTAAGGTCTTTGCCCATGCTTTCAGCCCCTTTCTTTCAAAAAAGAGCCACAACAATCAGTATTTACTATACCACGAAGAGACTCAATTGTAAATTTATAAAATCCTTATATTTCAATGTTTTCTGCTAAAAACTTTTCGAATTCTCTTCTTTTTATGAGTTTCTTCTTCCCTACGTACAATACAAAGGGACAATTAGGAATCTTAAGTAGTTCCTCTAACTTATTTATCCCAACAAGACTATATGCTGCAGCCTCTTCTTTTGTAAGCATTACCTTTTACCAAATGGGCACATCTAACTTATTATCACTCATCTAAACCTCCTATCTATCCACTTCTGCTCCCGGGGGGATGCGGACCAAAAGTTACAAAAACAACTCTCATATGTTGACAGCATGAACCGACTGATGCGCTGATAGGCAAATAAGAAAGGCTCTGATTCCTACTTTTCAATAGAAACCAGAGCCTATCCGCTCTTGGAACAGCCTAGCACATCAGAATCATTTCCTTAATTTCTCTACTACTTTTACATTCCTTAACTTCACAACAATTTCCACCTCAATCGTATTTATTATTATCCCATTCTAACGAACACTAGATTAATCTAATTCTTACCATCATGCTTACCTTTTGTTACTATCAACAAGCCCAAACTTATTGCAGCCCCTGCGCCAACACCTACGCCTTTCATTATTTTCTTTACCAATCCCGCTTTTTCCCCACGGCAATGTTCACATTCGTCGTATTTATATCCTTCAGGTATAGGCTTATTACATTTCTTACAAACATTTTTCTTCTTCATTAATCAATCTCCTCTATAAGTTTATTAGATCCACTATATGGAAGTGCTTCTATTTTCTTCGTAATATCTGGAATAGTTTTACTCCAATAAGGCTTAGTTGAACTATCAAGCATATCCAATCTCTGAACAAATCCTGGCAATTCCAAATATGTCTTCTGAACATAGTCGCTGTAGTACTTTAAACTCAATCGAGCACTTTCTGTTTCACCCATTTCCTGATAAGCCATTGCTTCAGCAAATGACACCATATTCACAGCACATAGACTTTCTCTAATTTCTTCCATACGCTGTTCAATCTTTTGTGGTGTTGAACCACCCATTATCTTTCCCCATACACTCTCCGGTTCATCTTTTAACAACTGTACATTTACATTCTGACTTAGCATCAAAAGATTTCTACTATCTTCAGCCGAAGACACTAGATTCATCAATGCCATAATACGTAGCTTCTTATCCTTGATAGCCATCGACTGCAATAGTTTTTGTTTACAGCTATATGCCATAGCTAAACGGTCATTTTCCTGCCCCTTACGCACTTCTTCAACCGCGATTTGAACATACTGAATTTCTTCTGCAATCTGAGCCATCTGCATCTGAGTTGAATAATCGGTCATAGCTTTTGTCAATTCAGGCGTCACCTTGACGCTCTTCAAGTCAATGGTAGATACAATTTTCTTTGTTTTAGGGTCCACCAAATTTGCCATCAATGATCCATCTTTCTTGGTCATCAACTTCAAAGCTCCTTTTTTAAGCTGTTCCTTCTGTTCATTTGATAGAACCGCTTGAAATGTTTCTTCTGGAACCGAAGCTTTGATTGCCATAATAAATGCAGGTGTAGAGTATAGCACTTTCTCTATTTTCTTCATTCCCGCTTTTGCTCTTTTCAATAACGGATTTGCAATTTCTGGCACAATCTCGTAACAATCATAAACATCATCACAGTAATCTGCCGAGTCTACAATTTCTATATCTTCTGAATTTATATGAATCACATTATCTTCCATAAACACCTTCCCTTTTCTCAATGCAACAAGCATTTATGCTGCCGCATTTGCATTAATCCGATCAATAACCTTCCTAATTCCCATCCATACTGTCAGGTCAGTAAATATCTCTACTACACTACCCTTGTCAGTAAATGGTGATTCTTGTAACACTGATAAATCCTTCATCATACCGTTGTGTACAATGTACTCAACAATCTGATTCACAAAGTAAATCTGTCTACTATCAAGATTTGTATCATTGAGAAACTCTGAGAAAGCTTCTTTTGCAGCATTCATATCCAGTCCCACAATCTCTCGAACGAACTCTCCCAATGGTTTATGACCGTATTCCTTTTCATAATCATCTTTAGAACCAACTTCCTTCCAAAGAATCTGTTCCAGAGTTTTAACATCCGTCTCCGTCAAAGGCTGATTGGTCTTAAGTTTAGCAATTGCAATATTATTTTGATGCTGACGAATATAGAACTCAGCCTTTGCCTTATAGTTCTTTAATTCATCATTTTCAAGTTCAGAATCATTCCACTCTGTAGACAAAATCTCATCTGTGAAATCTGTATCGTACTTGATGATACCTTTTTGAAGGTACTTCATCAGATTACGCAAACTTACTCTGATATGCTCGAACTCATCAATTCCAGCATTATCTACATAATCTGTATGCAAAATCTTATTAATAAGCTCTGACTGCATCTGAATTTCAGGAATATTGGCAACACTGGCAATTCCTTCCACCTTTTTAAAAAGGTCACTTCTGTGTCTACCATATCCTTTTCCCGCTAAAAATGCCAATTCCATTCCATACATCAAAGCATCAAAACGAACTGCGCTTGCTTCATCTCCATCAGGCATAATAAGTGGTGCTAATTCTTCTCGAACCATCAAAGTATCTTCAAATGTAATCGTTTGATAATTCGCCTCTACAGAATAAGTGTCTACATACTTAAGATGCTGCCTTACCGCAAAATTTTCACGATTCAACTCTTGCACCTTGCCAGTCATCATTTCAACCAGTTTCTTTCTGTATGCAATAAGTCTGTCTATCTGATACTCGATACTCTGAAGCTTATATGCAATTTCAAATTTAAGAGAGAAAATAGCTCCCTGAAGAGCAATCATATTAGCAGTAGGCCTTCCTTGATTCATACGGAAAAATTCGAAGTTTCCACAGAAATCAAAAATATAGAATTTCCCCTTATCCTCTCCATCCATAAGCCCCGGGCAAAGTCTGGTACCACGACCAATCATCTGCCAGAACTTAGCTTTGCTCATAACCTTCTTAAAAAATACAAGATTCAACACTTCCGGTACATCAATACCGGTATCAAGCATATCAACCGAAATAGCAATCTGAGGCATTTTCTTTGGATCAGAAAATTCATCAATCGCGCTCTGTGCATAAGTCATATAGTTATCAATAACCTTTGCAAAAGGCTGTCCATTTTTACTCACTTCCGGATACTGCTTATTAAATATCTCCAAAATTTTCTCTGCATGATCATGATTCTTTGCAAAGATAATTGTTTTACCAATCTTCTGCCCATAGTCCACCTTAAGTCCATCCCTCATAAGGACATGAAGAACTTGTTTAATAGTATCCTCATTAAAAATCCATGTATTTAAAGCGGATGAATTTATTCTTTCTGGCAACTCTCCATCTTCAAATTCAAAAGTTTCTTCATAAGCTGCCTTATCTTCTTCTGACAGCTCGTCATAAGCAATGCCTTCTTCTATGAATTTGAGTTTTGTTTCAACAGTCGTAAAGTCTACAAGATAACCATCCTTTACAGCTTGCGCTAGCTCATATCCATAAGTAGGCACACCATTTTCTAAATCAAATATTCCATAAGTATTCTTATCAATCTCATCTTTAGGAGTTGCCGTAAGACCCACTAGCGGAGCGTCAAAATAATTAAATATATCTCTATATTTGTTATAAATTGATCTATGAGCTTCATCACAGATAACAAGGTCAAAGTGTCCACAAGTAAATAGCTTACCACTCTCATCCTTAACAGAATCAATACAGTTCATCATTGTCTGATATGTAGAAAAAATACAGTGTGCAGTATAATTATCTTTTTCTTCTACAAGATTTGAACATGACAAATCAGGCAAAAGATTCACAAAATTTCTTTTTGCCTGTGTAACTAGCGAATTACGATCTGCAAGGAACAATATATTCTTAACCCACCCTGCATCTAAAAGGACTTTGCATAATGCAATAACGGTTCTTGTCTTGCCGGAACCGGTAGCCATAACAAGAAGCGCCTTTCTACGATTACGTTTATCAAATGCATCACATACCGCTTTGATAGCACCTTCCTGATAATAACGACCTGCAATCCCCTTATCTACAGAAATATGGCTAAGACTTGTCTTCATTGTCTGAAGATTGAAAAGCTTCTCTAAATCTCTTTTGGAGTAAATAACAGCAACCTTTCTCTCCGGATACTGATTATCAATAATTCTTGTTTCAAAACCATTGGTGAGAAATACTACCGGTCTTCTCTTATACTGTGCTTCAAGCAAGTCAGCATATAGCTTCGCCTGCTGTCTTCCTTTGGCAACATCCACACAGGTTCTCTTTGCTTCTACAACAGCAAGTGGTCTATGAC
Source organism: Lachnospiraceae bacterium (assembly GCA_045576455.1). GTDB lineage: Bacteria > Bacillota > Clostridia > Lachnospirales > Lachnospiraceae > RGIG4034. The sequence goes on along the minus strand of JAZNGM010000031.1, from coordinate 2,003 downwards.
TATCATCATAAAGAACATAATCTGCAAATCCCACTTCCGCTTTATTAGGCATGCCCGGAAGCTCGACCTCATTAATCCAATCTTTTCCTTCTGTCCAGCCAGCATCTAAAAGCATAGCATCAATGTAGATTTTTCTTGTCTTATACTCTGATAAATCAAGAGGCTTTGGAACATAGGTCTGCTGCTGCTCAGCACGTTTTGCAGTCAGTTCTTCTTTCAGAGCTTTATTCTCTGCAATTAACGCTTGCAAATTCACATCATCATCTGAAGTTTTTGCTACAGTAGGTTCCTCATGTGGTTCAGTCAATAGACGCACATCATACTGTCGTTCTTCGTAATAATCAGAATAGCAATATGCCACATAATCCATAAAAATAAACAAATTCTGTAAGCATAAAACAGCTTCATCTTCTGATATCTTTCTTCCGTTATGTGCCGCACGGTTACCAATCTTACGAATTAAATCAAGGCGTTTCCACAAAGCATCATCTACAAGATCATGAAACTCTTCTGTACTCATAAGACTTATCAAATTGTCCTGATATGGCATCTCTAACGACTTGTCCACAGAATACATCCATTTTATTGCGAACTCCATCGCACGACGGCAATTAATCACACTAGATTCCATGTCAATCTTAAAAATCTTCTCCGCAGCTATTGCTACATCTGAAAAACTATTAAATTTTGGTTCTTGTTTCAAAAAATCAAAGTTGGTCATGATAAACCTCCTAGTCGGTCAATATCTGAATTGACTCATAGTAATTAATCGTTCCGCAAAATATATCTAATGGTGTTTTCTTTTCCAAATTATTATAACATAACTTCTTCTTAAATTTTGATTTGTCGACTTGTTTGGCAAATGCAGCATAATCATTTTGTACTTCTATTGGCGGTACTACTACAGTTGGAGACTCTAAGTCCCCATAAGAAACAAATGGCTGTCCTCCGCCCTTTGTTGCAACTCGATTAAAATCTTGCTGTTGCAACAAATAAAAACCGTAAATCGGATTAATTCTATCTGTTTTTAATTTACAAATTACACCATTATAAGTTACATAGTGCTTTCCTTTTCCCCAATTCACAATTCCTGCATATGCTCCAATATGCCCAATAATCGGAGCATCTTCACTATTAAATTCCGTATGATGTCCTACAATCCCATTACTGCCATAACAAGGATATTCTCCTTTGTCTTCTGGAATATTATTTCCCTTTCCATATTGAAATTTATAAAGATTTCCCAATGTATCTTCACTATATCCATTTGGGTTCTCTCCCTTATTTCCAAACAGCTCGACAAATCGGACTTTGATGATATCGTCCAAACAAATCAACTCTTTTTTTCTGTCATCTATTATATGCTGTAACTGTACTAACACTTTTGTTTGTTTTTTCTGCTCTTCAAAGGACGGTACATTAACAACATAATTTTCCAGATAAGCTTTTGGTACTCTTTTCTGTCCTGCGCTTCCAGTCATATGTTTTTCTGCTTCGTTTCGAAACCATTCCCATGCTGTCAAATAATAGATCCACTCAGCTGTTACCACACCTTTGTTAGGTCTCAACACATGGAATTCAGAACTACCACAACCTATACCATTCATCAATCCATATGCTATCGCGCCTTTTCCATTCTCCATACATGGTGTGATTTTGGCAAATAGTACATCACCTTCTTGAAATACTGTATAGCCTTTTTTTACATCCTGATAACTTCTTATATCAGAAGTATCTATTTTTCCGTCCTCTGTAACACTTGGCATCGGTACAAAAGATACTTCTGTATCATCATCTATTTCTCGTGTTTTTGGATTAATTTCACATATTTCTTTCAGTTTCATCTTCATCCCTACAAATCCGAAGTTGTATTACGCTATGAATTTCTGATGGGATGTTTTAACATTGGTTTGGTTTACTATCGCATATTGCATCGTCGTATCAATTTGTGAATGACCTAATAATTTTTGTACTTGTTCTATCGGCATTCCCTTATCAATCGC
>JAZNGM010000030.1:0-22051 GCA_045576455.1 Lachnospiraceae bacterium | reverse complement strand
CAGCCGGAACTAATTCCATTTTTAAATTCTGCATTAATTAATATTGATGAAGATAAAATTAAAGTAAAGTCATTAACTAAGAGAGAATTAGAAGTATTAATATTCGTAGCAAAAGGAAATTTTAATAAAGATATAGCAATTTCTTTAAATATTAGTGAAAGGACTGTAAAAAATCATATTTCTAATATTTTCAGAAAAATAGATGTTGAAGATAGAACACAGGCTGCTGTATTCGCTATAAAAAATAATTTAATAAAAATATAAATACTTTTTGTTTCACGTGAAACATTTTATATTGCACAAAATCAAACACAAGATAATGTTTCACGTGAAACAATTATTGTCTATATCTTGTGAAAAAGAGCGTGAAACATTATTAATAAAAGAGCGTGAAACATGAAAAACAAGCATATTTACATTAATTCCAGGTAGATTATATATATAAAAAGTGATATAATCGTCTAGATAATCAGACAAAGAGATATATACTGGTAATCATGAAAGGTTTAAATACATATGGGAAAAATAATAGCTATTGCAAATCAAAAAGGTGGAGTTGGTAAAACTACTACAGCAATTAATTTATCAGCATCATTAGCACTAAAAGGAAAAAAAGTACTCGTAATTGATATTGACCCTCAGGGTAACACAACCAGTGGGTTCGGAATAGATAAAAATGAGTTAGATGATACGGTGTATGAATTAATACTTGGAGAATGTTCTATACATGATTGCATTATAAAAGATTGTGTACCGGGAGTTAGTTTAGTGCCATCTAATGTTAATTTGGCAGCTGCCGAAATAGAATTAATAGGTGTTGATAAGAAAGAATATATATTAAAAACAGAAATTGATTATGTTAAGAATTATTATGACTATATTATGATAGATTGTCCTCCGTCATTAAGTATGTTAACAGTTAATGCAATGACAACAGCCGGTTCTGTATTAGTACCTATCCAATGTGAATATTATGCACTGGAAGGATTATCACAGTTAATACATACTGTAAACCTGGTTCGTGAAAGATTAAATCCAACACTTGATTTAGAAGGCGTTGTGTTTACTATGTATGACGCAAGAACAAATCTTTCCCTTCAGGTAGTAGAAAATGTTAAAAATAATATTTCTCAAAGAGTATTTAACACAGTAATACCGAGAAATATCCGTTTGGCAGAGGCACCAAGTTATGGGCTTCCAATAAGTATTTATGATCCAAAGTCTGCAGGAGCTGAAGCATATATGAATCTTGCAGAAGAATTAATAAATAGAAAGGACGTATAAGATATGGCTACACCAAGAGGTTTAGGAAAAGGTCTCGATTCATTAATACCGGCTAGTGCAACGAAGAATAAAACTGCTAAAGTAATTCAAGAAGAAAAGAAAATAGCAGATGGGCCGGAAACTATTGTAAAAATAACAAAAATTGAACCCAACAAGAAACAGCCAAGAAAGAATTTTGATGAAGATGCACTTCTTGAATTATCTGAATCAATAAAACAATTTGGTCTTTTGCAGCCAATACTTGTACAGGATAGAAAAGATCATTATGAAATAATTGCCGGTGAAAGAAGATGGAGAGCAGCTAAACTTGCCGGTTTAAAAGAAGTTCCTGTTATTATTAAGAATTATACTGAGCAGGAAATTGTTGAAATTGCTTTAATTGAAAATATCCAAAGAGAAGATTTAAATCCAATTGAAGAAGCATTAACCTATAAGAGATTATTGGAAGAATTTAATCTTAAACAGGATGAAGTAGCAGAGCGTGTAGCGAAAAGCCGTACAGCAGTAACTAATTCACTTCGTTTACTTAAATTATGTGATGAAGTACAACAAATGGTTATTAATGATATGATATCAACCGGACATGCCAGAGCTATTATTCCGATAGAAGATCCTGAAAAGCAATATGCTATTGCTCAAAGAATTTTTGATGAGAAATTAAGCGTTCGTGATGTAGAAAAATTAATCAAAGAGCTTAATAAACCTAAAAAGGAAAAGAAACCGGTTGATAATAGCCAATACGAAGCTATTTATGCTAATTTAGAAGAAACATTAAAACAGAAGCTGCAAACAAAAGTATCTGTTGTATCAAAAGGTAACGGAAGCGGAAAAATAGAAATAGAATTTTATTCAAATGATGAGCTGGATAGAATTATCGATTCAATACATTAACGTGTTAAAGGGAGATTAATATGACAAGTGAGTTTTTAAAAAGTATTGGATTAGGAAGCTTGGATATAGGATATTTGATTGCCGGCCTTGCAGGAATTGTATTTATTTTATTGATTATTACAATAGTTTTACTTACTAAATTATCAAAGCTGGGAAAAAAATATAATACCTTCATGGAAGGAAAAAATGGAAAAAGTTTAGAGAAAGAACTTACTGATATTTTTGAAGATAACAGATATTTAAAGTCATCTGTTGAACAAAACAAAAAAGATATCAGAAGGATTAATAAAAATCTCGAACTTACCTTCCAAAAAGCAGGATTAAATAAATATGATGCTTTTAGGGAAATGGGAGGAAAATTAAGTTATAGCCTAGCTTTATTAAATGATAATAACGATGGATTTATTCTTAATTCCGTGCACAGCAGTGAAGGTTGTTATTCTTATGCAAAAGTTATTACAAAAGGTGAGTGTAACATGGATTTAGGCATTGAAGAGAAAAAGGCACTCGACATGGCATTAGGAATTAAATAAAAAGATATAGGGGCAAATACCCGGAACGGAGAAAATATTGAAACTATATAAGATATGCGATATTGACCGGGAAGTAATTTTAGCCAGAGATATCTTAAGTGATAATAACCAGATTTTGTTATCAAGTGGTACCCCGCTGAAACAGGAATATCTAAACCGTTTGTTATCCTTAGGTATAGAAGAAGTATATGTAAAAGAAAGCGAAGTTACAGATACCGAACAAATTGTATTATTAAAAAATGAAATTAAAGATACATTTAAAAATAGTATCAAGAGTGTCATTGAAAGACATATTTATCCAAATTCCTCAGAATTATCCGTTTTAGCAAATACAGCTGATGAAATTATTGTGAGTATTTTGGACGAAGAAGAAGTAATTGAAAAAGTATATGATATTAAAGAACGAAGTGCCGATATATATGAACATTCCATTAGTTTATGTTCTCTTGCCACATTAACGGGACTTAAAATGAATTTGCCGAAAGAAAAAGTACATGATATGGCTGTGGCATGCTTATTACATGATTTAGGTCTTAGATATCTTACTTTTAATTACGAAAATCAGAATTTAGAAGAACTTAATGACTATGAATATGTAGAGTATAAAAAGCATCCGGTATATGCATATACTGCTTTAAAAAATGAAAACTGGATATCAGAGACAACCAAAAATATAATTTTAATGCATCATGAACATATAGATGGTTCCGGTTATCCGCTAAAAGCTTATGAATTACCTATAGAAGTAAAGATTATTAATGTTTGTGATACTTTTGATGAGATGATTTGTGGCGTAGGATGTGTTAGAACCAAAGTATATGAAGCTATAGAATATTTGAAAATATTTAAGGGAGTATTCTTTGATGCACAGGTAGTTGATGTATTTTTAAGATTTACCGCGGTATATCCTGTAGGAACTAAGGTTATGCTTAATAATAAAGTAGAAGCAGTGGTGGTGCGTCAGAATGCGGAATTTCCCGAAAGACCGGTTTTGCGTATATTAGACAATGCAAATCCGTTAAGTAATGATAATTTGATTGATTTATTAAAAGAACATAGTATATTTATAGATAATGTAATAGATTAAGGAGGAAACGTCATGATAGATATCAAATTTCTTAGAGAAAATCCTGATGTAGTAAAAGAAAATATAAAGAAAAAATTCCAGGACAGCAAGTTAGCACTTGTGGATGAAGTAATTGTTTTGGATGAAGAAAGAAGAAAATCCCAGCAGGAAGCAGATAATCTCCGTGCAGAGAAAAACAAGGCTTCAAAACAAATTGGTGCTTTAATGGCGCAGGGAAAAAAAGAAGAGGCAGAAGCTGTTAAAAAGGAAGTAGCTTTAAATGCTGAAAAATTGGAGGCATTATCTGTAAAAGAAAAGGAATTGGATGATAAGATTACAACTATTATGATGACAATTCCTAATATCATTGATCCGTCTGTTCCGATTGGTAAAGATGATAGTGAAAATGTCGAGATTAAAAAGTATGGTGAACCGGTGGTTCCTGAATTTGAAATTCCTTACCATTCAGAGATTATGGAATCATTTGACGGTATTGATCTTGATGCAGCTAGAAAAGTAGCCGGTAACGGATTCTATTATCTGATGGGTGATATTGCAAGACTTCATTCGGCAGTTATTTCTTATGCCCGTGATTTTATGATTGACAGAGGATTCACATATTGTGTACCTCCGTTTATGATTAGAAGTAATGTAGTAACAGGCGTTATGAGTTTTGCTGAGATGGATGCCATGATGTATAAGATTGAAGGAGAAGACCTTTATCTTATCGGATCGAGTGAACATTCCATGATTGGTAAATTTATTGATACTATCATACCGGAAGAAAAATTACCATATACATTAACAAGCTACTCTCCATGTTTCCGTAAAGAAAAAGGTGCGCATGGCATTGAAGAACGTGGTGTTTACAGAATTCATCAATTTGAAAAGCAGGAAATGATAGTAATTTGTAAACCGGAAGACAGTATGATGTGGTTTGAAAAGTTATGGCAAAATACCGTTGATCTTTTCCGTTCAATGGATATTCCTGTAAGAACGATTGAATGTTGTTCCGGTGATCTTGCAGATTTAAAAGTAAAATCATATGATGTCGAAGCATGGTCTCCTCGTCAGCAGAAATATTTTGAAGTTGGAAGTTGTTCAAACTTAGGTGATGCTCAGGCAAGAAGACTGAAAATCCGTGTAAATGGTGAAGATGGTAAGTATTATGCCCATACATTAAATAATACTGTAGTTGCACCACCTAGAATGCTTATTGCATTTTTGGAAAATCATCTTCAGGCAGATGGTTCTATTACTATTCCTGAAGTTCTTCGTCCATATATGGGTGGAAAATCTATTATAACGAAATAATTGAGGTGTTAAGTTGCATAAGTATTTGCGTGCAATTGGTTTTAGTGAACTGAAAACCAGAAAAGATTTTGAACAGTTAACTGAATATATTATACAAAACGCAGAGAGTAAAACTTATGTAGAAAAAGATTCTTCATATGTGTTAACGGAATATCGTAAATCTTTTGGCGATAATATGGGAATTATAGTTAACGGTGAGTACGACGCTGAAAATAAGTTTTATTTTAACTATGCTTTTCCTTATTTAAACGGGGACGGTATAACATCCGAAGAAGATATTACCATAGAAAGACATGCAGAAAAAGAATCCTATGCCGGTGTATGCGATGATATTAAGGTTGGCGTTATACTAATCTTTTATTTGCAGAATTGTATTTCTTATATGAGAACTGAAAAAGCAGGTCTGCTTCCTTTAAAAGGAACTACGTTGACTTTATCAGCACTTTCTTGTGATGGGATGATTATGATGCCCATTGTTAAAAATGAAAATGAGAAAGAAAGAATAAAGAAAGTATCCAATAACCGCAATAAATTAATAGCGGCAGCCAGAAATGGTGATGAGGACGCAATTGAAAGTCTTACGCTGGAAGATATGGATACTTACACTGTAATTTCCAGAAAAATACATAAAGAGGATGTATTTAGTCTGGTAGATTCATACTTTATGCCTTATGGTGTAGAAAGTGATAAGTATTCTATTTTAGGAGAAATATTGGATGTTCGTACTGTAATGAATTCCTATACTCAGGAAGAAGTATATCAACTGACACTTGATTGTAACGAATTAGTATTTGATATATGTATAAATAAAAAAGATTTGTTGGGTGAACCAAAAGAGGGAAGAAGATTTAAAGGAAATATCTGGTTACAAGGTAATGTAAATTTTCCTGATTTTCCTCCCAATTAAGGAATTGACAAGACAAAAGTTTATAAGTAAAATTTAATAGGTTTGATTAGCCTCCTTAGTTAAATGGATATAACAAGCCCCTCCTAAGGGCTAGTTGTGAGTTCGATTCTCGCAGGGGGTGCCACAAAAAACGCCGAAAATTCGAGAGAGTTTTCGGCTTTATTATATTATACATTAATCTTAACTGTTTTTTAACTATGCGTCTGATAATATAAAATATGGGAGGTAGTTTAATGAGAAGAAAAAATATGAAATTACGTTATGTAGTTACTACATTTTTGATACTTATTCTGTTCTTTTTTTTGAGTTTACTAATACATACGATATTCAATACACAATCACTAATACCCTCCATCTTTGTATTATCGGTTTTTCTGGTTTCTTTATTTACCAGTGGGTATTTATACGGTATAGTGGCAGCACTCATAAGTGTACTTGCTGTTAATTATGCATTTACATTTCCATACTTTGCCTTTAATTTTACAATTCATGAAAATATTATTTCTGCCATTATTTTGATTGTTGTTACACTGGTAACCAGTACATTAACAACAAAGATAAAAATGCAGGAAAAAGACAGGCTGGAAGCGGAAAAAGAAAAAATGCGGGCAGCACTTTTAAGAGCCATATCGCATGATTTAAGAACCCCACTTACTACTATTTATGGTTCTTCTTCAACAATTGTTGAAAACTATAATACCTTATCGGATGAAAAGAAGCTTGATATTTTAAATAGTATCCAATCAGATTCCCAGTGGCTTATCCGTATGGTAGAAAATTTATTGTCAATTACAAAAGTGGATAACAATAACGTTAAATTGTTAAAAAATCCTGTAGTGTTGGAAGAACTTGTGGATTCTGTATTAGGAAAGTTTAAGAAAACGTTTCCTAAACAAACGGTAGAGCTTAGCATGCCGGAGGATTTTTTAATAGTTTCGGCAGACGCGTTACTTGTGGAACAGGTACTTCTTAATCTTTTAGAAAATGCCGTTCATCATGCAATTGGAATGACAAACCTTAAACTAAACATATATGTAAAGGAAACAAAAGTTGTATTCGAGGTAATGGACAATGGATGTGGTGTAGAAAAAGAAAAGCTTGAGAAAATTTTTACCGGTTATTATATGGAGAAAAGTACTATTTCAGATAATCAGAAAAAATGTATGGGAATAGGTCTTTCTGTTTGTGCAGCGATTATTAAGGCCCATGGCGGAGAGATACATGCGGAAAATATAAAACAAGGCGGAATGCTTTTTAGGTTTACGCTTGAACTGGAGGAGGGAATCAGTGAACAATAAATATAAAATATTAATTGTAGAAGATGAAGAAAACATTAAGAAATTTATTACGGCACTTTTTGAAGCAAATGAATATCAAGTATTATCAGCAAAATCGGTTGAATCTGCTCTATCGGTATTTAAATCTCATTTACCGGATTTAGTAATATTGGATCTGGGACTTCCGGATATGGATGGAATGGAGTTTATAAAAATAATACGTACAGAATACCTGACTCCGATTATAGTTCTTTCTGCAAGAAGTAATGAAAGCGACAAAGTAGAGGCATTGGATATGGGTGCTAATGATTATGTGACCAAACCATTCGGTTCGGCAGAATTACTTGCACGGGTAAGGAGTATTCTTAGGGTAAATCGTCATAGTGCCGGAGAAGGAAAATATCCAGGAGGTAAATTTTCATCCGGAGGAATGACAATAGATTATGATGCCAGAAAATTTTTCCTGGAAGGTGCAGAAATTAAATTGACACAAACAGAGTTTAATATTATTGCCCTTCTTTCTGAGCATTTTGGTAAGGTATTGACTTATTCAACCATTATCAAAGAAATCTGGGGATTTTCTGATTCCGGCAGTATTAAAAAACTACAGGTAAATATGGCAAATATAAGGAAAAAATTAATGTTAAAGCCGGGGGAAAATCAATATATATCAAACGAACTTGGTGTAGGATACAGAATGCATAACGATAAGGAGTAAAAGATTCTTAACTGCTTCTTTACCATAGATTCCATATAATAAAATGAGTAAAGTATTAATCAATTACTTGAAAGGGAAATAAGACATGAATTTTTTTGATGTTTTGACACTGGTAGGTGGACTTTGCTTATTTTTGTTTGGTATGAATATCATGGGTGATGCATTAGAGCGTCGCGCCGGCAATAAATTAAGTGCTATTATTGGGAAACTAACAACAAATAAATTTTTGGGTTTTTTAACAGGTTTATTAGTTACTGCTATTATTCAAAGCTCTTCAGCAACAACAGTTATGGTAGTAGGATTTGTTAATTCAGGTCTTATGACATTGAGGCAATCCATAGGAGTTATTATGGGTGCTAATATCGGAACAACCGTAACTGCATGGATTTTAAGCTTAGGAGGAATTGAAAGCAGTAACTTTTTTATTCAACTTTTTAAGCCTACTTCTTTTACTCCTATTCTTGCACTTATCGGAATTATCTTTTATATGTTTTGCAAAACAAATAAAAAGAAAGATACCGGTACAATCTTATTAGGTTTTGCCATATTAATGTTTGGTATGGATATTATGTCTGATGCGGTAATAGGATTAAAAGATGTTCCGCAGTTCAGGGAATTGTTTATTATGTTTAAAAATCCCATTTTAGGTGTTTTAGCCGGAGCAGTACTTACTGCCATTATTCAATCGAGTTCCGCTTCTGTCGGAATACTGCAGGCACTTACCGTAACAGGTCAAATATCTTATGGTGCAGCTTTTCCGATTATTATGGGTCAGAATATAGGAACTTGTATTACGGCAATACTATCATCTTTTGGTACGAACCGTAATGCAAAAAGAGTGGCGCTTGCACATCTGTCCTTTAATGTAATAGGAACGATAGTGTTGCTTATAGTTTTATATGTTGCCAAAGGAGTTTTTGCTCCTGCCATATTGGATGAAAGTGCAACACATTTCGGTATTGCTGTGGCACATTCAATATTTAATATGGTATGTACTATTATTTTATTCCCGATATCCGGATTACTTGAAAAGCTAGTGTGTAGGTTAGTACCTGATTCAGCACAAAAAGAAAAGAAAACAGAGTTAGATGAAAGACTTCTTGCAACACCGGCAGTTGCACTTCATAACTGTAAAAAATATGCACTCGATATGGCAAGAACTTCAGTAAGCGCATTAAAGGATGGTATATATGTTCTGTTTGATTATAAAACGGCTTTAGCAGAAGAAATACGATATAAGGAAGATTGTACGGATCATTATGAGGATATTATAGGTAACTATCTTGTGAAGCTTTCCTCACATCAAATCAATGAAGACGAAAGTGCAAAAGCAGCTCAAATGCTAAGAATTATTGGTGATTTTGAAAGAATTGCTGATCATGCAGTAAATTTATTAGAATCGGCAGAAGAATTAAAAGATAAAGGAATTACCTTTACCGAAACAGCAAATACAGAATTAAAAGTATTGACGGATGCTGTGTTAGAAATAGCAAATCTCTCGTTAACTTCTTTTGAAAATAATGATTTAAATGCCGCTTTTGATATTGAACCGCTTGAAGAAATAATTGACCGGTTAAAAGAAAAGCTTAGAACAAACCATATAGTACGGTTACAACAAGGAAAATGCAGTATAGATGCAGGATTTGTGTGGTTGGATCTTTTGACTAATTTGGAAAGGACATCCGATCATTGTTCGAATATAGGAAGCTGTATGATTGAGACTTCACATCATAATCTGAATATGCATGAAAGTATGCGTATTATTAAATCAGAAAGTGAGTATTTTAAAGAAAAATATTTGTTCTATTCAGAAAAATATAAATTATGATTTTTGTAAAGGAGATATAAATGACTATATTTGTACAAATATTATTATTGATACTTGGTTTTGCAATGTTGGTTAAAGGGGCAGATTGGTTTGTAGACGGTTCATCGGGCATTGCTGCAAAATTTGGAATTCCGCAACTTATTATAGGACTCACTATTGTTGCCATGGGAACCAGTGCGCCCGAAGCAGCGGTTAGCATAACAGCTGCAATAAAAGGAAACGCAGACATCACGGTGGGTAATATTGTAGGAAGTAATATTCTTAACATTTTAATTATTTTAGGTATATCTGTCCTTATAATACCGTTATTGGTTGCGAAATCAACTATTTTTATTGAAATTCCATTTATGATAGTTGTTACCTTTATTCTTTTAGGTATAGGTTATGACGGAACTATTAAGTTGTGGGAAGGTTTATTGCTCTTAGGCGTATTTATATTGTATTTGACGTATTTATTCTATATGGCTAAAAAGAATAAGGAAAACAATGAAGATAGCGTAAAAGAATTATCTATAGCTAAAGCTCTTATTTTTACGGTAATCGGATTAGTACTTGTAGTATTTGGAAGCCACGTTACGGTTGATGCTGCAACCAAAATTGCACAGGAGGTTGGTCTTAGTGAAAGATTTATAGGATTAACTATTGTAGCATTGGGAACTTCTCTTCCTGAGCTCTTTACTTCTGTTATGGCAGCAAGAAAAGGAAATGCGGATATTGCTATCGGAAATATAGTCGGAAGTAATATTTTTAATATCCTGTTTGTAGTTGGTTTATCGGCAGTCATTATACCGGTACCTTTTGCAACCGGTTTCCGTTTTGATACTTTAGTGGCTGTATTTGCAGGTGTACTTCTTATGGTATGCGCCATTAAAGGAAGAAAATTGCCTCGTTGGTCAGGGGTGGTAATGCTGCTTTGTTATGCCTTATATTTTGTTAAGATTTGGTAATAGGAGCCATTGCTTATATTTTCTTATAGATAAAACAAGATATCATGCTATAATATAGGTGTTACTTAATCGTTACCATACGAAAGAGGTTAATGGTACGCCTATGAATTATATTGTTTTTGACCTAGAGTGGAACCAACCGATGGAATCCCGGGAAAAGCTAAATGAGAAAATGCCCTTTGAGATTATTGAGATTGGTGCCGTAAAAATGAATCAGAACATGGAAGTAGTTTCTTCTTTTTCAGAAGTTATACGACCCTCTGTCTATAAGGAAATAAATCATATAACCAAGCGTCTTCTTCATATTGATATGAAAGAATTAAAAGCAGGGGATGGATTTGTGGATGTTATCGAAAGATTTCTCAGTTGGTGTGGGGAAGATTATATTTTCTGCATCTGGGGAACTTTAGATATAACGGAGCTTCAACGTAATATGGATTATTATGATATGAAGCCTATTGCTGATAAACCTTTAGCTTATTATGATGTTCAGAAGTTATATAGTATAGCTTGCGAAGATAAGAAAACGAGACGTTCTTTGGAGTATGTTGTGGATGAATTGAAACTTGAGAAAGATATTCCTTTTCACCGGGCATACGGGGATGCATTTTATACAGCCAAAATACTTTCTACATTAAATAATCCGGAAGTGCTTGAAAAAGTATCATTTGATACTTATCGTGTGCCTAAGAAGAAAGAGGATGAAATAGCAATTCAGTTCAGTGATTATTTTAAATATATATCACGGGAGTTTGGCGATAAATCAGAAGCAATTGCGGATAAAAGAATATCTTCGATGACATGTTATCTGTGTCATAAAAATATTAAAAGAAAAATCAGGTGGTTTACGGCAAATACAAAGCATTATTATGGCGTCGGATATTGTGATGTGCATAAACATGTAAAATTTAAAGTCAGGATGAAGAAATCACAGGCGGATAATATATATGTGGTAAAAACATCAAAATTTATATCCGAAGACGAGTATCTTGATATAAAAAATAAGAAAGAAAAAGCAAAATTAATTAAAAAGGACCGAAAGAAAAAAAGCAAAGCTGCAAAAACAAACCCTCTTAAGCAAGACTAATGTAAATAGTCAGCTAAAGAGGGTATTTTTATTTTATATATAAACTTCTATGTCATTTTGTAAAGGTTTTAGTATTGTATCATTTCCCTGATACTCTATGCTTGCACCGGTAGCGTTTTGGGCATGTACGTTTACAAGACGTATGGTGTAATCATAACCGGTCGTAACGGATAGATGAATTTTATCACCGGTTTTAAGTGCCTTTGCAGTAAGTGCCAAAGAACTATCCTGACCGTATATGGACGTAAAAGCTTCTTTATTGTCGAGTAAGCTATAAATTAAGAGCTGTACACCATCGGCATAATCGTAATCAGGACGGGTATCCGAAGCACCGAGGGGTATAATGGAGTTTTCTTTTACCATAAGCGGAATACTAAGGTATCCGTGCTTATCATAAATCCAGGTGCCCCCTTCCTTAGTTTCACCGGTAAAGAAATCCGTCCAGGTTCCTTTTGGAAGATAATACTCGGATATACCTTCTTCATTAAAAATAGGGGCAACCAAAAGAGAGTCACCAAGCATATACTGCCGATCTGCATAGTGACAGGTTCTGTCTTCCGTAAACTCAAGTACCATACTTCTCATGGTAGGGATACCGGTTTTGCTTGTCATAACACTGGTAGCATACAAGTAAGGCATAATACGGGCTTTTAGTTTAGTAAAGAATCGTACTACTTCAACCGCTTCTTCATCATATAACCACGGAACACGGTACGAATGGCTTCCGTGTAAGCGGCTATGAGAAGAAAGAAGACCAAAAGCTACCCAGCGCTTATAAACGTCCGGTGTGGAAGTACTTTCAAATCCACCGATGTCATGTGCCCAAAATCCGTAGCCACTCATCATAAGAGATAATCCGCCACGTAAGCTTTCTTCCATGGATTCATAATCAGACCAACAATCGCCTCCCCAATGTACCGGGAATTTCTGACCGCCAACAGTCGCACTTCTGGCAAAGAGAACGGCTTCTCCTTTTCCCCTTTTACGCTCCAGTAAATCGTAAACGCATTTATTATATAAATAAGTATAATAATTATGCATTTTCTTAGGGTCAGATCCATCATAATAAACTACATTTTCGGTTGGTATTCTTTCACCAAAGTCGGTTTTAAAACAGTCAACGCCCATATTAAGTAATATTTCAAGTTTATCTTGGAACCATTTAGCGGCAGCAGGATTAGTAAAGTCAACAATTGCCATACCCGGTTGCCACATATCCCATTGGAAGACATCACCGTTTGTGCGTTTAATAAAGTAATCATTTTTTACGCCTTCCATAAATAGTGCGGATTCCTGGGCAATGTATGAGTTAATCCAAACGCAGATGTTTAACCCTTTGTTTTTGATTCTTGATAGCATTCCCTTAGGATCCGGGAAAACCCTTTCATCCCATAAAAAATCAGACCAGTTAAATTCTTTCATCCAGAAGCAGTCGAAGTGGAATGTCCTGAGAGGAATATCCCGTTCCAGCATGCCATCGATAAAACTCATAACGGTATTTTCATCATAATTAGTAGTAAAAGAAGTAGATAACCATAATCCATAAGTCCAAGGAGCAGGAAGAGAGGGTTTACCTGTTAAATCAGTGTATCTTTCAAGAACTTCTTTCATGGTAGGTCCATTAAACAGATAGTAATCGAGAGAACCTCCTTCTACAGAAAAAGCAGTTTTAGTAACTACCTCGGTTGCAATTTCAAAAGAAACATTTTCCGGATGATTAACCAATACGCCATAACCTTTATTAGATATGTAAAAAGGGATATTTTTATAGGATTGCTCCGTGCTGGTACCGCCATCCTGATTCCAAATGTCTACGGTTTGTCCATTTTTAATAAAAGCCGTAAAACGCTCTCCTAATCCATACACTAATTCGCCAACGCCAAGGGATAACTGCTGCCTTATATAGGTATTAATATGATCGCCTTGTTCGTAGTACTCACCTTTCCAATTAGTCTTTATCAAAGCAAGATCTTTGCCGGTGGATTTGGTAATGAGTTCACCGTTGCGGTAATATGTCATCGAGAAGGGCACTTTGGATATTTCAAGTGTAAGAGAACCGTTTTTTATGGTAATAGTATTTTCTGATTCTTGCGTTTCAAAAGCAATGTCATCTTTTTGAAGTAAATCGAATTTAGGAGATTTTTCCTTTATGCCAGTAAAATGCATGGTCCGGACACGAAATACTTCCTTTGCAGGTGCCGTAATGACAATAGTGAGGTTTATCCCTCCTAAAGTGTCGCCACGATGAGAAATGTAGTGAGTAGGGGCGCAGATAGTGACCCTATTTTTTTCAATTTTTGAAAAGTATACTACCTGCGGAGCAAAGCAGGAAGTATCCTTTTTCTGCATCCAACATCCGTCATTAAATTTCATAAAGTTGTAACCTCCCTATGATAAGCATATTTATCTTCTTCTTCGTCTTCTTCGACGTTTTGAAAACCCAAAATGATAATCTTTCATCAATTTAATGAGAGAAAAGACAATTATTAATACACCGGTAATACCAACAAGCCAAAATAATACATGTTTTATATTTATAAATATTACTTTTTCTTTTGGTTCATTAAGTTGTTCTGCATTATCTTCATCCGGTCTAATTTCAATGTTGTCAGTATCGGTTAAAGAATTTGTATCAATATATATATCACAGTTACCAATTTCAACATCAGAGAAATAGTAGGTTATAGTTGCCATATTTTCAGAACCGGCAGGAAGATATTGAAGCTCTTTTCTGGCATCCCTGAAAGAAGAGGTAATTGGCAGAATAATTTTCGCATCCTGCTCTAATTGTATAAGGGACTTACTGTCTCCAAATATATCCGTTTGTGATTCAATAAAATCGAAAGGAGTTACATTCAGTTCAGTTTCGTTATCCGCTATATCAAAGGCATGAAAATTGCTGAAGCCGTAATTAAAAAGTGCAACAGTATCAGAAAATTGATAAGGTACTTCTTCTTTTAAAACTACACATATAAGTTTCATACCGTCCTTTTGTGCACAAGATACTAGGGTTTGTCGTGCTTTATCTGTATATCCTGTCTTACTTCCCACGAGATACTCATATTCATATTCGCGGTTTTTAAGCAGTTTATTGTGAGAATATACGGATTTTGTGTCGGATACTTTATAGGAGTAGGTAGATGACATTTTGCAAAGCAGTTCGTTTCTGAAAAATGCCTGCGCAATAATGGCTAAATCGTAGGCACAAGTATAATGCTCATCATTATAAAGGCCGTTTGCATTTACAAAATGGCTATTCACGCAACCCAATTCATCTGCATACGTATTCATCAATGTCGCAAAAGCGGACATACTTCCGCTAATGTGTTCTCCGACTGCGTTAGCAGATTCATTGGCAGAGCCTACAAGAATACCGTACAAGGCTTGTTCCATAGTCAGACTGTCACCGGCTTTCATACCCATGTTGGAGGAATCCCAGGTAATGGCATCTATGGCTGCTCTGGAAAAATAAACAGTTTCGTCTAATTTACAGTTTTCGTAGGCAATAAGCGTTGTAAGAAGCTTAGTTGTACTGGCAGGATATTGTTTTGAATATATATTTTTTGCATAAAGGATGGTACCTGTATTAGCCTCCATAAGTATGGCGGCATCGGCATTAACAATAGGGCCATCCGGCCAACCGGCTATTTGATTAGATTCAATGGGGCGGTTTTTCCGTTGCTCAACATCTGCTGTATAGTCTATAGCTTGTCCGGTTATCGGGTGAAGTAATACGGTACCGATAAGCGTGATGACAAGCAGGAAAGAAGAAAATTTCTTTTTCATAAAGTTACCTCAAATATAGTATTAATCCTAATATAAATATGATACACTATTTTATAATAGAAGCAAAATGAAACTTTATTTATGCGGTAAAATGTTGTATGATACGATTAAAAAAAATCAGAGGAACTTGAAATGAGATTAAGAAATATACCGGGAGCGGATGAAGTAATTAAGAATAGCAAATATGTAATCCAAAATCCCATGGAACAAAAAGGAAAATGGAGCGGACTCTTTCTAAATAATAATCCGATTCGTATTGAAATCGGAATGGGAAAAGGAAAATTTATTACTAATATGGCACAGCTCAATCCGGATGTAAATTATATCGGAATCGAGCTATATACAAGTGTATTATTGCGTGCCGTACAAAAACTTGATGATAGTGAAAATATGCAATCGAATCTTAGGTTTCTTTGTGTAGATGCCAAGGAAATCAATAATATATTTGATGAAGGGGAAATCGACAGAATATATTTGAATTTTTCGGATCCATGGCCAAAGGACAGACACGCAAAAAGAAGACTTCCTTCCCGTCAGTTTTTAGAAAGGTATATTAAGTGTCTTAAGCCGGAGGGAAGAATAGAATTTAAAACGGATAACAGAGATTTGTTTGATTTTGCAGTAGAAGAGGCAAAAGATACCGGATGGAAATTTGACGCACTTACATATGATTTGCATCATGATGAAGCGTTAGTAAAAAATAATGTAATGACAGAATATGAAGAAAAGTTTTCCTCTATCGGAAATCCGATTCATAAATATATAATTCATTTTCCACGGGAATAATAACAAAAAGAAAAGAGAGGTGTTTTTATGGCATTAGAAATTACGTTAGATAATTTTGAGCAGGAAGTATTAAAGAGTGATAAACCGGTAATGGTAGATTTTTATGCTACCTGGTGTGGTCCATGTAAGAGAATGGCGCCGATTGTAGAAGAGCTTGCCACTGAGTATGAAGGTAAAGCGGTTATTGCTAAGTTAGATGTCGATGATGCTATGGAACTTGCACAAAGATACAGGGTTATGTCAGTACCCAGTTTTGTATTTTTTAAAAATGGGGAAGTGGTGAACTCTGTAAGAGGAGGACTTACTAAAGCAGAGTTAGCAGAAATTATAGATTCTTTAATGTAATAAATAAGGCTTCTGTACATATTAAGTACAGAAGCCTTGTTTTATTAAGCATCTTTCTTTGTTTCTTTCTTTCTAAGGTGAAAGAGAAAATCTATTTCTTCTTCCTTATATACAAAGATAGCATATATGGCAAAAAGAACAACGGATATGGTTATATAGCAGTCAGCCACATTAAATATCGGGAAGTTAATCAATTCAAAGTTTAAAAAATCAACCACGTAATGTCTGATAAATCTGTCAAGCATATTTCCAATAGCACCGGAAATGAGAAGTACAAATATTAATCGTAAAGGAACCATTCTCTTTCCGGTAGGAATCTTTGAATAACAATATATAAGGAAAAGTACTACAAAAATGGTTCCGATAGCCAGGATTAATCCCTTACCTTGTAAAGAACTGAATGCAGCACCACGGTTTTCATGGTAGGTAAAATCAAAAACGCCTTCTATCAGTTCATAGGATGATTTTCCTTTTAGTTTTACGGTTGCCAGCCATTTGGTATATTGATCAAAAATAATCAGTAATGTATTAGCTAATGCAAAATATATCCATAGTTTTGCTTTTTTCATATGCCAAACCTTTCTTATATACGGGTTGTCCATTTGGTACAATCCCAGACATCAGTAGCAAGTCCTTCATAAAACTCCGGTTCGTGACAAACCATCAGAATACTTCCTTTATAATCTTGAAGTGCTCTTTTTAATTCGCTTTTTGCATCCACATCAAGATGATTGGTAGGCTCGTCGAGTAACAGAATATTGGTCGGGCGGTTGATAAGCTTGCATAATCTTACCTTTGCCTGTTCGCCACCACTAAGTACTTTTACCATACTCTCAATATGTTTTGTAGTCAATCCGCATTTTGCGAGGGCAGAGCGTACTTCGTACTGTGTAAAAGAAGGAAAATCCTGCCAAATCTCATCAATACAGGAGCGGTTAACCGGATTTATTATTTCTTGTTCAAAATATCCTATTTCCAGGTAATCACCAAGTTCAACAGAACCACTCAGAGGTTTTATAAGTCCTAAAATGCTTTTAAGCAGTGTAGTTTTACCAATACCGTTTGCACCGGTTAATACTATTTTTTGATTACGTTCCATTGCAAGTGTCAAAGGTTTTGACAATGGATCATCATATCCGATAATTAAATCATTCGTTTGGAAAATATATCTACCCGGTGTTCTGGCTTCTTTAAACCGGAATTCAGGCTTAGGTTTTTCTACCGCTTTTTCAATCAAGTCCATTTTATCCAGCTTTTTCTGTCTGGACATAGCCATGTTACGGGTTGCAACACGTGCTTTATTACGGGCAACAAAATCCTTTAAATCGGCAATTTCTTTTTGTTGTCTGTTGTACGCTGCTTCTAATTGTGATTTTTTCATTTCATAAACTTCCATGAACTTGTCATAGTCACCAACATAGCGGTTAAGCTGCTGATTATCCATATGATAAATCAAATTAATTACACTGTTTAAAAAAGGAATATCATGTGAAATAAGAATAAAAGCATTTTCATATTCATTAAGATATCTCTTTAACCATTCTATATGTTCAACATCCAAATAGTTTGTCGGTTCGTCAAGGAGAAGGATATCCGGTTTTTCCAATAACAGTTTACCTAACAAAACTTTGGTTCTCTGGCCACCGCTAAGGTCTGTAACATCCCGGTCGAGTCCGATATCAAGAAGTCCAAGTGCCCGGGCAACTTCTTCTACTTTGGAATCAATCATATAGAAGTCGTGCATGGTAAGGAGATCTTGAATGGTTCCGAGTTCTTCCATGTAAGCTTCCAGTTCCTGTTCGTTTGCATCGGCCATTTTGTCACATATTTCGTTCATGGTTGCTTCCATTTCAAATAAGAAGTCGAATGCAGAAGCAAGTACGGAACGGATAGTCATTCCGGAAGTAAGTTTAGTATGCTGGTCAAGATATCCTACACGGACATTTTTTGCCCATTCGATTTTGCCTTCATCCGGCATTAATTTACCGGTAATTATATTCATGAAGGTTGATTTTCCTTCACCGTTTGCTCCGACAAGACCAATGTGTTCTCCTTTTAACAGACGGAATGATACGTCCTGAAAAATAGCCCGGTCGCCGAAACCGTGTGATAAATGTTCTACGTTAAGTATACTCATATCCATTTACTCCATTCATTTCATAAACGTAGTTATCATAACATAAGGAAAAACTTCTGGCTAGTAGATAAGAAAAGATTGTTTGTTATACTATTTTACGATATAGTTTAGATAGTATGTTAAAGAAATAATGCTTGATATTTATCGGCTAACACAAAGAGGAAAATATAATGAGAATAATACAGTTAAGTGAAATTACTAATCATATTAGTGAAATGTGTATAGAAGCCAATCACTTTCTTTCTTCAGATATGCAGTGCGCTTTAAAGAATGTATGTGAAAAAGAAAAATCTTCTCTTGGAAAACAGATACTTAAGCAGCTTGAGGATAATCTCAGTATTGCAGGAGAAGATATGATACCGATATGTCAGGATACCGGAATGGCAGTTATTTTTTTGGAGATAGGGCAGGATGTACATTTTGAAGGCGGTTCTCTTGAGGATGCCGTTAATGAAGGTGTCAGAAGGGGATATGTAGATGGGTATTTGAGAAAATCCGTGGTAAAGGATCCTATATATCGGGAGAATACAAAAGATAATACGCCGGCTATTATTCATTATGATATTGTACCCGGGGATAAAGTTAAAATTACAGTTGCACCAAAAGGATTTGGCAGTGAAAATATGAGCCGGGTTTTTATGTTAAAACCGGCAGATGGAAACGAAGGTGTTAAAAATGCGATTTTAACGGCCGTAAAAGATGCAGGACCCAATGCGTGTCCACCGATGGTAATAGGAGTAGGTATTGGCGGAACTTTTGAAAAATGTGCCCTTATGGCAAAAAAAGCACTTACAAGACCGGTTGATGAACATTCTGAAATTCCTTATGTTAAGGAACTGGAGGAAGAAATGTTAGAAAAAATTAATAAAACAGGAATCGGTCCCGGAGGCCTGGGAGGCACAACAACAGCCCTTGCGGTTAATATTATTACGTATCCGACACATATAGCAGGATTGCCGGTTGGTATAAATATTTGTTGTCATGTTAACAGACATTCTGTGCGTGAAATTTAGTAAATTAAAAATGAGTTTCTTCTATATATAATAGTGTTTTATATATATTGTATATGAAGAGTAAAAAAACACTAAATATGGAGTAGATATGGATAAATATATTAAGGTACCAATAAGTAGAGAAGATGCAAGAAATTTAAAGGCCGGCGATTACGTTTATCTTACCGGAATTATTTACACTGCCCGTGATGCAGCACATAAGAGAATGGATGAAACACTCAATGAGGGATTTAAGTTACCCATTGACATGAATAATAACATTATTTATTACATGGGTCCGTCTCCTGCGAGGGAAGGACGGCCAATCGGCTCGGCAGGACCGACAACTTCAAGCCGTATGGATAAATATGCTCCGCGCTTGTTAGATATGGGACTTACCGGTATGATTGGTAAAGGAAAAAGATCTGTTCAGGTAAAGGAAGCTATTATACGAAACGGAGCAGTTTATTTTGCTGCAGTAGGTGGTGCGGGTGCGTTGCTAAGTAAGTCTATTGTTTCATCAAGAGTTATTGCTTATGATGACTTGGGAACGGAAAGTATAAGGGAACTTGAAGTAAAAGATTTCCCGGTTATAGTTGTTATTGATTCAGAAGGTAACGACCTATATGAAACTGCAGTGAAAGAGTATTGTGAAGAATAATATTAATAAAGAGATAATAGTTCTTACTATGTCGGAAAGGTTATTATGAGAATAGCATTAATGATAATTCGCCTTTTTTTAAAAACGCCATACTATTTTTGCAGAATATGGTGGTGTTCTGTCCGTAAAAATATCGGTTATGAACGGGGATGGCGTGAAATAAAAAAAGCAACTATAAAAGCCAATAAAGCCGGTCGTGTGACAATAGAATCTTATGGTCTGGAGAATATCCCCAAAGATAACGGATTTATGTTTTATCCAAATCACCAGGGTTTATATGATGTATTGACTTTTTTTGAATCTTGCCCGGTACCGTTTGCTTTTGTAATTAAGAAAGAAGCAAGTAAAATTATATTGTTAAAGCAGATTATTAAAGCTACGGAATCTATGGTAATTGACCGCGAAGATATTAAACAGTCTATGCAGGTTATTAATTCCGTATCGGAAGAAGTGCAGAAGGGACGTAATTTTATTATTTTTGCAGAAGGAACAAGAAGCAAAGAAGGTAATAAAGTAATGGCGTTTAAGGGAGGTAGCTTTAAATGTGCTACCAAGGCAAAATGTCCGATTGTTCCATGTGCGCTTGTAGATGCTTTTAAACCGTTTGATGAAAATTCCATTAAACGGACAACGGTAAAATTATTCTATTTGCCACCTATTTATTATGATGAATATAAAGATATGAAGACGGTTGAGATAGCAGCTTTAGTTAAGAGCAGAATAGAAACCGCTATAAAGGATTATCTTGACAGTCAGGGAAGAACGGAATAAATACATAAAAAGTGTCGAACGGTTCACTGGAAAAACTCATTGACAAACCTAAATTGCTTTAGTATAATAACACTTGCGTTATGTGAGACGCCAACTTCATATTGGTAGAGGAAGCAAACGTCAGAGTCTGGAGAAATACTCAAGAGGCTGAAGAGGCGCCCCTGCTAAGGGTGTAGGTCGGGCAACCGGCGCGAGGGTTCAAATCCCTCTTTCTCCGTTACTTAGCATAGAAGAGAAGCATTGAAAGATGCTTCTTTTTTTATTCAATAGGAAAGTGCCTGAAAAGTGGTGAAGGTTGATAAGGATTTCCTGTTGAATTCTTACAAGCACAAGTTGCCGAGTTTGCACTTATTTGCAAAAAAATATTGTCAAACATAATTATATTTTATTAAAAAAAATCAATTGACAACAAAAATTGAAAATGATATTATAAAACTCCACCGCTTAAAAGGTGGACATAACATGTAAAAACGTGTTAAAAAAGTTTTTAAAAAAAATGAAAAAAATGTCTTGACTTACAAAAACTACTGTGTTAACATAGCACTGTTGCGTGTCAAACACAACGTAAGACACAAGACATATGAACCTTGAAAAAGATTTGTTCAAAAGAACAGATAAACAGTAATGCAATCCCGAAAATTTCTTAAAACAAAGTTCTAAGGAACAATCGGGAAGAAAAATCCCGTTCCGGAAACGGAACACAATTTCTTGAGAAAATCGA
>JAZNGM010000029.1:0-48764 GCA_045576455.1 Lachnospiraceae bacterium | reverse complement strand
CATGGCTACGATCCGACTTTGCAGCATAAATATCGGTTAACACGATTTTGTCAGATAGTGATAGTGCTTTTGCAAAATCATCTAAAAATGCTTTAGTACGTGTATAAGTATGTGGCTGGAACACACACCATAAAGTGTTGTATTCACATTGTCTGGCAGCAGATAAGGTAGCATTGATTTCAGCCGGGTGATGGGCATAATCGTCAATTATTTTTACTCCGCCAATAGTGCCTTTATAATCGAAACGTCTGCCGGCACCTGTAAAGTTTAACAGGGATTTACCATATACCTCATAAGGGATGTTTAATATCTCTGCAAGCGTTGCGCAGGCGGTGGCATTTTGTATATTGTGATTACCCGGAACATTAAGGGTTACGGAATGGATAGTTTTGTCCGGTAATATAAGGTCAAAGGTGGTGCCGGAAGCATTAGGTATAATATTGCTTATTCGATAGTCACATTTATCCAAAGTACCGAAAGTAACTACATTGCATTCTAATCCATCTGTAATTTCTTCTACATTATCAATATCTCCGTTGATAATGAGTGTGCCGTCTGCAGGAATCAAGGTTGCATATTTCCTAAAGGAATTACGGATATCTTCAAGATCCTTAAAGAAATCGAGATGGTCTTCTTCTATATTAAGAATAATGGCAATTTTAGGGAAGAAGCTATGGAAACTGTTAGTATATTCGCAAGCTTCTGCAACAAAATAGCCGGAATTACCGATACGGATGTTAGTGTTGATGGATTTTAAAATGCCGCCTATGGTAAGTGTCGGGTCTGTATCGTAATCAAGAAGAAGCTGTGAAATCATGGATGAAGTGGTGGTCTTTCCGTGTGTGCCGCTTATGGTAATAGGGGTCTGATAATTTTTCATAATTTGCCCCAACAGCTGCGCACGCGTAATCATAGGAATGTTCAGGTTACCTGCTTTGATAAGCTCCGGGTTTTCCGGATTAATTGCAGCAGTATAAACGATAAGATCGATTTCGTTTGATATATTGGATTCGCGATGTCCGTAAAAGACAGACACGCCTTGTGCTTCCAAGGTTTTCGTTAAGGGAGAGGCCTTCATGTCGGAACCTGAAACGGTGAAACCTTTATTAATTAATATTTGGGCAAGACCGCTCATACTAACGCCACCTATGCCGACAAAATAAACATGTATAGGTAAATCAAAATTGATTTGGTACATATAAATCTCCTTAAACTCATATACTTTTGTTATGTATTATACTCTGATTGATTAAAAAAGCAAATATATACCGTTCGTCATAATACGTCACAATATCTTAAGAATAAAATGACATTTTCTGCTAATTGTTAATATAATTACTAAATGATGTAAAAAATTGACATAAAATTGCTAAACAACGAACGATTTTTTGTAAAATATGTTCACTTTGTTTTATTATTATGCTATAATAAACAAAATATTTGACCAAACAAGTTGGTTTATGTAACAGAGTATAGATAAAGAGGTGAGTTGATGATTAAGAAAGAAATGATTGCCATGTTATTGGCAGGTGGACAGGGAAGCCGATTGGGAGTATTAACATCAAAGATGGCAAAGCCTGCAGTATCTTTTGGAGGAAAATACAGAATTATTGATTTCCCGCTTAGTAACTGTATTAATTCAGGTGTAGATACTGTTGGTGTTTTAACACAATACCAACCCCTTCGTCTTAATACCCATATCGGAATTGGTATTCCATGGGATCTTGATAGAAATATAGGAGGTGTTACAGTATTACCTCCATATGAAAAGAGTGGTAATAGTGAATGGTATACCGGTACGGCAAATGCTATTTACCAAAACTTGGATTATATGGAAACTTTTAATCCGGACTACATATTAATATTGTCCGGAGACCATATTTATAAAATGGATTATGAAGTAATGTTGGATTTCCATAAAGAAAAGAATGCTGACGTTACCATAGCTGCAATGCCGGTGCCGATTGAAGAAGCAAAGCGTTTCGGTATTGTAATTACGGATGATAATAACCGGATTACGGAATTTGAGGAAAAGCCGGAAAATCCCCGCGGTAATCTTGCATCCATGGGAATTTATATATTTAGCTGGAAGACATTAAAGAGTGCCTTAAAGGCAATGGCAGAACAGCCGGCGTTAGATTTCGGTAAGCACATTATTCCGTACTGCAGAGAGAACGGCGCTTCTCTATATGCATATGAATATAACGGATATTGGAAGGATGTTGGTACACTCAGTTCTTATTGGGAAGCCAATATGGAATTGATTGATATTGTACCGGAATTTAATCTGTACGAAGAATATTGGAAAATATATACAAAGAGTACAACCCTTCCGCCACAATATATATCAGGCGACAGTGTTGTTGAAAAATGTATAGTAGGAGAAGCTTCCACTATATGCGGAAAGGTATACAATTCTGTAATAGGTTGTGATGTTACCATAGGTAAAGGCAGCATTATCCGTGATTCCATTATTATGAACGGAACGGTTATCGGAGAGAATTGTGAAATTAACAAAGCAATTATTGCAGAAAATGCAGTGATCGGTAATCAGGTTGTCCTCGGTATCGGTGAAGAAGCCGCTAATGAAACAGATCCGAAAATATATACGGACGGTCTTGTTACAATCGGTGAAAAGACGACTGTACCTAGTGGTGTACAGGTTGGTAAAAATACAGTTATTTTTGGTACCACGGACAAGGCAGATTATCCGGACGATATGCTTAAGAGTGGTAAATCTTTGATAAAGGCAGGTGATGATGAATGAGAGCTATAGGAATTATTTTAGCAGGTGGAAATAATTACAGAATGCAGGAGTTATCACAGAGACGTGCGATTGCAGCAATGCCGGTTGCCGGTTGTTATCGAAGCATTGATTTTGTACTGAGTAATATGACAAATTCACATATACAGAAGGTGGCTGTTTTTACACAGTACAATTCACGTAGTCTTAATGAACATTTGAGTTCGTCAAAATGGTGGGATTTCGGTCGAAAACAGGGGGGACTTTTCGTATTCACACCTACCGTTACTTCTGAAAACAGTACATGGTACAGAGGAACGGCAGACGTATTATACCAGAATTTATCATTTCTTAAGGATAGCCATGAGCCTTACGTTGTAATAGCATCAGGAGATTGTATATATAAGATGGATTACAATAAACTGCTTGAGTATCATATTGAAAAACAGGCAGACATTACGGTAGTATGTAAGGATGTGGATGCCAAGGTCGATGTAACAAGATTCGGAACCATCAAGATGAATGAGGAAAGCCGTATCCTGGAGTTTGAAGAAAAACCGATACTGGCAAAATCAAATACCATTTCCTGTGGTATATATGTTATCCGCCGTCGTCTTCTGATTGAGCTCATTGAGAAGAGCGCGGAAGAGGAAAGATATGATTTTGTAAAAGATATTTTAATCCGTTACAAGGATCATAAAAATATTTATGGGTACAAGCATAAAGAGTATTGGAGCAATATAGCTTCGGTGGAAGATTACTTTAATACCAATATGGATTTCTTAAAGCCGGAGATTAGGGATTATTTCTGGAAGCAGTATCCGGATATTTATTCTAAGGTAGAGGATTTACCGCCGGCAAAATACAATGTGGGTTCCAGTATTAAGAACAGCTTGATTGCAAGCGGAACGATTGTAAATGGTGAGGTAGAAAACTCCGTAGTATTTAAAAAGGTATTTATCGGAAACAACTGCCGCATCAAGAATTCCATTATTCTGAATGATGTGTATATCGGTGATAATACATGCATTGAAAACTGTATTGTTGAAAGCCGTGGTACGATACGTGAAAACTCATACTACAAGGGTGAAGATGGTATACGCATCGTAATTGAAAATAGTAACAGATATGTTATCTGATATAACTTGAAATTTAAAAAACTCTTCTGTCGTTTGGCAGAAGGGTTTTTTGAACGTAGAAAAAAATAACTAAATGTGTTATTCTATTATTCCATCATTATAAAAAAGGAGCACAAGATAAGAGATGTTTGTTATAGCCGGTCTCGGAAATCCGAAAAAAGAATACAATAATACAAGGCATAATATTGGATTTGATGCAATAGATGCCATTGCGGATAAATATGGAATCGATGTTACCGAAAAAAAGCATAAAGCATTAATCGGTAAGGGTATAGTGGAAGGGCATAAAGTGCTTCTTGTAAAACCGCAGACTTTTATGAATTTGAGCGGTGAGAGCTTAAGGGCGGTTGTAGATTATTATAATATAGATGAAACTTCAGAGCTTATTGTTATCAGTGACGATATAAGTCTGGATGTAGGACAAATACGTATCCGTAAAAAAGGAAGTGCCGGTGGACATAATGGTCTTAAAAACATTATTTTACATCTGGGACATCAGGATTTTATGAGAATCAAGGTCGGTGTAGGAGAAAAGCCTAAGGGATATGACCTTGCTGATTATGTGCTTGGCCATTTTACCAAAGAAGAGCGGGTAAAAGAGGATGAGGCAATCGGAAACGTAATAGAAGCAATTAAGCTGATTTTAGCTGATGAATTAGATGCGGCCATGAACCGCTTTAATACGAAGGTCCAGTCTTAGGGAAAGGCATAGGTATTAATGTGAAAGTATTACAAAGTCCTGTGAAGGAGCTTGCTAATTATGACGAGATAATGAAAGCTCTTGATAGTAATGGTAAAGTGCTTCTGACAGGTTGCATTGATGCACAAAAGCTACATATTGCAAATGGCCTATGCGATGGTTTTGAACAGAAAATCATCGCTACTTATAGTGAGCAAAAGGCAAAAGCGTTATATGAAGATTATCTTCTATATGATAAGAATGCCGTTTTCTATCCGGCAAAGGACTTAATTTTTTATCAGGCAGATATTCACGGTAACCGTCTGGTGACGGAACGTATGCGTGCAATAAGGAAAATACTGGAGGACAAGAGTTGTACCATTATTACCACTTTTGATGCACTAATGTCTTTACAAATACCTATCGAGGAGTATAAGAAGCACCTCATAAAGGCAAAAAAAGGCGGAACCATAATTCAAAAAGATATTGCCAAGACTTTGGTTGCTATGGGGTATGAAAGTAATTACCAGATAGAAGCGCGTGGACAGTTCAGTATCCGTGGAGATATCATTGATGTTTTTGATCTTACGGAGGAAAATCCATATCGTATTGAGTTATGGGGAGATGAAGTAGAATCCATAAGAAGCTTTGATATGGAGAGCCAGCGTTCTATTGAGAATTTAAGCGAGGTTACTATTTTCCCGGCTACGGAAATGATTTTAAGTGATGAGCGCCTGGAGGAAGGTTTTAGAAAAATAGAGGAAGAGTCTGCCCGTGTATACGAAACGTTACGCAGTCAGTTTAAGACGGAAGAGGCACATAGAATCAAGACACAGACGGCTACGCTTAAGGAACAGGTATTTATGCTTAAGACGTCGGTGAATCTTGACAGCTATATGAAATATTTTTACGGGGATGCAAAAACATTTCTCGGCTTATTTGATAAAGAACGTCTTGCCATTATTTTGGATGAACCGGCGCGTATCCGTGAACATGCGGATGCAGTGGAATTTGAGTTTAGGGAAAGTATGATGCACAGAGTGGAGAAGGGCTATCTTCTCCCGAAGCAGATGGAATTACTCCAGTCGGTTGAACAGACGATGGCAGAACTTAGTGATAAAAGAATGCTTGCCGTTTCAACATTGGAAATCAAAGGTTTTGCAATAAAGTTCGATTTAAAATATGACATAACTGTCAAATCTGTTGCGCCTTATAACAATTCTTTTGAAACCTTATTAAAAGATCTTGCGCATTATAAAAAGAACGGCTACAGAATATTACTTCTTTCCGGTTCCAGATCCCGTGCCAAACGTCTGGCGGAAGACTTACTTATGCAGGATATGGTTGCATTTTACAGTGAGGATGGTAACCGTGAGTTAAAAAGCGGGGAGATTATGACCTTCTACGGTCATGTTTCCAAAGGTTTTGAATATCCGATGCTCCGTTTTGTGGTTATTTCGGAAACGGATATATTCGGAAGTGAAAAAAAGAAAAAGAAGAAAAAATATACGGGACAGAAAATTAACGATTTCGCTGAGTTAAAAATCGGTGATTTTGTGGTACATGAAAATCATGGACTGGGCGTATATAAAGGAATTGAAAAAGTTGAAATAGAAAAAACCGTCAAGGATTATATGAAAATAGAATATCGTGACGGCGGAATATTATATGTTCTGGCAACAGGGCTCGATGTAATCCAGAAGTATGCTTCACAGGATGCAGCAAAAAGACCGAAGCTTAACAAGCTTGGGACGCAGGAATGGACAAAGACAAAGAGCCGGGTAAAGAGTGCGGTAAATGCAATTGCAAAAGACCTGGTGGAATTATATGCAATCAGGCAGCAGAAGCAGGGATACGTTTTTTCACGTGACAATACGTGGCAACGGGAGTTTGAAGAGATGTTCCCATATGAAGAAACGCAGGATCAGATACTTGCCATTGATGCAACAAAAGCTGATATGGAAAGTCCTAAAATAATGGACCGTCTCATTTGCGGTGACGTGGGTTACGGAAAGACCGAGATTGCCATCCGTGCAGCATTTAAGGCAGTACAGGATGGAAAACAGGTTGTATTTTTGGTGCCTACAACAATACTGGCACAGCAGCATTATAATACTTTTTTACAAAGAATGAAGGATTATCCGATATCAGTTGAACTATTATGCAGATTCCGTTCTTCTGCGGAGCAGAAAAAGACGGTGGAACGGATGAAGAAGGGTCTTGTGGATATTGTTATCGGTACACACAGACTTTTGTCCCAAGATGTAGCATTTAAGGATTTGGGCTTGCTCATTGTGGATGAGGAACAGCGTTTTGGCGTGTCACACAAAGAGAAAATCAAAAAGCTTAAGGATGATGTAGATGTACTTACGTTGACCGCTACGCCGATTCCGAGAACGTTGCATATGAGTCTTACCGGAATCAGGGATATGAGTGTTCTTGAAGAGGCACCGAATGACCGTCTTCCTATTCAGACGTATGTTATGGAATACAATGAAGAGATGGTGCGTGAGGCTATCGTAAGGGAGCTTTCACGGGAAGGCCAGGTATATTATGTCTATAACAGGGTACAGAACATAGCGGAAGTGGCAGGCCGGATTCAGGATATGATACCGGAGGCCAATGTATCTTTTGCCCATGGTCAGATGAAGGAAAGTGAACTCGAAAAAATAATGTATGAGTTTATTAATGGGGAGATTGATGTACTTGTAGCGACGACCATCATAGAAACGGGTCTGGATATTTCCAATGTAAATACCATCATTATCCATGATTCCGATAATATGGGATTATCACAGCTATATCAGCTCCGCGGACGTGTAGGAAGATCCACCAGGACTTCGTATGCTTTTTTGATGTACAAGAAAGATAAGATGATTAAAGAAATCGCTGAAAAACGTTTGCAGGCAATTAAAGAATTCACGGAACTCGGAAGCGGATTTAAGATTGCCATGCGGGATTTGGAAATCCGTGGCGCAGGTAATATCCTTGGAACTTCTCAGCATGGACATATGGAAGCGGTAGGATATGATTTGTATTGTAAGATGCTTAACGAGGCCGTCCGGACAATGAAGGGAATTGAAGTAAAAGAGGATTTTGAGACTACGATAGACCTTGATGTTAATGCCTATATTCCGCCGGATTATATTATGAATGAATACCAAAAGCTTGAAATATATAAGCGTATCGCCAGTCTGGAGAATAATGCGGAGTGTGAAGATATGCGGGAAGAGTTATTGGACAGATTCGGAACGATTCCCAAATCTGCAGATAATTTAATCCGCATTTCGCTTTTACGTGTTATGGCACATGAAAACTATATTACGCAGATGCGCGGACAATCAGAATCCATTCGTGTACAAATGTACCCGACAGCACCTGCAAATGTGGAAAAGATACCGCTGCTTTTGAATAAATATAAGGGTAAGCTTACTATGATTACCAAAGGAGCGGTTCAGTTTATATTGCGTTTTAAGAAAACCGGAATTCTTGAAAAAGACGAAGAACAGCTTTTGAATATGTCGTTACAGTTACTGACGGATATGAAAGTGCTGTATGAAAGTAACCAAAAGACAGAATAATCCGGATTGAAGAAAACTGGGAAAAATGGTAAAATTGTACTAATAATCATTAGGGAACGGAGGCGAATCTTAAATGATTTATAACATTTCTTTTGAGTTGGCATCACTGTTTTTTCTTGCCATTATGTATATAAATTTTGTTACCCAGTATTCCAGGGAAGCAAAAAAAGTTAAGATGAACAGGCATTTTAAATACCTTATCATTTTAGGTTTTATGGCTAATTTCTGGGATGTGTTATCTGCCGTAACCATAAGTTATTATCAATCTATACCGGTATGGGCAAATATGATTATTAACTCCGTCTATTTTATATTTGGTGCAGCATTTGCGTATAGTTTTGTCAGCTATGTTGAAAAAACGGTATTAAAATCGGTAAATAAGTTTTTCCATATGTTCAACCTGTGTGTGTTTGTAATATATGAAATCAGTATAGTTATAGGAATCTTTTTTGGATATTATGTGTGGTTTGATAAAGTTTTGGGTTATCAGCACGGACCGCTTTATTTGTTGTTGTTCTCCATGCCGCTATACTTCAGTTTTTGTTCGGCGGTATACATATTTGCCCAAAGGGCACAGATGAACAGAAGAAAACTTGTAGCGACGGCAAGTTATCTCGTGATTTCTTTTGCGGGAATTCTGATGCAGGTTTTCTGTTTTACGGACGTGCTATTGTCGGGATTTGGCGGTGCTTTAGCATTATTTATTGTATTCTTTTCCATTGAAACACCGGATTATCATAAGTTGGTGGCTACAATGGAGGAACTTGAGGAATCGAGACGCGTTGCAGAAGAAGAGAGAACAAGAGCGGATATAGCCAACCAGGCAAAATCCAAGTTTCTCGCAAAGATGTCCCATGAAATCAGAACCCCGATTAACACAATTATCGGTATGAATGAAATGGTTATCCGTGAAAGTACGGAAGATGAAGTACTTCAGTATGCAACGGACATTAAGCACTCTTCAGAGGTATTATTAAGTATTATTAACGAGATTTTGGATGCTTCTAAAATTGAGTCGGGCAAGATGGAAATTATACCGGTTGAATATCATTCCGAAAGATTATTATCCGATTTATACAATATGATTGATGTAAAAGCCAAGGATAAAAACCTGAATCTTGTTTTTGATATTGATCCGACTGTTCCGGTTAAGTTGTATGGTGATGATATACGTATAAGGCAGATTATGATGAATCTTCTTACAAATGCTGTTAAGTATACCATGACAGGAACCGTCACCTTAAAGGTAAAGTGTATAGCAGAGGATGCATCTTTACAGACGGACAACGTAACGTTACAAGTAAGCGTTATAGATACCGGTGTAGGTATCAAGGAAGAAGACATGCATAAGCTGTTCTCCGAGTTTGACAGAATTAATGACAAGAAAATCCGCTATGAAGAGGGAACGGGACTGGGAATCAGTATAGCAACACAGCTCCTTGCATTAATGGATAGTAAGCTTAATGTAAGCAGTACTTATGGTGAGGGAAGTAATTTTTCTTTTACTATTAAACAGGGTGTTATTGATAAAGAACCAATCGGAAACTTTACGAAAAAGAAAGAGGAACCGGTAAGTAACACTAAAAAACCGCTTTTCATCGCGCCGAATGCGAGGGTGCTTGTTGTAGATGACAGTTCCACGAACCGTACGGTATTCAGGGGATTGCTTAAGTATCATCAGATACAGGTAACGGCAGTAGCCAGTGGTAAAGTTTGTCTGGATGTTATTACAAAGAAACATTTTGATATTATTTTCCTTGATCACATGATGCCTGAGATGGATGGTCTGGAAACATTTGAGAGAATGAAAAAACTTGATAATAATTTGTGTAAGGATACACCGGTTATTATGCTGACAGCGAATGCTATTAAAGGTTCTAAGGAAAAATATCTTGAGGCAGGATTTGACGGCTATTTGTCAAAACCGATTATTCCGGAGCAATTTTCGGATTTAGTCAGGGAATATCTTGCAAATAAAATAGAAAGTACAGGGTTATAATGACAGAACAGTTTTCCAGAACAGAAATGCTATTAGGAAGTGAAGCCATGCAGCGTTTGAATACGGCGAGGGTAGCCGTGTTTGGTATAGGCGGTGTGGGCGGTTATGTTGTGGAAGCACTTGCAAGAAGTGGTGTGGGTGCGCTTGATTTGGTCGATCATGACAAAGTAGCTATCAGTAACATTAACCGTCAGGTAATTGCCACGTGGGATACTATAGATTGCTACAAGACAGATGTTATGCGCGACCGCATTATGAAAATCAATCCGGATTGTAAGGTAAAGGTGCATCAATGTTTTTTCCTTCCGGAAAATGAGGATACATTTGACTTTAAAGAATATGACTATGTAGTAGATGCTGTAGATACGGTTACTGCAAAAATTGCCTTAATCATGAAAGCCAAAGAAGCAGGAGTGCCTATTATCAGTTGTATGGGAGCAGGTAATAAACTGAATCCGGCTATGTTTGAGGTTACTGATATTTATAAGACATCCGTATGCCCGCTTGCAAAGGTAATGCGCCGTGAATTGAAAAAACGGGGCGTTAAAAAATTAAAAGTAGTATATTCAAAAGAAGAACCTGTTTTTCCCAAGACAGATTTACAGGATACAAATACTGACAGAAGAAAGGTAACACCGGGGTCTGTAGCTTTTGTGCCATCCGTTGCAGGATTAATTATTGCATCAGAGGTAGTAAAAGATATCACGGCCGATTGATGGTGGAACGATAAACAATGAAGATAATTAATTTAGTTGAAAATACGCCGGGATATCCGGGATGTAAATATGAGCATGGTTTAAGCTTTTATGTTGAAACCAAGCAACACAAAATTTTGATTGATGCCGGCACAACGGATGCGTTTATTTATAATGCGGAGATGTTGGGTATTGACCTTAAAAAAGTGGATATGGTTATTATCAGTCATGGGCATTATGACCATACGGGGGGACTTATGAAGTTCGCCGGGATTAATAAAGATGCACGAATATATATGCAGAAAACTGCCGGAGCTGATTATTATCATGTGGACGATAAAGAAGAGCGGTATATCGGAATAGACAAAAGCATTCTTGCGTTGCCACAGCTTTGTCTGGTCGACGGGAATCTGGTTATTGATAAAGAAGTATCTGTTTTTTCCTATATATCAGGAAGAAAATATTGGCCATCCGGCAATTACAGTTTGAAGGTAAAGACGGAGAAGGGCTACATACAGGATGAATTTATGCATGAACAATGTCTTGTGATAAATGAAAATGATAAGCGGACGTTAATATCGGGATGTGCGCACAATGGGATAATCAATATCCTTGAAAGATATCAGGGATTATATGAAGACATGCCGGTTACCGTTATCAGCGGTTTTCATATGATGAAGGGATCTGCGTATACAGAAGAAGAAATTGCAGTTATCCGAAGTACGGCAGAAGAACTTACAAAGTGGGATACGGTATTTTATTCCGGGCATTGTACCTCTATTCCGGCATTTGATATAATGAAAGAGATTATGGGTGATAAACTGATTGCAATACATAGTGGCAATACAATAATGTAACGGGAAAACAATATACAAAATGAGGAGGGTATGCGGCTTATGTTTAAAACATTTGACGAAGCAAAAGCGTATTGTACGCAGAATGAAGTCAAGATGATTGACTTCAAGATGGTAGACTTGGACGGAAGATGGAGACATATCAGTATTCCGGAGACAAGATTTGTACCATCACTTATGGAGGACGGTATTGGATTTGATGGTTCGAACTATGGATTTGCTCCGGTAGAAAAGAGTGATATGGTATTTATCCCGGATTTATCCAGTGCAGCACTTGATCCATTTGCAGAGGTTAAGACTATCTCTATGATTGGTGATGTATTTGTTATTGATAAACCAACTAACAGAAGGTTTGACCAGGATCCGAGAAACGTGGCAAAACATGCGGTAGAATATATGAAATCAACCGGTATAGCGGATGAGATGATTATCGGACCGGAATTTGAGTTCCATGTATTTGACAAAGTAAATTATAATGTACAATCACAGAAGGTATCATACGGCGTAGATACCAAGCAGGCTGAGTGGAATACAGGAAACGACGGTGAAAATGCAGGATATCAGGTTAACCAGAAGGGTGGATATCATATCGATAAACCACATGATATCTGCTATGACCTCCGTAGCCGTATGTGTATGATGTTAGAGGATGCCGGTGTTAAAGTTAAGTATCACCACCATGAGGTGGGCGGTTCCGGACAGATGGAAATAGAAGTAGAGCTTGGCGAGATGACCGCAATGGCTGATAACACCATGATTATTAAATATATCATCAAGAATGCAGCAATACAGGAAGGAAAAACAGCGACTTTTATGCCGAAACCGATTTACGGGGAAGCAGGAAACGGTATGCATGTACATATGCTACTGTTCAAAGACGGTAAGCCATTATTCTGTGATGATGAAGGATATTCAGGCTTGAGTGAACTGGCACATTATTTTATCGGCGGTCTTTTATCACATGCCGCATCCCTTTGTGCATTCACCAATCCTTCAACAAACTCATATAAGAGACTTATTCCGGGATTTGAGGCACCGGTTACCATCGGTTATGCTACTTCTAACAGAAGTGCGGTAATCCGTATTCCGGCATATGCCAAGACACCGGATAAGAGACGTTTTGAATTACGTTCACCGGATGCTACCTGTAATCCATATTATGCATATGCAGCCATTCTTATGGCAGGACTTGATGGTGTTAAGAAGAAAATTGACCCTAGCAAATGCGGATGGGGACCGTTTGACTTTAACCTCTATACATTACCGGAAGAGGAACAAAAGAAGCTTCAGGGTTTACCAAAAACTTTAGACGAAGCATTGGATGCGCTTGAAAATGACCATGATTACCTTATGGAGGGCGGTGTATTCCCTAAACGTCTTATTGATATATGGGTAGCTAAGAAACGTTCGGAAGCAAAGAAGATTAACCAGATTCCGCATCCGGCTGAGTTTTCGGCATATTTTGATTTATAAGAATAATTAATGCGAGGATACCTATGGCACTAATACCTGCAATCTGTACACAGTGTGGCGCACAAATAGAAGTGGACGATACGAAAGAGACGGGAATTTGTAAACACTGCGGAACAGCATTTATACCGGATAAAAAAATGGTTATTACGGAATTGGAAGAATGGCTTTCCATAGCTGAAGGTTATAAGACTTTGGAAGAATATGACGATGCCGTGATGACTTATCAGAAAGTAGTGGGAAAATATCCACAGGACGTCAGAGGATGGCTTGGCTGTGTATATACCTGCTTTAATGGTGCTTTCGGCAAA
Organism: Lachnospiraceae bacterium; assembly: GCA_045576455.1. GTDB lineage: Bacteria > Bacillota > Clostridia > Lachnospirales > Lachnospiraceae > RGIG4034. Next base: position 35,293 of record JAZNGM010000029.1, on the reverse strand, counting down.
GAAGCAGAAGGTGTTAATAAGGAATGGTTAGATAGCGCCCCTTTTTGTGAGTGGTATAAAAATGCATATGTATTGTCAGATGATGAAACCCGAAAACAATTAGAAGAGGATAAAAGGAAATATATTGATGTGGTTGACCAAAGATGGTCCGATTATAAGAGCCGCGTTTCTTTTGATGATTTTAAAAAGTTTATTGGGAACAGCGTATTTTCGGATGCCCGTGGTATAGAAAAATTATATGTATCCGGAAATAAACTGTATTATAAAGTTTCCTGCTTTTTTAATTCCATAGAGTCGTATGTTGTATTTGAAATAACGGATATGGATAGTGAAGGAAGCCTTCTGATGCAGGTAGTGGAAGAAGTGGCGAATATTTCGTTCTTCCGTGATAATGGGTATTTGAAAATGCAGAAAAGGAACTGGATTTTTGAGACTAAAAATACCATGTTGAAAGTGTATTACTATCATGGTAATGAGATTTTGTTAGACGGTAGGAAACAGTCGTTAAAAAGACAGTTGTAATCATTAGGTTGACAGTAAAAAAATAAGTGCGGAAATTTCCTAAAATTTATTAGGTAATTTCCGCATTTTTATATGTAGGTATATTATTTATTAAGGAAATAAATTGCCAGGTTTAAGTACCCGGCAAAGGTTACCCACAGTAAATAAGGTATCATAAGATAGGCGGCCGTTTTATTAATCTCGTAAAATAGGAATATGCAGTTTAGTATCAGTACCCATAACAAAACGAGCCACAAAAAGGAAAATAAGTACCAACCAAAGTTAAAAAAGAAAATGGACCAGAAGAAGTTAACACCCAGCTGAAGTCCATAAGAAGTAAGGGCGTTATCTTTAAGCGTTTTGTCTGCATCACTTACTACAATAAGATAAGAAGCAATGCCCATTAAGGTATAGAGGATGCTCCAGACTATAGGAAAAAGTATAGCAGGCGGCGATAAAGGTGGTTTTGTAATTTGGTTAAAGGTTTCCATTCCGCTACGGCTGATAAGTCCGGATACAATACCCACTAGAAGGGGTATGGCAATACAAATAAGTAGTTTTTTTACATCAATACGCAAATGAATTCACCTCCGTTCTATTTATATGAAGAATAAAATGGGAGTATGTATAAAATGACGCTATCCATGTCGTGAATATTAATTTGTCCTTTGTGGAAATATATTCATACCATTATTTTTTATGAGTATGAATATGAAGGAGAATGGACATGGATACAGTCAAGTTGTTAAAAGAATGTGACGCGGGATGTAAGATGGGTGTAAAGTCGATAGATGACGTCCTGGAGAGAGTGGAAGCTTCTGATTTAAAAAAATTATTACAGGAAAGTAAAGATCATCATGAGATGCTCGGTAATGAAATTCATTCATTGCTCATAAGTCATGATTCGGAAGAAAAAGAACCTAATCCGATGGCAAAAGGGATGTCTTATCTTAAGACTAATATGAAGATGACGATGGATGCCAGTGATAATACGATAGCTGACCTGATAACAGACGGATGTAACATGGGGATAAAATCCTTATACCGTTATCTTAATCAGTACAAAGACGCGGATGAAAAAAGCAAAGATATATGTAAGAAACTTATTTCAATAGAAGATGCGCTTTTAAAAGAGTTAAGACCGTATTTATAGAAAGAAAATTTGTGCAGGGAGCAGATTTATAGAAGTCTGCTCTTTTTTTGTTAAAACAATTAAAATAGTGGTTCATAATGCTTTACAAACCATTAAAATAATGGTTGACTAAAGATGACAGATGAGAAAGTATGCATATTTGTTTGAAAAGTAGAAAAAAAGGCTTAAATTGGGCAATTGCAACCGGGAGTTGACACATTTCAAGCTGCGTTTGGTAGTATGCAACCGATAAAAAAGATAAATTGGTTACAACGGTTGGCGATGCTTACCGAATAAAAATGATGTTCTTAGAACGGAATGGAGAGTAAAAATGATTTTAGCTGACAAAATAATCAGACAGAGAAAAAGAAATGGTTGGTCTCAGGAAGAACTGGCCGAAAAATTAAATGTATCCCGTCAGGCGGTATCAAAGTGGGAAGGAGCGCAGACAGTACCTGATTTGGATAAAATATTAAAGCTTGCAGAGTTGTTTGGTGTAACTACAGACTATCTTCTTAAGGATGATATCGAGGAAGAAGAATTTACAGATGATAATGTTGCTTCTAATGGTAAGCGTATTACACTTATTGAAGCAAATGATTTCCTGGCATGGAGAGAAAAAGCGTCTGTTAGAATTGCCATAGCAACCTTTATCTGTATATTTTCCGTAATTCCTTTAATTATGTTAGGGGCAGCTTCCGAGGAACCGGGATTTGCATTATCTGAAAATGTTGCCTGCGGAATTGGACTTGTATTTATGTTTGTTGCAATAACCGTTGCTGTTGCTGTTTATGTATATTGCGGATTCAAAAATACACCATATGATTTTATAGATAAAGAACCGTTTGACACAGAGTATGGTGTAAGGGGAATGGTAAAGGAAAGACAGAAAGCATATAAGAATACATATTCAAGAAACAATATTATTGGAACATGCCTTTGCGTTCTTTCTCCTATAGCATTATTTATTGGTGCTTTTACGGGAAACGACTTCCTCACAGTTATTATGTTGGGCGTTACCATGGTAGTTGCAGGTATAGGAACTATCTTCTTTATTGTAGCCGGTGTACGCTGGGCTAGTATGGAAAAGCTTCTGAAAGAAGGCGAGTTTTCCGTTGAAGAAAAAGAAAAAAGTAAAGTAAAGGAATCTATTGGAACTGTATATTGGCTTATCGCTACCGCTATATATCTTGGATGGAGTTTTTCTACTGAAAGCTGGGAGACGAGTTGGATGGTTTGGCCTATAGCCGGTGTCCTTTTTGCGGCAGTGATGACAGTGTGCAATTTATTTATTGATAAGGGTAAGGAAAACCAGTAATATAAAATTTTAAAATTTCTTTGCAACCTTTTTTAAAATAGTAACACTATATAAGTGAAAGGAGGTTGAAGAATTGGCAATGAATACATTAAATGAGCAGCAGGTGGATTCCCTTATACATAACTATATGGACAGAATTTTTTATTTTTGTCTTAAAAATACCAGTAATAGTTATGAGGCAGAAAACCTAGCTTCAGATATTTTGTTTAACATTGTTGCCTCATTAAAACGAGGAAGCAAGCCGGGAAATGATGAAGCATGGGTATGGGGAATTACCCGGAACCGTTATAGTGCATGGGCAAAAATAAATCGTAATAAAAACGAACTGTTTTCCCAAACCGATATAAGTGAGTACGAAATTGTAGATAATACTTCGGATATTGAGAATGAAGTAGTCAAACAGGAGAATTTGGGTTTATTAAGAAGAGAGTTAGCACTTGTCTCTAAAGACTATCGGGATGTCGTAGTTGCTTATTATATTGAGGATAGAAAATTAAAGGATATTGCCACTTCTCTGAACCTCCCGGAAGGCACGGTAAAAGCAAAGTTGTTCCGTGCGAGGAAAATTTTGAAAGAGGGTATGAATATGGCAAGAGAATTTGGAGTTAGAAGTTATAAACCGGAAAATGTCAATTTTGCAGCAAGTGGTTCACAACCGAGTGGTTTACCTTGGACTGCAGTAGAGAGAAGTCTTCCTAAAAATATTTTACTGGAGGCAGATAATAATCCGCTTACTTTAGAACAATTGGCAATAGAATTGGGGATTGCGATGCCCTATCTTGAGGAAGAAGTAAATTTATTAGTAAATGCCACATTGCTTAAGAAGGTAGACAATAAATATGTTACAAATATCTTTATTGCAAGTAGTGAGTGTCAGTTAGAGGTTTACGAAGCACAGAGAGAAGACTCTAAAAAACGTAGTGAGATACTGGATACTATTGTTATGGATTCGCTTAGTAAATTCCGTGATTTGGGAATAGTAAGAAATAATATGAGCGACGAAGACTTAAAGTGGTGGGCAATGATATTTGCCATGGATGTATTTGTGAAGTCTGTAGATAAGTATAATATTAATTTCCCTGAAAAAAGAGCCAATGGCGAAACATGGGGCTTTATGGGCTTTGAAACATGTACATTGCCGGAAAATGTGATTATGGGACATAACGGAAGCGGTGATGGAAAAAATGAGTTTTGGGCATATAAAATCGGAGACTATAATTTATGTGAGCGTGTAGGGGAGATGACACGAATGCAAACGCTGTTTTTGGCAGATGTCCTCAAGAACAAAAGGAATGCTTCAGATTTTTCCGATAGTGAGATGCTCATCTGGCAAGATATTGAAAACCGTTTTGTCCATAAGGATGAAGCAGGCAATATTATTTCTGATATTTTGGTGTTGGAAAATAGTGCTGATAAAAAATGTGAGGAAATATTATTAGCACATCCACTTGCAGGAAAGCTGCTTAAAATGCTTGGTAATGTTTTTGATAAGACAATAAGTATTTTAAGAAAAAACAGCCACACAGTTTTGGAACAGCAGTTAGACTATTGTGCGACTATGATGTGTCTTGATGTCCGTATGATGATGGTGCATGATGAAGTCGATGCAAACAGGCTTATAGTTCCTGAAAACCCGGGTAAGAGTACGATTGCTATGTGGATTGTTTTAGAATAATTCCCTGAAATTTGGTTCATTGCATAGTGCTGATAAAAGTGTTATAATCTATTATCAATTAACGTAAGGAATCAAATGGGAGATTTTTGAATGGATAAAGTTATCTTGCGGAATTGTTCCAAGGAAGAACGGACAAGATTCCTGCAATCAAAATATGAATATTATAAGCGTTTCAATATTCGTATGGTTACGGTGTCAACCTTGGCATACCTTTCCTTTTTTGTGACGGATTGTGGCATATTCGGACATTTTTCTTACGAAACTCTTTTATCACGTATAATTGTTATTGTTCCGTTTATTGTATACTTAATTCTTTCCAAAAAGGTCAATGACTATAAAGTTATGGTGCCGGCGACCTATCTGATGATACATATCATTATCTGGTGTACCTGTTGGGCGACTTATCTGTTGCCGGACAGGAAGTTTGCCATACCGGGTATGATCATTATGAATCTGATATTCGTGTGTGCGGGATTTTCTGCACCGTTCAGATATAGTACGGTGGCACATTTGGTAATGCTTGCTGATATTGCGGTGGCAGATATTTTTATTCAATATGCGGATGTGGAGATGATGTATCTTTTTAATCTTCCGTGTATATTAGCGGTTTGTGCAATGCACTTTATGATGCAGAATGTATATTTTGAACATTTCCTTGCAATGGACAAGCTGCAGGATTTGGCCGTACTTGATCAGCTGACCGGCGTATATAACCGTAATATATTAAAGAGAATCAGCGATACCGATACCGGAAAGCTTACATTTGCCTCAGATTTAGAAGTAGGAATTTTGCTGATGGACGTTGACTTTTTTAAGGAAATAAACGATAAGTACGGACATGAAGCCGGAGATAAGGTGCTGGTTCATCTTGCAGATATTTTAAGGCGTAATGTACGGGAAAATGACTATGTAATCCGTTGGGGTGGTGAAGAATTTCTTGTTATCATGCCGGGATTAGCTTACGATAAAGTGAAGCTTGTTGCGGAACAATTACGTGCCGGGATAGAAAAAAGTAATAATGAAGTATGTACGACAACCATTTCGATAGGTGTTGCAAGATATGATGGCAATGATTATCACGCTACTATACGAAAAGCGGATGAGGCGCTGTATGAAGCTAAGAATAGCGGAAGAAATAAAGTTATATCTTATGAATAAGATTAATAGGAACGTAAATAGAAATACCGGGTTTTAATGCCCGGTATTTTATATAATATGCAGGTGGAAAATAAGGAGTGTGGAGTATGAACGCTTTTACCATGTGGGAAGAGAAAATTGTATTTTTGGACGGCTGGTTTGTATATATGGATGGCAAAGGTAATAATTCCATTATTTCGCATGCCAGGGCAAGGGCGATAGAGTATGGCTATCGGCGTTATCAGGCAAGTATGGATGTTAACAAAGGGGGATTACCTCCTGAAACGGCATATGGAATGCGTGGTTTTACATTACAAGGAGATAAATATGTTCTTGAAAGCTACCGTGTTGACGAGTTAATTGTCGGAAATGTATATCCGGTGCCAAGTATTCTTAGCATTCCGGAAACGCTTCAAGGGATTAAAATTAACTGTATAGCTAAAGAAGCTTTTAAGAATGAAACAACCATTGAAAAACTTGTTTTACATGATGGGGTACAGAGTATTTTGGAATCCGCATTCGAGGGTTGTAAAAATCTCAGTGAACTTGAGATTCCCCATGAAAATATTGAGATAAAAACGGATGCTTTTAAAGATACAAAGCTATGCTTTTCTGAAGTCACCTATCTTAATAAGGTTCTGCTCAAAGTAGACCCGGGTTATAGGGGAGTGTTGCAAGTAAAAGAGGGAACATTGTCTATTGCCGAGGATGCATTAAGCGGCTGCGTGGGCATAACTCAGGTAGCGTTGCCGGACGGATTAATTTCCATAGGCGATAGTGCTTTTAGCGGGTGCAGTAATTTAGTCAGCATAGAGCTACCGGAGTCTGTCCGCAGTATAGGTATGCGTGCCTTTTCTAAATGTATCAGACTTCAGAAAATAAAGCTGCCGTCAACAATGGAACTAATAGGGGCAGCAGCATTTGAAGTATGTGAAGCCCTTACATCGGTTGTTTTACCGGAAGGATTAAGCATAATCCAAAGGGGTTTATTCTATAACTGTATAAATCTGAAACAGGTAAATATACCGGATACGGTAAAAAATGTGGGACTGGATTCCTTTGAAGGAACGGGCATTTTTACATCATATATGAATAGTCCGTTTACGGAATTGTATGTCGGGAACTGGTTAATTCATTATAAGGACGACAAACTTTTCCAGCTAAAGGTAAGGGAAGGAACGGTAGGAATTGCGGATATGGATTGGTATAACAGTAGAAAAATACAATCTGTGATATTGCCGGAAACTCTTAGATATATAGGTGCCAATGCATTTTTACGCGCGCCTATAGATTCGGTTGATCTGCCAAGGGGCTTGCGTTATGTAGGGGATGCGGCTTTCCGCGGAACATGGTTAAGGCAAGTGATTCTTCCTGCTACAGTCAGGGAAGTAGGTACTTGGGCATTTATAGATTGTGAAAATATTGAAAAGATTACGGTTGAGGGTAAAGAAACAAATATTGTCTGGCCTGCGATAACGGGAAGGAAGGACAAATATCCTATTATGATGATTGCACATTCAAATTCCAAGGCATACGGATACTATTTGGAATATCGTGATAAATATAATTTATTTTTTATGCCGATTGTAACAAATTTATAAAAAGTTCTGTATAATACCGGGCGGATGTCCGGTATTTTTTAATAAATTTCCATAAAAAGGTTATAATTCATCCGTATAATAATTATGGGGTGGAAAAAAGAATAATTATGGAGGTATTTATGAAAAAGTACAGAATGGGTATACGTTTGATGAGTTTGCTTCTGATGGGTGTGATGGCGGTAAATTTAACCGGTTGCGCCAAGAAAATAGAAGCAAAAAATTTGATGGATGATATTAAGCCGAATACCGTTAATGCATCAGAGGATCTTTCTACAGAGAACAGGGAAGTTACGGATTTTGCAATGCGTCTGTTTAAGGCAGGTTACGTTGACGGTGAAAATATGCTTATATCACCGTTGTCGGTTTTAAGTGCCTTGGCGATGACGGCAAACGGGGCACAGGATGAGACGCTTTTACAGATGGAAGCTGTTTTGGGAATGCCGAAGGATCAGTTGAACCGGTATGTATATAGTTATATGGAGAATCTGCCGCAGGGTAAGAACTATAAACTAAGTCTTGCAAATTCCATCTGGTTTACGGAGGATGAACGTTTTACGGTGAATCAGGATTTCCTTCAGACAAATGCGGATTACTATGGGGCAGGAATATACAGAGCACCTTTTAACAATCAGACATGTGATGATATTAACCGTTGGGTCAAAGATAACACGGATGGAATGATTGAGAAAATTATTAATGATATTCCGGCAGAAGCAGTGATGTATCTTGTTAATGCTCTTGCTTTTGAAGCCGAGTGGTCTGATATTTATGAGAAGCATCAGGTAAGAGACGGTGTATTTACCAAGGAAGACGGCAGCGAACAAGAGGTTAAATTGATGTATGGCTCAGATGGTTCTTATCTTGAGGATGAAAACGCTTCAGGATTTATAAAGTATTATAAGGGAGGCAAGTATGCTTTTGTTGCAATGCTTCCTAAGGAAGGTGTAAAAATTGCGGATTATGTAGCAACGCTTGACGGTGAGAAAGTAAGTGCAATGCTTGCAAATCCCATACATGCTACAGTGCGTACGGCGATTCCAAAATTTAAGACGGCATACGATGTAGAGCTTTCAGGTATTCTTACCAATATGGGTATGGAAAGGGCGTTTGATGAAAACAGGGCAGACTTTGGTGTACTGGGTACTTCTACGGACGGCAATATTTTTATCAGCAGGGTACTTCATAAGACTTTTATTGAAGTGGGGGAAAAAGGAACCCGTGCCGGTGCGGCAACCGTGGTTGAAAAGGCGGATGGTGCCGCAATGGAGATGGAGGAGCCTAAGGAAGTGTATCTTGACAGGCCTTTTGTATATATGATTATTGATTGTGAAAATAATATTCCGTTCTTTATCGGAACGATGATGGATGCCGGTTCTATTTAGGTACAAAGGACCTGATTGACATGGATTTTTTAGTATAGTAGGATTATTCTCGGAGGGGATTTCATGCGTAGAAAATTATTTTGTGAATTAGGTCCGACTGCTTATAAAATATCCGTGTTGAAATGCATCTTTTTGCGTAATCTAAAGGATTTTTTCAGTAACGAAAAATATGCCTGCAATAAGTCAGAAGATGAGTTATGTAATATTGTTAAAAGCCATAGTTCGCTTATTCTTCGTCGGCTTGAAGGCGTAGATATGGTGCTTCAGGAGAATAAGGTTACAAATTTGCAACTTGCTTCAGATAAAATAAACAGAATCATAATTCGACCGGGTGAAACTTTCTCTTTTTGGAAAACAATAGGACGACCAAAGGAAAAAGGCGGATATAAGGAAGGGTTGACAATCAGTAGTCGAAAAGGTTTGGGGAAAGGAATTGGAGGAGGTCTATGTCAGGAGGCTAACATGCTTCACTGGCTGGTGCTTCATAGTCCGCTTACGGTCTCGGAACTTCATCATCATTCTGATGCACTTTTCCCGGATGAAAGACGTCGTGTTCCGTTTGGAACAGGAACATCGGTCTTTTATAATGCACTTGATTATCGTTTTTTTAATGGAACTAATCAGACTTTCCAACTTTTGATATGGGTAGAGGATAATTATCTTTGTGGTGAATTGAGAAGTGAAAAACCGATTAACGAGAGGTATAAGCTTGTCGAGGAAAACCATCATTTCAAAAAAGAAGGTAATGATTATTACCGGAACAGTGAAGTTTATAGAATAATAACAAATAAGGAAAATGGGAAATCAAAAAAGGAACTAATTTTACAAAATCATTCTAAAGTTCTATATAATCATTCGCTTATTCCCATAGAGCAGATAAAAGATGATTGATATTCTTAAGAATTCGTTTGAAAGAAATGCAGATAAAGTTGCATTTCGTACAGATTCAGAGGAAATAACGTATAAAGACCTATGGACGCTTTCAAAGCGTTATGCATATTCCTTGACTGAAAGTGAAAGACCGGTCATTGTAAAAGGTGGAAAACAAATACATATGCTCGCAGGCTTTATTGCCTGTCTTATGTGTTCAAGAGCTTATATTCCATGTGATGAGGATATTCCGCCAATTAGGTTAAAATATCTCAAAGACATTTCCGGTGCAGATACGATTATTGATGTTACATATACGCCGGCTGATGAAACGCTTGAATACTTTGAAAATAATAATGACAGTATTGCGTACATTATTTTTACTTCGGGAAGTACGGGAAAGCCCAAGGGTGTGCCTATTTCAAGAAATAATCTTAAAGCTTTTTTAACTAAGTTTTTGTTAAAAATTCCTGCGCTTTGTGAACAAAGCGGGGGAATTGTACTTAATCAGGCTAGATTATCCTTTGATTTAAGTGTTGCAGATATTTATTTTTCTTTGTGTAGTGGTTCGACTCTCTATGCACTTAGTATAGAGAGCATACAGAATCCTGAAGAACTGCTTAAATCGTTATCCGGGTGTGGAGCAAGCAGTGCAGTTTTTACACCTACATTTGCAAAGTATTGTTTGTGTATGCCGGAGTTTGATAAAAAGTTATTGCCTAATCTGAAATGCATTTTCTTTTGTGGCGAGACACTTGAGCCCAATACGGTAAGAAAGCTATTTGACCGTTTTGAAGGAATTAAGATTATTAATGCTTATGGACCAACAGAGGCAACATGTGCAGTCTGCGGAGTGGAAATAACTTTGGATATGTGTGATATGGATTATCTGCCGGTAGGACATACAAATATGATTACTTGCGATATTGAAATTCACAATAATGAAATCTTTTTGCGAGGGGATTCTGTTTTTTCTAATTATTTGGGCGAAAAACCACTGGAAGGTATGTATGCAACCGGTGATAGAGGGGAAATCAAGGACGGTTATATCTATTGCTTTGGCAGAAAATACGGATATGTCAAATATAAGGGACACAGAATCGAACCCGATGAAATTAAAAATGTAATGATGGGAATAGAGGGTATTGAACAATGTGAGGTCATTGCTGTTAAAAATTCTAACAATACAGTGACCGGAATCATGGCAAAGGTAGTTTCTTTTGTTCTTGATGAAGCTACGGTTAAGGCACGTCTGTATGAACTGTTGCCCGATTACATGATTCCAAAGACCATAAAAATATATAATAAGATTTCTTTTAATGAAAACGGAAAACAAAAAATATAGTGTGGGGAATAATTGTGGACGTTAATAAATTTATATGTGATTTGTGTGGATTGGATGAACCATTAAAAGATGATGAGGAACTTATCGACAGTGGAATACTTGATTCTTTTGCAATCGTAGAATTAATTTCTGCTCTTGAAGAAGAAGGAATAATCATTCATTTGACACGAATTGACCGTAATATGCTTAAGACAGTAGCATCAATAAATAAGTTAATAGAGAATAGATTAATGTAGCAGGAATTGTCCGTAGAGATGTAAAAGCTAAGAAGAGCTTATTCGGCAGAAAAGTAACATATCAAAATGGGAACTGTCAGAAACAGATTAACAAGATTAATTCTGCATTTGATTTGTTAAAAGATAAAGTAGGAAAATAATTATTGAAGTAAGCTGATTTTATTCAAAGAAATCACTGATTAAGGCACCGTTTTGAAGAGGTGCCTTTACTCATTTTTGTAAAGATAATTCCCTGCGTTTGTTTCTTCTTACGCGGTTGATGTGCCTCTCAAAGTCGCCATTATTAATAAGCTCTGTGAGAACATACTGCATAAAGGACGGAACCGTGCAGGAGTAGAAACCAAGCTTCTTATCAAACAGTTTTACAAGATGTCTTGGCAGCACCATATACCCTATACGCAGTGAAGGGGAGATGGTTTTTGAAAAGGTATTTAGATAAATGACGTTGTCATTATCGGAAAGTGCAAAAAGTGTGTCTGTTGGTTTAGTGGAAACCGAGAACTCTGACTCAAAATCATCTTCTATGATATAGTGGTCGTGTTGCTCGGACCAACGGATATATTCGTACCGTTTGGACGCCGTTGCGGTAACGCCACTGGGGTAACTGCGGTATGGCGTTGTATGTAATACATCCGCTTTTGTCCGGGCGAGGGCGTTACTGTCAATACCGGAGTTTGTCAGGGGGAGAGAATCATAGGTGATTTCGGTTGCCTTGTAAACCTGTTCAATCTTTTTATATGAAGGTGATTCGATTGCATAGATACGGTTTCTGCCTAAAAGCTCCACTATAAGACCGTAGAGATACTCTGAACCGGAGCCGATAACAATCTGGTCCACATCCACTTTGATACCACGGTTTCTGGCAAGATAGTGGCGGATGGCTTTGCGTAGTTCAATACATCCGCAGTTGGGAGATTTTTCAAGCAGCAAATCCCCATGCTCCGTCAACACCTTTCGCATTGTTTTGCTGAGTACGGATAATGGGAAATCAGGATAGGTATGTCCGACAGGGTGAACAGTGTGCTCGGTGCGATGCTCACCGGTAGCGGCAAACCCATCGGATTTACGGAATATGACCACAAACCCGCTTCTTTCCCGGGCTTCCACATATCCTTCGTCACACAGCAGCGCATAGGCGTGTTCCACCGTAATGGTGCTGACACCGGTTTCTTCCGCAAGGCTACGCTTAGAGGGAAGTTTTGTATTGTATAAGTAGTTTTCTGCTATGATATCGTCCCGTATCTGCTTATAGAGCTGTAGGTATACGGGGCGGTTTTTTTTATCAATTATATATTTCATCTGGTTATATAAAATACTCCTGATTTGATAATTATTATATGGTCAGATTTAGTGTACATTATTCACATTGAGATGTAAAGGAGTCTGATAAGAATGAATACACAAACTAAGAAAATTGTTATGGCAGCACTCATGGCGGCACTGATATGTGTAACAACCATGATTATAGTTATCCCTTCGCCACTTAAAGGGTATTTGAATTTGGGAGATTGTGTTGTTTTGGTTACGGGCTGGATGCTTCCGCCGACATACGGTTTGTTAGCAGCAGGTCTCGGCTCTGCACTGGCGGATTTGTTTTCGGGATATGTACTTTATGCACCGGCGACTTTTGTTATAAAGGGTATTATGGCGCTCATTGCATTTTATGGTTTTAAACTGTTCCATAAAAAAATCGGGAATCTGCCTTCCAGAATTATCAGTGGTATTATGGCAGAAGTTATGATGGTATTAGGTTATTTTGTATTTGAAGGCTTTATGTATGGTTTTATCCCATCGGCAGTAAATATTCCGGCGAACAGTATTCAGGGTATTGCAGGTCTTCTAATAGGTGTTGTACTGATGAAGATTTTTGAAAAGGCTAAGATTAGCCGGTTGTATATGTGATTTTACGGGTGCACCGGGTGGTGCATATTATGATACCGGATGGGCGATATGTTCATCCGGCTTTCTTTTTTTATTGATTGGTTTTTCGGCAAAATACATATAATGTTCGTTAAACCAACTCAAAATAAAAAGTAGTATATGAGCCTCTTATTTTGATTTAAATTGACAACTCAAAATAAAATAAGTATGATTAAAATGTAATTTTGACTTGGAGGAAATGTTTATGCAAAAATCGGGAAAATATATAAGTAATTTAAGCGGTGGGGCAATGTATAGATCTTTTAGACCGACACCGTTGCCACCGGAAATTGATATAGACAAAGAAATGGTTGCTCTTCTTACCGGTGCAACCAAGGCGTTGGCAACGTTAGATACTCTTTCTTCGCATATTCCGAATATAAATCTTTTTGTATCAATGTATGTTCGTAAGGAAGCCTTGTTGTCATCTCAAATTGAGGGCACACAAGCAACACTTGAAGACGTTTTAGACCCGCTGATTGAAAAGAATGCTAATCAAAACGTGGCAGATGTTGTGAACTATATTAAAGCAACGGAATTTGCGCTTGAAAGGATGAACACACTTCCTCTTTGTAATAGACTGATTAAAGAAACCCATGAAGTTTTGATGTCAGGAGTCCGCGGGCAAGAGAAAAGTCCCGGTGAATTCAGAACTTCTCAAAATTGGATCGGCTCAGCAGGATCATCCCTTAAAAATGCACGATATATTCCGCCGAATCCGGAAGATATGGTAAATGCCATGTCTGATTTGGAAAAGTATATTAATTCCGATGATTCTTTGGATTTACTTATTCAGACAGCATTACTTCATTATCAGTTTGAAACAATTCACCCATTTCTTGATGGTAACGGTCGTGTTGGTAGATTGTTAATAACACTTTTTTTAAAGGAAAAAAAAGTGTTAAATTCTCCGGCGCTTTATATATCATACTATCTCAAAAAGAATCGTATTGAGTATTATGACCGTATGAGTGAAGTTCGTAATAAAGACAATTACGAGCAGTGGATTAAGTTCTTCTTAAATGCTATTAAAGAATCTGCAGATGAATCAGTTAATACAATTAATAAACTGTCGGCACTCCATGACACAAACATCTTAAAGATAGGTGCTATGGGTAGAGCAGCAAAGAATACCAGGGTTGTTTTTGATTACCTTGAGAAAAATCCAATTATTGATATTGGTAAAACAGCAGAAGAGTTGAATCTTGCATTTAGCACGGTATCACTTGCAATAAATAGATTGGTTGACGCAGGAATACTTATTAAAACTAATAATGCAAATCGTAACCGTGTGTTTGCATATGAGGATTATCTTGCGATATTACGAAAAGACACATAAAGAGTACGGTTTATGGTACTGCAAATCTAATATAATTAAGTTGAGCAAAAAAATAAAGAAAAAAGACCTGCTTTATGCAGGTCTAACTCACACACTGTGATGTCGCAAGTGCGACGGGTTGAATAAATTTTTATTTGAACTTGTAGTGTAAATCTCATAAGGTATTTGAGATTATTTATATTATAGCATAAAAAGGAAAAGTGTCAATATAGGGAGGTATATTATGAAAAAGTCAACAGAATATTATATTGGTCTTGATGTAGGAACAGATTCAATAGGGTGGGCTGTTACGGACACAGAATACAACATTTTAAAGTTTAAAGGTAATGCACAGTGGGGTATTCGTCTTCTTGATGAAAGTAAAACAGCAGAAGAAAGACGAGGTTTTAGGTCTGCACGCAGAAGGACTCAAAGAAACAAATTCAGACAACAATGTTTAGAAATGTTATTTGATGAAGAAATTTCGAAAAAAGATGTTGCATTTTTTCAGAGATTACGCGAAAGCAACTTTTGGGAAGAAGATAAATCAATAGTGGGTAAATATTCATTGTTTAATGATCAAGATTTTACGGACAGAGATTATTATAAAAAATATCCTACTGTTTATCATTTAAGAAGGTCGCTTGTCGAAAGTAATGAACCGATGGATGTGCGCCTTGTTTTTCTTGCAATCAGTCATATTATCAAGAATCGCGGGCACTTCTTGTTTGAAGCTGATTCACTTGGTAATAGTGACATGCCTCAGTTTAAAGATGTTTGGAATGACTTAACAGCTTATTTGGCAGATGAGGTCGATGTTAATTTAGATTGTAACAATATATCTCAAATTGGCGAAGTACTTAAAAATAGGAATTTGTCAGTTACTGCAAAAAAGATGGCGTTACTTGAGATTTTTTCAATTGGTAAAAAAGACGAGCCTTCAAATTCCATTGTAACACTTTTGGCTGGCGGTACTGCAAATTCGGCGGATTTGTTTTCCAAAGAGGAGTTAAAAGAATCGGAAGCTCCAAAGATAGTGTTTTCTAATGGTTATGATGAAAAGGCAGTCATTTACGAATCGGTTTTTGGTGATCAATTTGAATTAATTGAAAAATTAAAGGCGGTTTATGATTGGGCATTGCTTGCAGATATTCTTAACAATCATAAATACATTTCATTTACAAAATGTGACATATATGACAAACATAAGAGTGATTTAAAAATTTTAAAGAATTTTATTAAGACATATATTCCGCAAAGATACAATTTGATTTTTAACGAAAATAAAAGCGGATTATGTAATTATGTTGCATATTCGGGCCATTTATCAAAGGGTTCCGTTGAAAAGAGATGTCAACAGCAAGATTTTCTCGATTTTTTGAAGAAGCAGTTACCTAAGGAAAATGATGATGAACAGTACATACAGATGTACCGTGAAATTGAAATGGGCATATTTATGCCCAAAATTGTAAACAAGGATAATTCTGTTATTCCTATGCAAATTAATCGTGCGGAATTGTGTGCTATTTTGGGAAACACATCTAGCTATCTTACCTTTTTGAATAAAAAAGATGCGTTGGGTAAAAGTATATCGGATAAGATTATAGACATTTTTTCTTTTAGAATTCCTTATTATGTCGGTCCGCTCAATAGTCATAGTAAATATGCTTGGGTTGAAAGAACAAACAATAAAATATATCCATGGAATTTTGAGAACGTGATTGATACGGATAAGAGTGCTGAAAAATTTATTGAAAATCTTACTAGTAAATGTACCTATATTTTGAATGCAGATGTTTTGCCAAAAAATTCATTGCTCTATAGTAAATTTACGGTTTTAAATGAGCTTAATAATTTAAAAATAGATGGTAAGGAAATTCCGGTCGATTTAAAACAACGTATTTACTCTGAATTGTTTTTAAAAAATAATAAAGTAACATTATCAAAATTAAAAAAGTATTATTTGAAATCATATGGCATTGAAGGTGAAATTACAGGTATAGATGGTGATTTCAAAAGTTCATTAAAACCTTACCGCGATTTGTACCCATACGCTTTAACCGACGATGAGAAAGAAGAGATTATTAAATTAATCACCATATTTGGAGATGATAAAGGTTTGCTAAAAAAACGATTGAATTCTTTATTGGGTAACAAACTTTCTAAGGAAGAAATATTTCAAATTAGCAAGCTAAAATATACAGGTTGGGGTAGGCTGTCGCGTGAATTTTTATGCGAGATTATGGCACCTTGCATAGAAACAAGAGAAGTAACTAGTATTATTAACTTTATGTGGCAAACCAATAATAATTTGATGCAACTTTTAAGTGGAGACTATGGTTTCATTAAAGCAATTGATGATATAAACGGTGAGCGACAGTTTACTAACTTAAAAAATGAAGTTGACGGATTGTATGTTTCGCCAAAAGTAAAAAGACCAATTTATCAAGCTATGCAAATTGTTGAAGAATTAGTAAAAATCAATGCTGGTGAACCTAAAAAGATTTTTATAGAGGTTGCACGCGGGGAAGAGGAAAAGAAGCGAACTCTATCGAGAAAGAATCGTCTTATTGAATTGTATAAGGCTTGTAAAAAGGATAACGAGGACTTATATAATTCCATAATTGCTACGGAAGAAACAGAATTTAGAAGGGATGCACTTTATTTGTATTATACGCAATTTGGAAGATGTATGTATACCGGTAAGTCAATTCCTCTAGAGGAAATTTATAATAAAAATCGTTATGACATTGACCATATTTTCCCACGTTCTAAAATAAAAGACGATAGCTTGGATAATAGGGTTTTGGTTACTAAAGAGTCAAATGAAAAAAAGGATAATATGTATCCTATTATTCAAGAGATTAGAGATAACCAAATGACTTTTTGGAAAATGCTCCTTGATAAGGAGTTGATTAGTAAAAAGAAATTTGAAAGACTTGTACGAAGTACATCTCTCACAGACGATGAGTTATCTTCTTTTATAAGTCGACAATTGGTAGAAACCAGGCAGTCTACCAAGGCAATAGCCCAGCTTTTAAAAAAGCGTTATAAATCGGAAATCGTTTATGTAAAAGCTAATCTCGTTTCAGATTTCAGACAAAAATACGACTTAATAAAATGTCGCGA
This sequence comes from Lachnospiraceae bacterium, assembly GCA_045576455.1. Taxonomy (GTDB): domain Bacteria; phylum Bacillota; class Clostridia; order Lachnospirales; family Lachnospiraceae; genus RGIG4034. The sequence goes on along the minus strand of JAZNGM010000029.1, from coordinate 17,729 downwards.
GGTTAATGATTTTCATCATGCTAAAGATGCATATCTTAACATAGTTGTGGGTAATGTATATAACACGAGATTCAATCATAATCAGCGTAGCTTTATATCTGAGCTGCAAGCCGGTAAAGCGAGTCTTAACAAGATGTTTGATTATTCTATTAAAAATGCATGGACGGTTGACGGTGAAAACAAGTCTATTGTTATTGTTAAGAAAACAATGTCAAAAAACAATATTAGATTCACCCGATATGCATTTAAGCAAAAAGGAGGATTTTTTGATCAAAACATATTAAAGAAGGGGAAGGGACAAGTATCTATAAAAAAGAATTTTCCACTTGCTGATATAAGTAAGTATGGGGGATATAATCGTGCGATTTCAACCTTTTTTTCTTTAGTTTCTTATTTGGATGAAAAAGGGAAATGCGTTAAGCAATTTGTTCCGATTGACCTACACGAGGAAAAGATATATTTAGAAAATCCTAAAGTATTTATTGATAATAAGATGGCTATTGATTCAACCATCCTTATTCCATGCGTAAAATATAATACTTTGGTTAGTGTTGACGGATTCAGAATGCATATTAGCAGTAAAAACGGTGGAGGTTCTCAGTTAGTTTATAAGCCTGCAATGCAGTTAGTGTTGGATTATACTCAAGAAAAATATGTTAAGAAAATTGTTAGTTATTTAAAGAAATGCACAGAATTAAGAAAAGAAAAACCTATAACGGTATATGATGAAATAACATATGAGAGCAATCTATTATTATATGATTTACTGGTGGACAAACTTTGTAATACAGTTTTAAGTGTTAAGTTTTCCAATACTGCCAATGCAATGAATAATAAAAGAGAACTATTTATGAAGCTTTCTTTGAAAGAACAATGCGAAATTTTGTTGCAAATATTAAATATTGTTCATGCTAATGTTCGGGCAGGTGATTTGTCTCTATTAGGCGAATCACCACAAAGTGGCAAAATAACAACAAGTAGTAAAATTGCTTCTACCAAAAATGTTTCTTCTTTTAAAATCATTAATCAGTCCATTACAGGATTGTTTGAGCAGGAAATAGAATTATTGAAAGACTAAGGAGATAATTATGGGATGGCGTACAGTGGTTGTTTCAAAATCATCTAAATTAGATTTAAGACTAGGGTATATGGTGGTTCGTGACAGTGAAGAGACAATTCGGGTACATATCAGTGAAATTTCTGTTTTAATCATTGAAAATACTGCGTCATCCATAACTACTGCACTATTGAATGAATTAACCAAGCAAAAAATTAAGATTATTTTTTGTGATGAAAAACGTAATCCCTCGTCAGAGATTATATCATATTACGGTTGTCATGATACTTCAATAAAAATTCGCAATCAAATAGAATGGAAAACGCTGTCTAAACAAGCTGTTTGGACAGCAATAGTTGCAGAAAAAATAAAAAATCAGAGAGACAATTTGACATATTTTTGTTTAAAAGAATCAAAACTGCTTGAAAGATATTTGGAAGAATTGGAATTTAATGATGAAACAAATAGAGAAGGACACGCGGCAAAAGTTTACTTTAATGCTATGTTTGGAAAATCATTTTCCCGTTCTGACGAGTGTGCGATAAATGCCATGATGGATTATGGTTACAGCATTATTTTGTCTTGTGTCAACAGAGAAATTGTCTGCAATGGTTACATAACACAGATAGGATTGTTTCATGATAATATGTTTAATCAATTCAATTTGGGCTGCGATATTATGGAACCCATTAGACCTGTAATTGACAGAAAAGTGCGTGAAATTATGCCGGCAAAATTTGAAAAGGAAGAAAAACGAGCAATATTAGAACTGTTAAGCAACGAATTTATTATTGATGGTAAGCGGCAAACATTATTGAATGCTATAAAAATATATGTAAGAAGTGTTATTGTTTCCATTGAGAGTAATGATATTGCAAGCATAAAATTTTTTGATTATGAGTTATAGATTTATGAGAGTAATTGTGTTTTTTGATTTGCCCGTAGAAACATCCGAAGAAAGAAGGAATTACAGAAAGTTTAGGAAGTATTTGATAAAAAGTGGATTCCTTATGCTTCAGGAATCGGTTTATGTAAAATTGGCGTTGAATTATACTCAGGTTGAGCAAATTATCTCTGAAGTAAAAAAAGAAAAACCGTCTAAAGGTTTGGTACAGATTTTATCTGTTACGGAAAAACAGTTTTCAAAAATGGAGCATGTTTCTGGAAAGGTTGATAGTAATATAGTTAATACTGATGAAAGGTTATTGATTTTATGATAATGGTAAATTTTGATTTTTTGTCAAAACCGATTTGTTTGGCAGATAATAAAATACAAGTATTATGCATTGAAAGTCAAAAGCTTTTTAGGACAATCTTAAGGTCATTTTTTAATGATGAAACCGAAGAAAAAAATATTATTTTTTCAGAGGACTTTACTCCGTTTAAAGCCAGGGGAAATGTTTGTGTAATTGAGAACTTTTTTGATTTATCATATTCAAACATTATAATAAAAAGATTATATGAGCAAATTCAAGAATATTGTAATAACGAACAATTAAAAGAAACAATAGAACTAAAAACACATTTGATTAATTATATGGAAGTGGTAGTAGGTGATTTTGACTTTGATTTTGATTTCAATTATGATATTAATCTTGTTGAAATATTTAAAGCAGTAAATCTTAAACCGCATATAGATAGAAGTGATTTAATAGGAGCTCTTCTAGATTATATTTTATTAGTTAATAGGTATATTCCTGCAAAATGCTTTATTATCCCCAACTTACATTTATATTTTATTGAAGAGGAGATAGCATTGTTCTATAAAGACATAATAAATAATCATATTAATGTGTTGATTATAGAGAATACCAAATTTTTTTTAAGAAACGAAAATGAAAGCATAATCATTTTAGATGAAGATTTTTGTGAAATAGTTGATAGCATATAAGTTTTACGATATAGTGGAAATACCTTATTGATTTCCCTGCAAAAATGTAGTGAGTGCAGTTTATTCTTGAATTTGAGGTTTGAGAGTAGTGTAAATTCATAAGGTAGTAAAACCGTTCTAATTCGGAATACGAGACGACCTCGGTTTGAGAGTAGTGTAAATTCATAAGGTAGTAAAACTTGTCATTGTTTCTGATGTGGTTCATAAATGTTTGAGAGTAGTGTAAATTCATAAGGTAGTAAAACTATGCATACATGAAGAGTATGTCACGCGGTGTTTGAGAGTAGTGTAAATTCATAAGGTAGTAAAACACAGTCTAGTTATTGGGCAGAACGTGAGGAGTTTGAGAGTAGTGTAAATTCATAAGGTAGTAAAACTAACATGTTTTTGCTAACTACACCATTTACGTTTGAGAGTAGTGTAAATTCATAAGGTAGTAAAACAAAGGTACTTAACGAGGTTGGAGAAGTTAAGTTTGAGAGTAGTGTAAATTCATAAGGTAGTAAAACAAACAAGAAATAATTTTAACGGATGTTATGGTTTGAGAGTAGTGTAAATTCATAAGGTAGTAAAACATAATTGAATGGCAGGATGAATTCTATTCTGTTTGAGAGTAGTGTAAATTCATAAGGTAGTAAAACTCGTACATTTATCGTCGCGATCTAAAATCTGTTTGAGAGTAGTGTAAGTCAATGAGGTAATAAAATAAATTTTTGCGATTTCAAAATTAGTTTTTCAATTGATATTACTATCAGAAATTGTTTGCAATTAATGAATGGTTTGAAGTTAATATCAAGTATAAATCCCCTTAAATTACAAATAATAACAACACAATTAGTAATTTAAGGAGAAATGTATATATGAAAGCAACAGGTATTGTACGCCGCATAGATGACCTTGGCCGTGTCGTAATACCAAAAGAAATAAGACGGACGCTCCGCATAAGAGAATCAGATCCTTTAGAAATATTTACGGACCGGGAAGGCGAGATTATATTAAAGAAGTATTCCCCGATAGGTGAGATTTCAACCTTTGCTAAGCAATATACCGACAGTCTTTCCCAGGTATCCGGCCATGTGGCGGTTATTGCGGACAGAGACCAGTTTATTTCGGTATCCGGCGGTATGAAAGGCTTACTTGGAAAACCTTTAAGTAAAGAACTGGAAGAAAAGCTTGATAACCGGGAAACGGTACAGGCACAATTGGGCGATCGGAATTTTATTACCATAACCTCGGATGATGAAGACAGCTATGTTCATCAGACTATTGTTCCGGTTATATGCGAAGGAGATGTTATCGGAGCGGTATTATTGTTGAATGCGGATAATAAAGCGAAGATGGGCGAAACGGAATTAAAGCTTGCACAGTCTGCATCCGGTTTTTTTGGAAGACAAATGGAACAATAAAGACAAGAAGATGAATGCTATTATTTTATTCCTATAAAATAAGGCATTCTTTTCTTTTATTCTTTTTATATATGTATTATAATATTTTGGAAAGCTATATATTAATAGGGGTATGGAGGCATAAGATGAAATATTATAAAGCAAGTGAAGAGTATGTAAAATTTCTTGGAAGAGCAGTTTATGAAGATGATGTATTAAGATGTGCCCATTCAGGAACCGGAGCAGAGTTTATTTTTACAGGAACAAAAGCAGAGGTTACCATTCTCGGTGATTCCGCATGTACAGAAGAAAATGCGATGTTTGCTGCAAGAATTGCTATACTAGTAAATGATGTACGGGTTATAGATACTATGCAGAAGGAAGCGGAGACAACTTACACTGTATGGGAGAGTGATACCGTACAGGATATTAAGATAACCATATTAAAATTATCAGAGTCCCGCATGTCAACCATGGCTATCAAGCAGATTGGTGTAGAGGCAGAAGGCGACATATATCCTACAAAAGATAAAGACTTCTTTATTGAATTTGTAGGCGATTCCATTACCTGTGCTTATGGTGTGGATGATGAATGTATTGAACATATTTTTTCAACAGCCTCAGAAGATGTTACAAAGGCATTTTCTTACCGTACGGCAGAATTGTTAAATGCAGATTACAGCATGGTGGGAATGAGTTCCTTTGGCATTATTTCGGGGTATACAGCTGACGGTAATACCAAAATGTCAGAGAGCCTTGTTGCTCCATATTATGATAAAGAAGGTATCAGCGACGGTGAGCTTAATGGTAAAAAACCGCAGGATGTAACATGGTCTTTTGCAAAAAGAGAACCTGATTTAGTAGTTATAAATTTAGGAACGAATGATGACAGTTATTGTCAGGATTATGCAGACAGACAAGAAGAATTTATTGTGAATTATGTTGAATTCCTTAAGAAAATCCGTGGAAAGAATCCAAATGCCAAGATATTGTGTACACTTGGGATGATGGGAATCCGACAGTGTCCTACAGTGGAAAAATCGGTTGAACGCTATAAGGCTGAAACGAATGATGCTAACATTGATACCATGATGTTTGAAGACCAGAAACCGGAGGACGGTTTAGTAGTAGACTGGCATCCTTCCAAGGTAACACATGATAAAGCTGCCAGAGTTCTTGCTAAGAAGATAAGCACACTATTTGATATCAAGGCATATCAGAAAGATGCCATTCCATATATCATTGATCCAAACAGACCGATAGCGGCACTTACCTTTGACGATGGTCCTAACGATACCATTACCCTGGAGGTACTTGAGAAGTTAAAGAAGTACAATGTTGTAGGTTCTTTCTTCCTTATCGGACAGAATATTAATGAGACCACGCGCGAGGTGGTTCGTAAAGAATATGATATGGGTTGCGAAATCCATAATCATTCGCTTCATCATTATGATATGACAAAGCTTACGGCAGAAGAGGTTAAAAAGGAAATCGATGCTACGACAGAAATGATTGTAGACATTACCGGCAAGGAGCCGACCTTCTTCAGACCACCGTTTATCCTTGTTAATGATACAATGCGTCAGACAATTCGTCTTCCGTTCATATGTGGTATAAACGGAGAAGATTGGGTTCCGACAGTTCCTGCCGAGGAAAGGGCACAACGTATCCTCGATAGCGTATGTGATGGTGCACTGATTTTATTACATGATTTAGTGCATAATACACCGACGGTAGAAGCACTTGATATTATTATTCCGGAACTTTTAAGAAGAGGATATCAGCTAGTTAATGTTTCGGATGTTTTTAAGAAAAGAAAAGCTGTTCCGCAGATGTGTATAGATGAGAATTATTCTGTGGCACACTAATTAATGGCGTTGGGTACTAAAACAATAGATAATGTAATCAATAACGTAATAATAGTACTCCTCGAGCCGGTAACGAATTAATATATATAGAGCATCTAGGAAAATATTTAAGAAAAAATTTTAGAAAACAGGAGTTGTCATGAAAAATAATACCTATAAGTTTATACATATAATGACACTCCTTTTTTCTGTCTATATGGTGTGTCTGGGGTTGTTTGTGGATTTTCATCCGAAGTGGTATATGAGTTTGTGGGAAAAACTGATAATATACGCCACACCTATGGTAGTTTTATTTCTTGATATGAAACTTAACATGCGACGGATTACGGATGAAGAAGAAAAGTGCAGATTACAGCATAAAACATTGCGCCGCATATTTGTTATTTATGTAATTTCACTTGCTACTTTGCTTTTCCTTGGAAGTACGTTTCGGCGTGGCATATGGGATAGAAATATATGGAAGGTAGAGCCGTTTTCCAAAGATCATATATCTTACTATTGTAATCTTGATGTTTTAAAATCCACTAAAATGTATTATCGTGCGGCAGTACATCATACGATGTCGCTAAAGATAATCATTTTAAACTTGGTGGGAAATCTTATTGCATTTGCTCCATTTGGTTTCTTCCTGCCGGTTGTATTTAAAAAGCGGATAAAAAATGTATTTATATTTGTAATCGTCGTTGCATTATCCAGTGCATTGGGAGAATTTATACAGTTTCTTACCATGGTGGGCCAGGCGGACATAGATGATGTGATTCTAAATGTGCTCGGAGCACTTATTGTATATGGCATTGTGCATATTCCGATAATGCGCAAGGGCATACGCAAAATGTTGCCGTATGGGGAATTTTAAATTCTCGTGAGGTTGGACGAATTTTGAGGAATTATTTGTAATTATTACGAATTCTGAGAAATTTGGCGAGGTTTTTAGAAATTCCGCTATGTTTTGAGACGTATGGCGATGCTTGTTATTGGTTAAGAATGGGTATTAAATGATTTGAAAAATTGGTCCGGTCTATGACTGTGACCAATTTTTTTGTAATACGTTTCACACTTTTTTCACAGGTTTTTTACGATTTTAACAAAGTTTTTGGGTTTAATTTATTAAGACAGATAGAGTGAATGATTTGTAGGGAGGTGAGATGAGTGAATTTCCGTCATGAAATAAAGCATGAGATAAGTTATGCCGACATGCTGGTTATCCGGCAGAGGATGGGGGCGGTAGCCTCTCAGGATATACATGCAATAGACGGTCAATATTTGGTGCGAAGCCTATATTTTGACAATATGGATAATAAAGCGTTACGGGAAAAAATAGATGGCATAAACAGGAGGGAAAAATTCAGGATACGATATTACAATCGGGATACATCAGTAATTTATCTTGAAAAGAAAAGTAAGATAAATGGACTTGGGAATAAGCAGAGTACAAAAATCAGTGCCGCACAAGTAGAAAAGTTGTTGGCGGGTGATATTGATTTTCTGTTACATTCCGATAACCGGTTGATGAAGGAATTGTACATCAAGATGAAAATGCAAGGAATCGGACCGAAGACAATTGTTGACTACATAAGGGAGCCATACATATATCCGGCAGGAAATGTCAGAGTTACGATTGATTATGATATACGTACCGGAGTAAATTGTGCAGATTTTTTAAAAGAAGACTGCCTGACTTTACCGGCAACGCAGGCAATTGTGTTGGAAGTAAAGTGGGATGCTTTCCTTCCGGATATTATACGAGATGCGGTCAATCTTCCGGGAAGAAGCAGTGGAGCGTTTTCAAAATACGCAACGTGCAGATTATATGGTTAATTTAAACAGATAATTTTTAAATGATGAAGGAGATAAGTTATGAATTTTAAAGATATTTTTAAATCAAGTTTTCTTGAAAATGTAACTAGTGTAAGTATTATTGATATGGCATTGGCGTTAGTGCTCTCTTTTTGTATAGGATTATTTATTTATCTTATATACATGAAAACCTATCAGGGTGTTATGTATTCGTCGGGTTTTGGTGTTTCACTTATTGCGATGACGATGATTACGACAATTGTCATTCTTGCTGTAACCAGTAACGTGGTTCTTTCCCTTGGTATGGTCGGTGCGTTGTCTATTGTCCGTTTCAGGACAGCGATAAAAGAACCGCTTGATATAGCTTTTCTTTTCTGGGCAATCGGTGTGGGTATTGTTTTGGCAGCAGGGATGATTCCATTAGCAGTAATAGGAAGTGTAATAATCGGTCTGGTGCTTATGTTGTTTGTAAACCGTAAGACACATACTTGTCCTTACATTGTAGTAATTCACTGTGAAAATCATGACAGTGAACTGATGGCAAAACAGTTTCTTGATAGTAAAGTAACCCGTTGTGTATTAAAAAGTAAGACAGCAAGAAAAGATGCGATTGAGCTTAATATGGAAATAAGGCTCAAAGATAATAATACGGATTTTGTTAATGTACTTGCTACTATGTCGGGCGTGAATAGTGCCGTCTTAGTTAGTTATAATGGAGAATATCTTGGTTAAGGAGAATAGTAATGTCAACACACAAACATATTAATAAAATTTGTGCTGCCGCTATTATTTTTTCACTGTTTATAACATTTATATTTATTAATGCAACCGCATTCGGTATTGAACGTGCGGATAAGGTTATGGGGTATGAGAACCGGTTGTTTGACAAATCCAAGGTACATACTATTGATATCATAATGGATGATTGGGAAAGTTTTATTGATACTTGTGAGAACGAAGAATATACGGTATGTTCCGTGGTTATCGATGGCGAAGCATACAAAAATGTCGGTATCCGTGCAAAAGGTAATACTTCTTTGAGCTCTGTATCCTCGATGGGTAGTGACAGATATAGTTTCAAAGTAGAGTTTGACCAATATGATAATACCAAAAGTTATTACGGACTGGATAAACTGAGCCTTAATAATATCATTCAGGATAATACTTTTATGAAGGATTACCTTGCTTATACCTTGATGGATTCTTTTTCTGTGGATGCTCCTTTGTGTAGTTATGTGTATATATCGGTTAATGGTGAGGAATGGGGATTGTATTTGGCTGTAGAAGGCATTGAGGATGCATTTTTACGACGTAATTATGGAAATGATTATGGTGAATTGTATAAACCGGACAGCATGAGTTTTGGCGGTGGAAGAGGTAATGGCAAAGACTTTAGTTTTGACGATTTTGAATCCTCTTTCGGTGACGGAAATGCAGAAAATGCAAATTCTTCAAGTAGCGGCAGATTCCCGCAAAATGGGAACTTTCCGGGTGGTGGAAGAATTCCAGAGAATGGGGAATTTTCTGGAGGTTTTGGCGGTCCCGGCAAAATGGGCAGCAGTGATGTAAAGCTTCAGTATATTGATGATAATCCGGACAGTTACAGTAATCTTTTCAATAGTGCAAAAACAGACATCACACAAACGGATAAAGAACGTTTGATAAATTCCCTTAAGAATCTGTCAGAGAATAAAGATATTGAAGCTACGGTTGATGTGGATGAAGTAATAAGATATTTTGTGGTTCACAATTTCTTATGTAACGGAGATAGTTATACCGGCTCCATGATACACAACTATTATCTCTATGAAGAGGATGGGCAGTTCTCCATGATACCATGGGATTATAATCTTGCCTATGGAACGTTCCAAGGTTCTACTGCAACGGGAACGGTAAATTCTCCGATTGATACGCCTGTCAGCGGAGGAATGGAAGACCGTCCGATGATAAGCTGGATTTTTGAAGACGAAGAATATGCACGTAAGTATCATGAGCTGTTTAATGAATTTATAAGCGAAACAGACTTTGCAGAATTAATAACGGAAACTGCAGCACTGATTTCATCATATGTTGAAAAAGATCCAAGTAAATTCTGTACGTATAATGAATTTAAAAAGGGTGTTGATGCAGTGTTGTCATTCTGTAATCTTCGTGCAAAGAGCGTGAAGGGACAGCTTGAAGGAACTATTCCATCTACCAGTGAGGGACAAATTGCGGATAGCGCTGCTTTGATAGATGCATCCGGCTTAAACTTATCTGATATGGGAACCATGGGTATGGGTAGAGGATTTGGTGGTAGAGATAATTTTACCGAAGGAACAAACCCATGGCAAGGCTTCGGAGGCGGAACGTTCGGAGGAGAGATGCCGGAAGGAATGAACCCATGGCAAGGCTTCGGAGGCGGAACGTTCGGAGGAGAGATGCCGGAAAGAACAAACCCATGGCAAGGCTTCGGAGGCGGAACGTTCGGAGGAGAGATGCCGGAAAGAACAAACCCATGGCAAGGCTTCGGAGGCGGAACGTTCGGAGGAGAGATTCCCGGAGACAGAATCCCTCAGACCGATTTAAGAAAAGATAAGTTTACATCCAAAGAGCGGACAGAAACTGACAGTAATATGGGAGCTTACGTTGTATTCGGAATCACGGGAGTTGTATTGATGGGTGGATTAATAATTGCAATAAAATATAAAAGAAGAGCGTGAAACGTATGCCCGGTAGTAATGAATGACTAATAAAAATAAATGCCTTATAGAATAGAAAAAGTGCAGATTGTAATCTGCACTTTTTAATTTTTATATTATTCACCACTCAAGTTATCAAGTAATTGTATCTTAATATCATAAAGCTTTGGAGATAAATCGACATAAACTTTATGAGGGTTTACGAAACGTCTTGTTTCATCCCATAAGGTATCTTGTTCTTTTTTACAATACTCCCTTATATCCATAACCTTTGGAGACTCGTAGATGCACTCTCCGTTTTTAAATACCGGAATCATTAATTCGCGCAGTGTAAATTCACCGGCGCGGAGTTTCGTCTTTTTCCATGGTTCAACAGGGTCAAAGAGAAGAAGTGGTTCATCTTCACTGAATTTTTCATCGGCAAGACAGATGAGGTCTGCTTTAATTTTGCCGGTTTCCTTTTCGTAAATTCTGTAAATGGTCTTATTTCCCGGATTCGTTACTTTCTCGGAATTTTCGGAAAGCTTAATCTTAGGAAGGAAAGTTCCGTCCTCCTGCATAACGGCAGCAAGCTTATATACACCGCCAAAAGCAGGATTGTCTGCTGAAGTAATAAGATTAGTTCCGACACCCCAGGAATTAATGGCAGCGCCCTGGGTTTTCAGGGAATCAATCAAATATTCATCAAGGTCAGAGGAAGCGGATATGATGGCATCTGTAAATCCGGCCTCATCTAACATCTTACGTGCCCTTTTGCTCATGTAAGCAAGATCGCCGCTATCAAGACGTATGCCATAGAAGGTAAGCGGAACACCGGCCTCACGCATCTCTTTAAAGACGCGGATAGCATTGGGCACACCGGATTTTAAGGTATCGTAGGTGTCCACAAGAAGTATGCAGGCAGTCGGATACATATCGGCATAGGTTTTGAATGCGGTATACTCATCCGGAAAACTCATAATCCAGCTATGGGCATGCGTTCCTTTAACAGGGACATCAAATAATTGTCCGCAGAGTACATTAGAGGTTCCGATACATCCGCCAATCATGGCAGCCCTTGCACCATACGTTCCGGCATCCGGTCCCTGTGCACGGCGGAGACCAAATTCCATAATTCCGTCACCGCGTGCCGCATACACAACGCGGGCAGCTTTGGTGGCAATCAGGGATTGGTGATTAATAATATTTAATATTGCAGTTTCAACAAGCTGTGCTTCCATGATAGGTGCCACTACTTTAATTAACGGTTCACGCGGGAAAACTACCGTTCCTTCCGGTATGGCATATATATCACCGCTGAATTTAAAGGTGCTAAGATAATCAAGGAAATCGTCTTCAAAAAGATTAAGCCCTCTCAGATAAGCAATATCTTCTTTATCAAAACGAAGTTCTTTTATATATTTAATAACCTGTTCAAGGCCGGCGGCAATGGCAAAACCACCGTCGGATGGATTCCTTCTGTAAAAAGCATCAAATACAACAGTTGGATTTTTCCCACTCTTAAAATATCCCTGCATCATGGTCAGCTCGTACAGATCGGTAAGTAAAGTTAAGTTCTGTCTATCCATAGTCCCTTTTGTCTGATGTACCCATATGGAAATACACCAATTCGCTCCTTATTTATTTTGTTGTATTATAGTTTACTTTTTAGCATCGCGCAATGCGAATAAAAAAATTTTTAAATAATATATTGACAATGCTGTGCATATACTGTATATATAGATATGTACAGATGATATACGGCAGACGTGCCGGAGACTTTTCAATTATAATGATAATGTGAGGTATATGATTATGATAAATAATAATGAGCTGCTTAAGGTTGAGCACATGACCAAAGAGGTTGAACGTACATCAATCAAAAATGGTAAAAAAGAAACTTATGTTTTTACATTAAAAGACATTGATTTTTCCATAGAACCGGGTTACATCGTGGGACTTGTGGGATGTAACGGAGCGGGAAAGACGACACTTTTACAGACGATTCTCGGCGTTTACCGCCCGGATGAAGGCAAAATTTTTGTTAATGGATATGACAGGATTACATCGGTTAAGGAGTCAAAAAAGAAAATAGCCTATGTAACGGATGAACTTCTTTTCCCGCAAGGGTTATCCGCAAGAGATATAGCAAAGGCATACGGCCCGCTATATGATGGATTTGATTTTGAAAAATATAATAGTCTGTGTGAACGTTTTAATATTCCGATGAAAAAAGCGATGCGGAAGTTATCAAAGGGTATGAAAATAAAAGTACAGCTTGCGTTTTCATTAAGCTATGATGCCACACTTTATATTTTCGATGAACCCAGTGCAGGGCTCGACCCGGTGTTTAGAAAGGAACTGATGGACTACTATTTTGAAATAATAGCTGATGGTAACAAAAGCATTATTTTGTCAACGCATCTAACGGAAGAACTTGACCGGATTGCAGATTATATCTTGTATCTTGAGGACGGCAAGCAACGTTTTTATATGGGTAAGGAAGAGCTGCTTACGAAATATACGTTAATCCGGGGAACCAAAAACCAGGTAATGTATTACAGAAAGAGAATGCTTGGATTAAAGGAAACGGATACGGGTTGTGAGGCACTTGTTGAAAATACGGATGGTGACTATCCGGTTTCGGTTCATAGAATGAATCCGACGATAGAAGATATTATGTATTATTTTAAAGAAGAAAAAACATTTGGAAAGGACGGTAATCTATAATGAAGCTTGCATTATATATGTTAAAAAATGATTTGAAATCTATATTCCGTGGAGTTGCTGCGACGATACTATATCCCATTCTTATTTTTATGATATTTATTATTCCGTTTTTCCAGATTGAATATTATTACATGGCATACATGATATTTGTTATTTTATCGTTGTTTAGACCCAGATTTAATAAAATTTATCATGTAGTTCCGATGGAGATTGCGGATATAAAAAGACTGTATGTATATAGAACGATTTTGTTTTTGCTGATATTAGTTATGGGAACGGGAATTGTTGCAGGCATAGCGGTATTGTTCTCACTTTCATGGAATGTAAGGGGTGGACTCACGATATTGTTTTATGCCCAGATTTTTGCCGGTATATTGCACGAAAAGTTTTGGGGCTTCGTGGATAAAAAGAAAAAGAACAGTGGATGGATTGTTTTAAGCGTAATCGGAACAGTAGTAGCTGCTTTTGTTATGTTCGGTGTATTGGATTTGATTAAGATGCCGCTTGTATGGCAGTATGTAATCCAGTGCTTGCTTGTATTAACCGGATTACCAAACAATATCAAGGCTTCTAAGGATATGGATTTTCATGATTATGAAATCCCAACCAATTTGTACGGTATCCAGTATGATGTGGAAGGATAAGAGGGTGTGCGTATGATACAGATTTTTTTGTCAAATACAAGTAATCTTGCAATTTACGAACAGATAATGGCACAGATAAAAGATGCTATTATCCGTAAGGAAGCGTTGCCTGATGAACCGCTTCCGTCTATCCGTGCGCTGGCACAGGATTTGCAGATTAGCGTTATTACTACAAAACGTGCTTATGAAGAACTTGAAAAGGAAGGTCTTGTGTATTCCAAACCCGGTAAGGGATTTTATGTAAGTAAATCCAAAACGGAAATGCTTAAGGAAAAAAGAATCCAAACCTTGGAAACGCAGATGATAGAGCTGATAAAGCAGTGTAAAAACGCCGAATTGTCCAAAGAAGACATGATGGCGATGCTGGATGTTTTATATGACGAATAGAATATTGGGGACAATTTGAAATGATGGAAGAAAAGATAATTGAAGTAAAAGGATTAAGTAAAGTATATAAAGATTTTAAGCTGCAGGATATCAGTTTTTCGCTGGATAAAGGATATATCATGGGACTGATCGGAAGAAACGGGGCCGGTAAGACTACGCTTATGAACTGTATTCTCGGTAAGCTTTCCTATGAAAACGGCAGTATACAAATTGATGGAAAAGAAGAACAGTTTCACAGGAACATGGCAAAAGAAGATTTGGGATTTATAGTTGAGCCGGGACCTTTTTTTCAAAATGATTCCCTTTATCGGAACGGTAAGCTTTTGGGGGCTTTTTATGAGAATTGGGATGAAGAATATTTTCACCAATTGCTGGTGGAGTTTGAGCTTAACAGTTCTAAAAAGTATATGGATTTAAGTAAGGGCATGAAGACTAAATTCCAGCTTGCATTTGCACTTGCCCATCGCCCTAAACTCCTTATACTGGACGAACCGACGGGAGGACTTGACCCGGTTTTTAGGCGTGAGTTTTTGTCCATGATACAGGGAGAGGTCAGGGATAGCCTGATGAGTGTAATTATTTCAACCCATCTTACCACTGATTTAGATAAGGTGGCTGATTATATTATGATGCTTGATAACGGCAGACAGCTTTTTTACATGGATAAGGAAGAAATGCTGGATGAGTATTGCCTCATAAGCGGAAACGTGGAAATACTCGAAACACTTGATAAAAAAGCATGTGGCAGAATAAAGACAAAAGGGTCTTCTTTTACCACAATACTAAAGCGTTCGGAGTATCTTAAGGAGCATAATGGGATTCCCAAGGAAATTCATGTAGAACGGGCTACCATAGAGGATATTATGTATTATTTAAGTGAGCGTGCAATATAAGGAGTGAAAAAATAGATGAGTAAAATGAAAGTAAAAGAGGGTATAAGTGCCGTACCGGAGAAAAACCTTGTGCAGGCGTTGGTAGACGGTAATAACACCTGCCTTATGACAACGGTAATCCTTAATATGTTATATGCCATTATTCTTTTTCTGGCATGGTATGTGCCGGTAATAGCACTGGTTGTATCGGGTGTGACGGTTGGTGTCATTACGATACTGGTCGTGGTTACCAAGGGATGTGTAACAATTCAGGAGGAGGACAACGTCCTGGTGCCGGAGTTGTTGATCTATTTCCCGATGAACCGGAAAAGATATGCACGGGAGATGTATAAAAAGGTATTACGGCAAATAGGGATACAGGCAGTTATTACCTGTGTGCCGATGCTGGTTATGGCATTTGATTTTAGGGTTGACCGATTTATAATTACATTAGCATCCGTTCTTCTTCCGATGTTTATCATAGGAACGCTTGTCGTTGCAGGAAGTGCGGGATTTAAAGAAGGGTAGACCAAAAGGTAAGGGAAAGGAGCCGCATATGGAACTTAAGAAAAGTTATAAAGGCTTTGTTTTTTGGATGATAGGCTATGTTCTTGTAATGTTGGCGATGGCTTTTTTGCCGGTAGATGCAGAGCTTGCAATGAGAATATGCCTCAATGTGTGCATCATGGCGGTGGCACTGTTAACTTATATTATTTATAGGACAGAATATGTGTATTGGTATAATGGCGTAAGTTACGAGGATGCGGTTAAGGCGGGAAGTCTTCGGCGGAGGGAATATGCGGGGAAAGTTTTCAAGCGTTTTTCAATTGGCTCCGACATATGTCTTGTCTATTCTCTTTTTGCGCACACGATGGGTTATAACAAATTGATTGATGTGGCGGTGTTTATGGTGGTAATCATTGTTGCAGCTATCAGTACGGTGGGGATGGAGTTATAAAAAAATTTTTATTAACAGCGAATCAAAATGATATTTTTGCAACTAATAGGATAGAAACCATTGTTATGCAGGGAATAAGGAGGACGTAAAGATGGATTTTTGGATTTTTGTTGCAGTTATTCTTGGATTAGTTATGGCGTATCCGTTTATTAGATGTTTTTGTAAGAGAATGTCCTGCCAAAATAAGATTAAGAAGATTTGTAAGCATAAAAATTATGTGTTACATAAGACACATCTGTTTTGGTTTTTGGGAAGAAAAAACGGAGCGAATTGCGACTGTTATATTGAGACGCCTATGCAGATTTTTTCAGTTAAGCTGTTTGCAGTGAAAAGAAGAAAGAAAAAGATAGTGTTACAGGAAGGCGGAACCTATTTTTACAGACGCTATTTCTTTTTTGCATCCCGTAAAGGGGCGCTTGCAGGCAGTTTAGTTCAATCTATTGATGGCAAATTAAAGACAATGCAGGAATATAATTTTAGATATAAGTTAAAGGAAGAATGGGAAAGCAAAAATTTACGCAATGTTTTACTTATAAATCCGGTACCGATAGAAATACTTTACAGGAAGTATCATGATAGTGAACGCATTGCCGGTTCGGGAGATGTTATAAACGGCATGGAGATTTGGTCATTGTCAGGAATAAATGATTTGTTTTCAGATGAGATGTAAGTCGGGAATGGTTTGTACTTGACAAAGCGTAAAAAAAGTTTATAATTCACAGTAACTGAAAATTTACCTAAAAGGCGTTGACGAAGACAGTAGGCAGATATTTGAAAGCCGCAGCGAGCCGGTGATGGTGCAAGACCGGTGCAAGTAGAAATTTGTTGAACATC
Organism: Lachnospiraceae bacterium; assembly: GCA_045576455.1. GTDB lineage: Bacteria > Bacillota > Clostridia > Lachnospirales > Lachnospiraceae > RGIG4034. The sequence continues at coordinate 646 of JAZNGM010000029.1, read as the reverse complement.
ACTTCTTAGCTTCGGGACTGAAAACATACGTTAGTAAGTAACCGACGGTGTCCTCCGTTATGGGAGCCCATATGGACTGAGTGCGATATCTGATATTATAGAGACGGATTCGGGAGTATGATGTAACAGGTGGTTAAGCGAGATACAGACCTCGTCCTATTACAGGATGAGGTTTTTTTATTGTTATATTTCCTCAACGTAACACGAACTTTTAGGTGCTTAATTTAAGAAAGGAAGATTACTATGTATCAGAAAGTGTCTACAAATCTCAACTTTGTTGAACGTGAAAAGGAAACCTGCCAGTTTTGGAAAGACAACGATATTTTCAAAAAGAGCATGGAAAACAGAAAAGAAGGTCCAACTTATACTTTTTATGACGGACCACCTACCGCAAACGGAAAACCTCATATCGGTCACGTTTTAACACGTGTTATCAAAGATATGATTCCGAGATACAGAACCATGAAAGGTTACATGGTTCCGCGTAAAGCCGGATGGGATACCCATGGCTTACCGGTAGAGCTTGAAGTAGAGAAACTTGTCGGTATCGACGGAAAAGAACAGATTGAAGCATACGGTCTCGATCCGTTTATTTCCAAATGTAAAGAGAGTGTTTGGAAATACAAAGCAATGTGGGAGGATTTTT
>JAZNGM010000028.1:0-3129 GCA_045576455.1 Lachnospiraceae bacterium | reverse complement strand
GGTCTTCCCTGAAATTCCTTGCGAATGCGGCGAAGCTCACTGATGAACTTGCGCGATTAGCAGATGGTCTGATATGCCTCGCTGATTTCGTTCATAGCGGTCTGTAATTCTGCTGGAATATACGAACCGCCATATTTACCAAAATAGCCATTTGCATCCGGGTAGTTTTTAAAGTAGGTATCAAAATCAATATTATTATACATCATAGTATTATCCTCCATATTCTAAATTTTGTTTTTTTGCTTTTATTTTTTCAACATATAATATTCTGGCGCATAAGCGCCACCATAATTTTCGTACCATGTTTTACACCTCCTGATAATTCAATGATTTTTCCTGCCAAAGAAGTATAAAAAAACGCCCTTGACAGAATGATAAAATCTGTCAAGGACGAATACGATACTTAAACAAAAGTACACACAATCCGCGGTGCCACCTTGATTTACAGCTATGTCGCTGCACGCTTAACAGGATACCAACATATCCCCGGCAACTGACGTATGCCCATACGTCGCAGAATACTAGGTGCATATATGCACTTTTGACTGCGCCCTCCGCGGTCCATTTGACAACTTGTTTCTCACCTGATTCTCAGCACCACAGGCTCTCTGTAAAGGCATCATTGCCGTTATCTCCGCTTCAACGGTTTATATAATATATTAAATTGTTTTGAATTATAGAACTATTTTTCTTATATATCAAGTAATTTTTCAATCTGTTATGAAACCTGAAAGTTATCTCTTACTTAACTGCTTATCTCTAATCTTAATACAAGCCTCGATGTGCATAATCCAATGTCTTGAAAACGGCATCTGTATCAATCCTCTTACATCTTTTCCGCACCAATAATCAATTAACCAATGAGCATTTTCATCCTCACTTACTACATTGAGCGTTTCCAACTGTTTTCTTCTTTCATCGGATATTTTTCCCTTCATATCTTTATATGTAAGTGTCTTTAAAATCCGTGTTGTAGATTCATCAACATCAACAATATAATTATATAGTTCTTCAATAGACAACTTCTTTGAGAACTCTCCGATTTCTTCTTTTTCAAGTTCATTTGCAGTCGTAATAATCGGCGATTTTATGCGACTTTGATAATCGCCTACAAACAAAATTTGCTCATCATTTGCAATAAGTGAATGCGCTACAATATCCTCTATACGAAAGATATGCCACAAGGAATATGCAATTGTTTTGCTATGATAACCTTTAGCATTTATATAAGGCATAGCACAAAAATCAGTATCCGACAGTTCATTCTTAAACTGCATAATTAGTTCCATAAGAGTTCTGCGAAGCTCTAATAATGTATCTATACCCATTGCAAAAGTATCTTTTTTCTTAATTTGCAACTGTAATGTCTTATTCATTTCTGCCCATTCTTTATTCATAAAAACCTCCGTCAGTTTCCATATTCATACCCAATTATCATTGCTATTTTTAAGTAGCATCATCTTGAAAAAGAGTAAGTCCACTGAACCTACTCTTTCCCTAACATCTCAGAATTACCTTCTTTTTACTGGAATCCAGATAGCACTGTGATAATCAGCATCTGTCGTTTCTCCATTTACACAGTCATACCATTCCACATTCGCATTACCACTTAACTCATAATCAGGATTTCCCGGTAACCATTCCTTAAATATCCTGGTATTTAGTGATTGAAGAGCCTCCGGGATTGCTCCTACACAGTCAAACACAGCCCATTCACCCTGTTCAAACTCATATAGCATCATTCCTTCCGGAACTTCTCCACCAGTATATTTACCTGCAATCAGATAGGTAAATTTACCTTTGCTCGATGCTTTTTCGTCATCAATACAAATACCGAACTCCCCTATACAGTTATCCATCAATGCTTTTTCCTGTGGATTGGCAGGTGGATTGCCTGCATATACATTAGCCGCATACTTCTCACAGATTTCATCCCAATATTTCGGAATTTCCTCATATGCCGTATCAAAAGAAAACTCTCTTGCAAAGCCTATCACTTTAAAACCAAACATCTTTGTAATCTTGTAGTCCATTTTATCTCCTCCTTGAACTGTAACTTTAACACTCAACGGAAGAAAGGTTCTAATATCACCGCCCTGTTTTACCTGCATAGGCGAAATACCATGAAATCTGGTAAATGCTTTCGCAAAGCTATCCGGTGTGTCATATCCATAATCAAGTGCCACATCTATTACTTTTCTGTCAGCCTTTTTCAGCTCAAGTGCCGCCAGATATAGCTTACGATTACGAATATACTCTGATACTGAGTAGCCGGTCATAATCAAAAAACCTCTTTGAAAATGTAGAGGGGATACATACACTTGCTCTGCCACATCCTGCGCACTGATGTTATCATTCAAATGTCCCTCTATAAAATCAATTGATTCTCTGACTGCAGTTAGCCATTCCATACATTCACTTCCTTTCTTCTGTATGGTTAAATGATACGCATCTTGAAGAATTATTTCTTGCCATTTAGAATTCAATTTTGTCCGTCCGCTAAAACTAAGTTTCGCACACGCTTATAAGTAACAGAAAATTCAAATTTTCACATCTAGTTTTATCCGTATGCAATCCCATACGTTTAGATTTCAAATATACTACACTTCATTCTTCTCTTCAATACATACTATCTTATCCGCCACTGATAAAATTTGCATCTGATAATCTGCAATTTCTTTCAGAATCTGAAACCTTTCTTCCTTTGACTTTCCCTCACGAATCATCTGTGCATTATGCGTTTCAAGATTCGAAAGTACCGTAAGTTCATTAATCGTAGCATAATCTCTAACGTTACTACTTTTTGCAAGTTCCGGGTTACTTTCTCGCCACGCTTTTGCTGTAAAACCAAACAACGCAACATTTAGCAAATCTGCTTCTTCCGCATAAGGTAACCACTGCAAGTCATCCCTATAATTGCAATTTGGAATAATATAATTCTTGATTGCATCCGTTTGAATCAAATAATTATTCTTGGATAGAAATCTTTTTGCATCCCATTCTAACTTTTTAAGATTATTTTCTTCTTCTTTCAATCGCTGAAATTCTTTGATTAGATATAGTTTGAAAACTGGGCTGATAGCAGATGCAAATTCAAAAGCAATGTCTTTATGAGCATATGTACCACCA
>JAZNGM010000027.1:0-87162 GCA_045576455.1 Lachnospiraceae bacterium | reverse complement strand
TGGGCTGTTGTGTTGTTTTTCCTTACTTGCTCGTGCTGCCGAAGCCGCCGTTGCGGACGGCGGTGGCGTCGTCATCGACCGTGATACCGTATTCCACGAAGATGCCCTGGGCGAAGCCGTCGCCGGCCGCCAGTTCGACGATCTTGTCCTCACGGGAGTCGTTCATCACCTTGATGAAAATGTGCCCCTCGTTGTCCGAATAGTAATAATCGCTGTCAATAATACCTACCGTATTGTTAAGCTGAAGTCTGTATTTAAAGCCAAGTCCGCTTCTCGGATACAGCTTAAGCACCCATCCGTCTTCAATTTTTACACGGATTCCTGTCGGGATCTTACATATTTGTCCCGGATTAAGATTGATGGTTACCGGAGCATAAAAATCATATCCGGCACTTCCGGATGTGGCTCTCTTGGGAATCTTAATATTATCATAAATCATTAAGATTTCATCATCCTGATAAGTAGGAAAAGTATCTTTAAAATCCTTTAAAAATCTTTCACGGCTTACTTTTTCAAACTGTGCAATTCTTTTCATATTGAACCTCTTTCATTACTAATATTCAGGACAATGTAAAATCGGAATAATTGGGTCAGTTTGTTTCAAAGTTTTTTGTACATCAATAACTCTCTGGTTTTTACTACCCTTCCATCTTAATTTTACATCGCGTTCTTCAAGTATAAACTCACCATCTACCAGAACATCAATATACTTCATCATCGGATAATGATGTATATGTTCCCACACATCTCCTGTATACAACCAAATTGTTTTATCAGGATACTTTTCTTTAATTTCTATCATCAGACTTTTGACATCAAAACGATTGGCAGAATGTAACGGATCACCACCGGAAAAAGTTATGCCGGATATATAATTCTTATCAAGCTGCTCGAAAATTTCCTGCTTGGCAGCTTCATCAAATAATAAGCCTCCATCAGGATCCCATGTCAGAGGATTTTGACATCCTTTACAACAATGGGAACAACCGGCAACCCACAATACTACCCTAAGACCATCGCCATTGAGCATATCATCCTTAGTTATATTATGGTATCTCATTTTTACATGCTCTTCCTTTCCGCTATCTCCGCCATTTTGGCATCATTCAAACGTGTATCACCATGCACTCTTGAATAAGACAAATATCCGTTCATACGGTCAATTTTTGTAAGATTCCTACTACCGCATTTTGGACAAACATCCATTTCAAGTTCCTGATGTCCGCAATCGTCACAATATGCAAGGGAAAGGTTTACTCCTTCATAAAATCCATAATCCATCGCTCTTCTTATAAGCGTTTTAACTGCTTCAAGATTATAATCAATCGGATATTTAACATATTGGATTTTACCACCATTTAAAAGTTCCCAAAAACGGCATTCCAAATCCTGTTTATGAATAGGTGTAATATCTTCAGATACATGACAATGGAAGCTGTTACTTACGTATTCCCTGTCAGATACCCCTTCAATAATACCGTATTTCTTTCTAAACTGCTTTACCTGAAGACCACATAAATTTTCTGCAGGAGTTCCATAGATTGCATATAAGTTGCCATCTTCCTCTTTAAATTCCTGCACTTTTTTATTAATGTGCTCCATTACTTCAAGCGCAAACTGTCCGTCTTGCACAAGTGATTTACCGTTATACAGCATCTGAAGCTCATTTAAAGCGGTAATGCCAAAGGAAGCCGTAGCTGCCTTCAATAACGGCTTAATCTTATCTGTTAATTGAAGATGTCCGCCAAGGAAACCTCCCTCACAATATGCAAGCGGATTTGTTGACGCACGCATCTCACCTAAGTATGCATAGGTTCTGATATGAAGTTGTCTGATTAAATTCAGATAATAATCAAGTACTTCATAAAAATCTTTGCTCTCATGACGTGCTTTAGCAAGAATCATCGGCAAGTGTAAGGATACCGCACCGATATTAAATCTCCCTACAAAAATTGGCGCGTCGTTATCATCAACAGGATGCATACCGCCCTTTTCGTACCAAGGGGAAAGGAAAGCACGGCAACCCATTGGGGAAATTACTTTTCCGTATCGTTTATACATACTTGCAATATATCCTTTACCGGTCATGGATAACCAGTCAGGATACATAGTTTTGGCAGAACACTTCACACCTGCTTCAAAAACTTCTTCAAGTTCTTTGCCCGGTCCATGTAAATTTTCATCATATAAAAATACAATTTTAGGGAATAATACGGGCTTTTTATGGTCTTTCTTACCTTGTCCTCTTCTTCTGACATTTAACATGGCAATCGTACCCATTTTAGCAAAGCGGCCTGTGCCTATACCGGCAGTAACCGTAATAAAAGGATAATCTCCACGGCTTGATGCAACGGTATTAAATTTGTATTCCCATCCCTGGAAGCCCTGTTCAAACTCGCGTTTAACATCATTTAAAGCTTCCGCGTCAGCAGTTTCCTGATCCACACCAAGCTTTTCATATTTTTCCAAATAATGCTTGTATGATTTTTCTGCATAAGGTTCCAAAATTTTATCAACTTCCGGTACGGTAAATCCACCATATTGCTGACTTGCTGCACTTAAAACGATATCTCCGATAACGTCAAAAGCTACATCAAGGCTTTTAGGCTCGTTGTACCATATATTACCCATTTCAAATCCGCCGGAAAGAACATTTTTTACATCAAAAAGACAACAATTCATGGTATCACGTCTTGCACTCATATCATGCACATAAATGTATCCGTCACGGCATGCCTGTATTTCTTCCGTTGTCATGAAAAACTTTTGATATAATTCTTTATTTAACTGATTGAAAATCAAACTTCTTTTTGTGGAAACAAGAGCCGAATCCGTATTAGCATTCTCTTTGTCACCTACATACATAATAGACTGGCTTTTCTTATACACATCATCCAGCATACGTACAAAGTCCTGTTTGTAGTTACGGTAATCACGATAGCTTTTTGCAACTATCGGTTTTACTTCTTCAAGTGCGCTTTCTACAATATTATGCATAACAGGAATCGGTATTTCATCGGTACCGATTTCTTCTATTTTTTGATTTACTTTTTCTATAACAAATGCACAGATTTTCTTATTATCCTCATCCGTAAATTTGGTTAAAGCTCTATAAGCAGATTTGCCAACCGCATCAATTACTTTTTGTACATTGAAGTCCTCTTTACTTCCGTCCTTCTTTACAACTTTTATATTTCTCTGCGGGCAAAATTCTTTTGCGTAATCTTTTTTACTCTTGTTATCAGTCTGTGCCATCTCTCTCCTCCAAAACAATCATACCACTATATATAGTACATAATTTAGTATATTGTAACAAGCATTTGTTGTCAATGCCAATCGGTGTATAAATATTAAAAACAGATAATTATTTCTAATTATCTGTTTTTAATCACTATTCTCTATTATGTTCATTAAATAAGTTTTATACTCGTTTTTTACTGAGTCCGGCATCAGTATCTTAACGTCACTCCCCATTCCGGCAAGCCAACCGAACAGCTGGGGGCTAACCTGAAGATTTGCTCTTACTGAAAAATGGGCATCATCCCTTTGGCGTGTCACAATCTGCGTACCAAAACGATCCAACACAACACCTATTAAGTGATTAGGGAACTGTATCGTAACCGGTTGTTCTTCTCCGGAAAACATTCCGAATTGCTTATTCGCATAATCCGCTACGTCGAAACTAACAAAGAAATCTTTACCTTGACGTTTATCATCTACGGCTTCGATGTCTTTCATTTTGTCGATACGATAATGCTTAATCATTTCATTTTCAGCATCATATGCAATCAGATAATAATTTTCCGCATTAACGGTTACCGCCCACGGACTAACCACATACCTTCCGCCGTTTTTTCTAAACTGCATTTTTTTATCAATAGTCCATTCAAAATACCGGAAAGAGATTTGTTTATTTAATGCAATCGCATTATGTATAACATCCGCATTATCAAAAACAGATTCATTGGAGGTTTTTATACGGTTTGCAACAAAGACCTGACGTTTTATCTTCTTAGCATCATGAATGCATGCCATTTTTTCCAATTTATCAATCAGCTTTTTTGATTGTTCCTTCGTTATAAACTTTGATGCCGATATGGCATCCGCCATAAGTTTAAGCTCTGCCGTTTCAAAATCACGTTTTTTAAGGTAATACCCACCATCTGTTTTCCGGTTATTTTTCTCGATTGCATATCCGAAATCTATGAGACTCTGGATATCTGTATAAATGCTTTTTCTTTCAGCTTTAATTGAATAACGTTCAAGCCGGGAAATTAAATCTTTGGTCGATATACAATGATTTTCATCAGTTTCTTCGCATAAGATTTTATAAATGTATAGTAGTTTTAACTTCTGGTTTTCTGATTTAGCCATTTTACCTTCTTACCCGGACTATTCCGTATCGGACTTTTCTGCCACCTTATTATCAGTATCTATACCTGCTTTTTTATTTTTACTTTTACGTAAAATAATCCCAATCGTTACTGCAATTGCAATGACAACAATAAAGACTAAAAACAATATAATATATTCCGTAAAAGCATTAATAAATTTAATTAAGTTGTCCATGTTTCAAATCCTCATTTCATAAGATTATTATTCATATTTTGTATCATATCATTTCATTAATTACATCGTCAAGAAGGTTTGTCCCATCTGCAGCCTGTGTTGCAAGTTTATCGCATCTTTCGTTTTCGGGATGTCCCACATGACCTTTCACCCATATAAAATTCAGATTGTGTTTTTCAGCCGCACTTAATAAACGTTTCCATAAATCGATATTTTTAACAGGCTTATTGCCGGCTGTCTTCCATCCTTTTTTTAGCCATGTATCAATCCAATGCTGGTTAAATGCATCCGTTACATATTTGGAGTCAGAAATAACGTCAACTTCACAAGATTTAGTTAAGGCTTCAAGTCCAACAATAACTCCCATAAGTTCCATCCGGTTATTAGTTGTTTTTTTGTATCCCGCACTATATTCCCTTTCGTGAATTGTACCTTTTGCATCAATGAAACGCAAAATAGTTCCGTAGCCTCCCGGTCCATCCGGATTCCCTCTGGCCGAACCATCGGAATAAAGCGTTACTTTCATTCCCAAACTCCCTTCTCAACAAAGTGAACTGCCATATTATTAGCTTCATCGATAATGCTATTCTCATATCCTATTATTTTTAATAGCTTAATTGCATTACGCGATGTGGCACGTCCGTTTAAAACTTTATAATTAAATACAATATCATTATCTATCACTTCTTCTTCAAAATGATAATTATCATAATACTTCTCTAATAAATGGGTTAACTCAATATCATGTGTTGCTGCAAAACACTTGGTATTAGCGTTACAAAGACTCTTCAAAATTTGAGTTGAAGCTGCAATCCTTTCAACCGTATTGGTTCCCCTTAAAACTTCATCCACAAAGCATAATACCGGTGAAACATCTTTATTAACAGCATCGAGTATTCTCTTTAATGACTTAATTTCAACGATATAATAACTCTCTCCGCTTCCAAGATTATCACGCAAAGCCATGGAAGAATATATCCTGTAATGATTGGTTATAAATTTTTCGGCAAGACAGGTATTAATGGTTTGCGCAAGAATAGCGTTTATGGCTATCGTTTTTAAAAATGTTGATTTACCGGACGCATTAGAGCCTGTTACCAATACCCCGTTATTTGTTTCAAAACTGTTTTTTACAGGATTTGAAATCAAAGGATGATACATTTCCTCTGCTTTCATATACAAAGTATCTGTATATTCAGGAACACAAAAATCATTAACATATTTTCTGTATGAAGCTACCGCTATTGAAGATTCAATATAACCAAGTTCCGTAACAATATCATTAATTTCTGCCGTATGCTTTTTAATATTTTTTAAGATAGAATTAAAAATAATTAAGTCTACATGAAACAGCATTTTAATATAAATATATATCATGGAAAGAAGATTAAAATCAGAAGCATCCATACTTAAAAACAGCGCTTTTTTCTTAAGGCCATGAAAGACCTTTCTTTTTTCTTTCATGATGTCTATGTTATCTTTAATAACAGGAACATTAGTATCTGCAACTTTATTTATGCCGTCCAATAAACGCATAACGTATTTAATGCTTATAAAATACGGTTCAATCTCGCTCTTAGCTTTTGAATAAGCGATCATGTTGTAACACATAACGGATATGATACATACAATACCGGCAAAAGGATTAACAAACACAAGCGCTGCACTTATCAGATAAAGCAAATTACAAATAATATGTTTTATATTTCCGGTATTTTCTACATTATCAAGATAATTTAAATAGTCATACAAAGAATACTTACCGGTTTTTCCCATTTTATGGAATGCCTTCTGTAAGTTTATACTGTCATCTTTATTATTATAAAAATAATCAATTAATTCTTCATCCCGCCGTGTGGTTTCATCGGTAAGTTTAGGATTACGGAGTCTGTAATACAAATATTCCTCGCCCGCCGAAGAATGAGTATTATTCATACTCATAAATACGGAATCCATATCTAAATCATCCCATGTAATATTGTCAATATGATTATCCGTTCTATTTTTCCGATCATAGCCGGATATCCCCGAAAACTGTTCATTCGTATACTCCCTTTCAGGATATTTTCCGAAATTAAACTTAAGTTTTAGTATATAATCCTTCTCTTTACGTTTCTCATCAATGATTCCTTTAACAAAGAAAAAAGCTATAAAAGCTCCTATTGCTATAATTAGTGCAATTAATTCTGTTTCCATATCATATCCTCGTTTATTGTTTAATACGCATTGCTATATCATTACATATAGCATAAACATCTTCCGGTCTGTCATTTACATAAAAGATACCATCTTTAAATAATATCTTACCTCTTACCATTGTCATCAAAACATTTTCTTTACCCGCACTGTAAACAATATTACTTACAATATCATTTATTGGTTGCATATTCGGCTTATGAAGGTCAATCATAACAATATCTGCATAATTTCCTGCTTTTAATGTGTAATCATTATTATTGTTTAATGCCTTAGATGCATTTATTGTAGCCATTTTAAGAACATCAAAAGCCGGCAAAACCGTTGCATCTTTAGAAAGTGCTTTGGATAATGTAGCGGTCAAAAACATTTCCTTAAACATATTCAAACAATTATTGCTTGCCGGCCCATCAGTACCTATGGCAACATTACACCCTTCATTTACATATTTATATATTGGTGCAATTCCGCTTGCAAGCTTAAGATTAGAGGATGGGCAGGTGATTATTGAAAGATTTCTGTCCTTAACAATCCGTATATCTTCATCCGTAAGATGTACTAAATGAAAACCTCCCCCACCATATTCAAACATTCCTATTTTATCAAGAAAAGCTATAGGGGATAACCCTCTATCCTTTATACATTCCGACACTTCATTTTCTGTTTCGGAAAGATGCGCATACACGGGTTCTTTATAATGTTTTGCCAACTCGGCAATTTCATATAAGATTTTGTCTTTGGTCGTATAAACAGCATGAAAACCAAAGCGGTATTGTACCATCCCATTTTTATAATTATATTTCTTATATAATTCTTCCATTTGAGATGCTGACTGTACAAAATCATTGACGGCACCGCACATTACTAACGGAAAACCATATTCTTCACAAGCTTCCCTTACACCATGAACGGCAAAATACATATCAAAGATTTCCGTAATCCCCGATGATACATATTCCAGTATGGAAAGCTTAGTAAACCATTTCATATCTTCTTCCGTCATCTTACTTTCAAACGGAAAAATTTTATTATTAAGCCAGTCAAAAAGCGGCATATCATCCGCTAAAGATCTTAAACCTGACATGGGAGAATGTGTATGGGCATTACGGAAACCGGGCATCAACAAATTTTTGTTACAATCAATTTCTATATCCCATACATTTTCTGAATATACAGAAGTTTCGTCACCTATAAAAGTAATTCTGTCGTCTTTTATATGGACACAGCCTTCCGTAATTTTATTGTCATCCATCTTAAGTAAACGCGCATTATATAAACGGATATTCATTCTTGGGTCCTCTTATCTCATTCGTATAATCGATTCAGTTAAAAGCTTTTTAAACTTAGGAGCTGCAATATCCGCCGCTTCCTGCACCTCTTTGTGGGACAGCTTATTGTGTGACATACCGGCAGCCATATTGCAAATACAGGAAATTCCGCATACTTTCATTCCGCAATGCTTTGCTGCAATAGCTTCTACTACGGTACTCATGCCTACCGCACTTGCGCCTAAAGCACGAAGCATCCTAATCTCTGCAGGTGTTTCATAACTTGGTCCTGTAAGGTATACATATACGCCTTCCTTAAGTTTAATATCATTATCGTTAGCTGCTTTTCTGATAATATCATTTAAGTTTTCATCATATATATTCGTCATATCCGGGAAACGTGTACCCAGTGCATCTACATTTGGACCGATTAACGGATTCGGTGCAAAGCTGGCTATATGGTCTGTTATAAGCATAAAATCAGCCGGGCTGAACTTATCATCAATTCCGCCAGCTGCATTTGTTAAGAACAAGGTCTTGGCACCCAACATATACATTAATCTTGTAGGAAGAACAACATCGCTAATATCATAGCCTTCATAATAATGAACCCTTCCTTTCATACAAACCACCGGTATATTATCTATATAACCAAATATAAATCTTCCATCATGTCCCTGCACGGTGGAGGTTGGAAAATCTTCTATTTCCCCATAAGGAACTTCACATTCCACTTTAATCTCTTTTGCGTAATCACCAAGCCCCGAACCAAGAACTACTGCAATTTCAGGAACAAAATCCGTTTTAGTTCTTACACTTTTAAGACAACGTAATAATTTATCATATACCTTATTTTCCATAATAATAACCCCTTTCATATATAAATTATATATAATAAATATAATACTTTATAAAGCATACTTTTACAATTAATTTTCTATTAAGAAATAAAGACACCGGCAAAATCCGGTGTCTTATTCCTGCATTTAATTATGTTTTATATAATAATGCATACCATGCCGCCATTATTATCGTTTACTACCTTCTGCATGGTATCTATTAATTTTAACTGGCATTCTTCATTTAATAACGAAACCTTTGTCGTTATTCCGTCATTGACTAATTGTTCTACCGTTTTTCCGAAAATATTAGTATCCCATATACCTCCGTTATTATTTCTTTCATCAACGATATAACGTATTAAATCATCTGCCTGTTCTTTGGTTCCGACAATCGGAGCAATTTCTGTTTCAATATTAGCACGGATCATATGTATGGACGGACATTCGGCTTTAATTTTGACGCCAAATTTATTACCATGTTTAATCACTTCCGGTTGATCAAGAATTATTTCATCCCTCTCAGGCAAAACAACACCATATCCTTTTCTTCTGACCGCTTCAATTGCACCGTCGACTTTATCATATTCTTTCTTCTTTTCTGCAAGACGTTTTAATAATTCGAGCATCTGATATTCGCTTGTAATACTTTCTCCCACAAGTTCACTGATCATCTCATAATAATATTGTTCATCAACGGAAATATCATATTTAATGCTTCCGTCTGACAAGTCGACTTCCATAAGCTTACATTTCTTAATATAACTACTGTCATTTGTTGTTATATCCATATTATTATGATTATTAAATATATCCCTGATTTTATTGAATGACATCATATTGTTTTTAATAATTTCAATAATATCTTTTTTCATAGGATGTTCTGTATTTAGCATTTCAACCCATTTAGGTAAATAGAATTCTATAACCGATAACGGGAATTCATAAAGTGCTTCTTCTAAGATGCGCATTACATCATCTTTTTTCATTTGTTCACAATTTACCGGTATGCAACTTGCATTGTATTGTTCACCGATATTCTTGGCAAGCTTTATTGTGTCTTCAGAATATGGTTTTGCACTATTTAATATGATTACAAAAGGTTTTCCCAATGCTTTTAGTTCATTTATAATTTCATTTTCAGCTTTAATGTACTGTTCCCTTTTTAATTCCCCAAAAGAAGCATCCGTGATTACCACAATACCGATGGTGGAATGATCGGTAATAACTTTACGCGTACCGATTTCTGCCGCTTTTGTAAAAGGTATATCATAATCATACCAAGGAGTTTTAACCATCCTTTCCACATCATCTTCCATGTGTCCGGATGCCCCGTCAACCATATAACCGACACAATCAATTAATCTTAATGATACTTCCGTGCCTTCACTCAGTCTTACTTTAGCCGCTTCCTTCGGAACAAATTTCGGTTCCGTTGTCGTAATTGTTTTACCGCCTGCACTTTGCGGCATTTCATCCCTTACTATTTCTTTGGCATAATCCTCTGTCATATAAGGCAAAACCATTAATTCAAGAAAACGTTTAATAAAAGTTGATTTTCCGGTTCTTACCGGTCCGACAACACCAAGAAATATCTCACCGTTTGTTCTTTTTTTGATATCCTGATAAAGGTTAAATTCATGGCTATTCGTGTCCATAATTACTTTAACCCCCTCCTATTATTATTCTTAATACTTTTGTTTAATATATGGCTAAATACAATAAATCATTCCAATAAGTTCATCTATGAATTAAAATAATATTATGTTATTATTATTTTAATTATTTACATGGAGGAATTTATGTTACAGGCGCTTGACATATCATTTTCATACAGTAAAAAAAGTGTACTGAAAAAAATAGAGTTAACGGTTAATAAAGGGGATTGTATCGGCATTCTGGGAAAAAACGGATGCGGTAAATCAACATTCCTGTCCATTCTTACCGGATGCTTAAAACCGGACAGCGGGAAAATTCTTCTTAATGGACAAGAATTATTGCCCTACAAAAGACAATATAAAGATATAGGTTATGTACCGCAGGAAAATCCGTTAATACCTGAGCTTACGGCTAAGGATAATCTTTTATTTTGGTATGATAGTAAACAGAAGGATTTAATGGAAAAACTCAACTCTCCTCTTTTTAGCTCACTCGACATTAATGATATACTTCATACAAAAATAAGCAAACTATCCGGTGGACAGAAAAAAAGAGTCAGCATAGCAAGTACGCTTCTTAATGACCCGAAAATACTCATTCTGGACGAGCCGAGCAGCTCGCTTGATTTAATATGCCGGGATAACATCAAACAATTTATGGAAACATATCTTAATGATGGGGGCACAATTATAATGACCACACATGAAGAGGCTGAATTATCATTATGCAACAAGCTATATGTAATTAATGACGGCATCATTTTTGTAATTGATAAAGATATGCGTGGACAACAATTGATTAATACGATAAACGGAGGAAACTATGAATAAACGTAAAATAATAATATTAATATCAACTTTAATTACCGCAACCGTTCTTACACTATTGACCGTATTTGTAATCTTACCAAATTTTAGAACAAAAACAGTAAAAGAAACCATTGCGGAAGCTATGAAAAAAACAAACAATTCATTAGGTCCTTCCAATAAGATACTCGGAATGGGTAAATTAAGCGACAAAATGAAAGAAAGAACATACGATTCTTATTTTTCATTCACATTATCCGATACCGATATTGAACAATTGTCCATGTTTAAAGGACTTTCCTTATCAGAAAGCCATATAATATATGACCCCAAGACAGATAATTTTATCCTGTCAACCGGAATAAGCTTTGCCGAAGTTATGGAGCTTATTAATGTAACGTTATATGGAACAGAGGAAGGCTACGGTATATCTTCTTCCACCTTGTTTGACGGATACGCTTATATTAATAAAAATGATATTCTTACACTAGCAAACAACAATAAACCATTACTGGAATCCGCCCTTAAAAACAATGCCCCGGACATTGATACCACAGACCTTTTTCTTTCGTTAAATAAACAAAAGAACATTGAAGAGATTATAGAACAAAGTAATGATAAATTGATCTATGAAAAAATCTCTGAAACAAACTATAAAATCACGCTTAACAAAGAATCTATTGAAGAAATACTCAATGAAATCAAACCTTTCTTAAGCAACATTATTGGTGAAGCAGAATCAGAAAATATTAAAAACGGCCTGGATGTGATTAAAGAAAATATAGTCATTAACCTCGAAGTTGATGCAAATGGATATTTAACAAAAATCGAACTCCAAGATTTCAATGTAGGAAACATGACTTTTTCTTATTCATGTACCTTTAAAGAAACTGAACAATTATTCAATGTTAAACTTACGCAATCCGATGCAAATGGTACAACTATACCTTTGGTGGCTTTTGAACATCGCATCTTTGCCCTTGATGATAATGAAACGGTTAATACGGTTATGAATTTAACCATTAGAGATATTAACATTCTTGAGTTAGCCGGTTCCTACACGGATTATGAAAAAGGAAAAAGTTTTAATTTTGACTTAGAAAAATTACGTATATATAATGGCGAAGAATTTATAACACTAACCGGTTATTATGGCGTAACCCCTTATTCAGGTTCTATTGATTTTCCTAAAACAAACCGTTACAACATAGCGGTTCCTGAAGAAATGAATACGCTTATACAAACCATTACACAAAACCTTAACAATAATCTTCTGTTTAACTTATTTAAAGATTATGTACCCATCGGATAAAAAGGAAATAATATGTCTGTAAAGCATTTTTTTAATCTTGAAGGAAAACGCTATATTAAAGCATTACCAACGCTTATAACGGGAGCAATTGCACTTTTTATTTTAATTGGTGCAATTGCTTTTTGTGCAACCCGTTTTTTTGACCAAAAGAATAATGCTGCTATCGCTAAAGTAGGAATTGTTACGGATTCTGAATATGCCAAAAAATATTCCTTGTTACTTGCCAATAACTATGAAGCGTCAACTAATAATTTTAATTTTATAACTTTTGACACACTCGACGAAGCCCGTTATCAGCTTAATGAAGGAAACCTCACGGCTCTTATTACTCTTCCTTCCGGAATAATGGACAACATCAAAAACGGCATGGATTACCAAGCCGCAATTTATTTAGGACAGGTATCAGGATTTTCAAATCTTCTGGTTAAAGAATTTGCAAAAGCAGGAAGTTCATTACTTATGACAGCGCAGGCATGCATATATTCAATAGCAGATTTATATTTTTTACATGGTCTGTATGAATACACAGACGAAGCTTTTACTAACATAAATCTGACAAACCTTAGATATGCCCTATCAAGTGATTCATTATTTACCGTAAAAAAGCTTACCGTATCTGATACTCACTCTCCTTATGAATTTTATATAACGGCAGGTTATATATTATTACTTTCATTATGGGGAATATGTTTTTCAGGATACCTCAATACCAACACACCCTCATTTAATGCAAAACTAAAAATGATTAATAAAGGTTTGATAAAACTAAAATCAGCCAGATATACCTATGTATTTATCTCTTATTTTATCTTTTGTTTTATTACCTATCCTTTGATTTCACATATGGTATTAAAATCAAAAAAAATAGAATTTTTACCGGTTTTAGTTCTTTCATTATCTTTTTCTATACTGGTTTATTTACTCTTTTCACTAACAAAAAATAGTATGCATTCTATTATATTGCTATTTATACTTTCGTTTATATTAGCCTTTTTATCCGGCTTCATTATACCTAATGCCTTTTTAGGAACATTTATACGAAAACTTTCAAGCTTCTGCCCGTTCACACTATTGCAAAATATGATGCTTACAAATTAGTTCATAAGCGATTACGAAAGGATAAACATGAAACAATTCTTTAAATTAGCCTTCAAAAAGAAAACCTTTATATTAATTCCTATATTAATGCTATTAATTACAAGTTTTCTTTACATATATCCACAAAAAAGCAATACTAATATACTTGCCGGTTTCTTTGTTGCAGACAATGATGACGGCAATATATGTTTCAACCGTTTTATAGACCGGCTTATATCATATGATGGCAATATATCCTTTATACAATATGATAGTATGGAAGACTTAAAAAATGCCGTTATGCGGCTGGAACTTGAATGCGGCTACGTCCTTACCGATGAAATTGTTAAAGCTATGGATAACGGTAAATACAAAAATAAAATCAAAGTATATACGAACCGGCTTACGACCACTGACAATGTAGTAAACCAGGTTCTTTTCAGCCAATTATTCCATGAATATGCATTTCACCAATTAAATATTTATATTGAAAACGCTGACGAACTTAACGATATTGACCATGAAGAAATAAATAATATGCTTTCTGAAGCATATTTAAGTTACACTACTACCGATGCTACATTTTCATTTAATATATCCGGAAATGATACCTATGAAATACATGCAAAAAATGTTTTGTCCGCACCTTTTATCGGCGTACTTTCTATTATGGTAATGCTTTCAGCATTTTCAGGCTATATTACTTATTTGAATTATGCTAAAGCACATTGTTTCGATAAAATGATATATAAAGAAAAGAAAAAAAATATGCTTAAGTTTATTACACCCTATATAACACTTCCGGGTGTTGTATTTATGGGTTGTACATTTTTCTTATATAATAAAGGCTTAATCCGTTCGTTAATCAGCCTTACTCTATTCCTAATTATTTTATATTTGCTTTACTATATTATCTATTCCATGAAAATAAGCAGGAAGATTGTTCTTGCCATTCTCCCTGCTTACATAACATTATGTTTAATTTTCAGTCCGATTATTATAGATATTACAGACTTTATTAAATTTTTAAAACCGGTTAAATATATAATAATTACAAACCTGTTTTATTAATATATTTAACCCAATGAATTCATAAGTGTTGTCAACGTTTTCTTTACCGTATGGAAATCGAAATTTTCATATGCGGTCTTCATCTCACGGATTTGTGCGTTTACTTCCTGACCGAAATTGCGTTGACTCATGTTTTCAATAATATTATCACAATGTTTCAGATCCATCTTATCTAACAGGTTTTTAAACTCCTCAAGCTGCTCAAATCTTATCTCTTCCTGTTCTGCCTGTTCAAGATCAGATTGTTCTTCATCACCTTCAAAAGCATTATGTTCTGTTAAATATACTTTAACTTCCTCAAGAATTTCAATAAGCTTTTCGGTGTAAGGAGCATAATTACTTTCAATAAATTCCCTGTTACTCTCTTTTCCTGCAAATTCCAGCTTTTTAAAAAGTGCAGATACTTCCATGGCACCAATACTTGCTGATGCACTCTTCATACCATGGACATATGTAGTAAATAAAGATAAATCATCACTTGCTTTTAACTCCGGTAACAATGCAAGATTCTTAACACATTCCTTATAAAAGGTATTAAGTATTGCTTCATATGCCTGCTGATTAAAGCCGATGTTAAGCAGACCTTTTGCCGTATCCAAACCGGATTTAATATTGGATGCAGGTTGACTTGCATCTACTGTCTTAACTACTTGTTCCTGAGAATATTCTTCAATAAGTGTTTTGTCTAAATAATTAATCAAAACTTTTTCAAGCATTCTCATATTAATCGGTTTAACCATGTAATCGTTAAAGCCTGTCTGAACAAATTCATCACGTGTTTCAATATCTTTTGCCGAGGTCAAAAGAATAATCGGCATTTTCATATAATCTTCGTCCGGTAAAGAACGGATATTTTCCATTAAATTAATTCCGTAAATATCCGGTAACGATTGATCCAAAAGAATTAAATCATATTTATTTTCTTTTACTTTCTTAAGGCACTCTTCTCCTGAAGTTGCAATAGCTAAATCAATCTTAAATTGTTCAAACATTGTACTGGCAAGTTTGAGACTCATCGTACTGTCATCAACCATAAGAACTTTTGCTTTAGGAGCATAGAAATTAAACTTATTCATGCGCCTTGTATAATCATCCGCATTCCAGGTTTGATTAAATACACCCTCCAGATTAATACAGGATATCGGACGTCTGATCATCCTAAAACCTTCATAATCTTCTAAAGTATGATTATACTCGCCAATGATATAGGTATAGTCTGAACATTCATACTGCAATAACGTCTCCTTTACCTGCTCAAAGAGTTCATGCGGAATAAATATATAGTCAAACTTTTTTTCTTCAAGAATTTTAGGCAAATAGGAAGGACTGTTACAAAACTTAAGCGACATACTGTGAAATCCTGCTAAAGTTTCTGTCCAAAAGCTTTGCATATAATCATTTACAAGCATAACAAGTACATTGCATCTGTCTTTCTTATCAAGATGAAGCATCGGTGCATCATTTACAACCTTATTGCGGAACGTAAACTCAGTAGACATTCCGATTCCTTGTATACTTTCTACTTCAATTGAACCATCCATAAGGGCTAACAGTTCTTTACAAATCATATATTTTAAACTGATACCCTTCATATTGCTGCTTTGTCTTGAATCATATATTTTATACTGGCCAAATAATGACCGTATATCAATTTTTGATAAACCAAAGCTCGTGTCTGCAATTTGTACTTTTACTACGATTCCATTATCTTCTTCTTTTTCATAGTCAATATGGAGTAAAACACGGCCATTACTGGTATTTTCGATTGCAATCATCAGTATATTCATAAAAATCATACGAATATACATTTCATCACCAAACAAATTATATGGCATGTCACGGTTAATACGTACATCAAAATTTATTTTGTTATTGGTGAGTTCAACCGCAATGGACTCAATAATCTCCTTAAGTACATTTTTTATATTATATTCTGTCGGCATTAATTTAAGTTTACCGGCTTCCAGCTTTGAATAAGCCAAAACATCATCAATAATCGATAACAAAGTATAACTTGCCATCTGAATTTTTTTTGCCTCTTCTTTTACCAGTTCCGAGGAATCTTCTTTTAACATAAGTTCATTTATACTAATAATCGAATTCACCGGATTTCTTATTTCATTAGAAGTACTTGCAAGGAAATGCCCTTTTACATTACTTGCCTGTAAAAGGAGTTTACGTCTGTCTTCATGCATCTTCTTTGCTTTTTCATAGATCGATTTTTGAGAAATAATAATGGTAATTATTACAACCGCTACGTCGATAAAACATACAAGATAATCAATAATATAAATGGCTATATTATCATAAGGTTTTATATCTATTCCCGAACTGTTTCTTAATGCCATAATCAAAATATCGGTAGCAAGTACAATAGTACTTAATACTGCAATATGGGATCCCTCTAATAAAACATAAATTAGCATAAAGGAAATAGCAAAAATGATTGGCGCAGTTCCGTTAATACCTCCATATACTAAAAGCAACGGACAAAACAAAAGATTTAAGAGTATAACTAAAATCAAGTTTATATGCATAAAATATTTCTGATTATTACACAAAATCATCAAGCTTACAGCCATTAATCCCATGGCGAAAGTAACTATTCCCAGTTTATAATTGCCGGCAAAAAAGATAAATAATACAGAAGCAATTACGGAATAAAAAATTATTCCTAAAAGCACAAAGCTGAGTACTCTCTTTTTAACAGTATAATAAATCGAATCGGCTTGGACTTTAGTCATTATGCTTCCTCCTTTCTTCATAATCTTCTTTCCACAGAATCTTATGGTTAGGAAGAAGTTTCTTAAGAACATTCTCTAAATGCTCTATCTCAATCGGTTTGGATACATATTCATCAAAACCGGCATTCATAAACATTTCCCTGGCTCCACTGACAGCATTTGCCGTGAGTGCTACGGCAGGAATAGCCTTTTTCTTAGTGTCCTCAAATTGACGTATAAAGTTTAATGTATCTATACCATCCATTTCAGGCATCATATAATCAAGGAAAAGAATATCGAAAAATTCCTGTTCCATTATATTCAAACATTCTTTGCCGCTCGTTACGGTTGTCACTTCGCATTCATAGCGTTTTAATATACCGGAAGCCACATCCAAATTAATAAGATTATCATCTACAACCAAAGCTCGCACGCCGGGACAAACAATATCTCCAGTATGGGCAATATTCCTGATGGAAAAATTATCATTTCCATTAAAGATGGCACCGACATTAAGACTGTTGATTGGTCTTACACAATAACATGCCGCTTCCTGACCGTAATTGAAATTTAACGCATCGTTTAAAATAACAAGGCGGTGCATGTTAATTGATGATTTTTGAAAATCATTCAAAAGGTCATAATTATCTCTTGCCACAAAATAATGAGTAAAGGAGTCATCTTCAACATACTCAACAAACTCATCAATTGTTGTAGCACATACACATTTTATACCAAAATACAACATGACGTTTTCAAAGGAACGTCTGCAATCAAAGTTTTTCTCAAATACAAGAACCTTTTTACCATTTGGATGCACTTCAACCATCGGTTCCTGTTCCTGAAATTTCTGTGTATAGCTGAAAGTAAATGTGGTTCCTTCCCCAAAAACACTTCTTGCTTTTATACTGCCGCCCATTTTATCAAGAATTCTTTGACAACTGATAATACCCATGCCTTCACCGGTCAATTCACGTCTTTCTATCTCATCTTCCGGCACATTAAATAACTTTTCAAGGACTTCGGCAGTCATTCCTATTCCCGTATCTGCAACTGACACTTTAATAAGTGCAGTATTTACATCAGTTTTTTCATAATCAACGGTAAGCTCGATAACGCCTGTGGAAGTATACTTCACTGCATTATCCAAAATGGTAGTAAATACCGTACGTATTTTATCCTTATCCCCGATTAAATGTTCAGGTATATTCGGATTAATTGTCGTAATAAACTCTACTCTTGTATTAGCGACGCTGATTGAAAACATGTTTATTAAATCATTTAGCAATATGCTAAAATGATACATTTCATCATAAACAACTATATCCTTTTGTTTTAATCTCGAAAAATCAAGCATATTATTAACAATAGTCAGCAACGCACGTCCGGCATTTGACATAAAATATGCATTTTTCTTAATCTCCTCGTTATCTTCATCTGACATAAGAATTTCTGTCGTACCGATAATAGCCTGTAACGGCGTTCTTATATCATGCGAAACATTTACAAGAAACATATCCCTGGAAAAATCAAGTTCTTTCGCTTCCTTTTCACCTTGTAAATTATCCTGCATTTCTTGTATCAGGAATGCACTCCGGTATCTTAATAAGAAGCCACAGGAAACTGCAGTTATTAATATTGCACATAAAACCCGTATATACGTTTCAAGAGAGGTATCAAAACTTAGTTGCTTATAGACCCCAAAAATACTATTTAACATTAAAGTGACATATATAAGTAATTCAACCGTCACAATAATATACAAAAACTTTCCTTCGGAAAGTATACTTGTAAAAACAAGGCATAAAAGACAAAAAACCAGCATTTCACAATTAAAGGTCGGTGTAATTAAATACATACACGGTACTAAAACAAAACTCACAACCAAAAGTGCAGCACGGATAAGTATATGCGTATTTTTAACATAATCTCCTGCAATTATGAGTGCAACACCACCGATAATACATATACCATCTATCACAAAAGCAATAGGGTCTGCTTTAAAAATAATATCATTTACAAGCGTTGTAATAAAAGTTACCAAAAGCGTAAACGCCGCAACATTATATGTAAGTTTTCTGACTGGTAATGATCTGTCAAAATATTTATTTAAAATAAATTGCATTATAAATCACCTACTTTACTAAAGTAACTTTTTCGATATCTCTTCCTGCTTTGATAAACAAATCAACAAGACTTGGTTCAAAGAAAGAGCCTTTCATCATATTAAGTCTCATTAAAGCTTCCTGATGCGAACACACTTTACCGTTTACCGGTCGTGAACGCAATATATCATATGTATTAACTATTGATAATGCTCTTGCTTCAAAAGGTATCTTTGGTCCGATAAGATGATCCGGATAACCGGTTCCATCCCATTTCTCATGATGGCTTCGGCACATATTATAAGCATAATTAAAGAATCCGCTACCCGTTGAAACGTTTGCTATTTTAGCAATCGCTTCTGCTCCTAAATATGTATGTGCTTTCACCTGATCCGGTTCTTCCATAAATACCATCGGCTGTAACATAAAATTATCACGTATACACATCTTACCTACGTCATGAATTTTTGAGGCAAAACAAATAGTAATACTGTCATCTGCATTTACTTCATATTTTTTGCTTCTGATAATTTCGGAGAAAAATGCCTCCATATACTTTTCTACACGTCTTGCATGGTCGCCGGAATAACCATCTCTTCTACCCATAAGTTCAACGAACATTTCTACAATGGAATACTGCATTTCAACAATTCGTTTTGATTTATCCTGAACGGTACCGGTTAAGGATTCATTAAACTCCTTTAACTGCTTTTGCTGTTCCATCAACTGGATTTGAATATCTACACGCTTACGGAGAAGCAACGCCGTATATGGTTTTTTAATATAATCAATTGCGCCAAGATTGTAACTTTCAAGTTCCGTTGTATCATCATCCTGTGCTGTGAGGAAAATAATAGGAATATCCATAAGCTTCTTTATATTTTTAATTTCACTGATTACCTGGAATCCGTTAACATTCGGCATATCAACATCAAGTAAAACCAAATCCGGCGGTTCAGGCATGTCTGTCAAACACTCCAATGCAGAAATACCTGAAGAAACGGGAATTACTTCATAGATATCTTCCAATGTCTTCTTCGCCATAATAAGATTTGCCATATTATCGTCTACAATCATTACTTTATGCATATTCGTTACTCCCTTTTCATTAGTTTATTCATAGCTTCATTCAAACCGTTAACCGTAAGAGGATACATTGGAAACACCTTTTTAATAGCCGTTTCTGCTTCCCTCCAGGGAGCATCACCAATTGCCATTTTCGGATTCATCCAAACAATACTCTTGTAATTCCTTTTCATAAGTAAGAGCCATTCCATACCGGGAAGTCCGCCATTGGGGCCTCTGTAGTTACCATCTTTGGCATATAACTCTTCCGGTGCCATAGCAGCATCACCTACAATGATGACTTTATAATCTTTGTCCAAATTTCTAAACATCCACTCTGTATCAATCCAATCCCCATTTTCACATTCCGGCGTATTATATACATGTGAATAAATACAATTATGAAAATAATACGTCTTCACTTCTTTATAATGATTAGATTTATGAATGGATTGGAAAAGCTCATTCATAAGCTGGGCATATGGTATCATGGTGCCGCCCGAATCCATTAAAAGTAAAAGTTTAACAGAGTTTTTTCTCGGTTTCTCCATTACTATTTCGAGACACCCACCGTTATTGCAGGTCTTACTGATCGTATTATCTATATCAAGTTCAGTTCTTGGTATATCGAGTTTGGTAGAAAACTGTCTTAGCTTTCTTAATGCCTGCATAAATTGTCTGTTATCAATAACCCTGTCATCCCTAAAATCTTTGTATCGTCTTTCACCAATTACCTGAAAAGCTGACTGATAACCCGTCGAACCACCCACACGTAATCCACCGACATTACCGCCGGTATTTCCAAAAGAGGTTTTACCCATAGTTCCTATCCAATAGCTTCCCCCATTGTGTTCGCTGTCCTGGTCCTTCAGTCTTTTCTTAAACTTGGTTTCTACATCTTCTTTATCAATACGGCCGTCTTCCATATTCGATAACCACTGTTTATCAGACTCATGGAAAAGATCATTCATATCAGATTTATCAAGCCACTCAAGCATCCTGTCCCTAATCATATCGTCGGATACAATACCCTTAAATTCTTCTTCAAAAGCCATATCGAATTTGTCAAAATCGGTTTCTTTCTTTACAAGAATTGCCCGCGACATATAATAAAAACTTGTAAGTGTACATCCTGACAGATGGTTGTTAAGTGCTTCTATAAACGATAACCATTCTGAAAGTGATACATCAATTCCTTTTGATTTAATCGTATAATAAAAATGTGTAAACATTCATTTTACCCTTAAATATTAATATTTTTCCTTACTTCATTAAGGTCTTCATCCTTTTTAACAATAACACCGACAAACGGAAGTTTTTCCTTAATCTTTTCTACCGGTATACCACCCTTCATTAAGGCATTAATCCAATCTAAGAGTTCTGAAGTGCTTGGTTTCTTTCTTACGTTACGCATACCACGTATATCATAAAAAACATCCATTGCATCGTTCAATAATACATCATCAACATTAGGAAAATGTGTTCTTACAATTTCTTCCATCAAAACCCTGTCCGGAAAATCAATGTAATGGAAAATACATCGTCTTAAAAAAGCATCCGGCAACTCTTTTTCAGCATTAGAAGTAATAATTACAATCGGTCTCTGCTTTGCCTTAATGGTTTCTTTTGTCTCATGAATATAAAATTCCATCTGGTCCAATTCCCACAAAAGATCATTGGGGAACTCAATATCGGCCTTGTCGATTTCATCAATTAACAACACCACCTGTTCCTCTTTAGAAAACGCTTCGCCCAGCTTACCTAATTTAATATAGCGGGCAATATCATCTACACCTTCTTCACCAAATTGACCATCGTATAAACGTTGAATTGTATCATACATATAAAGACCATCTTGTGCTTTCGTGGTTGATTTTATATTCCAAATAACAATTTCCTTTTGAAGACTTTCAGCCACTGCTTTCGCAAGCATTGTCTTGCCGGTTCCCGGCTCACCTTTAATCAATAATGGTTTCTGAAGTGCCATTGCAATATTAACGCTTGCTATAAGTTCTTCTGATGCTACATATTCACCTGTGCTGCTAAAATTCCCTGACATACTTAATCTCCCTTAATAACTTTATTACATAATTCATCAAAATAATTAACTTGTTTTTATAAAAAGCGCACGCTTCACTACTTTTCGTGCATTTTCATATTAAGTAAAAAAATATCGCAACATACAATAATACTATTATATGTTACGATATTATAAGCTCATTTTCAATGTTTATTGTGAGAAATGCACTAAAAGTAACGAAATCAACTATTCTCCCCAAGGAATATCAGAATTTTCATTTTTCTTATCACGCATCATTAATTCCTTAACCGCAGCTGACGCACTTTTACCTTCAAATAAAACAGCGCTAACCTGTTCAACTATAGGCATGGAAACATTATATTTCTTGGCAAGCATAACTGCCGCTTTTGCGGAATACACTCCTTCAACAACCATCTGGACTTCATCCATTGCTTCCTGCATTGTCTTTCCCTGACCTATTAAAATACCTGCCCTTCTGTTTCTGGAATGCATACTTGCACAGGTTACAATAAGGTCACCTATTCCTGACAATCCGCAGAAAGTTTCAAATCTTCCGCCCATTGCCATTCCCAGCCTTCCTATTTCAGCAATGCCTCTTGTTATAAGAGCTGCTTTGGTATTATCACCATATCCTAAACCATCTGCGATACCGGCAGCAAGTGCTACTACATTTTTAAGCGCGGCACCAAGTTCAATACCTAATAAATCCGGACTGATATAAACTCTGAATACATCATTCATAAAAACATTTTGAATATATTCAGCATCTTTTTTTCTTTTTGCACCTACCACTATGGTAGTCGGAATTCCTCTTCCTACTTCTTCTGCATGGGAAGGACCTGACAATACTGCAACTGTTGCATTAGGAATTTCTTCCTCAATTACATCAGATAGAACCATTAATGATTTTTCTTCAATACCCTTTGAAACATTAACGATAATCTGTCCGTCTTTTGCAAATTCGCTCATCATATGGGCAGTACTTCTCGTGAATACGGACGGAACGGCAAGCACCAGTAAATCCTTGTCCTCCATTGCCTCTTTTAAATCAGCTGTAAAAATCATAGTTTCAGGAAGTTTTACTCCGGGAAGTTTATCTTTATGCTCACGTTTTTCGTTAAGCATATCAATTTCTTCCTTTATTATGGACCAAACCGTCACTTCGTGACCATTATTGTGGAGTAATACGGAAAGTGCAATTCCCCAACTACCTGCACCGATAACACCTATATTAGCCATTTTATTCCTCCGCCTCTTTCTTCTTAATGAGATAAGTTTTTCTTTCGTTACCATTAATTAATCTTACAATATTGGCTCTGTGTTTGAAGAACGCAAGAATTGTAAGAAAAGCACCTATTGCATATAATTCATATAATTGTGCTTGGGTCATGCCAAACAGCCCATAAAAACCAGCCACAACCAACTGAACCATAAATCCTGTATAAATAAGTAATGATCCTAAGGAAACATAATGCGTTAATAAAAATGCACCAAAAAATACAATAGCACCTACCGGTATAAATGTCCAATGGAAAGAAAGAATTAATCCTGCAGTAGCCGCAATTCCTTTTCCACCCTTAAATCCAAGATAAAAAGGATAATTATGACCTAATATTGCTCCGGCAGCAGTATATAATTTCAACAAATATATAATATCAGAATTACTTTTCCCAAAAATAAGTGTTGTACATACTATTGCCAAAATACACTTTAACACATCGCCCGCAAATACGATGAGCCCTGCTTTAGTGCCAAGTACTCTTAAAGTATTTGTCGTTCCGGCATTACCACTTCCGTGTTTTCTTATATCAATTCCTTTTGCTCTGCCATATATATATGCCGTTTGAAACAAACCAAACACATATCCTATCAAAACACAAATTACGCGTTCCATTATTCATTATCCTTTCGTTCTCTTATAATAAACTTAAGAGGTGTGCCTTTAAATCCAAATGCATTTCTTATATTGTTCTCAATATAACGCGTATATGAGAAATGCATTAATTCTTTATCATTGACAAATATTACAAAAGTAGGTGGTTTAACAGAAACTTGTGTAATATAGTACAGCCTTAATCTTTTGCCTTTATCCGATGGTGGCTGCTGCATTGCAACCGCTTCAGACATAATCTCATTTAAGACACCGGTTTGGACACGCATCGTCTGGTTTTCAATAACCATATCTATCATATCATATAACTTAGGCATTCTCTGACCAGTCATGGCTGAAACATATATAATTTCAGCATATGGCATGTAAGCAAGGATATCTCTGATTTTTGCAGTAAATTCATTAACGGTTTTATTATCTTTTTCTATCAGATCCCATTTATTAACCGCTATAATAACACCTTTACCACGATCATGTGCTATACCTGCAATTTTTGCATCCTGATCCGTCACTCCTTGGGTAGCGTCAATAACAAGAATAACCACATCAGCACGTTCCACAGCACTAACGGTTCTGACAATCATAAACTTTTCCAGTTCTTCTTTGATTGTTTTTTTACGTCTTAATCCGGCGGTATCAATAAAAACATATTCTTTTCCATTGTGTACGACTTCAGTATCAATCGCATCACGTGTAGTTCCGGCAATATCGGATACAATAACACGGTTTTCACCGATAAGCTTATTGATAATAGAAGATTTTCCAACATTCGGTTTACCGACAATGGCAATTTTCGGTCTTTCATCTTCTTCATCCGTGGATGCATCATTATTAAAATGACTTACTACAATATCCAAAAGATCACCAAGTCCCTGACGGTTTGCAGCAGAAATCGGTATCGGATCACCGATACCTAAGTTATAAAATTCATATACATCTGCAATATATTTATCATAACTGTCGACTTTATTGACTGCTAAAATGACCGGCTTTTGTGAACGTCTGAGCATATCGGCAACCTTGGAATCCGCATCGACCAGTCCTTGTTTTACATCTACCATAAAGATTATGACATCTGCAGTATCTATCGCAATCTGAGCCTGCTCACGCATCTGTGATAAAATAATATCAGAGCTGTCCGGTTCAATACCGCCTGTATCTATTAAGGTAAATTGATTATCCAGCCAGGTAACATCTGTATATATTCTGTCTCTTGTTATTCCCGGTGTATCTTTTACAATTGCAATATTACTTCCGGCAAGACAATTGAATAAGGAAGATTTACCAACATTAGGTCTTCCTACAACTGCTACAATCGGCTTTCTTTTCTTTTTTGCCATATTATCTCCATTAAAAAATTATGTTTATTTTAGCATGAGAAGTGTATTTACAAAATCCCATCCGCTTGATTTTACTATATCCACTTTGACATGTAAAGTACTTTCCATCTCAGCTACACGCATATCATCAAGGAATACATCCTCTTCACTTCTTAATACATTTTGAGGAAGGAATAATGTACTGCCAAGCTTTTTATCCTGTAGCTGGTTACATATATCCCGACCGGTAAGTAAACCCGAAACCGTAATGAGTTCTCCGAAAAAATCATTTCTTATTTCATAAATTTGTATTCTTTCATACCCTGTAATCTCATTCAATGCTTTTACCATTTTATTGAGGTACGGATAGGCTAATTTTCCGGTAGCAACTGATACAAAATCTTTTTTCTTTTTTAACTGCTTTAATTTTTTCGGTGAACTTAGCAACTCTTCCATGGCAAGTTCAAACTCATTTATCAAAAGCCGAATCATGCCTACACCATTTTCAAGTTGCAGGTATCCATCATAACTCTCTTCAGGCGGAAGATCTTTCCCCGCAAGTATATACCATTCATCGCTCGCATGGACGAAATGAATGCCGTGTTTGTCCATTGCTACAGCCTGAACTTTTTCTATAAGCGAAATCACTTCCAAAGCATCTTCTTTTGTAAACGGTTCAAGCGGATATAGACCGTCCCTATACTTAGTTAATCCTACCGGCACAACGGATACGCTTTCAAGCAACGGTGCATACAGAAGTAAATCATTTAAGGATTTTTCCAGTTCTGCACCATTATTTACCCCTTTACAAAGTACAATTTGTCCATTCATTGTAATATTTGCATCTACAAAATGCTTAATTATATCAAGAGCATCTCCTGCAAACCGGTTATTTAACATTTTGCATCTTAATTCCCTATTTGTTGTCTGAAAAGAAATGTTTATCGGTGATAAATGATATTTACATATTCTGTTAACATCATTCTCCGACAAATTGGTTAACGTTATATAGTTACCCTGTAAAAAAGATAATCTGGAATCATCATCCTTAAAATACAAGGTTTCCCTCATTCCTTTAGGCATTTGGTCAATAAAGCAAAAAATACATTTGTTATGACATGAACGGTATTCATCCATTAAACCGTTTTCAAATATAAGACCGATATCTTCATCTTCATATTTATTAATAACAACCTCATATTCCTCATCTTCTCTTTGTAAAGTTAAGGTTATTAATTCATCCCGGACCATGTATTCATAATCGAAAATATCAATAATTTCTTCACCATTTATTTTTAATAAAACATCGCCTTTCTGAATACCATTTTTATAGGCAATACTCTTTTTCTTAACATCACTGATGATATGTCCTGCCTTTTTCATTACAATCCTCATTTCATGACATATTAGGCAGTTATCTGCCTTTTTCTTATGTCCATTCTACTAGAAATTCCTTGACGTGTCACTACCATAATGATATAAATGATATGGTATCAGAACATATTCAGGAGGTTTATATGCCTAATTTATATGAGTTAAAAAATGCTATGCCGGTTGCACCATTAAAAATTGTCGCATTAGACAGTGCGTATACAATTGGTAAACAGGTTAATGATTATCTTGTTGATTTCAGAAAAACCATCAACAATGTGCATAAATCCGACCCGGCCCTTCTTGGCTATATTGAGAACAACTATCTTTTAGACGTATCTATTCCACGTTTCAGAAGCGGAGAAGCAAAAGCTGTTGTATCAGAATCTATACGTGGTAAAGATTTGTTTATTTTAGTTGATGTATGTAATTACAGTATTACCTACAATATGAACGGTTTCATTAATCATAAATCCCCGGATGACCACTATCAGGATTTAAAAAGAATTATTGCAGCCGCTGAAGGTAAAGCACATAGAATAAATATTATTATGCCGTTCCTTTACGAAGGCAGACAGCATAAACGTTATGGACGCGAATCCTTAGATTGCGCATATATGTTGGAAGAGCTCTATTCAATGGGTGTTGATAACTTTATTACTTTCGATGCACATGATCCACGCGTACAAAACGCTACCCCTTTGGGAGGGTTTGACAACTTTACACCGGCTTATCAATTTGCGAAAGCACTTCTCAGTAATGAAAAGGACTTAATTATTGATAAAGAACATACTATAGTAATAAGCCCTGATGAAGGTGCTCTTTCCCGTGCCGTATATTTTGCCAGTGTATTAGGTGTTGACACCGGCATGTTCTATAAGCGCAGGGATTATACAAAAATTGTAAATGGAAAAAATCCGATTATCTCTCATGAATTCTTAGGAGATAATATAGACGGAAAAGATGTAATTATTATTGACGACATCATTTCTTCCGGCGAAAGCATGATTGATACTGCAAGACAACTAAAACAACGTAATGCAAAACGTGTATTCATCTGTTGTACCTTCGGTTTATTTACCAACGGTCTTGAAGAATTTGATAAGGCATATGAAAAATGTTACTTTGATAAAGTAATTTCTACCAATTTAAATTACAGACCGGAAGAATTATTAAGCCGTCCTTATTACCTGGAGGCAGATATGAGCAAGTTCCTGGCTTCCATTATAGATTTCATGAATCATGACATTTCTCTTGGTAATGTTATGACACCAACAGAAAAAATACAGAAAGTACTCGCTCTTTACAATGCCCGCGAAGAAGTAAACTTCTAGAAAAACAAAAATAATATATAAAAGGCGCAAGTTTTTAATCAACTTGCGCCTTTTTTAATATATACTATGCTTCAATTTTCATAAAGGTTTTTTTACCTTTTTTAACAATGAAATCTTCTTTATTAATATCTTCTTTGGTATAAGCCATCTTGATATCCGTAACTTTCTCATTATTTACAGATACACCACCCTGCTCTACCGCTCTACGTGCTTCCGATCTTGATGCAGCCATTTTAGCAGTTACAAGAAGATTAAGGATATCAATGCTTCCATCTGTGAAATCATTATCTTCCAAAACTACTTTAGGCATATTTTCAATACTTCCGCCTGATGCAAATAACGCTTTTGAAGCTTCTCTTGCTTTATCTGCTTCTTCTTCACCATGAACAAGTTTTGTAAGTTCATATGCAAGAATATCTTTTGCTTCATTAAGCTGGCTTCCTTCCCAGTTATCCATTTGTTTGATTTCTTCTAACGGAAGGAATGTAAGCATACGGATACATTTTAATACGTCCGCGTCGCCAACATTTCTCCAATACTGATAGAATTCATAAGGAGATGTCTTGTTAGGATCAAGCCAAACTGCGCCGGACTGTGTTTTACCCATCTTCTTACCTTCTGAGTTAAGAAGAAGTGTTATTGTCATGGCATATGCATCTTTACCAAGTTTTTTACGGATAAGTTCAGTACCGCCAAGCATATTACTCCACTGGTCATCACCGCCGAACTGCATATTACATCCATAATCCGTGTAAAGCTTAAAGAAGTCATAACTCTGCATAATCATATAGTTGAACTCAAGGAAAGTAAGACCTTTTTCCATACGTTGCTTATAACATTCTGCAGCAAGCATTTTATTAACGGAGAAACAGCCTCCCACATTTCCGATAAAATCAACATAATTAAGATCAAGTAACCAATCGGCGTTGTTAACAAGCATTGCTTTACCGTCAGAAAAATCAATAAACTTACTAATCTGTTCTTTAAAGCAAGCCACGTTATGCTCGATAGTTTCTTTGGTCATCATCTTACGCATGTCGTTTCTTCCGCTCGGATCACCTATCATGGCAGTACCGCCACCAATTAAAGCTATCGGTTTGTTACCTGCCATCTGTAAACGCTTCATTAAGCATAATGCCATGAAATGACCTACATGAAGACTGTCAGCCGTTGGGTCAAAACCTATATAAAAGGTTGCTTTTCCGTTATTAATTAATTCCTTAATCTCTTCTTCATCCGTTAATTGGGCAAGCAATCCTCTTTCTTTAAGTTCATCAAAAATAGTCATAATTATCCTCCAAATAGCATGTGTACTTGTTACACATTGTCTGATGTATTATAGCATTTCAGCATTATTTGTCAATGGAAAACGAAATAATTACCTTAAACAAATCGCCATCCAGATATACATCGAATTTACCACCCAGTAATTGTGTTAAACTCTTAGAGATAAATAACCCCAGCCCGCTTCCTTCTGTACTTCTGGATGCATCTCCTCTTATAAAACGCTCCGTAAGATCATTTGCATTAAGCTCCAGCTTTTCACTCGAAATATTTTTAAACGAAAGCTGTGCTTCATCATCAACCACATTAAGTGAAATGTAAACCCGGGTATCTTTCATTGCATATTTAATAATATTCATGAACAGGTTTTCAAAAATTCTCCATATTCTTCTGCTATCTGCAAGAATATATACCGGCTCATCCGGCACTTCAATAACAACATTAAGATGATGATCCTCAAATTTTTCTTCAAATTCGCCCTCTGCCTGAATAATCATCTGTACCAAATCAATACGGTCCAGCACAAGGGAAATATTACCCGATGAAATCTTGGATGCTTCAACCAAATCATCTGTAAGCTGTTTTAACCGTTGTGATTTCGCGTCAAGAATATTAACATATTCAAGTACCTTTTCATTATAGATTTCTTCCCGTTTAATCAGATCTATATAACTAATAATAGAAGTAAGCGGTGTTTTAATATCATGGGAAACGTTCGTAATAATATCGGCTTTCATTTTTTCGTCCTTCATACTGGACTCAACTGCCAATTTAATACCATCTCCCATTTCGTTAATGGCTTCTGCAACCATAAGATTATCTCCACGCATAAATTCTAAATTAATCTTATGGTCTAAATTCCCATTTTGTATTTGCTTTATACCTTCCATAATGCTTATGCGCATCTTATTGCTTTTAAAAAGCTTATATCCTACATAGAGGTTTAAAATTACGGTAGGAAAAATAAAAGCAAAATTAACCGTTATAATATTTAATATAAGTACAATATTTATTACCGTAAACCCTATGTACGGAATCAGCGTACGTATTAAAATTCTCGGGTGATAAAAAGTGTATACGCAAATATCGTAAAAGGATTTAATTATTGATTCTTTAAGAAGTTCATTCTTCTTTATACGTCGTATGAAAGCTAAATATATATGGAGAATATAATTAATAAAAACATAACTTACACCCATCAGACACATGATGGTAATAAATTTGTCAATACCATATCCGATAAAGGTATTAAAGTACATATAATCCTTCAAAAGATCAGATATTTTAAGCGTAACAAACATGAATAAGGCAATTGACCCCAAGCCGATAAGCATAATAATTTCGGTTTTCAAATGATCAATAATACGTATTTTTTCACTAATAACCGGTTCTTTTAACGAAAGTACTACCAGCATGATAAGCGAAATCATTCCAAATGCTGTACCAAGCATAACGATTACCCTGAATATGTTAAAAGAATCCGTATAACTCTCTTTATACCTGCTAAAAATGTCTTTTACCAAATAATCAGTATCAACCCCAAACCACATTCTGATATTACTGTTAGGGTATGCATAATAATAATCGTTAATTTCATTCCATACAACTTCCGGGGAAACACCAATATTGGACACTGCTGTTAAATTATCGTAGTTGCAGTAGATGTATCTTCCGTTATTAAGAAAATACTGGTTAATTTCATCCAGCGTAGCATTTCTGTTTATAACTCGTCCTTTTAAACAATTGGTATATACCTGCCAGTCGTTATTGTAAAAATATGCAATATAATATTTAAAATTACTTTTTTTCAAAACTTGGGATAATTTCTGATACTGCTCAAAATTATAAGAAATATCCTCTACCGTTTCCTGTAAATATTCGCTATGTTGGGCAAACTCTGAAAACGTATCACTATGCAAAATTAAAGGACTTTGATCCGTCGGATAATATAATTCATCCAATAAAATGTTAACCAGTTTATTATTGTTTTCATAAGGAAAATCATATTCAACAACAAAATTATTATTATTAATATTAGTATTATTAGTATTATTATTAAACTCAGGAGATAGCTTTGCATCATTATACATTTGCTCATATTCGTTATAATCAGCGAAGTATAATTCCACTCCTGATTTACCCCAATTAATTAAGTCATCAAGATAATAGGAAGCCACTTTTCTCGGAATTCGTAATTTTCCTAATTCTTTTCGGGTAGCATACTGAAAAATATCAATTTCCTTAAAACGGTCAAATTCTCCATCCGTTTCAAATTGGTCGCATATAACTACATAGCGTATTGTCTTTTCAACAAACTCCTTTATTAATGCTTGAAAATCGGATGTATCTTCAAAACTTTCCTTTACACTCTCATCTTCCATAATGTATGGAATACTTTTATTGTTTTTAACCGCTTCATAAAATAATATAAAAAAGCACGTAAAAAAGAGCGAAAAACTAATCGCCATAATTTGTTTTATGATTTTATTCAGTCTGCTCTTTTTTGTTTCCATTTAACTAACCTTCATGTCGTTCAATTTTATATCCAACGCCCCAAACTACTTTAAGATACTTCGGATCGCGTGGATTCACTTCTATTTTTTCCCTAATATGTCTGATATGTACGGCAACGGTGTTATCGGCACCGATAGCTTCTTCATTCCATATTTGCTCATAAATATTCTTAATCGAAAAAACTTTTCCCTGATTTTTAACCAGCAAAAGAAGAATATTATATTCCATAGGAGTCAGCTTAATAATATCGCCGTCAACATTAACCTCTTTGGTAGAATCATTAATAACCAATCCACCCACGGAATATATTTCACTGTCATCTTCCGTATGGCTGCTTAATTTCTTATATCTTCTTAATTGTGATTTGACACGTGCTAAAAGCTCTAACGGATTAAACGGCTTTGTAATATAATCGTCCGCTCCCATATTTAAGCCCATGATTTTATCCATATCCTGCGATTTTGCAGAAAGGATGATAATCGGAATGGTACTGAATTCGCGTATTCTAAGTGCCGTACTGATTCCATCCAACATGGGCATCATGATATCCAAAATCAATAAATCTATAGCGTCGTTCTTAACAATATCGATAGCATCATAACCATCGTATGCTTTAACTACTTCATAATCTTCCTGTTTTAAATATATCTCTATTGCATCTACAATTTCCTTATCATCATCACAAACCAGTATTTTCATAATTTATCCTCCTCATATACCTATATTAAAACACAATGAGTTTAACTTATACGCTATACTTTCTTAAGATTTTCTTATTTTTACAAAAGCTCCCAAATTTCCTCTTTTTCCACCGGTTTTACGATGCGAAAAAAGTATCTCGCTATTACAAGCGGTACATATATCCGTCACGACAATATTCTTAGCACTTAATCCTGCGTAAAGAAGCATACATTCATTAGCTTTCCACAAATCAAGAAGGTATTTGCCATTTCCTTTATCTGTTATAATTTGTTCCATATAAGGTAAACCGATAAATTCCTTGTAAACATCATAACTTACTTCATAGCAATTTTTACATATGGAAGGTCCTATTGCCGCATGAATATCCTTAATATCCGAATGGAATTCTTTCTCCATCAGTTGTACCATTTTTACCGCAATCTTTTTAACCGTACCCCGCCAGCCCGAATGACAAATCCCAATCACCTTTTTTTTAGGATCCATGAAGTAAATAGGAACACAGTCTGCAAAAAAACAGCCCAAAACAAGTTCTTCTTCATTTGTGAGAAGTCCGTCTACATCCGTATAGTCACGGGGAAGCACCGTTCCTTTCCCCCGGTCTTTTCCCGTTACAATTTTTATATTATCCGTATGCGTTTGATCGGAACAAACAAAATCAGCTATATCCGATTCCATGACTTGAGCTATAATTTTATAATTGATATCAACAGCATGCTTATCATCTCCCCGGGTATAGCTTAAATTCATTTCAGCAAACTCACCCTTACTTACGCCACCTTTTCTGGTTGTAAAAATATGTTTCATAAATTCATACTTTTCCCAGTCTTTAAACGTAAGTACTTTTACATTATTTATATTATGTTCATTCATGGTTTTACTTTTTATATTTAACTGCATAGTAATCTATCTCCTAAAAAAGTGCATTAGAACTGTAATAAAAAACATTTTCATAAAAATTAATATTAACACCATTAATTGCTACTATATCAAAACATACCTGACAGTCGTTATATTTAGGATGTGTTAATCTATAATAATCATATACTTTACAGATTTGTTTTTGCTTTTTAATGCCCACGGCTTCTTCCGGTAATCCGCAACTTAAATTACGGCGGAATTTTACTTCTATCAAATGTAATTCATTTATCTTTTTATTATAACAAACGGGCTTTAAAGCAATAATGTCAATTTCCCCTGTCCTAATCCTATAGTTTCTTTCAAGAATCTTAAATCCTGTTTTTTCAAGATACTGCATTGCAATATCTTCATACTTTTTGCCCAGTTCCCTATTATTCATAAATTATTTATTCATTTTACTCCTTATTCTGTCCATAGCATCAACAAAAACAAGAATTTCCGCTACCACTTCATATAATTCAGGAGGAATCATTTCACCAATTTCAAGTTTAGCTAAAGTAGCCGCCAGTTTTTCATCCGCATGAATCGGTATATTCTCTTTTTTTGCTTCTTCAATAATACGTTCTGCAATTCTTCCGGTACCGGTGGCAATAACTTTCGGTGCCGGTTCATTGGGATCATATTCTAATGCAATTGCCTGCTTCTGCTTATTCATAACTACCCTTTCTACATTATGCCCTTACATCAAATGAGTATTGATATAGGCTCTGTGGTGTACTTATTCCTGCATCAGTTTTCATTTCATGAACGACATTAAATTCAGTTTCCATATTCTCATATTCCGTATCTACGTTATACCCCTTATTATGAAGCCGGTTATTAAGAAAATGCATGTTTTCTTCTATAAAAGCAATTGTCTCTTCATTTTTAAGTATAAATTTTGTTTTTATATTGTTATTAAGTAAACTTACTTTAATATCAACCGGTCCTAAATTTTCCATATCCAAATGTAAAAAGGCTGTTAATTCTCCCTCTTTAGCGGTCAAATTCTTCTTTCTTGAATATACATATAGTTCACTGTTTTTGTAATTATTAGAAAGATGTAACGGTATCTGCATATAGGTAAAACTCTGATTTAGGTCAGACAAAAAAGTAATATTGTTTTTAAGGTTATTTGACGCTTCTTTTAATCTTCCTTCACTCTTAGTAACCGCTTCCAAATTTTCGTTAAGCGTTCTTGCCGTTTCAAGCATAGATTGATATATATGGTTTAATTCTTTTACAAAAGCGGCTCCATCTTTTAAATAGACTTCCGGATTGATTGACCAGGTTTCTTTTAAAAGACTTTTTACGGTTTCTTCCAAAGAATCAAGGATTACATCCGAAGGGCTATTGATAAAATCATTTAGAATCGTTTCTAATTTATTGAAAGCAAGTAAAGTATTGTTATATAAGAGATTATTCTGTACCTGAACATTTTGGGGTTTAGTCTCCATTGCAGGTAATATATTCTCACCGGTATTCAGCTTAACAGGATTAGCTTCGCTACCACTTAGATTTAAGCCATTGTTCATATCTTCGCTAAGAGGTGCATTTATTAGCCTGTCAGGATTCTCTCCACTAAAATCAGCCGTCGGCGCTAACGTAACATTTGCAACAACTGTTTCGCCCTTTCCGGCTTCTTCAGACACACTTATTACAGCTTCTGACAATTCATTTCCATTAGACACTTGCATCCTGATTCCTTCTAAAATTACAGATTTAAATGAATCAATAATTGCCTTAACAAAACCGGTTGCTTCCTGTTCCCCACCATTTTGCAGCATACTTTTTATATCCTGTGACAACGCATCTGAAAGTTCATCTGCCGTATTGTTAATTTGATATCTCATGTTTAAATACGAATCAAATTTTTCCACATTTATATCGTTTACGGGTATATTAAGTTGTTTCATATCAAGCAACTTATTAATATCCGTGTCACTGTATTCATTTACATATCGGTTCATTTGTAATAGGGATTGCTTATCGATAGACATACCCCGTTCTATCATTTGTCCGACTATATTCATGGTATTTTCATCTGCATGAATGCCGGCACTTTTTAAAGCCTCCATAATCATGGACGCTTGAGATGTGTTGGTTAAGAGTGGACGTAAATATATTTTATTATCTTTTGCTGTACAGATTTCAAAAATCATCTTACTGTTAAGCGCAAGATTTATCGCTTTTTCAAGTTTTGCAGCAATCACATTATCATTATCAAGTGCAATAAGGACACTATCATTATCTATTTTTACAATTTCACCACTAATTTTGCTGCCAACCGTTAATTCTGCATTCTTATTACTGCCACCGTTTCCTAAAAGACCCGAACTACCGGTGGCAGAACTTCTTTTTG
This sequence comes from Lachnospiraceae bacterium, assembly GCA_045576455.1. Taxonomy (GTDB): domain Bacteria; phylum Bacillota; class Clostridia; order Lachnospirales; family Lachnospiraceae; genus RGIG4034. The sequence goes on along the minus strand of JAZNGM010000027.1, from coordinate 50,757 downwards.
ATGTAATACTTTTACCGGATATATCTTTTCCCGATAAATTAATATTGCCCGAAAAAGAAAAACTCATATACGCTCCGTTTCTAATCAATAAAATTTTTAATAAAAGATTTCCTGTGAATGGGTGATGGACCGTATTTTCTTAACGCATCAATATGCATCTGTGCACCATATCCTTTATTGGATGCAAAACCGTACTGTGGCATAATTTCATCATACTGAACCATAAGACGGTCTCTGGTAACTTTCGCAATAATACTTGCAGCCGCAATGGATGCACTCTTGGCATCTCCCTTAATAATAGGAATTTGCTTAATGGAAATCAGCGGTATCGTAACCGCATCATTTAATAATATATCGGGTTGTATTTCAAGATTCTTGATAGCTTCACGCATTGCTTCATAGGTTGCATTTAAAATATTAATCTCATCAATACGCTCCGGACCGGCATAGCCTATTCCGGTTGCTATAGCCTTATCCATTATTACATCATACAGTTCTTCCCGTTTCTTCTCACTCAATTTCTTAGAATCATTAAGTTCATATATCCTGAAATCTTTAGGCATGATAACTGCGCCTGCAACAACCGGTCCTGCAAGGGGTCCTCTGCCGACTTCGTCTATGCCACATACATAGGAAAACATTTTATATTCATCTTCATATGTATACATATTTTCCGTCCGTTTAACTTCCTCTTCAAAGGCATTCATTTTCTTTTCCGCTTTTCTAATAAGTTCTTTTACGGCACTTCTTTCATCATTGCTGTATCGCATAACAAAATCAGGCAGCTCACTTAAGGTTGCTGCCTGAAAAATCTCTTTTATTGCTGAAATCTTTTGTTCTCCCATATTCATTCCCCTACTGATGTTTTACAAAACCAAATCTTCCGAATGGCCAAATTTTAAGCCATGCTTTTCCTATAATAGAATCCTTATGTACATTACCGACAAAAGAACTTCTGCTGTCTGTACTTTCGTTCCTGTTATCACCAAGGACAAAGTATTCATCTTCCTGTAGCTGAATCTCTTCGAATGCAATTCCCGGATTTAACATTACCTGATATCCGTATGACTCCATCAGACGTTCACCATTAATATAGATATATCCGTTCTCATCAATCCGCACCTTTTCATTCGGAAGACCAATGATACGTTTTATATAATATACACCTGCTTCTTCTCTTGTCGGATGAAATACAATAATATCAAACCGTTTCGGGTCATTAAAACGATAGGATATCTTATCTACAATAAGATTATCACCATGATGCATCGTCGGATACATACTATCCCCTCTGACTTTAGTCCGTTGACCCAGAAAATGGATAACCAAATAGGTAATTCCCAGTACTATTAGTAAATATATTCCCGTCTTAAGCAATTCACGCTTCCATGATTTCATTAATATATCCCCTTACGCAGTTTTCGTATTAACTTTATTTTAGTGCTTTTACTCCGGTAGTTCAAGTGTAATATTACCAAGTTTACCACTTCTGAAATCATCCATAATCATACCGGACACTCTTAAATAATCAGGTTCTTTACCCTTTTTCAGGCATCCGCGCTTCACACAGATTAAGTCCATTACTTTTAATATAACGGAAGCCTGTTCAAGATTATCTACTCCTGCTACGTTTAATTCAATACTTTTACCATCTTCATCAGATATATCGGAAAAATCTATATTATATCTTTCTTTTATTCTGTCAGGATATTTTTCAAGTAAAAATTTAATGGTTGCAAATGCCAAATCTTCAACCGACAATATTTCATCATTAATAGAGCCGATAAGCGCCAATCTTTCCCCAATCGTCTGGTCTTCGAACTTTGGCCACAGGATTCCGGGAGTATCTAAAAGTTCAAGTTCTTTACTTATGTGTATCCATTGTTTTCCTTTAGTAACGCCGGGTTTATTTCCGGTCTTGGTACAGGCTTTTCCTGCAAAAGCATTAATAAAGGTCGATTTACCAACATTAGGAATACCAACTACCATGGCCCTGACAGGACGGTTAATAATTCCCTTTTTTCTATCCTTTTCAATTTTAGCACTACACGCTTCACGTACTTTTTGTTGTACCGCCTTCATACCGTTTCCGTTTTTTGAATTAAGTGAAAGTACGTAATAACCTTTTTCTTTAAAATATGCTTCCCACTTTGCGTTCGCTTGTGCATCAGCAAGATCTGCTTTATTCATCAGAATTAATCTTGCTTTACCTTTTCCTAAAACATCAATATCAGGATTTCTGCTGCTCATCGGAATTCTGGCATCAACAAGTTCAATGATAAGGTCAATGAGTTTAACATTTTCCTGCATCATTCTCTTTGCTTTTGTCATGTGTCCCGGATACCATTGATAATTTATCACTTTATAAACCCCATTCCTTCATTTTCACTTGCCATGTGGAACCATGCTTTCCCTAAAATATCCTTTTTCTTAATGACTCCAATATTGGCATTTCTTGAATCTTCACTATTGTTTCTGTTATCGCCTAAAACAAAATACTCTTTTTTCCCAAGCACAATTTCATTAACCGCAATACCGGGATTTTCAATCAAATCATATATATCACTATTTTCTTCATACAACTTGTCATTTATATATATTTTCCCATTTTTTATCTGAATGGTTTCACCGGGAAGTCCTATAATTCTCTTAACATAATAATGTGAGTTCTGATTTGCGGAAGGCGCAAATACAACCACATCTCCCCTTTTGGGTGAAGTAAAATTATATATTATTCTATTGATATAAATTTCCTGTCCGTTATTTAGGGTAGGATTCATGGAATCTCCGATTACGCTCGTCTTGATGCCGATACAGTATACTATAGCGAAAGCTACAAATACGGTAATCATAATTCCTGCCGCCCATATAATGACGCGCTTGATTAATGCCGGATTTATTTTTTTCTTTTTTCTGTAAAAAGACAAGCCTCTTCTTTTTCTTCGCATAAAAACACCCCTTTCCTTATATTATAATCAACAATATCAAAGGGACAAGTACTTTTGTATTTGTCCCTCTGTCTTAATAACTATTTTATTAATTCTTTTACTTTTGCTTTCTTACCTACTCTGTCTCTTAAGTAGTTAAGTTTTGCTCTTCTAACCTTACCAAGTCTTACAACTTCAACCTTCTCTACGTTAGGTGAGTGTAATGGCCAAGTCTTTTCAACGCCTACACCATTTGAAGATTTTCTTACTGTAAAGGTTGTTCTGTGTCCGCCACCCTGGATTTTAAGAACTGTTCCTTCAAATACCTGGATACGCTCACGGTTACCTTCTTTAATTTTACCATAAACTTTTACGGTATCACCCACGTTGAATGTATCTACGTTTTCTTTCAACTGAGCCTGTTCGATTTCTTTAATAATTTCGTTCATGTCTATCTCCTTATTAGTCGGATGTTCTTAATACATACTGTAACAGAGGACCATCTCATATTCGCAACGTATATAATTTATCACATGTATTCAATAAAATCAAGTGTTATTTTTCTTTGATTCCATATATTTTTCATATAAGTCCGGTCTGCGCTCTTTTGTTCTTAATTCAGACTGTTCCAAACGCCATTTTGCAATCTTTTTATGGTCACCGCTGAGTAATACCGGCGGAACTTTTTTCCCATTCCATTCTTCCGGCCTTGAATACTGGGGATATTCCAAAAGATTATCCTGAAAAGATTCTGTCATGGCAGATTCATCATTATTAAGCACTCCAGGCACCAATCTTCCAACCGCATCCATAATGACCATTGCAGCAAGTTCACCGCCGGTCAGTACATAATCTCCTATAGACACATTATCCGTTACTATCTCTTCTAACACACGTTCATCTATTCCTTCATAATGACCGCATAAAATCATGAGATCTTCTTCTGATGCAAACTGCTGTGCCATTTCCTGATTAAACACCTTACCTTGCGGTGTAACATATACAACACGTATACGGTCTCTCTTTTTTCTTCTTTCAATAACAGAAAGGTATGCATCGTATACCGGTTGCGCCTGCATTAACATCCCTGCACCGCCACCATATGTATAATCATCCACCTTTTTATGCTTATCCAGGGTATAATCCCTAATGTTTACGGCATTAATTTTAATCTGCTCTTTTTCAATGGCACGCTTCATAATGCTCGTATTCATTCCCTCTGTTATCATTTCGGGAAAAAGTGTTAATACATGAAATTCCATTAGTCCAGCAATCCTTCCAAAATATGAACCTTCATCTTATTGTTATCAACATCAATATTTAAAATACATTCTTTAATTGCCGGAAGAAGTATTTCCTTCTTATCTCCGGTCTCAATAATATATACATCATTTGCTCCTGTCTCAAGTACATCTTTTAAAACGCCAAAATTTGTCCCGTCTTCAAGGATTACTTCCATCCCTATCAGGTCTGCAATATAATATTCATCTTTCAAAAGCTTTTGTGCATGCTCTCTTTTTACATATAATTCTTTTTGTCTTAATAATTGTGCCTCTTCTATACTGTTAATGGTCTTAAACTTAACAATTGCATATTGTTTGAACACCTTGGCACTCTCAACTTCAAGAACGGTATCCTTTCCGTTGTCAGATATGTTTACTTCCTTCACTTTCTTAAATCTTTCAGGATTGTCTGTGGTCGGAAAAATTTTCACTTCACCTTTTATACCATGTGTTGATGTGATTATACCAATTCTTAATAATGTTTCTGCCATCTTAACTACTCCCATGTTTTTAAGTAAACAAGACGTTTGCAGAATGCGTTCTACAAACGTCTTATTATTAACGTAAATAATACTAAACGATTTCTACGTCTACTCTTGTCAAATCTTTGGATGAAGCCGCTGCTTTTACAACAGAACGGATAGCTTTAGCTATTCTTCCCTGCTTACCAATGACCTTACCCATATCAGATGGTGCTACGTGAAGTTCAATAGTAATACTCTTACCACTTACCTTCTCAGTTACTGTAACCTCATCCGGATTATCAACAAGTGATTTTGCTATTACTTCTACTAATTCTTTCATAGTCCACCTCCAAAAGCGTTGTGATAATTAGTTGATACCAGCGTTTTTGAAGATTTTAGCCACTACCTCTGTAGGCTGGGCACCGTTAGCAAGCCACTTCTTAGCGAGTTCTTCGTTAATCTTGTATGTGCTTGGCTCTGTGCTTGGATCAAATGTACCGATTTCTTCTATACATCTTCCATCTCTTGGGGATCTTGAATCTGCTACAACAATTCTATAAAAAGGAGCTTTCTTCTGTCCCATTCTTCTTAATCTGATCTTTACTGCCATTTTAATTCACCTCCGTAATTATTGTTTATATTTACAAGGAATATAACGCACTTATTGGATATATTCTCTCCCTGTCATTTATTAGAAAGGAAAACCTTTCTTACCGAATCCGCCAAAGCCTTTTCGCTTACCAAACATTCCCGGCATCTGCTTCATCATTTTTTGTGTCTGTTCAAACTGTTTAATAAAACGGTTTACGACTGCAATATCAACGCCTGCGCCCTTTGCAATCCTGTGTTTTCTGGATGGATTAAGAAGTTTTGGATTTCTTCTTTCGGCGATTGTCATAGATAAAACAATTGCTTCCGTTCTTGCAAGTTGCGCTTCATCAATATCATTACTGTTTGGCATTTTAGCTCCCATTCCCGGAAGCATACCTAAAATACTCGCAAGTCCGCCCATCTTTTTCATCTGGCGCATACTTTCCAGATAATCTTCAAAGTCAAACTTTCCTTTACGAAGATTGTCTGTCATTTTCTTTTCTTTTTCTTCATCTATCTCCATCTGGGCTTTTTCAATTAAAGTAAGAATATCACCCATACCGAGAATTCTGTTAGCCATACGGTCCGGATAGAACTGTTCCAAATCAGAAAGTTTTTCACCCATACCGACATATAAAATAGGTTTACCGGTTACTGCTTTAACAGAAAGTGCCGCACCACCTCGTGTATCACCATCCATTTTGGTTAATACTACGCCGTCAACACCAATCTTCTGATCAAATTCCTGTGCAACATTCACGGCATCCTGACCTGTCATGGCATCGACAACAAGTAATGTCTGATGCACACTAACGTTTGCCTTTATTTCCATAAGCTCTGACATCATATCTTCATCAATATGAAGACGACCGGCCGTATCTAAAAGAACTACATTATGTCCATTCTTTTCTGCATGTGCAAGAGCTGCTTTAGCTATATCTACAACTTTTGCATTATCACCCATGGTAAAAGAATCAACTTCCTGTTTTTCAGCATTTACCTGTAACTGTTTAATAGCCGCCGGACGGTAAATATCACAGGCAACGAGTAATGGTTTCTTTCCTTTTAGCTTTACCTTGCCAGCTATCTTAGCAGCGGTTGTTGTCTTACCTGCACCCTGAAGACCACACATCATAATAACAGTTATTGCTTTACCGGGTTCAAACTTGATTTCCGTTGTCTCAGAACCCATAAGGTTAATCATTTCTTCATTAACAATCTTTATTACTGTCTGTCCCGGATTCAAGCCTTCCAAAACATCCGTACCAACTGCACGTTCTTCTATTGACTTAACAAACTGCTTAACAACTTTAAAGTTAACGTCTGCTTCAAGAAGTGCCATTTTTACTTCTTTTAAAGCAATTTTTACATCTTCTTCCGTAAGACGTCCTTTACTTCGTAAGTTTTTAAATATATTTTGCAGTTTTTCGGTTAATCCTTCAAATGCCACTCTATAAATCCTCCAGAATCTGATCTGCCAGTTCCTTAATATTATCATCCGCGGTCAGTCCTCTAATTGAAGTTACCTTATCCCTGACCTTTTCGAACTTTTCAACCAAATGTAATTTACTCTCGTATTCCATAAGAATCTTATCACATCTTTTTATTATATCATGTACTGCCTGACGGCTTACTCCGTGGAGGCTTGCCACCTCACCTAATGACATGTCGTTCAAAACGGCATCTTCATAAATACTTTTCTGATGGCTCGTTAAAAGCTCACCATAAAAATCATAAAGGGTTCCACGAATAATAATTTTTTCCATTTCTATAGTCTGCATCTTACGACCTCTTAAATGGTATATTTATATCATCCTGACATAATATACAACATACAGAAACAGGTGTCAAGTATTTTTTCTTGACACCCGTGTATTATTTCAAATCAAACTTTTTATAACCTTCCCCGTATATCTCACTAGCGCTTGTTATAATAACAAAAGCTTTTTCATCTACTGACATTACTATTTGAACAGCACGAGGCGCTATCTGTTTTCTCAACACACACATAGCTATCTTCTTTTCTTTTCCGTAATATGCCCCTCTTCCCTCTATATAAGTTGCCCCCGCTGAAAGTTCATTAAGTATCCTTGTCGTAATATCTTTAGATTTCTCACTAATAATAAATAATAACCTTGCTTCGTCCGAACCATATAAGATTTTATCCATAATATATGAAGACACGACTACCGATATCATCGCATAAGCAGCTGCTTCGAGATTACCAAAAACAAACCAGGATAACAAAACAATAAAAAAATCAAAAATAAAATATAGCGATCCTGTTTTTATATGTCTATATCTTTTCCTTAGCACTTTTATTATTATATCTATTCCACCTGTTGTGGTATTTAACCTGAATGCCATGCCAACCCCTATGGCGACCATTGCTCCTCCAAGCAACGATGCCAGCAACCGGTCAGACGTAAGGGTAAGCGGATATAATGCTAAAACATTAGTAAAAGAAGACACCATCAGTATCATAAAAGCAGTCGTTGCAATAAACTTGACACCAAATTTGTATATACCAAGAATTAATATCGGTATATTAAGTATAAATAAAATTGTTCCTGTTTCTATATTAATAAGACGGTTTAAAAGAATTGATATACCGGTAATCCCGCCGGGCGCAATATCATTAGGGTCAAGAAATACACCAATTCCAACCGAATAAATCAAAGCCGCTATGATTAAAACTAAAAAACGTAACAGTAATCTAATATATTTTTTCATAAATATTAGAATTACCATTACGTTTATTTTTATTCATTATATAATTGTTCTTACCTGTTTCGGCTTATATCCGCCTTCTTCAAGCGCACTTATAATCTGGTTTTTATGGTCCGTACCGAAGGCTTCTATTGTAATTCTCAGTTCAACTGCCGCTTTACGGTTAATAGAAACAAACTGGTTATGTTCGAGTTTGATAACGTTTCCGCTCTCCCTTGCAATAACTGCCGAAACTCTCGAAAGCTCGCCGGGTCTGTCCGGAAGTAAAACAGAAACCGTAAAGATTCTATCCCTGAATATAAGTCCTTGCTGAACCACACTGGACATCGTGATAATATCCATATTACCGCCGCTTAATACAGAAACTATTTTCTTATTTTTAACATCAAGCTGTTTTAGTGCCGCTACCGTTAAAAGACCGGAATTTTCAACAACCATCTTATGGTTTTCAACCATATCAAGGAATGCCGTGACAAGGTCAGCATCTTCCACCGTAATAATATTATCCACATTATCCTTTAAATACGGAAATAATGCAGCTCCCGGTGTTTTTACGGCAGTACCGTCAGCAATAGTATTAACCATAGGAAGCGTTACCACTTTGTTCTGTGCAAAAGATTCTTTTAAGCAACTTGCCCCTTCCGGCTCGACTGCTATAACTTTTATATTAGGATTTAAAAGTTTTGCAAGGGTCGAAACACCGGTTGCAAGTCCACCGCCTCCAACAGGAACAAGAATGTAATCTACCAACGGAAGCTCTTTAATAATTTCCATTGCAATAGTTCCCTGACCGGTTGCAACCGTTAAGTCATCGAACGGATGAATAAAAGTGTATCCATACTTTTCAGTTAATTCCAAAGCGTGTGCACATGCCTCATCATATACATCACCGTACAAAATAACTTCCGCGCCATAGCTTTTGGTTCTGTTTACTTTCATAAGAGGCGTTGTTGTCGGCATAACGATGGTCGCTTTCACACCGTAACACTTAGCTGCATAAGCAACTCCTTGTGCATGATTGCCTGCTGATGCCGTAATAACACCTTTTTTTAAATCCTCCTCAGACAAGGTACTCATTTTATAATAAGCACCCCTTAATTTATATGCACCTGTAAACTGCATATTTTCCGGTTTGAGATAAACCTTATTCCCTGTCTGCGCAGATAAAAAATCACTATAAATCAGCTTCGTCTCAAGTGTAACTTTCTTAACAATTTCAGATGCTTCTTCAAATTTATCCAGTGTTAACATTTTTTCATCCATATTATCCGCCATCTTCCTACTAAAAAATAATAACCTTACATTACTTCACTATTGTTTGCTTCCAAAGCAGATTCTTCTGCATCCGGGTCCGTATTTTCATCATGTTTTACGTCAAACAAAGCATTTACAAAATCTTCTGCATTAAACTTTTGCAAATCATCAATGGACTCACCTACACCGATATATTTTACCGGAATATTAAGTTCGGATTGTATTGCCACCGCAATTCCGCCTTTTGCCGTTCCGTCCATCTTGGTAAGAATGATTCCCGTGAGATCTGCTACTTCTCCAAATTCACGTGCCTGAAGCATTGCATTCTGTCCGGTTGTTGCATCAAGGACCACAAAATTTTCTCTATGGGCATCCGGAAATTCCCTGTCAATAATGCGGTTCATCTTCTTGAGCTCTTCCATAAGATTTTTCTTATTGTGAAGTCTTCCCGCCGTATCACACAAAAGAACATCTGCTTTTCTGGCTTTAGCAGCACTTACGGCATCATAAATAACACTGGCAGGATCAGCTCCTTCCACACCACCAATCATCTCACAACCGGCACGGTGCGCCCACTCTTCAAGCTGTTCACCGGCAGCCGCACGGAAAGTATCTGCAGCAGCAATAATTACTTTTTTATTCTGCGCTTTTAACTTTCCTGCTATTTTACCAATGGTAGTAGTTTTACCAACCCCATTTACACCAATAACAAATACAACCGATTGCTTATGTTCAAACTCATAGGCCGTTTCCTGTACCGTCATCTGTTCTTTAATGCTATCAATTAATACCTGTCTCAATTCGATAGGTTCTTTAATCTTTTTTTCTTTTACTTCCAGTTTCAGCTTTTCAATGATATTTTCAGTTGTCCGGATACCTATATCACCCATTACAAGTATTTCTTCCAGCTCCTCATAAAAATCATCATCAATTTTGGATGAACCGCTGAAAATAGCATCAATTCCATTTACAATATTGTTACGTGTTTTTGTCAATCCGCTTTTTAAACGGCTGAAAAAACCTTTCTTTCCTTCACTCATTACTAACTCCAATCATTAATTATCCAGTTCACCATCAATTAAGTTAACGCTTACCAAGGTAGATACACCCTTCTCCTGCATGGTAATACCATACAATCGGTCTGCCTTTTCCATGGTTCCGCGTCTATGGGTAATAACAATAAACTGGGTATGTTTTGTAAGCTTATGAAGATATTTTGCAAATCTTCCAACGTTATTTTCATCAAGCGCCGCTTCAATTTCGTCCAAAAGACAGAATGGTGACGGCTTTAAGTTCTGGATGGCAAATAACAGGGATATTGCCGTAAGGGCTTTCTCACCACCGGATAACTGCATCATATTTTGCAGTTTTTTACCAGGCGGCTGTGCAATAATACCAATACCTGCTTCAAGGATATCTTCGTCTTCCACTAATTCAAGCGTACCCTTTCCGCCACCAAATAATTCCTTAAATACCTTATCGAATTCTTTTGAAATCTCAGCAAATTTCTCCTTAAACTGTTTCCGCATCTGGGAATCCAGCTCTTCGATAATTCCACTTAGTGTCTTTTCAGCTTCTACAAGGTCATCATGCTGCGTCTTTAAGAAGGTATAACGCTCCATAAGATTTTTATAATCTTCGATGGCATTAACATTAACGTCGCCAAGCTTTTTAATCTGATCCTTAAGTGCTGAAATATCTTTTTTCATCTGAGACAAGTCTGTCATTTCAGGATTTTTCATAGAAGCCGCATCCGATAAAGTAATTTCGTACTCATCCCACATATAATTAATAAAATATTCAATAGAATCTTCAAACTTCTCTTTTTGTGCATTAAGTCTGTATACTTCTTTATCAAGATTACTGATTCTATCAGCCAATTCTTCACGTGTTGTAAAGAATTTTTTCTGCTGATCACTAAGTTCTTCTTTCTTCTTAATGTGTTCAGCAAGTAAAGCTTCCGTATCCGTCTTTTTAGTAGCACCAGCAATAATAGTTTTCTCAATCTCTTCTATATTCTGTTTTCTGATTTCAGTATCAGTAAGGGTCTTATTAAGCATTTCAACGATTTCATTCATTTCAGCGCTTAATTTCAACATTTCACCATCAATACGGTTTACATTCTGTTGTTCAAACTCTTGTTTCTGTAAGCTCTTCTCAACTTCTACATCAAGTTCTGATACAACCGTGGTCTGCTCTGTTTCTTTACCACGCAATACTTCCAATTCAGCCTGATACTCTTTAATTTTCTCATTAGCATTCTGTTCAAATGCTTCAGACTCTTTTAACAATTCAACGGTTTCTGCTTTATTACGGTTTATTTCGTCTATTTTCTGCTCAATATCCTGTTGCTCATTTTTAAGATCACCGTAATCTCTCTGAGTCTCATCCTGCTTTTCATTTGCTGTCATAAGACTTAAGCGTGCAGTATTCTGTTCAATAAATTTCTTCTGGATTCTTTCTTTTATTTCTTCAATTTCAGTTCTTATCTTCTGTCTTGTAGCTTTTAATTCTTCAATCTCATCAAGAAGTCTGTCAATTTCTTTTAAATTCTTCTTAATTCTTGCTTCAAGCTCATCTATTTCTCTTCTTCTTCCTAACAGATTTGAATTATTTTTAAAAGCACCACCACTAATGGCACCGCCCGGAACAAGCAATTCGCCTTCTATGGTTACCATTCGTACCTGATACTCAAATTTGCGGGCAATCTTCACAGCATTATCAACATTATCTACAACCACAATCCGGCCAAGCATTGCCTTTGCAACATTTTTGTATTCATCAGCAATGTTAACCAGCTCATCTGCCATACCAATAACGCCCTTTTCATTCAAGGCTTCCGGATTTTTGAATTCCTGTGGATTTTCAATGCTGGTTAATGGAAGGAAGGTGGCACGTCCAAACTTATTATCTTTCAAATACTGAATCATTTTCTTGGCAGTATCTTCATCCGTCGTTACAATATTCTGAATATTACCGCCCAATGCTGTTTCAATTGCCGTTTCATATTTCTTATCAACTTTTATAATATCGGCAACAACACCAATGATTCCTTTATCCTTAGCTTTTACCTCCATAACCTTACGGATACTGTTTCCGTATCCTTCATATCGTTCTGTCATGTTGGAAATTGCTTCTAATTTTGATTTATCCTGATGATATCTTACCTGCAAATCACGGACTTCTTTATCTTTTTTATCAATTTCATCACGAATAGACTGAGCCTTTTCATCATTACGCTTCTGCTCATCATTCATATCAGAAATTTCATGCGTAATCTTTTCAAACTCAGCTTCTAACTTATGTATTGCTTCTTTTTGTTCTTCTTCATTGGACTTAGCTTTCAGAATCCGTGAATTAAGTTCAGCTTTACGGATATTAAGCTGTTCCATCATCGTATCATATCTTCCTGCACGTGACTTAATGGTTGCACGCTCATTCAAAGTATCAATAATTTGATTTTTACTTACTTCGATTTGGAAGTTTAGATTTTCGATTTTATTTTGAATTTCTAAAAGCAGTTTTTTTGCTTCATCTCTGACATTCTCATTTTCCTTAAGTAAATCATCGAAAACTTTTTTACCTTCGAGAATATCATCTTTTTCTTTTTGCTTAGCATCAATTTCGCTTTGAACATTGCTTTTTCTTACATTCAAATGTTCTTCAGTACCTTTGGCGGAATTAATCTGCTCTTTTAAAACATTAATCTCACCCTCAAGTTTTCCCTTAATAACACTTGAATTGGTAATATCTTCCCGTTCACTTTCAATCTGTGCTTCCAGGTTTTCTATTTCATTCTGGATAAACTCATATTCTTCTTTTATACGTTCGTATTTAGCGGTTGTTGAAGCCAAATCATCACTTGCAATCGTATATTTTTCCGTAACTTCATCCAACTGATCTTTTAAACGTTTATTTTCAAGCAGGAAAACATTAACATCAAGTGTTTTAAGTTCTTCTTTTTTCTTAAGATAAATTTTTGCTTTCTCGGCCTGTTTTTCAAGTGGACCAACCTGCTTTTCAAGTTCACCTAAAATATCTTTAACTCGAACAAGATTCTGTTGTTCATCTTCAAGTTTTTTAACAGCAGCATACTTACGGCGTTTAAACTTTACAATACCTGCCGCTTCATCAAAAAGTTCTCGTCTTTCTTCGGGTTTACCACTAAGAATTTTGTCAATTTGTCCCTGGCCGATTATAGAATAGCCTTCTTTACCTATACCGGTATCATAAAAAAGTTCATTAACATCCTTTAATCTGCAAGGTGAACCATTAATAAGATATTCGCTTTCACCGGAACGGTATAATCTTCTTGCAACGGTAACTTCTTCATAATCAATCGCTAACTGATGGTCAGAATTATCAAGCGTAATGGCAACATATGCATAGCCTAACGGCTTTCTCATTTCCGTTCCCGAAAAAATAACATCCTGCATGGAGGCACCACGAAGCTGCTTTATACGTTGCTCACCAAGCACCCAACGTACAGCATCGGCAACATTACTTTTACCACTTCCGTTAGGTCCTACAATACCGGTAATTCCATTATGGAACTTAAACACTATTTTATTGGCAAAAGATTTAAAACCATGAACTTCAATACTTTTAAGATACATATATACTCACCATCAATTTCTTACGTTATTTTGCAGTAATAACAAGGTTTCATACGCAGCTCTTTGCTCCGCTTCTTTCTTATTCTTACCTTTTCCTCTACCCATACAACGGTTATTAATTATAACCTCTACACAAAACTCTTTCATATGCTCCGGTCCGCTTTCTCCTACGAGCTTATAAGAGAGTTTCTTGCCTTCTTTTTGCATCATTTCCTGAAGACTTGTCTTGCAATCATAAAATAGTTTTTTATTTTCAATATCATTCAAAATATAGGTATAAATAAACTTTTTAGCTTCTTCCAAACCTGCATCTAAATATATGGCACCGATAATCGCTTCGGTAACATCGGCAATTATGGAATCCCGTTCCCGTCCGCCATTCTTTTCTTCTCCTTTGCCCAAAAGGATATATCCGCCGAGTTTTAATTGCTTAGCACTATGTGCAAGTGCCATTTCACACACCAGGCTGGCACGCAGTTTGGTCATATTACCCTCAGACATGTCAGGATATTTAAAAAATATAAATTCGCTTGTTACGTTTTCAAGAACGGCATCACCTAAAAATTCAATACGCTCGTAATCTTTAAGCTTGTTAATCATCCGTTCGTTAGCATATGAACTATGGGTCACCGCCTGCTCTAATAACATCTTATTTTTAAAAGAATATCCAATCGTTTCTTCAAGTTGTTGAATACTAAAAACGTTTTGCATTTTTATGCACGTGACATCGTATTCTTTATCAATGTCACAGCCTCCCCTACATTTTTAATCTTCTCAGCGTCTTCACTATTAATCTCAATTTCAAATTCACTTTCAATATTTAAAATAATCTGATATACATCTAACGAATCTGCACCGAGATCTTCCGTAAAGGTTGTATCCTGCGTAATCTCATTTACATCTACACTTAGTACGGATGCAATAATCTCTTTTAACTTATTAAATTCCATTTCGCCTAATTATTCATCCTTCAGCTGTATTTTTTCTTTAATTTTCTCATTAATCTTCTGTTCTTTAAAAGATAAGCACTGTAAACATGAGTTTTTCACTTCAATTGCTTTAGAACTTCCGTGCGTTTTAACAACCAAACCATTTAATCCTAAAAGTGGTGCACCGCCATATTGCTCGGTATCAAACTCTTTTAAAGTTTCTTTTAAAGCAGGTTTAACAAGGAGTGCTCCGATTTTGCTTCTAAGTGAAGTTAACATGCCGGCTTTTACTTTCTTAATAAGCAGACCACCAACGCCTTCATATAACTTTAATACTACATTACCAACAAAAGCTTCACACACAATGACATCGGCTACACCTGCCGGGATATCACGTGCTTCAACACTACCGACAAAATTAATGTCAGGGCAATTTTTTAATAACGGGAATGTTTCTTTTACTAAAGCATTTCCTTTTTCTTCTTCTGCCCCGATATTTACAATACCGACTTTCGGATTCTTAATACCTACTACATGCTCCATATAAATAGATCCGATTTTTGCAAACTGAACTAAATGACTTGGTCTTGCATCAACATTTGCACCGCAGTCAATAAGTAATGCCGGACCGTTTGCCGTAGGAATAAGAGGTGCTAATGGCGGTCTTTCGACTCCCTTAATTCTGCCGACAAGCACCTGCCCTCCAACAAGGTTTGCACCGGTACTTCCTGCTGACACGTATGCATCACAAGTTCCATCTTTAACCATCATTAAGCCTTTAACTATAGAAGAATCCTTTTTACTTCTAATGGCCATAACAGGCGGTTCTGCCGTTTCAATTATTTCCGTAGCATTAATGACTTCAACCTGCTCATTTTGATATGTATAATTTTTAAGATGCTCATTAATGACTTCACTTTTTCCGACAAGATAAACCTTAATCTTATCACTTTCATTAACTGCCATTATTGCACCTTTAATAATCTCACCAGGCGCGTTGTCGCCGCCCATTGCATCTACTGCAACTTTAACCATATCAGACATTGTGAATCTCCCTTCACTCTACTTTCGTACATTTGTATACTTCCGACCGGTACACACACTCTATAATACTATACTAAAACAAGGGATAAAAATCAAGAACGTAAGGTGTAAGAAAGCAGAAAAAAAGTGCCCTCAAAGGACACTTTACATTTCAAAAATTATTCAGCAGAAACGATTTCACGCTTATTGTAAGAACCACATTTCTTGCATACTCTGTGAGGCATCATTAAAGCACCACATTTGCTGCACTTTACTAATGTAGGAGCGCTCATTTTCCAGTTTGCTCTTCTCTTATCTCTTCTACCTTTAGAAGACTTATTCTTTGGACAAATAGACATCGTTACACCTCCTTATTCGCGTTAAAGATATCTTTAATCTTCGCCATCCTGGGATCGGGCACAAAATCATCGCATCCGCAATCACCATAATTACGATTCTTGCCACACACAGGGCAAATTCCCTTGCATGACTCGTGGCAGAGAACCTTCATCGGCCACAGAATTAAAATTTCATTGTTTAATAACAAGTCTGTATCCAACTGATACCCATTAACAAAAAACTGTTCTTCCTTATCATCTTCTGTCATATCCCGTTCAGGGGCATAAACCTGATAAGAAAATTCAATAGGCACTGCAACATCAACCTTATTAAGACATCTGTCACAATTCAGTGTAATTACTGCTTCACCTGTCCCCTGTATCTTAGCTTTGCCTTTTTCTACAAAAGATAAATTAAGGTTAACAGGATGTTCCAATTTAACCGGATATAAAGTGCCGCAAAACGCTATCTTATCAAAACCAACCGACACAGTTTCGCTTAACATTTTATTCTCAATCGTAAAAACATCTGTCAGATTTATCAGCATGTCAGACTCCTATTCACACTCAAACAATTATACATACTGATATATTCTTTGTCAACAAGTATTTTTATCAGAATCTATTCTTCATTTACCCTAAAACCAGCCACTTCAGATACCGGCATTGAGAACACAATTGCACCGGCTTCAGAATCAGGACCGGCCTGTTCCAAAATAGAACTCATAATTTTTGTTTTTTCTCCGGCTTTAGCAACAATAAGTACAATTTCTTTTTCCTGTGCTATAGATACACGGAAAAATTTTCCCGCATTATCCGCGCCGGTTCCCTTGGCATGGATAACCGTACCGCCTCTAGCACCAACTGCCCTGGCAGCATCCATAACAATATCCGTTGTTCCTTCATTTGCTATAACCATAATTAATTCATAATCAAAATTAAAATCCGGTTTTTCTGATTTAACCTGACCCTTACCAAGATATGCCAATGTTTTGCCACCTCCTACACTTTTTAGCGGTACAATAATAGTAATTCCGTTACCCGGAGCATCAATATATAATCTCTTTTTCTGTTCTTTTATATATGCTTTTGTATCTTCTTCATTGGCAACTACCATTATGATACGTTTATCTCTTGATTCAATTCCTAACAAATCAAGCATACTTCTTGTTGCCGTACCGTGTCCATGCATAGATAACATTACAGGGCATTCGAATTCATTGCATATACTTTCAATAACTTTTTCACCATCAGGATTAATAATTGAAACAATATAATTCAAATTCTCACCCCCACAATTCGATAACATCGGTATCGTTGTAAACATCTTTTTGTACAGCAGCTTCCTTCTTCTTATGGTGACAATAAATAACGCCCATAACTTGTATAGAAATCAAAGGCATCATTGCAACCATGGCAATTAATCCGAAAGCATCCTTAAGCACATTTCCGCCAAGCGCAGCACATACACCAATAACAAACTGAAGCATAAACGTTGAGGTCATTGGTCCGGATGCAACACCACCGGAGTCAAACGCAATTGCCGTAAACATATCCGGTACTATAAAAGATAAAACAAGTGCAATCAAATATCCCGGTACTAAAAACCATAAAATAGATATTTCTGTTATTACCCTGATCATGGTAAGTCCCATAGCAAGCGCAATTGCTATGGATAAGCTGAGTTTAACCGCTTTTCCCGGTATAGCACCGGAACTTACTTCTTCTATCTGCTTTTGTAAAACTACTACTGCCGGCTCAGCAGAAATAATATACCAGCCAAGCACCATGGCAATCGGAACAAGTAACCATACTTCTATACTATTAACCAACTGTCCGCCAAGCGATATACCAAGCGATGAAAATCCGACATTAACACCTGTCAAAAACAACACAAGTCCGATATATGTATAGATAATACCCGTAAGTACTTTGACAAAATTTCTTAATGACATTCTGAAACTGATTAATTGGAAAATAACAAAGATACCCAGTATCGGCGATAATGCCACTGCCATTTCCATCATATATTCCGGAATGGCTTCTAAATACGAATGACCGATTTCAACCGTACTGTTCCACGACATAAAATCAGTTGAAACACTTGCTCCCTCGCTTTTATAAAAAAAGCCTAATATCAGGACTGCAAGAATTGGTCCAATGGAACATAACGCTACCAAACCGAAGCTATCTGCTTCTGCTTTCTTATCACTACGTACGTTAGCAACACCAATACCTAACGCAAGAATAAACGGTACGGTCATCGGACCGGTTGTAACACCACCGGAATCAAAACCAACGCCCAAAAAGTTCGCATCCGTAAATGCCGCAAGCGCAAATACAAGTGCATAACAAACCAGCAATAATGTACGAAGCCTGATACCCATAATAATACGGAGCATACAAATCATAAGGAAAAATCCGACACCAATACCTACAGTAATAATCAGTACGCTGTTATTTATGTGCGGAACCGTTTGGGCAAGAACCTGCAAATCAGGTTCTGCAACAGTAATGGCTATTCCCAACATAAAGCTCACGAATAAGATTAACCATAACTTCCTTGAATTAGTAAGCGTTGTACCAATTCTGGTTCCGATAGGTGTCATAGACGCCTCCGCACCTAATGCAAATAAGCCCATTCCAACTATAATTAATACCGCACCTATTAAAAAAGATAACATAAGGTCAGTCCTTAAAGGAGCAAAGGTAAGACACATTATCATAACAATTACAATAATCGGTATAACTGATAATGCAGATTCTTTTATCTTCTCCGTAATAAGTGCATGTCTTTTCTTTAATTCAATTCCGGCAAGCGCTCTTTTCTTAATTATCTTCATTCTTTACATATCATCCAATCTCATATCAATATAATCTGATATTATGGCAACTGTTTTTTCAATTCCCATTCTGGAACTGTTAATGGAAAAATCATAGCATCTTGAATCTCCCCATTTACCTTTGCAGTAATAATTATGATAAGATTTACGTTTTTTATCTTTATCACGAATCATATCTTCTGCTTTTGATTTACTGATATTATGCAATTCTGAAATTCTGTTAACCTTAACATCGAAATCGCCCAGGATAAATATTGATATCATTGCCTTATAATCGTGAAGCACATCTTCTGCACATCTTCCGACAATAACAAAAGAATCTCCCTTGTCAGCTTTTTTCTTAAGATATTCAAACTGATGCATAGCTATATTCTCTTCCGGAGAATTACTATGACCTTTTACAGTCCTGTAAAACAAACGGCGCTTAGGTTTCTCATCATATTTACCGAATGAACCCGGTTCTAAATTTTTTTCTGCTTCAATTTCTTCCAAAAGATTTTTGTCGTAAAGCGGCAGATCATACTTTTTAGCCAAAGCTTCTGCAATTTTATGTCCTCCACTTCCAAATTCACGACCCACAGAAATGATTAGTTGTTTCTTATTATCCATGAGTAACCTCCTTTTACATTAATATTTAATATATTAAAGATATCTTAACCAAATGACAGCGGTTGAAATAATAAGAACTATCACCGTTGCAGGTATTGCTGACTTACAATACTTGCCCCATCCAACGGGATATCCTGCTTTAGCAGCAACACTGGTTCCTACAACATTGGCTGATGCGCCGATTGGGGTTGCACTTCCTCCGATATCCGTACCCATGGCAAGTGCCCACGTAAGTGTTGTAAGCGGTACGTTCTGTGTAAGCGAAAGCGTTTTAATAACCGGAATCATAGTAGCCGCAAAAGGTATATTATCAACAAATGCACTGGCGATAGCAGAAACCCAAATAATAATAGCTACCATAAGGGCTATGTTTCCGCCACTGATTTTACTTATAACATTAGCTATTACTTCAAGCATTCCTGTCATTTCCAGACCGCCTACCACAACAAAAAGTCCAATGAAGAACAACAAGGTTTTATAATCAACTTTTTTAAGTAAAATTAGTGCATCTTTACCTGAAGTTAACAAGGTGATTACTGAAATAAATACTCCAATAAAAGCAACCGATAAACCGGTTTGTGCGTGCGTAACCAAAAGAATAATGGCGCATGCAAAAACGAATACACTGAGGCCAAATGCTTTTTTACTTACAATAGCTTCTTTAGGATTGGGAATATCCTTCATCTGGGATGCGGAAACCGTATTCTTTTTTAATTCTTTTCTAAAACAGAAATAAAAATATAATACAATGATAATTAAAGAAATTCCTGCAATCAATCCTGTATTAAACAGGAAATCAGCAAATGAATATCCAAGAGACGTTCCTATAATAATATTAGGCGGATCTCCGCACATAGAAGCAGAACCACCAAGATTAGCACAGAATATTTCAGCGAGAATCATTGGCACCGGATTAAACTTTAATAACTGCGAAAGTTCAACCGTTACCGCCGCCAAGAAAAGTATTACCGTAATACTGTCGATAAACATAGATAAAAAAGCCGACATAAGCATAAACGTAATAAATACAGGTATTACCCTATACTTTACTGCTTTAGCTATAGTCATACATAACCATCTGAAGAAACCCGCATGAGCCATTCCTTCAACCATTATCATCATACCCAAAATAAAAATAATAGTTTCCCAGTTAATGCCGGCAGAGGACTCTGCTGCACTTTCTCCTGCATGATACCAAAAATCAAGGGTAAATATACTCTTATAATTAAGTACATGAATAATAGCATCCATGTCACGCATGCATATGCCAAATACAACAATCAATGTTGCAAGTCCACCTGCAAGCGTCACATAATGCCTTTCAATTTTTTCTGTAATAATTAGCCCAAACATCAAAATAAATATTGATATTGCCACTATTTGTGTTGCTGTCATAACTTCCTCCTAGTACAAACCATAGTTCGTTGTAAAAAACACAACCTAAGGATTGTAACAAAGAAGATTTCGTTTTTCAAGCATTATGTTAAATTCTTAACCATTTATTTGCCAATTAATTATACAAGCTGTGCCTGTACTGCCGTAAGTGCAACAACACCGACGATATCCTGCCACTTACAGCCTCTGGATAAATCATTAACCGGTTTTGCAATTCCCTGAAGCATCGGTCCGTATGCATCTGCACCCGCAAGTCTTTCGACAAGCTTATATCCTATATTTCCGCAATCGAGATTAGGGAAAATGAGAACATTGGCACGTCCTGCAACCTCACTGTCCGGAGCCTTAGTTTTGGCAACCACGGGAACAAGAGCTGCATCTGTCTGTAATTCACCGTCAATGGTAAGATGCGGGTACTCTTCTTTGGCAATTCTTGTTGCTTCTGCCACTTTATCAACCAACGGGTGCTTAGCGCTTCCTTTGGTTGAGTGTGAAAGCATTGCAATAATAGGTTTACCACCAATTAAATTTCTAAAACTTCTCGCGCTCGAGTCAGCAATCGCGGCAAGTTCTTCCGCTGTAGGATCCTGATTAAGACCACAGTCCGCAAAAAGGAAAGTACCGTTTTCACCATAAGGACAATTTGGCACATCCAGAATAAAAAATCCCGAAACCAATTTCACGCCCGGAGCCGTTCTAAGTATCTGTAGGGAAGGTCTTAATACATCTGCTGTCGGATGAGATGCACCTGCTACCATACCGTCAGCATCATTCATCTTTACCATCATAATTCCGAATGTAAGATAATCTTCTTTCAGAATTTTTTCAGCAAGTTCCTTAGTCATTCCTTTTGACTTTCTAAGGTTATAAAACTCTTCTGCATAAGTATCAAATTTATCACAATTATCCGGATCAATAACAGTTACCTGGGATAGATCAAGTTCAAGCCAACCGGCACCATCCATAATCTTCTCTTCTTTACCAACCATTATAATATTGGCAATACCCTCTTTAATAATATTAGCTGCCGCAATCAAAGTTCTCTTGTCATTTGTTTCCGGTAAAACTATTGTCTTTTTATCTGATTTTGCCTTTTCTTTAATAATATCAATAAATGCCATTTTATAACCTCCCTGTGAGAGTTTCCCCTAACATAATAATTAAAATAACTAAAATAATTATACTGAATTTCCATATTGTATACAAGAAATAATTTGTGATTTATTGTGCAAAATAAAGTACAATCCTTGTTAACTTTTTGACTATCTTAAGCATCCATGTTACACTTTTTTTATCAGTATTTTACAGGAGACATTTTATGAATGTTTTAGGAATAATAGCTGAATACAATCCTTTTCATAACGGACATGCTTATCAGCTTGAACAATCCAAAAAAATAACTAACGCAGACTATACCGTCGTGGTTATGAGCGGCGACTTTACCCAACGGGGTGAACCCGCCATCATCGACAAATTTTCCCGTGCTAAAATGGCATTATTATCCGGTGCTGATCTAGTAATTGAGTTACCGGTAGTATTTGCAACCGGAAGCGCTGAATACTTTGCTAATGGTGCTGTATCCATACTCAATAACCTTGGCATTACAACACATCTTGCATTCGGAAGCGAATGTGGCGACATGGATACGCTTAGCCGGATTGCCCGGACACTCTATCATGAAACAGATGATTATAAAGAAAATTTGAGAAAAAACTTAAAAAGCGGACTTTCGTTTCCTACTGCACGTTTGCAGGCACTTAAGGAAGCAACCCCCGGTATAGAGAATGCTGCCGATTTATTGTCTTCCCCCAACAACATATTGGGAATTGAGTATTTAATAGCATTGTACCGTGTAAATTCCTCCATACAACCGATAACCATTAAGCGAATCGGTGCAAACTATCAGGATTTAGGCCTTAATGATGCCTATAGTTCTGCACTCTCTATACGAAAGCATATAGAAAACGATTTAAATATTACGTTGCTTAATGACCAACTACCTTTTAATACACTTAATATATTAAAAGAAGAATACAAAAAAGCATTTCCTGTTCTTCTTAAAGACTTTTCATCCATGTTTCAATATAAATTGATTATGGAACGAAAAAATGGTTATAGCAGCTTTTTTGATATAAATTCCGACTTCAGCGACCGTATACTGAATTTACTGGATACGTATAAAGACATTTCCGGCTTTACTTTAAATCTTAAAACAAAAGACAAAACGTATTCCAGTGTGTCACGTGCACTGTTACACATTTTATTAAACATAAACAGAAACGACATTGATGCATTTTGTAAAAATGGTTATTCGCAATATGCCCGTGTCCTGGGATTCAAAAAGGAAGCCGCTCCATTACTATCTTCCATAAAAGAAAAGGCACGAATACCACTGATTATCAAACCATCAGATTTTTTAGATTCTACAGATTATTTACTTCTTAAACAGCTTAATTATGACTTGGATGCATCCTGTTTATATCAATCTGTAGTTGCTAACAAGTTCAACAGTATATATCAAAATGAATTAAAACGATTAATTCTTAAATTATAGCAAACGAAAAGCTCTCTTATTGTATTTCACATACATAAGAGAGCTTATTATATAGTATTATATTAGTTTTTGAAGCTGTGTACCGGCGCCGGAATTCTTCCTTCGCGGTTAATAAAACTATCACAGGAAAAGCTGTTTACAGGCATAATAGGGGCATATCCCAACAAACCGCCAAACTCAACTTTTTCTCCAACACCCTTGCCTATAACAGGAATAATACGTACGGCTGTAGTTTTCTGGTTAATCATTCCGATAGCCATCTCGTCTGCTATTATTCCGGATAATGTACTTGCTTTTGTATCCCCCGGAACAGCAATCATATCAAGTCCTACAGAACATACGCAAGTCATAGCTTCCAGCTTTTCAAGTGTTAATGCTCCGTCTATAACCGCATCTATCATACCTTGGTCTTCACTGACCGGTATAAAGGCACCACTTAAGCCGCCCACATAAGACGAAGCCATAATACCACCTTTTTTAACCTGGTCATTTAAAAGTGCCAAAGCTGCCGTAGTTCCCGGTGCCCCTGCTCTTTCCAGACCAATTTCGCATAGGATATCCGCAACACTGTCTCCTACTGCCGGTGTGGGTGCAAGTGACAAATCTATAATACCGAATGGTATTCCGAGCTTTTTAGAAGCTTCTTTTGCAACCAATTGTCCTACACGTGTTATTTTAAATGCCGTCTTTTTAATGGTTTCACATAACACTTCAAAGCTTTCGCCACGTACTTTTTTAAGTGCGGTATGTACAACCCCCGGTCCACTGACACCTACATTAATAATAGCATCAGCTTCAGTTACACCATGGAAAGCACCTGCCATAAACGGATTGTCATCCGGCGCATTACAAAATACTACCAGCTTAGCACATCCCAAAGAATCATTTTCTTTGGTTTCTTCTGCTGTTTCCTTAATAATGTTACCCATCAGACGGACAGCATCCATATTAATGCCGGTTTTCGTTGAGCCAAGATTTACAGAGCTGCATACAACTTCAGTTGATGCGAGCGCTTTCGGTATAGAACGGATAAGTAATTCATCCGCCTTGGTCATCCCTTTACTAACCAGTGCAGAATAACCTCCTATAAAATTGACTCCTACTTCTTTTCCTGCCCGGTCAAGCGTTTTTGCTATTGTCACAAAATCATCCGTCGTCTTACATGCCGCACCCCCAATCAGTGCGATAGGTGTGACACTTATTCTTTTATTTACAATCGGAATACCGTACTCTTTTGCAATTTCATTTCCGGTCTTCACAAGATCTTTAGCCAAAGTTGTAATTTTATCATATATTTTTTTATTGAGGGCATCCAAATCAGAATCAATACAATCCAAAAGACTTATGCCTAATGTAATGGTTCTTACATCCAGATTTTCCTGTTCAATCATCTGATTGGTTTCAGCTACTTCATATATATTAATCATTTGAGGTTACCCTTTCTATATTCTGTGCATTTTATTAAAAATATCTTCATGCTGACATTTAATTAATACGCCGATTTCATTTCCCAACGCTTCCATTTCGTCAACCATACATCCAAAATCCTTGGTGGACTCATTGGTATCAACGATCATCATCATATTAAAATAACCCTGTACGATTGTCTGTGAAATATCAAGAATATTAATTCCGTTATCTGCAAGATATGTACAAACTTTTGCGATAATTCCTACCGTATCCTTACCTACTACAGTAATTATTGTTTTCTTCATTATAATTTGCCTCCAAATTTTATAAGTTTATTATCTCTGACAGTTGTCCTCTGTCTGCAACTTTAATATCAAAATCATTTGCACTGTATGCATTATCTGCATTTTCAATTTCCAAACGGACCGTTTCATAAGCCAGTTCAGCCATATTATTTTCTTTACTAAGATGACCTAACAGTACATGTTGCATTTTATCATTTAATAACCGGCTTAAAAGTCTTCCGGATGATTCGTTACTCAAATGACCCTTATTTCCTAAAATACGCTGTTTCAAATAGTATGGGTAATGACCTACCTGCAACATTCTTACATCATGGTTTGCTTCAATTAAAACTGCATCCATTTCCTGAAAAGATTCTACAATATAGTCATCATAGGTTCCCATATCCGTCATAATTCCGGCACTTTTATTGCCATCCGAAAAACGATATGCAAATGGTTCCTTAGCATCATGGGAAATTCTTGATGCATGAACATACATGTCACCCAGTATAAATTTCTTATCAGCATCTATCGGGAAAAACAATGACTCATCAATCTTCTTACTTCCCTCTGCTTCCTTTATCGCCGTAATCGTACCATAGGAAGCATAAATCGGAATATTATATTTTCTTGAAATTACACCAAGTCCGCTAATGTGGTCACTGTGTTCGTGGGTAATTAAAATTCCCTGTATATCACTTCCTGACAAGGATAATTTATTTAACCCTTCTTCAATTCTTTTGCCGCTAATACCTACATCTACAAGTAAATGAGTCGTATCAGAACCAACATAAATACAGTTCCCGCTGCTTCCGCTTGCAATGCTACATAATCTCATCTAAAAACCACTTTTCTAATCATTTTTCCAATAAACTTCTATTGAATCGCCACTGTTAATTGTGCTCATATACTGTGTCGGCTGTCCGTTTACTTTCGTTACAATACCTTTTCCCTGCGGTTTTGATAAATCAAAATCAATATAATCGAAAATATCAACAAATATATATTCACTTTTTCCATTCATCGTCACAGGTCTGCCGTTAACAATTACATCTATTCTTCTTGGACCTACCGGAATACTTTCTTCAGCTTCCACAGGCGCGCTTTCATCAGGAACGCTGTCTGCTACGGTTTCATCATTATTACCTGATTCAGTGTACACTTCTTCATGTGAAAAATCCACCTTAAAGTTTGCATACACCTTTGTTTCGTAAGATGCTTCCTGATTATTTACCATAACGGACAAACCGGCATTTACAGATATATCCAACACTTCTACAATTTGTCTTACGGTATAGTAATCCGCAATTACTACATCATCGCCTGCCTGTATTTCATAAAACTCCGTTTTTGGCTCATCATTCACATAAGCAACCACCGGTAAGCTGACATTTTTGCCGTCTAAGACTATATCAATTGTGTGTAAAGCTTCCGGCAATTCTTTTACTGTACGTATTGCAGGCTTACCTTTCGTGGATACAATAACATTAATAATATCGTTTTCATGGACTTCCGTATGAATATCAGCCGCTTTACCATTTACGGTAATTACTGCTGACTCTCCAAGTTCACCACGCACAATACGTTCTTTACCATTTACCTTAAACACAAGTTCATCGCCACGTCTCGGGAACAATCCGTCACTTGCAAAGTCTGCGTTCATAGCCGCATCTACCACTGCAAGTCTGCCGTTATTATATAACTTTACTCTTTCCTGATTAAAGGTCACAAAGATAAAGTTATTGCTTTGTTCATAATAACTTAAGCAAATACCTATAGGAGTAACCAGCAAGGAATCTTTTTCTATCGTTTCATCCTTGAAGTCAATCTTGCCCATTACTTCCCGGCCTCTTATAGCGACACGTTCCGGCTGAATACCAAGATAACCGGCTAACTTTTCTGTATAATATGGAATTTTTCCGCCACCGCCAACAACAAACACGGCGCTTACCGGCTTTCCTCCATTTAAATCTATAAGTTTATCAGCAACATCTTTTGCCATTTTATCTACAATCGGAAGTATGGTTTCATCAAGTTCTTCCTTTGTAATTACCTGACTAAGTCCCATAATATCAATAAATTTGATTTCACGGCCAAACGAATAATCCATTTTAATCTGTTCCGCTGTATTAAAATCAACAAGACATTTACCTGCTATTGCTTCCGTTAATATATCCCCTGCAATCGGGAGCATACCATATGAAACGATGCTGCCATCTTTTGTGATGGAAATATCACTCGTTCCGGCGCCAACATCCACAAGCGCAATGTTGAGCATACGATAATTTTCAGGTATTGCAACCATCATTGCCGCAATAGGTTCCAGCGTAAGATTAAGTACATGTAAACCGGCATATTCTACCGCCTTATACAAGCCGTCTACAACATCATTAGGAAGGAAGGTAGCAATAAGATCAACCCCGATAGATTGTGCTTTGTGATCCACCAGATTCTGTATAGGATAATCATTTAAGTAATACTTTACAACCGAATTTCCAACACAGTAAAAATGGGTTCCCTGATTATCTTTCTTAAGGAATTCATCATACGCGGTTTCAACCGCTTTTGAATTTAATGCATACACATCTTCTTCTTTTACATTCTTTTCGCTTTCAAATTGAATTTCTGTATGCACGTCAACTGTTCTTAAGACACGTCCTGCGGCAGCAATACATACGTCATTAAGTCCGCTGTTTATTCTTTCTTCCAACTGGTTCTTAACTTTTTTAATTGTCTGACCGACTTTTGAAATATCATGAATCTGTCCGTCAATCATGGCACGTGTTTCATGCTCCACAGCTAACTGGGCAACTACCACAAACCTGTCTCGTTCCATATAACCGACAGTTCCCACAATACTTCTCGTTCCGATATCAAGACCGAATACATACTTATTATTAATCACAGGTACTCCTCCAATTTAACCTTAAGTTGTGTATATGTATCTTCCAAATCTTTATCATTATCTATAACAAACTGACAATGCTTTTTAAACTCTTCTTCAGACAACTGATTATCCATTATGGAATCAATTTTTTCGTCCGTATAGTTCCGGCTAATCTTCAGACGATTACGTCTTGTTTCCTCACTAGCGTAAATATACCATATTTCATCAAGAATTTCACTATAATTATCTTCAATTAACAGTGCCGCTTCCAAAAAGAAAAAATCAACACTTCCTTCTTCTCTTAATGAGGCTATACGGGATTTAATATACGCTTTAACTTCCGGATGTATAATTGCATTTACTTTCTTAAGAATAGTGTCATCCGTAAAAATAACAGATGCCATTTTTGCTTTATCAATCTCACCATCCGGAAGAAGAATATCTTTTCCCAAAAGATCAATTAATCTTTCATAACAGGAAGTACCTTTTTTTCTAATCTCATGCGCCGCATTATCAGCAAGCACAATATCACAATTATAATTATCTTTTAAAAATTGCATAATGGCGGATTTACCGCATCCAACGCCACCTGTGATTCCGATAGCTTTGAATTTATTTTGCTTCATACCAGTTGTCTCCTGAATGTATGTCTATAGCTAAAGGAACCAAGAGATTAGCTGCATTCATCATCGCATCCGTTACAATCTCATACACCTTCTCTTTTTCTTCCAATGCCGTTTCTATTAAAACTTCATCATGAACCTGCAACAGCATTCTTGACTTCATGTTATTATCAATAAAAGCACGATGTATTGATATCATCGCTATTTTCATAATATCCGCAGCAGTTCCCTGAAGCGGTGCATTCATGGCTACACGCTCACCAAAACTTCTCTGCATAAAGTTAGAAGAATTAAGTTCCGGTATCGGACGTCTTCTTCCGAAAAGTGTTGCGGTATATCCTTCTTCTTTAGCTTTTGCTACCGTTGTATCCAAGAAGCTCTTAACTCCGGGATAAGTGGAGAAATATTGATTAATATATTCAGCCGCTTCTTTTTTTGAAATACTTAAGTCCTGACTTAAACCAAAAGAACTAATTCCGTACACTATACCAAAATTAACAGCTTTTGCATTTCTTCTCAATTGAGGTGTTACCTCTTCAAACGGAACATGAAATACTTTTGAAGCTGTTATTCTATGAATATCCGCATCCTGCTTATAAGCCTCTATTAACTCTTCATCTCCGGACATATGCGCCATTAGACGGAGCTCAATCTGTGAATAATCAGCATCCGTAAAAACAAAACCCTCTTTTGGCACAAATACCTTACGTATCTGGCGTCCCAGTTCAGTTCTTGTCGGTATATTTTGAAGATTAGGCTCTGTCGAACTGATACGTCCGGTTGCTGTAATAGTCTGGTTGAAATTCGTATGAATTCTTCCATCCTCCCGTATATATCCCGAAAGACCGTCTGCATAGGTTGATTTCAATTTCGTTAATGCACGATACTCAAGAATATCGCTAACAAAAGGATACTCCGTTGAAAGCTTCTCAAGGACTTCCACACTTGTAGAATATCCCGTCTTCGTTTTCTTACCGCTTGGAAGCCCCATTTTTTCAAACAAAATAACGCCCAGCTGTTTCGGAGAATTAATATTAAAAGTTTCCCCTGCAGCATCGTATATTTTAATTTCAATCTTATCAATTGCTTCCTTAAGCATCACACCGTATGCTTCAAGTTCTTGCTTTTTAACTAAAATACCAACTTGTTCCATATCAAAAAGAACTTTTGAAAGAGGCATTTCGATATCAAAAAAGAGTTTATCCATGCCGAATTCTATTAACTTTTCATTCATAACCGGCAGGGAAAGATAATTTCCTTTTGCACAATCTGCCATGTATTGGCTCAGCATTTCAAAGTGATTATCAAACACTTTTGACATATCCGTTTTTGGCCATAACTCTTCATATCCTTTATATTGGAGCGCAGCATAATCACGTGCCACGTCCTGTATCTCATAATCTGATTTTAAAGGGTTTAACAGATATGCCGCGATATTGGTGCAAAAAAGTTTATTTAAATTGTCACATGAAAGCACGCCATACAGTTTTTTTACATCAAAAACAGACACTTTTTGTGCCTCATTTATTGCTTTATTAAGGAAAGATTTCGTTTCTTCCACATTAATAACATAAGTTTCATCTTCTGATGCTATTGCCGCAATGCATCTGCCGTCACTTTCTAATACATGCAGACCGATTATTTTATCACAAAAACTTATATTTTCAAGTTTTTCCGGCGCATCAATCAATGTGTAAGATGCATTAGTTACTGCACTCTTATCAGTTTCTTCAAAATTCTTTAACAGGTTTTTGAAATCAAGTTCCCTGAAAAGTGCATATGCTTCTTTTGTGTAAAAATTTCCAATACGTGCTTCTTCCCTGTTATAATCAAAATCAGCATTTATATTGATTGTCGCAAGCTTTTTACTTAAAAAAGCCATTTCTTTATCTTCCACAAGCGTATCATGAAGACCTTTTTTAGTAATTTCTTCAATATGCTCGTAGAGATTTTCTATGGAATTATACTCTACAAGTAAAGAAGTTGCTGTTTTTTCCCCAACTTTTTTTACACCGGGAATATTATCAGACGAATCTCCCATAAGTGCCTTTAATTCAATAATCCCCAAAGGAGGAACCATATATTTATCTATAACATCCTGCGTATTATAATTCTCAATAACCGTTTTTCCTTTATTGGTTTTAGGTATACGTACCATTATATTATCGGTAGCAACCTGCAATAAATCACGGTCACCGGAAATCAAAGCAACCAGTAAGCCGTCCGCTTCACTCTTTTTTGCAATTGTACCTAAAATATCATCTGCTTCAAGCCCTGCCTTCTCTACAACCTTAATCCCCATCGCATTTAAAACATCCTTCATCATAGGGACCTGCTCTCTAAGCTCCTGTGGCATGGGTTTTCTGGTTCCTTTATATTCCTTGTACATTTCATGTCGGAACGTAGGCGCACTGACATCAAAGGCAACGGTCAGGTATTCCGGTTTTTCTTCCTCCAAAATTCGGAACATAATATTCAAAAAACCATAAATGGCATTAGTATGAAATCCTTTTGAATTTGTCAAATCCGGCAATCCGTAAAAGGCTCTGTTTAATATGCTATGTCCATCAATTAATACGATCTTTTCTTTCAAATCAATTCCTCCGGAATATATATTTAATAAATAAATAATATAGCAAATACCAAAACAGCTAAAACAAACAAGAGTTCTAAAATAAGATAAAAATTATTTTTCTTCTTTGTTCTTATTACCCTGTTTCTACTGTTATTAAGCTTTAGTGCCAATTCACCGCCAAGATCAAATGTACCACCTTCTTCAAGACGCTCCATACCAACAGAAACCAAAAACTGGATTGACAATTCTTCCTTACATTGCTCGCATTGGTCTGTGTGTGCAACAAACTCATCCAGCTCATACTCATCCAGTTTATTATCTATGAATTTTGGGATTAATTTTTCAGTCATTTTACAATTCATGATTGTACCTCTGTATAAAATCTCTCTTATTACTATACACGATTTTAATAATAAAAAAAAGAGAATAATTAAATTCAAAAGCTCTGTACCAGACTATTCTGAATACAGAGCTTTATCGTTATATTTTCATAATTCCGAGTACATCTAAAATGGATGAAATAAGAATTAACACAATGCAAATTGGTGCTATATACTTAATCATTACTGTAAATAATTTTTTTCTGCTGAATTTTCCGGTAAGTTCAACTTCTTCAATAATTGCCTTTGGCTTAATAACATATCCAATAAGAATACATGTAAATAATGCAACAATCGGCATTAATACATTATTACTGATAAAATCAAACATATCAAGAATAGTTAATCCCATTACTGAAATGCTATCCCAAACACCAAATCCTAACGAAGACGGAATTCCTAAAGCAACACTGAATACAAGAACTACCAAACAAGTTACTTTTCTGTTCCATCCAAGTTTATCCCTTACAACAGAGACCACAGTCTCAAATAACGAAATAGACGAAGTAAGTGCTGCAAATAAAACTAATAGGAAGAACACTATACCGATTGCTGTACCGCCGGTCATACTGTTGAATACTTTCGGAAGGGTAACAAACATGAGTCCCGGTCCTTTATTAAGTGCAGCAGCATCACCACCTGAGAATGCAAAGACGGCCGGAATAATCATTAAACCTGCTAAAAAAGCAATTCCTGTATCGAAAAATTCAATTTGTTTTACGGATGATGAAAGGTTAACATCCTTCTTCATATAAGAACCATAGGTTATCATAATACCCATCGCAAGCGACATCGAGTAAAACATCTGTCCCATTGCAGCAAGGACTGTAGTTGCAGAGAACTTACTGAAATCCGGTTTTAAGTAATAAATCACACCATCAAGTGCACCCGGTACTGTCATTCCGTATACTGACACAAAAAGGACGAGTATTACAAGGATAGGCATCATAAATTTACTTACTTTTTCAATACCTTTTTCAACACCAAATAATACGATAAGTGCTGTTAAACCTATAAATAAAAG
The DNA here is from genome assembly GCA_045576455.1 of Lachnospiraceae bacterium. Lineage (GTDB taxonomy): Bacteria > Bacillota > Clostridia > Lachnospirales > Lachnospiraceae > RGIG4034. The sequence goes on along the minus strand of JAZNGM010000027.1, from coordinate 18,018 downwards.
GAACCATCCGATAGGTTCTATAGGACTTGCTATATAGTCCGTAAAGAAAGTATCTGTTGCAGCTTCTTTTATTCCGCCTGTTGAAAATACAAACAAATACTTAGCTACCCAACCACCGATAACAGAATAATAAGGTAAAATAATGGCCGGAATAATAAATGCAAGCACACCTACAAATGAAAACTTTTTACTCAGCATACCAAATGCACTGATTGCACTTTTACCGGTTTTTCTACCAATTGCTATTTCTGCCGTCATAAGGGCAAATCCGAAGGTTATTGCTAAAATTAAATATACCAGCAAAAAAATACCTCCGCCATATTTAGCTGCAAGATATGGGAAACGCCAAATATTACCCAATCCTACCGCTGAGCCCGCAGCAGCAAGAACAAAGCCTATTTTCCCACTAAAACTACTTCTCTTTTCACTCATATCAGAGTCTCCTTTGTTATTTGCACATTAATACTCAGATTATATCTTATTTTTTCCATTTTCACAAGTAATTAATCAAAAAAGCGCAAGCTCGGCAGCTTGCGGTTCACTACTTTTCGTGCATTTTTCTATTTAGCAAAAAAGGACTCCTTTTGGAGTCCTTAGTAATTAATGCCGGCAGTGGGACTTGAACCCACACGATGTTGCCATCAACAGATTTTGAGTCTGCCTCGTCTGCCATTCCGACATGCCGGCATTCAGTCATTACGACCGAAAATTATATTATCATAAAGTCATAAAATTGACAAGCAGATTTTATGACTTTAATTAAATATCATAATATTTATTTTAATTCATCTGCTATATCGAATTTTAACTTATTATAAATATCAAAACTGTCAAAGGTTGCAAAATAATCCTTTGGTGTTTCCGCACGTCTTATCAGTTTAATGTTACCGTCCTCCTGTAACAAAAGCTCTGCAGATTTTAATTTACCATTATAATTGTATCCCATGGCAAATCCGTGTGCACCCGTATCATGGATAGCCAAATAATCACCAATTTCAACCTTTGGAAGCATTCTGTCTATCGCAAACTTATCATTGTTCTCACATAAAGAACCGGTAACATCATACATATATTCACATGGTTCATTTTCTTTACCTAATACGGTTATGTGATGATAAGCACCATACATTGCCGGACGCATAAGGTTTACGGCGCATGCATCACAGCCCAAGTACTCTTTATGCGTATGCTTTTCATGAATAACCTTTGTAATAAGTTCACCATAAGGGCCCATCATAAAACGGCCCATTTCTGTATAGATAGCTACATCACCGAGTCCTGCAGGTACAAGAATTTCTTCAAAAGCTTCTCTTACACTGTCACCGATTTTATAAATGTCATTTTTCACCTGATCCGGTCTGTACGGAATTCCTACACCACCGGAAAGGTTGATAAAATTAAGTTCAACGCCTACTTCTTCTTTGATTTTTACAGCCACTTCAAAAAGTGTTCTTGAAAGCAATTTATAGTAATCATTCGTTACCGTGTTACTTGCAAGGAAAGCATGCATACCAAATCTTTTAGCACCCTTTTCCTTTAAAATACGGTAACCTTCAAATAACTGTTCTGTTGTGAAGCCGTACTTAGCTTCCCCCGGATTATCCATAATATCTGTCGTGATTTTAAAAGTTCCGCCAGGGTTATATCGTATACTGATAGTTTCAGGAATCTTTCCTATCGTATCTTCAAGGAACTGAATATGTGTAAAATCGTCAAGATTTATGATAGCACCTATTTGAGCCGCATATTTAAACTCATTGGCCGGTGTATCATTTGAGGAAAACATAATATCTTCCCCTTTAACCCCCATAGCCTCCGAAAGCATCAGTTCTGTCAAAGACGAACAATCGCAGCCGCAACCGTATTCCCTTAAAATATCAATCAGATAAGGATTTGGTGTAGCTTTTACAGCAAAATATTCTTTATAGCCTTTATTCCACGCAAATGCTTCTTTTACTGCCTGTGCATTTTCTCGGATTCCTTTTTCATCATAAATATGAAAAGGTGTAGGATATTTCTTTACAATTTCTTCAATCTGCTCTTTTGTTACAAATGGTAATTTACTCATCTTTATTCTCTCCCTTGTATAACTTTATTAGTTTAATTTCATTTCTAAGTGCATCCTTAAATACATTCACAAAATTCGGTTGTGCACAATATAAACAATTATCTGAATTATTACCTTTAATCTCTCCGGTTAATACATATTTGGAATCTACAATTAATCTTAGTTGCGATGCTTTTTCATCACTAAAATAAAATTCACAGGAATAATCCGGTTGTATATTATCATCACACAAAATTACTACTTTAATATTACGTTCGGAACATTCTCTTAAAGCATAATCCATTATCTTCAGATTTTCTCCTGATACTGATACATATACACGTTCTTTCGCATCACGGAGCATATGATAAATCTTATCTGCAATATTCTTAATACCGCTGATAGTAATATAGCCTTCCTGCGTTTCATTAGCTTTTGTTATATTTCGTTTAAGATAATCACGGTGTTTTACTAATTCACGTATTCTGTTATCACAAAACTCATCCGGTAAAACAGCAATATACTTAGACGGATTGCCTTCTATTACGCAAGAAGCTCCCTTTTCTACCAAAGAAGCTAACGAACTATATACATTGGAACGTGATATTCCGGTTTGCTTCGACACCTCATAACCACTCATAGCTTCATTTTGCAGAAGAAAAAGATAAATGGTTGCCTCCTGTCTGGATAAACCAAAGGGTATACAGCTTTCAATTAAATGTTCACTCATATAACACCTCATCCAACTCCATAGTAGTTCTTTATAGGAACACTATACATAAGATTATATATCATGTCAACATAGTTTACAAAAAAAAGAAGATATCTTTACCTGATATCTTCTATCTGCCAATCAATTGGTGTTAAACCGTTACTAACTAAAAAATCATTGGTTTTACTAAATGGTTTACTTCCAAAAAACCCTCTGTATGCCGAAAGCGGGCTCGGATGTGGTGCTTTTAATATAAGATGCTTAGGATTATTAAGCATAACAGCCTTTTTCTGGGCCGGACTGCCCCACAAGATAAAAACAATCGGGCGGTCTTCACAGGCAAGTGCATTAATTGCAGCATCCGTAAACTGTTCCCAACCGATACCTCTATGGGAATTAGGCTGATGTGCCCTTACCGTAAGAACCGTATTAAGCATCAAAACGCCTTGTTCAGCCCATTTAACAAGATAACCATTATTCGGGATTTTACATCCCAAATCATCTCTTAATTCCTGATAAATATTAACTAAAGATGGCGGAATGTCCACCGTAGGCTTAACAGAAAAACACAATCCATGTGCCTGATTTATATTATGGTACGGGTCCTGTCCAATAATCACCACTTTTACTTTTCCAAAAGGTGTCAAATGGAAAGCATTAAAAATATCGTCTGCATGCGGAAATACCTGACAGGAATTATATTCCTTTACAACCGTTGCATGCAGTTTTTTATAATATTCTTTATGAAATTCTTCTTTTAGAGGAACTAACCAGTCGTTATTAATAGGTGGCATACTATAATCTTACCGATACTCCTTTTTCACGTAAATATTGCTTAACCTGTTTAATTTCTAATTCTTTGAAATGGAAAAGGGATGCCGCAAGGGCTGCATCTGCTTTACCCACCGTTAAAGTATCATAAAAATGTTCCAATGTTCCTGCTCCGCCGGATGCAATTACAGGAATGCTGACATTTTCCGCTACTAATTTTGTAAGATTATTATCAAAACCGGCTTTTGTTCCGTCGCAATCCATACTGGTAAGTAATATTTCTCCTGCTCCGAGTTCACATGCTTTCATCGCCCATTCTACAGCATCTATTCCCATATCAACCCGTCCGCCGTTTTTAAAAATATTATACCCCGAACCGTCAGGACGTTTTTTTGCATCGATTGCTACTACCACGCATTGGCTTCCGAATTTATCCGCAGCCTCACTAATCAAATTCGGGTTCATAATAGCAGCTGAATTAACCGCTATCTTATCGGCACCTTCGCGAAGGATCGTTTTAAAATCCTCGACAGTTCTTATACCACCACCTACGGTAAATGGGATAAACAACTTTTCCGCTACTCTTCTTACCATATCAACTACGGTATTTCTATTATCACTGGATGCGGTTATATCAAGAAAAACAAGCTCATCCGCACCGGCCTTATCATATTCCACGGCAGCTTCAACCGGGTCACCTGCATCTATTAAATTAACAAAATTAACACCCTTTACAACCCTGCCATTCTTGACATCAAGACAAGGAATTATTCTTTTTGTATGCATTTACTTATTCTCCCTGTTATACTTCAAAAAATTACTCAATATCTGCATTCCTACCGCAGAGCTCTTCTCCGGATGGAACTGGCATGCAAATACATTTTCTGACTCTATTGCAGCATCCACTGTTACTCCATATTCTGTAGTGGCTGCTACTATGGATTTATCTAAAGCATCTACATAATAAGAATGTACAAAATATACATATGAACCTTCTTCGATACCTTCAAATAATTTACTTTTATTCGGATACGTTAAATTATTCCATCCGATTTGAGGTACTTTAAGCTCCGGCGAATCCGGAATTCTCTTAATGGTTCCCTTAAGAATTGCAAGTCCTTCTACACCTTCGCTTTCCTCACTTGTCTCAAATAACAACTGCTGTCCGAGACAAATTCCTAAAAACGGAGTTTTCTTTGCAATAATTTCTTCAATAACAGGTTTTAAATTGTATTGGTTAATTCTAGCCATTGCATCTCCAAAATTACCCACGCCCGGAAGCACGACCTTTTCAGCACTTAAGAGAATATTCTTATCTCTCGTCAGCACTACTTCCTCGCCAAGATGCTCAAATGCCTTTTCAACACTTTTTACATTACCGGCATCATAATCAATAATAGCTATCATTTATTTAAGTTCCTTTCAGAGATTATTTATATAATCATTTACCTGATCAATAGCATCTTGTTCACCCGGAAGAACATTCTCAAGTCCATCCGTATTATTCATACTATTGTTACTGTTTATCGGTTCATCAGGTACTTTTTGTGAAAAAATATCAATACCGTTTCCTTCAATTACAGAATGCAATATTTTAGTATATATTACATCATCTTCATAGGTAAGCACTTCATTGACATCATTTTCCGTAAGATTAAATTCCTTTTCAAATTTTTCAAGAATTCTTACATATATATCATCAAGTTTATCGGAAATGTTGTACTGCATTTCTTCTGCTTTATCACACATATTACGATACCTGATTACACCATCAAAAAGTGAGTCAAGCGCTTCGAGTCTCTCGCCAAGATGCATATGCAATTCGTATGTATCAAGCTTAGTTTCCACACGTAACAATGTTGAGATCTTATCTAATAAAATTTTATCACTCTTATTAAGATCAAGTCCTTTTAACTCTTTATATGCCTTTTTATAATCACAATCCGTGTAATAAGCTCTTCTGGCAGCCTGTTTCCTAATAGCAACCGGAACATTAATTGCCACAAGAATAATAATAACCATTAATGAAACAGCAACAAATAAAATAATAGCTATTTTTTTAATCGGAAGTTTTTTACCGGCATCCCGGTCGGCTTCTTTCTGTTTCTTCTCCGGTTTTTCCTTTGTTTTTTTCTTTTTGTCCTTTTTACCCTTTTTCTTTTTTAAGTTATCTGAATCATTTTCATCTTCTTCATCAAGCTCACGTAAAATATCCGTATTTTCATCTGATACAGCTTGTGATTCATCTGAATCTTTATCTTTCTTACCTTTTTTCTTTTTACTCTTCTCATTAGAAGAATCATCTTCTTCATATTCAGTAAATAAAGCTTCCGTTATTTTAGCAAAGAAACCGGATTTTTTCTTCGGTTTTTCCTGAATATCATCAATACTGTCACCTTCAAAAAGAGTTTCTATTTCAAGGCCGGACTGGTCCGGGAACATCGGATTTGAAGGAATTTGTGAAGCAGAATCATCACCCTTAGTTTTCTTTTCCTTTACCTTCTTTTCCTTAACCTTCTTTTCCTTAACCCTCTTTTCTTTAACTTTCTTTTCCTTAACCTTTTTTTCTTTTACTTTCTTTTCTTTTTTACGTTTTTCATTAACTCCGTTCTGTTCAAGAGGACCCGTCATCATCTGAGGATTTGCAAATAAAACATCATCATCCTGTTCCTTTGTTGCAGCGGTATCCGAAACATCCGGTATACTTCCAGCCGGTTCCTCGTCAATGGAATCCATTGCAAATATATCAAAATCACCTGCCTGCGATTCTTCGAGCGTTTCATCACCCGAAATACCTTCAAGCAAAGCTAACATATCATCGTTATTATTCAGTGAATCCGTATTTAAGTCCGCATTCAAAAGAGCACCTATTTCAGCAAGTTCATCATTATTCCCAAATGCAAATTCATTGTCTGTAGGATTTTCAGGAATCACCAAATCATCATGGGCCTCATGGGTTTCCTGGCTAACTAATGTATTATTTAACAAAGCATCTTCCTGCAAGAACAACTCATCTTCCTGCATCATTTCTTCTCCGCTAAAGAAGTCATGCATATCATCTGAGCTTTCGCTGCTATTAGCAAACAAATCATCCATCAAAAAGAAATCTTCAGGTAAGATTTCCTTTTCCGCCTCTGGTTCATTTTCTGACTCAGGCTCTTCTTCTACTTCCGGAATATCCAATAAAGAATCATTTTCCTCATTGAAACTTTCATCAGAAACCGCACCAAAAGAATCCAAATCTGCCATAGCATCATTTGAACTCAAATCATCCATCAAAAAGAAATCTTCAGGAGTTTCTTCTGTCTCGTTATTCATATTCTGAAGAGCTGCAATACGCTCCATACCCGAATCCTTACCGGCGTCAGCCATTACGGTTCCCTGTAACAAACTGTCGAGATACTGTTCACTGGAATTCATTAAATATCCTCCGATAGTTATATGCTCTTAATTGAATTATTTTATCACACTTTATATTATATTACAAATTCATTTCGGCAAAACACGACTGCATTTTCATTCACTTCATAAGCTTTCTCTGCCAGTTCAACCGGCACTTGAGGCAACATACCGTTTATACGGTATAAGATTGCTTTATTATTGTAAAAGCATGTTTTTTCAAAAGGGAAACGGATAATACCCGGAAATTGCATTCCGACCCCCAATTCAAGCAAAACTGTTTTTTTGTTCAATGTATTCTGTAAAAACTGTGTGTACTTTTGCCAATAGTCCAAGTAACCCTTTTCATTATACACTTCTGCTTCTACTGTATTGTGCACAAGTTTTCCATTACATACAGGACAAACCGGCGTATGGCTAATATCTTCTAAAGTATATATTTTATCTTCACAATTATTATTGCACTGATATCTGTTAATGCTGCCACACGGTGCAACAATTCTTTCTGTATCAACGGATGATGTATAAATAATATCATCTGTTGTTAAAGTTACTACAAAATATTCTTTATCCTTAAGAAGCACTGCTAGCTTTTCATATGCGGATGCAACCTCTGTACTATTAATATTATCATTTAGACAAAATTCTTTTCCTATTCCGACAAGTACTCTCTCTGCTTCATTAATATCCTGAATTAATTTTTCCTTACTATATTCCATTATAATATCCTTATCCTATATTATTTTAAAAGCCGGTCCTAAGACCGGCTTTTCATTATAAAACGAGCTTATCAATTTCTTTTACAAGATTTACAATTTCAGGCTTTGACAACTGTGCATCTGCACCGAGAGCCATGCCCTTTCTTCTCATTTCTTCATTAACAAGAGATGAGAAAATAACAACCGGTATATTGCTGGCATCATCATCGGACTTAATAAGCTTCGTCAGACGATGACCATCCATAATAGGCATCTCGATATCAGTGATTACACAACGCACATGTTCACTCAAAGTACCTTCTGCTTTATACTTAGAAATAATCTCCCATGCTTCAGCACCATTCTCGGTATGAATGAGGTTTGAATAGCCGGCCTTATGTAATGAATCAACGATTAACTGTCTCAAAAGAGCTGAATCTTCAGCAATAAGAATCGGCACACCGTTTCTGTTACGTTCACCTAATTCTTCAATTTCGCTTACCTTTAAACCGGTTTCCGGATTAATATCAGTAACAATCTTCTCAAAATCAAGAATAATGATTAATTTCTCACCTAATTTTACAATACCGGTGGACACACCTGATTCTGAAGTAGAAATCGTAGCATTCGGTTTAATAATATCCTGCCATGATACTCTGTTAATTCCGATAACTGAATCTACATGGAATGCAATATCTAACTTATTAAAGTTAGTAATAATAAACAGTCCGCCTTCGCCGGATTCACCGAGCTGAATACAATTCTTCAAATCAATCGCTGTTATCATTGTATCTCTTGGCATAAATACACCTTCAATACTTGGATGTGCATTTGGAACCGGAGTTACTTTTTGATACGGTATAATCTCTTTAATCTTCGCCACATTAATACCATAAGAATTACCGTTCAGCGTAAACTCAAGAACCTCTAATTCGTTAGTTCCGTTTTCAAGCAAAATCTTCGTATCCATAATCTCCACCTCGTCTTATCTTATAGTTTATTGCACAATGCCTCTATTACCTATTACGATATATTATGATTGCATCTGATTTACAGTTGCATATACATCAATTCTCTGGGAATCCAATTCAGGCATTCCTACAAAAATGCCTCCGTATACAAATTTGGCTCCTATCTTCTCAATTCTTACAACTTCGATAAACGCGTGAATAACTTCCTTAGTCCAAATAGTAAGAAACGCTTCATACACTGCTCCGATTGTAAGCGGAACTTCACAATTGAAACCAACTCCGGTTTTAGAAACATCAATTACATCAATCATTGTTTCCTGTGCATCATTCTGATTATCAAGACGTTTAATAATCAATTTTGATTCTAATTCCAATCTGGGATTTTTTCTTCTCTCTTCCATGTCCTTCTCCTTACTTACACGTTCATAACCCTATAACTATTTTATACTATTCGTCAATTTATTACAAGTTATATTTGTTATAAACATTGCATCTCCAAAGGAAAAAAATCTATATTTTTCTTCTACGGCACATTTATAAGCATTCATGATGTTGTTTTTTCCTGCAAGTGCCGAAACAAGCATAATTAATGTCGATTCCGGCAAATGGAAATTAGTAATGAGACAATCTACCACTTTAAACTTATACCCGGGATATATAAAAATTTGCGTATCCCCGGAACATTCCTTTAGATTTCCGTTATCATCCGCTGCACTTTCAACAGTTCTGACGCTTGTGGTACCTACACAAATAACCCTTCCGCCGTTTTTACGTGTTTCGTTAATAACAGCCGCAGCTTCTTCTGACACTTCATAATATTCCGAATGCATCTGGTGGTTTGTCACATCTTCAACCTTAACCGGTCTGAAAGTACCCAAACCGACATGCAGGGTAACATAGGCTATTTTTATTCCCTTAGCACTTATTTTATTAAGAAGTTCCTCCGTAAAGTGTAAACCGGCCGTCGGCGCCGCAGCACTTCCTTCATATTTGGCATATACTGTCTGATATCTGTTTTTATCTTTAAGTTTATGCGTAATATAAGGAGGCAAAGGCATCTCTCCCAAACTTAACAACACTTCCTCAAAAATGCCGTCATATTCAAATCTTACATACCGGTTTCCGTCTTCCCTTACTTCTTCGATAACCGCCCGTAACTCACCATTTCCAAAAACAACTTTTGCGCCGGTTCTAAGTTTTTTACCGGGACGGACAAGTGTTTCCCATATATCTTTATCAATTCTTTTTAAGAGAAGGATTTCAACCACAGCTCCCGTATCTTCTTTTTTCCCGATTAGGCGCGCCGGAATAACCTTAGTATTATTTAACACAAGGCAATCTCCTTCTTTAAGATAGTCGGCAATATCAAAAAAATGTTTATGTTCTATTTCTCCGTCATCCTTATCAAGCACAAGGAGTCTCGATGACGAACGGTCCGTAAGCGGATCCTGTGCAATAAGTTCTTCCGGAAGATCATAATAAAAATCAGATGTTTTCATTTCAATTACTCTTTCTTTATTCATTTTAAAAAATTATTACATACTTATCCAAAAACTTCAACGAATAAATATCTGACTAATGTCCATACTAACTAAATAAAATTATAAGGAGGCATTATTATGCAGTTAACAGAAAAAGAAAAAACATTATTAAACGAGCTTAAACATCAGGAAAAAACATGCGTAGAAAAATATGAATTCTATGCAAACAGCGCTAAGGACCCTGAACTTGCCACTTTATTCCGTACTATCAAAAAAGAGGAAGAAGAACACTTAAACTCAATTAACGATACCCTTAACGGCAATATACCTACTATTGAAAACAAAGACTCAAAAGTAATGTCTTATAAGCCAAACGCAACATATACTAACATGACAAATTCAGAAGACAAAAAACATGACGAGCTTCTTTGCACAGACAGCATCGCTAATGAAAAATATGTATCCTCAACTTATGATAATGATTTATATCATTTCACAAGTCATGCCATACGTAAGCTTTTAAATCATATCCAGACAGAGGAACAGGAACATGCCGAAATGATTTACCGCTATAAAGAAGCAAACGGAATGGTTGCAACCGCCTAACGCACCATCAAAAAAGAGCCTCCTTAATTAATAGGAGGCTCTTATCTTAATTACCTATGCACGTAATTCAATTCCCATACTTTCCAAACCATTAAGTATCTTTTTCATCGCTCCGGTAATATCATTTTCCTCAAGCGTTCTGTCTTTTGCCCTGAAAGTAATGGAGTATGCTACAGACTTATATCCTTCTTTAATCTGCGCACCTTCGTATATATCAAACAAGTTAACAGATTCAAGAATCTTACCGCCTCGCTGGATAATCATATTTTCAATATCACCTGCAAGCACGGTTTTTGGAACTACCATACTGATATCTCGGGAAACGGCAGGGAACTTAGCAATTCCTTCATATTTACGTTCAAAGGTTGCAAATGGCACAACATTCGGCATATCAAGAACTGCCACATATACCTTCGTTCCGATATTATAGTTATCAGCAACTTCCGGATGGATTTCACCCAAATAACCTACGCATACACCATTGTAGATAATATCGGCTTTTCTTCCCGGATGCAAATAACTTCTGTCTGTATTTGGATTATAATTTACTCTTCCTGTCATACCTATGGTTTCAAAGAAGGTTTCAACTACACCTTTCATGGTAAAGAAATCACCCTCACCATACATACCTAAAGTAAACTGCATTCTCTCATCCGGTAATTCTTCTAACGGAAGTGTCTTTGGCAGATAGATATTTCCCAGTTCATATAACCTGCAATCTTTGTTACGTCTGTTATAATTGGTTGCAAGGCTTGTAAGCATACCATTTAACGGAATGGTTCTCATGATTGAGAAATCCTCTCCCAACGGATTGGAAATAACTACTGCTTTTCTTTCCACAGCATCTTCAGGAAGCATTAATCTATCAAATACCTTAGGACTTTCAAAGCTATAACACATTCCTTGTGAAAAGCCGTTACATTCTGCAATATCCCTTGCTTTTCCTTCGATACGCATCTTAAATGACATTTTACCGGTAGTAGCCTCTCCGTTAGGCAACGTTGAAGGCACCTTGTCATAACCATAGAATCTGCAAACTTCTTCAGCTAAATCCGCAATGCTTTCTACATCCTGTCTGAATGATGGTACTACAATATCTTCGCCATCAAGTTTAAGCTCTAATCTTTCAAATATGCTTAACATATCTTCTCTTGACACATCTGTTCCAAGAAGTTCATTAATCTTTTCCGGTCTGAACTTAATTCTTCTTAATGGTTTAATAGGTAGTTTAACATCAACCATTCCGCTTACAACTTTACCACAGCCAAGTTCTTCAATTAAAGCACAGGCTCTGTTAATAGCGTCTTCTGCGTTAACCGGATCAAGTCCCTTTTCAAAGATACCGGAAGCATCGGTTCTGAGGCCTAATCTTTTTGCACTCTTTCTTACATTAGCACCGTTAAAGGTTGCACTCTCAAATACAACGGTTTTAACATCATCTGTAATCATGGAATTTTCGCCACCCATGATACCGGCAATACCGATTTCCTTTTCCGCATCACAAATCATAAGCATCTGTGAATCAAGATTTCTTTCCTGACCATCTAAAGTAACGAATTTATCCCCGTCTTTAGCACGCTTAACAACAATTTTACCGCCTGCAATAGTATTATAATCAAAAGCATGCATTGGCTGGCCGTATTCCATCATAACGTAGTTTGTAATGTCAACCAAATTGTTAATAGGTCTGATTCCGCAGGAAGCAAGTCTTCTCTGCATCCATTCGGGACTCTTACCAATCTTAATATCCGTACATACCTTGGCACAGTAACGGGTACATAAATCCTGATCTTTCACCTCAACAGAAATGTAATCTTCTACTTTTTCATTGGATTCCGTATATTTTGTATTAGGCATAACAAAATCCTGTTTAAAAGTAGCCGCAGCTTCTCTTGCAATACCAAGAATACTGTAACAATCTACTCTGTTTGAAGTGATTTCATATTCAAAAACAGTATCATGAAGTCCTAACACTTCAATGGCATCAGCACCAACCTGAGTATCTTCCGGGAATATATAAATGCCGTCTTCCGGTGCATCCGGATACATTTCCTTAGATGAACCTAATTCTTCAATAGAGCACATCATTCCGTAGGAATCAATGCCACGGAGCTTTCCGTTTTTAATCACAATACCGTCTTCAGGAAGAGGACCCCCATCGTGTCCGCCTGCCACTTTACCGCCATCAACAACAACCGGTACTTTATCTCCCACCTTTACGTTAGGAGCTCCCGTTACAATTTGTAATTCCTTATCGCCAAGATCAACCTGACAAACAATAAGCTTATTTGCATCCGGATGAGGTTCAATTTTCTTAATTTGTCCTACAAAAATATCTTTTAAATTTTTATCTAAAGCTTCGAAAGTTTCTACTTTCGTTCCACTCATTGTCATTTCATCAAGATACTCCTGATTAGTACATGACAATGTCGGCACATATGCTTTAATCCATGATAAAGATGTATTCATACTCTATATCCTCCATTCCTAGAACTGTTTCAAGAAACGTGCATCATTTTCATAAAGCAGTCTCATATCATCAATTTCGTATTTAAGCAGTGCAATTCTTTCAAGACCTACACCAAAAGCAAATCCGCTATACTCTTCCGGATCAATATTGCTCATTCTGAGTACGTTAGGATGAACCATACCACATCCAAGAATTTCTATCCAACCGGTTCCTTTACAGAAACGGCAGCCGGCACCTTTACACTTGAAACAGGAAATATCCATTTCAGCCGATGGCTCCGTGAAATTAAAGTGATGCGGTCTGAAACGTACCTTCGTATCCTCACCGTAAAGCTCTGTTGCGAATGCAGCAAGTGTTCCTTTAAGGTCTGCAAAGGTAATTTTTTTATCAATAACAAGTCCTTCCATCTGATGGAATGATGGTGAATGGGTTGCATCGACTTCGTCTGAACGGAAAACTCTTCCCGGTGCCACCATTCTTATCGGAAGTTTTCCTTTTTCCATTTCATGAACCTGCACACCTGAAGTCTGTGTTCTTAAAAGGAAATCTCCGTTAATATAGAAAGTATCCTGCTCATCCTTGGCCGGATGATCTGCCGGAATATTCAATGCTTCAAAGTTATAATAATCGGTTTCTATTTCGGGTCCTTCCACAACTTCATATCCCATACCGATGAAAATTCTCTCTAATTCATCAAGAACAAGTGTAATCGGATGACGATGACCCATTTTAGCTTTTACTGCCGGAAGTGTTACATCAATTACTTCGTCTTTCATGGCTTGTTCACGTTTTGCTCTTTCAAGCTTTTTTGTTACTTCTTCAAGTGAACTTTCAATAACGGCTCTTGTATCATTTACCATCTGTCCTACTTTAGGTCTGTCCTCCGGTGCAACATCCTTCATACCTTTAAGTACTTCCGTAAGCTCACCTTTTTTTCCGAGTACATTAACACGCACTTCATTAAGCTTTTCCAAGGTATCAGCTGCCTGAATCTGTGCCAACGCTTTTTCTTTGATTGCTTCTAATCTTTCTTTCATTGCTCACATTCCTTTCTTATTTTTGCAATAAAAAATCCCCTACTGCTATTACAGTAAGGGACGAATAAATTCCGCGGTACCACCCATGTTCCAAAATTGGCTCTCAAGTGCTAAAACACTTTATGGCGTAACGTGCCAGCTACGTTTATTCCTATTCTCATAAATATGATTTAAGAATAACTGCTCCGGTGGGAAATTCGATTAGTATCTGAACATAAAAGAGCTTTCAGCCGGTGACTCTTTCTCTCTGAATGAAAATACATCTCTACTTTACACTTTCATCGCATTTGTCTATTTATTTGTTTATTCTAGTCAAGATAATTAAATATGTCAAGAATTTATTTTAAAAAAATATTTAATACTTCCGTCTGATACCTTGTTAATCTCAGCCCCCATTAGCATTATATACATACAACAATATAGCCATATTAAAATAATAATAATGGATGCGAGACTCCCATACATGGTAAAACTACTGAAATTATCAATATATATTGAAAAAAGCCATGAAAAAACAATCCATCCTGTTGAGGTAAAAAATGCCCCTGCAAGTTGTGTCTTGATTTTAGGTCTTCTGTTCGGAAGCCAGACATACAAAAGCACAAACAAAAGCGTCAATACAAACCACACAATTATATATCTTAAATATTGAAAAAGCATCCTGAAAAAGACAATATCCGGAAAATACTTTAATATAAGCTTAAGGAATACATTTCCAAAAACAACTATAAGCAACGATAAAATAATCATAATAAGAAATACTATCGTATCTATTCCTGCCTTTGCCCTAAGCCAGAAATAATTTCGTGTTTCTTCCACTTCATTTACTACATTCAGTCCCCGAATAAGAGCAAAAGTACCTTTGGAAGCTGCCCATAAAGTTACAATCGCGGTTATCGAGATTATGCCTGTTGATTTACCGTAAATGTCTTCAATTAACATTATGGCAAAAGAATCCATATTTGTAGGAAAAATACCTACCAAAAACTTCATCAAGGTTGCTTCACGAATCGGTGTATACGGCAACAGCGCGCACGTTAATAAAAGCATCGGAATAAGCGATACAAAAAGGAAAAAGGCTGCACTGGATGCATGTGCACTGATGTTATCATCTTTAAGTCTTTTCATAAACCTTCTGATAAAATTAATTACCTTCATACACTACCTCTATAAGATTTGTGCCAGAATAAAAAAATTGTAAAATCTCATTATGATTCAACCCAAGTTCTGCCATTTTCCATGCAGCATTCTGACTCATGCCAACACCATGACCAAGACCACCGCCTACGATTGACCACCCGGTCACCCTATCTCCATCCTTAATAAGGTCAATAGTAAAAAAAGTACTTGGAAGCATTGAGCCTAAAGCGGCCACATTAGCATCATGACGTACAACATTAGTATTATCAAGTGCAAAACAATAACGTATGGTATTCCCTGTCAGAAGTTCATAAGTATTCTTGCTGCCAACGATTTGAATGGCATGAATTGCGCCACCTTTATCTCTTTTCACAACCACAATATCAAGCAGTGTCCCGATATCTTCCGGTTTTTTTGATACTTTTTCTTCACCGTTAACATGTAATACGGTATATCCGGCTTCTTCAAATCTTTTCTGCATCCGTTCAACGATTTCTTTTTCAGATACGGTACGGTTAATACTCCAGCGGTAATACGGACGCCCATAATCATAGTCTGATATATCTTCATTCATAATATAATTTTTAAAAGCAGTTTCTGAAGAGTAATCATTTTCAACATTCTTAGGGTTTATTTTCTTATGGGTTAAATACGGCAAATGACTAACCGCTTCCGGACTCCAAATTGATTCTTTCGTTCCGATACCACACGAAGTCGAATAAAAATAAGCATCAATTAATTCATTTTTATAGGATAAAACTTTACCATTTGTTCCATCGACCGCCTTTGATGTATTAGAATCTTTATCGATATTGTTATAAACCTGGTAAGAAACACTGTCATCCACATCTGCATTAAACTCAGGCAACCCCGGATTAATTATGTATTTTAATGCATATGTTCTGGCACATATTGCCTGTGCTTTTAAAGCTTCCATACTGTAATAAGCAGGCATTTCACTCGGTATAACATAATAAAGATAAGTTTCAAGAGGTAATGTATTAACAATTACATATCCCTTTTCATTTTTTGTAACCGTAAAACGCCCTTCATAAGACGGATTCCCCATAGATCGGTTTATTGAACAGATTACCATGCGTTTAGAAGGATTTATGGGTTCAAGGATAATACTATCTCCATTTTTTAAGTTATTTAAGTCGTAACAGGATACCGCATTATCCGTTGAAACAGTAATATTTCCGACAGATTCATATACGTTGTCTTTTCCGGTTATTCTAATACCGCTATGTGAAAGGAATGTGATTTCCTTATGATAATACGAACCGTTATCTGCTTTAATCAACACACGTATATCACGGGGATACAATCTATCTGCCATATTATTATATTCATCTTTACTCACATTGCCTTTATTATCATTAACTATATTATCTTCTTTAATTTCATCGTCAGGATTATTCTCTACGGGATTATCCGGTGCTGTAATAACCGCCTCACTTTCATTTCCGTTATAAAGCAGTATATTTATCATACACACGATTAAAAATGACATTATTAAATTCAACACAATATATTTCATAGTAAATTTTACCATCTTTCTCTATAAGATAAAAAGCAGCCATATTGGCTGCTTTTTATCTTATGTTAATAATATCTCCAAGATGCCGGTTCTTGTACTTTGACGCCTAGCCTAAGCCAGGTGGGTAACCGCAATCATGCTTCTGCCTTCCACTGAATTGAATGAGGCCTGACATCCGCAGGACAATATAGGAATCCCATAAACGTAATTGTAGGTTCAAAATAACAAGAGTTGTCGTACACCCCAGAGGAAAATGAATAATCATTTTCTATATTCATTATATCCAAAGAGTGCCTTTTCTACAACCACTTTTTATTGGTTAATTATTGAAAAAGAGCCGTGGAATTTATCCACGGCCCTACACTCTATAATTATATTAATTACAGGCTTTCTAATTCAGTTACGATCTTCTTTAATGCAGCAAGTGCTTCATCAGGAAGCTTGTCGTATCCTTCTTTCTTTGTTGAGAAATCTTCAACAGCTTTAACACGGGTTTCCATAGCTGACTTAAGTTCTGCAACATAAGAAGCATCCTTAAAGTTTGGTGTAAAGTCAGCTGTCTTTCCTGACCAATCATTCATGATTTCGATATCTGAGAATGGTCCCCACTGCTCAAACTTAGCTCTTCCTTCAACGATTGTCTCAAGAATTCCTAATGTATCAGCAGGCTTACATTTTGTTCCCATGAAATCACCTGTGTTAACGATATAGCAGTCTACGTTCTTCTCTTCTACTAACTTTTTGAACTTCTCGTAGTCATTTACTAACGGATAAGTTCTGAATGGGTTAGCATATGGTACGATACGGATTGCATTTAAGTCTGTACCTGCAGCAACACGCTCTGCTGTAGAAGTCTTAGTAGCAAGTGTAGCACCCATAACTGATGCAAGAGCTGAACCTTTTAACTTAACTACAGGAGGAATGGTAGGATCTTTCATAATCCAGAAGATTGCATTAACAGGAGCGTCAATCTTATCTACACGGTTTGGTGACCATAATTTAGATTTGATAGCACGTCCGTTACCATTTCTGATATCTTCTGTTACTAACTGGATCTTTGCTTCTGAATCTAATGTACAAGAGCAGTTCTGAGCTGATAATAAGTAATCATTATCAGGACATCCTGTAGGATAATCAGATGTCTTA
>JAZNGM010000026.1:0-158591 GCA_045576455.1 Lachnospiraceae bacterium | reverse complement strand
CCGTTGCCCTCCGGTCCGCGCATTACCGAGGCCCCCCGGACCTCGTGCGCCGTCTCGCGCTTACAAAAAAAGAGAATTCCTTTTCGGAGTTCTCTTTTTTGTTGTACGTCAGATGGTCAGGAAAAGAAGCCTTCAAGAATTCTAGCGAAGTAGAATTCTTGACAAGCCTCGCATACGAGGCTTTGTTCGACTCCCCGGCATCTACCATTCACTTTTTAGCAGGCGGTATTCATGCCTTCCCTTCGAATAAAACGTATTATTATGATTATATTTAAAAATAGAATAAAAAGAAAGACTAAACCGGCACAGATTATTCATGTATCAGCAATAGGGATAGTATGCTATAATGGATTTCTAATAGGAAATAAGAAGGAAAGTGCAATGCAAGGTAAAATCCAAAGAATAATCAAAAATGAAATAAAAAATGAAATGCAAGATGAAATGCAAGATGAAATGCAAAACAATAATACTATGGATATATTGGCGTATGCAAAAACTCATAAAGATACCTTTGAAAAAGGTGGTGTTTCCTCCAATGAAATCTCTTTTTTTGATTTTGAGGGAAAGAAATATATCTTAAAATCGCCATTGATGATAGGAGAGAATTTGTCACCATTTTGGCGTATGATGAAAAATGTATTTCGTTTTACTTTTGAAAAGCAAAATGCGCATTTGCACGAGCTGTATAATGTATTGAAAGATAATCCGCATATTGCTGTAGCTCCCTTGGTTGCAGCAGATGAGGAAATGATGATTTATGAATATGTTGAGGGAAGTTCCCTGGATGCTGATGAATTCCCTAAAGGAACAGACAATGCAAACCGGCTTGGAAAATATGTGGGATATATTCATAAGACCGCTTATGAAAATTGCGGTATAATCGGTGTGCAAGATGTACCGGATTTTTATGAAAGAGTGCTTTTACATATTGAAGAATACATTCAGACGTATTGGAATAGCGGGGAAGCGGTTGATCAAAAAGTACGTTGTTACTTTGAAAACCTGAAAGAAAGGCGTTTTACAAGCAGCAGAAATGCTCTTATCATGGTGGACATGTGTGCAGATCAATTTCTTTATGAAGGAGAAAATGTTAAGACATGTGTTGATCTGGATGCTTATGTGATAGGACCGGTAGAGTGGGAATTAAGTTTTTTGAAAACGCAGATAGAGGATTGGGATAGTTTTAAAAGGGGCTATGAGGTATATCAAGCCATGCCTGCATTTGAGCAGACATCAAAACTGTTTTTCTTTCTGATGGCGTTAAATGCGTACTGGGATAAAGACGCAATGGATGATTTGTTGAGTGAATAAGAAGGAGAGATATGGCAATATGAAAAAAATAGGCTTGGTGGGAGGAACGGGACCGGAATCTACCCTTATGTATTATAAAGAATTGAATGCAAAAATAGACAAGGCTACCGATGGTAAAAATATGCCGGATTTATCGATAGAAAGTGTAAATTTCCGTAAGGCGTGGAAAATGGTTGCGTCGGAAGAATATAAAGAATTAGCGGATTATCTTTCTGAAAAAGTCAACAACTTAGTGAAAAGCGGGGCTGAAATTATTGCTTTGACTGCAGCTACCATGCATATTGTATTCGATGAGATAGAAAACAATACAAACGTATCGTTAATCAGCATACCCAAAGCTATATGCAACGAGGTCCTTGAAAAGGGGTATAAAAAAGTCGGATTATTGGGAACTATTTTTACGATGGAACAGGACTTTATGAAAAAAGATTTAGTCCAAGCGGGGATAGAGGTAATTGTTCCGGATAAGGAAGATAGAGAGCTTATCGCAAAAAGAATATATGAAGAACTTGAGATGGGGATTGTAAAGGAATCTACATTGCAGGAATTCAATGCAATAATTAAGAAACTGCAAAGTATGTATGGGATAGAGGCAATTGTTTTAGGTTGCACAGAATTACCGCTACTGTTAAATGATGAAAATTGTCTGCTTCCTTGCTTGAATAGTGTGGAAATACATATTGAGAAACTGGTAGAATTGGCATTGTGTTAAGGATAAGTAATGATAAAGGAAATCTTATGATTTGTTGAAATTCTGAAATATATTTTTATAAAATAAAGATAATAAGTGGTGAAAATATGAATTTGGAAAAAACATGTCTGGAAAAAATATGTCTGGAAAAAATTTATCGGGAAGAGGACTTGTTTCCAAGAGAAATAACCTCATGTGAAGAGAGGGAATACGGTTATTTATTTTACAACGAGGAAAACAAGGATTCTTATGACTCCAATCATGCGGTTATTTTTAAAGACAGAATAAGCGATTTGGATCAGGTGCTTGATGATATTGTTAAGTTCTATTCCCAAAAAGAAATGAAGCCGATTATATATCAATCAATTTCTGATGAAGGATATTTTGAAGAAATAAAAGAGACTCTCTTTACCCATGGTTTTGAAAGCTGGTCGGAAGTGCAAAAGTATTTTCTTTTAGCTGAAGAAAATAAAATTGTTGTAAATCCTGAAATCGCAGTTTCGAAAATATCGGAATGGAAAGAGGAATACGGGACGGAAATTTTTGGGAAGGCGGAAGAGCCTTGGGAAATTCCGGTGGCAAGGAAATCATTAAGTAATAAAAATACACTGTTTTTCGTTGCCTGTTTTGAGGGAAAACCGGTAGGGATGACATATGGCCATGTACGTGACGGCGTGTGCAGGGTGGATTATCTGCTTGTTTCAAAAGAACATAGAAATATAGGCGTAGGAAGAGCATTAATAAGCAGCTTTGTGGAATATTGCAAAGAGAATAAGATAGAAAACTGCTTTTTGTGGCCGGATGGGGAAACTGCGGAACGGATATATTGTGAAGCAGGCTTTTGTTATTTGGAAACCAAATTGGCCGGACGCGCATCTTATGTGGGTAGTAAGGAAAAATAACGTATTATTATTAAAAGGGGATAAATATGAGATTTGCAATTATTTCAGATATACATGGAAATCTTCCCGCGCTGGATGCGGTGCTTGAAGATGCTAAGAAGAATCATGTTGATAGTTTTATTTTTGTAGGAGACTATTGTCTTAGTAATCCGTATCCCAATGAATGTATTCAAAGAATGCGTGGTTTACATAACAAATATATTGTCCGTGGAAATGAAGAAAAGTATTTAGAGAATCTAATTGGCAAAGATCAAAGTACATGGACAGATGGTCAGATGCAAATATCGTATTATTGCTATCGGGCGGTTAGTAAGGATAATCTTGATTATTTATTGTCGATGCCCCACAGACTTAATCTTACATGCAACGATATTGATTTACATATAGCACATTCGTCAGGAGAGTTTATTTCAGACTGTGAACATAGAGAATGGTTACCATCGCAGGTTGCCATGAAATATAAGGACAA
This sequence comes from Lachnospiraceae bacterium, assembly GCA_045576455.1. GTDB lineage: Bacteria > Bacillota > Clostridia > Lachnospirales > Lachnospiraceae > RGIG4034. The sequence continues at coordinate 155,218 of JAZNGM010000026.1, read as the reverse complement.
AGAGATAACCAAAGAATCCTTAAGAAATGATATACACAGCTATTTTGACAGTAATGGTGAATTTCAAAAGATTTTGTCAAAACTTGAGCAAGGAATATATATTTTTGGACACTCGCATGTACAGTGGAGTTACCAATCAAAAGACGGGAGGATTGTTTTTATCAATCCGGGTTCCTGTGGCTTGCCATTAGATGGAGTAAAAGGAAGTATCCCTTATACCATACTTGATATATCTGATGAAAAAGATATCCGTGTTGAAGAAAAGAGGATTCCTTTTGATATGGAAAAATACATAGATGTGCTCAAAAAAAGTGACCAGTTTGTTAAAGCGAATGTATGGAGTAAAATTATTGAAAAGGAATTACGTACGGCGAGGGAGCATTTATTTTTCTTTCTTACTTTTGCGGAAAAATATGCAGATGACATAGGGGATAAAAGACGTCCTTTTGCGTTAGATACTTGGGAAAAAGCGTATGAATTATGGTCGAAGCAGTGAAGTGACTTCCAATTTGAAGAAGTTAAAGTTATAGAAATATAGTAGAAAGTATTTTTTTGAAAAGGGAAATAAGAGGATATCGGATGGAATTTAATGCTATTACATCATCGGATATGATGTGGTTTGAAGTAAGAGATTATGCAAATAATTGTTCGTGGAGAGCGGGGAAAGCATTGGCTGAAGCAATGGATAATAATGTCTTCAAGGAATGGGAACGGGTAATTGTTGCATATGAAAACGGGAATATTTGTGGTTATTGTACGGTTGCAGAGAAAGATTGTATTCCTGATGTAGATTATACTCCTTATATAGGCTATCTATTTGTTGGTGAAAAATACAGGGGCAATAAGTTGAGCCAAAAACTAATCCGGTATGCTATAGATTATCTAAAGGTAATTGGATTTAATAAAGTACATATAGTAAGTGACCATGAAAATTTATATGAAAAGTATGATTTTCGGGTAATTGACCGAAAAATTGCACCTTGGGGCTCCGAAGAGAAAATTTATTTACACATATTCTGATAAATACATAATCTAGAAAAATATAAAGTGATATGATTTCAAGAAAAATGCCCAAGATCATCTTGTGCATTTTTTGTATATGGTCCTGTATAAAACTCTTGACAAAACTAACAAGTGTTAGCTAGAATGAAAACTAACGAGCGTTAGTTTGCGCTAAGGTTGAGCTGTGCAGGAGGAATAATATGAAAATAGTAATGATAAATGGTCAAAATCATAAAGGCAGCACTTATAATGTTGGAAAGCTGCTAATTGATAGAATTATGATGAACAATAAGGCTACATCGGATAACGAAACTACATACTATAATGAAATTACAGAGTTTTTTCTTCCTCGTGATTTGAACTATTTTTGTGCAGGCTGTTACTGCTGTATAGAGGATGAGACAAAATGTCCCTACTATTTAGAGAAAAAGGTAATTCTCGATGCGGTTGAAGAAGCAGATTTACTCATTTTTACTACGCCGAATTATTGTATGGCACCGTCTGCACCTATGAAATCATTTATTGATTTGACTTTTACATACTGGATGTCACATAAGCCGAGAAAAAGTATGTTTCATAAAAAAGCGGTAGTGATTTCAACGACGGCAGGTATGGGAGCCGGAAGAGCTGTGAAACCGGTTAAACGCACACTTTTTTACTGGGGTGTACCGAAGATTTATACTTACGGCGTAAGCGTTCAGGCAAGCAGTTGGAAGGAAGTAAGTGATAAGAAAAAAAGAGAAATAGGAAAGCGTATTGATAAACTTGCCTATAGACTTTTGAAGAGAAAGACTGTACCTGTTCCTTTGAAGACTAAAATGATGTTTACTATGTTTTCCAATATGCAGAAAGCTGATTTTGGCAGTAGTATCACGGAAAAGAAATATTGGGAAGTACAGGGGTGGCTTGGAAAGGAAAGACCATGGAAGAAGTAACAACAAAACAAAAAATAATTAATGAGTCCCTTAAACTGTTTGCAGAAAAGGGGTATGATGGGGTATCCATGCGCGAGATTGCGGCTGCGGTTGGCATAAAAGGGGCATCCATATATAATCATTTCAAGGGAAAAGAAGATGTATTTATGGCTATTTTTGAAAAGATGACGAAGCTTTATGATGGAGCGGCATTGTCGCTTGATTTGGCAGAAAGGCCTGAAAATCTTGCCTCCGGAATGTTTGCTTCCATAAGTGAAAAACAGCTTCAGGATATGGCGGTATATTTGTTTTCTCTATTTGCCCGAAATGAATTTATGGTTATGTTCCGTAAATTACTGGTTTCAGAACAACATAAGTTTCCGATGGCAGCTAAGTGCTTAAGAGAATATTATTTTGAAGCACCGGTTAAATTCCAATTCATGATATTTGAGGAATTAAAAAAACAGGGAGCATTCAAGGAATACGATGCGGACATCATGGCATTACATTTTTACAGTCCGATTTATTATCTTTTGAATAAAGCAGATTTAGGAGAAGATTATGAGACATGTTTAATAAAGATAAAAAAACATGTTCATAATTTTTACATAGCATATAAGTAATGCTTGTATTTGGGGCAGTTTCATTGTAATCTATCGATAGGTATTCTTGTATGGTTTCTGGATGCAGAACGAATTACGTATGCATTTATATTAGTGGGATACCTAATGGGAGGATAATGATGGATAAGAATACTTTTGCATTAACACCACCGATGGGGTGGAACAGCTATGATTACTACAACACATCGACAGATGAAAAGGCAATGAGAGAAAATGCCGAGTACATAGCTAAAAATTTAAAAGAATTTGGTTGGGAATATGTCGTGGTAGATATCCAGTGGTATTCTAAACACGATAGAATTAAAATGGAGGAATATCAGTATATTCCTTTTGAAGAAGTAAGAATGGATGAATATTCAAGATTGTTACCTTGTCTTGAAAGATTTCCATCAGCGGAAGGTGATAACGGATTTAAGCCGTTAGCAGATTATATACATAGTTTAGGTCTAAAATTTGGTATTCATATTATGCGTGGTATACCGAGAATCGCAGCACATACACATACCGCTATTAAAGGAACTTCTGTTACGGCAGACATTATAGCAGATCCGACTTCAATATGCTTCTGGAATCCCGACATGTATGGCGTAAGACCTAATAAGCCGGAGTCACAGTTGTATTATGACTCATTAATGGAGTTGTACGCAGCGTGGGGAGTTGACTTTATTAAGTGTGATGATATATGCAGAATGGATGCACCATCTGCAAGAGAAGAAATCCGTATGTTACAGGAAGCAATTCAGAAGAGCGGAAGACCTATGGTATTAAGCTTGTCACCGGGTAATGCGAAGATTGAGCAGGCGTGGTGGTATGAGAAGTATTCCAATATGTGGCGCATTACGGATGATTTCTGGGATAACTGGAAATCGCTTTATAACATGTTTGAGCGTTGTGAGGTATGGGAAAAGCATGTGACAGCCGGCAATTATCCGGATTGCGATATGTTACCACTCGGAAAACTGGGCGGATATCATTTTGGTGAGTTTGAATGCCGCTTTAATAAAGAAGAACAGAAGACCATGATGACACTCTGGAGCATTTTCAAATCACCGATGATGATAGGTGCAGAACTTACTATGATGGATGACTGGACCTTAAGTCTTCTTACAAACCGTGAAATCCTTTCTATGCTTAAGTTTACTGCACAGGCAAAACAGCTTGAACGTACGAAGAAACGTGCAGTATGGACGAATGTGTCAGACGACGGTGTAAGATATATTGCATTGTTTAATTTAAGTGATGAAGACTGCGATATGGAATTTTCATTAGATGAGTTGTCTGCTACTTTCACAAAAGGTACCGATTTGTGGAGTGGTGAAGCATTTGAGGTAAAAGCTAATACCCTTACTAAGAAGATTCCGGCACATGGTGTTTTTGCTGTGAAGGTATGTTAATGACGGCATGGCAAGGAAGCGTAAATGTGCGTAAATAGAGTCGCGGGAAAATAAAATTGTAAGAAAATAGAATTACAAGAGAAAAGAATTACAAGAAAATAGAATTGCAAGAAATAATTAAGCTCAACCGTTTAGTTTTATGTGGCGGTTGAGCTTTTTTATTAATATTTTTATTTAATATATATATATGTATATATATTTATTTATGAGGTTTGTTTTTGCCTATTTCTATTCCTGTCCGTTCCAGCAATAGGTACAGAGTTTTGATTTATCTATACCGACAGAGTCAAGCATATCGTCGAGCCTTATATAGGAAAGACTTGTAAAGTTAAGCTCTTTACGGATTTCCTCAACCATTAATTTGTGTTTTTCGCTGTCAGGGTCGGCATATTCCTGAAGTACTTCCTTAGATACTTCTTCGCCTTCCAATTTTCTTATCATACGTCTTGCAATTAAATCCATTTCAGAAGAAGAACGGGAGAAATTCAAATACTTACATGCAAACATAATCGGTGGGCATGCCGGTCTGATATGTACTTCCTTAGCACCACTCTGATATAAAAATTCTGTGGTTTCTCCAAGTTGTGTACCACGTACGATAGAGTCATCAATGAGGAGAAGACTCTTGTCGCGGATAAGTTCTTCTACGGCAAGCAGTTTCATTTTAGCTATAAGATTACGTTGGGACTGCATGGTTGGCATAAAAGAACGTGGCCAGGTTGGTGTGTATTTAATAAACGGTCTTGAAAATGGTATGCCGGAGGCATTAGAATAGCCAATCGCATGGGCAAGACCGGAATCAGGAACACCGGCAACCGTATCCGGTTTTATGGTATCACGCTCCGCCATTTTTTGTCCGCAACGGTAACGCATGGATTCTACACTGACACCTTCGTAGGAGCTTGACGGATAGCCGTAATATACCCAGAGGAAAGTACAGATTTTCATGTTTTCACCCGGATGCACCAGCGTCTTGCAGGATTTGCTGTCAAATACCACGATTTCGCCGGGACCTAGTTCTTTGTATTCGGAGTAACCGAGATTGTGAAAAGCAAAGTTTTCAAAGGAAGCACAGAAAGCACCTTCCTTATGACCGATAACTACCGGTGTACGGCCGTTTTTGTCACGGGCTGCATAAATGCCGGCATTGTTTAATAATAAGAGTGACAGGGAGCCTTCTACGCTTTCGAGCGCGTAATTGATACCGTCAATCAGATTATCTTTTTGATTAATTAATGAAGCCACAAGTTCTGTTGCGTTAATATCACCGCCACTCATTTCTAGGAAGTGTGAATGCCCCTGTTCAAAGAGTCTTTCCGTTAATTCTTTTATATTATTTATTTTTGATACCGTTGTTATGGCATAGGTTCCATGATGGGAACGTACCATGAGTGGCTGTGGTTCGTAATCAGAGATACAACCGATTCCAAGTGGACCGGACATTTCCTGAATATCTTTATCAAATTTTGTCCTAAAAGGAGAATTCTCAATGTTGTGGATAGCACGGTTAAAACCTTTTTCTCCATAAACAGTTATACCGCCTCTTCGTGTACCTAAGTGGGAATGGTAATCGATACCAAAAAATAAATCAAACGTACAGTCCTTTTCAGCTGCAACTCCAAAAAAGCCACCCATTATAATAACCTCGCAATATTTTTTTCTTGCTGCTCTCGATAGTACTACTTATCAATATGGTAATATATTATAGCAATATTATTCAGCGATATTATTGTATCAAAACTTGTGTGTGCATGTAAATGGTTTATATCGACTATTTTATTGTGGAAATAAAATCTTTTTTTATGAAATATATAGTGGAAGAATTATTAAATCCGTTGTATAATACCGAATTAGCAGTAAGTATTTAGATGAATGTAAGTGTTTATACATAAGTAAGTTTGTATGTAAAGCCGGTTTTTCTAAGATTAGTTTTGGTAAAATTAGTTTTGGTAAAATCAGTTTTGGTAAAAGGAAAGGTTTGGTAGCTAGAATAATGGAAAAGAGAATAAGTGATTACTTTAAAGAGAACAGGACGGTTTTATCCTTTGAGATATTTCCGCCGAAAAGAGATACTACGTTAACAAGTATAGATGATACGCTTGCGGTGTTATGTAAACTTAATCCGGACTTTATCAGTATTACTTTTGGTGCGGGCGGTTCAGCTAATAATAACCTGACAGTTAAGCTTGCAAAAAAGGTCAAGGATGAATATGGCATTGAGCCGGTAGTTCATTTGACATGTCTTAATTATACAAAGAGTGAGATTGATTTTCTGCTGGAGGAGCTTGATAAGAGCAATATCCATAATATTCTTGCTTTACGTGGAGACAGAAATCCGGATATTGTTCCGAAAGAAGAATTTCACTATGCCTCAGAGTTAATTGATTACGTGAATAAAAAAGGCGGCTTCGGAATCAGCGCTGCATGCTATCCGGAAGGACATCAGGAAGCCAAAAGCCTTGAGGAAGATATTTTGCACCTTAAGGAAAAAGTGGATAAAGGTGCGACACATCTTATTTCACAGTTGTTCTTTGATAACAAATATTTTTATGATTTTCAGGAAAAGACTAAAGCAGCAGGAATCAATGTTCCGATTGACGCCGGTATCATGCCTGTAATTAATGCGGCCCAGATTGAGAGAATGGTGTCCGTGTGTGGTGCATCACTTCCGGATAAGTTTAAAAGAATAATGAACCGTTATGCAGATAATAAGGAAGCATTGTTTGATGCAGGTATGGTTTATGCGCTGGATCAGATAGTAGACCTTGTGGCACACGGCGTTGACGGAATACATATTTATACAATGAATAATCCGAAGGTTGCAAGCAGAATATGTGATGCGATTAAAAATCTTGTGTAGCCAGACGCGGTGGTTATGCGTATGCAATTAGAACTGCAATAAGAACTGCAATTAGAAAATTTGAAATCCTATGTGGATATATGCATAAGTCATGCGTTTGCAATTAGACCTGCAATTAGAATAATAGAAATCTTGTGTGGATTTGTGATGATTTCGGTCAATTAAGTGATGAATACGCAGAAAGGGTTCTTTTTTGTAAATATATGTGACATAATGAGGATGCTACAATCCCCTTTTACTTAAGAAAAGGAAGAGAGTAATCCGTAAAGGATACCTCTTCCTTTTAGCGTTTTATAATACTTTATTTTATACTAAATAGCATTGACAAAATAATTTCGGCTATGCTATTATAGCTTTCGGTAATGCTGTTGTAGCTTTCGGTAATGCTGTTGTAGCACAGTCGGTAGTGCGTCGCATTGGTAGTGCGGAGGTCACGGGTTCGATTCCCGTCAGCAGCTCTTATTAAAAGTGTGGAAACCTTGATAAATACAGGGTTTCCACTTTTTTGTGTGTCTAAAAATCGGTATACAAGTGTATACCAATAAACACAAGATTTGTTTTGAAAAACTGGTAGCTAATCGGCGGTGTATACCAATAAACACAAGTTTTCTTGCGAAAAACTGGTAGCTAATCGGCGGTGCATACCAATAAACACAAGATTTGCTTTGAAAAACTGGTAGCTGTTTGGCGGTGTATACCAATAAACACAAGATTTGCTTTGAAAAAATGGTAGTTAAATGGCAGGGTATACCAATAAACACAAGTTTTCTTGCGAAAAACTGGTAGCTAATCGGCGGTGTATACCAATAAATACAGAATTTCTTGAGAAATAATGGCAAGTCATAGCCGGAAACTACCAATTAATTGACAAATCTTTATGATAAAATGGTATGCTGCCGACAATGCTACCCAATATTTCTATCCAATCTATCATTAAGTTGGTAGAAAGCACAGAGAAAAACTGCGGGGTGAGTTAAAAGAGTGAATTGCAAGGGGCGGAGCTTTTTTTATTTACTTTTTAATCTAAATAAAGCATACTATAGATAGTACATGTAATAATATGAGATAAGCATATCAAATAAGCATATAAGATAAGCATATGAGATAAGCATATGAGATAAGCATATAAGCTGAGTATAGCAATGCTTGTAGTAATGTCTATTTAAATGAGTGTATTAGAGTGAAGTAAAAGGGAGTTTGTGTATGGGTGTTTTAAGTAATTTGGAACCGGTTAGCGTATTTAAGTATTTTGAAGAAATTTGTGCGATACCGCACGGTTCTGGGAATGTAGAAAAAATTGGCCGCTATCTTATGGATTTTGCAAAGAAGCATGATTTGTTGGCACGTCAGGATGAAGTGGGAAATGTAATTATTGTACGCGAAGCTTCAAAAGGGTTTGAAGAGAAGGCGCCTTTTATTATCCAAGGTCACATGGATATGGTGGCGGTGAAAGATGCAGACTGTAAGTTGGATTTAGAACGGGATGGATTGTCACTTAAGGTGGACGGTGACTATATATATGCAGATAAGACAAGCTTGGGAGCAGATGACGGAATTGCAGTGGCATATGCACTTGCACTGCTTGCTGCTGAAACATTAAAAATGCCGCGCATAGAGACTATATTTACCGTGGATGAAGAAGTGGGCATGGAAGGTGCAACAGCGGTAGATTTGTCTGACTTACAAGGAAATATGCTTATTAATATAGATTCGGAAGAGGAGGGTATTCTTCTTACAAGCTGTGCCGGCGGAATGCGGGTGGAAAGCCGTATTGCCCTTGGGTATGTGGAAAAAACGGGTTACAAGGCTACGGTAGAGATTAGCGGTCTTTTGGGCGGACATTCCGGACAAGAGATTAACAACGGAAGAATAAATGCCAATGTAATGCTTGGCCGTATACTGTTTTTGCTTAAGCAGCAGGAATTGATTTCCCTTATTGACCTTTCGGGCGGTGAGAAAGATAATGCCATTCCAAACCAGGCAAAAGCAGTCATTCTTGTTAATGAAAGTGAAGGGAAAAAAGCGCGGGAAATCGTAGAACGCCAGCTTAAGGAAATGCAGGAAGCAATAAAGCTTGAGCATGCAGATAAGGAACCGGATGTGACAATTTCTTTTGCTTGTGAAGAAGCACTTTCTAAAGAGCAGGTTATGTCAGAAGATTCCATACGTTCCGTTATAGATTATCTATCCCTGCAACCTAATGGTGTGCAGAAAATGAGCAGTGCCATTGACGGTTTAGTGGAAACCAGTCTTAATCTGGGTGTTATGAAGATAAAGAAAAAAGAATTTACCGCTGTCCAGTGCCTGCGAAGCAGTGTTTTAAAAGATCTTGAAAAATTGCGGGATAAAGTAATGTTTATTACAAAAGAAGTGGGCGGTTTAGTTGAAGCACATGGCGCTTATCCACCTTGGGAATACAAGGAGGATTCTAAACTTAGGGAGCTGATGATTAAGGCATATAAAGATATGTTTTTGGAAGAACCCAAAGTAGAGGCTATTCACGCTGGTCTTGAGTGTGGAATACTTGCTTCCAAGAAAAAAGATCTGGATTGTATTTCTTTTGGACCTACCATGCACGATATTCATACTACAAAGGAACGTTTGTCCATATCTTCAACAAAACGTATGTGGGAATATCTTTTAAGTATAGTAACCGCTGAATAGTCACTATGGGAAAGGTGTGTTATGGAAGAACAGTTGGGAGAAAAAGATAATAAACAGCTTTTACGCCGGCAGAGGATTTATAGGTATATGTCGCGGGAGGCTGCAAAAAACAGTATATATCTTAAGCATGCGAAAGAAAAAAAGCAGGAAAGTAACAGTCGTTTGGGACGTAAGCGTGTGGAACTTAGCGATGGAGAAGTGACTTCAGTCGGTAAGTTCTCTTCTAAGGTATATCCGGTGCAAAATAATAAGAAGAAAAAGACAAAAAGAAAGTCGATGCTTCCGGTTATTTTGTTTGTATTGATATTTTTGATTATTATTATAGTTAAAATAAGTGTAAGCTTGTAATGCTTACACTTATTTTATGCGTATGATGATTTGTCAGTTGATATTTTTTAGTAACTGAATCTAAAAAAATCCTCCTTATTTTTTTCGTCTTAGCTAAGTACAGTTGTATTGTAAAGGTTTCTTTTTTTAGTAACAATAGGAGGATGATGGAAATAGAGGTTGATTTTAGAATAGAAATAGCATATAATACGTTAGGTAATTGACGGGGTGTGGCTCAGTTTGGCTAGAGCGCTATCTTAGGGAGGTAGAGGCCGCGTGTTCGAATCACGTCACTCCGATTCATAGAGGAATTTCTTCAGAAATTCTTGCAAGTGCAAGCCGCCGGGCTTGCACTTTTTTTGCTTGAGGGGAAAATGCCGTAGAAGTAGAGGAAAATGCCGTAGAAGTAGTGAAGTTAAACTTGCATTTATAGTGGGTCTAAAATTATAATAGAAGTAACATTTGTCGAATTTAGGGGGAGACGTATGGAATTACTGCTTAGTTATGGATTGTTTGCGATAGGAATAGTTGAGATCGTATTGGGAATAAGGGTTATATTTAAAGAAAGCAAAACGGTAGGAAGTAACTGGTTATTTTTTACCATGTGCATCGGTGCTGCCATGTGGAGCATTTCTTTTTCAATCCTTGCAGTAAGTGATTTCACAACCGATGCGGGAAGGTATATGATCCGGGCAGTATTGCTTGTGGGAATATCCATTTGTATAAGTATGTGTATTTCACTGCTGGTTACCTGGCTTGAAATAACGAAAAAAGCAAGTATCCTTATAAATTCCCTTTTAGCTGTTTTGGCTGTTATAGCCGTTCCCTGTAGTATAGATGTAAGAACGGCACAGTTTGTGAAGGCGGATTTCGGATGGACATATTTGCATTGTTATTCCCCGACAAGAATTGTATATACCATTTATTTGTTTTTGCTTTTTACGATACTCGTATTGTTAATAGGATACGGTTATCTTACCGGTAAGAAAAAAAGAATACGTTTTATCAGCTCGTGTGCCTTGGCAAGCTTTTTTGTGTTTGTTATAGGTACCGGTTTCGATGTATGGAGCCAGTTTTTTGGTAAACCCGTATTTCCGGCAAGTGCAATAGGTATGTTTTTGGTTGTCCTGATGATTTATGTAGTAACCATCCGGATGACGGTTAACCGGATTACGGTAACGAATATTGCGGAGGATTTGTTTAACCTGGTTGACATCCCGATGTTCATTGTTGATGAAAATGGTATGGTTTGCTATGTAAACGATACGGCATTGTCCTTTGTTTCGATGTCTGAGGAGCAGGTGCTTAAAAAGAAGCTGGATGAGTTCTTCCTGATGGAAATCGAGACAATGGATACGGCTAGGAACCGTTTGCATGGAAGCGCGACTTTTGAAATGGAGGCGTCCTGCAGACAGAACGGTGCGAAATGCCGTATACGTATAAGCCATGTGCTGGATGTTTTCGGTGAGCATCTGGCAGATATTATTGTAGTAACGGATATGACAGATCAGATTATGCTGATTGAGGAACTTAAAAAGAGTAAGGAGCAGGCGGAAAGAAATGACGCGGCAACGAGCAGTTTCCTTGCCAATATAAGCCATGAAATGCGGGCTCCGATGAATGTCATTTTAGGTCTTAGCGAAATAGCCATTTCCGGTAAGGGAAGGGTTAAATTAGGTGATACCATTAGAAGTATTAATCATGCGGGACATGATTTGATGGATATAATTAACGATGTACTTGATTTGTCCAAGATTAATTCGGGCCGTTATGAAATTGTGCCGAATTCATATTCCCTGGTATCCATGATCCAACATGCGGTGGAAACGCTGAAAACACATTTTTATGGAAAACCGATTATGTTTTTTGCGGAGATTAATCCTAAACTGCCGGAAGAATTAATAGGTGATGAAAAAAGAATTTTACAGATTATTACGAATTTGCTTACAAATGCGGTTAAGTTTACGAAAACCGGCTATGTAAGATTATATGTGGACGGACATTTTGGAGATGGAAGTACCGGCGTTCTTAATATCGAGGTAAGTGATACCGGTAAAGGTATTAAGCGTGAGGATATTTCCAAAATGTTTGAATTATATACCCAGGTGGATGCTAAGAAAAATAGTGAATCCGGCGGAATCGGACTGGGACTTACCATAAGTAAACGTCTTGCCCGGTTAATGGGAGGCGATATTACAGTAGAAAGCGTATATGGTCAGGGGTCTGTCTTTAACGTAACCATTAAGCAGAATGTGATTAACAGTCATGCCATTGCTGATTCCATGTATGAAAATGATAAGTGTATGCTTTTCTTACATCCGGATGAGTTGTTTATGAAACAGGTTAAGCCTATTTGGGGAGAAATGGGATTACGTTATAAAGAGACGGACGTCCTTACGGCAAACGAAGTAGAAGAAGCGGCATATATTGTTGTGCCTAAGGAATACTATTTGTCAAATACGGATAGTATAGTATCCATGGTACCGCAGGATAAATTAGTGCTGCTTATGAAAGATGAGTATGACATGCCGGATGAAATAAGCGAGATTAAACGGATTATGGTTCCGATGTTTAGTATTCAGGCGGCGTATCTTTTGAACAACGGATATATTCCGAAACGTTTTGAAGAAGAGGAATTTGTGGTGAGTACACAATATCCTGATGCGTTGGTATTGGTGGTGGATGACAGTATTACCAGTCTTCGTGTTGCAAGCGGTCTTTTGCAACCATATGGTATGCAGGTGGATTTAGCTACCAGCGGGGCAGAAGCGGTTGAGAAGGTTAAAGAAAAACATTATGACTTAATCTTTTTAGACTATATGATGCCACAGCAGGATGGAGTTGAAACTCTTAATGAGATACGGAGTTTAAGTGAAGCGCATAAACGCATACCGGTAGTGGCGCTTACGGCAAATGCCCTTTCGGGTACGAAGGAGTTCTTTATGGATAGAGGCTATAACGGATATATGGCAAAGCCGATCTTAGGAAGAGAACTCGATAAAGTGCTTAAGGAATTTTTATAGGATGGATTTATAATTTATAGGATGGATTTATAAATGGAAGATATTGTGCAGTTTGATGTGCCAAAGGTACTTTTGGTCGGACTTGATACAGGCGAGGATACTTTTTTTGCCCAGTCTATGCAGGAACTTAAGAACCTTGCCGAAGCTTGCAATATGGAAGTTGTAGGCAGTATTGTCCAAAGAAATAGTGATATAAATAAGACTTACTATATTGGTCCCGGAAAAGTGATGGAAGTGAAAGAACTTGCAGAAGAACTTAAAGCGGATACGGTGATTTTTGACAATGCATTGTCACCCTCCCAGTTAAATAACCTGCAGGATGAAATCGGACTTGCCATAATGGACAGGACAACCTTGATATTAGAGATATTTGCAACGAGGGCTATGTCAAAAGAAGCCATGCTTCAGGTTGAAACGGCGAGGCTTCAATATATTCTTCCGCGTTTGACGGGATTGGGTAAAGTTTTGAGCCGCCAGGGCGGAACGAGTGGTTCCAAGAGTAGCCGTGGTGCGGGTGAAAAAAAGCTCGAACTTGACAGACGGTATCTTGAATCCCGGCTTGCGGAATGCAGGCGGGAATTGAAAGCCGTTAGCGAGAAGCGTATTACGCAACGTAAAAAGAGAACGGAGTCGGGTATACCGCGCGTAGCTTTGGTAGGATATACCAATGCCGGTAAATCTACATTATTGAATGCATTCCTTGAAGATTTTTCAAAGGAAGAGAATGCAAAAGAACGTAAGGTAATGGCGAAGGATATGTTATTTGCCACGTTGGATACAACCGTAAGGAAAATAGCCCCGGTAGGAAAGAGCCCATTTCTGTTATCGGATACCGTAGGTTTTATCCATAAACTTCCCCATAATCTGGTGGAGGCATTTAAATCGACGTTAGAGGAAACCGCGGAAGCAGACCTTTTATTAATGGTAGTAGATGCAGGAGACGATAATCATCGGGAGCATATAGAGGTAACGAAAACTACGCTGAATGAAATCGGTGCGGGACATGTACCGGTATTGTATGTATATAATAAAGCCGACAGGATTATGGAGCAGGATAAGCTTCCGGTTATCAGGGAGGATCGGATTTATATATCTGCAAAACAGAAAATCGGACTTCAGGCTTTATACGACCTGATTATGAACCATCTTTCCAAAGGCTTTTATAAGTGCCGGATGCTTATTCCTTTCGGACGCGGGGATATTGTAACGAAGCTTATCAATGATGGTGCCGTCCTTGCACAGGAGTATACGCAGGAAGGCGTTTATCTTAAGCTTAATGTAAAGGAAGAAGATTATAACAGATATCAGGAATTTGTGGTTGAGGATGAAAAAGAAGATTCGTAAATTGCTGGATAAGACAAGCTGCCGGGTGCAGCTTGTACTTCTGATAATTATTCTTATATTGAATTTGCTTTCATGGAGCAGCAGCTTAATAAGTGATTTTTACGTGGATCATATTTTTCCGGTATGGGTTAACTTATACGGAAGATTGACAGGGCTTGTGCCTTTTTCGGTCGGAGAGCTCATGATTATTATGCTACTTACCGTAATCGTACTTTCCGTGCTGCTGGCAGTTCCTTCCATATGTTTAAAACGCCGGCCGTTTGGTTGTGTTATGCGTCGCGTATATGTATATCTTTTGAGGATGATCTTACCGGTTTGCCTTATTATGACACTTAATTGCACGATGCTTTATCATTGCTCCAAACTGGAAGTGCCCTCAGAGACAACCAAAGACTACGGCAAGGAAGATGTTCTTTGGCTCTATAACATGCTTATGGAAAGAGCGAATGAGCTTTCGCTTTTAGTAGAGCGGGATGAAAATGATGTGCCGGTATACGAAGGTAATCTCAAGAAAAATGCCATACGTTATATGAAAGCGATATCGGATACATATGAAAGACTGGATGGGTTTTATCCTATAACCAAGGATATCGCTAATTCCTGGTTTTTAAGCCAGCAATATATCGCAGGGTATTATTTCCCTTTTTCACTGGAATCCAATATTAACCGTCTTATGCACATAATGAATAAACCGTATACCATATGCCATGAGCTTGCCCATATCAGAGGATATATTTATGAAGATGAGGCCAATTTTCTTGCGTTTGCGGCATGTTATGAATCCGGTGACTTGTTTTTTGAATATAGCGGATGTATTCAGGTGCTCCCCTATGTTTCGGAAAGTCTGATGGAATACGTGGATGCGGGACAGATTTCCAAGAAAGATGTAGTGAAAGCGGGAAAATATGTGCTTGCGGACTCGGTTTTTCTTGATGAAAAGGCTTGGGATAAGGTGAATGAAGAATCGCTTTTAAATACCGATACCGTAAGTAAGTATACACAGATAGCCATGGATACGTCATTAAAATTGAATGGTGTGGAAAATGGTGTAGAAAGTTACAATGATGTGCTTAAATTACTTCTTGCTTACTTTTTGTAAATAATACGTTGGGGTGAACAACTATGATAAAAGAAGATATTAGAATTCAAAAAGGTATAGTACATATTCTGGATACCAATGTCGGTATGCCTGTTTTGTCTGAAAGAATGGTGGAACACGGCTCTGATTTGTCAGATTTTTTACGGGAGCATATATACAAGATTATTTCCCAGGATGACTTAAAACAATGTGAATTTCATAAAGAACAGTCAGAAATTTATCAAATGCTTTCGCAGTATGATGATGAGCAGTTTATTGAGATGTCCGTGAAGATGGCGGAATACTTGTATGACATTATGCGCGCGAATGTGGATATACCGTCAGCCGATTTGTTTGTTGTGCGTTTCCGTGCCCTGGAGAAGGATTATATTGCCTTATTGAAAATGAATTATAAAGAGTTTTACACACATAGGACACTTGCGCTGGAAGACGGAAATTACAATGAAATCTTTAAGTATAAAGCAATTTTGCCGCCGGAAGGACAGAAGCTTCATGAAGCGGCTATTATATGTCTTAATGATTTGAAAGTAAATGTAATTGAAAAGAAGTATGAGGTCAACGGGGAAAAAACGAATTATTTTTCCTTCCTGTTTTTAAAATGCTCGTCCAGATTGTCTGATAAGACAAAGCTATCCATTGTGACAAGAGCCATCGAGTCGGTGCAAAAAGAAAACATAGATGAAAGAGTGCAATTTGCAGAACAGATGCGGGCAAAATCCATCATTAATGAAACATTGGAGGAAAAAGGAAGGTTTACGGTAGAAGAAATCGCTGAAAAAGTGTTTGAAGAACGGCCGGAGCTTGCTAATGTTTTTCAGGACAAGATGGAAAAATATGATATGATCAGGGAAGAAATCGCCCCTATCAACGAGGCGACAACCCGTAAATATGAAAAACAGTATCTATATACCGACACGGGAATAGAAATAAAAATACCGATGGAACAGTATAAAAATCCGGGAAGCGTAGAATTTATTACAAATCCGGACGGAACCGTGTCAGTACTCATTAAAAATATTGAACACATTCAAGCTAAATTTTAAAAAACGCTTTGAGAAGGCGTTTGCCGTTTCCCATATAAAGATTACGTCCGTTCTCCGGCATCCGTTCCGGGTGCCATTGGACGCCTAATATGGGAAGCGAAGTATGGATAATGGCTTCAACCACATTATCTTTGGTAAGTGCTATGGCTTCCATATGTTTTCCAAGTCTGCCCACCCCTTGATGGTGGGCACTGTTTGTTATCATGGCTTTCCCATATAAATCATGAAGTATTGTGTTTTTCTTATTATAGACCATGTGAAACTGGTCTTTTTCTTTATGACGGTGCAACACTGCCGTAGGCAAATCCTGAATAATGCTCCCGCCAAAATAAACATTTATAATCTGCATTCCTTTACAGATACCCAGTATGGGTTTCCCTTGTGCAATAAAATGTTCTAATAATTTAAATTGTGCATAATCTGCCCGCTTGTCGATGTTCAGGCTTCCATGGTTGGTTTCATGAAAAAAATAAGGGTCAATATCGCCACCGCCGGGAAGAATAAGTCCGTCATAACTCCCTAAAAGATCGTAATAGCAACTGTCGGCACTAACGTTAAGTGCGGTTAAGGCATTAACATAGTTGTGCGTTTTATGTGGTTCGCCACCTATCAATATACGCATGCAGAATCCTTGAATGTAGTTATTCTTATTGTATGAAAAAGGAAAGGCACGCATGCATATAAAAGCCTGTGTATTCATACTTTGTTAGGAATAGAATGAGTGATGGTGTGAAATGGAAGATGCATTAATACGGGCAAATGCCATGCATAGGAAATATTATGCGGCAGATGCCCATTTTGATTTGGGCGCAGAACTATACGAAAGAAAACGCAGGGGTGAAACGGATATCCTTAAGGAGTATATACCACAGTGGGACAAAATTGGTCTTAAATTAGTAGTGGTGTCTGTATTTTTAAGGAATAGTGAATTGGGCGAAGGCGCATTAAGAAGAACGCTTGAACAGATTGCATTAATTAAAGAAGCTGTCGGGTTACATCAGGATAAAGTGATGATGGTTTTGGGAGCAGAAGACTTGATTAAATGTCTCAACGGTCCCAAAACAGGCTTTGTACTTTATCTGGAGGGGCTGGATTGCATAGAAGACGATGTATCCCTTTTGCCGTTACTGTATGAGTTGGGGGTGCGTGGAGCTGCGCTTACCTGGAGCAGGGAAAATAAGCTTGCCACGGGGTGTTGCCGTAGTACGGAAAATACTGACAGACGTGGTAGTATAACAAAGGCAGGCCGGAGCGTAGTTAAAAAGATGAAAGAACTGGGGATGTTTATTGACGCCAGTCATTTAAATGATGAGGGAATGCGGGAACTGTTAAGAGAAAAGAAGGGAAATGTACTTGCAACCCATAGTAATTGCCGGTGGGTATGTAACCATTACAGGAATTTAAGTAAAGAGTTGGTGAAGATGATTATAAAAGATGGCGGAATTATCGGTATCAATGCCAATTCGGTTCTTTTAGGCGGGGATGTCCGTGTAATGGCACGTCATATTTATGAGATGGTTAAAATGGCTGGGATAAATAAGGTTTGTATCGGACTTGATTTGTGTGACCGCTATTCCTACGGAGAAAAAGAAGATGTGCTGAGTGAATATTCCCAATGGATTTTGCTGACGGCACACTTGTTCAAATTAGGCATGAACGAAGAGGGAATCAGCAAAATCATGGGGAAAAATTTAGTTAATTATTTGGCCGGCTTATTGGTATGACGTTATGCCTTAGGGGAAATGATATCCTGTGCTACGGATTGAAGCATGAGTTGAGCGGGTGGTATATCATTGCTTAAGGCAAGCCATAGTTTGCAGTATTGTGCAATAGAGGCACTTTCCCTAAGGGGGATAATGTTAAGCTTCTGATACGATGCGACTGTTTCATATGCAGCTTCCGAACTGCTTAAGCCGGTAAGAAAAACCGGAATATTTCTTTGCGCAGTTTCTTGGCAAAATGCTTCTAATGCATGGCTGATACCTATGGTTCCCGAATGATAACTTTCGTGCAACACGGCTCTTATGTGGGCAGACGGATTAGGATAAGGCATGCCGACGTAAGGAAGAATCCTTAGTATCATGGAAGCATCTTCGTGTAACCGGATTTTTTCCGGGCTTATACCAAAACACGGCATATTATCCGGGCTTATATAGTACTCCGGATTTTTAACAAGGACCGTTGTGCCGTTTTTTTCTTCAAAGCGTGCATAATAAGAATTTTTGACGCTGTTAAGATCTGCTGACAACTGATACGGGGAGCTTAAACGTGTTCCCCGGTGAATGTAAGGAATATCGTGTGTATTTTTATAGCTTACAAAAACACCGCGTGCGTTTGCTTCCTCTATGAAACGGACGGCATGGTAAAAATTAGTAAGACCGTTAGCGCGTTTGTCATCGAGGATAAAATCACTGGAGACAAGAACAATCGGGATTCGTGCATTGCCGAATATATAGTCAAGAATTGCAGCACTGTATTGCAGGGTGTCTGTGCCGTGGGTGATGATGATGCCATTAAGCGTTTGGTCCATGAGCGTAGTGTTGACACAATCAATGAGTAAACGTAGTCTTCCGGCATTCAGGTTTTCACTTAAGATACAGTAAGGTTCCTTTGTAATAAAGGTTATATTTTCTTGATATTTTTCTTTAAACATTTCAAGGAGGCGGTAAGGAGAAGTTTCGTCAGGGGATATTCTTCCTGATATATTAAGTCTGCTTCCTATCGTTCCGCCTGTAAAAATAGTACATATTTTCATGATAATCCCCGTTCCTTAAAGACTTTTTTATATGAGGAGCGACCTTAGTCATTCTTAATTTAGTATTATATCACTGCCGGGTTTGTTAATCAAAACAATTGATTTTTTTATCAAAAATGATTAGGATAGAAAGGTAGGCTCTTTGGCCGTATTAGTATGAGGTGGGCAAATTACATAGAGAAGAATGGAGAAAGGGTATGTTAAAGTTATTTCGTTATTTAAAGCCTTATGTGGTGATTGCAGTGATTTCACCCTTACTTATGATAGGGGAAGTTACGGCAGATTTGTTGTTGCCGTTTCTTATGTCATTCATTGTTAACTTCGGTATCGAAGGAATGGATATGACGGATCCGGAACATGGTTCTTTAATTGCTAATAAGATAGTTGAGCTTTTTTGCGGATCTGATTACAGCAGAATGGATATCATCGTAACGTTTGGTGTGCTTATGCTGGTTATTACGCTTGTGGGCGGTTGCTTTGGCGTTCTTTGTGCGTGGACAGCGGCAAAAGCAGCACAGAGTTTTGGTAATGACTTAAGATGTGATGCTTACCGTAAGGTTATGTCGCTTTCTATTGAGCAGACGGATAAATTTACGACAGGCTCACTGGTTACCAGAATGACCAATGATATTGCCCAAATTGTTGAATTTGTTGAAATGTTATTGAGAGGTTTTGTCAGGGCGCCTATGTTTATCGCCGGTGGTATTGTTATGCTGCTTGCGTTAAATGTACAGTTTACCATGATTCTTATGTGCTCGGTGCCTGTGCTTGTTATTGTAATTGTCCTTGTACTCAGAAAAGCCATTCCTCTTTATGGTATCGTGCAGAAGAAGCTTGACGGCGTGAACTCGGTGGTACAGGAAAATGTAAGCGGGGCACGTGTGGTTAAGGCGTATGTATGCGAAGGTTATGAATGTGACCGTTTTGAGCGTGCGAACAGCGGGCTGAGAAATGTTAATTATAGTGTATTAAAGACGATGGCCATTATTCATCCGGTGCTTACGGTGTTGATGAACTTTTCGGTTATCGCGGTTATCTATATCGGAGGATTTAATATAAGCATTGGGGCAGCAGGAATGACAACCGGTTCTATTATGGCAGGTGTTTCCTATATGACACAGATTATTTTCTCCGTAATGATGGTTACGAATATGTTCCAGTCGATATCGAGAGCCAATGCATCTGCAAGACGTGTAAAAGAGGTACTGTTAACAGAACCTGTTGTTACAAAAAGAGAGGATGCAAAAGAGGGTGTGGAACAGAAGGAAGCGGACGAAACTTTCCTTACGTTTTCCAATGTGGCATTCCGTTATCCGGGAACGAACGGAAAACCTATATTGCAAGATATTAATTTGAGCATTAAGAAAGGGGAAACTTTTGCCATTATCGGAGCAACCGGTTCAGGAAAAACTTCGCTTGTTTCTATGTTGCCGCGTTTTTATGATCCGATTGAAGGAACCATATGCTTGAATGGTAAGGACATATCAACCTATGAACTGGATGAACTACGGAGCAAAATAGGTTATGTAATGCAGAAGAGTGAATTGTTCTCCGATACGGTTGAGAATAACATACGTTGGGGTAATAAAGATGCGGATTTAGAAATGGTAAAAGAAGCAGCAAGGGCAGCCCAGGCGGCCTCTTTCGTAGAACGTATGCCGGAAGGCTATCAGTCATATATTGCAGAAAAAGGAGCAAGTTTATCCGGAGGACAGAAACAGCGTCTATGTATAGCGCGTGCACTTTTGCGCAAACCGGAAATACTCATTTTGGACGATTCGACTTCGGCACTTGACCTTGCGACCGAAAGTGCGCTCCGCAAATCTTATAAGGAATTATTAACGGATACGACGGTTATTATGATTGCACAGCGTATTGCGAGTGTTATGGAAGCTGACCGTATAGCCGTTATTGAAAATGACGGAACCATAAAATATTGCGATTCCCATGAAGAATTGCTTAAAAAGAGTGATACATACCGTGATATATATGAGTCACAGATGCAGTCTGACAGTGAGAGTACTCCGACAACACAGACAGAGGAAAAAGGAGGTGCACGCTAATGGCTGAGAACAGAAAAAATACGGAACAAATGCCACGTGTAGGCCCGGGAGGTCCGGGAGGCGGCCCGAGAATGGCCATGATGGCTCGTGCAAACGCTGAAAAACCGAAGAACTTAAAGCGGACTATCGGTAGACTGCTTAAGTATATCGGTAAGAGCAAGTTCCTTTTGCTTGCCCTTTTGTCTATTATGTTACTTGTAACGTTAATAGATATTTGCGGCCCGTTTTTACAACAGAAAGCGATTGATACCATTAAGATGGAGGGCGGAAGACTTACGGTTAATCTTCCTAAAATGCGCGGATATCTTATTGCCATCGGTGCTATTTTCCTGATTAGTGCGATAATGAGTTATACCCAGTCTATTCTTGCGGCGAAACTTAGCCAGCAGACGGTATACATGATACGTAATGAGTTGTTTAAAAAGATTTCGCGTCTTCCGATAAGCTATACGGATACACATAAGCATGGGGATATCATGAGCCGTATGACAAATGATGCGGAAAATATATCCAATGCGGTTTCCCAGTCAATTACGTCGCTTTTTTCCGCAGTCTTAACACTGTCAGGAGCGCTTGTAATGATGTTGTATTACAGTCCGATACTTACTTTGGTGGCAATGGTCACCATTCCGCTGACTGTTTTTGTGTCTTCCAAGCTTGCAAAATTTATGAAAAAGTATTTTGTTACACAACAAATGCTTTTAGGTAAGCTTAACAGTGAGATTGAAGAAAAAGTGACCGGATATCATACTGTTGTGGCATACGGAAAAGAAAAAGAGTCGGTAGACAAGTTTGCAGATACAAGTGCCCAGCTTAAAAAGTGCAGTATCAGTGCCAGGGTATGGGGATCCCTCATGGGACCGGTTATGAACTTCCTGGGTAATTTACAATATGTTCTTTTGGCAGCTATCGGTGGCTTTATGGTTGTATCCGGAAACGGAATGACGGTGGGTTCCATACAGGCAATGTTACAGTACTCCAAAAAATTCAGTCATCCGGTAAATATGATTGCAAACCAGTATTCCATCATTCTTACGGCTTTTGCAGGAGCAGAAAGAATTTTTGCCATCCTTGACAGTGAAGATGAGATTGATGAAGGTACGGTTCATTGGGATGAGGAAAAAAATCCGGAATTGATTTCCTTTGAGAATATTGATTTTGGATATGTACCGGAAAAGCAGGTGCTTAAGAATCTTTCTTTTGACATCAGACAGGGACAGAAAATTGCCATTGTTGGTGCAACCGGGTCAGGAAAGACCACCATTGTAAATCTTTTGACCAGATTTTATGAGCTTAATGGAGGTGCCATTAAGATTGATGGGGTTAACATAACTGATATTCCGAAGAGCGAACTCAGAAAAATGATTGCTATCGTTCTTCAGGATACGGTACTGTTCCATGATACCATCAGAAACAATATTAAATATGGTAAACAGGATGCTACGGATGAACAGATGATAGAAGCAGCGGATATGGCAATGGCAGACAGATTTGTACAGCGGTTACCGGAAGGGTACGATACCGTGCTTGCGGAGTCCGGCTCCAATCTGTCCCAGGGACAGCGTCAGTTGCTTGCGATTGCCCGTGCCATCATAGCAGACCCTAAGATATTAATTTTGGATGAAGCGACTTCCTCCGTTGATACAAGAACGGAAATGAAAATACAGAAGGCAATGCAAAACCTTATGAAGGGAAGAACGTCACTTATTATTGCACACAGACTTTCTACCATAAGGGACTCTGACAGAATTATCGTACTGAAAGATGGTATGATTGCAGAGTTTGGTTCTCACGATGAACTGCTTAAGCAGGAAGGTGAGTATTATAACTTGTATCAGAAGCAGTTTGCCGGAGTAAATACGTAATATTACATATACGGAATGGATAATGATTTAAAATGAGTAGTAAAAAAACTTGGTTTTTAAAAGGAATGAGAGACGGTATTCCTATATCATTAGGATATTTTGCAGTGTCCATAGCACTTGGTATAACGGCAAAAATGGCAGGAATGACTGCTTTCCAGGCGACACTTACCAGTTTCTTAATTAACGCATCGGCGGGAGAATATATAGGCTTTACATTGATTGCAGCAAATGCAAGTTATATAGAAGTAATCATAATGGAGGCAGTGGCAAATGCGCGCTATCTTCTTATGTCGTGTGCGTTAAGCCAAAAGCTTAAAAAAGAAACCTCACTGTTTCACCGCATGCTCCTTGGAACGGTAGTAACGGATGAAATATTCGGTATTTCCGTATCACGCCCTGAAAAACTGGAACCGTTTTATACGTATGGAGCTATTCTTGTGGCAGTGCCGGGGTGGTCGTTAGGTACTTTCCTTGGTGTTGTTTTGGGAAATGTGCTTCCGTTACGGGTAGTCAGTGCACTTTCCGTAAGCTTATATGGTATGTTTATTGCTATATTCGTACCACCAGCAAGAAAAAATAAAATAGTGCTTATGCTTGTTATCATAAGCTTTGCGGCTAGCTTTTTGTTTTCCGTAATTCCTCTTTTTGCTGCTATTTCGTCAGGAATAAGAATTATAATACTGACGGTGGTAATATCGCTTGTTGCAGCAATATTATTCCCTGTAAAGGAGGAAGAAGCCGATGCAGCATAATGTGTATATTTATATTTTTTCGATGGCATTGATTACGTACCTTATCCGTGTATTGCCGCTTACGTTAATCCGTAAGGAAATTAAAAACAAAGTTATACGGTCCTTTCTTTATTACGTGCCGTATGTAACGTTGGCCGTGATGACGTTTCCTGCCATAATGGAATCTACGCAAAGTATATATGCCGGCATTCTGGCGCTCATTGTGGGGATTATCCTTTCGTGGTGGGGACGGGGATTATTAACGGTATCGATTTCCTGTTGTGCTACGGTATTTATTGTTGAGCTTATTATTGATTATGTTATAATGTGATTGATTAATAACTATGTATGAAGATTTGGTCTTCAAAAAGAAGTTCTCGGAATGGAGGAATAATATGAATTTTCAGGAAGCATTAGAACTTACAAAAAAATATGGTCAGGAGCAACTGTTAAAGTATTATGATGAACTTTCTAAAGAGGAGCAGGAAAGCCTCTTAAAGCAGATTGAGACGCTTGATTTCGATATATTAACGGTTCTTGAACATAAAGAAGAGGAAGCAGCCCGTGGTGAACTTGCACCGCTTAAAGCTGTTACGATAGAGCAGATAGAAAAGGAACATGATACCTTTTACGAAGTGGGAATTGAAGCCATCAAAGCAGGGAAAGTAGGAGCTGTGCTGCTTGCCGGCGGTCAGGGAACACGACTTGGCTTTGATAAGGCAAAGGGAATGTTTAATATCGGTATTAATAAGGAATTATATATATTTGAGCAGCTTATTAATAACGTAATGAAAGTTGTCGAGAAAGCCGGAGTGTATATTCCGTTCTACATTATGACAAGTGATAAGAATAATGCGGATACCGTCAGCTTTTTTGAAGAGCATAATTATTTTGGTTATGATAAAAATTATGTACGTTTCTTCGTGCAGGATATGGCACCTTCGGTTGACAGAAACGGTAAGATTTATCTTGAAGGTAAAGGAAAGGTTTCCCTTTCACCAAACGGTAACGGTGGGTGGTTTACTTCCATGCAGAAGAGTGGTGTGCTTGCGGATGCTAAAAGCCGTGGCGTAGAATGGCTTAATATTTTTGCCGTTGATAACGTGCTTCAGAAAATTGCCGATCCTTTATTTGTTGGTGCCGTTTTATCCAAGGGCTATATCAGTGGTGCAAAAGTAGTGCATAAGAATGCACCGGATGAAAGAGTCGGCGTACTTTGTACCGAAGACGGAAAACCATCTATTGTTGAGTACTATGAAATGACGAAGGATATGACGGATTTACGTGATGAAAACGGTGACCTTCAGTATGCATACGGAGTTATTCTTAATTATCTGTTTAAGATTGATGAACTTGAAAAAATAGCCGGTGAAAAACTGCAGACCCACTTTGCAGAGAAGAAAATACCTTATATTGATGAACAGGGTAATTTTGTTAAGCCGGAAGAACCAAACGGATATAAGTTTGAAACCTTGATTCTTGATATGATTCATTTGTTTGACAACTGTCTTCCGTATGAAGTAGTAAGAGAACATGAATTTGCGCCGATTAAGAACCCTACAGGTATTGATTCTTTAGTGAGTGCGAGAGAGCTTCTTAAGTTAAACGGAATAGATTTTTAAAAAATAAAAAAAGGTGTTGCTATCTTAATATAGGTTATGCTATAATACATTTCGGCGGTTAAAACCGCCGATGAAATAGGGGTGTAGTTCATCGGTAGAATAAGAGTCTCCAAAACTCCAGAGGAGGGTTCGATTCCTTCCACCCCTGCTAAACACCTGAGGCATATTTCAGGTGTTTCTTTACTTTTACAGACAATTTTGCCAAATGAAATTGTAGGGACGACAAGATAGTAAAGAAAATATATTCCCGGGATAATACGGGATGCCGACGGAAAGACTAGATATAGAAGAGGAGCAGATAACATGGCGACAGCATATACGGGTCTGAAAGTTCATAACGAAATAATCTTTTGTACGGTTTATGATTTAAATAAGAAATCGATTATAGAGAAAGAATTTCTTAAAAACCGCATTTCATATTATGAAACCTGGGAGAAGGTAAGTTTTATCATGCGTTTGTTTGGTAAGAAACAGGGTTGCCAGATATGCATTAACGAGATGCAGAAGGAAAAAGCGGAAGAGATTTTTAAGGAACTTGATTTGGGCGAAGGTGTCCAGATGGTAGTAAAGCCGCTTGAAAAGACATATTTTTAATAAGCTAAGACAGAACTGTTGTTATCATTGCGTAAGTAATGGTACAACAGTTTTTTTGTCGCTACCAAAGAGATGACAATGGGTAAGAAAATCTGTATAATAAATATAATTAATTGATAATAAAGAAAAGGGAAAAATTATGGGGTTATCTTTTGTTATCGGAGGTTCGGGTGCCGGTAAGAGTTATGGTACATATAAGAGAATTATTGAACAATCTATAAAAGAGCCGGGAAAGAAGTTTTTTGTCATTGTTCCGGATCAGTTTACGATGCAGACGCAGAAAGAGCTTGTGTCCCTGCATCCTAATAAAGGGATTATGAATATCGATGTGTTGAGTTTTTCAAGACTGGCACATCGTATTTTTGATGACAGTACCCTTAACAGGACAGTGCTGGATGATACGGGGAAAAGTCTTATTTTAAGACTGGTGGCAGCAAGGTGCGAAGAAAAACTAAGTGTCATTGGAAAAAGTATCCGTAAGCAGGGCTATATCAGTGAAGTAAAATCATCCATATCGGAATTCCTTCAATATGGTGTACGGGTGGATTCCCTTAAGGAAATGATAGAAAAATGTAAGGAGCGAAAGGCACTTGCATTAAAACTTGGTGATATTGAAGTCCTATACAGGGAGTTCATGAACTATATAGAAAGTAAATATATAACAACAGAAGAAACATTGGATGTACTTGCTGCCATGATTCCCAAGTCAGAACTGTTAAGGGGAAGCGTTATTGTGCTCGATGGCTTTACCGGCTTTACACCGGTACAGTACAGGGTTTTGGAACAACTTCTTTTATGTGCGGATCAGGTAATGGTTACCTTGCTTTTGGGACGTGAAGAAAACCCATATGAAACAGGAGAAAAGAGCAGTCTTTTCTATTTGTCCAAAAAGACTATTGCGGATCTTAGAAAGATTGCGTTTGATAATGGTATACCGTGTGAGGAAGACGTAAAGATTGATGATTTTCCGGTGGTAAGACAGGCTGCCAATCCGCAAATGGCATATCTTGAAAAAGTGTTATTCCGATATAACCGGAAACCATATGATGGTACGGAAGAAAAAATACATATACGCATTGCAAAGGATCCTGCAGCCGAAGTGGATTATGTAGCACGGAAAATCCGGGAGATGGTATTAAGAGGTGGTTACTGTTACCGTGATATAGCGGTAATGACCGGAGATTTAAATGTATATGCCTATAATATTGAAGAGGTATTTCATAATAAGGAAATTCCATATTATATTGATCAGACAAGAAAAATTGTTCTCAATCCGTTTACAGAGTATATAAAAAGCGGGCTGAAAATCGTAATCAATGATTTTAGCTATGATTCGGTATTCCATTTCCTGAGAAGCGGATTTGCCGATTTTACCCAGGAAGAAATCGACCGTTTGGAAAACTATGTAATTGCATTGAATTTAAGAGGCCGGAAACGGTATGAAGAGATCTTTGTGCATCACACTAAGGAGACTGATAAAGATGCGGACAAGCTTGCTATGATTAACGCAACCCGTGCGCGTTTAATTGAGTGTCTTACACCATTACTTCAAAACTGTGACACAACAGGAGAGTTTGTGAAGGCGCTGTATTCTTTTATGAAGTCGGCCAAAATGGAGCAAAAACTTGATTCTTATGCTAAAAAATTTGCCGAAGCAGGAGATTTTTTAAAGGAAAAAGAATATGCACAGATTTATCGTCTGGTCATTGCGCTGTTAGAGCAGATTTATGCATTGCTTAGTGAAGAAAAGATTACAATAGAAGAGTTTGCAGATATCATGGATGCAGGACTTAATGAAATCAAAGTCGGCACCATTCCGCAGAATGTTGACAGAGTTGTAATCGGAGATATGGAAAGAACGCGACTTAAGGATATAAAGGTATTGTTCTTTATTGGAGTGAACGATGGCATTATCCCCAAAGGGACAGGAAAAGGCGGCATGATATCAGACATTGACAGGGAGTTCCTCTCAGAAGCCGGGTATGAACTTGCCCCGTCTCCAAGGCAAAAGGCATATATAGAACGCCTTTATCTTTATATGAATGTTACTAAGCCGACAGAAGAATTATGGATTTCATACGCGGCGTTTGATAACGAAGGAAAAGAAAAGCGTCCGTCTTATTTTATAGATACAATAAAATATATTTTTCCTGCCATTAGAAAGCAGCCGGTGTCAGAGGGAACCTTACATGACATTACCCTGCTTAGGGAAGGAGAAAAAATACTTGGCGAAAGTATGCAGAAGCTTTCTTTAGAAGCAGATGTGACAGAAGAAAGTGCCAAGGAGTTTATTACTTTATATCGCATTCTTGAACAACATGGTGGTGAGAAGGAATGTAAGGTTCTTGGGAATATGCTTGAACAGGCGTTTAAAGAAAAGGGAAAAGAACATCTCAGTAAGGCAGTTGCAAAGATTCTGTATGGTCAGATGCTTACAAACAGTGTGAGCCGCCTTGAAAAATATGCAGCCTGTGCTTACAGCCATTTCCTTAAGTATGGTCTTTTATTACAGGAGCGGGAAGAGTATTCTTTTGAAACAAGGGATTTGGGAAATCTTTATCATGCAGTGCTGGATATGTTTTCGAAGCAATTGGAAAAGAGTCCGTACAGTTGGTTTGATTTTCCTAAGGAATGGTCTGTGACGGTAATTGAAGAAGCGGTATCGTCGTGCGCCGGAGAATATGGTAATTCAATTTTATATGCTTCTGAACGGAATATGTATGTTATCAACCGTATGAAACGTATTTTGGTAAGAACGGTAGAAGCCTTGCAGCATCAGCTTACTCACGGGAAGTTTAATCCGCAGGAATTCGAGCTTTCTTTTTCAAGCTTAAGTGATTTAAGTGCGGTAAGTGTTCAGTTAAGTGAAAAGGAAAAAATGCTGCTGAGGGGAAGAATTGACCGTGTGGATGTCAATGAAACAGAAGATAAGGTATATGTCAAGGTTATAGACTATAAATCAAATAATAAGGAATTTGATTTGGTAAGTGTGTATTACGGATTATCCCTTCAGCTTGTGGTATATATGAATGCTGCAATGGAGTATGAGAAAAAGAAGCATCCTGACAAAACTGTTGTGCCGGCAGCACTACTATATTATAAAGTGTCAGATCCTTATGTACAGCGTGAAAAAGAAGATACACCGGAGGATATTGACACAAGAATAAGAGAACAGCTTGCGATGACCGGTATTGTTAATGATAAGGATGAGGTTATCCGTATGCTTGACAATGACATCAACGGAAAATCGACCGTCATTCCGGTAAGCTATAACAAAAACGGTGCCTTGGGAAGTAATTCGGATGTTATGACTACGGAGCAGTTTGAACTGGTGTCACAATATGTAAATAAGAAAATTAAGCAGATAGGACAGGAAATTCTTGACGGTAATATTACTTTAAATCCATATTCCATGAAAAAAACGGATTCCTGCACATATTGCAGTTATAAAGACGTGTGTGGATTTGATGTAAGAGACAGCTCTTTGAAAAAAAGGACACCGGAAGTATTTGAGACCGATGAATGCCTTAACCGTATGAGAACCTATATTGAAAATGGAGACTGATTGTATATGGAATATACACCACAGCAAAAGCAAGTAATAAAACTGCATAATCGTAATTTACTGGTGGCAGCCGCCGCCGGTTCGGGTAAGACTGCCGTGCTTGTAGAACGTATTGTTCAGATGATAGCCGATGAAGATAGTAAAATTGACGTTGACCGTCTTTTGGTAGTTACTTTTACGAATGCCGCCGCAGCGCAGATGAGAGAGCGTATCGCGGCAGCCATTAGCAAAAAGATTATGGAGGAACCTGATAACGAACATCTGAAAAGACAGGAAGTGTTGCTGCATAATGCGCTGATTACAACCATAGACAGCTTTTGCCTGTTTGTGTTGCGTAATAATTTCAACGACATAGATTTGGAGCCGGATTTCCGTATTGCAGATGAAGGGGAAATTAAGTTGCTCCAAAAGGAAGCAATGGCAGAAACCATGGAGATGTTTTTTGAGGAGGCTTCCCCGGATTTCCATTATCTCTTAGAAGCTTTTTGCCCGGATGGAAAAGAAAAAGCGCTTGAAGAATATATAGAGAAACTGTACCGTTTTTCACAAAGCTATCCGTTCCCGAAAGAATGGCTTGCAAGCTGTACAGACAATTATAAAGTTAATACGGTAGATGAAATGCAGGAGCTTCCTTTTATGAAGCAGGGAATGAAACATTTAAGGTTAATGCTTGAAGCGATGTTGTCTCAGTATGAGGAGGCAATTTCAATAAGCCGTATGCCGTCAGGACCGGATGCATATATTGCGCAATTAAGCGAAGAATATGAAATGCTTAAGCGTATTTGCGCGTGCAAGGACTATGTTCATATGGCAAAAGAAATAGGGAATATTTCTTTTGAAAGAATTACCCGTGCAAATAATTGCCTTTTAGAGCTCAAAGAGCGTGTTCTTAATATAAGGAATGAAGTAAAGGAATCACTTGGCAAAATACAGAAGAAATTCTTTTTTGACGAACCGGAGCGTATGCTTGCGGATATGGAAATCAGCGGACGGCTTTCTAAAACCCTGGTTGCACTTACCTTAAAGTTTGAGGAAGTGTTTAGTCAAAAAAAGAGAATGCGTAAAGTTGTAGATTTTAATGATGTAGAGCATTTTGCATTACAAATTCTGTTAAAAAATGAAGACGGAAGATACGTGCCGACGGAAACGGCAAAGGAATACAGCAATCATTTCCACGAAATACTTATCGATGAGTACCAGGACAGTAATCTGGTCCAGGAATATTTACTGTGGGCGGTTTCGGGCGAACCTGCCGGTAACGATAACCGGTTTATGGTAGGCGATGTAAAGCAGAGTATATATAAATTCCGTTTAGCCCGGCCTGAAATTTTTATGGAAAAGTATGATACGTATTCAAAAGAGGAAAGCCGGAAACAGAAAATAGAGTTGTCCATGAACTTCAGAAGCCGGCGGGAAGTAGTAGATAGTGTTAATACGGTATTTAAACGTATTATGTGTAAGGAACTGGGAAATATTGATTATTCCGAAGATGCCTATCTTTATTACGGGGCTTCCTATGCGGAGAGTTCTAAGGATGATGATGTATATAAAACGGAGTACACGATTATTGAAACCGGAAAGAAAAGTAAGGATGATGGCATAGAAGCCGAAGCAATGTACATTGCCAAGCGTATACATGAAATTGTCGGAAGACTTCCGGTTACCGGAAAAGACGGTTCAATGCGTATGGCTTCCTATAAAGACATTGCCATATTGCTTCGTGCAACCAGTGGCTATGAGGAGATTTTTAAAAACGTTTTTGAAAAAGAGAATATTCCGCTTTATATGCCTTCAAAGACAGGATATTTTACGGCAGGCGAAGTACAGGCTGTTTTGAATTTCCTCAAAGTACTTAATAATCCTTACCAGGATATTCCGCTATTTGGTGTTATGAAATCGGTATTCGGGGATTTTTCCGATAACGAAATTGCCCTTTTAAGACAAGATAAAAATATACATTTATATACTTCTTTAAATGAATATGCAAAAACGGATGATAAGTGCAGACAATTTATTGCGTTTATCACACGCTATCGGGAAATGGCTGTATATATGCCGATTCATGAATTACTGCTTACCCTTTTTAGGGAAACCCATTATATGGAAATGTTATCTGCCGTTCCCGGGGGCACGCAAAAGAGGGCAAATGTTAATATGCTGCTTGAAAAAGCAATAGCATATGGTGCAACCAGTTACCGTGGGTTGTTCCATTTTGTAAGGTATATTGAGCAACTTGTGAAGTACGAAGTGGATTACGGCGAAGCCAACGTGTCGGATGAAAGTGCCGATGTTGTCAGTATGTATACCATTCATAAATCAAAGGGACTGGAATTCCCGGTTTGCTTTCTTGCAGGAACCGGAAAAAAATTAAATTTTCAGGATGATTATAAGCCTGTACTTATGGACATCGATATGGGGATTTCGACCAAGGTGATCGATGTGGATAATAGAGTATACACCGACAGCTTGTATAGGAACATGATGGAGATAAAGGGTGTTTTAGATGTTATTGGTGAAGAGTTACGTCTTTTATATGTAGCCATGACCCGGGCCAAAGAAAAGCTTATAATAACCGGTGCCGCTTATAAAGTCGAAGAAATGCTCAAAGAAAAAAGTGATTGTATTGATTATTTGAAGTTATCCGGATGCAAAAGTTACATGGATATGTTGCTTCTCGGTATGGGTGAAGAGGATACGATTAAACTGTCGGTTACAAGCCGGCAAGAAACAGAAACGGAACTGATGACGAGGGATATTTCGAAACAGCTGATAAAAGAACGCCTTGGGAATATTATTGATGACAAAAACAATAATCATTGGTTGGACCAAGAATTGTATGCAAGCTTACAGGAACGCCTTACATTACAATATCCGCACACTGATTTAGAGAATCTGTATACCAAAACAACGGTTTCCGAACTCAAAATGGCGGCGATGGAAACGTATATGGAAGAGGATGAAGGAATTACGCAATTTGTATTTAGTGAAGAAGAAGCTTCAGAGTATATTCCGAGTTTCATTGAAGAAAAAGAGGAAGTTAGCGGTACAAAACGCGGAACAGCGTACCATAGGGTGTTAGAACTTCTCAATCTGGATAAAGCCGATAGCGTAGGTGCCGTCGTAAAACAGATTGATGAAATGATTGAGCGTAAAGAGATAGATGAAAGCTATAAAACACTTGTTAATTGGAAGAAACTGTTTGAATTTGCGTGCAGTAATCTTGCAGGACGTATGAAGCTGGCATCGCATGCCAAGAAATTGTATCTCGAGCAGCCTTTTGTTATGGGAATTCCTGCCGATGAAGTTAATAAAGCTTTTCCGAAAGAAGAAATGCTGTTAATACAAGGTATTATAGACGTCTATTTCGAAGAAAATGATGCCCTCGTGCTGGCAGATTACAAAACGGACCGTGTAGATAATGAAGAAGAGCTTGTTAAGCGTTATCAGGCGCAACTGGATTATTATGCAAAAGCACTTGAACAGCTTACCGGAAAAAAGGTAAAAGAAAAAATAATATATTCCTTACATTTAATGAAAGAGATAAGCTTATAAGCCTATCTCTTTCTGCTTGGTTTGCGCTTTTTTATTCTGCTATTTTTTTAATATTCATAAGTGCTTTTTTCACCGGAGGAAGAGATATTACGATGATGGTAGCAATACCCTCTACCAGAATATAAGTGTAGTTATAAACGAGCGGATACAGGAAGGAAATGGATTTCGGGAAGCTTTCCGGCATATAGCTCATCCAGTAGACGTATCCTGCTATGGTGCTGAAGATACCTCTTGTAATAATGGATATGATGTATCCTGTAAGAAGACCGTTTTTCTTATCCTTGAAGAAACCGGCGATACCCAGTGCCGTGAAGGCAAAAATGTAATCGCAGCAAATTTGGAACGGTGACAAAAAATAGGTGCTGCCGGACTGCATGAATTGCAGGACACTAAATGCAAAAGCGGTAATAAAGCCGACCTTTACCCCATACCAGTAGCCGATAAGGCATATAAACAGCATGGAAAAAAGAGTAATGGAACCGCCGAAAGGAAGCTCGTATTTAATAAACGAGGTTATGTACGCAAGTGCAATGGCAACGCCTGAAAAAGCAAGGACCTTTGCGGAAAAACGTACGCCTTTCTGTTTGGTGTTGGCAATGAATGCTGCTACGAGCATGGCAATAAGAATCAGGACGGCGAGTGCGCACATTCCTGCTGATGTGAGTGAGTATGAACCACCTTCAGAATCATAACTCATAAAAAAAGATAAAAATTTTGACATAAAAAAACCTCCTTGGTCTGATGCAAAGAGGGGGCTACCATATTCAAGGAATGCACAAAGTGAAGGTATACTGAATGTTGCATTCGATGAATTGCTTCCTTACGCCGGTATTACCCGGGTCAAGTAGTGAGGGTTAGAACCATAAGGCTCAATCTCAGCAAAAAGCTCCCCTAGCGCAATATTTATTTCGGATTTCTTCTGTACAAAAGGAACCCGTTTGTTGTATTATGTTATAAATCATTCATGGGATGATGTCAATATATTTTTTGAAAAATTTAGGAATGGTAAAATGTATAAGTATATATTATTTGATTTGGACGGGACTTTAACAGACCCGAAGGAAGGTATTACAAAATCGGTACAGCATGCTTTAAAAAGTTTTGGGATTACCGAAAATAATTTGTCCTTACTGGAGCCGTTTATCGGTCCGCCGCTTAAGGAAAGCTTTATGAACTTTTACTCCATGACGGAGGAAGAGGCGTTAAAGGCGGTAGAAGTGTATAGGGAACGTTTTTCGGAAAAAGGTTTGTATGAAAATGAAGTGTATCCGGGAATAGATAAGCTTCTTGCAAAGCTTAAGGAAGAAGGAAAGCATCTTGCTGTTGCATCCAGTAAGCCTACCTTTTTTGTGAACAAAATCTTAAAGTATTTTTCTCTTGATAAATATTTTGACGTTGTAATGGGAAGTGAGCTTGACGGAACGAGAGTCAAAAAAGAGGAAGTTATTACGGAAGCCTTAAAACAACTGACGGGAAGTGAAAAACCGGATACTTCAAACATTGTAATGGTTGGAGACAGGAAGTTTGATGTAGAGGGAGCTAAGGCTTTTTCCATGACAAGTGTGGGCGTCCGCTACGGATATGCGCAGGAAAATGAGCTTGAAGATGCCGGTGCAGATTATATTGTAAGTTCGGTAAAAGAGCTCGAAAAGCTTTTGTTAAAAAAGAAGGATGAAGGGAATAAGAAACCTACCGTTAAAAAGCCGCCTGTGAAACCATGCACGCTAACGCCTGTTGAAAAAATCTGGGGATTATTGTTGCCGGTATTTTTGTATTACCTGCTTTCTTCGGTGTTTATATTTTTGTCACTCCGTATTATAGATGCAGTAGGCGGTATGATGAGTGTGGATGCCATTTTCTATATTCTTATGCATGAAAAGATTATAGTGGTTACCGTGAATGGTATTGGCATGTTGTTTGGATTATTTTTTGTCAGAAGACAGTTTTTATCTGAGGTATATTGGAATGGTGAGCCGATAAGTATTAAGCTTGGCGGAATAAGGAATTTATGGCTTAAGGAAGAAGCCGGGAATATAAAAAATAAGTGGCAGTTGATTTGTCCGGCGGTATTACTTGCCATAACCTCTTGTGTAGCATTTAATCTTATTATGGGCCATTTAAATTTGGCAGAGGAGTCAAAGACTTATACGGATACGGCAGCAGCACAATACAGTGTGCCGATATGGTTAGGATTGATTTTATATGGTATTATATCCCCATTGGCGGAGGAAGCCATTTTCAGGGGTATTTTATATAACCGTATGAAACGATACTATTCTAAGATAGCAGCACTGTTAGTTACTTCGTTTTTATTTGGCTTTTACCATCTTAATCTCGTACAGGGGATTTATGGAACGATAATGGGACTGTTACTGGCATTTACGTATGAAAGAACAAAAAGTTTTGTTGCACCGGTGTTATTTCATGCCGCTGCAAATATTACGGTTTTTCTTCTCACGAAAAATGAAATGCTGTCGAAGATGCTTTCCATGACGGCAAGTACAGTTGTATTTTCCGTACTGACTGTTTTAGTTTTTGTATATTTCCATTTGTTAACGAAAAATAATAAAAGCATAGTTTGATAAAATGATGTTATTAGCGCAAACAAAAACCGTGGCAGCGGGCGCTACCACGGTTTCTGTTTGTGTAAAAGGGGAATTCTTCCGGAATTGCTAATTAGCAGACTTAGTAGTTAGCTAAGTCATTTATTATATTAGTGCATATGGGAAATAAGGTCTATAAAAATATTGCGCTGTTTTAAAATGATATTGCTCAAAGTGAAGAAAAAACTCATATTTGAGCAGAAAATGCACAAAAATGCACATATTTGCACATGTTTGCACAAAAATACTTTGAGATAATGGAGAAGAGTTATGGTACAACTTATGGTTTTTATGTTAATAGTCGGTGTTGTAATATCATTAGTTTCGGTGGTATTAGTATTTAGGGAAAAACCGTCATACATAGGAAGAGTGCTTCTTATGTTTACCATATCTTTGCTGATAAGCCAGCTTTCTTACTATTTTGAATATACGTCTGTAAATCAGGAGCAGGCATGGGTTGCGGCACAGCTTCAGTTTATGGCAAATCTTGCCATTGTATCCATGTTGTTTTTGTTTATATGCCAGTGTTGTGAAATTAAAGTTCCCGGTTATGTAAGGTTGGGATTATTCCTGATATGTGTTGTATTTTTTGTATGTATGCATTTGAGTGACAGATATCCTGTCTTTCTTAAAGATATCAGGTATTGTGAAGAAGAGGTACTTCCGCATCTTGTATATACAAGGACGCCGCTCTATAGTTTGCCGGCTATATATATGTCTGTGCTGGAAGTGTTGCAGATTGTCTTTACAATCCGTTTTTATAAGACAAACAGGACTAAAGAAGGAAAAGCTATTGTACTTCTTGGTTTAAGTGCCGTATTTGTCTTTGTTGCCGGAGTGATTTTATATTCAGGGGTTACAGCAGGGATGGACATTACACCGTACATATTATCCGGTATGTGTGTTTATGTACTCATTCTTGTTTTCAAATACAGGATTTTTGACTCTATGCAGATGGCCAAGGATGATATTTTGCAGGGAATTACGGAAGCATATATTGTAATCGATGGCAATAAGCGCGTGTTGTATGCGAATGCACGGGCACGTCATATTTTGTCGGGATTAAAGGAAAAGACAAAACATTTGAGTATTATTAACCGTCTGCTTGAATATGATAAAATGAACTGCAGATTGGAAGGACAGTGGTACTATATTAATGTGAATCCTTTTTATGACAGAAA
Source organism: Lachnospiraceae bacterium (assembly GCA_045576455.1). GTDB lineage: Bacteria > Bacillota > Clostridia > Lachnospirales > Lachnospiraceae > RGIG4034. The sequence continues at coordinate 118,394 of JAZNGM010000026.1, read as the reverse complement.
AACATTGAAAGGATATAACATATGGCTGTTTGATAAAACAGAAGAACATGATACCACACAGGAACTTCTGGAACTTAAAAACCAGGCGGAATCGGCAAACCGTGCGAAATCTTTATTCCTTGCTAATATGTCCCATGAACTCCGTACGCCGATGAATACCATCTTGGGTATGACAGAGATTATTATGCATGAGGGTATTAAGGAAAGTGTCAGGGAAAGTGCAAGCAAGATCAGAAGCTCCGGAGAATCTTTGCTTTCCATCATGAATGACATTCTTGATTTTATTAAGCTTGAGTCGGGTGACGTTGAAATGGTGACGGCACCTTATAGTGTAAAACAATTGCTACACGGAATAGAAGATACCGCTTGTGAACGTATAAAGGATAAACCGCTTGATTTTTCCGTTCAAATGGATAAATCAGTTCCCAAAATGCTTGACGGATGTGAATTGTATTTAAGGCAGATTTTGGTGAACCTGGTAGGCAATGCGATTAAGTATACGGATAAAGGAAGCATTGTTTTAAAACTCAAGTGGACACAGGAAGACAATAAGGCGATGCTTACCTTTGAGGTAACCGATACCGGACGGGGAATAAAGGCGGAAAACATTGATACACTTTTTGAAAGTTTTGAAAGAGCAGACCTGATTGAAAACCGTTCCATTGAAGGAACCGGATTGGGACTTGCCATAAGTAAACGCCTTGTAGATGCCATGCAGGGAAATATAGGTGTAACAAGCGAATTTGGTGTCGGAAGTACCTTTTATTTTACGGTGCCTCAGGGTATTGTGGATGCTACGGAATCAGGAGCCTATAATGAAAGCATTGCAGAGGATGAAGGGCGTGTGGTTGCCGCTTTTCCGGGGGCAAGGATACTGGTGGTAGATGATAATCCTACTAACTTAAGGATAGCACAGCGATTGTTTAAATTATTTGATATTGATATTTCTATGGCAAGTGGCGGAAGAGAGTGCGTTGCAAAAGTTGCTTCCAATACTTATGAGCTTGTTTTTATGGATCAGATGATGCCGGATATGGATGGAATTGAAACGGCAAAGAGAGTTTGGTCCATGGACAACGGAAGATACCAACATATGCCGATTGTAGCATTTACTGCCAATGTTGTTGGCGGCACAAAAGAAATGTTATTAAAAGAAGGATTTGTTGATTTTGTTCCAAAGCCGTTTACCTTGACTGCGTTGGAAGGCGTGCTTAGAAAATTTGTTCCGGATAAATGTGTGGAGAAAGTATCTGAAAACGGGATGGGGGATGCAAAAACGGTAAAAATTGAAGGGCTTGATGTAGTAAAGGCATTAGATTTGTACGGTAATGATGTTGACCATTATTTAAAAACGCTTTCTTACTTTTTTGATGATGCGGGACAACAAATCGCAAGATTTAAGTCCTATTCAGATAATAAAGATATGTCCAAATGCGTATATGATGCCCATGCGTTAAAAGGATTGGCGCTGGGAATCGGTGCGGACGATTTGTCCAAGAAGGCAAAAGAGGTAGAAGAAATCTGTAAACAGAGTAAAGCGGAGGATTTTACGTCTTCTTTACGTCTGTTGATAGACATGTATGAAAAACTCATTGAAAACATGGGACCTGTACTTGAAAAGGCAGGATACATAAACAGAACGGATAATGCTAATTCTAGTAAGGGTGAGGTTTCCAATGAAGAAATAATACGTTATCTTAATGAAATTGAAACTTATGTGGATACCATGGAGCAGTTTGAGGCAATGAATCTAGTAGATGAATTAATTCAGTATGAGCTTCCCGGAAATGGCAAAGAAAAACTTAAAGAAATCAAGAATCAGCTTGATGATTTTGAATTTGATAAGGTGACTGATATTATTAAGGAATTAAAGAGCGGATTAGAATAGGTGCGCCAGATAGATAGTTAGTTATTTGGCCGTAAAATAAAGACCACAGGGCAATCGTTTTATGATAACCTGTGGTCTTTATATATTTAATTTAATAGGAAAATGCCGATAAAACTATCTTTCCATAAGCTTCCTGTGCTGTTCAAGCTCGCGGGGAACTTTTTTCCCGGCATTGGTAATCTTTAAGTATACGTTGTCAAGATGATGCAGATGCTGTGCGTTTTTGATATCGTAGCGGTCCAGATAATCCTTATAGAGCGGATTGGTTCTGAGTGTTGTACGTAGGTCTCTTGCAAACGGACAGTAGGTAAACAGGATGCGTCGCGTTAATTTGTTAAGGACAGGAGAACCTTTGGATTCCAAAGTTACCCATGAAATGTAGTCGCGTACAAACGCCTCGCGATAATTTCCTTTTGTTTTTTGAAGGGTAATTTTGATTTTTTCCTTAACATCCGGTGAAAGCTCGCTGTTCTTGCGGTAAAACTGTATGTAATCAAAATATTCACTGGTTAATGAAGCATCGCTTACATCGTTCCAACGGCCGCCTTGTACACGCTTACACATTTCCCAACGGAATTCTCCGGCAAGGCGGATGATGAGGGAGGATAAATCTTCCTGATATAAAATAGGTATCATCATACGTGAAGGAGTAGTTCTGCGTTTTCCTTCAATTTCCTGCCACATAACGCCACGCATACCAACGTTAGGCATAAGGATGATATCAGGAAGTATTTCCACCTTAATGTTTTCTTTCGGAACGCCGTTTTCAGGGTCCGTAAATATGGTTTCGCGATAGAAAACAGAGTAATCAATATCAATAATGTTACGCAGTTCTTTGTATATATTTTCCGGCGTGACTAATGAGCTTTCCGCAGTTTTGAACAGGTTGTGCTCTGAAAAAACAGGACAGTATGTCAAGACACGTCCGAAAGTAATCTTGTTAACGACAGGGAACATGTTCTGTAATTCAAACATGACACGCTGGGCCTTGTCTTTTAACATCTTGATTTCGGTTTCCGCATCAATTTTATTGTTGACTTTCAGGTCATGTACATACTGGGTAAAGTCGTTGTCAAATTCATTACGGGAAGGTTCTTTTTCTCCGTCATAAACAGCACGCAGCCATTCATAAAACGTATAAACCCCTTTTTGCTTATCGCCACAGAAGGTCTCTGCGGTTTCATATAAATATGCGGTAGCTTCCGGTCCGGCAAGATCTTCGTCCACATATCCAAACAGGAAAAACATCTTAAGCACGGTAGGGATTTTTGGATCCGAAAGACTCATCTGAAATGCGCATGTATAGATTTCATAAAACAGGGAAGTAATTTTCTTCCTGAGTCTGTTTAAGAAATCCGTGTTGGCAGTTTTGTCTACAATATCTTTATATTCATAAATTGCCTGACGGAAAGCATCGGCAGTTTCGCCGGGACAATCGGAATACTTAAGTATGGTATCAAGCGAATGTGATACGTCGGCCACAATGCTTGAGGAACCGGTAAAACCTGCATCTTCGTTTTGTGTTGCGGTTTGTTCTGCTTCGGCAAGCCAGGAACGGTATTCCTGAATTCTTGATTGATATAAGGTCTGGTTAATCGTGGAGCGGCCTTCCATCTGAATCATCAGCTTACCAATGGTAGCGCTTATTGACATGGTATCTACATGGCTCTTGGTAAGCTTACAAATGAGATTGGCATATAGGTCAAATAAATCCAAATGATTTTCGTTAAGAAGAATGGTTGCCAGTTCAGACTGATAATCATCCAGATAATCCGTTTTGATAAGAATGTCCTTAATATCGGTGGCAGTTTTCATAATGAATCCGGTGACGAATTCTTTATTTTCTACAAAAAGCTGGCGGGAGAGTGCGGGAGAAAACTTGTTAATGGATTCATAATAATCTACCAACCAGGATTTAATATCATCAATTTCCTTAAGGTTTGCAAGTTGTTCTTCGGGGAGTGCCTTGGCAGATACGGAATGATTGAGGCAAAGTGCTTTATATTCGGAATAACTTTCATTAATGTAGCGGACAAGATTATCCGTGTTATACCGCATCATAATAAAATTATCAATCATCCGGCACATGCTTCTTGTCATGGAAGTGGCCAAAAGTCCGCCCATATCGGGATTGGAATCTATAATGCTGATAAGCTCCCTGAAATTACGGCAAGTGTAGACAATAAGGGAAACTTCGGATGCCGCAGTATAGGTGTGGGTGTAGTATCCGTTAATGAGATCCACAAGCCCTATAACATCGCCTTTTTCAAGAAGACATAATTCATTTCGATACAAGGCATTAACGCTTCCGCCGGTAATAATGAAAATCTGACCTACCCCACGGTCAGGATTGGCGATAACGGTGCCTTCCTTAATAGTAACAACTCCCATATACACAACCTCCTATAATAAAAACATTATAACGCACTTAGCATATAATGCACAACATAAAACGAAAAAAAGTACGAGAAAATGGTCGATTTTAGGGAGTTCGTGGTATTGCTTGTAATAAGAAATTGTGCTATCATTAACTTTGATTAAGTAATCAACGCATGATTGGAGAATGCAGATATGGAGAGAGAACAGTCGAATTATAAGGTGATGGCTCTTAAGTACAAGGATGATGTGATGAAACTCGCTGCATACATACCTTGGTTTGAGCAGAACAGTTTTCAGAATGTAACTACAGAGTATACGACTGAAGGATTGGAAAATACGATGTCATTTCCGGTATACGACGGAACTCTGTTACGGTTTGTGAAAGAGGCTAAGAAAACCCAGTTTATGAATCGTAATTATCCGTATGTGTATACACGTAATCGTATCAAAAATTCAACGGATGAATTAAAAATTATCAAAGATGCTGCAGCAAAAGATTTTGATATTCTTGCAGGTATTTTGTCAAGATACGTTCTTCTCGGTATGACAAAAGGCACTTTGTGGAATGAAGGAACATACAACGGGGTTTTCCTTAATCTTATTCTTAAGATGAAAGAGATTGTAGAATTTTGGAGTATGGATAAAATTAATGTCTGATAGGGCATAATTTGTTGCGGAACGGAGAAATGTATGGGAGAAAAATCGGCACAGAAAAAGCAGTATATTGTGGAAAAAGCACGAAAGGTCTTTGTTGAAAAGGGATTCCGGAGTGTTACAATGAAAGATATTGTGGAAGCCTGTGAGATAAGCAGGGGAGGACTCTATCTTTATTTTGACAATACTGCAGATATTTTTAAAGCAGTGCTTCAACAGGAAGCGGAGGAGTCAGATGATCTTTTTTCAAAAAATGTATCTAAAGACGCTACGCCTGCCGATGTTTTCGTGTTCTTTTTAAAGGAACAGAAGAAAGAACTGCTTCGTAAAAAGGACAGCCTCACGGTTGCATTGTATGAATTCTATTTTGCGACTAAGGTGCCTAAGAAGGAGAATAATCTTAGCAGGCAGTTTAATGTCGCGGTTAAGATGATGGAAAAGTTGATTACAGCCTGTGTACAGTCAGGAGAATTTATCTGTGAAGATCCGCTCGGAACGGCACGGAATATTATGTTTGTAGTGGAAGGACTTAAGATTTCGGCGCATACGATGGGAATTACAGAAAAGACGATTGACCAGGAATTTGTATATATATTAAGAGGACTCGGAGTAGAAGAGTAAAATAACAATTACGGAGGATTATCATGAGCGCAGTAAGACGTATCTACGTTGAAAAGAAGGAGCCTTTTGCAGTTAAGGCAAGAGAACTCAGGGAGGAGATACAAAACTATCTAGGTATAACGGGGGTTACCAAGGTTCGTGTATTGATTCGATATGACGTGGAAAATATATCAGATGACGTGTTTGAGAAAGCATTACTTACCGTTTTCTCTGAGCCGCCTGTTGATATACTGTATCGTGAAGATTTTAAAGGAAGAGAAGCGGCTAAAGTATTCAGCGTGCAGTTCCTTCCGGGACAGTTTGACCAGAGAGCGGATTCTGCTGAGCAGTGTGTGCGTTTTTTGAAAGAGGACGAAGAACCTATTATCAAAACTGCAGTTACATATGCGTTTGAAGGTAGTATCAGTGAAGAAGAATTTGCAAAAATCAAAGCATACTGCATTAACCCGGTTGATTCAAGAGAAACAGGACTTGAAAAACCGGATACATTGGTAACGGAATATGATGAACCGGATGATATCGCTATTTTTGACGGTTTTACTACTATGGATGAGGAGAGTCTTAAGAAGTTATATGATTCATTAGGACTTGCCATGACCTTTAAAGATTTCAAACATATTCAGAATTATTTCGCAAATGATGAAAAGAGAGACCCTTCCGTAACGGAAATCAGGGTGCTTGATACATATTGGTCTGACCATTGCCGTCACACTACTTTCTCAACAGAACTTAAGGACGTTACTTTTGGTAACGGTTATTACAGAACACCACTTGAGACAACGTATCAGAGCTATCTTGATACCAGGGAAGAAATTTTCAAGGGAAGAGACGATAAGTACATTTGTCTTATGGACCTTGCTTTAATTGCAATGCGTAAGCTTAAAAAAGACGGAAAACTTACGGACTTAGAGGAATCTGAAGAAATCAATGCTTGTTCTATCGTAGTACCGGTTGAAATCGACTATAACGATGGTAACGGTGTAATTACAGAAGAATGGCTTGTTAACTTTAAGAATGAAACGCATAACCATCCGACAGAAATTGAACCTTTCGGTGGTGCGGCTACCTGTCTTGGCGGTGCTATCCGTGATCCGCTTTCAGGAAGAACATATGTATATCAGGCTATGCGTGTAACCGGTGCAGCAGATCCTACCGTTCCGGTTGCAGAAACCATGAAAGGTAAGTTGTCCCAGAAGAAGCTTGTCCGCGGTGCGGCACAGGGTTATTCTTCATACGGTAACCAGATTGGACTTGCAACAGGCTTTGTAAAAGAAATATATCATCCTAATTACGTTGCAAAACGTATGGAAATCGGTGCCGTTATGGGAGCGGCTCCAAGAAAGAATGTTATCCGTGAAACTTCTGACCCTAATGATGTTATTATCTTGTTAGGCGGAAGAACCGGCCGTGACGGTTGTGGCGGTGCAACAGGATCTTCCAAGGTGCATACGGAAAGCTCCATTGAGACTTGCGGAGCAGAAGTCCAGAAGGGAAATGCACCTACAGAACGTAAGATACAGCGCCTTTTCAGAAGAGAAGAAGTTAGCCGTCACATCAAAAAGTGTAATGACTTTGGTGCAGGTGGTGTATCGGTTGCAATCGGTGAACTTGCGGCAGGACTTACGGTTGACTTAGACCTTGTGCCTAAGAAATATGCCGGACTTGACGGAACCGAACTTGCTATTTCTGAATCACAGGAGCGAATGGCCGTAGTTGTAGACCCTAAAGATGAAGCACAGTTTTTGGCATATGCTGCTGAAGAAAACCTGGAAGCCGTTCCGGTTGCAGTAGTAACTAAAGAGCCGAGACTTGTACTTAAGTGGAGAGGAAGAGAAATCGTTAATTTGAAGAGAGCCTTCCTTGATACAAACGGTGCACATCAGGAAACAACCGTACAGGTAGATATACCTGTTAAAGAAGATAATTATTTTGAAAAATACGCTGATAAAAAAGTGGAAGAAGCCTTAAATAAAAATGATGTTAAGGGCGCTTTCCTTACAACGCTTAAAGACTTGAATGTCTGTTCACAGAAGGGGCTTGTGGAAATGTTCGACGGCTCTATCGGTGCAGGAAGCGTATTTATGCCATACGGTGGTAAATATCAGTTAACTGAAACACAGACAATGGTTGCAAAGTTACCTGTTCTTACGGGTACAACAGATACTGTAACGATGATGAGCTACGGTTTTGATCCGTACTTATCTTCATGGAGCCCGTACCACGGAGCAATTTATGCTGTGACGGAATCAATGTCTAAGATTGTTGCAAGCGGCGGAGATTATAAGAAGATTCACTTTACTTTCCAGGAGTATTTCAGACGAATGACGGAAGACCCTGCAAGATGGAGTCAGCCATTTGCAGCGTTGCTGGGTGCTTATGATGCACAGATTGGTTTTGGACTTGCTTCTATCGGCGGTAAGGACAGTATGTCAGGAACCTTTAATGATATTGATGTTCCTCCGACATTAGTTTCATTTGCAGTGGACGTTGCAAGCCATAAAGAGATTATTACACCGGAACTTAAGAAGGCAGGAAATGTGCTTGTTAAGTTCAATATAGAAAAAGATGAATATGATGTTCCTGTTTATCGTGATGTTATGGCTATGTATGATGCTGTTCACGAATTAATCGTAAACGGAAGTATCGTATCAGCTTATGCGGTAGATGCAAGAGGTGTTGCAGCAGCCTGTGCAAAGATGGCATTTGGTAACAAACTGGGTGTGAAGTTTGATGATAAGCTTGAAGCAGCAGATTTGTTTGTAAACGAAATCGGTTGCATCATAGCAGAAGTTAATAAAGATTGTCTTGCATCTATTACACAGGATTATGAAATTGTCGGTGAGGTAACAGAAAAAGACTTCGTAATCTGCGGTAATGTCATTACAGAAGAGGATGCGGTAAGTGCATGGACAGGAACACTTGAAAAAGTATTCCCTACCAAAGCAATGAAAGATACTACACCGGTAAATACAGGCATTTACAGTACGGATAAGATTTATGTTTGTAAGAACCTGGTAGCAAAACCTACCGTATTTATACCGGTATTCCCGGGTACAAACTGTGAATACGACAGCGCAAAAGCGTTTGAACGTGCAGGTGCCAATGTCATTACCAAGGTATTTTGTAACCAGACTGCGGAAGATATCAGAAACAGTGTGGAAGTATTTGAAAAAGCTATTGATTCTGCACAGATTATTATGTTCCCGGGTGGTTTCTCCGCCGGCGACGAACCGGATGGAAGTGCGAAATTCTTTGCTACTGCTTTCCAGAATGCTAAGATGAAGGAAGCAGTTACCAAACTTCTTGAGGAAAGAGACGGACTTGCATTGGGTATCTGTAACGGTTTCCAGGCGCTGATTAAGTTGGGACTTGTACCGCATGGTAAGATTACCGGACAGAATGCAGAGTCACCTACACTTACATTTAATACAATTAACCGTCATATATCCAAGATGGTTTATACCAAGGTTGTTTCCAATAAGTCTCCATGGCTCAGATTGGCGGAACTTGGTAAGACGTATGTAACACCTGCTTCTCATGGTGAGGGAAGATTCGTTGCTAACGAAGAGTGGATTAAGAAACTTTTCGAAAACGGACAGGTTGCTACACAGTATGCCGACCTGAACGGAAATATTTCCATGGATGAAGAATGGAATGTTAACGGTTCTTACGCAGCTATTGAAGGTATTACATCTGCTGACGGAAGATGCTTAGGTAAGATGGCACACGTGGAAAGACGCGGAGATGCTGTTGCAGTAAATATTTACGGAGAGCAGGATCTTAAGATATTCGAATCCGGTGTTTCTTACTTTAAATAAGTAGTACCTGTTACTGAAGATAAAGAGATTGTATGATTGGGGACTCCCTCTGGAGGTGTAATATATGGTCTATTATTCACTTTTACTATTTGCTTTAGCTTTTACATGTATATTGTGGGGCCAGAAAATACTCTGGTCCTCCGTATACTTTAGTAAACGGAATGTTACATTTGCCTGCATGTGTTTGTCTGCCTTTGTATGGGCAGGCTCACTTGCGGTTTTAATGATATGTCCGGAAAGTCACAGCCTTTTCTTTGCTAATTTATCGTTGCTTGCATCAAATATGTTAGGGGCAAGCGTCTTTTTGTTTATTCTGGCGTATTTTCCGAATCCACGGTTATATCGTATCGGTAAAATAGTGGTGCCTATTCTGGGTGTGTTGTCGTGGTTCTATAAATATATAACAGACTCAACCACGATGTGTCATACCATGTATGGCTGGTTCTATGTTGACAAGTTTACAATACATAATGTTTTGTATTTTTCATTTAATATTATACTAGCCATTGCAGATGTAGTTATATTGTGTTATTCCCTAAAAAAAGTAAAAATGAAAAGAGAAAAGCAGTGCTTACGTCTTTGGTTAATTATCAGTTTGGGCGTAATCACAGTTGTGTTAATGACATCTCTTGTCAGGATGATACTTATGGTTCCGACGGATCCGTCAGAAGGTTTATTTGTGTGCCTGTTGTGCCGTTTGTTTTATTTAGCGGCCAAGTATTCCAACATGCTCGATATGCCTAAAAATGAACTTGCCGTATATCAGATAGAGCATTTGAGTACGCCAATGGCATTTATAGAGTTTAACGGAAGAATTTCTAACTGTAACCGTGCTTATTGTGAACTACTTGGAAAAACGGAAGAAGAACTGATTGGAAGTCTGGTTCATAAGGTACAACAAGTGATACCGATGCCTAAGATAGAACAGATAGCAGAAGCAGTAAAGGAACAGCGTCCTACTTTTACATATCTCGTTGATTGTGAATTGAATGATGAAATGAGAAAAATGGAAATGCGTTGTGATTTGCAGTATGACCGATATGGTGATTTGAAGGCATACATAGTATTTATATCCGATGTTACCCAGGAACAGAATATGCTTAAGGAACTTGAATTGCAGAAGAGTATTGCTGAAGCGGCATTAGTGGATGCAGAGGCGGCTAATAATGCAAAATCAGCATTCCTTATGAATATGAGTCATGAAATCAGGACACCGATGAACGCAATTATCGGTATGACTGAGATGATTACCAAGGAAGCATATTCCGATACCATCAGAAATTATGCACAGAAGATAGAGAGTGCCGGAAATGTTCTTCTTGCTATCATTAATGATATTCTTGATTTCTCCAAGATTGAATCAGGTAAGATGCAATTAGAAGAGAAAGAATATGATTATGCTAAATTGTTAAGGACAACCTATAATATTATAAGTGTAAAGGCACAGCAGAAAGCACTTGAGGTAGTCTACAGCGTAGCGGAAGATATGCCGCAAAAGCTGATTGGTGATGAAACAAGAGTACAACAGATTATAATAAATATTTTGAATAATGCGGTTAAGTATACTGACAGGGGAAGTATTACCTTGTCCACCACCTGGGAACAGCTTGATGATACGAAGCTTGAACTTATTATTACCGTTACAGACACGGGAATAGGTATCAAGGAAGAAGATTTATCTAAGATGTTTGAAAGTTTTGAACGTCTGGATACTGTTAAGAATAAATCGGTGGAAGGTACGGGGCTTGGACTTGCCATAACAAAACAGCTCCTTACCAATATGGGAGGAAGACTTGAGGTTACCAGCCAATATGGTGAAGGAAGTGCGTTTACCATTAGGGTTCCGCAGGGAATTGTATCATTACAACCGATAGAAAATTTTGCGGATTCGTTACTTATAGAAGAGACATTTACGAATGTCATTGGAAAACAATACATTGCACCGGAAGCTTCTATACTTATTGTTGATGATAATAAAGTTAATCTTATGGTAGTAGATACACTTATTAAAGATCTCTGTGCGAAAGTTACATTGTGCGATGGTGGTCTGCCATGTATTGACCTGGTTACGCAGAATCACTATGACCTTATATTCCTGGATCATATGATGCTGGATATTGATGGTATTGAAACGGCAAAACGTATCAGAAGTATGCCGGAGGAATATTATCAGATGGTTCCGATTATTGCATTTACGGCGAATGCAGTTAAGGAAATGGAGAGCAAGTTTCTTGAAGCCGGTATGAATGATTACCTGTTCAAACCGGTACGGAGTGAAGATATTAAGAAGATGATCCGCAAATGGTTGCCGGCCGATAAAGTGATTGAAGGTTCCCAGGCTGAGGTAGTGAGCGGTTCCCTGACTACACAAGATGATATTGAAGAACTGCTTGGACTTATTAAGGCACAGGATGAGATGTCAGGTGCTGATACCATGCTTAATGAAAAGGAAGCGTTGGAACTGGTTGGTGGCAATTATGATGTCTATATCGAGTCGTTGCGCATATTTGAAAGCTTGATTAATGAAAAGTCAGCTATTATCGAGATGTATGAGCAACAGGAAGTGATAGATAAATATACGGTTGAGGTGCATGCACTTAAGAGCTCGGCGAAGATGATTGGTGCGACAGAGTTGTCTAAGGCGGCGGCCTATCTTGAGCAATGCGCACAATATGGTGATTTGCAGGAAATCCATGCAAAAACTCCTGACATGATAAAAACATATCGGAAGTATAAAGATATACTGGCGCCATATCGTATAGAAACAGAAGAGGTAAAAGCACAAGCGAGCCGTGACGAATTAATAGAAATGCTCAACAATCTTATGATTGCAATAGATTCTTTTGATATTGATGCAATAGATGAGCTGGTGGCTAAGCTTGAATCGTATGATTTACCGGAGAGTTATTCATACTATATGAATGAGATTAAGAAGACTTCTCTTGCCATTAATTATGATATATGTGCTGAATGGACCAAACAATTTTTGGATAAATTGGAAGAAGAAGAAAATTAATCTTGAATTAGTAAAAAGAATAGTGTAAAATATTGTGAGTGTATGATTGTATACAATTATACACTCATGTTTTGCATGGAAATATGCAAGGTATTTGTAAGGAGAGTTTTAATGAAGGCATTAACTGCAATGAGTAAACAAGAGCTTGAAAAGCTTTATGAAGAACTGGTGCTTCAGTTTGAGGATGTAAAGAAAAAGGGCTTAAAATTAGATATGTCAAGAGGAAAGCCAACGCCGGAGCAACTTGATATGGGAATGGCATTGCTTGACGTTGTGAATTCAAATTCCGACATGTATACAGAGGATGGCACAGACAGTAGAAATTATGGTGTGCTGGAAGGAATATATGAAGCAAGAAAGCTGATGGGAGATATTCTTAATGTGCCTGCTGATAATGTTATTATGGGCGGTAATGCAAGCCTTCAGCTTATGTATGATATGATATCGCGTTCCATGGTGTTTGGTGTAAACGGAAGCACGCCATGGTGCAAACTTGATAAGATTAAATTCTTATGTCCGGTTCCGGGATATGACAGACACTTTAAGATTACGGAAACATTTGGCATTGAGATGATTAATATTCCTATGACGCCGGAAGGTCCGGATATGGATATGGTAGAGGAATATGTTAATAATGATGCATCTGTAAAAGGTATCTGGTGTACGCCGAAATATTCCAATCCACAGGGTATTTCCTATTCGTTTGATACGGTAAAGAGATTTGCCGCTTTAAAGCCGAAAGCAGATGATTTTAGAATTTATTGGGATAACGCATACTGCGTGCATCACCTTTATGATGATAACCGTGATGAAATTTTGGAGATTTTATCGGAGTGCGAAAAAGCCGGTAATCCTGATATGGTTTTTGAATTTGCGTCAACTTCAAAGATAAGTTTTGCCGGAGCAGGTATCTCTTGTGTTGTTTCCTCTAAAAATAATCTGGAATGGATTAAGAAGACGCTTACCGTCCAGACGATAAGTTCAGATAAGGTGAATCAGCTCCGCCACGTAAGATATTTCAAGAATGCAGATGGCGTAATGGCGACCATGAAAAAACATGCGGACATTATGAGACCTAAATTTGAAGCGGTTATCAAAGTTTTTGAAGAAGAATTGCAAGGCCTTGGCGTGGGTGAGTGGACAGTTCCTAAGGGAGGTTACTTTATCTCTTTTGAAGCTATGGAAGGTTGTGCAAAAGCCATTGTCAATAAATGTAAAGAAGCCGGCGTTGTCCTTACGGGTGCAGGAGCGACTTTCCCGTATGGAAAAGATCCGAAAGACAGTAATATAAGAATCGCACCGTCATATCCTACCAAAGAGGAAATGGCAGCAGCTACGGAACTTTTTGTATTATGTACCAAATTGTGTACGGTAGAAAAAATGTTACAAGATTAATTATTAAAACCGAATTCAAACGGAATATCCGTCTGGATTCGGTTTTTTAATTATGCGTAAGCAAGCCATTGTATTGCTTGGGTGTGGAAAAGATGGTATAATGTATGCATTATTATTGTGGATTTCTAATTATTACGATAGATTCTTTGAGTGGGGTACCTGAATAATGAAGCTTAAAGCAAGGTCTAAGAAAGATACAAATACGTTGATTATCGGACTTATTATTCTTGTAATATGCCTTTTGGCCTGTATTTATCATATTTCTGATTTGTACCGGGCTTATAAAACGAGGGTAAATAACGAATTCATAAATCAGCTTGATTCGGCGGAAAGTATTGCGGATACGAGTATTGTCTTTATGGAAGGAAGAGTGAAAGCTACCTGCGATGATTTGCTTCCTATTATTTTAAGAGGCGATGAAGATACAGATGCAAAAACAATTCTTTCAGCCCATTTCGATGAGCATTTTGTCGGTCTTTTTTATATTAAGCGTGATGGTACGATTTATAATAGAAATGGTATATCCAAGACGAATATATTTGACAAAATAAAAGGTAGTTTGAATTTTTATAAAAAAATGACAATTGTTATAAGGCCGGAACTGGTGCTGGCTGACAGCCAGGAAGTAGTGATGGTAATCAGTCCGGTTAAGGATGCTAATAAAACGTATGGATATGTTATTGGATTGGAAAGATTTTCGAATGTTTTGTCAGGCGGCTCATATCAATATCTGATAGATAACGGTTCCTGTTTTTTGGTAGAGAAGGACGGAACTATTATTTCAACAGCAGCCGGCAGTTCTCTTGAAATATCTTTTAATGATAAAGACTTTTACTATGATTTCATGAAGTATTCCGACGGTGGTGCTACGTCTAAGATGGCTATTAACCGTATGCGCAGAAACATGTTGGATGAAAAAGAGATTAATGAGGAATTTAACCGTAATGATGGTAAAAATATAGTGGCAGTTGCAAAGCCTATAGATAGTGTGGATTCTCTCTATTTGTATGCCGCATATTGCGAAGATGACCAGCTTGCGGATGTTAAGCCGCTTATATTCAGAAGCGTACTGGTGTGTATTCTTATAATCATGCTTATGATCAGTTTGATTATTTATGTATGGGCCAATGGTAAACAGACAAATATTACTATTGAAAAGCTTGCTTATGAGGATAATGTTACAAACGGACAAAATACCAACTATTTCAGGGATAAGGCTTTGCAAATGATTGCAGCAAACCGTGAAATCCCGTATATTGTCCAACGGTTTGATATCTGTAATTTCCGTTATATTAACGAAGCCTACGGACATAATAAGGCAGATGACATTTTAAGGGCTTGTATTGATAATCTGAAAGGAATATTTGATGATAGGGAATTGTGCGTCCGTATGGACTCGGACCAGTTTGTTACATTGAATATTAACGACAGCCAGATAGAACAGAAGCGTGCGGATTATGTGGAATCTATTAATGAGTATGCGCGTGGAATAGGTGTGAAGTATCCTATACGACTTAAATTCGGTGTGTATCAGATTAGAAAGCAGGATACGGATATTGACCTTATCATTGACAGGGCTAATGTGGCAAGAAAATCACTGTATGGCGATGAAGCAAAACTGATTGCCTATTATTCCGATGCATTAGTACAGGATATGCGTAAAGTTGATAAAATTGAATCTGAAATGACGAGAGCACTTGAAACCGGCGAGTTTAAGGTGTATTTACAACCTAAATGGGATATCGTTAATAACAGGCTGCACGGAGCAGAAGCTTTGGTCAGATGGATTAAGAAAGACGGAAGCGTTGTGTTCCCCGGAAGTTTTATTCCTGTATTTGAAAGAAACGGATTTATTGAGAAGCTTGACTTTTATATGCTTGAGTCCATATGCAGGGAAATCCGTAAGAGAATGGATAAAGGTCTTAAAATTTGTCCAATATCCATAAACCAGTCGAGACTTTTGTTACATAATCCGGAGTACATTAATAATGTTGCCAAGGTGCTGAAAACATATAGTATTCCAAAACAATATGTTGAATTAGAATTGACGGAGACGGTTTTCTTTGACGACCGTAATAAAATGATTGATACAATGAACCGGTTAAAACGTCAGGAACTCAAACTGTCCATGGATGATTTCGGCTCAGGATATTCTTCCCTTAATTTGTTGAAAGATATACCGCTCGATTATCTTAAAATTGACCGGGAATTCTTTAGTGAGTCGATTACATCAGAAACCAGTACGTTGATTTTACAGAAGATTGTTGAAATGGCAGAAGGACTGGGAATGGAAGCTGTTTGTGAAGGTGTAGAAACAGAAGAACAGATAGATATATTAAGGCGGATAGGATGCCGCTTGGTACAAGGATATTATTATTCCAAACCAATTCCTCTTGAGGATTTTATGGATAAATATCTTGCCGAAAAAGCAGAATAGTGGTTGACAAAGTATGAATTATCAGAAAGAATTGGAAAAAGAACTTTCAAGGTTGGAAAGTCCGGATAAAAGGTTGTTATTACATAGCTGTTGCGCACCGTGCAGCAGCTATGTTATAGAGTATTTAAGTGAATTTTTTAAAATAACCGTTTTTTATTATAATCCTAATATAACTGAGCAGGAGGAATATAAGAAGCGTGTTGTTGAACAGAAACGACTGATTGATACGATGCCGTTAAAAAATCCGGTTGACTTTTTGGAAGGTAATTATGAGCCGGATAAATTTTTTGAATTGTCGAAGGGACTCGAAAAATGTCCGGAAGGACAGGAAAGATGCTTTGCCTGTTATGAAATGAGATTGAAGGAAACTGCGGTACAGGCAAAAGCTTTGGGGTATGATTTTTTTACAACGACACTTACCATAAGTCCGCTAAAAAATGCACAGATTCTTAATGAAATCGGAATAAGGTTGGGCAATATATATGATATTAAATTCCTGATGTCCGATTTTAAGAAGAAAAACGGATATAAGCGTTCCGTTGAATTATCCGAGGAATACGATTTGTATCGGCAGGATTATTGTGGTTGTTGTTATTCAAAAGCAGAACGAAGAATGAAACAAGAAAGAGGATGGAAATAATGCAGAAAATACTGGATGTAATTTCAGAAAAAGTAATGGCAGCATTTGAAAGTGCCGGATATGAAGCAGAATACGGAAGGGTGACGTTGTCTAACAGACCGGATTTGTGCGAGTACCAATGTAATGGTGCACTTGCACTTGCTAAAAAATATAAGAAGGCGCCTATTATGATAGCCGGTGAAGTTAAGGATATTTTATTAAAAGACGCCGGTTTTTCAGTAGTTGATGCGGTAAATCCCGGATTTTTAAATTTGAAGGTATCAGAAGAGTTTTTGAAAGACTATATTGCCGGAATGCGCAATGAAGAAAAATTCGGTCTTGAAAAGCCGGTACATAAGAGAAGCGTTATCGTTGATTATGGCGGACCTAATGTTGCGAAGCCACTCCATGTGGGACATCTTCGCCCGGCAATAATCGGAGAAAGTATTAAGCGTATTACCAGATATAACGGACATGATGTTATTGGTGATATCCATTTGGGCGACTGGGGACTTCCAATCGGACTGATTATTACGGAACTTAAAATCCGTAAGCCTGAACTGGTATATTTTGATGAAAGTTTTGAAGGTGAGTATCCGCAGGAACCGCCGTTTACCATTAGTGAACTTGAGGAAATCTATCCTTTTGCCAGCGGAAAGTCCAAGGAAGATCCTGCCTATAAAGAAGCAGCAATGAATGCTACTTTTAAACTGCAAAGCGGTGTAAGAGGATATCGTGCGTTATGGAAACATATCCTTGACGTATCGGTTACAGATCTTAAGAAAAATTACGAAAAGCTGGATGTGGAATTTGACTGGTGGAAAGGTGAATCTGATGTTCATGACATAATACCGCGTATGGTAGATTATATGAAAAAAGAAGGATACGCCTATATCAGTGAGGGAGCATTGGTAGTTGATGTAAAAGAAGAAACAGATACTAAAGAGATGCCGCCATGTATGATATTGAAGTCGGATGGAGCCGCTCTTTACAATACGACAGACCTTGCTACAATTATGGACCGTATGGAAAAGGTTCATCCTGATGAAATGATTTATGTAGTAGATAAGCGCCAAGATTTATATTTTGAACAGGTATTCCGTTGCGCCCGCAAAACAAAACTGGTTGATACGGAAACAAAACTTAATTTTATCGGTTTTGGTACAATGAACGGAAAAGACGGAAAGCCTTTTAAAACAAGAGATGGCGGTGTAATGCGTCTGGAATATCTGATGAAGGATATCCAGGATGAAATGTTTAAAAAGATAATGGAAGGACATAATGGCGATGAAGCAGAAGCCAGAAAGACAGCGGCTATAGTAGCATTGTCTGCCATTAAGTACGGAGATTTATCGAATCAGGCAGCCAAGGACTATGTGTTTGATATAGAACGTTTTACCTCTTTTGAAGGAGATACCGGTCCTTATATTCTTTATACGATTGTCCGTATTAAATCTATCCTTGCAAGATTTGAAGAACAAGGTGGCAGTGTGGTTGAGTGCAAGATAGGAAAAGCGCAAAATGCTTCTGAAAAGGAGCTTATGCTTGTTATGAGCCGTTTCAATGCAGTAATGGCAACTGCTTGCGATGAGATAGCTCCGCATAAGGTTTGCTCCTATATATACGATATGGCAAATGCCTTTAATAAGTTTTATCACGAAACTAAAATTCTTACGGAGCAGGACAGTGCAAAAAAAGAAGGTTGGATAGCGTTGCTTAAATTAACACAGGATATTCTTGAAACCTGTATTAATCTGTTGGGATTCGAAGCTCCTGAGAGAATGTAGGGATTGTATGCCCTATTTCGCAAAGCTATGTAATGATTTCGCCGACAATGTTGAAAAAATAGTAAAATAGTATTAGATTTTAATATGTATAAGTATACAAAGTTGGGGTGCAAGCGTATGAAAAATGAGAAGAAAATTAACAGTTTGGATAACAAAAGTGTTTCTAAGATAAGCAAAGGTATCCAGGGATTTTTCTTTGTGTTTTGTATGTTTGCACTTTTTGCATGTCTTTTTTTACTGGTAGAATCTCATTTCAATAACAAAGCAGTAGGGGAACGTAATCTGTATGATAAAGTTACCTATGAAGATAATTGGGATTTATATGTATGGGATAAGGAGATGACGGAGCAATCCCTTTATTCACAGGATGTGTCGTTCCCTCTTTCCTATGCGAAAGATAACGCAATATCATTAGTCGGTGTTCTTCCGGAAATAATTGGAATTGATGATTGGCATTTGTATGTCAATACGAATTATCAGGCAGTAGATATCTATGTGGACGGTAGAAAGGTTGAAACCGCCAGTCTGCGCGAATCGCTTAAAATTGAAAAATTTTCTGATAATCCTTGGAAGGCTATAAAGCTTACGGAGGATATGTGTGGTAAGCCTGTAGAAATAAGGGTTATCGGATATGGTGATAAGTTAATACGAGAGGTACATACTATTCTTGCGGGTGCTAATACCGATATTAGATGGGTACTTCTTTTGGATGCAATAACCGATGAACTTCCGTGCGTTATTATAGGTATTGTATTAGTTCTGGTTGTGCTTCTTACAGTGTTTATAAACGGAAAGTACAAAATTTCCGGTTATGCGGAATCAATATGTCTTGTAATTTTCGTTATTTTCAGTATATTGTGGGTATATACAGACTCAACAATGCAGGGTGCTTTCTTTGTAAACAGTACGTTGTTCTATTTTATTAACATCTATTCATTCCTTATGATGTTTATACCGTTTTTTATGTATGCCCGCATCCGTTTGAATTGCGGACAATGGTTTTTTAATAGTGTTGTAATAGCGTACCTGATTAATGTTGTATTATCTACGGCATCTATATTTGCCCATTCCTTTAGATTAAGCTACAGTCTTATGGTATCTCATGTGATTACGTTTATTGCATTTTTTGGACTGGTATTTTTCTGCTTGTATGAGATGCGTGTGAATAAGAATAAAAAGGTGCTTGATTTCCTTTTAGGATTGATTGCTATTGGCGTATCGGGATTGTGGTCAGTCTATAATTTCTATGCAAGAGTTAATGCTGATAATACATCAGGTTTCCGTTTTGGTATATTGTTGTATATGTCTATTCTGTGTGTGAATGGTATATGGCAGAGTCTCAAGACTATTGCATCCGGACACCTTTTACAGGAATTGTCCCAATCAGTTCCTGCCGGAATCTGTCGCTTTGTACCGGATAACAATATCACTATTACATACGCAAACGGTTTCTTCTACGATATGTTTGGTTATGAAGAGAGCAGTGCTAAGGAAATCGGATTTACTAATCAGCGTTTTTGTATGATTTCCGATGAATTTGCTGTGTATAAAAAGAAAATAGACGAGAATATTGCAAACGGCATTAAACAGTATGAATTAGAAGCCCGATACGTTACTGCTAAGAGACAAGTATTATGGGTTATGGAAAAACACTCTTATAATGAAGAAACGAACGAAATTACTGCGTTTGTATATGATATTACATCCCGTAAGATTATGGAGGAGCAGCTTAGAATCAGTGAAGAAAATACAAGAATTGCGGCTGCTAATAAATCGGAATTTCTTGCGAATATGTCTCATGAAATAAGAACACCGATGAACGTCATTTGTGGTATGAGTAACATGCTCGATTCCTGCAACCTGACACCATTGGAACATGAATATGTAGAGATGATACAATCCTCTGCTAACAATCTGTTAAATATTGTTAATGATATTCTTGATTTTACAAAAGTAGATATGGGCAAAATGGATTTGATTGAACGGGAGTACTCCTTGCCAAATCTTATTTATGACGTCCAGAATATGACCGTTCCGAGAATAAGTGCGAAGATGTTAAGATATCTTGTTTATGTTGACCCGACCATTCCGACTAAGCTTATCGGCGATGACGGCAGAATTAAACAGATTCTTATTAATCTTATTAATAATGCAACAAAATTTACTGAAAGAGGCGAAATATCCCTTGTGGTATCATGGGAGCAAAAAGAGGATGATATCGCCAGATTATCATTTGCAGTACGTGATACGGGAATCGGTATTAAAGAAGAGGATATAGGAAAGCTGTTTACCCAGTTCTCGCGTGTGGATACTAAGAAAAACCGTTCCATAGAAGGTACCGGTTTGGGACTTGCCTTAAGTAAAGAACTGGCCATGAAGATGAATGGTGATATACAGTTGCAAAGCGTATATGGTGAAGGCAGTATCTTTACGGCAATTGTGGAACAGAAGATTGTTTCAAATAAGAAAATGGGTCTCGGGGAAGCCGGTAAGAAATATGCGGTTCTTTTGTTAGAGGAAGATAAAGTAAGATACCAGTCATATTTGCAGGCTCTTAATGATCTTGGAATTGTTGAATGTACAAGTGATGTGGAGCGGTTCATTTTAACGCAGGCAGAATACAAAGTGGTTATTTATGATTATTCCAATTACTACTTGTATATAAATGAAGACAAACGTTTAAAGAAGTACTTCCAACTTGCAATGCTTGAATATGGTAACAAGGATGTGGAAGAAAGAAATGACATTTGTTACATACAGAAACCGATTAGTATAGTTGGTTTGTTGTCTCACTTTACGGAAAATGGTCCAATACAGAAGCTGAAGGTTGTCAATAATAAAAAGATTATCTTTAGGGATGTAAAAGCGGCTGTTGTAGATGATAATGAACTTAACCTTAAGGTGGCGGACGGATTTATATCACGTTATGGAATTAAGTGTGAATTACTTAACAGTGGTATTAAGCTACTTAACAAGATGCAAACCGGCAAGAGTTACGATATTGTCTTTCTGGATCATATGATGCCGGAACTTGACGGAATTGAAACGGTACAGAAAATCCGGGCAGAAGGCAATGAGTATTGGAAAAATATGCCTATTATAGCATTGACTGCGAATGCTATTAAAGGGGTAGAAAATAAACTTATTGAAGCCGGAATGACCGATTACCTGTTTAAACCAATGGACGTTAAACGTTTGGAAGAAATATTGAAGCTTTATCTCATTAAGAAGTGTGAAATTATCGATAATGAGACTGAGGAAAAACCGAAAGAACTTCCGGATAAAGATAAAATACCAAAGATTCCGGGCTATAACACGGAAGAAGCCGTTGAAATGGTTGGTGGAAGTGTTGGTGATTATTTCGCTATTTTAGCGGATTATGTTAGTCAGATACCGGTTTCTACGAAAAAGCTTATGGAATTCCTTGAATCCCATGATATTCAGAGCTATACGGTGCTGGTTCATTCCATTAAGTCGTCTTCTAAACTTATCGGAAATGAAGCACTTTTCAAGGAAGCGTTGTCATTGGAACTTGCCGGACATGAAGGAAATTGGGATGCGATAATTGCAGGAACGGAGAAGTTTGTCAACAATTATCAAAATCAGGAAGCCAAGTTGATACAGTATATACCAAAGGAATATCTGCTTAATGATGAAGATGAAGAAAGTGTTTCTGACAGCGGAAATGAAGGCAAAAAGAATGTATTAACCGGTCTTTCCAATATCATTAAGGCATTAGAAGATTATGATGATGAGCTTGCTATGAAAGAATGGAAGGCTATATATAAGTATCAGATTTTTGATAGTTATAGGGATAAGGTTGAAAGTCTGAAACGCCTGATTATTGATGTGAATTATGAGGAAGCAATAACTCTTACGCAGGAATTATTAGATACATTGGAAGAAGAGTAAAGAATGTTCCCATCCGAAATATGCATTATTTTAATGATGTTTTGGATGGGATTTCTTTTTTTGAAAAAAGTTGTAAAAACTGCTTGACATAGTTGGGTATTAATAGTATATTAGAAAAGCAGTCGCGAGACGAGCAGTTAAATAAATGGGATCTTAGCTCAGCTGGGAGAGCATCTGCCTTACAAGCAGAGGGTCATAGGTTCGAGCCCTATAGGTCCCATCTTAATAAAAAAAAATATGGCGAGATAGCTCAGTTGGCTAGAGCACACGGTTCATACCCGTGGTGTCGTGGGTTCGAATCCCTCTCTCGCTATTAAGAAAACAGAGCCTTATGGGTTCTGTTTTTTGTTTGCTGAAAAAAGCATGTGAAGAAGCACAAAATAGGCAGAATTTGCTTGTCTTTTAGCAAAAAAATGTATAGAATATATATACTACAAAACGAAGAAATGGATGTTGATTATGTTTGATTTCAAATTTGATTGGGCTCCGGATATGGAAACCGGATATAGCGATATAGATACACAACACAAACAGCTTTTTAAAATAGGACGTGATTTGGAACAGCTGATTCGTATTCAGTGTATAGGGGTTACGGATAAACAGCTTTTAGATATTGTATGCGCACTTCGTGATTATACCGGATATCATTTTTATGAGGAAGAACGCATAATGCAGGAAATGAATTATTCCGACACTGCGGCACACAAAAAGTTTCATAAAAAGTGTTCTGACTATGTTATGAAACTGGATCTTCCGAAGATTAAAGCAGAACCATTGAAGCAATTGAAGCTGGTTAAAGATGAAGTACAGAACTGGATCATGGCTCATGTTTTGAGTGAAGATAAGAATATGATCATAGCGTACCGGAAATACTTGGAAGAAGCAAAAGAAAATGCTTCTAAGTCAGATGTTCAGGATGACGAAAAATATGGCCGTTTACTCAAAGAGTATGATGTGGTGAAACTTTATTTGTACAAGGATCAGACCTGTAAAGGACACCTTGTGGCAGTGTTCAAAGAATCGGCTACGGAGATGACCCGTTTATCTGCGCTGGAAAGAAACATCTTTTTTGCAGATATTGCAAAGGCAGCTAAGGTTTTGAAAAAGTGTTATGATCCGGATGCAATCTGCTATATGGATATGGGAGATATGAGAGAAGCGGGAGATAAGCTTACTTATCACATTATTCCTAAGTATAAAGAAGATGGCAATTTCGGAGTTCAGCAAATGATCGATTATAATGCTGCCTATGAGAATACGCAACGTTTTGAAGCTATATTTGAAAAATTGAAGGATAAGTTTTAGTTGTAATTTATATTGTTGTGCAAGGGTTTCTCTTGCACTTCTTTTTTTATTTTTTAAAATTTTAAAAAATAATAAAACCGATTGCACTTTAGATGCATCTATCCAACATAAGAAATAGAAGTTGAGGAGGATGCATATGACAATATTAATAAAATTATTAGGATTTATAGTAGGATGTTTTACTTTATGTTCCGGAATACAGGAAGAAATCACTGGAATAGCAAAGGAGATTGTTGTTAAGACAGAGACGCTTGAAACAAGCGGAGCAGAAACAGAAGAAGCAGAAATAGAAGAAACTGAAACAGAAGAAGCCGCGATGGAGGAACCGGAATCAGAGGAGCCGGTAGCAGAAGTGCCGGTGATGCAAGCAAAAGAGCTGCCGGAAGTGATTTATAGTGTTACCGGTATGGATGCAGTTATGCATGCAACAAAAGCTTGTAAGATTTATGTAGAGCCATCTGGTGATTATGACGAAATGGGAAGCCTCACAAAAGAGCAGGCAATTAGGGTTACAGGTAAGACCGATAACGGTTGGTATCAGGTGGAATTCTGCGGTAAGACAGGGTACATAAAAATAAATTTATTAAAAGAACAGGAACCAATACCTGAACCAACGCCGGCGCAAGTAACGAATTATAATGTTTCTGTAATGGATGTTGTAATGTTCTCAATTTGTGATAGTATTATTTTTAACGGTCCGGATACTGCCAGTGGTGTTAAGGGAAGTTTGGTTTTAGACCAGGCAATCAGGGTAACGGGACAGACAGATACCGGTTGGTATCAGGTAGAGTTCTGTGGTAATACAGGTTACATGACGATGGACATGCTTACTGCAACTGCAAGGGTAAAGGGACGGCATGAATATTCGGAAGCGGAATTAATTCAGATGGTTCTTGCAGAATGCATCACACCGGGGATGTCTGATTGGGACAAAGCAATTGCTATCAATAATTATTTGTGTAATTTCTGCGATTATGATTATACCTATACCTACCGTTCAACATTTGATGCTTTAACTCATGGACAGGTGGTGTGCCAGGGATATGCCAATGCTTATAAGAAATTAATGGAAGCAGCCGGAGTGAAGACAGATTATATTTCAGGAAAAGGTTGGACCGGCACAGAATGGGGAAGTCATGGTTGGAACCGTGTAACCATTGGTGGCGTGTATTATTACGTAGACGTTACATGGAATGACAGTATGAGAGGAAATTATTATTTACTTATGGATTATGATACTTTCCACTATGACCATTATCAGCAACGCGTGAATCCGTACAGGATAGAGTAAGGAGAAAAAATGGATTTTGCATCATTTATACATTGCATAGAAGCAGATAATTTGAATGTTCACGGTATTGAAGTATATAAATCAGGAAAACTGGTACATAACTATGGAGATACCGTAGAACACAGGTATCCGGTATATTCCATTACTAAAAGTATATTGTCAATTGGAGTAGGGATTGCTTGGGATGAAGGAAGGATAGACCTCGACAAGTGTGTGTTAGATTATATGCCGATAAGCGCAGTGAATAAAATGAACAAAGAACAACAAGACCTGTACCGTAAGATTACTTTAAAGCGGTTGATGTCAATGTCAGTAAAAGGATATCCTTTTAGAGCCGAAGGAGAAAGCTGGCTTGATTATTCGCTTGCATATCCTTTAAAAAATGTGGAAGAAAAAACGTTTGATTATAGCAATATCCCGGCATATCTTGTGGGAGTGGCATTAACGGAGGCGTTGGGTGAAGATTTGTATGGATTCCTTGAAAGAAAATTATTTGCCCCGCTTGGAATAAATAATATACCGTATTCACGTTGCCCGGACGGGTATATGTATTGTGCTTCTTCGTTGGAACTATCGGTACACGAGCTTAGCCGTATAGGACTGTTTTTAATGGCAGGGGGAGTGTATGAAGGAAAGCGGTTACTATCAAAGGAATATTTAGAAACAGCAACAAGTGTGCAACAGATGACAAGAGAGGGCGGATATGGTTATCTTTTTACAAAATACCGTGACGGATTCAGTCTAAATGGAAAGTGGGGACAGAAATGTTATGTATTGCCCAAGGATGAACTGGTCATTTCGTTTCTTTCGGATATGCCGGATGGAAGCAATGAAATTAAGGCATATATGGAAAAGTATATTCTTATGGATAATTTCTAAATAGAAACGGACTTTTGGGGAAATAGTGACATTTTTTTTGTATCGTGTTACAATATAGTCCTTAATAAAAGTGTAAGTAAGGGAGACTGAAATGAAAAACGGAAAAAGAATTACTTATTTGTTAGCATCGGTTATGATACTCATATGTTTGCTTTCGGGATGTGGTGATGCCGAAAAGGTTATAGATGAGACTATGGATAAACTTAATGAAGTGGTCGATAAGTATGGAGAAGAAATCAAAAACGGTATTAAGGATTATATCAAAGATGATATACAAGGTGCGATAGACGGATTACAGGGAAATGCTAATGTAAAACAGGAGATTGAAGAATATTCTCCTCTTGATGATACAAAAGCCGGTACATATGTAATCATGCTGGATGATTTGCCTGTTTATTCCGCACCGGATTATAATGCCAAGGTAGTTGATACGTATCCGGAAGGACAAGTAGTAACAGTTTCCGGGGTGTGGAAAGAAGCCGGTTTTTATGAAGTGGTAGATAATTCCGGAAATATAATAGGATATGTTGATACATTATATTGTAGTGAGCAATAATTGGACATAATAACAAAAACGGTCTGAGATGGAGATATATTATGAGAATCGGAATGGGTTATGATGTACACAGATTAGTTGAGGGGAGAAAACTGATTGTTGGTGGTGTAGATATTCCGTACGAAAAGGGATTGCTGGGACATTCGGATGCGGATGTATTGTTACATGCCATTATGGATGCATTGCTGGGAGCGGCAGCCCTTGGTGATATTGGTAAGCATTTTCCTGATACGGATGAGAAGTATCGTGGGATTTCCAGTATTAAGCTTTTAAAACATGTAGGCGAACTCATAAGTGATAATTTCTTTATGATAGAAAATATTGATGCAACGATTATAGCACAGGCACCAAAAATGCGCCCATATATTGATGCTATGAGGCAGAATATTGCCGAAGCACTGGAGATTGACATATCGCAGGTAAATGTTAAAGCCACCACAGAAGAAGGGCTTGGATTTACCGGAACCGGAGAAGGAATATCAAGTCAGGCAATTTGTATGCTTAATTCGCCATTGCAGTTTGCTACGATGGAGGTTACTGAAGACAGTAGTGTATCAGGGACAAAATGCGAGGGATGTAAAGGGTGCAGTAAAGAATACAATAATTAAATAATTCTGAACGGAGAGTTTCAGCTGAAAAGCTAGAATTTCTCCGTTATTTTTTTCTATAACAATATTGTTTTTTGACATAAGTACAGGTAAAATATAAATGTAAAAAATATATATGAACTCATCTGTGGGAATGATATCTTGTATACATATCATTATATTTATTTTCTAACTAATACCAGTCATGTTAATTTATTTCTTCTCATTTCAGAGGATTATCCAAATGAATAGAATTACACTAAATTTTTTGTAAGAGGTTGTTAGATATTTATTTTTTTCGTATAATTCTTACAGAGGAGTTTCATATGGCTTTTATGAAAGGAGACTTATGAAACGAAACCGGACAACGTTATCACAAGGCATTGATCTTACAACGGATAAAGAAAGATATGATGCCTGTTGCAAGAGAATTCTTGCTGAAAAAATTATTCTTGCATGGATTATGAAGCATACCATGATAGAGTATGAATCTTATGAAGTGGGTGAAATTGCAGATAAGTATATTGATGGAAAACCGCAGATTGCAAATGTTAAAGTTATGCCTGATGCCGATAGCGTGCCTCGAATTGAAGGAGTGGGCGTAGAAGATAATACTGTTAATGAAGGAACTGTAGTTTATGATATCAGATTTCGTGCTATTGTACCCTGCACAGAAAAAAGAGTTGAATTAATTATTAATGTAGAGGCGCAGAATGATTATTATCCAGGATATCCGGTTATTAAAAGAGGAATATATTACTGTGGGCGCTTAATATCATCACAATACGGAACGGTTTTTATCAATTCTCATTATGAAAAAATACAAAAAGTGTATTCAGTATGGATATGTACCAACCCTCCAATATCACGTCAATATACGATAACGAAGTATTCAATAAGTGAAAATAATATTGTAGGAAATGTGAAGGAAAAGGAACAGAATTATGATTTGATGACAGCAGTAGTTGTATGTCTGGGGAAAAACAGTCATAATGAGATAGAAAATAAATTATTAAGCATGTTGGATGTGTTATTATCATCTGAATTGGATAAAGAGAAAAAGAAGGAAGTGCTTGAAAAGGATTATGGAATCCCGATGTCTGTCGAAATGGAAGGAGAGATGGAAGATATGTGTAATCTGAGCGATGGTGTTGAACGTAAAGGAATTGAAAAGGGTATTAAGATTGGGCATGCACAAGGTATAGAAGAAGGAATAGAACAAGGAATAGAGCAGGTTCGGCGTACAGTTGTTATTAATATGCTTCATCTTAATAAAGAAGTTGATGAGATTTGTGCTTGTGTAGGATGTGATAAGGCTTATGTAACAGGAATAAAATCCGAAATCGCTAATATTTAACAGGTTGACAATTTTTAATAAATTGAATATAGTAATCCTAGATAAAGGCTATGAACGGAAAGAGTATATCAAAGGAAAATGACAGAGAGAGGATGTCACCGGCTGAAAGCATCCTTAATTGGAAAGTGATAGAAGTGCATCCGGGAGCTGATTTTGTGAAAGGGATAATGTATCCCCAAGCAAAATACGGGTTACGTCCGTTATACGTAAAAGTTGCAAAGCTTTGTACTAAGTGTTTGTCACTATAAGTTGCAATGCTTTGAATAAGAGTGGAACCGCGGATTATTCGTCTCTTACTGTATTACAGTAAGAGACGTTTTGTTTTATAAGAAAAACTTTCGTACTTTTTGAATTGCGAGTATAAGGCAATACACAGAAAGTGATCTATCTAAGGGTATTAGGCTGAAACGAAGGGAAAAGAAGGAGCAAGTATGGGTTTTATAAAAAATATAAAAAAGGAGATAAAAGTCATACGGGAGCGTGACCCGGCAATACATTCCAATATGGAAGTGTTTTTGTATCCGAGTTTTAAAGTAATGATCCGATATCGTATGGCCCATAAATTGTATAAAAAGGGACACTATTTCTGGGCAAGATGGATTAGCCAGCGTGCGGTTAGAAAAACAGGGATTGAAATCCATCCCGGTGCAACAATTGGTGAAGGACTCTTTATAGACCATGGAAATGGTGTTATCATAGGAGAAACGGCAATTATCGGAAATAACTGTACGTTGTATCAAGGTGTTACCCTGGGGGGTACAGGTAAGGAACATGGAAAAAGACACCCGACCCTTGGGGATAACGTAATGGTAAGTGCCGGAGCTAAAGTGTTGGGCTCCTTTGAGATAGGAGATAATTCCAAAATAGGTGCCGGAAGCGTGGTGCTGGAAGAAGTACCGCCAAATTCTACCGTAGTCGGTGTACCGGGACGTGTGGTGCGAAGAAATAATTTAAAGCTGCCGCAGGAGGAACTGGACCAGACAAACCTTCCGGACCCGGTGGAAGAAGAATTTGCCAATATAAGGGAAGAAAACCAAGCTTTGCGTGAACGGATTATTAAGCTTGAAAACCTGGTGGAAGCATTTATCCAGAACCAGCAGTGATTGGTTAACATAATTATTTTAGAATAGGAGACTAACTAGCATGGAAAATAAATTTTCATTTTATAACACATTAAGTAAAAAGATTGAAACGGTTATCCCTAATGAAGAGGGAAAAATTGCGATGTATACTTGCGGACCGACGGTATACCATTTTGCCCATATCGGTAACTTGAGAAGTTACATTATGGAAGATGTACTTGAAAAATCCCTTCGTTATATTGGATATGATGTGAAAAGGGTAATGAACATCACTGATGTAGGACATCTTTCAAGTGACGCAGATACCGGCGAAGACAAGATGGTGAAAGGTGCTAAAAGAGAGCATAAAACGGTTATGGAGATTGCTCAGTTTTATACAGATGCCTTTTTCTCTGATTGCAAAAAGCTTAACATTAAATATCCGGATGTTGTCGAACCGGCAACCAATTGCATCGATGAGTTTATTCATATGATTGAAGTACTTCTTGAAAAAGATTATGCATATGTTGCCGGCGGTAACGTGTATTTTGATACGTCTAAATTACAGGAGTATTATGTTTTTAATACCCAGAATGAAAATGAACTTTTGGTTGGCGTTCGCGACGATGTAAGCGAAGATGTAAATAAGAAAAATAAGAATGACTTTGTATTATGGTTTACAAAGTCAAAATTCGAAGATCAGGCACTTAAATGGGATAGTCCATGGGGTGTAGGATATCCGGGATGGCATATTGAATGCTCCTGCATCAGTATGAAGCATCTTGGTGAATATATGGATATTCATTGTGGTGGGGTTGATAATATTTTCCCACATCACACGAATGAAATTGCACAAAGTGAAGCTTATCTTGGGCATAAGTGGTGTAATTACTGGTTCCATGTACATCACTTGAACGATAAGACAGGTAAAATGAGTAAATCAAAGGGAGATTTCCTTACAGTTTCACTGCTGGAACAAAAAGGCTATCCTACATTGGTATACAGAATGTTCTGCCTCCAGTCACACTACAGAAAACCATTGGAATTTTCTTATGAAGTCCTTGACAATGTGAATGCAGCATACGCTAAGCTGGTTAAACGTATTGCAGAGTTAAAAGATGAAGGAACGGTTGATGAAGCAGTTTTCGCAGAATACAGAACAAATTTTGAAAATGCGCTTTGCAGCGATCTTAATACCTCTTCTGCATTAACTATTCTGTATGATTTGTTGAAAGCAGAATGTAATGATAAGACAAAACGTGCTCTTATAGCAAGCTTTGATGAGGTGCTTTCCCTTGATCTTCTTACGGCAGGTGTACAGGAAAATACGATAGATGCAGAACTTGAAGCATATGTGCTTGCAAAGATTGAGGAACGTAAGGAAGCTAAGAAAGCAAAAGATTTTGCAAAAGCAGATGCAATCCGTAACGAACTTCTTGAAAAAGGAATTGTTTTAGAGGATACACGTGAGGGTGTTAAATGGAAAATGGCTTAACTATATTAGATAGCATAAGGGAAAATTTCCCTACAAAGGATATGGATATAAGGGCATATTCGCCGTTGGTGCTGGCGTTTATCGGAGACAGTGTATATGAGTTGATCATAAGAACACTTGAAGTAGAATGGATGAATTGCCCGGTGAATTCCCTGCATAAGAAAAAAGTTACCTATGTTAAGGCAGAAGCGCAGGCAAAAATGGTGGACGGTATAATGGATATGCTGTCTGAAGAAGAAAAAAGTGTGTACAGAAGAGGCAAAAATGCCAAAACCAATACAGCATCCAAAGGCGGCACACTTGCCGAATACCATAGGGCAACCGGATTTGAGGCACTTATCGGATATCTGTATCTTAAAAATGACACGGAACGGTTAATGGAAGTTGTAAAAGCAGCACTTGGCGTATTGAGAGGAGATAAGGCGTTATGGGATTAACGGAGTCGACAATAGAAGGAAGGAATGCGGTTATAGAGGCGTTCCGTTCAGGCAAGACGGTAGATAAACTTTTTATCCTGGATGGTTGCCAGGATGGACCGGTAATGACCATTAAGCGGGAGGCGAAAAAAGCGGGAACGCTTATGAAATTTGTGGACAAAGACAGGCTTGACCAGATGTCTAAGACCGGTAAGCATCAAGGGGTTATAGCCTATATTGCGGCTTATGAATATGCAGAAGTAGACGATATTCTTGCTACCGCCCGTGAAAAGGATGAACCGCCGTTTATCTTTTTACTGGATAATATTGAAGATCCGCATAATCTTGGTGCAATTATAAGAACGGCTAATCTTGCAGGGGCACATGGTGTTATTATACCGAAGAACCGGGCAGTAGGACTTACCCCTACGGTGGCAAGAACTTCTGCGGGAGCCCTTAATTATACGCCGGTAGCTAAAGTAACCAATATGGCAAAGACAATAGAGGATTTAAAAAAGGAAGGGCTTTGGTTTGTTTGTGCAGACATGGACGGAACCAAAATGTATGACCTTGATTTAAAAGGTGCTATTGGACTGGTTATAGGAAATGAGGGTGACGGTGTCAGCAGATTGGTAAAAGAAAAATGCGATATGATAGCATCCATACCGATGAAGGGTAATATTGACTCGCTAAATGCATCTGTTGCGGCAGGTGTACTTGCGTATGAAATAGTAAGACAACGCGGGGTATAATATTAGCAGGAGGTGCTTTGTGGCGGAAGATTATTCAAAGAGTACGGACGAAGAGTTAATTGTAAGAATTCATGATGGCGAAGATAATATTACAGAATATATCATGGATAAATATAAAAACCTTGTAAGAAGTAAGGCAAAAGCCATGTTTATATTGGGGGCGGACAGCGAGGATCTGATTCAGGAAGGTATGATTGGGCTGTTTAAAGCTGTCAGGGATTATGATGCGGGAAGAGATGCAAGTTTTTTTACTTTTGCAGATTTATGCGTTTCGCGTCAGATGTACACGGCAGTGCAGGCATCTGCCCGTAAAAAGCATACGCCGCTAAATACGTATATATCCATTTATACGGATGGTGAAACGGCAGGAAAAGAAGCATCGGATGCGACACTGGTTAACGCTATTGCTTCGGCGATTGATAAAAGTCCGGAAGAAATGCTTATAGATAAAGAGAATTTTAGTAATCTTGTCATTAAAATTGATAAAGAATTGAGCCCCTTTGAAAAGCAAGTCTTGGACCTCAGAATTACCGGTATGGGATATGCGCAAATTGCAAGGGTTCTCGGTAAGGATGAAAAGTCAACAGACAATGCTTTACAAAGGATAAAAAGTAAATTGAAATATTTAACATAACAGGAACGGGTTATTCATCAAGTCCTATTAAAGATTCTTCGTTAGATTCTTCCGTTTCTTCTTTTGTTTCATTGGAAGTCTTAATGGAAGCAATTGTGCGCTTGCGTGTTACTTTTCCGTAAAGCCATATCCATATCCATAAAAGGATTGGCATAAAAACTGCGGCAAACAGGAATGCAAAAGAAAGACGGGCTGCTCCTTCAATAGGAAGTAAGGAACATACCAGTGCTGCAACCGATAATGATACAAGAAGAATGATGGCTATAAGCGCCATAACGCGTTGTGCCTTAGTGTATTTTTTGCTCTCAGACATGATTTAACTCCTTCTAAATGTAGTTATAACTTATATCATTATAGCGTTTGTTTGAACGATTATCAACTCACAAAAAAACAACCGCTGCAATTAAAGCAACGGCTGTTTAAAGGGGGAGGAAATCAAAGGGGGCCAATGATTAATATTATTGTTGACGTTTTTTTGAATTATATTCATATTAAAGAAAAATATTTTGATTTATAATATAAAGTAGTTTATAATCTAGAATAATGTAGGTACTAATACTGTAAGTACTATGAATAATTAAAGATAAAGGTGGTAAGAAAAATGGCATTACTTGAAAAATGGAGAGGCATTGCATATTCAGAAGAAGTTGATCAGAACGAACTTCAGAAATTCTGGGGTAGATATTTCGAGCTTGAAAAGGGTATTTATAAGGAATTGTTAAAAAATCCTGATGAGGAAGTAAAAGGCACGGTAAAAGAACTTGCTGAAAAATATGATGTTGATATTATGGCAATGGTTGGATTCCTTGATGGTATTAATGACAGCCTTGTAGCAAAGAATCCGATTGAAGAAATGGAAGAGGATACTGTTGTAAGCCTTAAGTTTGATAAGGAATTATTATATAAGAATATGGTAGGCGCTAACGCTGAGTGGCTTTATACCCTTGAAGAGTGGAACGCTATTTTCGATGAAGATAAGCAGAAGGAATTATATAAAGAGCAGAAATCTTCAACAACTGTAGTTAAGGATGCAAAGGTTTATCCTAACGACCCGTGTCCATGCGGTAGTGGTAAGAAGTATAAAAAATGTTGTGGGCGAAACTAAGAAAACCCTGATTTTATGCGGCTTCTAGCGTTTGCCGAAAAAATAAAAATAGCCTAATTTGCGAACCTGTACGCATTTGTTCCTGTGTGCGCATTTTGCGTACAGGTTTATTTTACTCTTTTTAATACCATATCAGAGTTAGCAAACATTTCAGCAAGAACAGTTTCAGCAGCTTCTTTTGCTTCCTGTTCTGTATTAAAGGTTGTCTTTTGGGTGTTCTTCCGTTTGCCGTTTTCATCATAATCTGTGATGGAATATCCCCATGAATAACCATTATATTTGATGGAGTATGATTTAATATTAATACCATCAGTCCATACATTCTTACCTTTGACTGTTTTGGCTTCGGATGACCATATGCAATTATCAGGGCAGAAGTCAAGTGCCTTATCTTTTCTTATCAGTGACAGATCATCTTCATAACCATTTTCCATTGCCCACATTTCAAATACTTCATAATCAAGCCATGGTTCATGGAATTTGATTCCCTTTTTGGTATAGAAGGATGTGGTGTTGCATCTGTTCTTGGTGCTTTTCCAAATTTCATATAATCTTTCATTTTTATTTTTCACATGCAGCTTTCCAACACGTTCAAATATTTCCATAGACTTAACACGCATTTCATCCGTATTTGATACATAGGTATCCATTGTGGTCTTAATAGAAGAATGGCCTAATCTTTCAGATATATCCTTAATCTGCAATTCTTCTGTATTAGATACAAGCACCGTTGCATGAGTATGGCGAAGCATGTGAAAATGAAAATCTTCAAATCCCATTTCCGTCTTTACAACCTTTGCAACGTATTTCATTGGTACGGTTCCACGAAATTCCCCGGATTCCTTAACACATACCAATTTGGTCCGTGGGTAAGGACAAATACCTGCTTCATCAGATTGTGATATGATTCTGTATTCCGTTCTTCCGTTTGCAAGCTTTTCTTCTTTTAGGTAGTGCTTGATATAATATTCCCCATATTCCGTTTCCGCTTTTTCCTGCATAGCTTTGTATTCAATCAGTGCATTTGTAAGTTCTTCACCAATCTTGATTGACCTGTAAGAAGAATTGTTCTTCAATGCACCAAGATACCATCTGTTTAAAGCTTTTCCTTTTTGTGGTTTCCTTCCGGCAAGGGCATCTTTATCTTTTACCTTACATTGCTGCTTTACATGGATGATTCTGTTTTCCAAATCAATATCATTCCATGTAAGGCCATATACTTCACCAATACGCATTCCGGTATAGTAACCTATAAGCATTGCATAGAATTGGTACGGTGAGCCACGGAAACGGTCAAGAACAGCTTCCATTTGTTCTTTTGACAAAATACTAGGCTTTGCTTCTTTCGGTTCAAATTTGGGCAATTTAACAGGTTCAGCAATGTTATACGGAATCAACTTTGCAGTATATGCAGCATAACCGAAGGCACCTTTACATACCTTCAGGATGTTTTGCAAGAATTTCTTAGTAAATCCTTTTTGAAGGTAAATATCATTGATCATGTTCTGCACAGTCATTACATCAATGGATTTCAGCATGTAATGGCCTATTCTTGGCTTTAAGTGGTTCTTAACTATGTTTTTATATGCAGTAACCGTATTATCCGCAAGGTTGACTACACAATAATTATTCAACCAATAATCAAGATAATCAGATACAGACATTTCCGAAGGTTCAAAATGCTTCCCGGCACGTTGGTATTCAGCAAGTGCAATATTACCTGCCTTTTCAGCTTCTTCCTTTGTTTTAAAACCTGCCTTGGATGCATACCGTCTTTTTCCGCCAACCTTTGCAAGTTCAAAGCGGTATTGCCAAGAAGGCTTTTTCTTGTCACCACGATTATTAATAATTAATCTTGCCACGTTTCAAACATCCTTTCTTATGTTTTTAGATAAATAATTTTTTTAATGAAAAAATTATGTTTTTTAGTAAAAATATTCTTATTATTCCAAGTGCTAACAATTACCATTGTTTTGATTATTTTAATGATATAAAATAAATTCAGAACTTTTGATTTTCCACCAAGGGGGCCATCCACCATGAGCATAGTAGATACATACATCAAAAGAATAACTGGACTGTTGAATAATTGTGACGATATTGAACTTCTTGATCTAGTACACAAATTACTTCAACAAAGCGGATAACATTTGTTTAACACCTTGTATCTTTTCCGCATCAAGTTTACTTAGCGTTTCCACTAAAGATAGAAAATCATCATCAGTTCGCAACCTTCCAATGATACCAACAATGGTATCATTATTTTTTTGCATTTTTTCCCATCCCATAAGTGCAGAAGGGGTTGTGCTAAGTGCTTCTGCAAATTTAACAATCTTAGATTGCGGAATATCATTGGTTCCGTTTTCGATCTTGTTGATTGTTGACTTCGACTTATATCCCAGTTTTTTTGCAAGTTCTTCTTGTGTCATATTTAATTCTTTTCTTTTTAGCATTATGTTTTTTCCGATAATTGACATTTAATCACCTCCTATATAATAAAATTTTACCATATAATACCCCTATAATCAACTTTTTTTAACTTTTTTCTAAAAAATAGTTGACTTCTAATCTACAAAGCATTATGTTGAAATAGTAGATTACAAATCTACTTGCAAAAAAATAAAGAAAGAGGGCGTAAGCAATATGACTAATACAACATTATTAGAAGAAAAGATTGATGCTTCAGGTTACAAAAAAAGCTATATTGCAAAAGCAATAGGCCTAAAAAGCACAGCAGGTTTAGCTAACAAGGTAAACAATATAACCGAATTTACAGCAAGCGAAATCAATGGATTGTGTAATTTACAAAAAATTGAATCATTAGAAGAAAGACATATCATTTTTTTTGCAGATTAAGTAGATTAATAATCAACTAGAAAGGATAAGCACATGGAAGATATGCTTTATACCGTAAAAGAAGTGGCTGCCATACTAAAGACTAATGTTACATACGTTTATAAGCTGCAAAATGCCGGTCTTCTTCGCTTTATGAAGATAGGAAGCCTTAAGTGCAGGAAATCAACATTAGAAGAATTTCTAAGGAAGTATGACGGATGCGATATTAGTGATCCGTACAGCGTTAAAAGTTCAATTACGGAAGGCGGTGCAGAAGATGGATATTGAATTAATTTATAGCGGAAAAGCTACATTGGAAGAATTGTATATTCTTCATAATCTTGGATTTGAATTTGTAATTGAAGATGGGGTGATTACAGATGTATTACACGGATGATCCAATAAGAGATTATGAAAGGTATTCACTAGAACAGGAAGAAAAACTTAATAGGCTTCCCCGGTGTTCAGAATGTGATGAACCTATACAAGAAGAAACCTGCTATGAAATCAATGATGAATACATATGTGAAAGATGCATGCAAGACCACATCCGGCACACAGAAGATTTAATAGAAACTTAAAAGAAAGAAGGAAAATTATTATGTGGAAACTAACAATCAAACAGGACAAGCAGTATGACACATGGAAATGCGAACAGGAAACAAGCTTTATTTTTGACAAATTATCGAAGGTGCTTGAAATCATATTGGAACTTTCAGAAAGCGACAATAAAACGGTGTTTACGATTGAAAAAATGAAAGAAAAGGAAGGGGTGTGCCATGAATAAAGAATTTAGGCTTTTAACAGCAGAAGAAATTGATTGCAGGATTTCAATATGCAATCAATACGGTGTCGGCTTGCTTCTTTATAAAGATGCAAGATGCGATCAGAACATGAAGAATTAGTACAAAAGTTAAGAACTTCACACAAAACATTTGAGAAGATGTAATAATTAAATTACAATTCCCTGCCTTTTTTGTTGTATGAAATACAACGTCATGCGTTTACATTATATTAAATAGTTTTCTGCATTTCTATTAGCATTTTTAACAATATTCTTTTTCTATTTCATCCATAAATTTATCAAAATCAACCAATTCTTCTTCCTTGTACCGTTTCTTTGCTTCAATAGCAGCTTCATATAGTTCTATATTATTCATGGTATCAATTCCTTTTTGACTGATTATAACACAATTAAAAAGAACCCTTTATGAAATGCACCCCAAATGTTAGACAATAATCTAACATTTGGGGTGCATTTTTTATGGCAAAATATTCTTATGAAGAAAAACTAGAAGCTGTACGCCGTGTGATTGAGGATGGAATGTCTGCTGAACAAAGTGGGCATATATTAGGAACTTCAAAAGCACCTGTTGCACGATGGGTTGCTCGATACAAGCAGTTCGGTCCAGAAGGACTATTAATGAAGCACGGAAGTTATAGTGGTGATTTTAAAATTACTGTTATAAAATATATGCATGATAACCATTTATCACTATTTCAAACAGCGGTTAAGTTTGGTATTCCAACAGATGTTACAGTTGGTAAATGGGAACGCATATATTACGAGGAAGGACCACAAAGGCTTTATCAAGATAACAGTGGTAGAAAATCTAAAATGAATTCTGATAAACCAACGAAAATGAAATTAAGTAAAGAAACTGAAGAAGATTTAATTGCAGAAGTACAGCGTCTTCGCATGGAGAATGATTACTTAAAAAAATTGCAAGCCTTAGTTCAGGAAAGAATTGCCCGAGAGAATGGGAACGAGCCAGAGCAATAGATGAATTAAGGCATATACATAAACTGGCGGATTTGTTAGCTTTTGATGGTATGGCAAGAAGTACTTTCTATTTCTATCTTAAAAAGATGAAACAGCCTGAGAAATATCTTGAATTAAAAGAGATTATAAAGCAGATATTTCACGAAAACAAAGGTAGATATGGATACCGTAGAATTACTATGGAATTGCATAACCGTGGATACCATATAAATCACAAGACTGTTCAAAAACTAATGAAGGAATGCTGCTTAAAGTGTGAAATCAGACGACGAAAATATCGTTCATACAAGGGTGAAGTGGGCAAGATTGCATCTAATGAATTGAATAGAAATTTTAAGGCAGATAGACCAAATCAAAAATGGGTTACAGATGTGACGGAGTTCTCAGTGCAGGATAAAAAAGTATATTTGTCACCAATTCTGGATTTATACAATGGTGAGATTATAAGCTATAACATTTCTTTACATCCCACTTTTCATCAGACAATGGATATGCTAGATAAAGCATTTGTAAAGTTACCTAATAACACGGGGTTAATCTTACATTCAGATCAAGGCTGGCAGTATCAGATGAAACGATATCAAGCCCGATTGAAAGAGAAAGGAATTATCCAAAGCATGTCACGAAAAGGAAATTGCTTGGATAACTCTGTAATGGAAAACTTTTTCGGGTTGTTAAAAACAGAAATGTATTATAAACATGAATTTACATCAGCAGAGCATTTGATGAAAGAAATAGAGGAATATATAGATTATTACAATAACAGAAGAATTAAATGCAAACTAAAAGGACTGAGTCCGGTGCAATACCGGATTCGGTCCCATAGAGTTGCTTAATTAAACTGTCCAACATTTGGGGTTCAGTTCATTATTAGGGTTCCTTTTAAAATTCTTCAGGGATGTATTCAAATTCACCATCCGCGCAATGAACGGTAATTGTGTTATCAAAAATCATATATCCCTTTTCAATATTATCCCATTCACTCTTGGTTCCGTTATAATGAACACTGGTTAAACTCTTGCAACCATTGAATGCACCATCTTCAATAGAAGTAACACTGTCCGGAATGGTTATGCTCGGTAAACTCCTGCAACAATTGAATGCGTAAGATTCAATAGTAGTAACGCTGTCAGGAATGGTTATGTTGGTTAAGTTTTCGCAAAAATCGAATAAATCTATTGAAATAGAAGTAATAGAGTCCGGAATGGTTATGCTCGTTAAACTCTTGCAATAACCGAATACACCCCATCCAATAGTAGTAACGCTGTCCGGAATGGTTATGCTCGTTAAACTCCTGCAATTATCGAATGCGTAGCCGTTAATAACAGTAACAGAGTCCGGTATGGTTATGCTCGTTAAATTTGTGCAATATTCAAATGCATATGCACCAATAATAGTAACAGAGTCCGGTATGGTTACACTGGTTATATTAATACAATCATAGAATGCTTCTAACCCAATGCCGGTAACGGGCATTCCGTTGTATTCTGAAGGTATGATGATATTCTTATCAGTGCACTCTCCAATCCCCGTCACATAACAATCCCCTTCTTCGGTAAGTTCATACTGCAATCCTTCTGAGTACAACGAAGTCGGGGTTTCAATAACATCAGCTGAAGGTTCATCAGGAGTTACAGTTTCAACATCAACTGAAGGTTTTTCATCTTCAGAAACTGGTTCTTTTGTATCTTCAACATTGTTAGAATCTGATAAATTTGAATCTGAATTTGAAGGTACATCTGTTTGGCCGTCTGAATTGTTACCACAGCCAACAAGTAAAACCATTGCAAACACTATGAGCAATAATTTTATTGTAGTTTTCATTTTTTTCATAATATAGTTTCCTTTCTGTTTAAATTAAATATATTTCTACAATAATATACATATTATTTTTACAATTTTTTCCAATACGTGTCAAGATAAAGTGGTAATCAGATTTAATGTAATAAAAAAGGATGGAATGACCATCCTTTTTCATCAATATCACTATAATTATATTCATGCTACAAGGCTGAAATCCTTGTAATAGCAGAACATAGGATATTTATTTGTTTTTTAATAGCTTCAAAATCAAATCCAACAAAGCTATATCATTACATTTCTGCAATTCTTCTATTATTATTTGTTTATATTCATCATCATCATGCATATTTTATATCCTTATTTATAATGTTGATATTAATTACAGATACTTCATATGCAATCTTATTGATGGTTTCATCTTTGATACACTTCTGATATTCCCTGCTTTGCATCCTTCCTGAAACGGCTACACATTGACCTATTTCAAGTTGTGAAGCAAAAGTTGCACTTCTTCCCCAACATACAAGCGGTATATAGTCGCTTTTTCTACAGTATCTTGGGATTGCAATTAGCAGATCAGTAATAGTTCTTCCAAAAGGTGTGACACGATAAGTGGGTTGCTTGCAGATATATCCTTCTATGCATACATCATTCATATAACTGGAATCCGTTTCGTAAAATTCAAAGGCGAACAAGTGACGGTTGCTATTTGCTTGAAATATAGTGCACAGAATCGAAAATGTCAGTTTTACAGAGGCCTTAGAGAGAGACGATGATCCGCTGCTTAGCGTTTTCATGATTTGTATATTTTGTCGTAAATTGCTTGAAATAAAGTCTGGTAAATGGTATGATTATTGTCATAGTGACGATTATGTGTTGGTTTTAATTCAATGTATTTGTTAAGATGTAACAAAAAACTGTTATATAAAGATACTTAGGGAGAAGGTGCATGATGTATATGCTAAAAGATAACGGCACAATAACGGAGATTATTTGTGGAAATAACTTTGAATATGTGTTAGAGGATGCAAGTAGTTTTGTTAGTACCGATTATAAGGTGTTACAGAGTCAGACAAATGGCATATTTGTTCAGTGCATGAAAATAGCTAGAAATGGTAAAATATCACTATATTATGTAACAAATGACTATCGCCCAATGTCATCAATGTTTATTGGCATTACGTCAGATGTGTTAATTTCAGTAGTAGTGAACCTTTTGGCTAGTATCATAGAAGTGAGGAATAATGGTTTCCTTGCATGCAAGTGCATTGATTTGTCGTGGGATAAGATCTTTGTTGAACAAAATACACTCAAGGTTAAGTTGGTATACATTCCCTTGAGTGTAAAAGTATTCGATGCTTATGTAGAATTTGAGAGCGAACTTCGTTCGAGTATTGTGAAATTAGTAAATAAAGTTGTTTCTGATACAAATGAGCGCTTAAATAGGTTGTTGCAAGATTTATGTAACGGTTCGTTATCAATAGAGGATGTGTATAATCGTTCAAGAGATGTGGAAGTACCATCGATTCCTAAACAGGAAGAGTATAGAGAGTCGGTTCGGTTTAGTGATTCGGTAGGTATGATTAAGTTGATAGCCTTAAATGCTCCTGGACGTTTTGAATTGTCAATAGACAGCACGAGTGTTTTGATCGGAAAGAAACAAGAAATAGTTGATAAGGTAATTGCATTTAATCCAATGATAAGTCGTAAACACTGTAAGATTGCTTGTGAAAATGGTCTGTATTTCATATCTGATGAAGGAAGTGCGAATGGAACCTTCGTTAACGCTGTAAGAATCGCACAGGGACAACGTTGCCAAATCAGAAGAGGCGATATTATCCGTTTAGCAGATAGTGATTTTCAGGTTGTGTAAAGAGGAGTCAAAATGGCAAAACCAAAAGTGATAATTGTAGATGAAGATGTAAATTATATCATTCCGCTGCAATTTAAGTTTGTAACGGAGTTTTTTAATAAGATTGAACTTGAAATTATTTCTGACAAAGGGTATTTTGATGAATTCTTTTCCAGACCTCAAAGTGCAGAAATATTAATTGTGTCCAACGAGCTATATAATCCTTCTCTTCGGCGACATAATATTGCAAAGGTATTTGTGATGATGGAGCAATTAGAAGAAAGTACGACTGGGGATTTAAGTATCAATAGGTTGTTTAAGTATACCAGTATCAGGGAGATATTTAATGAGATTATTGGAAAAAGTTCAGCAGTTCTAGAGATTGCTGATGTTGAGAAGAAAGAAACTCAAATTGTTCTAGTTACTTCTGCGGCGGGGGGAGTTGGAAAGACAACAGTTGCAATGGGTGTGGCGGCGAGTTTAAGTAAAAACTACAAGAGAGTGTTATATGTTAATGCATCCAGGTTACAAGTATATCAGCATATGTTAGATAATCAATCGGCTATTACTTCATCCGATGTGTATACGAAATTGACATTGGCGTCACAAAATATATATGCAGAGATAAAACACTTAATAAGGAAAGAAGCATTCAGCTATTTGCCGCCATTTAAGGCGGCGTTAATGTCATTGGGATTAAACTATTCTGTATATGAAAAAATTGTGGTTTCTGCCAAAAATAGTAGGGATTATGATTTTATTGTTGTTGATGCGGATACAACATTTGATGAAGAAAAGGCAAACATGATAAATCTAGCAGATAAGGTTTTGATTATTACTAATCAGACGTTGGCGTCGATTTGTGCGACTAATGTGCTAGTAGGTAATATTAACGGTTCAGTGGCAGATAAGTATAGTTTTGTTTGTAATGATTTTGAGAAAGAAGTAGATAATGCACTGATAAATCCTAATATTACTCTTAAGTTTACCGTAAGTGATTATATTGAGCATTTTCAACATGGTGAAGAGTTGAAGCCAAGTGAACTTGCAAAAGAAAGCAGTATTCAAAGGTTATCATTTATGATTATGTAAGTGAGGTTTCATAATGAACAAAGAATCAGCAATAGTTATCTTTAATATTTTTAACAGAAGTTTTTCTGTGGACATAGAAGTACCGTTAAATATATCTGCGAATGACCTGATTAATGGCTTGAACACTGCTTATGAATTAGGAATTGATACTACTGATATAAAAAATTGTTATCTAAAAGCTGAAAACCCTATAGCGTTACTTAAGGGTAATAAAACGTTAGCAGAGTTTGGTTTGCGTAATGGTAGTGTTATTAATTTTACAGAATAGAGGTAAGTTATATGAACAGATATAAGATTATTCTTTCAAGCAATACAATCTATAAGGAAATAGAACTTACTTCAGATGCACAGCAAATTAAGGTTGGTACGGGAATGGATTGTGATATCCGTCTCCATAAGGATTTGTTTTTTGGAAAAATAGAACTCCATTTTGTTAAGAACGAAAGTGAATGGACTGTTCATTGCTCAGATAATCTTTATCTTACAGTAGGGGATGTCAGAAAACTAATGACAAAGAGCTTGGCTCATGGTGATGCATTGGAAATAAAGTATCAGGAATCAGATAATGTTGTATTCAATATGGATTTTCTGATTGATTTTGACGATGGAAAGATGGAATATAATCGAGCAATCGACTTGGCTAATATTACAAGGCTAGTCATTGGTTCCTCACCTAGGTTTAACATTGTTTTGAATGGAGAATATGTTAAATATGATGCAGTAGAATTAATTAAAGAAAATGATGCTTATGTGATTGATGTTAAACAAACAACATACGGCGTGTATCACAATGGAAAGAAGGCGAAGAGTGGAGAACTCTTGGTTAATGGTGATTTTTTGTCTGTTGCTGATTACTTTTTTTATTACAAGAATGGAAAAATATGGACTCAGATTCGAGCTGATATGAAAGTCAATTCGCTCAGTTATGTTGACAGAGAAAATTATACTTCATACCCCAAATTTAACCGAAATACACGTATAAAGACTATTGTATGTGATGAAAAGATTGAAATATTGGACCCGCCCGCGAAACCAGAGAAGCCTAAAAATAACT
This sequence comes from Lachnospiraceae bacterium, assembly GCA_045576455.1. Taxonomy (GTDB): domain Bacteria; phylum Bacillota; class Clostridia; order Lachnospirales; family Lachnospiraceae; genus RGIG4034. Next base: position 74,011 of record JAZNGM010000026.1, on the reverse strand, counting down.
TGTTTACACGTCTTCTTCCGTCATTTGGAATGATAATTGCTTCGGTGGCCATGGCCTTCTTTGGCGGAATGATGATTATTATGTCGATTGTTTCTGGAATGATGGCAATATTTACTACAATTATGAGTATCCGAGAGGGAAATAAAGAGTATAAGAAAAAAACTGTTGAACGCGTAGAAAAGTATAATGCATACATATTAAAGAAAAGAGATGAGATTCAACAATGCCGTAATAAAGAACTCTTTGAATTAGAGAAAAATTTTGTATCTATGGCAGTTGAAAGAGAACTTTTTAGTACATTTTCATCAGAGTTATTTGATCGTTCTAAAGAGGATGAGGACTATCTTTGCGTCCGGCTTGGGTGTGGTGAGGTATTGTCTAAGAGAATGGTTGATTATAAGAAACAAGAAAAGTTAGAGATTGAAGATGAATTACAACGGATTCCAGAACAAATTTGTAATGAGTATAAAAATGTACATAATGCTCCTATAGTATGCGATTTTAAAGAAATAGCCGCATTGGGGATTGTTGGAGTTCCTGAATATAGATTTGAGCTGCTTAAGAATATTTTTGTTGATATTGTAGCTAGGCACTATTTTACGGATGTAAAAATGGTATTTGTTGCTCAAAAAGAACATAAGGATTATGTGCAGTGGCTTAGATGGGTTCCGCACGTCTATAATGATACAATAGGAGTTAGAAATATTGTAGTCGACGATGAAAGCAAAAATTTGATATTTGAGTATCTTTATAAAGAACTTACTTTAAGAGAACAGAATAAGAAGTATGTTGACAATATTATAGTCTTTTTTTACGATGAATATGGATTTAAAAGTCATCCTATTTCTAAATTTGTTAAAAATGCAAGAGATTTGGGTGTGACGTTTGTCTTCTTTGGTAGTACTACGGCAGATATTCCACAAGGATGTGGCTATATTGTTTCTATCATAGATCACAAGAATGCAATGCTGATTAATACACAAAATCGTAGTGAAGTGACGAATTTTATTTATCCCAACATTCCATTATCGCAAGCTGAAGAAATTGTTAAACTGCTAGCACCGGTATATACAGAGGAGATATCTTTGGAAGGAACTCTTACTAAAAACATTACTATGTTTGAGTTACTTAATATACTTGCTGTAGATGATATAGACTTGGAAAGTAGATGGGGAAAATCACAGGTATTTAAGTCGTTGGCGGCACCATTGGGGATTTCGAAAACTGGTGTAGTGTCTTTGGATTTGCATGATAAAGCGCATGGGCCACATGGGCTTGTGGCGGGTACTACTGGATCTGGAAAGTCGGAGATAATGCAGACGTATATTTTAGCTATGGCAACTCTTTATCATCCTTATGAAGTGGCATTTGTGATTATCGACTTTAAAGGCGGAGGGATGGTTAATCAGTTTAAGGAATTACCACATTTACTTGGTGCAATTACAAATATTGATGGAAAAGAAATTAATCGTTCTTTGAAATCTATTAAAGCCGAATTGAAAAAACGTCAACGGCTTTTTGCTGAAGTTGATGTTAATCATATAGATAAATACATTAAAATGTATAAAAAAGGCGAAGCAAAGGAACCATTGCCACATTTGATTATTATCGTAGATGAGTTCGCGGAGTTAAAAGCAGAACAGCCGGAGTTTATGAAGGAGTTAATCTCGGCAGCACGAATTGGACGAAGTCTCGGTGTTCACCTTATTCTTGCTACGCAGAAACCGTCCGGTCAGGTTAATGAACAGATATGGAGTAATTCTCGGTTTAAACTTTGCCTAAAGGTTCAAAGTCAAGAAGATAGTAATGAAGTTATTAAATCGCCTCTTGCTGCAGAAATTAAAGAACCTGGGCGTGCATATTTGCAGGTTGGGAATAATGAGATTTTTGAATTGTTCCAGTCGGCATATAGTGGAGCTTCTGAGAAGATAGATGATTTAAATGTAAAAGAATTTACCATTTATAGTTTAACAGAGTCTGGAAAACGAATTCCTATATATGTACAAAAAAAGAAAAATAGTGGCGAAGCCAGTGTTACTCAGTTGGATGCGATAGTTAAGTATGTTGCAAACTACTGTTCAGAGATAAATCTTCAGAAATTGCCTGATATTTGTTTGCCATCACTTAGTTGCTGTATTGATTTTCCTACTTTGAATAAAAAGAAGGATGATTATGGCAATTATTCGGTAGAGATCGGTGTATATGATGACCCAGAAAATCAATACCAAGGTGTCCATCGTGTTGAACTTGGATGCAATAATCTTATGATTATTGGATCCGCTCAGGCTGGAAAGACGAATATACTACAAAGTATTATTCGAAGTTTGTCAACAAAATACTCACCTGAAGAAGTTAATATTTATATTATTGATTTTGCTTCCATGGTTCTTAAGAATTTTGAAAAGTTGAATCATGTAGGAGGTGTAGTATGTCCTTCTGATGATGAAAAACTAAAGAATTTATTCAAACTTCTTAACTCGGAAATTGAGTATAGGAAAGAAAAACTCATGTCAGTTGGGGTAAGTTCCTTTACGGCTTATAAAGAGGCAGGGGAGAAGGGAATGCCTCTGATTGTTCTTTTGATAGATAATTTAGCAGCGTTGAAGGAACTCTATTTTAAAGATGATGATGAACTTCTTAATCTCTGTAGAGAAGGCTTAACTGTTGGAATAAGTGTTGTAATTGCTAATTCACAGACTGCTGGTATAGGCTACAAATATTTGTCTAATTTTTCTGAAAGAATGGCTTTGTACTGTAATGATTCAAATGAGTACAGTTCCTTGTTTGATCATTGTAGAGAACGTATTGAAAGTATTCCTGGTAGAACTATCGTTGAGATAGATAAAAAGCATTATGAGTGCCAGACTTATCTTGCTTTTGCAGGTGAAAAGGAAATAGTCAGAGTTCAGGAAATTAGGAATTATATTTCAAAAGTAAACATTGCCAATAATCATATGATGGCGAAAAGAATTCCGCTGATTCCTGCTTCGATTACAAAGGGATATATGATTGAACAGTTTGGCAACTATATGGAAGACGAGTTTGCTATTGTTGCCGGATTAGATTATTCGACTGTTACACCTTATGTTCTTGATTTTGCATCCATAGGTTTACTGGCAATTGCTGGTCGCGAAGGTGCAGGAAGACACAATTGGATAAATTATTCCGTGGACATGCTTTCCACCATGTATCCCGGTAGGTCTAAGGTGTATGTAGTAGATAGTATTGAGAAGAAACTAACCTCAATTAGGGAAAGTGATAATATTGTAGCATACAGCATGGTTCCAGAAGATGCTGTTAAGTATATTCAAGAAATTGAATTGCAGTTGAAAGAGCGTTATGATGCCCTTGTTGCAGGAAACGAGGATGCACTTGATGGTGCAGAACTTCTCATAATGGTTATTGACAATGTGGATGCATTACTGGCTATTTGTAATAACGTTGACGGTTTGGCCGCTTATAAGAATATCATTGGAAGATATAAGAATATGAAAGTATGTGTTGTCGTATTTGTTGAGAATGCAAATATACCGTATAGCGCTCCAGAGATCATGAAAAATATACGTGAACAGCGTAATTTTATGTATTTTGATGATATGAGTAATATGAAAATATTTGATGTTCCATTAGCGATGGCACGAAATTATAGAAAACCTATAGAACTTGGTGATGGTTATTACATTAAAGAGAATGACTGTATAAAACTAAAAACATCAATTTGTTCATATAGAGGTGGGACATCGTAAGTGTGCTATTAATGCGTATTTTGATAAAGTGTGGGAATTCAATTAGTATGTAGCACAAAAGTGGATACAGTGCTTGATAATGTTAGAATTATTGATAAAGTATATATTAACATCGGATGAATGCTTAATAATATCAAGAGATAGTAAGTTGCTGTATATTTCCGGGGTGCCGGATATATATAAATTATTAAAAGGAGGAAATATCATGGCTAATCAGATTAGAATTTCACCTGATCAGATGCGTTCAAGAGCAAGCGACTATCGTAAGGAAGCTGGAATCGTGGGAGAGGTTATTGCTAAAATGGATACTCTTCTAACAGAGCTTCAAGGTGAGTGGGAAGGTGAAGCGAGTGCATCTTATGCTGCTCGTTATGCAGAGTTGAAAATCGGTTTTTTAAAGGCACAGGAATTGATTGGTGAAATTGCAAATGCACTTGATTCTACAGCTAATATTGTGGAAGAAACAGACTCTAATATTGCCAGCCAATTTAGAGCTTAAGCGCTACAACGTGTAAGAGGATATCCCAGCATTTATTACTATATGATGAATGTTGGGAAAATCCTTTTACGAAAGGTGGAATATATTATGACTGTAAATGAGATTAGAAATAATATTAGAAATAATGAAAACCTTATTGAAAAAGTTCATTCAGAAAAGGTTTCTATAGAAAATATGATAAGTGAATTAGAACAGCTGAGAACCAAATTTGACATACTTCAAACTGATTTTGGTTCAAAACAGGATAGTCGTCAGCAAGGTTTGTCAATGTTCAAGCAGATTTCGATTGGAAATAAAATTTTTTCAGCGTATTTGTCAGGAATGACAGATTTACTCAATGGAACTGAATTTAATAATGCTTATGATGGTCTTACAGTTGCAAAAGGTAAAATAACTACGAAGATTCAGGAGTTATTTCAGGAATTGTCTGATTGTGAAGGGCGTATTATATATTATCAAAATAGAAAGAATTATTGGGAAGAACAACTTAGACTTGTACAAGAACAGGGGGAAGGCTGATGGATGTTAATTTAGTTATAGATGATATTTATGTACAGACGATTGGAAGGCGTTCAAAAGTTCGTGGAGAAAAGTTAGAAGCAATTCTCGATAAATACATAGCTATTATAGGTGAAATAGAAACAGAGGCTATTACAAATGGTGAAATTTCGAAAGCTATTACAGAATATAAGGAATGTGTTTTGTTGTTAAATGATAAATTATCCGAAATTTCAAAAAATATTGATACCGTGTCCTATAGTTTTATTATAGATATAAATGATGCTGATGCTTACTTATTTTAGGAGGATTTGCAATGGGAGAAGTAAAATTAAATATATATGATCTTGATGGGAAAATACAAAAGCTTCGTGATTTAAAGGCTGAGTGCGAAGAGGTAGATGTAATGATAAAGCCGTTATCTGGTTCGGGAGAAATAATTGACATGATTGCTCTTATAGATAAAGAATATCCCATGATCAAAGCTACTATATTAGCAATTATAAGTAATTCAATTTCTTTTTTTGAAAATGTAAAGACCAGCATGGTTTCTGCGGACAAGAGTGCTTCGACTAATATTAGCGTAGGAGGAAATTGATGAAAAGGGATTTTACAGAAACATCATATCGAAATTTACTTTCGCTTGTAAAACAGGTTGAAGATGATAAATGGTGCGATTTTACCGATTGGATTGGGGATAGATGGACAGATTTTGAGGCTTGGATTGGAGATCTTGATATTCGTGACTATATAAACAATGTTAATAAATACCATAAAAAGGTAATAGATAAAAACAATACCACTGCTAAAGATATTGACAAGATATTTGAAAATGTAAATGCGGTAAGCAGGTTGTATAATATCAGATTTGTAACATTGTTGGCGGATTTGAGAAATTTTAAAGTGGCATGCTATATGTTATCTGAAACTGTTAATCCAGCAAATGGAAAGTTTATGCCGCAGTATATTGGGGCCGGACTGAAAACTGCGATTAATCAATATCTTGATACAAGCACCAATCTTCAGACTATAGCATTGGATGGAATAACTATGGAAGAATGGGCGAATATGGGTGAAGAAAGCAAGCGAAGTATTTTAGATTCTTGTAAGGCGATAATTATTGAGAACTTACCTGATATTAAAGTTGGCGATAAAATTGAAATGCCTATTGGACTTGGAGTTTCGTTATATTACAAGGTGGAAGGAAAAGCTAATGGAACAGGCGATGTTGAATTAAGCTATGTTGTAGAGGACCAGAAGTTAAAGCTGCAAGAGTTTAATTATGATTTTGGTAGTGGAATTTCGGCTGGGGTTGATGATGAAAATAATTTATCGGTTGGTATGTCTGAGGCAGGAACTAAATTTGAAGTTACTTTTGACGGTATCAAGACTACGCATGAAATTACCATAGGGGCAAATACATATACTTACCTGTATGAGTTGAATACTTGGGAACAGGAAGTTACAATGGAGTATGGCGTTACAACTGATGTGGATGCAGGAAGTATTACATCAGCAATGGGGATAAAGATTAGAGGAACTGGATGGAAACCGCTTCCGGAATATGTGCCCATTACATCGCCATATACATGTCAACTTCCGGATTTTAATATTGATTGGGAAACAGTCGGGACGATTGTTATTGCTGGAGGAATTGTGGCGGCTATAGTATTTGCACCATCGACAGGCGGTGCTTCGTTGGGATTATTGGCTTTTTAAGGAGAAAAATATGAAAAGAACTTGTTTAGTGTTACTTTCAGTTTTATTATTGTTGTGTTCTTGTTCAAAGAATGAAAAAGAAAAAAATGAGAATGTCGAAAAAACAGAAAAAACAGAAAAATATATTATTCCGGAGTCGTGGTTGAGATTTAGCGGAATGACACCAGAGGAGTCGCTTGAATCATTATTAAAACTGGGTGAGGATTATTATACGGATGCGATAGTTTCTGGAAATAACTTGGAACTTATGTTAACAGATAGGCAGAGGGATAATCATATTAAGAGAAATGACGAATATTTAAATGAAATAGTCGCAACGGTTTCAGAGGCGAATAGTCTTTACCGATGTGTTTTAGATGAAAATTACCAGAAATTTGAAATACATATGGATGAAAAAATGTCAACATATTTGCAAGTAACTACGCTAGGAATGTTTGCACTTTGTTATGGACAAAATTATATGTTTAAGAATAAAACATCAGAATGGTCTGTTGATATATCGATATATAACTGTCATACGGGGAAATTAGTTATTTCTATGACAGTACCTACGGATTTGGGTTCATGGGGGGATAAAGAATGGGAGGCGAGTTATAATGACTAATGATATAAAATTATATGACGACAGAGTGTGTCTTACTATTCCGTTTGAATTTATAGAAACTGAAAAATTTGATAAATATTTTTCGTCTGCAAAGCCGGATTTTTTATATGTTGACGAAGGTACCGATGCGTTAGTGTCAATAACACATACTTTGTATGATGCGGGCAAGATGAAAATTGACGAGCGCATTAATGAATATTGTGAGCTTTATAAGAGATCAGTTCCAAACTTTGCTAATTTTAGTATGGCTAAAAAGAAGACAAAGTCCGGAAAGGATATTGCAGCATTTTATTACACGTCAACGTCTCCTGAAAGAGATTTATATAATTTTTTTGTTCTCTCTACATTGGATTCAAGGGAATTAGTTTTTACACTTCACTGCAATATAGAAAATGTTCCGAATTATGGGGTTAAATTTATGAATATTCTTAATTCTATCGACATCTTGGAATAATAAACTAAGAAAGAATATTAAACAAATGAAGTTGTGTACTATAATAGGTAGATTAAGACATAATTCAAACTGATTTATTAATATTGTAACTAAAGAAAGTTATGGTTATTAGTGTTTGTGATTAAAGGATTTTACATCAAAAGGATGTAGAATTCTTTTTTTTATAAAACTTCTTAAAACGAAATCTTTCTTGCAATGAGTAGTGCAAAATGATAAAATTCTTTATAAATGAAGTTTTTTGGAGGTTTACATGGAATATTTTAATAATGTTATGGAAAGAAATATAGTGAATATAGTAATAATTGGAGTATTGATTGCATTATTTGTGATTTTAGTTGTTGCATTAATTCTTGTTCTTACAAAAGATAAAAAGAAGAATGTTCCCCCAATTCAATCTGGCGTCAATATGTACGCATCTATGAATAATCAAACAGTTCCTAATCAGGGAAACCAATTATATTATTCCAATTTTTATCAGAATGGTGTTTCTTATGCTGCTCAACCAATTAATTATCAACAAAATGCCGATGATAGAGGAGATGGGGATACCAGTGTCTTGAATAGTGACTTTGGAGAGACTTGTGTGTTAAGTGGAAGTTTACTTTCTGCTATAATCAAGCGCAAAAGAACAGGTGAGACTGTTAATATTCATAAACAAATATATAAATTAGGAAAAGAGAAGAATAAAGTCGATTTTTGTATTACTGGAAATACCAATATTAGCAGACTTCACGCGACGATTTTTTATAGACAAGGTTGTTACTATATTATGGATGAGAAATCTACAAATTATACATATGTAAATGGAAACATGATTAGTCCTGAAACAGAGGTTTTGATTAGACAGGGCGATATCATTAAGCTTGCGGATGAAGAATTTGAGTTTTACGAATATTAATGTTTTTGTGTATTGGAGAAAAGTATGGAATATTTAATTTCGGGGTATACGGATGTCGGAATAAGAAAAGCAACCAATCAGGACTCGTTGCTTATTCAAAAAGCAGATGCTGAGAATGGTAAGGTCGTGTTTGCTGTATTATGTGATGGTATGGGAGGTTTAGCAAAAGGTGAACTTGCAAGTGCAACTTTAATAAGACGTTTTAATGAATGGTTCTTAAATGTTTTTCCAAATCTCTTATATACAGATTTTAGCGAGATGAAGTTGCGCAGACAATGGGAAACGATTATTCTGGAAACCAATGAATTATTAAGTGAGTATTCCGCACAAAACCATCTAAAGATGGGAACAACTGTAGTTGCTGCACTAATCATGAATGGAAATTACTACATCATTAATGTCGGCGATTCAAGAGCGTATGTTGTTGATGCTGAGGTTAAACAGATAACCAAAGATCAAACATATATCCAGAGAGAAATGGATTTGGGTCGTATGACGTTAGAACAGTCTAAAGTTGATCCACGAAGAAATGTATTACTACAATGTGTTGGTGCATCCGGCATTATAGAACCGGACTTTTATGTAGGAAAAATCTATCAGGATAATGTGCTGTTTTTGTGTTCTGATGGATTTCGTCATTTAATTAATAATGAAGAAATTTATGATAAATTGCAACCGGGAGTTCTTTCGAGTGAAGCTCAGATTCAGGCAAATATACAGTATTTGATAGAACTTAATAAGTCAAGATTTGAGGAAGATAATATATCGGTTGCATTAGTAAAGACTATTTAGGAGGGAACGTTATGCTTGAGATTGGTTCATTAATAGATGGAAAGTATAAAATCCTGAATAAAATAGGCCAGGGCGGTATGAGTGTTGTTTACCTTGCTATGAATGAACGTGCGAATAAGCAGTGGGCAATTAAAGAAGTTCGTAAAGATGGAATTCAAAATTTTGAAGTGGTCAAGCAAGGGTTAATTGTAGAAACGGATATGTTAAAGAAACTGAGTCATCCGCACTTACCAAGTATTGTTGACGTAATTGATGAGGACGGAAGATTCCTGATTGTAATGGACTATATAGAAGGAAATCCATTAAGTCAGGCGTTAAAAGATACGGGAGTACAATCGCAAGAATTGGTTATTGAATGGGCAAAGCAGTTGTGTGACGTGCTTGGATATTTGCATACCCGTAATTCACCAATTATTTATCGTGATATGAAACCTTCTAATGTTATGTTGAAACCAGACGGGAATGTTACTTTAATTGATTTTGGTACAGCCCGTGAATATAAGAGTAACAGTGTGGCGGATACGGCGTGCCTTGGAACACAAGGATATGCAGCACCGGAACAGTTCGGGGGGCAGGGACAAACAGACGCAAGGACGGATATTTATTGTCTGGGAGCTACGTTATATCATTTGGTAACAGGGCATAACCCTTCAGAACCACCCTACGAGATGTACCCTATCAGACAATGGAATCCAAATCTTTCATCAGGATTAGAAGAGATTATTATTAAGTGTACCCAGAGAAATCCAAATGATAGATACCAGTCTTGTGCGGAATTAATGTATGCTCTAAATCACTATGATGAGCTTGATCATACATACAAAAGAACACAAAGCAAGAAGCTTGCGTTATTTATTGCCACATCGGTTATGTCAATTGCTTTGGGTGTGGGTGCGCTGGTATCGAATAATATTCGGTCAGAGTATACAAGATCTAATTATGACACATTCCTTTCTGAGGCAAAAATTTCTTCTTCTCATGATGAAAAGATAGAATTATTTAAGAACGCAATTAACTTGGATCCATCCAGAAGCGAGGGGTATGAGGAAGTATTAAACTATTTTTTGGCAGATGATGTGTTCTCGGTAGAAGAATCCGAAACTTTACGTGAAATATTAGCAAATACTTCAAGTGATGGCAAAAATGAAAGCCAGTTTAAAGCAAATTCAAAAAACTATGCTGAATTTGCTTTTAATGCCGGAATTTACTATTTTTACTGTTATGAAAAGAGTGATGATAAAGCACAGGCGATTAAATGGTTAGGCATTGCTGCTGAATCTGAGGAACTACCGGCAGTGCAGGTTGAAAAGGCAAAGCGGATGTATGAGATTGCATCTTATTATACAAAGATTGGTAAAGAAAACATTACCGGAGAAGCAAGTACGAGTTATTTGGATTTTTGGCAGGATTTGCAACTGCTTGCACATGGAAATCTGGTGGAAATTACCAATGTAAGAACAACACTAGAGGTATATAAGCATTTGGTTTGTCAGATTAGTGACAATGCTTACAGATTCAGAAAAGATGGTGTAAGTCGTGAAGAATTGGAAAACCAGATTGCTGATATTGAAAACCGTTTAGAAACGGATGTTGTAATTACGGACAATGAAGAAACCAATCAGGCGTTAATTGCAACCATTCTGGCAAATGTGGCAAATGCAAAGCTTAGTATTGAAACTACATTTAGTAATTAAGGCAAAAGGAGAATGAGGATGATAAAGAATAATTGGATTCTGGGAACTTCTGTTGCTGAAATAGAAGGTCAGGTTGAGTTGTATGGAAACATAACCACTATCTGTACCATTTTGTGCGTGTTGTTTTTGATAATCAGTATTGTTTTGTTCTTCGTTTTCAATATCCCTAAAGTCATTAGTGTGAAGACTGGATTGGAAGCTAAGAAAAAGATGAAAGAATATGAAAATGGAATTGTAAAGCATCAGCGAAAGAAAGGGGAGGCTGATGTAAAGATTACCGATGCACCTTTACATAGAAATACCGGAAAGAGTGCTCAGAGCAGAAAACTAACAATTGGGGGTGAAGTTACTACTGTTTTACAAACGAATGCTTCTCTGAATGAAACTACTGTTTTGCAAGGAAGTGAGAATTCTAACGAAACCACACACTTGCAACCTGAAACCACACTCTTACTGCCTGAAACTACACTCTTGCAGCCTGAAACCACTCTGTTATCACCTGAAACAACTGTTTTATCAGAACCTACAGGAATACAAGGTGCAATATCTCAACCGGTCTATAGTTTGGGAAGAAAATTCATTATAGAAAGAACGATTATGATGATTCATACAAATGAAGCCATATAAACAAAGGAGTAAAAGGAAATGGGAACGAAAATTTTTAGGGCATTTAATAAGATTGTGGCACTTGTGTTGAGTATTGTAATACTCGTGTCCATAGTTTGGGACAAAACAGTCGAAGTAAAAGCGACAGATGCAAGTGTTACAGTGGAGGTTTCGTTAAAGAACAGTTCTAGCGTAGATATTTTAGGTGCTACAGTGAAGTTATATCAACAGGGAACAGATACTGAAATGGCTACATTAGTAGAGAATGCAGGTGTATATTCAGGAACAACCACTGTGGATGTTGACGTGGAATACTATGTGGAAGCAGTGGCGAGCGGATATAGTACAGTTACTACAACACCCGCAATTTTAAGAGACAGTGACACAAATGAAATCAGTGTTGTTATGAATGCTGTTCATAGCAACATTAATGTCATAGTTACGGATGATAGCGGAGAAGATACACCAATTGAGGGTGCAACTGTTCGATTGTATAAGAAGAATGAAGATACTGAGTTGTTATTAGGAAATACAGGTGAAACTGGAACGTACTCTTTTGATGGTTCATTTGTTGAAGGAGAAGAATACTATGCAGTTGTAAGCAAAGAAGGGTATGTGACCCAGCAGACGTCTCCGTTAACGCTTGAAAACGGAATACCGCAATTTACAGTTCAGCTTGAAGATACAAAAACGATATCTGTAGTAGTAAATAAGGATTCTTCACCAGTTAATGATGCGATCGTTACTGTAAAGGATTCGGCTGATAATGAGATTTCTCTTGGTAACTTATTAGAAGGAGTTTACAGTTTCCCAGGGGGTATTGTAGGAGAAGTGTATACAGTAACAGTTACTAAAGAAGATTATGTTACACAGACTCAGAGTTATCAGGTAGAGGATAATGATAGTAACGTAATATTATTTGAAATCTCTCATGCTAAATTGTCAGTTTCTACTACGGGAGGAGCTACATTAACTCTTTTGCATAAAAACGGCGAAGAGTTTGAAACGGTTTCCAATGCAGTGTGGACAGAGTCTGTAGCAGGGGTTCATGTAACAGAGAGTGTTAGTATCGGTGAAACCTATAAGATTACAGTGGAAAAAGATGATTACGTTACAGTTACTTCAGATGAAATCACGATTCAGGATTCACTTTCCAATACATTGACAGTGGCGCAGGAAGAAGAAGGAGCAATCAGTCTTTCTGAATTAGTGCCGGGCACTGTAATTACTTTATATAAAGGTAGTGTTGAAGCAGAAAATGTGCTTGGAACAGTAAGAGTAGATGCGGACGGAAAAGCAGATTTTGCGGAATTGGTACCGGGTGAGTATTATGTAAGTCAAGGATTATACCGTCAGTCAGAAAAGATTGATGTAATTGCTGGAAAGACGGCAGAGAGAACCAAGGATGAATTGTGGGTAGAATACGAGTTAAGTATTGTAACAATCGGTACTGCTCCTACAATCAAGTATGAGGATGCGGAGATAACACAACATACTGTCAGCGTACTTGAAACATCCCAGAGTGGTTTGGGGCAGAGTTTGGAAATTGAAGCAGCCCTAGGAACGAATATCGTTGGTCTTGTTGTTTATGATGGTAGTAATTATTTTGATTTATTAAGTGGTTCAATAGTAGAGGATACGATTGCTTTATCGGATTCAACAGGTTTCTTTGGAAATAAAGTAACTTCAGATTCTTCTATATTGTATATCATTACAGATAAAGAAATTGCTTCTGACAGTATTACAGTGCAGTTTGGAACTGATGCCAATGTATTCTCTTTTGAAAAATCAAAATTAGATGTAACAATAAGAGGTAATTTCGGTAATGTAGCAGGTGCTTATAATTGTGTTGCAGCACCTCAAGGTTTAGGACCTGCGGTATATGCAGGGGACAATGATGAGTTTTTAAAGAATACTGTATTAGGTACTTTTACAGGCGGAAGTATTAACTTTATTAATTCGAATATCGGTGACTATACATATGAGTTTGATTTTGTATGTGATATCAGCTTAAAGAATGCCTCAGCTACGGTGGCAGACGATGTATTAGAAGAGTTATCCGCATATGTGCTTCCGACAGCAAGTAAAGAGGCGACAGTTACAATAACAGAAGTTCTTATTGTTGTAGACGGTGTGAATGCTGATGTTAAAGTGGCGTCAGGAAAGAATTTGATTCTTGATCCCATGGATAACATGGATAAGACATATTATACGAATGGATTGGAGTTATTCGTTCAGACAACGGGGGCACACAAGTTTGAAGAGTATAGTTTAAACTCAGGTTCAACCTGGAGTCAGTTGGATTCTACAGGAGTGATTACATTAGCAGATGGAAATAATACCCTTTTGTTACAAAGAAATGACGGATTACGCTCTGAAGAATATACATTTATTGTGGATACTATTGTTCCGGAAATTACCGGAATCGTTATTGATTATATAGATTATACAAATACGCCACAAAATTTAAAACAGGATTCGGATGACAATACAACAGACATCCCCGAATTTGGTTCAGAACTTATTAATTCTTTTGGTGCGGTTTCTATAACAGTAAATGCAAGTGATTTAGGACAGGAAATTAAATTGGTTGAGTTGATTCCGGTAGGAAATACCACATTTGCAGGATCCTCCTTTACGGGAACGGATGGAACTTATGAATATACTTTATCTACAACCACAGGACGTATCGGATATTATATAAGAGTTACGGATAAGGCAGGGAATGTAACGGATTCTGAGATTTATACAATTTCAATTGATACAGTCGCACCTACAACTCTCGGCGCAAATTATAGCGGTTTGAAATTAATTGATGGTGTTCAGTATGGCGGTTCAAATGCTACTGTAACAGTAAGCTTTACTGATGCACACCATAATTTGAATCAAAACGGTGTAAGTGTAAACGGAATTTCATCATATTCTACGGAGGTATCAGCTGATGGTTCTACGGCTACGGTTACGCTTAGATTGGGTGCCGGAACCTATAACGGAATTACAGTTGGGTTTGCAGATATTGCAGGACGCAGTAGTGAAACAGTTTATTTACATAAGATTATTGTGGATCCTAATGCCCCGGCTATAAATGTGTCATATACATCATCACAGGGTAAAGTAGAGAATGGTGGAATGGTGTTCTATAGAGGCCCTGTAACAGCAACTGTCGGAGTGTCAGATGATGCTCTTGATGAAAGTAGTATTGTAAGTTCTTTTGGTACTGCTTTAACAAACGGTGGAACAGAAATAATCTCTGCAGATGGTACATATGCATATAGTGTTAGTGCAAGCGATATGAGTGGTAATGTGGGCGTATCAGAGTCTAGCACATTCACGATTGATTCAATCGCTCCGGTTGTCACGTTATCTTTTGACAATAACGAAGTATTTAATGAAAGATTTTATAACAATGGTCGTGTAGCAACATTTACTGTAGTGGATGCAAACTTTGACGCACAGGTCAGTGTGATTTCAGTAACATCTTCAGGAACTTTACCGAATGTAAGTGACTGGGTAAGCGTTGGAAATAATACATATCAGGCAACGGTTACATTTAATGCAGATGCTGACTATACAATGGCGTTTGCTTGTGTTGACAGGGCGGGAAATCCATCAAATACAATTGAAGAACAAAGTTTTACAATCGACAAGACTGCTCCTGTAGTTGAAGTGACTTATGACAATTATGATGTTATTAACGGAAGTTATTATGGTGCCGTAAGAACAGCTACAATCACTGTTACGGAACACAACTTCATTGAAGAAGCGGTAAATGTTGAATTGACCGCTTCAAATGGAAAACAACTTTTGCTTTCGGGCTGGGTTTCTAACGGGGATGTGCATACAGTGCAGGTAGCATTTGAACAAGATGCAACATATACAATTCGGGTTGGTTACACTGATGTTGCAAATAATGTATCAGCAGGATATGATTTAGAAAGATTTACGGTAGATACCATTATGCCGGAGTTAGAGTTGTTTGGAATTGAAGATGATTCTGCAAACAATGGTGTTGTACAACCGGGAATCAGATATTCGGATGTTAATTTAAGTAGCAATATTGTAATCGAACTGGTTAACAGCGAAGGTGAGATTGTCGACTATGCTAAAACACAGACAGAGGACGATGGCGTTATCGAAGTTATTTACGATGATTTTGAAAAGATTAACAGGGTTGATGATATTTATAGATTAAATGTAGTAATTACTGACATGGCAGGAAATACTGTATCAGAATCCATTACCTTTTCGGTAAACCGCTTTGGTTCTACATATGCTTTGGATGAAGAGACTAAAGCAATCAGAAATTGCGTTGTAACTCAAGCTATACCGATTTCTATTACTGAAGTCAATGTGGATGTATTGGAAGAAATAAAAATTACATATAGCTTAAATGGTAATATTGTGGAGCTTGTTGAAAACGAAGATTATACGGTTGTTGTTTCTGATAAAGTTGGTGGAGGAAAAGAGTATGCATATGTAATTTCAGAAGCAAACTTTGAAGCGGAAGGTACATATATCCTGACAATTTATTCAAAAGATAAGGCGGGAAATGTGCAGGATAATAAGGTTAAATCAGTTGAAGGAAATGAAACCGATATTACATTTATTGTTGATAAAACAGCTCCAAGTATAGTTGTTTCGGGAATTGAAGATGGCGGTCAGTATACCCAAGATTCTAAGACGATTACACTAGATATTCAGGATAATGTTGGTATTAAAGAAGTTAAAGTGTATGTTGATGGTGTGGAATATGTTGCCTTTATAAAAGATGATTTTGAAACATCTTATTATGGAACTGTAAGCTTTGAACTTGCTGAATCTACGGATAGACAGGCAGTAAGAGTGATTGCTGTGGATGAAGCCGGATTAGTGGCTCAGACACATGAAGAAGGCGATGGAATTGAGGTCCTTGTTACATCAAATACATGGGTTCAGTTTGTGAATAATACTCCCTTAATGATTGCAACTATTGCTGGTGCAGTGGTAGTAGTTGGTGGTGGAGCTACAGGTGTTGTGTTTAAAAGACGTAAGAGAAAGATGTTCAGGAAATAATTAAGTGAACATATAATAAAGACTATAAGATTTATATTCAAGGAGAAACCTAGCGGGGAGGGGGTGTGATACCCCTCCCCGTTGGATTTTAATGAGTAGAGCGGTATTCTTAGGGTATTCATAATTATATGAAGTATGGAGTAGCGATTAACTGAAAAAGAACTGAAAGAAAAGAATTCTCTCCACATAGCAATCCCCTTCTTCGTTAAGTGTATAGTTCAATCTTTCAGAGTACACCGGAGTTGGGGTTTCAATAATATCCCCTGAAGGTCCTTTTGTTTGAACGTCTGAATTGTTGCCACAACCAACAAGTAAAATCATTGCAAACACCATGAGCAATGACTTTATCGTAATTTTCATTTTCTTCGTGATATAGTTTCCTTCCTTTGTTGATATATTTATACAATAAAATGTAGATATTATATTATTAACAATAATTGCCAATATACGTTCAGGTGAAGTGGTAATCAGATTGAATGTAAAAAAGAATGGAATGACCATCCTTTTTCATTAATATAACTATAATTATATTCAGGCTGCAAGGTTGAAAACCTTGTAATAGTTGAACATGGGATATTTATTTGTTTTTTTATAGCTTCAAAATCAAATCCAACAAAACTATATCATTACATTTCTGCACTTCTTCTCCTACATACAAGCGCTATGTAATCATTTTTCCGCAGTATCTAGGAATTGCAATCAGCAGATCAGTAATGGTCCGTCCAAAAGATGTGACACGATAAGTGGGGTGATTGTAAGAATGTATCGGACCTAGTATACAGATATTATCATTATCGTATGTGCTTTTAATATCAATCAGTTTTTAATGATTGGTAAATAATCGTTTGTTCCGCTGTTCGTTCTATTGCAAGTGTGCAAGAATAAAACTTTTCGCTGTGTGATTCATAGCTGTAATTAAAGCTTAATACCATGTTGCCTACAACGGCAACACGGTTGTTAGAATGTGTATCTATGCATCATTTTCCTTTCATAATTTTGAGATGATTTTATTTCACATATTGACAAAATAATATATCATTGCTAACATTCTTATAAATTTTTTGGCTAAGAAAATGTTATGTAAAACACAAGGGGAGTTAAGAAATTTTATAATAGTATTATTGCGATGCCGTCAGGAGGAGCCTAATGACCAAGCTGGAATTTGATAAAAAGATTTTCATTAGACGATATGCCATATATTATTCAATAGCGCAATGCTTTTTTTTGCCGGGTTTTTTATTTATTATTGCAGCAATATTATTACCTGTCAAACCATTGTCACTTCCATCCGCAATAGCAACGGTCTTTGGCGTTTATTCAATGAGCTCATTTGTGGGGTTTCCGCTAATAACAATAGTAAAAAAAGGCATGAAAACGTTGGTGTCAAATAGCAAAGTAGAACTGGACGAAAATAAAATCTATTATGATAGGTTAAAAGAGAGAATATCTCCATTATGCAACGGAATAGAAGAGTGGTATATTTATCGGGTTGAAAAAATTACATCTATTCAAGAAAAACGCAGATATTATTATGTTACTGGAGATATACATTTGAAAATAATTAATAATAGACGTGTACTAAAAAAGAAAGTTATAACAAAGATGAAGATTCCTAATGCATATAGGGGAATGGAAAGAATGATACGTGATAAATAATAATAAATTAATAGCAGTCGCTTCATGTAACAGTGAAAAGAAATACGTATAAGAAGTGCTGCGGAAAGAACTAATGGTTATGGAAAGCAGAGTACAAAAAGCACTGGACGCCTTTAATGAAGGACATAATTGTTGCCAGGCAGTATTTTCAACCTATGCGGATCTATTCGGTATGGATAAGGAACTTGCCCTAAAAATTGCAAGCCCCATGGGTGCAGGTATGGGACGGATGCGTGAAGTATGCGGAACGGTAAGTGCGATGGCACTCCTTGCCGGACTAAAGGAAGGAAATACCGACCCGACCGACGAAACCGCTAAAAAAGATATATATGAAAAGGTCCGCCTTCTTAGCGACAGTTTTAAAGAAACACAGGGAAGTATAATATGCAGGGAACTGCTGGGTATATTGAGCCGGGAGAAAAGTGCGGCACCTGAGAAGCGCACCCCCGAATATTATGCGAAAAGACCGTGTGCTAAGTTTGTGGTGGAGGCAGCAACACTTATAGAGAAGATTTTGCTTCCGGAATATTTTGAAGATATGAAGTAAGTGAAAAACTCTTTACAAATCAAATGATTTGAAATAAAATGTTCAATAAATAAGCAAACACGATGAAGAGAAGAGTAGATTGTGGAATGTAACAGAGAAGACTGCCGGATGTATCCGTGCTGGAAGCAGTCCTACAGGAAACCTTTGAAAACTAACTCTGAGTGACCCTAATCCGGTCCGGTGATTCCGTTATAATCTAATGAGTGGTATTTTAGTTTATACAATTAGGGTGGAACCGCGATAAAGTCGTCCCTTATGTCATGTTATATGGCATAAGGGATTTTTTGCTTAATAGGCAAATTTAAGATGGAGGAAAATAAAATGCAGATTACATTAAAAGATGGTTCACAGAAAGTATATGACAAAGCAATGTCTGTAATTGAAATCGCTGCGGATATAAGCGAAGGTCTGGCAAGAGTTGCATGCGCAGGCTTAGTAAACGGAGAAGTAGTTGATTTAAGATATGTGGTTGAAGCAGATTGTGAGTTAAGTATTCTTACCGTAACGGATGAAGAAGGACTTCGCACATTACGTCATACAACATCCCATGTTCTTGCGGAAGCTGTAAAAAGATTATTCCCAAATGCGAAACTTGCGATTGGTCCATCTATTGATACAGGCTTTTATTACGATTTTGAAGCAGAACCTTTTACGCGTGAGGATCTTGATAAAATTGAAGCAGAAATGAAGAAGATTATCAAGGAAGGTAATAAGCTTGAAAAATTCACACTTCCAAGACAGGAAGCAATTGAATATATGGAGAAAAAAGGAGAACCATATAAGGTAGAGCTTATTAAGGATCTTCCGGAAGATGCGGTTATTTCATTCTATTCACAGGGTGAGTTTACAGACTTATGTGCAGGACCGCACTTAATGAGCACAAAGAATATCAAGAATTTTAAACTGATTTCATCTTCAGGCGCATATTGGAGAGGAAAATCTGAGAATACAATGCTTCAGCGTATTTATGGTACGGCATTTAATAAGAAAGAAGAACTTGAAGCCTATCTTGCCCATTTGGAAGATATTAAGAAAAGAGACCATAACAAGCTTGGAAAAGAAATGGAACTTTTTGCGACAGTGGATGTTATCGGTCAGGGACTCCCGCTTCTTATGCCAAAGGGTGCAAAAATGGTTCAGACACTGCAGCGTTGGATAGAAGATGAAGAAGAACGCCGTGGATATATGAGAACAAAAACTCCGTTGATGGCAAAAAGAGATTTATATGTAATTTCTGACCATTGGAATCATTATAAAGAAGGAATGTTTGTGTTGGGAGATGAGGAAAAAGATCCTAATGAGGTATATGCCCTTCGTCCGATGACATGTCCGTTCCAGTACTATGTATATAAGCAGAGTCAGAAATCTTATCGTGATTTACCATGCAGATACGGTGAAACTTCAACTCTTTTCAGAAATGAAGATTCAGGAGAAATGCATGGTCTTACAAGAGTACGTCAGTTCACTATTTCTGAAGGACATCTTGTAGTAAGACCGGATCAGATTGAAGAAGAGTTTAAGGGTTGTGTAGATTTAGCAAAATATTGTATGGAGACATTAGGTCTTCAGGATGATATCACATACCGTATGTCTAAATGGGATCCGAATAATCAGGGTAAATATCTTGGAACAGAAGAAATGTGGAATGAAGTTCAGGATATGATGAGAAAGATTCTTACGGATATCGGCATTGAGTTTACGGAAGAAGAAGGCGAAGCTGCTTTCTACGGACCAAAACTTGATATCCAGGCTAAGAACGTTTACGGAAAAGAAGATACAATGATTACTATCCAGCTTGATATGTTCCTTGCTGAAAGATTTGATATGTACTATGTAGATCAGAATGGTGATAAAGTAAGACCTTACATCATTCACAGAACATCCATGGGATGTTATGAAAGAACGCTTGCTTGGCTTATCGAGCATTATGCCGGAAAATTCCCGACTTGGTTATGCCCTGAACAGGTACGTATTCTCCCTATTTCTGATAAATATATGGATTATGCGAAGAAAGTGGAGGAACAGTTTAAGGCAAACGGCATTTTAACAACCGTTGACAGCCGTTCCGAGAAAATTGGTTACAAAATCCGTGAGGCAAGACTTGCTAAGCTTCCATATATGGTTGTTGTCGGACAGCAGGAAGAGGAACAGGGCCTAGTTTCTGTAAGAAGCCGCTTTGCCGGTGACGAAGGACAGAAGACAATTGATGCATTTGTTGATCAGATTTGTAAAGAAATCAGAACGAAGGAAATCCGTAAGGAAGAAGTAGTAGAAGGTCAGGCATAATTGTTCTTATTAAGGGTATAGTTTTTTTGCAACAGGTAATACTACTAAGAAAACATATAAGGAGGTAGTATTATGGCAGAATTACGTTGTGGTGCAACAGGTTGTACCTATAACAAAGATATGTACTGTTGCAAAGGCGATATTTTAGTTGGCGGTAAAAATGCAAAAGAGCAGGATGAAACATGTTGTGAGAGCTTTTTACCTAAGAGAGAAGATTCTTACACCAGTGCCATCGAGCATGCATGCAAAACAATCAGTATTGATTGTGAAGCAGCAAATTGTATTTATAATGCCAACTACAAGTGTCAGGCTGAGCATGTTGACATTAAAGGAAGTCATGCCTGCGTAAGAGGCGAGACTTGCTGTGCAACATTTAAAGACGCCGGAAAATAAAGATTACAATGTGATATGGAATGGGCCGGGTGCTATGTATCCGGTCCTTTTTATGTCAACATTGACAATATAATGATTTTAGGTGTATATTTTTTACGGTGAAAAATTGCCATAAGAGGGGATGGCACATAAATCAGGAGGAATTAATAATGAAGAAAAGACTGATTCTTTTAGTAACTGCATTGGTACTTGTGCTTGCCATGGTAGCATGTGGTTCGGATAAGAAGAAAAAGGTTACGGCAGAGTCTGTATTATCAGATATGCAGAAGACGGTAGAAGATTTACAATCGCTTAAGGCCGATGTAGAACTTAAGCTTGGAATCACTATTGCTCTTGGAGATAATACAATTCCTGTGGCACTGGATGCAAACCTTGCTATGGAAATACTTCAAAAAGCAGAAGATGATGTATTAGCTAATATGTCAGGTTCTGTAGACCTTAATATAGCTGCGCAGAAGATGGCTGAAGAATTTAATATCTATTCTGCTACTAAGGGTGGGGATACTACTACTTATTTATATCTTGCATCTTCCAATGAGTGGGTTAAGAATGTTTCAACAGAAGAAAATACGGATGCAGAAACAGAAATAGAAGCAGAAACAGATGATACTGTTAAAAATGAAGCTGATATGCCTAAGATTGAGGAGTTTCTGACATTGAAAGAAGGTACTGAAAAGTACAACGATAAAGATTGTTATGTTCTGGTAGGTATTATTAATAACGATACTCTTTCAAAATTACCGTTAGATGATGCTGCTGCAGAAAGCGGAGTGTCTTTGAGTGCTATAGAAGAAATCGGATTAAATGTAGCGGTTAAATTGTATATTGATAAGAAAACAAATTATCCGGTGGCAATGATTGCAGAGCATTCTAATAAAAATGCAGAAAAAGAAGAGGCGTTTATCACTATTGATGAGTTTAAATTGGTGGTTAATATTGATTCCATAAATGCAATAAAAGAAATCGTGATTCCGAAAGAAGCTTTAAATGCTAAGGAAGCAGAAGATACCATAATTAATATAGAGGGCTTAGATATTTTTGGTTCCGGTATGGACATGGAAGAAGACTTTGAACAGGAACTTCCGGATGAAAAGGATGATGTTGACGCGCCGGAAACGCCGGATGTAAATGATAATGTTGTGCTTCCGGATGACTGGACAACGTATGCGTTTTCAATTAATGGGAAAGTGTTAACACTTCCCTGTACATACGCAGAGTTCAGCGAAGTGACAGGATATACGATGACAAGTGCTACGGCAAAGTCGTATGTGGAAAGTGATGTTGCGTGGCCCATAGATTTATATTCTGATGATAAAAAGGCTTTAGAGGTGATGGTTTACAATTATGCGGATAAAGACCTTTTGTTCGCAGATTGTCTTGTATGCGCCATATTACAATCAGATTATGATGTGATGAATACAGGGGATTATATTACGTTTCCCTATAATCTGAAGATTGGTGACATTATTACCAAAGACGAGCTTGTGACCATGTTTGGCGAGCCGTATGATATTAATGATTATGTAAGCGATGGCTATATAAGCTATGAGTTTACTTATTATGAAGATCTGGAATATTCTGATTATAATTATTTTAAGATTTCTGTGATAAATGATCTTATTTATAATATATACTTAAGTAATCTGGGGTATGATCAACAGGACTTCCCGGAAGGTGTGGTGGTCCCGGAATATCCGGAAGAGGAAGAGGTAACTGAGGAAGTTGTTTTTACGTCAGTAAGAGAAGGTACGGTGGATGACTTATCTGCTGATTGGAAGGATTATGAAGTATTCTTTGATGGCAATATTATTTCTCTCCCATGTACTTATAAAGAATTAAAGGCACTTACCGGTTATGCAATGAAGCCTGCCGAAGAAAAATCATATCTTGATAGTATGTATACAACTTATTTTGATCTATATTTGGATGACAATGAAGTATTATATATCGAAGTAGTGAATGACACAGATGGTGATCAGAAGAATACGGATTGCCTCGTGACGAAAATTGCACAGACAAGCAATCATCTTGAGTATGCGCAAGATGCGTTTGTGTTCCCGGGTAACCTTAAGGTGGGGACCAAGATTAGTAAAGATGAGCTTACTAAGCTGTTCGGAGAGCCTGATGATACTTATGATTATGAAAGTGACGGATATGTGCAGTTTAGATTTACTTACAGTGAATATGAAAGTAATACTACATTGAACTGTATGGAAATTAATGTGGTTAATGGAATAATTGATGAAATAGTTATAGACCATGTTCTGTTTAAATAAAACCATATGTAAAAATGCAAAAAATGCTTGACATACGTATAATCGTGTGGTAATTTATTTGAGTGTGCTGAACACAGAAACATATAATCAAGTAGAGTATCCGCTCTCACCCTATGGCAATCGGGCTTATAGGTGTTAATATATTTCTTTTACGATGTTATTATGCGTAGCTGGGATTTTTAAGTGGATAGTCTGCTATCCACTTTTTTTGTGCGAAGAGAAGCGCAAGATGTCTTAATATGGAGGTGTCATACTATTAGCGAATTATTTATTAACGAACAGATTAAGGACAAAGAGATTCGTGTTATTGGTGAAGATGGAGAACAGCTTGGAATCATGAGTCCGAAGGAGGCTATGAAGTTAGCTGAAGAAGCAAGGGTTGACCTTGTTAAAATCGTTGCTACGGCAAAACCGCCTGTATGCAAGCTTGTTGATTACGGTAAGTATAAATACGAAATGGTCCGTAAGGAAAAAGAAGCAAGAAAGAAACAGAAGGTGATTGAGATTAAGGAAATACGTCTTACACCGAATATTGACACAAACGATCTGAATACGAAGATAAATGCCGCTAAGAAATTCCTTGCAAAGGGCGATAAAGTTAAGGTAACACTTCGCTTCAGAGGACGTGAGATAGCTCATATGGCAACCAGCAAACATATTTTGGATGATTTTGCTGAGGCACTTGCAGAGGTTGGAGTTGTTGAGAAAGCACCTAAGGTTGAAGGTAAGAACATGACAATGTTTATTAGCGAAAAGCGCTAGACTTCACTTAAATAGTATATGATTAATAGGAGGATAAAGAAATGCCAAAAATGAAAACAAGCAGAGCTGCTGCAAAACGTTTCAAAGTAACAGGAACCGGAAAATTAAAAAGAAGTAAAGCTTATAAGAGACATATCTTAACAAAGAAGTCTTCTAAGACTAAGAGAAATCTTAGAAAACCGGCTATGACAGATGCAACAAATGTTAAGTCAATGAAGAAGATTTTACCATATATTTAATGCGTAAGGAGGAGTAATTAAAATGGCAAGAATTAAAGGCGGATTAAACGCAAAAAAGAAACACAATAGAGTACTTAAGCTTGCGAAAGGTTACAGAGGAGCACGCTCCAAACAGTACAGAGTAGCTAAGCAGTCTGTCATGAGAGCATTAACATCCTCTTATGCAGGTAGAAAAGAAAGAAAGCGTCAGTTCAGACAGTTATGGATTGCACGTATCAATGCTGCTGCAAGAATGAATGGTTTATCATACAGCAAATTTATGTATGGATTAAAGCTTGCTGGTGTAGATATGAACAGAAAGATGCTTGCTGAATTAGCAGTTAGCGATGCAGAAGGATTTAAGACTCTTGCAGAGCTTGCTAAATCAAAAATTGCTTAATTAATTTTTTGATGAATACCCTATCATTTAGTGTAATGCTATATGATAGGGTTTATTTTTTCTTTTACGGGGTATAATAGCATTATAGGAGTGATGTTATGGTAAAAAAATACAGATTTGGAAATCCGATTGAAACCGATGCGGTTATTGTAAAAGTAGAAGAAGAGCGTCTTGATGGGGACTGTCTTTCTTTTTGGCAGGTTAATATAAGGGAAGAAAAAGAAGAAATTATTATTTCTTATGCGATGGATGAACGGGATAGAATATATGGATTGGGTGAAACCATGCGCGGCATTAACAAGAGAGGATATATATACCGGAGTATGTGTGCAGACGATGCGGTGCACACGGAAGAGAAAACCTCTTTGTATGGTGCACATAACTTTCTGCTGGTAAGCGGAAAAGAGAATGGCGGTATTTTTATTGACTGTCCCAGCGAAGTTGTTTTTGATGTTGGTTTTTCAAAATATGATACGTTGAGTATTCATATTAAATCACTTGATGCGGATATCTATATTATAGAAGAAAACAGTGTTTTAAATATAGTTAAGTCATTCCGTGAAATTATTGGCAGAAGCTATATCCCGCCAAGGTGGGGAATGGGCTTTGGGCAGAGCCGGTGGAGTTATCCGGATAAAGAAAAAATACGTGAGGTGGCTGAGAAGTATCGCCTTAACCGTATTCCGCTTGATGCAATTTATCTGGATATTGATTACATGGAGCGCTATAAAGATTTTACCATATCAGAGGAACGTTTCCCGAAGATGAGAGAATTTGTGCGGGAGATGAAAGAGCTTGGTATCCGCCTTGTACCGATTATTGATGCCGGTGTCAAGATTGAAGAAGGTTATAATGTATACGAAGAAGGTGTAAGAGAAGGATTTTTTTGCAAAGATAAAGATGGAAAAGATTTTGTGGCGGCGGTCTGGCCCGGTAAAGTACATTTTCCGGATTTTTTAAATAAGGAAGCCAGAGAATGGTTTGGTATGCATTACCGGATGCTCGTTGAATTAGGCTTTGAAGGCTTTTGGAATGACATGAATGAACCAGCGATATTTTATACACAAGAGCGTTTAGAGGGAGTACTTAAAAAGCTTAAGCAGCAGACCAATACGGATATGGCATTAGATGAGTTTTTTGGATTTAAGGACTTGGTAACGACCCTCAGTAATAATGAGGAGGATTACAAGTGTTTTTTCCATAATATGAATGGAAAAATGGTAAGGCACGATAAAGTGCATAATATATATGGTTATAATATGACGCGTGCAGCTGCTGAGGCGTTTGATAAAATAGTGCCTGAAAAAAGATTGTTGCTATTTTCGCGTGCTTCCTATATCGGAATGCATAGATATGGCGGCATTTGGACCGGGGATAATCAATCATGGTGGTCACATATACTGCTTAGCATGCAGCAAATGGTAGGGCTTAATATGTGTGGCTTTCTGTTTTCGGGTTCGGATATAGGAGGTTTCGGAAGCAATGTCACAGAGGAGCTTCTGATGCGATTTACCCAGTGGGGAATATTTACGCCGCTTATGCGAAACCATAGTGCAATAGGAACCGTCTATCAGGAGGCATATGCCTTTTCACGCACGGACAGTTTTGCTGACATCATTGATTTAAGATACTTCTTTTTACCGTATTTATACAGTGAATATATGCGGGCAGCATTAAAAAACGAGATGTATTTTTATCCGTTGGCATTTTTATATCCCGGGGATGAAATGGCGTGCCGTGTAGAAGACCAGTTGTTTGTGGGAAAAGGAATGATGATAGCACCGGTGTATGTCCAAAATGCTTTGGGCCGGTATGTATATCTGCCTGAAAATATGAAGATGTACCGTTTCAGAAACCGTTTTGATTATGACAGTAAGATGTATGAAAAGGGACATCATTATATAGAATGTAATTTTGATGAAGTACTTGTATTTATAACGGCAGGCTCGATTATTCCATGTGCCTATAAAAATGAAAAGCAGTATATTAGAAATACAGAAGAAGTATCGGCTGGTGAATTGGTTTTATTGGCGAATGAAACGAATGACGTAATAGCATATGATTTGTATGTGGATGATGGATGCAATAAGGTTGACGATAATATTAGTTATGTCAACATAGCGTTGTATAATCATCTCCCGACGGTAAGAACGCAAGGAAGCTTGTATGTAGATGACCGTGAAATAAAGGTTTTAGATATATTATAAAATCTTAAGAAGTTTATAATTTTTTAATTTGCAAATCAGTATGGTAATAGTATAATAAGTATTGTTCGCTATAAATGTACGTCTTATGTGAGAGTTATTCTGTTGAATATACTCTCACGTACAGATGATTTTGAATGGAGAAGAGAATGTTAAAATTAGAATCAATCAGAAAAACCTATGTTACCGGAGAGTTTAAGCAGGAGGCATTAGACGGCGTAAGCGTTAATTTCAGAAAATGCGAGTTTGCGGCTATATTAGGGCCGAGTGGTTCCGGTAAGACAACAATGCTTAATATTATTGGTGGTCTTGATCAATATGATGAAGGTGACCTGATTATTAATGATAAATCAACTAAAAAATATAAATCAAGAGATTGGGATACATATCGAAACCATTCCATTGGTTTTGTTTTTCAGAGTTATAACCTTATACCGCACCAGACAGTGCTTGCCAATGTTGAACTTGCGTTAACACTTTCCGGTGTATCTAAGGCAGAGCGAAGAAGACGTGCTAAGGAAGTGCTTAAAAAAGTAGGCCTTGAAGACCAGATGCATAAGAAACCGAATCAGATGTCGGGTGGACAGATGCAGCGTGTGGCTATCGCGCGTGCTTTAATTAATGACCCTGAAATTTTGCTTGCAGATGAGCCGACAGGTGCACTTGATTCTGAAACAAGTGTTATGATTATGGAACTGTTGAAAGAAATTGCAAAAGACAGACTCATCATTATGGTTACACACAACCCTGAGCTTGCAGATGAATATGCCAACAGAATTATTCGTCTCCGTGATGGTAAGATAATGGATGATACCAATCCATATACAGATGAAATGCTTGAAGCAGATGCCAAAGAACTTGCTACTGTTAAGCAGGAACAGACTTTTAAGGGAAAAAAGAAAAAGACTTCCATGTCTTTCTTAACAGCGTTATCGCTTTCTCTTAATAACCTTATGACTAAAAAGGGAAGAACCATTATGACAGCATTTGCGGGAAGTATCGGTATTATCGGTATTGCTTTAATTTTGTCGGTATCCAATGGTGTGCAAAACTACATTGACCAGGTGGAAGAGGATACATTGTCGTCTTATCCGTTATCAATTGTGGAAGAGTCGGTAGATATGACCTCCATGATGAGTGTAATGATGGGAGAGGCTTACGATGAAAATGCCCATGATAAGGATGCCGTTTATTCCAGTGACATTATGGTTAGCATGATTCAGATGATGACAGCACAGGTACAGTCTAATGATATGGTTTCTTTCAAGGCTTTTATTGAATCGGATGAAAAACCATTTGAAAAATATACAAACGATATCCAGTATGGTTATAATCTTGATTTAAATATTTACAGCTCAGACTTATCCAAGGGCCCTAAGCTTATCAACCCGGGAGAATTATTTACAAAAATGGGTATGATGGGTATGTCGGGTGATGATGCTTCCGCATCTGCGACCATGGGCATGATGCCGGGATTCAGCGTATGGACAGAAATGCTCGGCAACAGGGAGCTTCTTGATACACAATATGATGTTATTGCCGGTAGATGGCCGGAAAGTAAGGAAGAAATCGTAATTGTCGTTGATGAAAATAACGAAATAAGTGATTATGCTCTTTATTCCATCGGTTTACTGGATGATATGGAATTATATACGATGATGAGCAAGGTTATGAGCGGAGAAGTGCTTGAACCTACGACTGAACGAAGAAAATTCACATATGATGATATTTTAAATACAACATACAAGCTTGTGCTGAATTCTGATTATTATACCAATAAGGATGGTTACTGGCAGGATATGAGAACAGACGTTGCGTATTTATCCGGACTTGTAGAGGATGCCATGACGCTTCGTATTGTAGGTATTTTGCGTCCTGCAGAAAATGCAGTGTCATCATCTATTGGTGGTGTAATCGGATATACAGAGGAATTGACAACACATGTTATTAATGCTATTAATGAAAGTGAAATAGCCAAAGAGCAGCTTGCTAATACGAAAGTTAATGTTCTTACAGGTCAGCCGTTTGACGAACTTGATTTTATGAATACATACGATTCAGTATTACGTCAGATTGGTATTGTTGATCTTGATAAGCCATCTATGATTAATATTTATCCAAACAGCTTTGAGGCCAAGGACGGTATAGAAAAGGTAATTGAAGAGTATAATCAGAAACAGAAAGATGCCGGAAATGAAGATGGCGAAATCAATTATACAGACGTTGTAGGTATGTTAATGAGTTCTGTAACTACTATTGTTAATGTAATTAGTTATGTGTTGATAGCATTTGTTGCTATTTCATTAATTGTATCTTCAATTATGATTGGTATTATTACTTATATTTCTGTACTTGAACGTACCAAAGAAATTGGTATACTTAGAAGTATAGGAGCTTCTAAACGGGATATTTCACGCGTGTTCAATGCAGAGACACTTCTTGTGGGATTTGTGGCAGGATTTTTAGGTATTGTAGTAACCTTGTTGCTGTTGATTCCGATAAATCTTATCATTGAGTCGTTGTCAGGAATTTCAGGACTTGCGGCATTACCACCTATGGGTGGATTCATTCTTGTAATCATAAGCATGCTTCTTACTTTGATAGCAGGCTTAATTCCTTCAAGAGTGGCAGCGAAGAAGAACCCGGTAGAGGCATTAAGAACAGAATAGACTAATGCATGGTGGGGGAAATGCTATGAAAAAGCAGCATGAAACAGGTCAATATATTGAGAATAATAATAAAACGGAATATGCTAAACATATTCCGTTTTGGCTTGCCCCGATATTATATTTTGTTGCTGTAGCATTGCTTATAGTAACTGTGCTTATCGTGGTATTTGGCTGTAAACACAGTGATAGAAGAAAAGAAACGGAATGTATTGTACCCGCAACTGTACCGGTTGATGAAATGCCGAAAGAATTGCAAACAGAATATACGGAAAAGACGAAGGAGAATGTATTACTCTTGCCGGACAACATGTCGGGGACGATTCCTGAAAAAGCACTTATTTTTAGTGATTCGTATGTTATGCCGCACAGTAATGAACGTTTGATTGTATTTGACGAAGCGGTTAAGTACACTGCCGGCGAGTTATATTTTGCATATTATGAAATTTTTGCAAGACATCATGTTAAGTTTGATGAACCGGTTTTAAAGGCATATTTTAGCGGCAAGAACTGGTATGAGGGGACAATAACTCCTTTTCAGTTTATGCAAAATGATAATCTGTTGTTTAATGATTATGAGATATATAATAAAGATTCCATTTATGAGGCATTTGTATTCTTATATCAGGAGGAAGAGTAATGAAAAAAATATTTATTCCGGCAATTGCTGCCGTTTCTTTCCTGATTGCTATAATCGCGTTGCTATTTTATTTTAACGACCCTAAAAAGACGCTTGAAGACTATCTTTGTGCTTTACAGAGAGAAGAATATGATGTGGCTTATAATATGCTTGTGACCGATTACTACGAGGGTTATTTGAACAGAAATAACTATTTAAGCCATATGCAGGAAGCGGAAGTGCTTAGGGATTATTCTATCAAGGAAACAGGAAATCTGACTTATGAAGTAACCTGTCGTTATGATTCATACGAGTCACAAAGCATTATAAAGCTTAAGAAGGCAAAAAATAAAACTTATGGCGTGTTTAATAATTATATAGTGATTCCGACCGACTTAATGGTTGAGAATGTTACCATTATGGTGCCGGCACAAATAGATGTTAAATTAAACGGAGTTTATATTGATAACTTTCTTGTAGGGAAAAAAAGTAACATAAAGAAATATGTATTTCCACTTATGGTAAAAGGGGAATATGTATTGTCGCTTTCGGGTGATGTGTTTAATACTTATACAAAAACATTGGCATTTAACAAAAATGATCTGATATTTGAACCGGAGCTTCCATATCTTAAAGAAGATGCAGTACATACAATGACAGATATGCTGTATGATGCTGTGCAGTCAGAATATAAGCAGATGATTGAACAGAACATCGATAATGCAGAAGGCGCCTATAGTGATATTGAGGTGGCAAACTTTTGGGTTACCATAGAAGAGTATGGTTATGAGGAGGATTTATTAAAAGTCCGTACTACTGTAGAATATAGTGTAAAAACAACGAAGTGGACAGAACTAACGGATTCTTATACCGATATGACGTATTATACAAAAGAGGAGACTAATAAGGCTGAGACAAAAGAGCGTGTTTTCTATTATTCCAACAGAAATTGGATATTGTCGAAATAGGTCGATATGTATTATACTAATGAGTAAAGGAAGGTGGAGAATATGAGTAAGAATAAAATTAATCTTATATTATACGGCTTTATAGGATGTCTGTTTATTACCATGGTGGTACTTGCAATAAAGATAGCTGCCAGACCGGAACAGGCAATTAAAGATATTAATAACAACAATCAGGTTGTGGCGGATAATAAGAAAGATGAGAGTACAACAACACCTGATAATGGAAAAGATGATAATACCGGTGAAGAAGATTCTGCTGATCCGGGTACTACAGATACAACCGGTGAAGAAGATAAAAAAGATGAAACGGATAAGCCGTCAGGAAATGTAAAAAAGATGGTAACGATAAAAGAAGCTGACACTAACGTAAATGTAAGAAGTGAGCCGGATACTTCCAGTACGAAGCTTGGACGCATCGGTGCCGGAGATTCTTATGAGTACCTTGGGGAACAGGATGGTGAATGGACCAAGATTATGTTTGGGGATCAAGAGGCGTACGTATATACTACATATATTAAGATTATTGAAGTGACAGAATAGATTGCAGAATAATTAAAAGTCTTCCGAATTATTTTCGGAAGACTTTTTTACTTAATAGGAATATGCACTAAAAGTAGTATATATTAATATCCAATCCATGCATCCGCATGATGTAGTTTTACAGCCGCTTGCATATCAGGACTCAGCATCATAAATTGCTGTACCAGGATAGCAGACGAATTCGGATCTAAGAAGAAATCGTAGGAATGCGTACACTTGCCTGTCGGGTTAGGAGCGCTGATAATTGTGCCGTCCTCACCGATAATCGTTGAACCCTGTATTAAAGATTCATGGAGTGGCGGGTCTACGAGAATAGAACCCGGCACAGAGAACGGACAATCTTCGGTAGCAGGAAGCATGTTAACGGCACATACCCAACCGGAATAATGCGTATCACAGTATTCATAAGGTTCAGAGCCCGCTTCAAAGTATTCTACGCGGAGCGTATCGTTACATAATCCTTCAACAGGTAACTTTCCGGACTTTGTACATATGGTAACGGTTTTAATACCATTTGGAATAGAGAAGTTTTTCATAGGTAAATCCTTATGAATTTCTTCCATAACTTTTCTCCACATCGTCTTATGGAAGTTTTTTTCTTCCGAAGTGTTCATGCTGACATTGTTATCGTAGCCTGCCCATATGGTGCAGGTATAATACGGGGTATATCCTGCAAACCAGAAGTCATTGTTTTTAGAGGTTGTTCCGGTTTTTCCGGCAATCGCCATATTATCAAATTTTGCTTTCGTACCGGTTCCTATGTTAACAACATCCATCATGGCATTTGTTAAAAGAAAAGCGGTAGTTGGTCTTATAACCTGTGCTGAGTACGGTGTTGTATTATCAAGAATAACCTCACCGTTTGCATCAACAAATTGTGTATACAAGACAGGTTCTATATAGCGTCCTTCATTGGCTATGGCAGCATAGGCTGCATTAAGCTCAAGATTGGTTACACCATAGGTTACACCACCGAGTGAAAGTGCCTGGATAATATCGGAATGTACTTCGCCGTTAATA
Organism: Lachnospiraceae bacterium; assembly: GCA_045576455.1. Classification (GTDB taxonomy): domain Bacteria; phylum Bacillota; class Clostridia; order Lachnospirales; family Lachnospiraceae; genus RGIG4034. The sequence goes on along the minus strand of JAZNGM010000026.1, from coordinate 40,894 downwards.
ACTTCGCGTTCACAAAGTGTCGTAAAACCAAAATTTATAAGGTAATCATAACCAAGCTGCGGATCGATAATGGTAAGCGTTTTTACAGCAATAATGTTAAGGGATTGTTCAATGGCATATCTCATGGAACATATACCTTTATAGGTTCCGCCATCCCACCAGTTGGATACCATGGTTCCGTCATTGTATTTAAAAGGTGCATCGGTTTGTACGCTTGCTAATGTCATGCCACCTTCAAGTGCGGGAGCGTAGGTTGCCAATATTTTAAATGTAGAACCGGGCTGTCTCTTTGAGTCTGTTGCACGATTAAGCGTTTTGGAAGCTGATTTGGTTCCTCGTCCGCCAATCATGGCAACTACGTGACCGTTTTCCTGATTCTGTATTACAAGAGATACTTGTGGTTGAGGCGTAATGGATACGCGTTCGTCGTATACTTCATCCCCTTCCTCAAGTACGCTTAACTGATATTCTTCAATGTCTTTGTAAGCGTCTTCTGTTGTCTTATAAATAAGGTTATATTTTTTATTCTTTTCGAGGAAGTACGATTTTAACATCTGTACGGAATAATGTTTAAATGTGCCGTCTTTCTTCAGTACGGTAAGTGCATATTCGCTTAAATACCATTTTGAATTGGACGGGTAGTTGGATTCATCCGCAAAGATGGCATCGCATGTGGCCTGAATGTCTGAATCAAGGGTTGAATATATTTTCGAACCGCTTGCATACAGATAATTATATGCTTGGTTTTTGGTACAGCCGGCTGCCAGTAAATCTTCCATAACCTGTTCTGTCAGTGCATCGATAAAGTATGAGTTAACAGAAGAGGAAGCAGTAGTTTCTTTAACATCCTCGATTCGCGCATAGACGTCATCGGCCATTGCTTCATCATATTCTTCCTGTGTGCAGAATCCTAATTTCAGCATTTTATTAAGAACAAGGATTCGTCTGTCTGCGTTATAATCCGGATGAAGAATCGGATTATATCGGGAAGGGTTCTGTGTGATACCCGCAATAACCGCCGATTCGGAAAGCGTTAATTCCTGAACGCTTTTGTTAAAGTATTTTAAGGATGCCGCCTGAACACCCAGAGTGTTCGCACCAAGGTTAATTGTGTTAAGATACAAGGTAAGCAAAGTGTCCTTGTCATATTGTTTTGAAACAATAAGAGATAAGTATTGTTCCTGTATCTTTCTTGTGAGACGGTCCATAAAGGAATCTTCCTGCATCCAGTCGGTAAAGACATTATTCTTAAGGAGCTGCTGGGTAATGGTACTGGCACCCTGCGTAAAATGGAAGCCGTTCATTATGCCGGTATAAGCCGCTCTTATAATACCTTTTATATCAATTCCGTTATGGTCATAATATCTTTCGTCCTCAATGGCAACAAAGGCATCTTTAAGATGTTGCGGAATAAGCGGTGATTGTACATAGGTACGGTTAGCAGATTCTGCTACAAGCTTCTGGATACGGTTACCATCGCTGTCGTATACTATAGTTGCATATCCGTTCGGCATAAGGTCGTCAAGTTCAATTTCGGGTGCGGTTTCCACAATGCCGTTAAAAACACCGAGCCCCGCTGATATACCGAAGATGCCGAGGGCAAGAATCGCAATCAGAGAGAACTTTAACAGATATACAAGAATCATTCTTTTGATTTTTTCAGGTTTTGAATTAAGGGATTTTAACTGTTTTTTTATTCCCTGCCGTGTATAATTCATAGGCACTCCTAATAAAATAATGATTTTGGTGCATCCTTCGTGGTAATGCACATTTATTAATAAGAAAAAATACATTAGGTATTATAACAAAAAATACATACTAAATAAAGTCTTTTGTAACTTTTTTTATAACACATATCATGCCATATATGATAGAATAATATCAGTTTCTGATGAACGGAGAGAATGTATGGAGACAAACGGATATCTGGTTCTGCATGAAGGGGCAACCGGAGAAATCATAGAGAAGAAGTCCCGCTTTATTGCAACTCTTTCGCCGGTGAAAGATGAAGCGGAAGCAACCGCCTTTATAGAGGAAATGAAGAAAAAGTACTGGGATGCAAGACATAACTGCACGGCATTTGTAATTGGTAAAAATGCGGAATTGACACGTTGCAGCGATGACGGAGAACCTTCGGGAACGGCGGGACGTCCGATGCTTGAAGTGCTGATGGGTAGTGGTATAAGGAATATCTGCGTAGTAGTAACCCGATATTTTGGCGGGGTGTTGTTAGGTACAGGCGGTCTTGTTAAAGCATACACGCAGGCAGTTAAGGAGGCGTTAAGTGCCTGCAAAGTGGCGCGGGTTGTAAGTGGATTCTATGTGGACGTTACAACTGATTTTACGGATGCCGGTAAGATACAGTATTATCTTAATGCGGAAAATATAAGGACAATTGATACGCAATATACCGACAGGGTCTGTTTCAATCTGTTTTTGGAAGGAGAGCGTAAAGATGTTGTCATAAGTGCCATAACCGATAAGACCGGCGGAAGAGCAGTCTTTGGTGAACTTATAGAAGGTGAAGACAGTATACTTATTTGATGTACGGATTTTTTCTTGATTAATTGACAAATTATTTTTTATGGGTGTATAGTGATTTTTGGACAATAACAATTTACTTTTGAAAGGTGGTGGTTTTTATGAAGAAACATACGTTAGAACGTAATGCAGAAGTTCCTCTGCCCCGACGATGCATAAAAATCACATATTTGGAGGTAAATTGCTATGCAGGTACTAAGAGAATTAGTAGATACTAAGCAATATACTGTACTTCGTCAGGAACTTTCAGAGTTGAACGAGGCAGATATTGCTTCTTTTTTGCAGGAATTGGAAGATGATGAGATGCTTAAAATCTTCCGTATTTTGCCCAAATCTTTAGCAGCAGATGTTTTTTCCTATCTTCCGATAGAGGAAGAACAGATGATTATTACATCCTTGTCTGATCCCGAAGCCGCCAACATTATTAATAACCTTATGGCGGATGATGCGACGGATCTTTTGGAAGAAATGCCGGCGAGTGTGGTTAAGAAGATATTGGCAAATGCCAATTCCGAAACAAGACGGGATATTAATAATCTGTTAAGATATCCGGAGGCTTCTGCCGGCAGTATCATGACGGTAGAGTTTGTAGATTTAAAAGAAGATTTAACGGTAGCAGATGCGATAAGCAGAATAAGGACCGTGGGACTTGATTCAGAGACTATCAACATCTGTTATGTCCTTGACCAGAAGAGAAAGCTTATCGGTACGGTGGCCTTAAGATATCTTTTGTTAAGTGAGCCGGATGCTATCATTGGCGATATCATGCACGAAAACGTTATTTCCATAAATACCCTGATGGATCAGGAAGAGGTAGCAAGACAGTTTAAAAAATACGACTTTATTGCCATGCCGGTAGTAGACAATGAAGACAGATTAGTTGGTATTATCACGGTCGATGACGTTGTGGATATTATGGAAGAGGAAGCAACGGAAGATATCGAAAAGATGGCCGCTATTGTGCCGAGTGATAAGTCCTATATGAAAACAGGCGTTTTTGAGACTTTCTCAAAGAGAATTCCCTGGCTTTTGTTATTGATGATATCAGCAGCGTTTACGGGGGCGATTATTGCGTCCTTTGAAAATGCATTAAGTACATGTGCAACATTGATTGCGTATATTCCGATGCTTATGGATACCGGCGGTAATGCGGGCGGACAGGCAAGTGTTACCATAATCCGTGGTTTATCGCTTAATGAGATAGCCTTTAGGGATACATTCCGGATTATTTGGAAAGAAGCAAGGGTTGCTTTTATTTGCGGAGTAACCTTAAGTGTTGCCAATTTTGCAAAACTTATGCTGCTTGACAAGGTAGAACTGGAAATTGCACTGGTTGTGTGTCTTACCCTGCTTGCTGCAGTATTGGTTGCTAAAATTGTGGGTTGTACCTTCCCGTTACTTGCTAAGAAAATAGGGTTTGACCCGGCGGTAATGGCAAGTCCGTTTATTACAACCATTGTTGATGCCATTTCGTTAATTATCTATTTCCAGATTGCAACCGGAATTTTAGATTATATTTAGTATGGAAAATGTAAAAATTATATAGTGAATAAAATAAGAAGCTGTGTAGAAATTGATATCTACACAGCTTTTTTGGCTCAGAAAATTATAAAAAACGCCATTGGAATAACACTATATTGCTTAATTACAATAATATCTTGTAAGAAATTGCAAATAGGATTAATATGGAAAAAAGAATTATTTTTTCATATTTGCTCGTTTTCTGAGCGTTGGATCTAATATTTTTTTACGGATACGGATGTTCTTTGGCGTAATTTCCAACAGTTCGTCCGTGTCGATAAAGTCAAGAGCCTGTTCAAGACTTAAAATCTTTGGTGGTGTCAGCCTGAGCGCTTCGTCAGCACTTGAAGAACGGGTATTGGTTAATTGCTTTTTCTTGCAGACATTCAGTTCAATATCTTCAGGTTTTGCACTTTGTCCGACAACCATTCCCGAATAGACTTTTTCCCCGGGACCGATAAATAAGGTACCACGCTCCTGGGCATTGAACAATCCATAGGTAATTGATTCCCCGGCTTCAAAAGCAATGAGAGAGCCTTGCTTTCTATATTGTATGTCGCCTTTATAAGGACCATAACCATCATAAATGGTATTGATAATACCGTTACCTTTCGTATCGGTCATGAAGTCACCACGATAGCCGATAAGTCCACGTGACGGAATAAGGAATTCGAGTCGTGTATAGCCACCGGATGCAGAACCCATGCTTCTCAGTTCGCCTTTACGCTGACTTAATTTTTCGATAACCACACCGGAAAATTCGTCCGGTACATCCACATAAGCAAGTTCCATCGGCTCGAGTAATTTACCGTTTTCGTCCGTATGATACAGAACCTCTGCTTTGCTTACAGCAAATTCATAGCCTTCGCGGCGCATATTTTCGATAAGAACAGACAGATGCAGTTCACCACGGCCGGATACTTTGAAAGCATCGGTACTTTCAGTTTCTTCTACGCGGAGAGATACATCGGTATTAAGTTCGCGGAATAATCTGTCACGGATATGACGGGTGGTAATATACTTTCCTTCCTGTCCGGCAAGAGGAGAGTCATTAACAATAAAGTGCATTGCAATGGTAGGCTCCGATATTTTCTGGAAAGGTATCGGATTAACCGAATCAACGGCACAAAGCGTATCGCCGATATGAATGTCGGTAATACCGGAGATAGCTACGATAGAACCGACATGACTTTCTGCTACTTCGGTTTTGTTAAGACCATCAAATTCATATAATTTGGATACTTTTACTTTTTTCATTTTGTCAGGTTCATGATGATTGACAATAATTACTTCCTGATTAACTTTTACACTACCGTTATCCACCTTGCCGATACCGATGCGGCCAACGTATTCGTTGTAATCAATGGTACTGATAAGTATTTGTGTACCAAGGTCGGGGTCACCGGTAGGGGCCGGGATGTATTTTAATATAGTTTCAAAAAGCGGAACGAAGTCAGTTCCGGGTGTGTCCATATCAAGGGAAGAAATACCTGCTTTGGCAGAAGCAAAAATAAACGGACAGTCAAGTTGTTCATCGCTTGCATCAAGATCCATAAACAGTTCAAGAACTTCATCAATTACTTCAGAAGGTCTTGCTTCCGGACGGTCGATTTTGTTAATGCAGGGGATAACCGGAAGCTTCATTTCAAGGGCTTTCCTAAGAACGAATTTAGTTTGCGGCATAACCCCTTCAAAGGCATCAACCACAAGAATGGCTCCGTTAACCATTTTAAGCACACGTTCTACCTCGCCGCCAAAATCTGCGTGGCCCGGGGTATCAATAATATTAATTTTTGTATTTTTATAAGTAACGGCGGTATTTTTGGAAAGAATGGTAATTCCGCGTTCACGCTCGATGTCGTTGGAATCCATAACTCTTTCTAAAACTTCCTGATTAGCACGAAAAACACCGCTTTGTTTTAATAATTCATCGACAAGTGTAGTCTTGCCGTGATCGACATGGGCGATGATTGCTATATTTCTTATGTTATCGCTTGATTGAATCATTTCAATGCTCCATTCTGTTTTGAGATTTTGCAATCATAAAGTATAACATTAGTTTTTGTTGAATGCAAACTGATAATGTAAGGATTTGCGATAAATAAGAGAACATAATTGTTTTATTATGTTCTAACATTACAAAGGGACGAATAAAATGAAATTACAGTCAGGAAAAAATTCTTTGATGAAAAGGAGAAGGGAGAACAAAAATGACAGATAAGGTTATTGAAAACAACCAGGTAACTATTGTAGGAGAGATTGTAAGTGATTTCGTATTTAGCCACGAGGTATTCGGAGAGGGATTCTATATGGTAGATGTGCAGGTAGTCAGACTCAGCGATTCTGCAGATATTATTCCGCTTATGGTATCAGAGCGTCTTATGGACGTAAAGGCAGATTATAAGGGAACTTATATAGAAGCAATCGGACAGTTCCGTTCCTACAACCGCCATGAGGAAAGAAAGAATAAACTGGTTCTTTCCGTATTTGTACGAGAAGTAAATTTTGTTACGGAGGAGGAAGCGGAAAATACTTATATAGAAAATGCAAAAACAAACCAGATTTATCTGGATGGTTTTATTTGCAAGGAACCTGTTTACAGAAAAACACCACTCGGAAGAGAAATTGCAGACTTGTTGGTAGCAGTTAACCGTCCGTACGGAAAATCAGATTATATCCCTTGCATATGCTGGGGAAGAAATGCCCGTTTTGCATCCACATTTGAAGTGGGTACACGTTGCGAAATATGGGGCCGTATTCAGAGCAGGGAGTATGTTAAAAAGATTTCCGAAGAAGAAACCGAAAGACGTGTGGCATACGAGGTATCCGTAAGCAAACTTGAGGTTTTGGAAGAAGAGGAAGAATAAGCATAAGTTTTCTACTTATTTAGTGTTATACATAAAAAGGGACAAAGAATAATCATAACAACGCATTGACAGTACTAAATATGCATGTTATGATTATTTTTGTTATCGGTACATTTTACCGGTACATACATATAATAGTAGCAAGATAGAGGTTGCGTTTTTCATCAGTACTTATTTGGATGTGGCAGGCACATGTGAAGAATGGGGAAAGGGAACGACGCCGAAAGAGGAGATGACCTGTTAATCAATTCTTGGGAATGCATCGAATAGGTGTATAACTGTCATCTGACAAGATGGGGCGCTATCAGTGAAATAATAACAGAGATTATTTTTTTGCCGGCCCATATATTTTATTAGGTCGGTTTTATTATTTCAAAAATGGTGATCCTTGCTAAAAAGAAGGAGGAGAAAAAAATGGCTGTATTTACAGGCGCAGGTGTTGCGATTACAACACCATTCAAAACAAACGGAGAGGTGGATTACGAAAGATTCGCCGAGCAGATTGAGTACCAGATTAATGGAGGAACGGATGCCATTATCGTATGCGGAACTACCGGTGAAGCATCTACGTTATCACACGAGGAGCATATCGATGTAATTGCATTTTGCGTTAAGCAGGTTGCAGGAAGAATACCGGTAGTAGCCGGCACAGGAAGTAACTCAACAGAGACAGCGGTATTTTTATCACAGGAAGCTGAAAAAGTAGGCGCAGATGCACTTCTTGTTGTTACACCATACTATAATAAATGTACACAGAAGGGCTTATATGAGCACTTTGAAATCGTGGCAAACAGCGTAAAGATTCCGGTTATTCTTTATAATATTCCGGGCAGAACAGGTGGTGTAAATATCGCACCTGAAACAGTAGTAAATCTTTGTAAAAATATTGATAATATTGTTGGTGTTAAGGATGCAACGGATAACTTCAGCCAGATTGCACGTTTAATGTCAATGGCTGACGGATGTGTTGACTTATATTCAGGAAATGATAACCAGATAGTACCGATGCTTGCACTGGGTGCAAAAGGTGTAATCAGCGTTCTTTCAAATGTCGCACCACAGCAGACACATGATATTTGTGCTAAGTACTTTGAAGGGGATGTGGAAGGAAGCCGTCAGATCCAGTTAAAATCCATTAAATTGATTGATGCGCTCTTTAGTGAGGTTAATCCTATCCCTGTAAAAAAAGCAATCGAACTTCAGGGAAGAGATACAGGCTTTGTACGCCGTCCGCTTACTACTATGGAAGATGCCAATGCAGCTAAACTTGCAAATGAAATGAAGGCATACGGTATCTTATAATTTTGTTTGGTATAAGGAGGAAAGCTATGATAAGAGTAATAATGCGTGGCTGCAACGGACGTATGGGACAGATGATTTCAGGTCTTGTTGAAGCAGATGACAGTATAGAAATTGTAGCGGGTATAGACCCATCAGATAAAGTTAATAATGCCTATCCTGTATTTAAATCTATCGTAGATTGTAATATTAAAGCAGATGCCATTATTGATTTTGCATCCACTAATGAGTTTGATGAGCTTCTTGATTATGCGGTTAATAATCAGACACCGGTTGTAGTATGTACAACAGGCTTAAGCGAAGCACATCTGAATCATTTGAAAGAGGCATCAACAAAAGTAGCAATTCTTCGCTCTGCCAATATGTCTCTTGGTATTAATATGTTAATGAAACTTCTTAAGCAGGCAGTTAACGTACTTGCAGATGCGGGATTTGATATTGAAATTGTTGAGAAACATCATAACCAGAAGTTGGATGCACCGAGCGGAACAGCACTTGCCCTTGCAGATTGCATGAATGAAGAGCTTAATAATGAATATGCTTATGCTTATGACAGAAGTCAGAAGAGAGAGACGAGAGTAAAAAAAGAAATCGGTATCTCAGCAGTCAGAGGCGGAAGTATTGTGGGTGAGCATGATGTGATTTTTGCCGGAACGGATGAAGTAATCACATTATCACATACAGCATATTCCAGAGCGATTTTTGGTAAAGGTGCTATTCAGGCGGCTAAATTCCTTGCAGGAAAGCCGGCCGGCCTTTATGACATGAGTGATGTAATTGAGGGTTAGTCCGTTATTATAACCTATGAAAGTAGGAGGAGATAATTAACATGGAAGCAATGGAATACAGATTCTTACAAACTCTTTCAAATCAGTATCCGACTATTGCGGCAGCTTCTACGGAAGTAATTAATTTGCAGGCTATTATGAACCTGCCAAAAGGTACAGAGCACTTCTTGACGGATATACATGGTGAATATGAACAGTTTGTCCATGTCCTTAAGAATGGTTCGGGTTCAGTAAGAAGAAAAATTGACGAAGAATTTGGGAATACCTTGAGTGTCAAGGATAAGAAAAGCCTTGCTACCCTGATATATTATCCGAAGGAAAAACTGGAGCTTATGCTACAGACAGAGGAGAACATAGAAGACTGGTATAAGATAACGCTTCACAGACTGGTACAGATAACGAAGCGTGTGTCTTCAAAATATACCCGTTCTAAAGTCAGAAAAGCATTGCCTAAGGATTTTGCTTATATTATAGAAGAGTTAATTACCGAAAAGGCTGAGCTTCAGGATAAAGAAGCGTATTACAATGAAATTATTAATACGATAATAAGAATAGGAAGAGCAAAGGAATTTATCGTTGCACTTTCTAATCTGATACAGCGTCTTGTTATTGATCATCTTCATATTGTGGGTGATATTTATGACAGGGGGCCGGGACCGCATATTATTTTGGATGCTTTGAAAAATTACCATTCGGTTGATGTACAATGGGGTAATCATGATATCGTATGGATGGGAGCAGCAGCAGGAAGCCTTGCGTGTATCGCCAATGTAATAAGAATGTCGGCGCGGTACGGTAATCTTGATACCTTGGAAGAAGGCTACGGAATCAATCTGATTCCGCTGGCAACCTTTGCGCTTGAGACCTATAAGGATGTTAATTGTGATGCATTTTCCATTAAATTTAACACGGATTACAATACCAAGGATTTAAGCCTTGACATGAAGATGCATAAGGCAATTTCCATTATCCAGTTTAAGCTGGAAGGCCAGATTATTACAAGAAGACCTGAGTTTAATCTTGAGAACAGACTTTTACTGGGCCAGATTGATTATGACAAGAAAACAGTCATGATTGAAGGAAAAGAGTATCCGATGAATGATGTCGAATTCCCGACAGTTGATCCAAAAGATCCATATCGTCTGACACCGGAAGAAGAACAGGTTATCGACCGTTTACGGCAGGCATTTGTGAGATGCGAAAAGTTGCAGACACATGTACGTTTTCTTTTTGCAAAAGGTGGCCTTTACAAAATATATAATAATAATCTCCTTTATCACGGATGCGTTCCGATGGATGAGGAGGGAAGTTTCTATAAAGTAAATATTTACGGAAAAGAGTATTCGGGAAGGAAGCTTTACGATGTACTTGATGAATATGCCCGTAAAGGATATTATTCCGACCAGGATGCGGGAGAAAAGTTAAAGGGACAGGATATACTTTGGTATATTTGGACCGGACCATTTTCTCCGGTATTCGGAAAAGATAAGATGACGACTTTTGAAAGATATTTTGTACCGGATAAGTCCACTCATGTTGAGAGAAAAAATGCGTATTACCGCCTGATGGATAATGAAGAGGTTATTAAACGTATTTTGGATGAATTCGGGCTTAATAAGGAAACGTCCAGAATCATTAATGGTCATGTTCCCGTGGAACTGAAAAAAGGAGAGACACCTATTAAGTGTGGCGGTAAGTTGCTTGTAATAGATGGCGGTTTTTCAAAGGCATATCAGGAAAAAACAGGTATTGCAGGTTATACGTTGGTAGCTAATTCTTACGGTATGAGATTAGTATCCCATGAACCGTTTACTTCGGCGGAAGAAGCAATAAAAAATGAATCGGATATTTTTTCGGATTCCATTATTGTGGAAACATATAGGGAAAGACATAGCGTAGCCGACACGGATATCGGACAGAATTTACGGGAGAGAATCGGGCATCTTAACAAGCTTTTGGAAGCGTACCGTCAAGGTGTTCTGATTGAGAAAGATTTATAATTATAAACGATAATGCTAAAAGCGCGGAATATATCCGCGCTTTTTAAATGCATGATAACAGATTATCTTCTTTTTGTAGTGTTGTCATTATTTACGATGTCATCTGTTATGTTATCGATACCTTCCGTAACATCATTAACACCATCAGTTGCATCATCAACAACGTCGCCTACCATATCACCGGCATCGTCTAATACGCTGTCATTACCGTTTGAGCTATCGTTGCCTATTGAACTGTCGCTACCGTTACCATTGCCGTTGCTTGTATTACCATTGGAACCGTTACCGCCGTTTGTCTGATTGTTATTAGTGCCGGAATTGTTACCGGCAGTATCATTGCCGGTAGAATTTCCTGCATTTTCTTCGCCGGCCATATCGTTTGTTCCGTTGGACTCATCGTTATTACCACAACCAACCATACAGCAAAGCATAGCTACCGTAAGCACTAATACAAGATATTTTTTTGCTCTTTTCATATTATTTCTCCCTTCTTAAGTCTTCAATCCTGAAAACAGAAAAGCTGTTTCCGTATTATTGTTGAGCGAATTGAAGGAAAATATGCATTTGTTAATTATTACTTTGGTTTTTGGTAAAAATAGTGTAATATGAAAAAGACAACAAATAACGGATAGAGGAAACATATTATGCAATTCAGACCATGTATAGATATTCATGAAGGGAAAGTAAAACAAATTGTAGGCGGGAGCCTGAAGGATAGCGGAAATAGTACCGAAATAAATTTTGTCAGTGAACAGGATGCATGTTTTTACGCAAAATTATATGAAAAATATGGCATAAAAGGCGGACATGTTATTTTGCTTACGGCAAAGGGTAACCCTTATTACGAGGAGACGAAGACACAGGCACTTGCGGCACTTAAGGCGTATCCGGGTGGATTACAGATTGGTGGCGGTATTAATGCAGAGAATGCGATGGAGTACATTTTGGCGGGAGCTTCCCATGTCATAGTTACTTCGTATGTTTTTAAAGACGGAATAATTAATTATGAAAATTTAAAGCGGATTAGTGATACGGTTGGAAAGGACCATCTGGTCATTGATTTGAGCTGCCGTAAAAAAGATGGAAGTTACTATATTGTTACCGACCGTTGGCAGAAATATACGGAAGTAATTTTAACAGAGGATGTATTAGAAGAGTTTTCAAGGTACTGTGATGAATTTTTAGTACATGCCGTGGATGTGGAGGGAAAAGCAAGCGGTATAGAAGAGGAACTGGTAACGCTTCTTGGAAAGCATACGGTTAATCCGATTACATATGCCGGCGGTATCCATAATATGGAAGATTTGCAGTTGCTGAAAAAATTAGGAAATAACAGGGTGCATGCAACGATAGGAAGTGCGCTTGATCTTTTCGGCGGCAATATGAAATTTGAAGAGGTACTTGAAGAAATCGGGCGATAATAAAATAGGTAATTTATAAAATGAAGTATATTGAAATGGAAAAAAGGATGGCAAAAGCCATCCTTTTTAGTATCTGTTAATTCTTTAATCCATTGGTAATACAATACTGCTTATTTCTAAAAATAGAACGGACGGGACGTTATGTAACATACCGTAAATTTATTATTAAGAAAAGGCACATCGAAAACGTAGATTAAAATGCGTGGTTATAAGTATTTCTTATAACTTAGTTACATTAACAGCCTGAGGTCCTTTTTCTCCGTTAACTACTTCGAATTCAACAGCAGCTCCTTCTTCAAGAGACTTGAAGCCTTCCATGTTTAATCCTGAGTAGTGTACGAATACGTCATTACCCTGCTCGTCAGAGATAAATCCGTAACCCTTCTGGTTGTTAAACCACTTAACTGTACCTTTGTTCATTGTAGATACCTCCAAAAAAATTATATCGTTGCTTTCACAACATATAAAGAATAGCATAAATGACCAAAAAAGTAAAGAAATTTTGCAAATATTATGTCAAGTTTACAAAAGTGTGAAAATATTTTCCAAAGTGTTGACATCTGGCATGACAGTAGTATTATCAATATTAAAAATTTAGCGGAAAAGCACTGTGATGTGTCAAAGCGCTATGATGAAAGGGACAAATATGAAGGCATTAAAAAAGGTTTTAAAAGAGGTTTTTATTGATGGATTAAGCGGAATGGCGACAGGACTTTTTGCAACGCTTATAATAGGAACCATTATTTCAACTATCGGTGGGGAAATAAACCATGTGGTAGGGACGTATATGGTGGTTATCGGACAGATGGCGTGTGCTATGACCGGCGCGGGTATCGGTATAGGTGTGGCGTCCCGCTTAAAAGCAAGCCCGCTTGTAATGGTTTCTTCCGCAACAGCGGGAATGATTGGAGCGTATGCAGCAAAGATACTGGCGACATCGGTTCCTGCAAAAAACGTAATTGTAAACGGAACCTTAGTGTTAACAGATACGACATCCGTTACGCTTAGCGGTAAAAATTTTCTTTTTAGCGGATATGGCGAACCGTTAGGTGCTTTTGTGGCAGCTATGGTATGTATATACATAGGAAGATTAGTGTCAGGTAAGACAAAGGTAGATATTCTTATAACGCCGTTTGCCTGTATTATATCGGGTGCGGTTGTGGGATTGTTCGTAGGAACACCAATCGCTAAGTTTATGACGTGGTTAGGTTCTATTATTAATTGGGGAACAGAATGTGCACCGTTTTTAATGGGTATAGTGGTGTCTGTAGTAATGGGAATCGTTCTTACGCTTCCGATAAGTTCAGCAGCCCTCGGTATCAGTCTCGGGCTTTCGGGAATAGCCGCCGGAGCAGCGACTATCGGTTGCTGTTGCAATATGATAGGATTTGCAGTAGCCAGTTATAAGGATAACAAAGTAAATGGATTGTTGGCACAAGGATTGGGAACGAGCATGCTTCAAATCGGTAACATCGTAAAAAAACCGGTTATATGGCTGCCTGCAATTATTTCCAGTGCTGTTTTGGGTCCGGTATCTACAATGCTGCTTAAGATGACAAATCTTCCGGCAGGCTCCGGTATGGGTACGGCGGGACTTGTCGGTCAGATATATACTTATCAGGATATGATAAAAACAAACGAACCGGTGGTTGTTCTTATAATGATTGCAGTGATGCATTTTATTTTGCCGGCAATATTATCTTGGGGAATTGCAACCTTTATGAGAAAAAAAGGGTGGATTAGTACCGGAGATATGAAATTAAACGTTTAATTTATAAAGTGATTTATTGCTAATTTATTATCTCATAGGTCGGTTTAGTCCCGTAAATTGCGCCTCAAATGTGGAAAAATTGTGAAAAAATGGTTATAAATAGTACAAATTACCTAAAAAGCGTTGTCTTTTTCAAAGTATCTGTGTTAGAATAGTAAGGATTTACTGGAGGTGACAGTTTCGTGGAAGCTAAAAAACACAGACGTAAGATTAAGCGAACAGTAATGATTGTTTCGAATGATATCAACAGAACATTCAAACAACATAATTTGTCTACCGTAATCGCTTTGTTGGTAGTTTTTGTTATGCTGGCATGTGTCTCAGTAGCGTTATTTTGCTTTTATATTGATGAAGTCTCGCTGACCAGTGTTTCGAAGAGTAAGAGCAAGCTGGAGAGCCAGATTGAAGAACTGAAGGCAGAAAATAAAGAACTCGCAAAAAAGAATGAAGAATTAAGTGAAAAGAATTCCATTCTGGGAGTGACACTTGATGAAAAAATCAGGGAAGAAGAAGCAAGGGAAGCAATAGAAGCATTGGATTATATTCCGAGCGGTCTTCCGGCAAGCAGAGTGTTGAGTATGCAGGAGATAAGCGGCAATACCGGAACAACGCAGATAGAAGACGGTGCAACAACGAATAGTGATGGTGAAACGGTTATAAGCGGTGATGTTGCTAATCAGATTATTTCTTCCAAGAAGCCGATGGTTGAATTTGAACTGCAAAACGGCAGCCAGGTTATGGCGGCTGCAAACGGAACGGTAATCATGGTAAGTGAGGATGCCGATTTTACAAAGTCGGTTAAACTGGACCATGGGAATGGATATGTTACGATATACCGTTGCCCGCTGGAATCGGTCGTAAGTGAGGGAGATTTTGTTGAAAAGGGAGATTTCCTTTTTGAAATGTCGGAAAAGGAAGTAAAATTAGGATATCAGGTATTGTTAAATGCAGAGTATATTAATCCTATTGATGTAATGGAACTGAAGGGTTAATAATTAAGGAGGTTAAGTAATGGCAAGGAGAACGGACGAACACGGATCACAGAGAATTAACAGCATTCTTGGACCGGGAACAGTGTTTGAAGGTAATTTTGTAACAAAGGAAACTACCAGAGTAGAAGGTACGGTATTAGGAGATATTAATTCTGAAGGAACAGTTATTCTTGGCGAAAAGGGTAAGATTGTTGGAAATATCGTTGCCAGAAATGTGATTGTAGGTGGTGCGGTAGAAGGAAATATCACAGTAGAAGGTAAAATTGAGATTACTGCATCAGGATCTATTAAGGGTGATATTGCTACATCAAGCCTTATCATTGATGAAAATGCCGTATTCCAGGGAAATTGTGTTATGAACGCTGAAATTGTTAAGACAAAGAGTGCAGAATAGTAACAACAGTTTTACATATCGCGAATATGAAATATTAAAGGGAAACGATACTTCGTTTCCCTTTTTTGTATGATAGGAAATTGCACGAAAAGTAGTGAAGGTTAACAAGAATTTCGTCAGAAATTCTTGCTAGCGCAAGCTGCTGAGCTTGCGCTTTTTTTGTTATATTAGTATGTTTTGATTAGTCTCTGTTATTAAGGCCTTTGGCTTCCAAACGTTGAAAAATAAGCTCATAACCGTCGCTGCCGTATTGAAGAGAACGGTTGACACGGCTTATGGTAGCAGTGGAAGCACCGGTTTGTTCGGCAATGTCAAGATAGGTTTTTTTCTCGCGGAGCATAGTAGCTACGTCGAAACGTTGGGAAAGAGATAATAATTCATTTACCGTACATAAGTCTTCAAAAAAATTATAGCATTCTTCCTTAGTCTCAAGGCAGAGGATTGCATCCAGTAAATGGTCAACGGCTTTAGTTTTAATCTTATTATTCATAGTTGTATCTCCTATATACACAAGTTTATATACAATTTAATACTGTAAAGTTTTAATGCTTTAAGTTATATGAATTTTATCATATTAAAGTGTTAAGTGCAATGAGTAATTTAATATTTCGTAATTTATGTGCTTGCCATGTAGTTTTTATTACTATATAATACTAGAAGAGGTGTACAAAATGACGCTAGATAACGAGAATTTACTAAAAAGCATATTGGCAAGTCTTGACCGTTTTGAACATATACATGCAGAAGATATTCCGAACATAGAGTTGTATATGGATCAGGTTACGACATTGATGGATACGAATTTAAGACGTACGACAAGAGATCCGAATGAAGATAAGATATTAACGAAGACGATGATTAATAATTATGCTAAGAATAATTTGTTACCACCGCCTAATAAGAAGAAGTATTCTAAGGAACATATACTTGTCCTTATTTTTATATACTATTTCAAGGGAATCTTAAGTATAAGTGATATTCAGGAACTGATGAATCCTATAACAGACCAGTTTTTTGATACAACGGATAATTTTGACCTTGAGAGAATATATGAAGAAATTTTCGGAGCTTCTAAAAAGCAACTTGCCGTTATTAAACAGGACATTGTTGAAAAGTTTGAATTAAGCGAGGAAAGTTTTCCGGATGCGCCGAAGAATTCTAAGGAATACATGAAGTTATTTTCCTTTATATGTATGATAGGATTTGACGTGTATGTGAAGAAGCTTTTGATAGAGAAGTTAATTGACGAAATCAGGGAACATCCTAATCTTCAGATGAAGAAAACGGATAATGGTGGTAAGTCAGCGAATGGAAAGAAGGCAGAGACTTCTAAGAAAACTGAAAATGTAAAAAAGCAAGAAGTGACTAAAACAACCAAAGCTACAAAAGCTAAGCCGGCTTCGGTACAGGGGGCTACGAAATCAAAAACTGCTGACAAGGCAAAAAATGCTGTCGGAAAAGATCAGGTGAAAAAAGCACCAGCTAAGCAGACAACAACGTAGGCATGTTAACGAATATGTATTAATAAAGCTTTTACCTTTTATTGGTAGAAGCTTTTTTTGTTTGGCTACCGTTTTTATGCTGATAGTTCAAGAATTAAATAATTGTAAATGGTATGATAATAGGTATGTATTGACTTAAACTGTCAGAAAATAATGTGTGGGAGGATACATATGATGAAAACTATAAAGATTGGTAACGGAAGTGTGAATGTTTCAGATGAAATGGTACAGTATAGCCGTTACAGAAATACTTTTATCCCGTTTGCTGAAGAAGCGGGAACAATTTTTTCAAAAGGATATATGGAAGCAGTATTTGCTGGCGATAGTGTAGATGCTTTTATGGGATTGATGCTGAACTCCTTAAAACCGGTTATCAATCATTGTATGAAGCAGTTAATGATAGCGGGTATATATGATATAGAAGAACAAGAGTTTTTTGAAAAGTATTGTGACCCGTATATAGAGTTTTATGATTATTTCAAAGAATACGCCGGATTGTGCATGGAAATTGCTGACGCACTTGAAGCAAGAATGACCATGCGTGCAGAGAATAGCATGTATGCAAGCAATCCGTGGGTTGGTGGTGGTTTTGGCATAAAGGGTGCTATAAAAGGAGCACTGTATGCTAAAGGTGCAAACATGATTAGTAATAGTCTGCGTTCTTCAAGGGACAGAAAAGCGGATAAGCAAGATATGGAAAGTGCGTCTCTTGCCATAGCAGACATTTTTATAAATCCTGATGTTCAGATAGAATTGAGAAAAGCAATTGAAGATTCTGCTTTGAACATTCATCTTGCATATCTGGATGTATTAAGGCTACATGATATTGATGAATATCCGGTGGATGTTGCAGGAAATCGGAAAAAGGCGGTAGCTATTTTTAATAATATAATTAAGCTTGAGTTGGATTTTGAAGAGGCATCTAAACCGCTGGGGCAGTTATTTGAATTGTATCCGTTTGATCTTAGTGTTTATAGTACAATGATTGAAAAATATGGCGATAAGGATGGTGTTTTCCAAAGTATTGCAGATGCATATGAAGTTGACATAACAAAGTGTAAGAGAGATGCCATATCAGCAGCTTTAGAGATTAAATGTGTTTCTTATGAAGATATTGTCAGCATTTGTGAAGAAAAGGGTTTTAATATGAAACTCCCGGCTTCTATGCCAAAGGATGAAGACGACGCGGCTAAAGCAGTAGATTCGTTAATTAACGGTCGTTCTTTTATGTTGAAGGAGGATGAAGAGAATACTTTAATTGACAAGATTCAGGCATATGAGAAAGATAGAGCTAAACAAATAAAGGCAGTGAGTGCATATTATAGCATGTCGCGTAAAATGAATCTTGAAAAGAGAATAGAGCTTCATAATATCAGGATATTGTTGCAAAAACAGTTTGCGGAACCTATCTTCTGGACAAAGCCTTCGAAAAAGGAACATCATTATGTTGTCTTTTTACTTGAGGAAATATATGTAAGTAAAGAGGATGCAACCGTTTCGTACTGGAATGTAGAAGCAATTGAATATGAACAAGGAAAAGGAGTATTCCTTAAGGCAGGAAGCAATAAGAAGTATTTGCTGTCGGATGTTAAGAATGAAAGTGCGGACTTTTTAGCAAAGCTTTTGGAGAATTTCGCTGCAATAATCAGTAAAGATGTGGCGGCAGAAAAGATACCTACAGACCGTGAAGTAGCAGCGGAAGAACGCTATGATAAGGCAGTAAGTGCAAGTGGCACGGAAAAATCTAAGAGAAGTCCGGGTGAAAAAGAAGAGGCTAAGAAGCCTAAGTCCATTTTTGACGGTGAGCGTGCCGTTATGGATTTCCTTGATTCCAAAGCTCTGTCAAATCAGGAATTTACAGCGCTAACGGAAAAAATACTTACAGAAACGGGAACCGAAGAATTTAAAAAATTTATATTAAAATATTCTAAGAAGTTCCCTCAGTTAAAAGAGCTTGAGCCATTTGCAGTTTTCCAATACGGAGAAGATGATGGTGCTATTGTTTTTGGTAAAAACGGAGCGACTATAATTGATTCTAATTTGTATGGTTATGGTTTGGGTTGGTATGAAGACCGGAAAACAATGCCTCTTGACAAGATTGATTATTTCGAAATCGTCAATGAGAATTATAAGCTCGGCATTATGGCTCGCTCAGGGGATGAGTCGCCAAAATGGAGATTACATGTCGGCAATACGACAAAGAGAATTTTGATTTTTACTGCCGGTTTGTTGAATGTGTTGTTAGTGTCTGCGAAGAAAGCGGCAGGATTGAAACCGGAGCTTAACATGAATGTGCTTGCAATGCCGGCAGAAACGGCGAATCTTCTGTATGTTGGCAAAGATGTATTTAAGAGATGTTACTTCTATTATAGTTATGATTCTTCAGTATATAAAAACAGTCAGGTTCATAAGGATTTCAGGGTTAAAGTTATGGATTGTCTGACTTTATCAGATTTGGATCTTTCGTGCAAGTATTATTCACGCTTTATGGATGAAGGAATAATGTTTGTGTTTGCTACCGGTTTGATAAAAAAACTTGGCTCCGGTCTTATTCTTACTACCAAACATTTAATAACCTATACGGGCGCTGAGTATAATACATATTCGTTATCGAAAATCAGGTTTATTGAGCCGCTTTCCAAAGGAATGCGTATGTATATGGATAACGGTGAAGAAATAGTATACCTAAGCGATTTCATGCCATATGAAATTGATGATATTGAAAAGCTTATGTTTACGGTGTCGGAATTGGTATGCGTAATGAAAGCACATGGGGAAGAAATATTAGAAGCACTTAATGCCGGTAATCCATCGGTTAAAAAAACTCCGGTAAGCAGCGGTACAAAAGCGGCTGCACAAACTACCAAAGGAACTACTACGGCAGGAACTGCCGGTGCTAAAAGTACGGCAACTGCTACAAGCGGAAAAAGTACAGCCTCCGGTGCTAATAAGAAAAGTCTTGCAGATGATTTACATAAAACTTCTCCGGAGGTTGCCCAAAAGTATGAAGAGATGATGCCACTTATAAAGCCTATTATTCCGGCACTCAGGAAATTTGGAGAAAGCATACAGAATCCGTTTGCGATATATAGGCTGATGGAATGGGATGGCAAAGATAGATTGATTGATAAGGATAATCCACCGGTATTTTGTGCCATGTATGATATGCATTTTTCCACCCTTGGCGAAAAATATATAATACTTATGGATAAGTTTTCCGATATGGGTTATTATTTCTTAGTATATCTTGATAAACTTGTGATTTATGCAAAAGGTAAAAAGTATAGCCACCCTTTGTCACATATAATGAATATAACCTTCAATGATGGTATTTTTTCTACTACGATGGTGCTTCATCTTGTTGCCGGCTTAACGGAAAAGATACCTGCAGACATAGCACTTAAAGAATGGGTCATAGGACTTAATGAGATAATTAGAAAAGTGCGGGAAATAAATCTTAACAATAAGGCCGCCCAAAATCCAACGTCGGCGGCTCCTGTGGCAGAAGAAGCTGATGTACAGGGAAATGCCCCACAGAGTGAAGTGGCAAAATCAGTACAACAGATATTGCAGATGCCATCTATGGCAATTAATCAACCGGAACAGCCGGCACCACAACCGGCACCACAACCGGCACCACAACCGGTACAACCGGCACCACAGCCTGTACAGCAACCGGCACCGCAGTCGGAACCGCAACCTGCGACACAGCCTATAGCACATAGGATAGTACAACCTACGATTGAATTACTCATGAAGATTTATAATGAGGCCATGCGTTTGGATGTAAACAGACCGTCGGAAGTATTGTCCGTACGTAATTATTCGGTTAAGTATGAGAAGAAGATGAAAAACGCGATGGGAAAATATGTAATCATTACCGATGATATGCCGATTCTTCTGTATGACTACACTATTTTTGAAAGCGGCAAAGAAGGTTTCGTAATCTCTAACAAGTATTTCTACTACAATTTCTCCGGTAATTCAGGAAGAATTGATTTGAGCCAGCTTGACAGATTTATACTTAACGGGAATAAAGTGTTTCTTCGTTGTGTCGGTGGTTTTCAGCTTTGCGTAATAGCAGTTAATGTAAGCCCTGAAGTGGCACAGCACAGAATGGAATTTTTGAATTTCGTTCTTAATGAATTAAGACCACAAGCATAGTAATACTAAAACTACCTATCAATTCTGTGATAGGTAGTTTTTTTGTGCACCGGAAACCGAGAAACCTTTATGTAGCATTGCATATAATAAAGAGAATTAATAATCATTTGGAGAAAAAATGAAAAAGAAAATATTAAGCGTATTACTCCTTATGACAATGCTTACAGTAATGGTGGCTGGATGTGGTAAGAAGGAGAATGGCGGTAACACGAAGGTAGTGTTGAATGAAGTGGCACATTCCATTTTTTATGCACCGATGTACGTTGCTATTGAAGAGGGCTATTTTGACGAGCAAGGGATAGACCTTGAACTGGTAACCGGATTTGGTGCGGACAAAACAATGACAGCTTTACTTACGGGTGAAGCGGATATCGGATTTATGGGAAGCGAAAGCTCCATATATACCTATGTTAACGGAGCTAAAGATTATGCCGTTAATTTTGCACAATTGACACAGCGGGCAGGCAATTTCCTTGTGTCCAGAGAGCCTGTGAATGATTTTGACTGGAAAGACCTTGAAGATAGCGAGATTTTGGGCGGTCGTGCCGGTGGTATGCCTCAGATGGTTTTTGAATATATTCTTAGAAAGAACGGTATGAAGCCTGCAAGTATGAACATAGACCAAAGTATAGATTTTGGTTCTACGGCAGCTGCATTTTCCGGTGGAAAAGGGGATTACACGGTTGAATTTGAACCGCATGCCACGTTGCTTGAGGAACAGGGAAAAGGATATGTCGTAGCATCCCTCGGAGAAGCTTCAGGCTATGTTCCATATACTGCTTTTTGTGCATTGAAAAGCTACATGGATGAAAATGAAGAGGTTATAGAGAAGTTTACCAAGGCGCTTCAAATGGGAATGGATTATGTGAATTCCCATACTTCGGAAGAAATAGCAGAAATTATTCTTCCTCAGTTTGACGGAACCGATATAAAGACGATTGAAACGATAGTGGAAAGATACAGATTACAGGATACATGGAAAGAAGATTTGATATTTGAAGAAAGTAGTTTTGACCTTTTACAGGATATTCTTATTGAAGGAGAACAGTTAAAAGAAAAAGTACCTTATGAAGACCTTGTTACAACAAAATATGCAGAAGCTGTAAAATAAAATGTTATCATTATGGCGCGGGTGCGCCTTTGGCAATTTGCTTGCAACAAGGGTGTGCCTGTGCTATACTCGTCAAGTTGATAAAATAGCCTGTAATTAGGAATAAAGATATATTAAAGATATATAAATTACGGAGGATAAGATGGTCTGGATACTCCTTGTACTTTTTTACGGACTTGCGAAAGGCGCCCGTGAAGTTATTAAGAAAAAAAGTTTAGAGAAAAATACCGTGTTGGAGGTATTGGTCTTTTATACGTTATTATCGTTTATAATGGTATTGCCGGATGCACCTAACGCGGGTGGAATAACGCTTTGTGAAGGGGCATGGATTGCGCTAAAATCCTTTTTTATTTTTCTTGCATGGATATTGAGCTTTCAGGCAATCCGTTATCTTCCGGTCAGCTATTACGGGATTTTGGATTTGTCACGTGTAGTGTTTGCTACTTTGCTGGGCGTATTTGCTTTGGGCGAAACAATGGGGCTTTTTCAAGGAATAGGACTTGTGCTGGTGTTGACAGGTTTGGTTCTTTTGAAAGGAATGAAGCACAGAAAGGCTGTTTTAAAAGATGCCAAAGTAAAAGATGCTAATATAAAAGATACGGGAGAAAATGTTGAGGCAAAATATGTTATCATGTGCCTTCTTTCGTGTATTTTTAATGCATTTTCAGGCTTTATGGACAAGCTGTTAATGAAGGAATTGACTTCATCACAGCTCCAATTTTGGTATATGCTTTTTCTGGTGGCGTATTATTTGATTTATGTATTAATTAAGCGTGTTAAGATAAATTACAGGTCATTATTAAAGAATTATTGGATATATATTTTAAGTATTCTGTTTGTTCTTGCAGACAGGGCGTTGTTTGTTGCCAATGGTATGGAAGCAAGTAAGGTTACCATTATGACACTGATTAAGCAATCGGGGTGTCTTGTGACTATTGTTGCAGGAAAGCTAGTTTTCCATGAAAAAAATATCCGATATAAATTATTGTGCGCCGGTGTAATTGTGGCAGGAATAGTCATTGCAGTTATACCGTAAAAAAGGTATAATCATAAAAGATAAAAGACAGGAGGAAATGATGATGAAAAATAAGATATTGAAACGTATTATCAGTGTGTTTATGGTAGTTTTTGTGTTAGCATTTTCCACACCGTCTGTATCATATGCAGAGTATCCGACGCCGACCCTTGAAGGGGATTATAAGAGCATTAAACGGGTACTTATCGATAACATTCCTGCTTCTGTATATATTGAGGTGGAAAATTATATGGGAAGCGGATTTATTATTGAATGTACGGATCTTTATGTATATATAATGACAAATCGTCATGTTACACGTCTGGCACCCAAGAATATAAAAGTGAAATTTTATGAAGGGACGAAAGCAGAGGCGAAGCTTTGGTATGAAAGTACAGACATGGATGCAGCTGTTGTCAGGGTTGAAAAAAAGAATATCCCTGATTCTGTTCTTAATAGGCTTCAATATGTGCTTTTCTCGGAAGAAGAATCCGATGTTGGAGACAGGGTAGGAATTATAGCACGTCACCCTGACTCAACGTTATTTACCTCAGAGGGTGTTATAGACCGGTTTGAATATGAATGTTATTTTACCGATGGTATGCCGGAAGAAGGAACACTTGCGACGTATCCTTGTCAGGCCGGTACATCAGGTTCTGCCGTATTTAATGATGCCGGATATGTGATTGGTTTACATAAAGGCAGAACTTATGATGGATATTCATTTTACATAGAGGGTAGTAAGGTTAAAAAAGACTATAATCAAATACGTAACAGAACAAAGCAGATGAAGACGCTAATTAATAGAAAATAAGCAGAATTATTGAATCACAGGAGATATACATGAATTTGGATACACTTAACAGCGAACAGAAAAGAGCGGTTCTTGAGGTGGACGGTCCGGTTCTTATCCTTGCCGGCGCGGGAAGCGGTAAGACGCGCGTTCTGGTTCACAGAATAGCTTATATGATAGAAGAAAAAGGCATTAATCCTTACAATATCATGGCGATTACATTTACCAATAAAGCGGCGGGAGAAATGCGGGAGCGTGTTGATGATATGGTGGGTTATGGCTCTGAAAATATATGGGTTATGACTTTCCATGCTACCTGCGTCAGAATTTTGCGCCGTTATATAGACAGAATCGGCTATGATACGAATTTTACCATATATGATACAGACGACCAGAAGACACTTATGAAGGATATTTGTAAGCGTCTTCAAATTGATACCAAGATGATTAAAGAACGTTCGTTGCTTGCGGCGATTTCCTCTGCCAAGGATGAACTTATCTCACCGGTAGAGTATGAGATGAATGTGCAGGGGGATTACAGCAAGAAGAAATATGCCCAGGTTTATCATGAATATCAGGCAGCGCTTAAAAAGAATAACGCCCTTGATTTTGATGATATTCTGGTTAAGACGGTAGAACTTTTTAAAAGCTGTCCGGACGTCCTTTTGCAATATCAGAACCGTTTTAAATATATAATGGTGGATGAATATCAGGATACCAATACCGCACAGTTTGAGTTTATCCGGTTGTTAGCAGAGAAAAACAGAAATCTCTGTGTAGTGGGTGACGATGATCAGTCTATATATAAGTTCCGTGGTGCGAATATCCGTAATATTCTGGATTATGAAAAGATATACCCGGATGCGACAGTTATTAAGTTGGAACAGAATTACCGTTCGACACAGAATATTTTGGATGCGGCTAATGCGGTAATCAGGAATAACGTCGGAAGAAAGGCAAAGGCACTTTGGACAAATCAGGAGGCAGGAGAGCGGATCCATTTCAGACCGTTTGATAATGCGTATGAGGAAGCTGAGTTTATTGCCGACGATATCCGTCAAAGAGCCCTGCAGAATCCTGATATTTACGGTAATACCGCAGTGCTTTACAGAACGAATGCACAATCACGTTTGATGGAAGAACGTTTTGTGCTGGCCGGCATACCATATAATGTGGTGGGTGGCGTTAATTTCTATGCCCGTAAGGAAATCAAGGACATTCTTGCCTACCTTAAGACAATTGATAATGCGCGGGATGATATTGCGGTAAAACGTATTATTAATATTCCGAAAAGAGGAATCGGTAATACGACGATAGCCCGTGTGGATGATTATGCCATTGCGCACCAGATGAGTTTTTATGATGCATTACGATGCTGTGAGCAGATTGATGGAATCGGTAAAGCGGCACTGAAAATAGCTTCTTTTGTTAACCTAATACAAGTGTTCAGAAGTAAGTTGAAGTTTTATGGTATTGAAGAACTTGTAAAAGATATCTTGAATGAAACAGATTATATTGCAAGTGTTCAGGAAAATGCGGATACGGAAGAAGAGGTTGCTGACCGTAAAGGAAACATAGATGAATTTATCAGTAAAGTAGTAGCATATGAAGATACACACGATGATCCTGAGTTAAGCGAGTTTTTAGAAGAAATCGCACTGGTTGCCGATATAGATAACGTTGAAGAGCTTGATAAGCGGGTGTTACTTATGACGCTTCATGCGGCAAAAGGTTTGGAATTTGATAATGTATATCTTGCAGGAATGGAAGATGGCATTTTCCCAAGTTATATGTCTACGGCCAGTGGAGATTCCAATGAGCTTGAGGAAGAAAGAAGATTGGCTTACGTAGGAATTACCCGTGCTAAACAGGAGCTTACATTGACTTGCGCAAAACAACGTATGATACGTGGCGAAACACAATATAACCCGGTAAGCCGTTTTGTTAAGGAAATTCCTAAGGAGCTCATGGATAACAGGCCGACAGAAGCAAAACGCCGGTTTGATGAATATGAACCGGATGCTTATTCTAAGAAGGTAATAGCAAGTAATCCTTTTGCCATCGGAAGTAAGAATAAAGTAAGCGACATGTATTCCATGCAGCCTTCTGCACCGATTAAAAAAGTGTCTTTCAGTACACAGGGCGCAGGCGATTCACTTAAGTCGTCCTATCAGCTTGATAAGGAGCTTCCTAAAGCGAAAGTGTCAGCACGTTTTGCCGGAAATAATAATGCGTTTACGGGCAGCGCTTCTTCACTTTCTTCGCTTAGTAAAGGAGTCCCTTCGATAGAAGAACCGGATTATACAATCGGGGACCGTGTAAGCCATATAAAATACGGTGTCGGAACGGTATTAAATATGGAAAAAGGACCGCGTGACTATCAGGTGACGGTTATGTTTGATGGTGTTGGTAATAAGATAATGTATGCTGCTTTTGCTAAATTGAAAAAAATTGAAGAATAAGTAGGATTATTTGTGTTTTTTTCAAAAAATATATAGTAAAATTGTAAAAATAGTGGTAAAATAATAACTACATTATACGTCAGATGAATTTCAATATTTCTGGTAAGAGAGTGGAAAAGGAGTGTTTGTTATGAAAAAGTGTTGTGGAAATTTATTGGATATTGCTAGATTAAATGCATTGTTAAACAAAAAGCAGGCTGAACCTGTGGAAGAAAAGAAGAGCAGTACATTAAAATGGGTACTTATTATTGTAGGAATTGTTCTTGTAGTAGGTATTATTGCATTTGCATTATATAAGTATTTTACACCGGATTATTTAGAAGAGTTTGAAGATGACTTCGAAGATGATTTCGATGAAGATGAAGATGATTTCTTTGAAGACGAGGATTGTGATTGCGAAGAGTGCGATTGCGAAACAGTTGAAGAATAATATTGCGTGTTTATTTGTTGGAAGCATTTATTAAATAGTTAAGTACAGTGGGATAGAATATCCGCGAATGAGGATGTTCTATCCTTTTGTGCTATTTTTACAGGACAGGACGGATAATTGTCAATGAAAAAAGGTCAGGTAGTAACGGGAAAAGTGGTCGGATTACAATTTCCCAATAAAGGTATTTGTGAAGTGGCGGATACGGATGCGGCAGGAAATGCATGTGTATCAAAATGCATGGTTAAGAATGTAATTCCGGGACAAACGGTTAGTATTCAAATACAAAAGAAACGTAAGGGTGCGTATGAAGGAAGAGTTGTAGAACTTATTGAAGCTGCACCAAATGAAGTTTGCTCTGGCTGTGAGCATTTCGGCGTGTGCGGAGGTTGCAATTATCAGACGTTACCGTATGAAGAACAGCTTAAAATTAAGGAATCGCAGGTTGAACAGCTCTTATGGGATGTAATTAAAGATACAGATTCAAAAGACGGGTATGTGTTTGAGGGAATAAAAAGAAGTCCTGTTGCAGAAGGATACCGTAATAAGATGGAATTTACCTTTGGGGATGAGTATAAAGATGGTCCGCTGGCTCTTGGTATGCATAAACGCGGAAGTTTTCATGATATTGTTACCGTTTCAGGCTGCCGCATTATGGATGAGGATTATAGAACGGTATTGAAGGTTACGCTTGATTTTTTCAAAAACGAGCCGGTTAAATATTTTCACAGAATGCGTCATGAAGGCTATCTTCGTCACCTCCTTGTAAGAAAAGCAGGGAAAACAGGAGAAATCCTGATAGCACTGGTTACCTCATCACAGATTGATGCAGCGTATGAAAAAGATGTACTTCAAAGATACCGCGATTTATTGGTTGGTTTACATAATGCAGATACTTCGTGTGAATCAAAGGGATTGCATGGAAAGATTGCGGGAATTCTTCATATTGTAAATGATTCGCTTGCGGATGTGGTGCAGAGCGACCGTACGGATGTGTTATGGGGACAGGATTATTTCTATGAAGAGCTTCTTGGTCTTCGGTTTAAGATTTCAGCTTTTTCATTTTTCCAGAATAATTCGCCGGCTGCAGAAGTATTATACGAAACGGCCAGAGAGTATTTAGGCGATATCAGCGGAGCAGAAACTTTGAAAGATGCTACCGGAGGAAAATCTGCTTCTAAGGGAACGGTTCTGTATGATCTTTACAGCGGTACCGGAACGATTACCCAGATGATGGCACCGGTAGTTTATAAAGCCATTGGTGTGGAAATTGTAGAGGAGGCAGTTGTTGCAGCCAGGGAAAATGCAAAATTAAATGGTTTACATAATTGCGAATTCATTGCCAATGATGTTATGAAAGCATTGGATGATATAGAAGAAAAACCGGATTATATTATTCTTGATCCGCCACGCGATGGTATACATCCTAAGGCGTTAAAACAGATTTTGTCTTATGGGGTGGATAAGATGGTTTATATTTCCTGTAAACCGACAAGCCTTGCGCGCGACCTTGAAATAATTCTTAATAGCGGCTATCAGATAAAAAAGGCGGTAGCGGTAGACCTTTTCCCGGGTACGGTGCATTGTGAGACGGTTGTTCTTTTGTCCCAACAAAAACCGGATGATGTAATCGAGGTTGAGATAGAACTGGACGAGCTTGATTTGACTTCAGCGGAAAGTAAGGCGACTTATAACGAAATTCAGGAATATGTTCTGAAGGAGCATGGGTTGAAGGTTTCGAATCTGTATATTTCACAGGTAAAAAGAAAATGTGGAACAGAGGTTGGGGAGAATTATAACCTGCCTAAGTCTGAAGATAGCAAACAACCTCAATGTCCGGTGGAGAAGGAAAAGGCGATAAGAGATGCGCTAGAGCATTTTGGGATGGTTTAGAATGAGTCTAGTTTAGAAGGGCGTTTTTCAGGTGAAAACTTGGGAAACGTTCTTTTTGATGTTGTAATGCAATACATAAAGTGAGCAAAATCTAAATTCTCTACAATTCGTTGAGGGATTCCACAATCCATTGATGGGAATATGGAAAAGGGGTTGCTAAAATAGATTTATAAGAAAACAACCGAAAGGAGAATGGTGATGGGAAAGCTTTTATCAAGTTCAATGGACAAGGAGTTGATGTGTATTCACTGTCGAAAAGTATTTATCTTTTCAATAGATGAGCAAAAGTATTACAAAACACATTCGTTAGTGCAACCAAAGAGATGTAAACGTTGTAGAGGTTTAAAGCCTGTGCAAACAGTAAGTAAAAGTAACAATCCATATGCAGGATTAAAAAGTATGTTGCCGGGATTGTACAAAGGAAATTTCAAGGGTGGAGTCGATGTGACGGATATCAGTGGTTGGAAATGGCGCCCTAAGTACCGCTCAAATTATTGTTAGGGAGGGATGTGTCATGTATTACTATGGTGGAAATAATAGACCGCCAAGAGGAAGAAGTGGAAAGGTATACTTGATAATAGCATTGATTGGAGTGGTTCTTGGCTGCATAAATGAAACATTTGGCGCGTTGTTTATTATATTTGGATGCTACTTGGCATGGATATCCAGTTGATAGAGCGTGGCTGGAAGAAATGGAGGAAATATGTTTGAAGAAAATATTAAGATTATAGGAAGAAAGAATTTTAAGGGAAAAGAAAAAATGATAGATTTTTATATTATTATGGCGTGTGGAAAAGAAGAATATGTTTTTAGTAAAAAATATTCAAATAACAGCTATGATTTATGCAAAGGGGGGATAAGAATAAATGAATTAATTGTAACAAAGAGTAGAGATTTTGGTATAATGAGAATAGTGGAACATATGAAGCGTATGGTGCCGTACATAAAGGAAGAATTTCAAGTGGCTTAAGGGGTGTTATGATGGATAATAAGACAATTGCAACAAAATGTGGTGAAAGATTAAGAAGGGTAAGACAGGCATTGGGGATGAGTCAGGAAGAATTGGCAAATAGAATGTATATTTCGCCACAGGCTATTTCCAAATATGAGAAAAATGGTATTTCAGATATAGATGTTATTAAAAAATTATCAGATGTTTTAGGACAAGATTTGTTGTCTGATGAAATTGATGCAGAGGGTGAAGTTGGTGAGATTGGCAGAGAAATATTAATTCAGTTAATCAATCACTGTGGTTATATTTTGTACGAAGAATTGGCACAAAAATATATGTATGGAATGTCTGATGAAAGGATTTCTACAGAAATATTTAAGTTGCAAAAGATTGGACTTTGTGTAAGAGAACAATATCGCAGATGGGATAAGAGCATTGTAGATGCTTTATTTGTAACGGCTAAGGGTACTATTTCATATAAAAATTTTGTGAAGGAAAATGCATCATGTGTAACTCTTCTGTTAAAAGATGTTCAGACTTATGAGATGCTTATAGGAGAGAGTAGTTCTTATCAAGATTATTTGGTGAAACATGAAGAAATTGCTTTGATAGAGGAATTGGTAAGCATAAAGCATAGTCATCGTCAGGATTATAAGGCGTATTTGTACGAAAACTATGTACCAAAGTTAGGGATGCAAAGAAAGATATACCCGACAAAGACAAAATGTACGGCATACTATGATATTGCAATCAGGGATGCGTTGAATATTGGTCAGGATATGGAATTGTATTTTTATGATTTAATAGATGAAAGAGATTATTATACATCGAAGGAACCTATAATTGAACAGGCATTACAAAGACTTTATGAAGATTACCCGGAATCAAAAAGTAGAATTGAACAGGAATATCACGCAATGCTGGACGAGGCAACAGAACCATTGGAAGATGACACAATTGCTCCGCAGGATGCATATATAGATTCAAAAATGATTCATATGAATAGTTTTGAAGAATATATGAGACATGCGTATGAAATTGAGATGGGACATCATAATGATCCAAATCCGTTGAACTGGGTAAATCTTGATACAATTAAGTATTATATACAGACGAATATGTCTAAAACAGAAGAATGCAAACAGTGTCCGGGTTATGAAATGATGGAAAAAATAGATTTCTTATGCAGAAGGATCAATGAGTTGTTGCCGGAGACATTGGAATATTATACATTCCCAAGCAAATGGGAAGAAGCAGGTATTGGAGATATGGTAAGAAATCTGTATGGTATTTCAACTAATCATAGATAAAAAAAGCTTATAAAGGATTGGAGAAGTGCTTATGCAGGATAGTTTAAAACAAACAGATATGAAATTAATTAGCAAACTTATTCCACGTGAAGACGGAAAGATAATCTGTAAAGAGTTAAAGAAAATGCGAAAGGCTTTGGCTGATGCAAATGGCATAGACTATGAAATTACCGAATGCTATGCACAAGGTGCGTGTGCGGGTACATGCCCAGCGTGTGACATAGAGTTGTTGAAACTGAAACAAGAATTAGAAAAAATACCCATGAGAAAACGAGTATATCCTGAGTTCATAATAACAAAAACTCCTGAAATAGCAGTGGAAAATGTAGGGGTAAAAGAATCGCACAGGCCAGCAATGGGGAGTGTACATGGATTTATGAAAATTCCGGATGCATTAAAGAATACTTCGCTTTTTGGAGGAAAAGAAGATGATGAGCCAGAAATAGATGGTGATATTAATTCGCCAGGTATGGGTAGTATAGATATGCCTTGGAATAATGAAGATGAATTTCCATTTACATAATAAAATGGGGAATGATGAAACGGAGATGAGTTAATGGCAAAAATAATGTCAATTTCCAGATTGCGCATGGGAACTGACGGAAGTGGAATATCAACCTTGGTGGCATTCCATGGATGTCCGTTAAGGTGTGTTTATTGTATAAATGCACAGTGTAATGATCGGAATACAATAACAGTAGATTTTTCAGCAGATGAATTAATAGAGAAGGTTTCGATAGATGAGCCGTACTTTTTGATGACCGGGGGTGGAATTACTTTTGGTGGTGGAGAGCCTCTTTTATATGCAAATTTTATTCATGAAGTGTGTAATAAAATGAATTCATCTTGGAAGTGCAATATAGAAACTTCTTTGAATGTAGGATGGGAAGAAATAGAAAAAATAATTAATGATATTGATTATTGGTATATTGATGTTAAAGATGTTAATGCCGAAAATTATAGGAGATATACCGGTAAAGACAATGCGTTGGTGTTAGATAATTTAAATAGATTAGTAGACAGGATAGGGAAAAAGAAAGTCTGTATCAGAATACCGTTGATACCACAATATAATACAGAAGATGACAGAGATAGAAGTGTAGGGTATTTTATACGAAAATATGGGTCTGATATAAAATTGGATTTATTTAAGTATCACACGAAAAAAACATTCCCCAAGACAGTTATTGGCAGTAAGGACAAAATATTTATGGAATATAAGATAGATGGAAAATATATTGAAATATATTTTGATGGGATGCCTGATGAAAAGATTAGAGAAACCTTGAAGATATGCGGCTGGCGATGGTTTGGAAAGAAGAAATGCTGGAGTAATGCATATAATATGGACAATCTTGTATGGGTAAAGGCCTTGGCAGAAGAGGTTAATCCAAAGGCAGAAAGTCCGTTTTTGAAGCTGAAGAAAGAAAAAATTGGTATGACGGATTTGGTGGTAAGGAGTAATAGTTTTTATTGCAATATGCATCATGAGTTGGAAGATATGGCTGGTGAAATTGAGGTCGTTGATAGGAATGATAATGTGCACAGATATTTGATTCCGATTGTATATTGCCGTTCCTGTAATGTTTATTATGTTTTGGAAGAAACATATCTGGAACTAAAGAAGAATGGGCGTATTAGAGCTGAAATTTTATCGTATAAAGATTATCAGAACAGAGGTAATGCAAGTTGGGGAGAATTAAGCAATATTTCGCCGTTACGGGAATGGGGCTATTCTGTGAGCCAAGAGGATGGTTTTAGTGATAGGCAACGGCAAAGTATTTTAGAGGATATTATTGATTACGGTGTAATGAGTAAGGATAAGGTTCTTTCCTATTTGGACTTTTTTATGAAGCTGAATCAGCATAAAGGAAACCGGGCGTTGGAAAAATGGAAAGAAGATCGTACATATATTGCACAGTATAGGATAGGTTCGGCGAAGAAGGTTAAGGTTGGGAAAGTTATTGTGTTTGAATCAAACTAAAATCAAGGTAACTAATAGTATAAGAAATGATTTTTTTAAAATCAAATAGAGGATATGGAAATATGGATAATAAACTTAATTATGAAATAAAAGTCAAATATGGTAATGAATTATGTGCGATACAAAATAAATTGCAACAACTTGAAAGTGGCAGAATATATGAATTAACGGAAGTGAAAATGGATGGGTATTTGTCAACAAATATTCAACAATTAAGAGAAATGATATGTGACTTGTTAAACAAAATCCAAGAGGGTGAAGATGGAATAAGTGCCGAGTTGAAAAGAGCGTCAGAAATAATGTCATCTATAATAAGAGAGGATGATTGAAGTCGAAAATATCGAGAAGGAAATGGGAAGCAGTCGTCTCAGTAGAACTTCTTAATTTGTGAAAAATTTCGGGTGAGGCTGACAACGGCTAGATACGCATTTTGGATATCCATACTAAAATGCATCTAGTTAGGGGCTGTTTCGCCCCTAAAACCCCCAAATATATAGGTATGTTGGTATTTCCAACATAGAAATCAGAAAGTATGTCAATATTTCCAACATAAAAATGCAATTCCGACATAGATTTCCAACATACCGAAATATAGGTGTTTTTAAGACCGACATAAAATTCCAACATAAAAAATGGGAAGTATGTCGGAATTTCCAACATAAAATTACGATTCCGACATAGATTTCCAACATAGTAGCAGAGGAAATTTTTCTCACCTGAATTATTGCTTTTTCCAATCCATAGTTGTATCATTAAGACAAGAAGTCATTGAGACTTATAAGGACGAAAAGATGCAGAAGCGATTATGGAAGGAGGGAAGCTTTGAACAAGGAATTTGAACGCTGCTGCACATTCCTGGCCGAGATGATGGAGAAGTACGGAGCGCTGGTTTTGCAAGACATCGCCGTAGAGATTCAGTATGAACCGGAAACTTGGTGTGATGATGCAGAGGGAAAAAGACTTCGGTATGAGGCTTATGCGAGAAGATTTCTGAAACGGTTTGAGAAGGCGGCATAAGGATTGCCGGCATCCTGCGAGAGTGGGATGTATACATACGATAGAGCGTTCGAAAGCATGCAAATTTATAAGCTAAAAATAATAATATAATGATTAAATAATGTTTGATCACTTGATTTGTACAAAGTGCAAGTTGGGTGATTTTTTATTGTTCTAAAACAAAACGCACAGCCAAATGAGAAATAATCACATTTAAGAGTTGATTTTTGTAAAAAACAGTATATAATAGAAAGTAGAAAAGAAGGTGAGGTAGCAATCATGTTAATTCAATTTAATTTTAAAAATTTCAAATCATTTAGAGAAGAGGCTACTTTGGATTTGTCTGCGGCAAAGATGACAGAGTTCTCGGATAGAGTTGTGTCTATTGGTAGCGAGAAAATATTGCCGGTTGCTGCCATTTATGGTGCAAATGCAAGTGGAAAGTCTAATATATACAACGCTTTTGAATATATGACTGATTATGTCGTAGATTCATTTAAGTACGGTGATGAAGAAGAAAAATTTGAGTATTTCAGACCGACTCCATTTTTGTTTGATACGACATCAGCAAATGCGGAGTCCAGTTTTGAAGTATATTTTACATTGCCTGGAGATAAGGCGGAAAAGACATATAATTACGGATTCTGCATCGACAAAGAAGGTGTAACAGAAGAATGGTTAAATTCTAAGGCAAAGACTGCAAGAAAGTACAGTCCAGTTTTTTATCGTAATGCAGATGAATTAGATTTGTCCGGTTTTCCGAAAAGCAGCAGGGATAATATTCAGGTGGCATTGGAAAAGCAGGTGCTTATTATCTCTTTGGGAGCAAAGCTGAAGATTGGTAAGTGCAAGGATATCAGAGATTGGTTTCTTGCAAATGCGTTTGCTGATTTTGCAGATTCCGTTACAAATTATTTCATGTATCGTAGATTGCCTAAGGGGTTTGTGAGCGATAAAAGTGTTCAGCAGAAGGTTGTAGAATATTTTGCATCCTTTGATGAACATATTAAGGATTTCAGAATAGAAAAGATGCCTCAAGAGGGAGATTCCAAGGAAGAAAAGTATAAAATTGATGCGCTTCATAAGATGATTGGTTCAGATGAATTGGCAGAGATTCCACTGGAGTTGGAATCAGCAGGCACATTGAAGATGTTTGCGTTGTATCCGGAATTGCAGGAAGTATTGGAGAAGGGCAGTGTGTTTTTCATTGATGAATTAAACGCTCGTTTGCATCCGTTACTTGTAAGAAACTTCTTGCTTACATTCTTGAATCCGGAAATTAACACTAACCACGCTCAGCTTGTATTTACAACTCACGATACATGGCAGCTGTCTAATCAGCTATTGCGCCGTGATGAGATTTGGTTTGTGGAGAAGGATGAAGAGGGTGTTTCAACACTGTACTCACTGGCAGATTTCGTAGACGAGGATGGTACTCGCATCCGTAAGGATGAAAGCTATGAGAAGAATTATCTGATAGGAAAGTATGGAGCGATTCCTACCTTGAAGAGTATTGATATTTTTAAGGGCGCTCAATGTCCGGGGGACATTGGTTTAGCGCCGACCGAAGTGGAACGGAGAGATTAGAATGGCGAGAAAAGACAGAACAGGTAACAGAAAAACTCGCGAACAGAGAAAGCAATTCAAAGTACCGGAATTAGGTTATTATTTGATTGTTACAGATACAGAAGCTACAGAGCGTTGTTTTTTCACAGGACTCCATCAGGCATTGCCGGAGGATGTGAGAAACAAGCTTGTAATAAAGGTGGTAGAGACAAAGACGCGTACCATGATTGATAAATGCCTGGAACTCACTGCTTATGATGCACAATATCGTACTCCTTGGATTGTGTTTGACAGAGACCAAGTGCAGGGTTTTGATGAGATTATAAAAGAGGCAGAGGATAAAGGAATACAAGTGGGCTGGTCCAATCCATGTTTTGAAATATGGATGTATGCCTACTTGGGTTCCATGCCGGCAATTCAAGACTCATGGATGTGTTGTTCAGAATTTGGACGAGTATATGAAGCTAAGACTGGGCAGAAGTATTCCAAGGCCGATGAGCAAATGTATGGAAAACTCTGCAAAGCTGGTGATGAGGAAAAGGCAATTCAGATAGCACAGCAGAAGCTGGAGCAGTGTAAAAGAGAAGGTAAAACCAAACCATCGGAGATGTGCCCTTGTACGACGGTGCATGAGCTGGTGGGAGAGATTAAGGGTAAGGTAAATTAGAACTTGTATAAAGACTTATCATGAGAAAGAGAAGAATGGAGGTATACAGATGCTACAAGAAGATAAAATTCCAAAGATATTTATCTCGTATGCATGGGGAAGTAGTGATTTGGTACTTGAATTAGCACAAAGATTAGTGTCGCATGGTGTGGATGTCGTTTTGGATAAATGGGATTTAAAAGAAGGTCAGGATAAATATGCGTTTATGGAGCGATGTGTAAATGATCCCGAAATTATGAAAGTTCTTATTATCTGTGATAAAGCATATGCTCAAAAAGCTAATGAGCGTACTGGTGGTGTAGGAGATGAAACTGTTATTATTTCTAGTGAGATATATGGAAATATGAAGCAGGAAAAGTTTATTCCGATTATTGCTGAAAGAGATGAGGAAGGCCAACCATATGTCCCTACATATATCAAAACAAGAATATACATTGACTTATCGGACCAAGAAACATATGAGGTTGAATATGAAAAACTTCTTAGAAATATTTATGAGAAGCCACAGTTTATTAAACCCAAATTAGGGAAAAGACCTGAGTGGATTGATGATGCTAAGACTGATTTTTTCCCGGTAAAGGATTTGGTACGTCAAATTCGTGGATGTAATACAGATGCAAAGCGTAGAAGCTGTATATCAAGATTCCAAGTGGCTTATATTGATGTTTTGAAGTCACATTATGAAAAGGGCTCAAATCCGGAAAGAAAATATCAGCTGTTTTTAGATACAAAAATTATAAGAGATTTATTTTTAGACTTTGCAGAAGCTGTTTCTGAAGTGGAGCCAGACTATGCAGAAATCCTAGCAGATTCCTTTGAAATGATGTATAATAACTTGTCTTGTATTAAGACATTTGAACCGAAAGCAGGATCTGCTTCTGAGGATGATTTAGATGTGTTTAAGAGTCTTATGTGGGAATTATTTATTTGCGTTGTGGCATTTATGCGCCATATAAAGGATTATTCGGCTATAAATAAAATTCTGACACACACTTACTTTTTGGAGACAAATATATTTGGTGGAGCAGTACGACAAAATAATTATACTGCTTTTAGACATCACAGTCGTGTGGTTGAAGAATGTTATAAACCAAATACAGATATGAAAACTAAATTTACTCTTATGGGTGATACAATATGTAACCAAAGAGAAAAGTTACCGATTTATACGAGTGAAGCTATAGCTGAAGCGGATTTGTTTTTGTATCAAGTATGTAATGCGTATGAACTTGCTGAAGATGAAAATAGTTGGCGTGAACCGTACTGGTTCCCAACATGTTATGTGTATGTTAAAAGTGCTCCGATAGAATGGAAGAAAATGAAATCTAGACAGTATTGTCAGAAAATGATGGTATTGTTTGGAGTAAGTAATCTTGAAAAATTAAAGAAGGTTGTTGGAAAGTGTGTATATGACAGTAGGATGAAATATTCAGGTAGTTGGGATGCGGCTCCTGCAATATTAAGCTATATTAGAATTGATGAAATAGGAACATTGAACTAACTTGTCATAAGTTAAGGAGAACAATAGTATTATTGAAAAATATGACCGTGGAGAAGCGGGAATTATATCATAATACAGATATCTTATTAGTGGGTGGGCAGTCAAGGTGATGGCTGCCTATTTTCTCTTGAAATACAGTTGGAACAGATGTACAATTTTGTTGGGACATGTGTACTGTAATTATTATAGAAGGTACATTGGTTGATGAGCAAAATTGACAAAGCAGTAAATGACTATTTCGATAAATGAGTAAAGGTGTGAATAGGATGAAGGATTTTATTACTTTTGTAAAGAAATATTCAACAAGAGATTTTATATATTTATTATCTAGGATATCTATAGAGATTTATAAGAAGCAATTAAACCACGATGATGACGAGATGAATTGTTGTATGAAATTTCCACTAGATATAATGGAGTTTGGGTTTATTCCCAAACAAGTTTCTGTAATGTTATCTGCATGGGATATTCAGGATATGGCATATTTATCCATAAGACATTCGAATGATTTTAGAAATGGTAATTTATCGTCTCAAGATGTTGGTACTATTGTAAATCTATATCGAGGGCATGAGAATGAGCACTCAAATAGTGAATTCTTAAAGGATGCAGTCTTATCTGAAATATTCAAATTTATAATGGGAATGACATATGAACAATTTAAATATCAGAATTTGGCATGGCCGATTCAGAATTTCTGTAGAAATTATCACATATTGATTGGTTCCTCGAATATAAATAGAGAGAAAATTATAGATATAAATCAAATAACAAATGAATTATTGGGACTAAATGTTGATGAGTTATTGGCAGTTGAAATAATGATACTTTGGTTGTGTAGTAAAAATCCCGATCCGTTGTCTGCGCCGGAAACACTCTATCACAGAACAGAAACAAGTGTAATAACAAAAGAGACGCTGGAAAGGGTTGTAGCATACTATAGTATCACATACGAAGAAGTATGGAATTCGCCGATAGGTAAGCAAATATTTTATAGCAAACCATTTGTAATAACAAAGAAAACGCAAGAAAGCATAATGGTAAGCTTTTATTTATTAGTAATGACTTTTGCTGACGGACTATATTGGTTAGTGAGAGATTATTACAGAAACAATAATTTGGGACAGCGATTTATAAATGCATTTGGGGAAATGTTTGAGGGTTATTTTGAGGAATTGGCATCTATTTATTTAGACAAAAAACAATGGTTTAAGATTCCGGAACAGAAGAAAAAAAGCGCAGATTATTATGTTGAATTTGATGATGTAATTTTATTGTTTGAATTAAAATCAGGACTACTTGGGATAGGTGCGAAACAACAAGTGCCAGATATTCAGCAAATTGACACATTCTACAAAAGAAATATTTTGGAGGCATATGAGCAACTTAAAAATTCTGAAGAAGAGTATTGCGATGAAAAGCCAATACTTAAAATTTTCTTATTGTATGAAAGTGCAACAAATATGCAGATTATAATGTCATCTATACCTGACATTTTTGTTAAGGATAAAGGATGTTATATTATGACGATTGAAGATTTGGAAATGTTATTGGCTACATATCAGAATGATAGAGAAAATTTCAAAAAGGTAATTCATAAATTGATTAGAAATGAAAATACCGAAGGAAAATTTGAAAGTGTGTTGAATGTGTTGAATGAGTACGGTGCAACTGGAGATATGCATTTTATAGATGAAAGAGATTATTTTGCAAATATACTAAAACGTTTTGAAAAGGATTTTCGATAAGTTATGATGTTAAGTAATTATTGCGAAAATAGGAGGTAACTATGAAAAAACAACTCAAATGCTACATCTACACTCGTGTATCCACCTCCATGCAGGTAGATGGATACAGCTTAGATGCGCAAAAAGATAAATTGCATAAATACGCTGATTATCAGGACATGATTATCGCCGGTGAATACTCTGATGAAGGTAAATCCGGTAAAAGTGTAGAAGGTCGTCCACAGTTTCAGCAGATGCTTCAGGACATTGAATCAGGTAAAGATAATGTAGATTTTGTTCTTGTATTCAAGTTATCCCGTTTCGGACGAAACGCAGCCGATGTTTTATCATCCCTTCAGAGAATGCAGGATTTTGGGGTTAATCTTATCTGTGTGGAAGATGGTATTGATAGTTCCAAGGATGCAGGTAAACTTATGATTTCTGTTTTATCTGCGGTGGCTGAAATTGAGCGTGAGAACATATTGGTGCAAACTATGGAAGGTCGCAGACAGAAAACAAGAGAAGGTAAATGGAATGGTAGTTTTGCTCCTTACGGTTATCAGCTAATCAACGGTGAACTGCACATTGCTGAGGACGAGGCTGAGATTATCCGAATTATTTATGATAAGTTTGCCAATACCACAATGGGAATTGCTGCTATTGCTACATTCCTAAACAACAGCGGATACAAGAAAAAGCTTCGTCAGAACAATACCATAGAAGGCTTTTCCACCTCCTTTGTAAAAGGTGTTCTAGATAATCCTGTGTACTGTGGCAAGCTTGCTTTTGGAAGAAGAAAGAATGAGAAGATTCCGGGTACAAGAAATGAGTACCACATTGTGAAGCAGGACAAGTATATGCTTAACGATGGTATCCATGAGGCGATTGTATCGGAAGAATTGTGGAATCAGGTGCACAAAAAGAGACAGGAAACCGGAGTTGCCAACATCAAAACTCACAGTCTGGATCATGAGCATATTTTATCCGGTATTATCAAATGTCCTATCTGCGGAAGTGGAATGTATGGCAATGTAAATCGTAAAAAGCATCCCGA
This sequence comes from Lachnospiraceae bacterium, assembly GCA_045576455.1. Classification (GTDB taxonomy): domain Bacteria; phylum Bacillota; class Clostridia; order Lachnospirales; family Lachnospiraceae; genus RGIG4034. The sequence continues at coordinate 176 of JAZNGM010000026.1, read as the reverse complement.
CGGTGGGCATTACAGAGATTATTTTTACTATGCCTGCAAGCACAGAACCTTTGTGAACGGTCACAAGTGTACTTATCGCAAGCAATGGAGTGAGGATAAAATCAACGCTGCAGTAGAAGAAGTGATTCGTAAACTGGTAAATAATCCAAAGTTCAAAACGGAGATTCAAAAGCACA
>JAZNGM010000025.1:0-186495 GCA_045576455.1 Lachnospiraceae bacterium | reverse complement strand
TTCTATCATTTTTCTTCAGTTGTACAATCTGCAAAACTTTCATACCATTTTGCGAAATTATTTGCTGGTATGATAATCCGTCTGCCTATCCGCAGTACCAGAAAAGGACATTGAGGACTGGCAAGCCATTCATATGCTCTTGACCTGCTAATCCCTAGCATTTTACTTACTTCTGCTACTGAATAAAATTTAACTTCCTGCTCGTTTTTCATAGGGTTCGCCCTCCTTTCGGAGGGGATTGTAACGAACTATATGTACGAAATCAAGTATGAATTTTATAGAATTTTCAAGCAACCGAACTTGTGTTCTAACGCAATTTATGATATAATAATTTTAGTAGCAGCAATGCTACCGGCAATCGTGATACAGGGTGGTTGACCTTCATTCTTACGGAATGGAGGTGATGCTTATGAACAATGATTTCGATTTTAAAGACTTGATGTCTTTCGGAATGTTCCTCTTAGCACTGCTGACATTCATTTACTTGATTAGTCAGTAACATAACAAAAACCTTCCCTGTACTTTGGTCGGTGCGGGAAGGCTTTTGTCTCTTATACCGGTCAACCACTCTGTGGCGATTGCCTTTTATTAATTATATTATAGCAGAAATCGAGGGTATTACAAGTTATTTTTTCTTCAACAACATATCATTTCAGGTCATTCAACACTTCCTGTGCATCATCAACATCACACACTTTATAATCCCACTCAAATTCATTTCCATCTGTTAATGTTGCTATACTTCCACTAGCGTGTTCGAATTTTTCGTCCCATCCATCATCCCAACTAATAGTTACACCACTACTGAAACTTCCGTTATATGCCCCATTCATCACATAAGTGTCATTCGTTCCAAAGTATACAACCTTTTTAGTATCTTCATCAAACATTATGTACAATGAATAATTTGACATTTTTCTGATATAAGCCTTTTCATACTCTGATAATGGAGTCACTAGCATTTCTGGTTCCTGAGTTGCTTCTGGCTCCTTGGTTGGTTCCGGTTCTTTAGTCGGCTCAAGCTCTTTAGTAGGTTCTGTTTTACTACTATCATCATTTAGGATCTCCTCATTTTTATCTGAATTTCTTGCATACAATGAGTAGTCCTTATTTAACGAACCTGTCACATGAACATACATGATGTTAAAGCCTTCATAAGAAATGTGGATATTAATATCATCATCTTTCGAGTAATCAGCCCAAACGCTGTCACCATAATTACTTACATTTTTATTAAAACCAGCATCTATACATTTCTGTACATAAGCCTCATATTCTTCTTTTGAAGTATTTTCAAGATAAACCGAGTATGTCCATCCGTAATCATTCCCCACTTTACCAGACAAAGAATTGGGAACAGGAGCCAATGTACCTACACCCACAGTTGGCCATATTATTTTTGTACACACCATTGGATACTTGAAAATAATAGTCATTTCTTTATTTCCTAAATTATAAGAAATACTTGCATGATTTCCGTTTGCATCGTATGCCGCAAATGATCCTGATTTATTGTCTGCGTCTACTGTGTATCCAGCCCCTTTGCACTCTTCACAATACGCCGCGAACTCATCCTTTGATGTATTACTTATAACGATGGTATTACTCTCATCATTCTCTATCGTAAAGGCACCAACTATAGATTTCGGTTCCGGCAATACAGACGAAACATTATGCTCACTCCAATTTAAATCTCCAGTTGCTGTAGGAGCATCTAACCGTATGGTCATTTCTTCCTCTGATTTGTAGTACCCCAAATCCAAATAATACCCTTCATTATTATAGGCATCATAACCAATAGATGACTCATTCATTTCTACTGTATATCCCAATTCTTTACATGCAACGATATACTCATAATATTCTGTTTCTGAGGTATTATGTACATCAATCCACAAATCATCCTCTTCATTATAGTGAATCTCTATTTGTTTCGAATTTGGCTCTGGAATATTATCACCCATAAAGATAATATCCCACTTAATCTCCTCAATATTCTTATTTGAACTATACGAACTACATGACCGCATAGTTGGGATAATCAAAAGTATTCCTACTATGGCAATCAATATGTGAATATGACGCTTCTTTTCCTTTATGATTTCCATGCCCATACACCAGGCTGCTCCAAAACAAACCACTTGAACAAGCGATAATATGCCTGCTAATATGCGTCCTGAAGCAAAATAAAAATATGTAAATATTGTAGCTAATAAAAAAGCAATGATAAGAAATTTTCCCAATTTTCCTTTTTTAAATTTCTCAATCCGCATCTCTCCTTCTTGCCGCTGTGCTTTTTCATCTTCTATTTGATGCATTCTATCGTTACTCTTAATTTTTTCTAACTCAATTTCTTTATGCGCTGATACTCTAATCTTCTCTATTGTCACCGCATCATTTTCAACAATTAATTCTTTCGAACCACAATACGGACATGCAAGCATCGACTTATCACTATCAAGTATTAATGTCCCTTCACATTTTTTACACTGTAAAGATATTTTCTTTACCAGTTCTTTATCTTCCATAGAAACACCACAATGTGTACAAAATTTAGTTCCTTTTTGTATCTCCTTATTGCAATTGGTGCATCTCATCGTCTTATCCTCCTAGCATATGTTATATGGAAAACACCCATATCTTTCTATTCTTTTGTCATATAAATACTGTTTACTCGAAAATACATCTCTTGTCTCGTTTTGCAACCTATACATTGCAATTATATAAAATCTATATAATAAAATCAATAAAAAAGAACAATAATAACATGTGAAAGGTGTAAAATTCCTATGACACAAAAACTGAAACAAATTAATGATGTTTCCATAGGCAAAAGAATTCGCGAACTACGTCTGTCTTGCAACCTAACACAAGAACAAGTTGTTGCGCAAATGCAACTTCGCAATCTCCCTACCTCCAGAAGTTCCTATTCTCAAATTGAATCCGGCACATACAATATACGAGTTAGCGAGTTAATTGCTCTAGTAGAAATTTTTCATACAGACTTTAATAGCATGTTTAAAGATATAATACAAAACAAATAACCCATAGATGAGTATAAAACACTCTCCACCTATGGGTTTAATTTTTTACATTTCTATTTCTAATGACTTTATTAATTATGCTATAACCGTACATCATAAACACTATTCATCAATATTCCATACAATTCATACGTTCCATACGATCCCAAATCTCTAACGCATATTATATTATTCTTGCCACGCCCACATCGATTTTTCCAACGCATACGCTACTCGCAGAGCCGCCATCTCGCAAAAACGCTCCGCGTTTTCGCTCGCCGTCGGTGCTGTCGCACAATAAAAAAGCCGTCACAAGCACTCACGAGAATAAATTCTCATCGTGCTTCTGCCGACTTTTTTGCTCTGCTCGTAGCTATTCCTCCAGTTTATACCCCATGCCCCATATGGTTTTAATCATTTCACCTTTTTCGCCCAGCTTACTTCTGAGCTTTTTCACATGGGTATCGATTGTGCGGGCATCGCCGAAATAATCATAATTCCACACATTATTCAGAATCTTCTCTCTTGATAAGGCAATTCCTTTATTCTCAATCAAATAAGTGAGAAGTTCAAACTCCTTATAGCTTAAATCTATTTTATTACCATCAATAGTCACTTCATGGGCAAGCATATTCACATCAATTCCACCGGCGGATAAATTTTCCTTTTCAACAACACCATTCGTTCTACGGAGAATTGCTTCAACGCGGGCCACGAGAATCTTCGGACTGAACGGTTTTGAAATATATTCATCCACGCCCAATTGGAAGCCTTTCAGCTCGTCGCGTTCATCACTTTTTGCTGTCAGCATGATAATAGGTACTTTCGAATACTGTCTGATTTCACGGCAAACATCCCATCCGTCCATTACCGGCATCATCACATCAAGAATAACCAGTGAAATGCTGTTATCTTCAAAGAAAATATCAAGTGCTTTAGAACCGTTTTCCGCTTCAATTACGACATAATCATTTTTTGTAAGAAAGTCTTTTACAAGCTTCCGCATTCTGCTTTCATCATCTACTACCAGAATCTTAAGTTTATCCATTTTGCACCCCGTAAAATAAAAACTTATTTATTGATAGCATAACTCCAATATTTGTCCATTTTGTGAAAATTATTCCTGTTCATTCATTTTTAATTCCAGTTCCTTGGCACGAACAGCTTTTTCACGCTCTACAAGTTCATCCTCCCATGATGCATACTGATTGGTAAGCTTTTCTTTGTAATTTAAAATATTCGGACTATCCGATTTAATCATTGTGGTAAACATTACAATTATTGTGATTGTCAAGAGTGCTACCAATGCAGTCAGAAAATGTATTTTCGACTTGGCGTTCTTCTTAGCCTGCATATCTTCTTTTTTCTTAGGCGAAACTCCTTCGTTAATCGTTACCATCCCCGGCACAGGTATCGGTGTAAGGTTCTCTTCTTCATAATCACTCTGAATCAGATACTCCCTGAGTTCACGTAGAAAAGAAAGTCCGATAGGCGTACGGAATATCTTTTTTTCTATCGCACGGGAATAAACATTATATATTTCTTCTATGGAATTATAATCCATGCGTTGTTTTAACTGTTCGATTTTGTTCAACTCTCCACGTGCCAAAACTGCATCCTCAGCAGAATTGAACTTATAACCATCTACATATAATTCTTCCATAATAATCATCTGCCTTTCATATATTAGCTCAATTATATCAAAAGTAAGTGAAAAAACCAATCGTATTACTATCACTTTCGTTGTTTTTAAAGCCGGTTTCGCTATATCATATTGAATGCCAACAGGTTAATATATATAATTGTCTTAACAATATAACTAACGAGCTAATGACATAATTTCATATATAAGGAGAAATACTATGGCTGACAAAATACTGGATTCTTTAAAAGAATGGAAATGTGATGTAGAAGGTGCTTTAGAAAGATTTTTAGATGATGAAGAGTTATATCTTCAGTGCCTTAACATTTTTTCAACAGATGAAAATTTTGCCAAATTAAAAGAATACATTGATTCAAAGTCATATCAGGATGCCTTTGACAGTGCTCATACTTTAAAAGGCGTCGCCGGCAATTTAGGACTCACCCCTCTTTACATGGCCATAATCGATATCGTAGAACCGCTTAGGGCTAAAGATTACACCAACCTAAATGCTTTATACGACGAAATTGACAAACAATATCAGGCTTATCTTGCATGTCTGAAATAGCTACAAATGGTGTCAAATAAACCTTTTCGCATTACTTACGGAAAGGTTTATTTTTTTATGTTTTTTTACCCAAACAGTTTATTTTTTACTACATCGGTGGTATTATTCTTTATACGATTTTATTTTTATTCCAAAATAGACGGAGAAACTTATGAACCATAACAAACAACGTAAACTTGCATTAATTAATGATATATCCGGTTTTGGCCGTTGTTCCGTAACCGTCCAGCTTCCTGTCATCAGCCAGCTGATGGTACAATGCTGCCCTGTTCCTACATCTATCTTTTCCAATCACACCGGATACGACAGCTACTTTTTTATGGATTTCACAAGTCATATGAAAACATATATTGATGAATGGGAAAAACTCGGTCTGTCATTTAACGGAATTTGCACAGGTTTCTTAGGTTCTTCCGAGCAAATTGAAATCGTATCTGACTTCATCAAAAGATTCAAGCAAAAAGATACTATTGTAGTAGTTGACCCGGTTATGGGCGATTATGGCAAGCCTTATCCGACTTATACTCAGGATATGTGTAATAGGATGTCTGCCCTTTTGCAATACGCTGACATTATTACGCCTAATCTTACCGAAGCCTGTATATTGACTAATACCCCATACAAAAGGAATTTTACGCTCAAAGAAATTAAGGCAATTGCTGAAAAGCTTTCTGCCATGGGTCCTGAAAAAATAGTAATAACCGGTCTTATCCAAAAAAGCTTTATCGCTAATTTCTGCTATGAAAAAGAAAACGGATGCTGTATAAGAAAAACGCACGCCGTGGGTACAGAACGTGCCGGAACCGGTGATATCTTTACTGCCATAATCGCAGCAGATGCCGTAAATCACGTTCCTTTTAACCGTTCTGTTAAGCGTGCTTCTAATTTTATAAGAAAATGTATTATGAGCTCTATTGATTTAGATATCCCACTTGAGGATGGGGTAAGCTTTGAAGAGGTAATGCATACTTTAAAACCGGAAAGACAGTAACCTATTTCTTCAAATAATTAACCATTATCATTTACTTTACTTATGTAATAATCGAGCAGTTCAAATATGAAATCGTGAAGTTTAGTGAACTTAAAGCCTAATTTATCTGCTTTTTCGGTATTGATACTATATTCCGGTTCCCCGTTATACGGTGCCGCGTCACCGGTTTCATCTATAATTGCTTTATGCCCCGTCTTTTCTTCAACATATTTGATAATCTCATAAAGAGAAATGGTTCCATATGCACTTCCGTTAATTGCTCCGCAAAAATCCTGTTCAGCAAGAAACGCCATAAACCTTCCTGCTTCCGTTGATTGCACAAACCCCATTTGACATTTCAGGTTATCAATGTGCATAGGTATTTCCTTTATTGTATGTTCAACATAAAACAATAAACGCTCTGTATAGTCGTCTTTACCTATTGCGAACGGGAATCTGACTGCAATCCATTTTCTATCCCCATAGGCCTGCCACAGGGCATATTCTGCCTGCCGCTTAATCTCATCGTACGGATAAGCCATTCTGTCACACCAAATGAGTTTTCCGCTCATTCCGTCAAAATCCTCTTCCACCGTATCAAAGTGCTTTGGTTCATACACAGATGTACTTGATGTGTGAATATATGAATCACAATCCACAACCTCCATTACGTATCTGATATCATCAGAACAATAAGCAAGCTTGTCTATTACCACATCATAGTGAACACCGTTAAGTGCTTCTTTCACACTTTGTGCACTGGTACGCTCAAACACAATTCTTTTTACACGATCACCATATTCATCCTCTGCCAGGCCTCTGGTAGCTATTGTCACATCATGTCCTGCCTCAAGCAAGGTATTTACCATATGTATTCCGAAAAACCTGGTACCGCCGATAACTAAAATATTCATACGCTTATCCTTATTTTTCCATTAAATATAAAAAGTTTCACACCGGTTCATAACATCACCAGCTTTAAACATATCAGCATCCTGCAGTCCCTTTAAGGCATCAACAAAAACCAAATGCTTCTTAATAGTCGGATTGGAAGAATAATCGTCCGAAAAGCAATCATCCAAAATAACGTAATTACTTATCTCCGGATGTTCCAATAAATATGCTGCAATTTCTTCCGTTCTTGTATGAAATCTTTCATCCCACGGAGTCACATCATAAATAGGTATACCGGCTTCTTCTAACGCATTAACCAGATTTGGCCAGTTATCACACTGTTGCTTATGTAGTCCGTTCTCCTTGCAGTAATTTACATACTTATCGCTGCCGTAGCGCCAATCAGATATTACAACAACCAACGCATCCGATCTTTGAACAAGACGTTTTAACCGTTCCACCGCTTCCGGAAGTATATTTTGTATATATTTATTAGGTGAAAAGATGTCCAGGACACCGTCCACATCAAGAAAAACTACTGATTTTTTCAGGCTTATTATTGGTTCTGCCTTATCCAAAATTTTTCTGCACCATACTTCGGTTGCCTGAATATCTTTACACAAATCATTTATAATGGAATCGCCTTCCAGTATAGCTTCATCGTATTGTTCCCTGGTAAGCTCCCCTAAGCTATATGCATTATCTAACTCATCGCGGTCTGCCAGCACTACATCGCCTTGTGGTGTAAAAATCACATCAAGATATTGGTCAATTATTACTGCCACTCCATCCTCATCATATTCCAGACGGTCAATAACATCCACATACCATACCGATACCTTTTTATCCGGCAAAAACTTAACTGTTATAGCACGTTTCCCATTATCCGGAACCAGTTGAAGCCAAATCATATCTTTTCCTGCGACGGCTACTTTGCCGGCTTTCGGATAATTCCAATACAAACACTCCCCGCCGGTTATCCTTATTACACTTACCAAACCTTTAAACAAGTCGTTTTCCATATGTATCTGATAATACGGATAGCCTTGGAAAAACCACTTCTTATCACGGTTCAAACGCTTTCTTGTCATATAGCCTCCTCTATAATCCCATATATATTGGTATATATTATAAGATAGATAATTCTGAATATTTAATTATTCAGTTTCATAAAGGAATATCTGAACTCGGTTATCAATAATCTGTGCTACTTCCTCCGCTGTTTTTTTACCCTCAAAAAAGGGTTGTGTTTCTTCGTCTACTATTTCACGTATCGGATTATAATTATAATTATAAAGCGGATTATTTAGCATTTCCCAGAATATTGCTTCTTCTTCCTCTTTCAATGATAAAAATAGATTATCATATCATTACTGTGTATACAATCTATAATATTCGTTTTCCGCCCATGTCCTCAATTCTCTTCCCAAGCATATCCCCACCTCTTTTTCTACTAAAATTTTGGCAAAAAAAGAACCGCTACACTTGCGGTTCACACTAATTTACCCATAAATTCACTTTAAAATCATTGATTTATACGTCAATCATACTTTTTTAAAAAAGTGGACCAGACGGGAGTCGAACCCGTGTCCGAAAACCCATCCACTGTACTTCTACAAGCTTAGTTATCTGTTTTGGTTACCCGTTTCCCTCCTATTGTCATCAGATAACGAACAACAATAGAAGGTAGCTTCATAATACGCCCATGCAGGCAAAGCTTAGTGCATGTCGTTTCCTACAGAGTCGATGCCCTAGCCTTGAATGTAGGTGTTCAAGGTAGAACAGCTGCAACTAGGCAGCGTATGCTAAATTATCTTCAGCGTTTAATTTTAAGTTTGCGATTAACGATTCGCATCGGCTTGCTTCTCCAGCTTCAAAATCCCCGTCGAAACCTTAACTGGCCCATATATAACTTTATTTATGATAAACTGCAAATATGCAGCTGTCAACTACACTATTTGAGAGTCTAAGATTTATTACAGATTCTTAATCTTGAACTCTCTTTCATGCTCTCTTCTCTGGTCTTTTTTTGCTATATCATTTCTCTTATCATACAGCTTCTTACCTCTTGCAAGACCTATCTCAAGTTTAGCCTTACCATCCTTAAAATACAACTCCAAAGGGACTATCGTATACCCTTGTTCGGAAATCTTACCTGCAAGTTTGCTGATTTCATATTTATGCATTAATAACTTTTTGATACGCAATGGGTCTTTATTAAAAATATTCCCTTTTTCGTAAGGGGAAACATGCATACCGTACACATACATTTCACCTTTATCAATTCTGATAAAAGACTCTTTAATAGAAGCTTTACCAAGGCGCATTGATTTTACTTCCGTTCCGTGAAGTTCAATACCAGCCTCATATTTTTCTTCAATAAAATAATCATGATATGCTTTTTTATTATTCGCAATTAATTTCATTGCTTCTCTAGCCATAGCTACTCTCCATCTTCCTCATCGTAAATCATAAAATCAATCGTTCTTGTCACTTTATCGACACCGGTTACGATAACATTAACTGCTTGCCCCAGCTTATAGGTAATACCGGTCGCTTTACCACGTACCTCATACATAGCTTCATCATATACATAAAAGTCACCCGCAAGCTTGGAAAGCGGAACCATTCCTTCTATTGTATTCGGAAGTTCCACATATATTCCCCAATTAGTTACTCCTGATACAACTCCCGTAAATACTTCGCCAATATGCTCAAGCATATATTGTGCCTTTTTCAACTTTTCGGTTTCTCTCTCAGCTTCATCCGCACGCCGCTCCATTTTTGAAGAATGTGTTGAGACTTCCGGTAATATCTCCTCATAATGCGCAATACGGTTTTCCTTTAATCTGCCTCTTAAATACTCTTTAATAATTCTATGAATCTGTAAATCAGGATATCTTCTTATCGGTGAAGTAAAATGGCAATAATACTCACATGCCAGTCCGAAGTGTCCCGTGCATTCCGCCATATATTTTGCCTGTTTCATGCTTCTTAATGTAAGTCTTGAGATAAGTGCCTCTTCCGGAGTCCCTTCTATCTTCAAAATAAGCTTCTGGATTTCCTTCGGATGAATTTCTTCTCCTGCCACACGGATACGATAACCCATATTATAAATAAATGTCGCAAGCTTTTGGATTTTTTCATTGTCCGGCGATTCATGGGTTCTGTACACAAACGGCACTTCCAGCCAATAAAAATGCTGTGCAACCGTTTCATTCGCTGCAAGCATAAAGTCCTCGATTATTTTTGTCGCGCAATTTCTCTCATACGGCTTGATTTCAACCGGCTTTCCCTGTTTATCAAGAACAATCTTTGTCTCCGGGAAATCAAAATCAATAGCTCCGCGCTTATATCTTCTGTTTCTCAAAATATCAGAAAGCTCTTTCATTAAAAAGAACATTGGAACAAGCTCTTCATATTCTTTTGAAACTTCTGCATCACTATTTTCAAGAATCTTGGCAACGTTTGTATAGGACATTCTTCTGTCTACACGGATAACACTTTCACATATTTTATAGTCAACCACTTTACCGGTTGCATCTATCTGCATAATGCAGCTAAGCGCCAGTCTGTCGACACCGGCATTTAAAGAACAGATACCATTAGAAAGTCTGTGCGGAAGCATCGGAATAACACGGTCGGTAAGATAAACGCTTGTCCCTCTTCCTTTCGCTTCCCAATCGAGTGCAGAATTCTCCTGCACATAATTCGTTACATCCGCAATATGGACACCCAGCTCATACATATCGCCCATCTTTTTTACACTAACGGCGTCATCTAAATCTTTGGCATCTTCACCATCAATAGTAACCATAGTTACGCTTCTTAAATCTTCCCTGCCGTTACAATCTGCTTCACTGATTTCTTCCGGCACACGCTCCGCCTGATTGATTACTTTCTCCGGGAATTCCATAGGAATACCATACGCCTTAACAATAGATAAAATATCAACACCCGGATCATTTATATGACCGATTATTTCTATAACCTTTCCTTCCGGATTTTTACGCTCATTACCAAAAGACGTAAGTTCCACAACCACCTTATGTCCGTCCATTGCTCCTTTGGAGCGCTCTTTTGATACAAAAATATCTGCGCCAATCTTAGGATCATCCGGAATTACAAAGCCAAAGTTTCCTGACTTTTCATACGTTCCGACAATGGTGTTGGTTCCACGCTCAATAATCTTTTTAACCGATGCTTCCTGCCGCTTCCCACCATTTCTGTGAAGGAGAACAATTTCAACCACATCGTTATGGAACGCACCGTTTACTTCACTTTCGGGAATAAAGTAATCTTCCTGCTGACCTTCCACTTCTACAAAACCAAATCCGCGCTGATTACTTATAAAACGGCCTATAATCTTAGACTGTGCCTTAATAATCTTTCCTTTGGACGTAATCTCGATTTTTCCCTCTTCTTCCAGTGCATGAAGAACTTTTTTCAGTTCCTCTTTATCTGCCTTACTAACCTGAAGAAACATGGCAAGTTCTTTTTCCTTCATAGGAACATAAAGCGCATCATCCAGCAATTCCATTATTAAGTTTTTTCTTTTTTCAAATTGCTCTGTTACCATTGTTTCCTCCGTAAGACCACACTACTTTTCGTGTACTTCATGTATTTTCCCATTTAGCAAAAAAGCACTCTTGCTAATGCAAGAGTGCTCAATCATCTAAAACATTGTCAGATTTAAAATGACCGCAAGTACAAGGAATGCCACTACTAAAATTGTCGTCATCTTAACAAGCTTGCCTTCCATTGAACGGCCTTTATTCTTGCCCCAATAGGTTTCAGCAGCTCCACTGATTGCGCCAAGCCCTGCAGACTTTCCTTCCTGCATTAATACTAATATTGAAATGATTATACTAATAATAATAAATACAATCGATAAAATAAGTCTCGGTGTTGTCATCATAATGATATTGCCTCCTAAATTCACACGTGAGTTTATATTATCACAAAGATTTTTACATTTCAACATTTTTATTTTATTTTTTTAATTATCTTTATGGTTAGGTTCTTTCAGGTCACAGGATGTAAAAGGATTCCTGTATACAAAAGTCTCTGCTATCTCTTCTTCTATTCTTAAAAGACGGTTATATTTCGCGACACGGTCACTTCTGCAAGGTGCTCCGGTTTTTATCTGTCCCGCATTTACAGCGACCGCCAAGTCTGCAATAAAAGTATCCTCTGTCTCGCCGCTTCTATGTGAAATAACGGTTCTGTAACCGGCGCATTTTGCCACTTCTATAGCATTCATAGCTTCGGTAACGGTTCCTATCTGATTTACCTTAATGAGTATTGCATTAGCCGCGCCTAATTTAATACCTTTGTTTAGCCGTTCCACATTCGTTACAAAAAGGTCATCCCCGACAAGCTGTACGGTGTCACCGATCTCCTTAGTAAGCTTAACCCATCCATCCCAATCCTCTTCCGAAAGACCATCTTCAATGGAAATAAGCGGGTATTTTTGTGTTAAGCTCTTATAATACGCTATCATCTCGTCCGTAGTACGTTTTATTTCCTGCCCCTTCATACGGCTTTCTCCCGGAAAACAATACAGTCCGCTTTCTTCATCATACAATTCACTGGCCGCTGCATCCATGGCAAACACAATATCACTTCCCGTTTTATAGCCTGCCATCTGAACAGCCTTAGTAAGCACTTCAAATACCTCTTCAGCATCATTTAAGTCCGGTGCAAAACCACCTTCATCACCTACTGCCGTATTTTTTCCTTCCTTCTTTAAAAGTTCCTTAAGGACATGATAAATTTCCGCACACATTCTGAGCGCATCATGAAAGCTTTTTGCCCCTGTCGGCATAATCATAAATTCCTGAAAATCAAGATTGGTATCGGTATGTGCTCCGCCATTAATAATATTACTCATAGGTACCGGAAGCATATGGGCATTTGCACCACCAAGATAACGATACAACGGAAGCCCGCTTACTTTTGCACCTGCTTTTGCAGCAGCCATGGAAACTGCCAGAATACTATTTGCACCCAGTCTTTCTTTTCCTTGGGTAGCATCCGTAAATATCATCTGTCTGTCAATATGATTCTGGTTCAATACACTCTCATTTTGTAAAATACAACTGATTTCTCCGTTTACATTGGCGACTGCATTCCCAACCCCCTTGCCGTTATAACGTTCAGGATCCCTGTCCCTAAGCTCAAGCGCTTCAAACTTTCCTGTAGATGCACCTGACGGAACGGATGCCCTTACCCGCTCTCCTTCACAGGTAATGATTTCCGCCTCCACAGTAGGATTACCACGGGAATCCAGAATTTCTCTTCCTTGTATAAATTCGATTCTGCCTCTCATTTCCATAAAAAATACTCCTGTCTAAGATTTCTCTTATCAGGAGTATTTACTCATTTTAACAAAATATTCTTATAGGGTATCATAAGTTTCAAAGAAGCTTTTCAATGCTTCTTCATATTTACGGCTATCCTTCATATAACTCATGGCATGACCGGCTCCCTTCACAAGAAGTAAGCGCTTCGGTGCGTTAGTTGCCATGTAATTATTTATAGTCATTTGCACCGGAACCAAATCATCCTCTGTTCCATGAATAAAAAGAATTGGAAATCTTGTGTTACGCACAGAATCTGTCGCTGATGAACCGACAAACGAAAATCCTGCCTTTCTAAAAGCCCTTAAATTCATCCCCCGGAACAAAAGCTTTAGCAACATCATACATTTATTGCGCAACACGCACGAGAAAATCTCCTCCGGTGAGGAAAATGCACAATCTGCTATGATTCCTTTTACACGCCGGCTCCTTATTTTTTCAGACGCATACAGAACCGTTGCTCCACCCATAGATATACCCGAAAGATATATGGGCAGTTTTTCAGTTATGTTAACCAAAATCCAATCCAGCCAACTAATGACATCTTCTGATTCAGATATACCAAAAGTAATGTAGCGTCCTTCACTTTTTCCATGCGCACGCTGGTCTATAATTAATAGTGAAGCATCATGTTCAAAAAAGTATTTCCCCAGATTTCCAAAATCTTCCCGACCGGTACTCCGGTAACCGTGCGCACACAAAATAATGCGTTTTGCATCCGGATTATGAAAATAATACCCTATCAGCTTAAGCCCATCCATTGAACGGATGGAAACCACCTTATATGGCGTACTATCGAACCATTCCTTACCTTTGTCCCGGAATTCGCCGTAGGCAATCCGTTCCTTCAAAGCTTTATCCGTCATCCTGTACTTTTTTATCCTTCTGCGAAAAGGTACTCTTCTTATTCTTGCAAAAGCAAAATTGAAAAAATACCGGACGCATCCGTAATATACAGTAAACATAAATGCAACTGCTTTTATCATCCTGGTAAGCAACGTATTCTTTTTACCCATATACTCTCCCATTACAGGTGCTTATTATTTTTTAATTAACAAGGATTCTCCTGTCATTTCAGCCGGCTGCTCCATACCCATCATCTCAATAAGTGTTGGTACGATATCTGCAAGACAACCACCTGATCTTAAGGTATAGTCCTTATCATAGTTTACAAGAATAAATGGTACCGGGTTAGTTGTATGTGCCGTAAACGGAGCTTTTGTCTCATAATCGAGTAACTGCTCGGCATTACCATGGTCAGCACAAATAAACATCTGTCCGTTCACTTCCATTAATGCATCATATGCTTTTCCTACACACTCATCAACAGACTCAATAGCCTTTACTGCTGCTTCCATAATACCGGTATGTCCAACCATATCCGGATTTGCAAAGTTTACAATGATGACATCATATTTTCCTGACTTAATAGAATCCACTAAGTTGTCTGCAACCTCGTATGCGCTCATTTCCGGTTGCATATCAAAAGTAGCAACTTTCGGTGAATTTACAAGGATTCTGTCTTCTCCCTCAAACTGTTTTTCTTCACCACCATTGAAGAAGAATGTAACATGGGCATACTTCTGTGTTTCTGCAAGACGAAGCTGTGTTTTTCCGTTTTTAGCAAGATATTCACCAAAAGTCATGGTAAGTTCTTCAGGAGGGAATGCTACTAAAACATTCGGCATCTCTGCATCATACTGTGCCATACATACAAAAGTATTATTAAAGAAACCATTCTTTCTTTCAAATCCTTTGAACTCAGGATCAACAAATGCTCTTGTAATCTGTCTTGCACGATCCGGGCGGAAGTTAAAGAATACAATACTGTCGTTTTCTTTAATCATACCATCTTTGTCTACTATAGTAGGAAGCATAAACTCATCTGTAACATTATTAGCATAAGAATTCTTAATAGCCTGTACAGGGCAGGTTTCCTCAACACCTTCACCAAATACTAAAGCATTATAAGCTTTTTCCACTCTATCCCAAGCATTATCACGGTCCATTGCATAAAAACGGCCTGCAATAGTTGCTACCTTACCAAGACCGATTTCCTTAAGCTTTGCAACAGCTTCTTCCATATACTCTGCTGCTGAAGAAGGAGGAACATCACGGCCATCAAGGAAACAATGAACATATACCTTTTCAATACCGTTACGTTTAGCCATCTCTACAAGACCATACATATGCTCAGTATGACTGTGTACACCACCCGGAGATAAAAGTCCCATCAAATGAAGTGCACTGCCATTCTTCTTGCAGTTATCCATAGCTGCAACCAATGCTTTGTTTTCAAAGAAGTCACCATCTTTAATGGCTTTTGAAATCTTAACAAGCATCTGATATACAATTCTTCCGGCACCCATATTAGTATGACCAACTTCAGAGTTTCCCATTTGTCCATCCGGAAGTCCTACAAAAAGACCGGAAGCATTTCCTTCTGCAAAAGGATACTCGGACATTAATTTATCCATAACAGGAGTCTTTGCCTGTGCAATAGCATTGGCTTCTGCTTTGTCATTTAAACCATAACCGTCTAAAATCATTAATACTGTTGTTTTTTTACTCATTTTCTTTCTCCTTATGATATAGCATTTCAAATCTACCCGAAAAATTATACACGCTTTTTTATCATGTTTCAAGATTAGCATTTTATATCATTTAAAAAAATACACTTGACTTTGCCAAAAACAAGCGATAACCTAGTTGCATGGTTATGATATGCACAAATAATAAATAAAAATCAGCGAAAGGAGGAACCGTCATGTTAAACCATACTATGTCATTAGTAAATCAAAAAACACACATCAGAAATAAGAAAACTGTGTCAGGTTCTTCCTGCTTGAGTATAAATTTATAATACAATGAATGGATTACTGTTCTTATCCCTAAGTATTATAAACTGCACGGTTGTCTTACAATCGTGCTTTTTTTATGCCCTATGACAAATAAAATAATACAAAATAATATAGAAAGGAAACTTACCATGAAAAAAATATCAACTTACATATATCGGCATAAAGCCGGATTTTTACTGGGACTGTTTGCACTTCTTATAAGTGTTGCAGTAGATATGATATATCCGCAGATTACCCGCCGGGTAGTAGATGATGTAATCATCGGCGGTAATGTCAACAAACTTACTTCTCTTCTCATAACTATTTTGGTACTGGGATTATTACGTTTTATTTTCCAGTATGTTAAAGAGTATTCCTTTGACAAAATGGGTTCCCGCGTTGCTGCAGATATGAGAAAAGATATATTTAACCATATTCAGGGATTATCCGCTGATTTTTTTGACAAAAACAATACCGGTGAACTTATGGCCAGGGTTAAAGATGACATCGGAAACATCTGGGGTGCAACCACTTATGTTACCATGCTGATAATTGAAGTTATCGTACATACAAGCTTAATTATCTTTTGCATGATTAACCTCGACCCCGTACTCACCATTATTCCCATTATTGCCATGATTTGTTCCGCACTTCTTGCAGTTATTATGGAAAAAAAATTAGATGCGGTATATGAAGAATTAAGTGAAGCCAATGCCGAGATGAATACGGTAGCCGAAGAAAACCTGTCAGGCGTCCGTACCGTAAAGGCTTTTGCAAGAGAAAAATTTGAAATACTAAAATTCAAAAAGCACAATGAGCGATATTATGAATTAAACGTAAAACAATCAAAAGCATTTGTACGTTACTATCCGTACTTTCAATTAATCACTAAACTTCTGCCGTTACTCATTCTGTTATTTGGCGGACTCAAATACATAAACAATGAATTATCCCTGGGTGATTTAAGTGCCTTCGTGGAATACTCCATGAACATTGTATGGCCGATGGAAATGCTTGGATGGTTATCCAACTCGCTCTCTTCTGCCATTGCATCCAATAAGAAGCTTAAAAAGATTTACAACGAAACCGCTTCTGTTAAAACCCCGGAAACACCGGTTATTCTAGACAAAGTGGCAGGAAAAATTGTTTTTGATAACGTATCTTTTGCCAAAGAAGATAAAGTCAGAATACTTAACAATATTTCTTTTACGTTAAATGCCGGAGAAACCATTGGTATCATGGGGGCAACGGGTGCGGGAAAAAGTTCCATTATACATCTTCTTACACGTATGTATGACACCGTTGAAGGTAACATATATCTGGATGATGTGAATATTAAGGATTTATCCCTTCACCAGCTTAGAAGTAATATTTCCGTTGTAATGCAGGATGTTTTCCTTTTCTCTGACACAATCAGCGAAAATATCCGTTTAGGAAAACAGGCAACCATGGATTATGAAACAATCCGATATGCTTCTAAAATGGCTCAGGCTTCCGGATTTATTGAAAACATGAGCGACCAATACGAAACCGTAATCGGCGAGCGCGGCGTAGGACTTTCAGGAGGACAAAAACAACGTATCAGCATTGCACGTGCGATTGCAAAAAAAGCACCCATACTTGTTATGGACGACTCCACTTCTGCGCTTGACATGGAAACAGAACATGAAATCCAAAAAACATTAAATGGGCTAAAAGGTATTTCCAAAATCATTGTTGCCCACAGAATAAGTTCTGTCAGAAACGCAAAAACAATCCTGTATCTTGAAGACGGACGTATTGCGGAGATGGGAACCCATGAAGAACTGTTAGAAAAGAAAGGACTGTATTACGAGACATATATGGCTCAATACGGTGAATGTGACATAGAAAGGGAGGCGATTATATGTCCATAAATACTACTAAACGTGATGAAGACAGCGTACAGGTTAGTAAGATAAAAACTATCCGCCGCCTCTTCACTTACCTGAAACCATATAAAAAGCAAATTGTTTTAGTACTGATTATAATGCTTATAAGTGTTGTAATCGGTGTTATAAACCCGCTCATTATTGAAACTGCCCTGGATGATTACATCGCGCCGGGTAATATAAAAGGCTTATGGAAAATTATTATTTTTGCCATTGTTCTTAATCTTATATTAATTGTTTGTGTAAGAATAAGAACCGTCATGATGTCTAAGCTTTGTAACCGCATTCTTGTAAAAATACGTGAGGAGCTATACACCCATATCCAAACATTGGATTTCCAGTTTTTTGACAGCAGACCGCTTGGAAAAATACTGGCAAGAATTATGGGTGATATCAATTCCCTAAAGGACGTACTATCCGACAGTGTTACGACACTTATTCCGGATTTTATTACAATTGTTGCCGTTATTGTAATTATGTTTATTAAAAATCCGGTACTTGCCGGAATGGCACTTTTAAGTATACCTTTGATGGCAATCGGTATATTCTTTATCCAGATTCTTTCACACAAGCGTTGGCAGCTAAACAAGAAAAAAGCATCTAACCTTTTTGCATACATACACGAGGATCTGGCCGGTATCCGGGTAGTTCAGAGCTTTGGTGCGGAGAATGAATCCAAGCAAACCTTCGACCGCCTGGTTGAAGAAGACCGTGATTCTTTTATATCTGCAGTAAAAGTAAATGATGCTTTCGGTTCCGTTATTGATTTATGCTGGGCGTTTGCATTAATCCTTTTGTATGTAACGGCAATTCACATTATCGGCATTAATAATATTTCCGTAGGACTGATTATTGCCTTTTGCACTTATCTGGGAATGTTCTGGAATCCGCTAATTAATTTAAGTAACTTTTATACTAAGCTGATTACCAATCTTTCCAGTGCTGAACGTATATTTGAAATTATGGATACAGAAACAAAAATCAAAGATAATGACGACGTAACAGAAATCCCACCTATTATCGGTACAGTGGATTTTGAACATGTCTCCTTCTCTTACGATGACAAGGTAAATGTTCTAAACGACATTAACTTCCACATTAAACCGGGCGAGACTATTGCGCTTGTCGGTCCGACCGGTGCGGGGAAAACCACTATTGTAAATCTGATTAGCAGATTCTATGACATCCAAAAGGGTATTGTTAAGATTGATGGTCATGATGTAAAAAAAGTATCCATCGAAAGTCTTAGAACCCAGATGGGAATTATGACACAGGAAAACTTCCTGTTTTCAGGTACCATAATGGAAAATATCCGCTACGGAAAGCTTGATGCTACGGATGAGGAGGTAATAAAGGCTTGTAAAGCGGTTAATGCACATGAATTTATTATGAAACTGAAAGACGGTTATGATACCAAACTCAGCGAGCGTGGCGGCGGGCTTTCAATCGGTCAGAAACAGCTTCTTGCCTTTGCAAGAACTATGATTTCAGACCCTAAAATTTTAATTTTAGACGAAGCGACCTCTTCCATTGACACGCATACAGAAATCCTTGTGCAGCAAGGTATTGAAAAGCTGCTGGAAGGAAGAACTTCATTTGTCATTGCACACCGCCTTTCTACCATAAAGAAAGCTGACCGTATATTTGTTATCGATGATGGAAAAATTGTTGAACAGGGTTCACCTGCTGAGCTTCTTAAGCAAAAAGGGGCTTATTACAAATTATACGCGGCACAATTTCAGGACGTTATGTAAACTATGCAATGCATAAAGATAGCCTTGGTATACGTACTTTTGTTTGTACTATTACCAAGGCTTATTTTTTACTTAATACGAGAATCTTCTTTTTATAAAAACTATTGCTTTACCGTTACCTACGGTTATTTTGGCCTCATCCTGCGTAATAACATTACTTATTCCAACCGGAAAGGATGATGTAAGTGTTTCGTCTGTTAGCGGGTACTTAAATCCTTTTAGTGATACATTGTCACATTTTCCGGAAAATGAAAAGATCGACATTTCATCTCCGTATTCTTTATCAAGCGTTATGGATTCATTTTGAAGCATTAGAATATCATATTCCGTATCATGAATCACGCCGGACACTCCTTTATCTTTCATAAAAGAAAGACACTGGATATTGGCATAAGAATGATCCGGTCTGTCACCGATAACGCCAAACAGATGTATTTTCCCATATCCTTTTTCAATGGCATGCTTAATGCAGTATAAGGTATCCGTATCGTCTTTTTCACAAGGAAGTTGTATGAAGGTGCATTTTGCCTGCATTCTTACCATTTCCAAATCTTCCTTAGATAATGAATCAAAATCACCTATAATGATATCGGGCCTGATATCTGCGTCTTTAAGATATTTATAGCCTCCATCTGCCGCAATCACATAATCATCTGGCTTTATGAATTTTAATAAGGAAATTTCACAAGTACCTGAAGCTACAATTATACAACGCGATTTTCCTTCCATCATTTTTTTATCCATCTTTCCTGTTCTCCTACGTCGTCTTGGAGAGGTAATTCTCAATATTTTGGAACAACACTTCTACCTTACTTACAAATTCCTCTGTATGTTGACTTACATATTCCATGTCGCCGCTTTTAGCCGCGGCTTCAAGCTCTTTTGCCAACGAAGATAAACCATCCGCACCAATTGTCGCCGTAGATCCTTTGAGTGCATGCACGGTAGCGATATAAACACGGACATTCTCATTATTTACTTTCATAAGATTAATCAGCTTCTCCCTATTCTCTGATACAAAAGTTTGCAATATAAGTCTGTAATTATCCATGTTATTACCGACTATCCGAAGACCTTCCTGCATATTGATCCCTTCAATAGCTTCTTCTATAACTATAGGGGAAGGATTAAACGTTGTCTGTTTTTTATTAATATCCGTATCGTTTTTCTTCTTAATCCACTTGTGAAGAATATGGTCAAGTTCAACAGGGTCTATCGGCTTACCTAAGAAATCATCCATTCCCGCATTTCTGAACTCTTCTTTTACCTCCGACATGACATTGGCGGTTAAAGCAATAATAGGTAATGTTTTATACCTTCCTCCGTCAAGGTCCCTGATAATTTTCGTTGTATCGACACCATCCAATCCCGGCATCATATGATCCATAAATACAAGGTCATATTCCTGTTCAAGTATCATTTGGATTGCTTCTTTTCCGGACTTCGCCAAATCCGTCTGCATCTCATATATATCAAGTAAACCTTTGGTTACCAACAGATTAACTTCATTGTCATCAACAATAAGCAATCTTACATCCGGCATCTTAACTACTAAAAGTTCATCCCGGTAATCATCCGCAACATGATATTTACGTTCAATCAGCTGATTTACAATTTCCTTACCTATCGGTTCATTGTCTGCTTTCTTCTGCTCAATCGTTATGGTAAAAGATGAGCCTTCTCCATAAACACTGTCTACTGCAATACAACCTCCCATCATTTCCGCAAGATGCTTACTGATGGCAAGTCCCAATCCCGTACCTTCCACGGCACGGTTTTTTCTCGTGTCTACCTGATTAAAAATACCAAACAACTTATCCAGATCTTCTTCCTTAATACCTATTCCGGTATCTGTTACGGAAAAAGTAAGCTTAGGCAACAGATAATCATAATTCCATTCCGCTTTTAAATAAATATATCCTTCTTTTGTAAATTTAACAGCATTTCCTATGATATTTATAAGAATCTGCTTAATGCGTACTTCATCGCCAATCATCCGTCTTGGGATTGCCGGATCAATACTTACTTTGAATTCCACATTGCTTTTTTCAAGTCTTATATCAATAATCTTGGTAATATCATTTATTAATTTAGGAAATTGATATTCTTCATTAATGATTTCGTACTTTCCGGATTCTATCTTAGAAATATCCAACACATCATTAATAATGCCAAGCAGCGATGTACCGGCCGACTTTATATTCAGGACTTGTTCACGCTGTTCTTCCTTAAGTTCACTTCTAAGCACCAAATCACTCATTCCGATGATTGCATTCATCGGCGTCCTGATTTCATGGCTCATATTGGCAAGGAAAGCACTCTTTGCAACGTAAGCCTGCTCTGCTTCCTTTTTACTTATTTTAAGTTCCTCAACATATTTATGTTCTGCCGTGGTATCATACACGAAGCATATATAACAAATAACTTCATTAAAATCGTCATAAATAATATTCGTTTGAAGCGAACAATACGTACCCTGATTGTTAATACTGGCATTATCTTCCATTTTGGTTATCTTTTTATTTATTCTTTCCCTTAATTCACGTACGGTAAGATTACTGTCAAACAATTCAAAAAAATCTTTGCCCTGTATATTTTCTTTATCCGTTCCAAAAAAAGAATATGTACTTGAATTTGCCATTCTTAGTTTAAGTTCATCATCAAACAATAAAATAGGCGTTGATACTGCCATATAGATATAGTTAGAAAATTTATCCGAAGTAATGTCATTCACATCAAATCTTCTGTTTATAAACAACATATAAAAATATGTAACGAACGCACCAAGACAACATATCGGCAAAACAGGTTCATTCGTAAGATACGGTAAAACTACGTCAAAGCTTGTTGAAAAAGCGAGAAAAAAGCCCATCGGGAAAAGGTTTTTAATCATCCGTTTTTCACGTTTTCTTTTTGCTTTTCCGTACCATACAAAAATAGCATGATAATATGCCATTAAAGCAATAACTATATAGCCGCATAATAAATAAGAGACAATAGGATTCTGATGTGTAAAACTATATCCTACTTTAGTCGCTTCAAAAACAAACGAATCCGTATAGTATGAATAAACGATTATCGCTCCGCCGGACAGCAATACTACCAGAGAAGTGGTCCATGTAAACAACCTGCTGTAATTAGCCATAAAGCATATAAAATGCACTACACAGGAAACAAAACAGACAATTCCCATTCCCGCTATCAAAGCAGATATTAACGCAAGTTCTTCATTATATGTCAGCCCCATCCATGCATATCCGAATATCCACATAGCACCACTCATGGAAGATAACAACATAATTCTTGCCATACGGTATGTTTTCTTCTGTACAAATATTGTAATTCCGTTAATCAACACTACCACAGAAAGTGTTAACAGAAAAAACGCAACTAAAACGTCCATATTTCACCACCTTACTTATGATTCTTATATTTTAACACAATGAACCTATGGCGAAAAGGTAAAAAAAAAGAAACACTGCCGATATATGGCAATGTTTCTTGAATGCTTTTAAAAGTAACTTATTTATAGTTAACGATTTTACCAAAGTCAGCTTTAAGAGATGCTCCACCAACAAGACCACCGTCGATGTTAGGCTGTGCAAATAATTCAGCTGCTGTAGCTGCATTTACAGATCCGCCGTACTGGATACGTACTGCTTCTGCTGTAGCTGCATCATACATCTCAGCGATGCACTCACGGATTCCCTTACATACTTCTTCTGCCTGCTCTGTTGTAGCTGTTTTACCTGTACCGATTGCCCAGATTGGCTCATAAGCGATAACCATTGTCTTAACCTGATCTGCTGTAACACCAACAAGGTCAGACTTAATCTGGAAACGGATCCAGTCCATAGTAACGCCCATTTCTCTCTGCTCAAGTGATTCACCACAGCAAAGGATTGGTGTAAGACCTGCTTCAAATGCTTTCTTAACCTTCTTATTTAAGAGGCAATCACATTCTTTGAAGTAATCACGTCTTTCTGAATGTCCGATGATAACATACTTAACACCTGCATCAACAAGCATTTCTGCTGAGATTTCACCTGTGAAAGCACCCTTATCTTCAAAATACATATTTTCTGCACCTACTGCAACATTTGTTCCCTTAACTGCTTCTACTACAGGAACGATATCAATTGCAGGAACGCAGTAAACAACATCAACATCGTCTGATACTACTAAATCTTTTAATTCAGCACATAATTTAACTGCCTGGCTTGGAGTCATGTTCATTTTCCAGTTGCCGGCTACAATTTTTCTTCTTGCCATTATGGTATTCTCCTTAAAAATATATTCAGGGGCTTCTCCGCCTCACAATTTGCTCCGCCTCACAATTTGCTTCGCAAATTATTCTCGCTCTTTCGAGCTCCGCCTCATAATTTGCTTCGCAAATCATGAGGGCGCGTTGCGCCCTCAAACAATTTTGAAATCGAATGCAATTATGCAAGCATATCGCATTCGTTTCAAAATTATTCTCGCTCCGCTTAATCGCGACTATTTATCATCTGCTGCAACAACGCCCGGAAGTTCTTTTCCTTCAAGGAATTCAAGTGATGCTCCACCACCTGTTGAGATATGGCTCATCTTATCAGCGAATCCTAACTGGTTAACTGCTGCTGCAGAGTCACCACCACCGATAATTGTAGTAGCATCTGTTTCAGCAAGAGCTTTTGCTACAGAAATTGTACCTTTTGCAAGGATAGGGTTTTCAAATACACCCATAGGTCCGTTCCATACAACTGTCTTAGCGTTCTTAACTGCATCTGCGAATAATTCAGCAGTCTTTGTTCCGATATCAAGTCCTTCCATATCAGCAGGGATCTTATCAGCATCAACAACAGAAACTTCGATTTCTGCATCGATTGGGCTTGGGAAGCCTGCAGCGATTGTTGTATCGATAGGAAGTAATAACTGCTTGCCAAGTGATTCAGCCTTAGCCATCATTTCCTTACAGTAATCAATTTTTTCTTCATCAACAAGTGATTTACCGATTTCATATCCTTTTGCTTTTAAGAATGTGAATGCCATACCACCACCGATGATTAATGTATCACATTTCTCAAGTAAGTTATTGATAACGTTTAACTTATCAGCAACTTTTGCTCCACCAAGGATAGCAACGAAAGGTCTTACAGGGTTTTCTACTGCGTTTCCAAGGAAATCGATTTCCTTCTGCATTAAGTAACCAACTGCACAGTCACCGCCTTTAGCACGAACAACATCTGTTACACCTGCAACAGAAGCATGTGCTCTGTGTGAAGAACCGAATGCATCACATACATATGCATCACAAAGATCAGCTAATTCTTTGCTGAATGCTTCGCCGTTCTTAGTTTCTTCTGAACCACGGAAACGTGTATTCTGAAGTAATACTACATCTCCTTCTTTCATAGCGTCTACAGCTGCTGTAGCATCAGCACCTGTTACGTTATAATCAGCTACGAAAGTAACCTTCTTACCAAGCTTCTCTGAAAGTCTTTCAGCTACCGGTGCAAGTGATTCACCTTCGTTAGGACCATTCTTAACTTTACCAAGATGTGAGCAAAGAATAACCTTACCACCATCGTTTAATAATTTGTTAATAGTAGGAAGAGCTGCAACGATACGTGTTTCGTCAGTAATCTTTCCTTCTTTTAAAGGTACATTGAAATCGCATCTAACAAGAACGCGTTTTCCTTTTACATTAATATCATCAACAGATTTTTTATTTAATGACATTTTTAATTCCTCCATATAAATATTAATAATTTTAAAAATGGGTCCGATCCAAAAGACCGGACCCATCCTAGGATCATGAATTAACTATTCACTTATAAGCTATTATCAACAGATAATTAAGCTAATTCAGCGAAGTACTTAATTGTACGAACCATCTGAGATACGTATGAGTTCTCATTGTCATACCATGAAACTACCTGTACAAGGTTGTCTTCTCCAACCATTGTCTGTGTAGCATCAAATAATGAACCATATGTCATACCGATTACGTCGCTTGATACGATTTCATCTTCGTTGTATCCGAATGATTCTGTAGCTGCTGCTTTCATAGCTGCATTGATTTCGTCCTTAGTTACAGACTTCTCTACTGTTGCTACAAGGATTGTTGTTGATCCTGTAGGAGTAGGAACACGCTGTGCAGAACCGATAAGCTTTCCGTTAAGTTCAGGAATAACAAGACCGATTGCTTTAGCAGCACCTGTTGAGTTAGGAACGATATTAATAGCACCTGCACGTGATCTTCTTAAATCACCTTTTCTCTGAGGACCGTCAAGAATCATCTGATCTCCTGTGTAAGCATGAATTGTGCTCATGATACCTGATTTGATTCCTGCTAAGTCATTAAGAGCTTTAGCCATAGGTGCTAAACAGTTTGTTGTACAAGATGCAGCAGAAATAACTGTATCTGTAGCCTTTAATGTCTCATGGTTTACATTGTAAACGATTGTAGGAAGGTCGTTTCCTGCTGGAGCAGAGATAACAACTTTCTTAGCACCTGCTTCGATATGAGCAGAAGCTTTGTCTTTAGAGCAGTAGAAACCTGTACACTCTAATACTACGTCTACACCGATTTCTCCCCAAGGAAGTTCAGCTGCGTTAGCCTTTGCGTAGATCTTAATTTCTTTTCCATCAACAGTGATAGAATCTTCGCCAGCTTTTACTGTATCAGCTAAAGCGTATTTACCCTGAGCTGAATCATATTTTAATAAGTGTGCTAACATTTTTGGGCTTGTTAAGTCGTTGATTGCAACTACTTCATATCCCTCTGCACCGAACATCTGTCTGAAAGCAAGACGACCGATACGACCAAAACCATTGATTGCTACTTTTACTGCCATTTTTTAGTTCCTCCTAAAATAATAAAAAAATATTTTTGAAATCAATCTACGACTATTAAAAATAGTACTTTAGATTGTCAAATTTTTATCAGCACGATTATTTTACCTAATTTATGTCAAAAATACAAGCCTAAAATATAAATAATTATGAATTTATCACATTTTCCACTTTTTGATGTTTTTAATTATTAATTTATATAAATTCTGTACAGTTTATGGTAAAGTATTCATGAATAATATTTTCTTAGAAATGGAGGTTACTATGCCAATATTAGCTGACCAGCACTTACACTCCTCTTTCTCCGGAGATTCCGACGAAAAAATGTTGGATATGATTGAGGAAGGAATAAAAAAAGGACTTAAATTCATGACCTTTACGGAGCACATGGATTTACACTTTCCGGTATCCGAAGAAACACCGGAAGGAATATTTGAATTAAATACAGACTCCTATCTTTACGATTTGCTCCGCTATCGTGCGCAGTATGAAGATAAAATTAAAATACTGTTTGGTGTAGAACTTGGTTTACAGCCGGAAATAATAAGAGAAAATCTCATCTATCTTAAAAATCATGAGTTTGACTTTGTTATAGGTTCTTCACACATATGTAACGGCAAAGACCCTTACTATCCTGCTTTTTATGAAGGCCGCTCAGAGCGCGAAGCACTGGAAGAATATTTCAATTGTATCATTGCAAACATTGACTGTTTCTCAAACTTTGATGTGTACGGACACCTTGATTATATTGTCCGCTACTGCCCTTCCAAGGGAAGCTCGTATTCCTATTTTGACTACAGCGACCTTATTGATACGATATTAAAAAAGTTGTTGGCAAAGGAAAAAGGAATAGAAGTAAACACCGGTGATCTCTTTGGTTCACTTAATGCCCCAAATCCCTGCAAGGATATAATCGCACGTTACTTTGAACTGGGTGGTGAAATAATTACTGTCGGCTCTGACGCACACAACGCAAAAGACATTGCATCCGGTTTCGACGTTATATGCGGGATGCTAAAAGAAATAGGTTTCAAATACTACTCCGTATTCGAAAACCGCCTTCCGGAATACAAACGCTTATAGCAAAAAACAGCAGCTTTCATCGTACTATATAAATGAAAGTTGCTGTATTTTTTCTTCTTTTTTATTACTCTTTTATTCATTGATAATATGGTTTACGTATACTCCAAAATCCTTTGGCGTATCAACTCCACAATCAATATTATAAATACGTTCCAAAATCATTCTTCCGACATTATGCCTGTAATGTGAGGTCTCATACCAATAGAAATTATTTGTATTTATGGAATTATTACCCGAAAAATCCCAATAGTCCGTTATTTTTGCAAGTTCTATTTTGGCACGTTCGGTAATATCACTGTGCAGTGCATACGTTTTTTCATGAATCGGATTTATGAAAATAATCAATTCGATTCCTTTTTCATCGCACAAATTAATAATATCCTGTATGTCCTTAATAGTTTCATCCACCCTGTCTAATTGGAAGAAATCCGTTCCCTTCAAAAACTTCGGATCATTCATATGCTGTTCCAAATTAGCCTCTACATATTCATCATTACCGTAGGCAATTCCCGTTCCCAGCAAATCATCCGTTGCCAGAAAGTACGGACGCTTTTCTATCATGTTCACAACGGTTTTATAATTATAGATATCAAAAGGATTTCGCATTATATAATACTTAAACTTATTATACCAATTAAGCCGGCTGTAATATATTCTCAAAAGGTTATGCTGATGGGATTTTGGATCAATGGTAAACGAAAAATCATCCAGTCCAAGCATTACCATCTCTATATAAACATCATTTTCAAGCAGTGACTTTATAGTATCCAGCCAATCCGCCGGCACACCTTCCGAATAACACATATTATAACAAAACGTGTTTTCCACAAAGTCGGTTTCAATATGTCCTACTTTTGAAGAGCCGAATAAAAAGGAATTGTAATCATCCTTATTTTCAATCACATGCTTAGTTTTGGCATAATTCTTATTGGGCTCCAAAACCTGGTTTTCATAAGTCTCCCTGAAAATCCCATACGAATCAAGATATAAATTTATTCCTGCCGTCATGAGCAAAAGCACTACTACAACGGACAAAAAAACAATAAAGTACTTCTTTTCTTTCACGGATAATCCTTTCTTAATATTTAAAGGTTAAAAGTTAAAATAAAGTGACGAGGTTGCATTCTTAGTTGAAATAATATAGACACATGCAATAAACAATACCGCCATACATATTGACCATACATACGAATGCTTAATCTTTTTAATAATCTCGTTAGTATTCTTACAAAAGAAGGCAATAATAACTCCAATAACCAGCACCAAAAGCGCCATCGTATTATTTTTCGGATAGCTCATTTTTAAAGCTTCCATATAAGGAGTTGTAAGGAAATCACCGAGGGTTGAAACATTCACCATCCCTTTTATGACATTAAAGGCACCCGAAAGACTTTCCGCCCTAAAAAACACCCATAAAACATTCACCGTAACAAATGTAAGCAGCATAGATATATAATACGGTATTTTAGCTATTTTTTCCTTAAATACCTTGTTGATGAGGAGAAATATTCCATGCAGGGCTCCCCACACAAGAAATGTTATCCCAATGCCGTGCCACAAACCACTAACAATAAATACCAACATGATATTAATATAAGTACGTGTTCTTCCTTTTCTGTTTCCGCCTAATGGAATATACAGATATTTCGTAAAAAATCCGGTTAAAGTCATATGCCATCTCTTCCAGAAATCATCAATATCCCTTGCTTTATACGGACTGTTAAAATTTTGCGGCAGCTTAACCATAAATATTAACGCTATACCAATGGCCATATCACAATAACCGCTAAAATCAAAATACAGTTCCATGGAATATGAAACGGAGGAAAGCCATGCATCCCAAATGCCAAGCTCTTCCATTGAAAAACCGGTATTAGCAAAACGTGAAATGGCATCCGCTATAACAAGCTTCTTTAAAAGTCCCAGTATAAGGAATGAAAAACCTTCATTTATATTATGGTACACCACTTCTTTTTCATGGCGGGCGGCAGGATTATTTTCATTCGTAAATGCCGTAACATTGACGATAGGTCCTTCTGCAAGTTTTGAAAAAAACAGAATAGCGACTGCATAATCTAAAAAATCCGTTTTGTTATCTTCACGGTAACAATCCACAAGATAACCTATCTGAGAAAAGGTATAGAAAGATATTCCTAACGGAGCATACATACCCCCGGCTATACTTTTAAGCACCAGCAAAGCTGAAATATTAACAAACAGTGCGGCTGCAATAAGTACTTTTCTGCTTTTCACCTTTAGCGAAAATGCATAATTTATGGTGATAGACAACAAAATTGCCACAAGACACTGCCATCCGGACAGGGCACAAAAAGCAATGGAGATTCCAGCAAGCACAGCTTTGACCATTACTCTTTTATCGGTATTATCAAAATGTCTTATAAGAGAAAAAACAAGACCTGCTATCGGCAAAAAGATTATAAGGAATCTAAATGAATGAAATACCATTTTACTACCACCCTTTCTTAAATAACTATACTAGAAAATAAACTTCTTAGCTAGTAGCTTTATTAATTTTTATCTCATTGTCTGACTTTTTTATTCATATATATTGATAAATAATTATATGATTGGAAATTTCATGAAATACAAGCATTTTATCTTTGGTACGCTTTTACTCTCTGCAACCGGATTTATCTCCCGGGTTATCGGATTTTTTTACCGTATATTTCTCTCAAAAGTTTATGGCGAAACCGGAATGGGCATATATCAGCTCGTTTCACCGGTCAGCGCCATTGTATATGCCCTCTCTGCCGCCGGCATTCAAACCGCCGTTTCAAAAATCACAGCAGAAAAGGTAAACTTAAAAAGCCGTAAGCAGGACATCCTGCATCTGCTTATTGCTGCGATGCTGATTTCCGTAGGCATAGCAACTTTATGCTCTTTAATTATTATTTTTTTCAGAGAACCTATTGCCGTACATATTATAGGGGAAGCGCGTACTATCCCACTATTAACCATGCTCGCCCTGCATTTTCCGTTCAGTTCAATGCATTCCTGTATCAACGGTGTATATTATGGTTTACATAAATCTGCCATTCCTGCAATTTCACAACTTCTAGAACAAATAGGAAGAGTCGGCAGTGTATATTTTATATATCTGTACGCCGACAGCAAAGGCTGTAACATCACCCTCTCCGGCGCAGTATTGGGTATAACCATCGGAGAAATAATTGCTGTATTCTTTTCATTTATTGCCTTATTTATTACTTCTCACAAGGAAAAATTTATATTAATCTTCCGTCCGGGATTAATCGCAGAAAAAATACACAGACTTATTAATTTTGCCGCTCCTCTTTCCCTAAACCGTATTATTATTAATCTGTTGTCTGCATTCGAAGCTTTTCTTCTTCCCCGTCAGTTAATGGCATTCGGTCTTAGCAGGGAAGGTGCGCTCTCCCTTTACGGTGTTTTAACCGGTATGGCGATACCTATTATAATGTTTCCGTCGGCCTTACCGTCCTCTGCCAATGTTTTGCTGCTTCCCATTGTATCGGAGGCAGATGCCACCAAGAATAATGAGCGCATACGCAATCTACTAATCCGCTCAGTCCGTTACTCCTTGATTTTTGGCTTTTCGTGCACCTTGATTTTCCTCTTAGCCGCTGATTTTGCCGGAACTTATCTTTTTAACAGTCCGCTTGCAGGTTCCTATATACGTAATCTCTCCTTTATATGTCCTTTTTTATATATCGGCGGTACATTTTCAAGCATATTGCATGGTCTCGGCAAAATACGTTATACATTTATTACAAGTACCTCCTGCCTTATTCTCCGCATTCTGCTTGTAATATGCATAGTTCCGGTTTTCGGAATGAAAGGTTACTTATGGATAATGCTCTTCTATGCTATAACAACAAGTTCCTTATTTTTTCTTGCACTCAAAAAATATCTGTTATATAATAAGCCGTATTAATTTGCTATACAGAATGGAGAAATGATAATGAGTTTCAATTATATTAAGAAGCTCCCTACTCCTGAGGAAATCCGCAAAGAATACCCTCTCGCAGCAAAGCTTATCGAATTAAAAAAAGAAAGAGACCGTGAGATTGCCGACATTATTACCGGAAAATCCAATAAGCTTCTTGTTATTATCGGACCATGCTCCGCTGACAATGAAGATTCTGTTTGCGACTATATCACACGGCTTGCAAAAATTAACGATGATGTTAAGGACAAATTAGTTATTGTTCCGAGAATCTATACCAATAAACCCCGTACAACCGGTGACGGCTATAAAGGTATCATTCACCAGCCTGACCCTAAAAGTGCCAAGGAAGACTTCCTTCACGGATTAATTGCAATGCGTAAAATGCATATACGTGCCATTTCAGAAACAGGTCTTACCCCTGCTGACGAAATGTTATATCCTGAAAACTGGGGATATGTTGAAGACATTTTATCTTATGTTGCTATTGGTGCACGTTCTGTTGAAGACCAGCAGCACCGCTTAACCGTAAGCGGTTTCGATGTGGCCAGCGGAATGAAAAATCCTACCAGTGGAGACTTTTCAGTTATGCTTAACTCCGTATACGCCGCACAGCAACCACATGCTTTCATATATAGAGGTTATGAAGTTGAAACCTCCGGAAATCCGCTTGCCCACACCGTTCTTCGCGGTGCGGTAAGTAAACATGGTAACAGTACCGCCAACTATCACTATGAAGACCTCAGCCGCCTTCTTGCAATGTATAACGAGCGTGATTTAAAGAATCCTGCCTGTATTATTGATTCCAATCACAACAACTCAAACAAGCAGTTCAAGCAGCAAATCCGTATTGTAAAAGAAGTAATGCATTCAAGAAAGCTTAATAAAGATATCCACAACCTGGTTAAGGGTGTCATGATTGAAAGTTATATTGAAGAAGGTTGTCAGAAAATCACAGATGGTATTTACGGAAAATCCATTACAGATCCATGTCTCGGCTGGGAAGACAGCAAAAAACTTATATATGATATTGCAGAATATGAATAAAATAAATCAAGGGTCCGGATTATTAGTCCGGACCCTTTAAATTCTTGCTAGTGCAGCTCAGTAGCTTGCGCTTTTTTATCCTCTCGGGTGCGCTTTTTTATCCTCTCGGGTGCGCTTTTGCATACACTTCCCTTATTCTTTTATGATTCATATTAGCATAAATCTGTGTTGTTGAAATATCACTGTGTCCCAGCATTTCCTGTACACTTCTTAAATCCGCCCCATTTTCCACAAGATGGGCTGCAAAGGAATGTCTTAATGTATGCGGTGTAATATCTGCAGTGATACCTGCTTTTTTAGCGTAAAACTTAATTAGTTTCCAAAATCCCTGTCTACTCATAGGAAGTCCGGAACAATTCACAAACAATATTTCCGTACGCTTATCTTCCAGCATACTGTCTCTTGCTTCTTCAATATATTTAACCAAAGCTTGTCTTGCCGCATTGCCAAACGGAATAATTCGCTCTTTATTGGCATCCCTGCAAAGAATGAAACTCATGCCTACATTAACATCAGATAACTTTAACGTTATCAGTTCTGTTACACGTATACCCGTTGCATATAAAAGTTCCAGCATTGCTTTGTCCCTTAACTCTTTTGCAGAATTGCCGGACGGTTGTTCCAAAAGACGAATCGTTTCTTCCGGTGACATAATCTCCGGAATTCTCTTCTCTATCTTAGGTGCCTTCAAAGCTTTTGAAATATCTTCTTTAACCATTCCCTCTTTATTAAGGAAATGAAACAACGCCTTTATAGAAGCAATGTTACGGGAAACTGTTGCCGCGGAAAAATGATTATCATTAAGATACTGCACATAAGAAGCTAAGTCCTCATATTTTACCCTGTTAATTTCTGTAATCCCACATCCGGATAAATAATCAGAAACTTTCCCAAGATCACGCTTATATGACATTTCTGTGTTATTGGAAGCTTTCTTAACTTCTTTTAAATAATGAATAAAAGCCCCTATCTCTTTTTGCATCATTATCGTAAACCATCCCCATAAAAATAACATCCCATTTAGTGACGTCTAGTTAATATTATAATCAATAAAACAGGCAAAATCAATCTGTTTTTTCCCTAAAATATTGATAAAATGGGCATTTTTCGGCATGGGTACAACATATCGGAAATAGCCATTTTATGTCTACCATATGTTGTAATTTAGGAAAAATAAATTTTCAAAAACTTTGAAACAAGAAATGAATTTACATAACTTTCCAAAAAGCATCCGGTAATAACTAATAATACGCCCACAAAAACAGACATAAAACCCAGTCCTTTTGTGTTCAAATCTGTTCCCATATGTTGAATCAGCATTCCATATGCAAGAATATAAAAAAGTCCTTGCGGAAACAATGCTACGACGAACAATAATATCCCCCACATGCCAATTCTTGCAATCATGGCAGTTAGCGAAACGCCTATACAGATACCAATATAAGCCAGAATTCCTCCTTTTATTTCCTTACGTTTCATTAACGTCATAATTAACATTACAAAATACAATGTTAACCGGTGCTTCAACGCAAAGAAAAACAGGCCCAAACGATTAATGGAAACATTACCTAACGACATAAGTACTTCCCTGTTATATAATCCTCCCCTTATAATAACTGCATCTTCGCCCAGCATAAGGGGATGACACAAGGAAGTAAAAAGAATGCTAAGCAGAAATCCAACAAAAAAAGGAACAAGCATTTCGGTGTAATACTTTCTCAATCCACACACACCTCAAACCTTATCCCTTAATTATATGTCATATTACTTCATACAATACTTTTTATAATAAGCAAGTATAGACGCTATTGTTTTTGAGTCTTCAATTTTTCCTTCATAAATCATCTCTATCAAATCATTTACATCCATCTTCTCAACGTTTATAAACTCATCTTCATCTAAATTCTGACAGCTCTTTTTAAGATTGTTTGCCACATAAACATCAATTTTTTCATTACAGAAAGCCACTGTAGTTCTGATAGAAATTAAAAATTCCAAATCATCCGATGCATATCCCGTTTCTTCATTCAATTCACGGGCTGCTGCATCTTTGGTTGGCTCTGAAATACTATTAAGTCCACCTGCTGGAATTTCCAAAGTTTCCCTATCCAAAGCATTACGATATTGACGGACCATTAATATCTTACCATCCTCCGTCACCGGCACCACCGCAGCTGCTCCTTTATGACCGATAAAATCATATTTAACAATATTACCGTTAGGTACTTTTAGAGTATCTTCATAGTATTCAATTATTTTTCCTTTATGCACCAAATCACGTGAAATTCTTTCAAATTTATCCATGTACTGCTTTCTCCTTGTATATCTTTAATAATTATTTTCATACTTTACAAATGTTAAAAAAAAGATATGGCATTAAACCATATCTTTTTCTTATCATCATAAAACCTGCATATTCTATACTAATAACAGATTTATTTTGCGTAATCTATAACGCGTGATTCTCTGATAACATTAACCTTAATCTGTCCCGGATATTCCAATTCAGTTTCAATCTTCTTGGAAATATCTCTTGCTAACAGAACCATATCTGCGTCTGTTATCTGTTCTGGAACTACCATTACTCGAATCTCTCTACCCGCTTGAATAGCAAAAGACTTATCTACACCTTTGAAATTGTTTGTTATATCTTCTAACTGTTTTAACCTACTTGTATATGTTTCTAATGTTTCTCTTCTTGCACCAGGACGTGCAGCAGATATTGTATCCGCAGCCTGTACTATACATGCAATAAGGGATGTCGGTTCCACATCACCATGATGTGATTCAACCGCATTAATTACAATTGGTGATTCCTTATACTTTTTACAAAGTTCAACACCAAGCTGTATATGTGAACCTTCCATTTCATGATCGACAGATTTACCGATATCATGAAGCAAACCGGCTCTCTTTGCCATTCTTACATCAAGTCCCATTTCCGCTGCAAGTAATCCTGAAAGGATAGCAACTTCTTCGGAATGCTTTAATGCATTCTGACCATAGCTTGTTCTGAATTTCATTTTACCAAGTAACTTAATCAGTTCAGGATGAAGCCCATGTACACCTACATTAAGTGCAGTAGCCTCACCTTCTTCTTTAATCATAACTTCTACTTCTCTTTGTGCCTTTTCAACCATTTCTTCAATTCTTGCCGGATGGATACGTCCGTCAACAATCAATTTTTCCAAGGCAATTCTTGCAACTTCTCTCCTAATTGGATCAAAGCCTGATAAAACAACAGCTTCCGGCGTATCATCAATAATTAAATCTACACCGGTCATTGTTTCGAGTGTTCTGATATTTCTTCCCTCTCGTCCAATGATTCTACCTTTCATTTCATCACTAGGAAGCTGTACTACAGATATTGTAGTTTCTGACACATGATCTGCAGCACACTTCTGAATAGCAGTGACAACTAATTCTTTAGCTCTCTTGTCAGCCTCTTCTTTCGCTCTGGCTTCCAAATCCTTAATCATCATTGCCTTCTCGTGTTTTACTTCTTCTTCAACAATTCTCAATAAGTGTTCTTTTGCTTGTTCGGAGGTTAATCCTGAGATTCGTTCAAGTTCCTGTACCCGTTCCTCGTTTAACTTTGCAATTTCTTCTTTCTGACGGTTCAGATTTTCTTCCTTTGCAGCTAAACTCTGTTCTTTTCTTTCAATTGCTTCTGATTTCTTATCAATGTTCTCTTCTTTTTGCTGAATACGTCTTTCATAACGCTGTACTTCTGCTCTTCTTTCTTTGATTTCCTTATCCAACTCATTCTTAGTACGGATAGATTCCTCTTTAATCTCGAGCATTCCTTCACGTTTTTTAGCCTCAGCAGTCTTAAGAGCTTCATCAATAATCTCTCTTGCCTTTTCTTCTGCGCTTCCTATCTTCGCTTCAACCGTTTTCTTACGGCGATTAACAGCAATGATAGCAGAAAGCGGAACAGCTATAACAAGAGTTACCAGAACTGCAATTCCACATTCCAGTATTGGCATGTACAGGTGAACCTCCTTATTTTATTTTCATTGTACAAAATCTATAATCGAATGATTTCCTACCGATTATACTAAATGAAACGAAACCGTTTCAAAGAATTTTACAACACTTAAATTTTAATCTTAATCGAATATTATGTCAAGCATTATATATATTTTGCATAAGAAAATTCAAAAACTATTATACAATCTGTATATTTATACAATATTTTCACTCATTTTCATTATACAGACGCATTACCGCACTAATGTCATTATATTGATACCCTCTTCTTACAAGAAAAGCTATCATACGGTTAATTTCTTTCTTATCTGCGCATTCCATATTAAAATTTTTCTTCTGAATCAGGGCTTTAATCTGCTCACGTTCGCATAACGAAACACCGTGACCATTATTATCAGGCATTATATCATTTAACATCTCATTATATGAAGCAAGTGACATCTCCTTGCTAATCCCTTTTTCCTGAAGTTTATGAATAATAGACTGTTTACTAAGTTTTGATATATGCGCCGAAACATAATCATCGCAATACCTTTTATCATCTACATAATGATATTGTTTAACATATAATAATGCTTTATCTGTTATTTCCTCGGGATAATATGACTGTTTCAATTTATCTCTTAACTGCTTCTCTGTATAGGCACGTGCTTTTAGCAAATTCATGCACCTGAGTTTTGCCCGTTTCAATAGAACCTTTTCCAAGAGTTCCTTATACACTGTAGAACTGATTTCTTTATTAAGCTCAACTTTATATAATCTAAGGTCGCCTTTGTATAGTGCAAAGGCGACCTCTCCATCAATTGAAATGCGACATTTTGATTTTGATATTTCTTTAATCTCTGTTACATACATTACAAAATACCTTCAAAATTATTAATTATAATTAGTCAGCATTCTTTTTCTTGGAAGTTTCTGTTTCCTTATCTTCTGGATTAAGACCATAATACTCTCTTACTTTTTTCTCAATTTCATCACAGAATGCCTGATTGTCTTTCAAATAAATCTTGGCATTTTCTCTTCCCTGGCCGATCTTATTACCTTCATAAGCATACCATGCGCCGCTCTTTGATATTATGTTAACCTCGCTTGCTAAATCAAGGATATCACCTTCACGTGAAATTCCCGTACCAAACATAATATCAAATTCCGCTTCCTTAAATGGTGGCGCAACCTTATTCTTAACGACTTTAACCCGGGTTCTGTTACCCACCACTTCTCCACCAAGCTTTAAGGATTCTATTCTTCTTACATCAAGACGTACAGACGAATAAAACTTGAGTGCACGTCCACCTGTTGTGGTTTCCGGATTACCAAACATAATGCCAACCTTCTCACGAAGCTGGTTAATGAAAACAACCGTACAATTCGACTTGCTTATTACAGCCGTAAGTTTTCTTAATGCCTGCGACATTAAACGAGCCTGGAGCCCCACATGGGAATCTCCCATATCTCCGTCTATCTCAGCCTTAGGAACCAGTGCTGCCACAGAGTCTACAACTACTATATCAATTGCTCCGGAACGTACCATTGTCTCAGTAATTTCTAATGCCTGCTCTCCGTTATCCGGCTGTGATATATATAAATTATCAATATCTACACCTATATTCTTCGCATAGGACGGATCCAATGCATGCTCTGCATCAATAAATCCGGCGATACCGCCTCTTTTCTGTATCTCGGCAATCATATGTAATGTTACGGTTGTCTTACCACTTGATTCCGGTCCGTAAATCTCTACAATTCTTCCCTTTGGAATTCCTCCCAAACCTAATGCAATATCAAGGCTCAAAGACCCTGTCGGTATAGTCTCCACAGCCATCTGTGCTGTAGGGTCTCCTAATTTCATAACCGAACCTTTTCCAAACTGTCTTTCAATCTGTGATAATGCCGCATCTAACGCTTTAAGCTTTTCTTCTCTTTCCATATACTCTCCTTTATACAAGAACAAATGTTTGCCTAAAACTAATATAAAACATTTGTTCGATTTTGTCAATCGGATTTTTATATTTTATTTCCAATTGATATTTATGATACTACCATAGATAAAGTCCAATAAATAACCCTCATAAGCATCACCCCTATTCATTTTAATTAAAATCCGGAAATTGGAGCGAAATGCTCATAGAAATTACAGATTTTTTAGATATAAAAATTGTAGCATAGGTGTATGGGGGTGTCAATCAATCAGTCCCTTTTGTCAGAGACATTTTATAAAGTGGCACTCCTTGTTCGGTATAGTACACAGTAGTTTATGCAAATCAAGTGAAATATTGGTATGTTAATGGCTGCGGCACCCAGTTTTTTGTGCATTACAAAGCAAATATTGGTATGTTGATGGCTGCGGCACCCAGTTTTTTGTGCATTACAAAGCAAATATTGGTATGTTAATGGCTGCGGCACCCAGTTTTTTGTGCATTACAAAGCAAATATTGGTATGTTAATGGCTGCGGTACCCAGTTTTTTGTGCATTACAAAGCAAATATTGGTATGTTGACGGCTGCGGCACCCAGTTTTTTGTGCATTACAAAGCAAATATTGGTATGTTGATGGCTGCGGCACCCAATTTTTTGTGCATTACAAAGCAAATATTGGTAAATTAGCTTATATAAGCAAACAACGTCATAAACATAAGCATAAACACAAACATAAACATAAACACAAGCGCAAGCATAAAAGCAAACATAAACACAAGCACAAGCACAAACATTAACACAAGCGCAAGCACAAGCACAATCATTAACACAAGCATAAATATAAATAAAACGCCCGAAAAAACGAATCGTCTGCTATCAGACTCAACATTCCTTCAGGCAATTATATAACAACGTTAAAGCTTCTTGCGTGGCAGCTTCCCTTATCTCTTGTCTGCTACCCGTAAAGTTTCTTTTAATTACTTTCGTTTTGTCACAAACCGTACAACCGATATACACAAGTCCCACCGGCTTTTTTAAAGTACCGCCACCGGGTCCTGCAATCCCGGTAACCGAAATGGCAGCATCCGCTTTCATACTCTTTTTAGCACCGATTGCCATTTGCTTTGCAACCTTTTCACTTACCGCACCATGCTCTTTTAAAGAATTCTTTTTAACAGAGAGGAAACGCCTTTTTGCTTTATTGGCATACGTAACGAGTCCGGCGAGAAAAACCTCGGATACTCCGGGTACGGCAACTAATTTTGCACTAATCATTCCTCCGGTACAGGATTCAGCGGTCACCAGTGTTAGCTTTTTCTCGTTTAAAAGCCGCACCACCTGACACTCAATTGCGCAAGAATCATTACTCTCCGGCCTTTCATGATTACTTTGCACTGTTTCATGATTACTTTGCACTGTTTCATGATTACTTTGCACCGTTTCATGATTACTTTGCACCGTTTCATGATTACTTTGCGTCATTTTAACATTAGCATCACACTTTATTTCGTCATTAACGTTCTGCATCAGAAATTATGAAACCTCATCTTTCATTACATCTTTGTTACGGATCAGATAATCAATAAGAGAAATGATTGTTAAAGCAAGCGCAATATACATTACTATGTCTGTAACAAGCCAAAGCTGTTCAATATTTCCGATCATAAGACATACCATTATCATCTGGAATGTTGTCTTAAACTTACCGATATATCCTGCGGCTATAACTACACCCTTCTCTGCCGCAATCAATCTGAAACCGCTGATTACAAATTCGCGGCTGATAATAATTATTACAATCCAGCCCGGAATTCTGTGAAGTTCTGTTAATGCGATTAACGCCGCACTTACCAAA
Organism: Lachnospiraceae bacterium; assembly: GCA_045576455.1. Classification (GTDB taxonomy): domain Bacteria; phylum Bacillota; class Clostridia; order Lachnospirales; family Lachnospiraceae; genus RGIG4034. Next base: position 145,855 of record JAZNGM010000025.1, on the reverse strand, counting down.
AGTTTATCTGCAAGCGGATCCATAAACTTACCAAAATTTGTCACAAGATTATATTTCCTTGCAATCTGACCGTCTAACAAATCCGTAAGACTTGCAACTATGAATATACCCAGTGCAATCCAATCTGATGCCGGATCAGCAAAATCTGTCAGTAAGAAAATGCAAAACGGTAAAATAAGTATTACTCTGAAAATAGTCAGTTTATTCGGTAAATTCATCTTCAATCTCTCCTGTCAAATCATATTCATTGGATCCTGTAATTCTTACCTTAACAATGTCACCGCTCATCAAATCTCTTTGTGTATTGACAAATACATAACCATCCACTTCCGGTGCATCTTTATAGGAACGGGCAACATAAGCATTCTCTGTTACTATTCTTCCTTCTATCATAACATCAAGAACCTTATTTGTCATCAGTTCTGCTTTTTCAAATGCAATTTCCTGTTGTAACTCCATGATTTCATCCCGACGCTGTTCTTTTACACTATCGTCAATTTGGTCAGGCATAAGGGCTGCCGGTGTATCTTCTTCAGCCGAGTACGTAAACACACCCAGTCTGTCAAATTCAAGTTCATTGACAAACCGGTACAAGGTTTCATAATCCTCCTGCGTTTCCCCAGGGAATCCGGTTATCAATGTGGTTCTTATACATATTTCAGGAATTTCCTGTCTGAGCTTTGACACTATACCACGTATTTGTTTTTCTGTAGTACGACGCCCCATACGCTTAAGAATCGGATCTGAAGCATGCTGGACCGGCATATCTATATACGGAAGGATTTTTTGCTCCGTCTTCATTGTATCTATCAATTCATCCGTTATTTCTTCAGGATAACAATACAAAAGACGTATCCATGCAATGCCTTCTATTTCACATAATTTTTTCATAAGCTCAGGCAATTTTTTACTTCCATACAAATCCACACCGTAAAGTGTAGTCTCCTGGGCTACTAAAATTAATTCCTTAATTCCTTGTTGTGCAAGCATTTCTGCCTGCGCAACCAGCTGTTCCATCGGAACCGAACGGAAATTTCCTCTCACCTTCGGAATAATGCAGTACGTACAATGCTTGTCACATCCTTCGGCAATTTTCAGATATGCATAATATCCGCCGGTAGTATTGATTCTCTTTCCGCCAATAAACGGCGCTGCATTTATATCATTTAAATAGGTTTCTTTTTCATTATTAAGTGCTTTCTGAACGGCTTTTACCACAGACTCGATGGCAAGGGTACCAATAATGGCATCCACTTCCGGTATTTCCTCCGCTATCTCTTTATGATAACGCTGGGCAAGGCATCCTGAAGCTATTAATGCTTTTAATTTACCATCACTCTTAAGCTTTCCAAGCTCAATAAGTGTATTAATACTCTCTTCTTTGGCATCATGAATAAAGCAACATGTATTAACAATTGCAACATCTGCTTCATTTTCATCATCCGTAAACGAAAATCCGGCTTCTCTTAATAAGCCCAACATGACTTCTGAATCCACCAGATTTTTATCGCATCCTAATGAGACAAAATATATCCTCATATTAATCCTTTCATGACGGAGCACGTTTTAATCTCACGAAAAAAACGAAAAGGAAATACACCTAAAGTTATATTTCCTTTCCCCTCATTAATCTTCTACAACTTCTTCATTTAAAATCTGGATTTTACCCTTATTAAGTTCATCAACTGCTACAGAAAGCGGTTTCTTACCGGAGTCTTCCACATAAGCTTCCTGACCGTCAATAATCTGTCTTGCTCTTTTTGAAGTTGCCATTACGATAGAATAACGGCTGTTTACTACCGGCTGTTCACCCGGTTCAACATTACTGTTTACTACTTTCATTAAGTCTGTGTAAGATGGATGTATCATATTATTCTCCTTTCGAAAAGCCTTTAAGCTCTTCTCTGATTTGATTAACAAATTCTTCATTTCTGGATGGTGCACAATGTGCTGCCAACACTATATTATTCAGTTCTTCGACGCATATTTCAAGATCGTCATTAATAACTATATAATCATATTGCTCAATGCCTTCTGATTCTTCATAAGCACGGCTGAGTCTCTTGTCAATAACCTCTGTTGTTTCCGTTCCGCGTCCTACCAATCTTCTCTTAAGTTCAGCAGCGCTTGGCGGTGCAACAAACAACAACATGGCTGACGGAATCTTTTTCTTAACTTCCATGGCACCTTGAATTTCTATTTCAAGAATGACATCCTTACCAAGTTCAAGCTGCTCCTCAACATAATCGCGCGGGGTCCCATAATAATTGTCACAATAACGGGCATGTTCTATAAAACCTTCCGCCTGAATCTTATTTTCAAACTGCTCCCTGGAAACAAAAAAGTACTCTCTTCCGTTTTCCTCATAGGCGCGCGGTTGTCTGGTAGTCATGGAAATAGACAGCGCATAGTTATCATATTTTTCCAACAGCCGCTTAACAAGTGTTCCCTTTCCGGCACCGGAAAATCCCGAAATAACGATTAATATTCCTTTACGCTTCATCCTGTTCCTCATTCTCTGCCTGAGCTCTTCCCGCTATCGTCTCCGGTAGCAACGCACTGAGAACAACTTTGCCGCCTTCCATTACAAGAACGGCTTTTGTCTTACGTCCCTGGGTTGCATCAATTGCATTACCGGATTCTTTTGCAGACTGCACCAGTCGCTTGATAGGTGCTGAATCAGGGCTCACAACAGCAATTATCTTCGTTGTATTTACAATATTACCAAATCCAATGTTAATTAAATTATTCAATATTCTGGATCTGCTCCCTTACTTTCTCAATTTCTGTTTTGAGTTCAATTGCATGGTTAGAAATATCAAGATCATTTGCTTTGGAAAGAATGGTATTTGCTTCACGGTTCATTTCCTGTGCAATAAAATCAAGCTTTCTACCAATATTGCCACCTTCATTAAGATTCTTCTTGGTAGTCTCGATATGGCTCTTTAAGCGTACAATTTCTTCATCCACACAAATCTTATCTGCAAAAATAGCCACTTCCGTAAGTACGCGGTTATCCTCTATCGGTGAATCACCGATAAGTTCACGCACTTTGTCCTCAAGTTTCTTTCTATATTCCTTGATAATTTCAGGTGATCTCGATGAAATATAGTCTACGTGTTCAAGCATTCCGTCAAGTTTGGAAATTAAGTCATTTTTTAAATTCTCGCCTTCCTTGACACGTGTTTCCACAACACCTTTACAAGCGCCCGTCACGGCTTTCTCAAGTTCTTTCCAGATTTCTTCTTCATCAATTTCAGTTTCTTCCATAGTAAACACTTCCGGGAATTTAGCAATGGTTGATACCCTGATATCATTAGGAAGTTCAAAATCCTGTTCAATTTCTTTCAAATACTTAAGGTAAGTACCTGCTACTTCCTTATTGTATTTTAAATTAATGGTGTTCTCACCCGTATCTTCATAAGAAATAAAAATGTCTACTTTACCTCTCTGAAGATAATCTTTGATACTGTTTCTGATAGCTGCTTCAAAAAAATTCAGTTTCTTTGGCATCTTGATATTAACATCAAGATATCGGTGATTTACGGTTTTCATCTCGACCGTAAACACCTTTGTACCAAGAGAAGCCTCACTTCTTCCGAAGCCTGTCATACTCTTAATCATTTTAAAATCCATGCCTTGAAGCATACTGTTTATAAGCAGTTCTCTTTCTTTCGTTTTGGTCCCAACCCGTTAACTCATACGGTTGCATACCTCAGATTATTATACGTCATGCATTTTTTAACGTCAAGTCTCGGATATCGGTATCTGCCATCATTGAATAATTCGTATAATATACAACAAATCCCGGTTTACCACCATTCGGTTTCTTAACATTTTTCTTCTGAATATAATCAACTTCAACCTTATCCTGCTCTCTTCCTTTGGAATAATATGCCGCAAGGCGCGCTGCATCTTCAAAAGAGGAATCCGGTATTTCTTTTAAATCTGTTTTCATAATTACATGGGAGCCCGGCATTCCCTTCGCATGGAACCACCAGTCATTACCCGTAGCTATTTTAAAGGTAAGTTCTTCATTTTGGAAATTATTCTTTCCGACATATATATCTATACCGTCACGGCTTACATAATGGTATGGCTTACTTGTTATTTTTTCCTTTTTACCAACGCCTTTTCTCTTAACATAACCGCTTTCAATCAGCTCTTCCTTAATCTGTATAAGGTCTTCTTCCCTTTCTGCCAGATCAATACAAACCGCAACTGTTTCAAGGTGCTTAAGTTCTTCTTCCGTCTCTTTTGTCAAGGTTTGAAGTGCCTCAGCAGTTCTTTTCAACTTACTGTACTTATCAAAATACTTTTTAGCGTTATCTTTCGCACTTAAAGTAGGGTCCAACGGTACTTTAACCGTTGTATTATCATAATAATTAATTAGTTCTGCTTCCTTGGCACCTTCTTCTATACCGTAACCATACGTATTAAGCAATTCCCCGTATATTCTGTATTTATCTTTCTTATCGGAATCCTTAAGCTGCTTTAACTGCAGGTCAAGTTTTTTGGCATTACGTTCTATGGCGTTTGAGATGATTTTCCTCAAATCAACCGTTTTCTGGCGCATACGCGTAACCTTATTCTTTTCGGCATAATATGAACATAAGAGTTCCGATACGGAATCATACTCTCTTGCACTAACCCCTGCGCTCTTTTCATAAAGCGTCAACGGTAATGCACTATATTCTTTGGGTATTTTATTCTCATAATAAACAACCGGAGAATAATCCCCATTTTCTATAATAAGCGCAATCTGCATAATAGCTTCATACATCTTTTCCCTATCCGGCGCTTCAAACGAATTGGCCGCCCGGTCTGCATCCAGTCCTGCACGATAACACATTTCCTGTGCAAGTATAGGTGAAACACCGGTAATCTGCCCGTATAAAGCCTTATATAACGGTAAGGCCTTTTCAAATACCCTGCCGGTGATCATATCCTTGGAGGCTTCTTTCAGCTCTATTTTTTCCTCCGTTTTCGGAATAAAGTAAGCCCGCTGCGGAAGAACCTCGCGGACAGAGCTGACCATACCGGAAATATGCTTAATACTGTCCAGAATGATATCGTCTTCATTGCAAAAAATAATGTTTGAGTGTTTTCCCATAAGCTCAACAATCAGTTTTTTACGGCATAAATCACCCATTTCATTAAGGTGCTCCACAACAAACACAATAACCCTTTCAAGCCCCGGCTGATACACATCCACAATTCTTCCATTCTGTATATGTTTACGCAAAAGCATACAAAATGCCGGTGCATTCATGGGTGATGTCTTATTATCCTCTGTAAGATAAATAAGAGGCAGGGAGGCATCTGCCGAAATAAGCAGTCTGTATTGTGTAGAATTTCCCTTAATGGTAAGCAACAACTCGTCGCTTTCCGGTTGTGCTATTTTATTAATTCTTGTATTCAGCAGTTTCTCTTTTAGTTCATCTACAACCGCTGCTACGGTTATTCCGTCAAAAGCCATAATATATCATCCTTTTCTTAATAGTAAAAAACGCACTACTTTTCGTGCAATTTCCTTTCATATAAAAAAGGATATCCTTCCGGGTATCCTTTTTTTCCGGTGTTAACCGATTAACCAGTCATACATCTCCTGATATTTAACCGCTGAAGTTTCCCAAGAGTAATCCACTGTCATACCCCGGTCAACTATCTTATTCCATTCCCGCTTTCTATCGTAATAGATATGTTCGGCATATCGGATTGTACCTAACATTTCGTGGGCATTGTAATTCATAAAACTAAAGCCCGTACCTGCATTCTCATACTCATTATACGGTTCAACCGTATCCTTAAGTCCGCCCGTTTCCCTGACAATCGGGACAGTACCGTACCGAAGCGCAATTAACTGGCTCAGTCCGCACGGTTCAAATAAGGATGGCATAAGGAATGCATCACAGGAAGCATATATCTTATGGGAAAGATCCTCAGAATAGTAGATATTCGCAGAAACCTTTTCCGGATACTTCCATGCAAAATGCCTGAACATATTCTCGTACTGTTCGTCTCCTGTTCCTAAAACAACAATCTGAACATCGTCCTGACATAACTCATCCATTACATAGGCAATTAAGTCAAATCCCTTCTGGTCTGTAAGTCTGGACACAATTCCTATCATCATCTTGCTTTTATCCACCGGCAATCCAAGTTGTTTCTGTAATGCCGTTTTATTTTTAACTTTCTCTTTTCTAAAAGTAACCTGATCAAAAGAAAAGTCTATTGATTTATCTTTTTCAGGGTCATAAATTTCATAATCTATACCGTTTACAATACCTCTTAAGTCATTGCGGCGTGCACTAAGCAGGCCATCCAGATTCTCCCCATAGAATCCGGTCATTATTTCATTAGCATAGGTTGCGCTGACCGTTGTAATTGCATCTGCAAAAACAATTCCTCCCTTTAAGAGGTTCGCATCCTTATATGCCTCCAGCTTATCCGGTGTAAAATAATAATCCGCAAGTCCTGTAATATCTTTAACTGCTTTAATATCCCATTTTCCCTGGAACTTTAAGTTATGAATCGTCATAACGGTTTTAATATTCCAGAAAAATTCATTACCGCGAAAACGCTCTTTCAGATATACCGGAATCAAACCTGTCTGCCAATCATGGCAATGTATTAAATCCGGTTGAAAACCGATTAACGGCAGTGAAGATAAAACTGCTTTTGAAAAAAACGCAAATTTTTCAATTTCGTCATACCCATTATCACTGTATGGTTTAGGTCCGCTGAACATGGACTCATTATCAATAAAATAATAAGTAATTCCGTCATATTTTGTTTCAAAAATCCCAACGTATTCTTCACGCCAATGGAAGTCCATATAGAAATTCATCTTATATTCCATAAGGTCTTTCATCTCCTGCTTCATGCAGGTATACTTCGGAAGGATAACTCTGACGTCAAAATACTCCTTATCAATACACTTTGGCAAAGAACCTACAACGTCGGCCAGTCCACCTGTCTTTATAAATGGTACTCCTTCTGATGCAGCAAACAGTATTTTCTTCATCTTAAGCCTCCTATCTTGCATTTCATCACTTTTTCCCATTATACTATACATTTCGATATAAAGAAAGTATTTTATCCTCTGTATGACAAGCGGATTCTGTCAGCAATCAGTGCAATAAATTCAGAATTGGTTGGTTTTCCCTTTCCGGTATTTATTGTATACCCAAACAAAGCATCTAATGTTTCCATTCTTCCTCTGCTCCACGCAACCTCTATTGCGTGTCTTATGGCACGTTCTACGCGGCTCGGTGTCGTCTGGAACTTCTTAGCAATGGTCGGATATAATATTTTTGTAATTGAATTTAACATTTCCGTATCTTCAACTGACATCATAATAGCTTCCCTTAAGTACTGATACCCTTTTATATGAGCAGGAACGCCTATCTCATGAATCATGTCTGTTACATCTTTTTCCAAATCATGCACTCTTTTTACTTCTGTTTCCTGCTGTATTTTGTCTGAAACCCCATTTTCTTTCGAAGGAACTGTAATCATAATCTGAAATTCCTTATTATTTGTCAGCAAATCCTCCAACATTCTAAACATTCTTCTGTTATCATCCTTTGTAATAACATTTAATTGCTCCATAACAATCCTCCATACTTTTTTTTACAACAGGAATGGTAACAAAATGACTTTTTCTTTTCAAGTTTAAGTCATCGCACGTTTTCCGCTTTTTTTATGGGAATTTCATAATGTTTTGTCATAAAGAAATGACAATAAAAAAAAGATGCCGAATACTCTGATATAATTACCAAAGCATTCGACATCCTAATGTTACAAATTAATTATTTTACTGTTACAGAAGTGATATGTGGATTTACACCTTCATACCAGTATAAGAAACCTTCCATATCAATCTTATCGCCAATCTTTAAACCTTTAACTGCCTTATATACATCTGTATCTGCGCCTGTTAAATATGACTCTACAGTAAATGTATATGTATTTCCGTTAATGGATACGTTAAAGTATAAATCGTTTCCTTCTTCTCCTGAACCATCCCAGTTGTAAAGGAAAGCAACATCGTTACCCTCTGCATCCTTAGTAGCTTCTACTGTCATTCCCTTGAAAGCTACGAATTCATTCTGGTGTTTGATTAAATCATCTTTACCAAGTAAATCTGTTACGTCAGTAGCCTTAGCCACATAGCTTCCTTCTAAGATTTCGAATTCGCTTACGTCTTTGATTTCCACTTCACCCTTCCACTCTGCTTTGTAACCTTTAACTCTAATCTTGGTACCTTTTTCTAACTTAGCATACTGTTCTTCAGTACATGGCATTTCATAAATGAAGTATGCACCATCTTTATCCTGTGTATAAAGAGTAGCTTTGTCTTCCCACCAGCCCTGCTTATTCTGTACATAAGTCTCAACTACAACTTCTGTCTCAAGTGCTGCTGCAATGTACTCTGCGTGTGTCATAACGCCTTCTGACTTAACATCTGCATCATCTTTCTTGCTTGATCCACAACCAATCATGGATACGATCAACGTAAGTGCTAATAATAATTTTACTGCTTTTTTCATTTCTGTCTCCTCTTAAATATCTTTGTTAATAAATAAACACAATGCTTATTATACTCCAAAAGGAAAATAAATCAATTTTATTTTATAAATTTATTTATTTTTCTTCTTTTTTCGTTGTTCAAAAACAACATACGACAATATTAGTACCCAGACAACCCCTAATACCGTAAGTAACGTTACAGAAGTTTTGGGTAACGGTCCGAGTTCTGCTTTGCCGGATGAAATGGCATTGCTTTCTTTTCCGCCCTGATTCAACCTGTATAGCGACGTCACATCTTCATACAGTTTCCGGATAAATGCTTCATCTACCGTCTGATTTCGTCTGCGCGCTTTGGTTACATTTTCAATAAGCTGTCCCGCCGCATTACGCAGAGATGTCGAACCGTTAAATACAGCCGTTACAAATGTATTTTCCGTATTATCCAGAAGCAACTGCGATGCTTTTATTTTAATATCATAATACATATCGTTGTCTTCACCGCATCTTGACAAATAGTCCTGATAAGCTTCCGACTCCTGCGCTTTCTTAGTTACCGGAACATAGCCTTCCGTACCGGCATAAGCATTTTGGATATCATTCGTTAAAAGAAACTGTGCAAATATCCATGAGGCAAGTACCTCCTGGCTATCCCTCTTATTAAACACGCATACGGATGGACCTTGTGAGATCATTTTAGGTTCCTTAGGATTAAATTGCGGAATTGGCATAACTACCGTTTCAAATTCCACAAGATTTTCTTCACTGATATCAAGGAGGGGCGCATTCGTTCCCATCCATGTCGCACCTGCTGTTGAATCAATAGCAAAAATACATTGTCCCGCATTCAGGAAGTTGGCCGGATAGCTTGAAATCTTAAAGGTCGAAAAAGCACCGGTTTCTGCACTGTCTGCTATTGTATATAATATTTTTTCGGTTTCTTCATTAAATAAGAGAATCTCTCCGTCAGCGTTGGAGTATCCGGCATCCAGCTGTTTTAACATCTGAATCATCATGTTATCCGTGGATTTGTAAATAAACGGTATTAAAACCTTCTGTCCGTTTACTAAGAAATTACCTTCCCCATCCTTAGCCATCGCTGCATTGGAAACTTCCCAAACAAAATCCCATGTAAGCTCATCCGGAATCTGATATCCCAATTTTTCGACATACGTTTTATTAATATATAACGCTTCCGTGGAACGCATAAACGGGAAAGCATAATAACCATCATTTACATAACATTCCTCTAAAAATTTTGGAATAATCTCTTCTTTTGTAGGTGCATCAAATTTAATTTCACTTCCGCCAAGACCGTATTTATCATCCTCAAACAACTCATTAAGTCTTACCACAGAATTCTCTCCCGTAAGATATGTCGCAATATGGTCCGGGTACGTAATACACACGTTCGGCGTAGTATTTGTCGAAATATTGGTTATAACATCATTATAAATTCTTCCGTAGTCCGTATATAATCTGAGATTAACCTTTATATTCGGATACAATTTTTCAAATTCTTTAATGGCATTTTTATAAATGGTAGTCTGTTTAATATTTGTATCATTCTTTGCCCAGAAAGTAATCTCATACGTTCTTGTAGTATCAAATTCCTCCGGCATTTCAAACGGTTTTAACTTTCCCTTACCATGACAGCCCGTAAACAACAGGCAAAACATACACAACAGAAAGGTTAAAAGAAATCTTTTTCTCTTCATCATCCTTTTGTCCCTCCTCTTGCAACACCTTCCATGATTTTCTTTCTGAAAATCAGGAAAAGTACTATTAACGGCACAGAAATAACAACCACCGCCGCCATCATGGCAGGAATATTTTCACGGCCAAAACCGTTTTCCCTAATTTCCTGGATTCCGTTTGATACCAGATAATAATTCTGATCATCCGTTATAAGTCTCGGCCATATATATGAATTCCAGCATTCCACAATTTTAAGAATGGTAATGGTCACAATGGTCGGTCTGCAGATAGGAATCATAACTCTTAACAGGTATCTTAAGTCAGAAGTGCCATCGGCTTTTGCCGCCTTATACAGCTCTTCCGGGATCTGTGAAAAGTTCTCTTTTAACAAATATATGTAAAACACAGAAGTAACGGACGGCAAAATAAGTCCCGAAAAGGTATTACGCATCTCCAAATCTGTAATCGTTACATAGTTTGTTATAACCACAAGCTCATTCGGTATCATCATAAGGGCAAGGAACAGCGTAAACACAATATCTTTTCCCTTAAAATCAAGTCTCGAAAAAGCAAATGCGGAAAGGATGGTAACAAACAGCATAAGAAGTGTTGTTACTACCGTAAATATCAATGTATTCAAAAAATAATCTGCTAAAGGTACTGCGGTAAAAGAATCCACATAATTCTGTATCGTCGGCGACAGCGTAAACAATTTCGGGATATATTCCGAATTATATGCTCCGTATCCTTTTACGGATGTAAGCACCATAAAATAGAACGGGAACAAAACAATGACTGCCCATAACGAAAGCAAAGAATATATAATTACCTTACTTACTTTTCTGCTCATAGCATTCTCCCATCAAGCATTAATAAAATACTTTTTTCTTGCTAACCAAAAGGTTTATACATGTTATTGTAAGTACAATTGTAAATAAAATAATAGCGGCTGCGGATGCATAGGACGGATATCCTCCGCTGTTTCCGTAAAGCATATCATAAATATATCCTACTATCGTATTCATCCGTGCAGCATTCAAGTCCGTTCCAAACAAGGCCACTGCATCACTGTATGCTTTGAATGCCCCGATAAAACCTGTAATAACCAGGTAAAAAATGGACGGGGATATCATCGGAAGCGTAATCTTTCTAAACATCCTGAAACGGCTTGTTCCGTCTACTTTGGCAGCATTATAGTAAATCGGGTTTACGGATGCCAATGCACTGGTTAATATAAGTACCTTAAACGGCATAACAACCCATATGGTATAAAAGCACAGTACAAACATCTTTGCCCAATACGGTCCGTCGATAAAGTCCACACTGCTACCACCAAAGAAATTAATCAGCACATTAACCATACCATCGGAATACGGCGTCTTCTTAAACAAAATCATAAACACCAGACCTACTGCCAGGGTATTGGTTACATACGGCAGGAAATAAATAGTCTGATACAGATTTCTAAGCGGCTTTATCGAGCTTAATCCCATGGAAATAAGCAGGGCCAGCCCCGTCGAAATGGGCACCGTTATAATTACCAGAATAAATGTATTTTTTACTGCCTGTAAAAAATAGGTATCATGTAATACATAAGAATAATTATAGCCACCCATTCCGTAGCTTGTCTGTGATGCATAATTGTATCCTTCCTCAAAAGAATATATAAATACATCAACTAACGGATACACCATAAATATTCCGAGAAAAAGAATGGCAGGTAATAGATATAACCATCCCTTATAATTTTTCTTTTCCATTATATTGTCTCCTGTCATCGGTTACTAAACACAACTAACTACTTTAGATATATCCTCTCCTCTGTTTCAAAATCAAATATATCTACCTTATTTGCCTTCAAACTGAATCTCACGTTAGCTCCCTGTATGTCCGCTATGTTTTCAGAATCAATAATGGCCCTTATAGTTGTATTAAGGGAGCTTTCATGTGTACATACCACGCTGCAGTCACGTCCCATAACTTCTACCTTGTTAAGGTTACAGGATAATTCCCCGTCTATGTTCAGGATAAATCCTTCCGGTCTGATACCTATGTATATCTTCTTACCGTTATTGCCGGCTTCTACAGGCTCTGCATCAAGAACCGGCGTTTCTCCGATATATATCTTATTGTCCTTAAGTTCTCCTTCAAACACGTTGATAGGCGGTGTTCCCAAAAACTTTGCAACAAACAGGTTCACAGGTTCGTCATACACTTCCTGTGGTTTTCCCACTTGCTGGATAGCTCCATCCTTCATAACGACAATCAAATCCGAAATGCTCATGGCCTCTTCCTGGTCGTGTGTTACAAAGATGGTAGTAATTCCTGTTTCCTTTTGTATTCTGCTTAATTCCTCTCTCGTCTGTAATCTGAGTCTTGCATCAAGATTGGATAACGGCTCGTCCAAAAGTAGAATACGCGGATTCTTAACAAGTGCTCTTGCAATAGCTACACGTTGCTGCTGACCACCGGAAAGTTCATTCGGTTTTCTGTCCATAAGTTCATCAATTTGAACCAGCTTAGCTACGGTAAGTGCTTTTTCATCCATTACTTCTTTACTTAACTTTTCTTCACCTTTTAAATTCTGTAACGGGAAAATAATATTCTGTCTTACGGTAAGATGCGGATATAATGCATAATTCTGGAAAACAAGTCCTACGCCTCTCTTTTCTGCCGGCAAATCAGTTACTTCGTTATCACCAAAGTATATTTTTCCTTCCGTGGGTTTTAATAAACCACACAATAAATTAAGCGTTGTACTCTTACCGCAGCCTGACGGCCCTAATAAGCCAATCATTTTTCCGTCAGGAATCTCAAGGTTAAAGTTATCTACCGCTATAACTTCCTCGCGGATTTTCTTATTTCTGTTAGGAAATTTTTTAGTAAGATTTTCTACTACTACTTTCATATAGGAATCCTCTCCAATTATGTATTTACCTGTAAAAATAATTTTTACCGTTATTATACGCTCTGAAAAATCAATAATCAACATGGACTTATACAAAAAAATCCGGAGTATACTCCGGATTTTCTTACTATATGCTATTTTCGTACAAGGTTCTTCACTTTTTCCATTCCTACTACAAATAGTGCAATTAACAATTCCACAACCAGGATTTTCTTTAAATAAAAGAAAAAGATATATAACAGAATAGAATAGTCACCGCCCCCTTGTATGCTTGCAAGACTACTTACATTGGCACTCAAATTAGACAACCCATAATTCTTGGCAGCAAACATAATCTCTCCGCCGAATGCCACGATACATATCACTAAACCGCACAATTCATATATTATCAATTCGTGCCTTTTTAATACTTTGCGTCCATTTACCGTAGCATAAGTCAAATCCTGCATTCCTGATAATCTTTCCTGTACGGTATTCTCGGCAATAACCGTTAGCAACAGGATTACAATTATAAGGTAAGAAATAAGCATCAGGTTCTTTTCTGACAGCAAAAGGTTATAACCGGTATCGTAAACATTTTCAGCACCTTCTATATTACTGATTCTTTCCAAGTTATATTTGGTCCTGATGAAAGCAACTTCGATAAGTAATTCTGAATTTATTGCTGCTTGCTTTTCACTATACGTCTGACTATCAATATTACCGGACTCATAATCCATAGCTAACGAAAAGAGTGTTTGCCTTAAATCGGCAAACCGTTTTTCTTCTGCCTCAACCATCTCTTTGGTTTCCTCAGTATAGGGGCCTGCAAATTTATTCATATATGCCCGGTACTGTTCCTCTTCCAGGCTTAAATATACAGGATATTTTGAATACGCTCCCAACACCACAACCGCTCCAATAACGATAATGATAATACTTCTTCCGTATACCAGCATCTTATATGCAACCTGACAAAACATATTAGGAATCGGTTTAAAAAGCATAATGCGCTCACGCTTTTTCCTATTGGAATAATTCCTTTTCTTTCTACCTTTAAAAATAACATAAATCAATAACGTAACACATATCACGATAACCGCGTACCAAAGACATGTCACCGCACTTACCGGTTGTCCGAATATTTTCAGATTTCTGTAATTTGCATAAAGCATGCTGCTTTCCAATAAGGTAAAAAGATTTACGTATTTAATATATACAAATATGGAGGCGTCATTAATTAGCTTAAAACAACATGCCATAACAACTATCATTACGGCAGCTATGAAAAATGCAACACCGGCTTTTCTTGTTTTTAAACATATAACAGCAAAAATCAATCCGCTAACCAACAGTGCCAGCCATTTTGTTAACATGGTTATAACAAAAAAGCCTAAAACGGATATACTGTATGGACATCCTAAGAATCCCTGTACAGACTGGATGGGTCTTAGTAAGTTACCAAATCCGTAAATAATACCATATATTGTAATATTCACCGAAACAAATGCTATAAGAAACACAAACGCCAATACCATCATGGTAAGTACTTTGGCCGTCATCTGTTGTGCCCTTCCCCTGACAGTTGTACGCTCTACTAACTCAATTCCCGTGTTTCTGTCGAGCTGGAACAAAAATACTACACTTACAAACATTGAAGCCAATAAGAACAACGGTAAACTAGTGCTATTTAGCACGCCGGTTACCCCTTTAGAAGCTTCAACCGGTAAAACCGTTCCTTCAAGTTTCTCATATACCGCAGCAGTCTTCTTAATATTCTTGATTACATATCCGTCCTTTTTGGCAAAAATACCGACACTGGAGTATTTTTTTTCGGCTTGCGCTATTTTATCCAAAAATTGCTCATATAAAAGTACTTTTTCTGCTTCTCCATATACCTCTCTATATTGCCACAACCTTTCATCTATGTAGCCTAACTCTTCCCATGAATACTGCTGTTTCTTTTCATCCAGATATGGCAGAATATCATCTGTTTTCATATCCTTTATTTCAGCGTACACATTCTTATATATCTCAACCGGATTTTTCTGCATTTCTGAATTAACCTGCATCCCTGTAAAGAGAAGGTATAACAAAAAGAGTAATAGCAACACGCCCATAATGCTCCGGTTTTTAATCAATTTGTATAATTCATATTTAACCAGACTAATCATTCTTTTTCTCCTTGGAACAACGCAAGGTAAACATCCTCCAAATTAGCTGATACAGGAATTGACGTAATACCCTGAAGCGGACTATCCGTAATAACGCGCACTTGCAGTTTCTTATCTTTAGTTTTTGTCATACTGCTGACAATGCAATCAGCCGGTAATGTTTTCAACTCCTCCTCTGTTAATTCTACCAAAAATACCTTGCCATCTAAGTCCTTATACAACTCTACCGTTTCTTTTTCTGCGATAAGTACGCCCTGTTTAAGGCATAAGATTTTGTCCGCAATAAACTCTATATCCGAAACCACATGTGTTGAATAAAGAACAATCCGGTTTAAGCTGATTTTAGAAATCAGGTTTCTGATACGGATTCTTTCCTCGGGATCCAGTCCGGCCGTCGGTTCATCCAGCAAAAGAATTTCAGGATTATCTAATATGGTTTGTGCCAATAAAACACGTTGCCGCATTCCGCCTGATAATTCTCCCAATTTCTTTTTTCTGTGTTCCCACATATTAACCTGTTTTAATACTAACTCAGAACGCTCTTTAATATCTTTCTTATCCATTCCCCTGAGCGTTCCCATATAATACAAAAAACGGAGTACACTGAACCCCTGGTACATTCTCTGTTGTTGTGGCATATAGCCCAATTTCTTGCGAAATTCACGCCCCAAATCACCGACGCTTTTGCCATCGTATAACACGACTCCCTGATTGGGTGCTATATTATCAGAAATAATATTCATTAGTGTACTTTTTCCGGCACCGTTCGGTCCCAACAAACCATATATACCTGCTTCAAAATTGCATTGAATATCTGATAATACGGTTTTACCATCATATGCCTTACTTACATTCTTAATTTCTAAACGCATATTATCTCCCCTTTACCAATCTTCGGTTACTACATAATTATATCTACCTCTTGAAAATCCAGATAAAGAATTTCCTCTACATCATTAAGATAATTATCAACGGTTATCAATCCGGACTTTCCATTCCTATCCAATACTAACACTATATCCTCATACACTGATTGAACCGAAAAGCTTTTCTTAAATTCACTTAAATCTTCCGGAAGCAACCACTCACCATCAATTATAGGTTTAATGGGTTTCATTTTATCAGTTGCAAACAGAAATGTTTCCTCTCCGGTTATAGTTTTCTTCCAATACTCATATTTGCTGTTTTCTTCTACCTCATAATATATATTTCCCTCATCTGTTACTATACAGTTCCTTGCATTAGTATCCAGGAAAAACCGTTCTTCTCCGGTTACTATATTTTTTGCAATACTATATAGTTCTACTTCCACATTTTTCATATCTTTAGGCACCGCTACCTGTTTCCCATTTTCTATGTATATATATTCCCTAAAGTATACTTCCTCTCCCACGACATTACACAGTGTCAAATTACCTAATTCCTTATCCGGCTCTGTTATCATTTCAAATTTCTGTTTTTCCGCGTCAAATGAACCGATAAAGCGTTCCCGCGCCTGTTGCATTACCCCATTATCATTGAATTCTACACACTCTCCGACAAAATATAGTATTCCGTTACAAAACGTGGTGTCAGAATAATTGCACACATAATCTGCTTCTGCAATCTTTCTGCGTTCACCTCCTGTATTATCCGCCATATACACAGTGGTATGATTCATACCATCATCTAAAAAGACATACAAATGTTCTTTATACAAGAATGCTGTTATTACTCTTGAAGAAAATGCAGCATTACATTGCGGATTCTCGTTTGAACCGGAAAATGGTTCATGTGCACAATTAGGTCTGTCGCACAATGGCACAGTTACCCCACTGTTATAATCCGTTATGGTTAATACCCCTGAACTCGGATTTATAATTCCATCTTTGCACAGACTATAGCCGAAGAAATCGAATACTATTTTTTCTTCCGGAAGCTTCTCTTTGTTACCGCACCCCATTAAAAGCAACATAAGAATCATACACATACTTATTATTCTTTTCTTCATTATTGTAACCCCTTCTCCTGTAACTGCTTATTAAGCTCGTTAAGCACCTCATCAATGCCAGCTTTCTTTAATTCCATTAATGCTTCATCATATATTTTATTAAAATCAGAAACCTCTTCATATTTATATGCCCAACCTTCTACATTGTCGGGAAAATTATCCAATGCGCATCTTTGTAATTCCAATAATTGTAGTTTTATACTTCTTAAATCAAGCGGATGTTTAAATAACGGGCTTATTTCAAGTGTCTCTTTCTCTTCTTCACTTAATGGAATCGGAATATAATGATCATAATCTGATTCCCGCAGTATCCATATATTTGTTAATAGACTTGCCGCACCCCTTCCTCCTGCATAATTTGTATTCGTTTTATATATTTTATCATTTTCAACCTGATAATGCTTTCCTTCTATACCATATGCAAGCATTTCCGATAATTCCCTGTCCGTATATACTGCACATAGTAACTCAAAAGCTGCTTTCTTGTTATCAGTAGTGCTTGAAATACAATTAACACCTCCTGAACAGTCACTTATAAAAGGATTGCTTATGTATTTCCTGGCCCCCGGATATTCTGAATCAGATACACCTATAGCAACAAAAAAATTACCTGTTTTAAGCTTCTTCTGCCAATCATCTGAAGGCATATATATAGATTCTCTTTCTCCCATTTCACGGCACGAAATAATTGACCTTCTTACCCTTTCATCCTCGTATATATTTACCGCCTTATATTTGCCCTCTGAGTCTTTACAAATTCCTATAGGTCTGCATAGTTCAAACAAATCCGATGGATAATCATACAGATAAGATGCCTGCCTGATATAAGGTATAAAATCTTCATTTTCCTTTTCACCATCTTCCACTCGTAATATGCTATCCCAAAAATACGCCTTATCTTCCAGCAACCGGTTACAGTCAATGTCATACTTCTCCGCAATAGATTGATTCACATAACAGCGAACTTCCCCATCCGTATACGCACTCGCCACAGTCATACCATACAGTTTTCCATCGACTCGTAAAGCTTCCCAAGACAATTCGTCTTGTATATTATAAAGTGGTTCTCCTGCCGGTTCCTGCATATATCCTGTTATGTCATGACACAAGCCGTCCCGCACCAAATCCCCGTACAAGCTCCCATAATAGTCATATCCTGTATGAAATATATCTACTCTCTTTTCTTTTACTGCATTATAAATCTCATTCGTATAATCTTCAAAATCACTTTTCGGCGTATAGAATTCAACATAAATATCATACCCTTTTTTATCAAGCAGCTTATTAAATTCTACATATACCTCATCATCAGCCGGAGCCGCTCCATAATATCTTGAAACCATCCATGTAAGTACTGTTTTGCCCTCTTTATTGATTTCATTATCCTCATCAGATTGATCAGGAGTTACTGCCGGTGTTTTCTCATTCTCCCCACCATTACCTTTCTTTCCACATCCTGTACACAAAAAAACGGAAGAAAACAAAACACATATGATAGCTAAAATAGAAATCTTTCTCATCTTTGTTTTCTGTGGTTATATTGAAACCACTTTCCCCTTTCTAAGTTTATTAATTAAGCTACTAGCCAGCCGTAACTTTCTCCCTCGATTTTGTCGTTATAATAATATGTAATTGTATGGTTTTTCATCTCCTGTAATCTCAATTTCAACATTAGTCTCCTATACTTTGTTAGTATAGGAGATTAATGTATATATATCAACAATAAGTCCTTTAACGGTCACTTAAGTCCTTAAGCGGTCATTACTTCATGCTGTATTCTTCCCTAGGAACACCAAAATTCCTTTTACCTTATGGTGTTCATACCATAACACAAGGAAAAGAGGCATCCTATACATATGTAATAAATGACCCGTTTTATGTAACTTTTGGATATTTTAACCTTAATTTTCTTATTGACTACAACCCAAACTACAACCGATTGATAATTATTAATGCAAAGAACCTCTTAATAAATTACTAATTGCACTGTCCGGAATCTAATTACAATGGGTTACTACATAATTATATCTACCTCTTGAAAATCCAGATAAAGAATTTCCTCTACATCATTAAGATAATTATCAACGGTTATCAATCCGGACTTTCCATTCCTATCCAATACTAACACTATATCCTCATACACTGATTGGACCGAAAAGCTTTTCTTAAATTCACTTAAATCTTCCGGAAGTAACCATTCCCCATCAAATATAGGTTCAATAGGTTTCATTTGGTCAGCGGTAAACAGAAAGGTTTCCTCTCCGGTTACCATTTTCTTCCAATACTCATATTGCCCGTTTTTTTCCATCTCATAATATATATTCCCTTCATCTGTCACTATACAGCTCCTTGCATTAGTATCCAGGAAAAACCGTTCTTCTCCGGTTTCCATATTTTCAGCAATACTATACAACACCATTTCTGCGCTCATGTAATCTTTAGGGACTGCTACCAGTTCTCCATTTTCCTTATACATAAGTTTACGATAATAGAGTTCTTCTCCCACGACATTGCATAGTAACAAATCACCCAATTTCTTGTCCGGCTCTGTTAGCATTGTGAATTCCTGACTTTCCACATCAAACGAACTGATTAGGCGTTCCTGCTCCTGTTTCATTACCCCATTATCATTAAATTCCATACGGTATCCGACAAAATATAATTTTCCATCACAAAACATGGAGCCAAAATAATCGCACACATAATCTGCTTCTGCAATCTTTCTACGTTCTCCGCCGGTATTATTCGCCATATATACCGTGGTATGATTCATCCCATCATCCAAAAAGATATACAGATTGTCTTTATACAAGAACGCTGTTATAACTCTTGAAGAAAATGCGGCATTACATTGCGGATTTTCATTTAAGCCGGAAAATGGTTCATGTGCACAGTTAGGTTTATCACATAACGGTACGGTTACCCCACTGTTATAATCCGTTATGGTTAATACCTCTGACATGGTATTTATAATTCCATCTTTACACAGACTATAGCCGAAGAAATCGAATACTATTTTTTCTTCCGGAAGCTTCTCTTTGTTACCACACCCCATTAAAAGCAACATAAGAATCATACACATACTTATTATTCTTTTCTTCATTACTGTAACCCCTTCTCCTGTAACTGCTTATTAAGCTCGTTAAGCACTTCATCAATGCCGGCTTTTTTTAATTCCATTAATGCTTCATCATATATCTTATTGAAATCCGGCTCACTTTCATACTTAAATGCCCAAGCGTCTACATTGTAAGGGAAATTTTTTCCTGCACAGTTTTGTAATTCCAATAATTGTAGTTTTATGTTTCTTAAATCAAGCGGATGATTGAATAACGGACTTATATCAAGCGTCTCTTTTTCTTCTTCGCTTAACGGAGCCGGAATATAATGACCATAATCTGATTCCCGTAATATCCATATATTTGTCAACAGATTTGCCGCACGGCTTCTTCCGGCATAAGCCGTAGTCGTTTTATATATTTTATCGTTATCAACCTGATAATGCTTTCCTTCTATTCCATATGCAAGCATTTCCGATAGTTCCCTGTCTGTATATACTGCATATAACAACTCAAAAGCTGCTTCCTTGTTATCCGACCTACTTGAGATACAATTAACCGAACCCGACCTCTGACTTATATATGGTTTGCTTATATATTCCCTTGCACCTGGATATTCCGCATCCGGCACACCTACGGCCACAAAAAAGTCACCGGTTTCAAGCCTCTTCTGCCATTCATTTCCTCCCCCAAACATTTTTCCTCTATTATACATTTCACGGCACGAAATAATTGACTCTCTTACCCTCTCATCCTCGTATATATTTACTGCCCTATATTTCCCCTCTGCTTCCTTAATAATCCCTATGGGTCTCAATAACTCAAACATATTGACCGGCTCATTATACAATATTCCAATGTTAATATACGGCACAAATCCTTTATTTTCCTTTTCCCCCTCTTCTACACGTAACATACTGTCCCAAAAATAAGTAGTATCTTCCAACAACCGTTCACAGTCGATATCAAACTTGCTCGCAATTGTTTCATTTACATAAATACTAATGCCTCCATTTGTAGACACATTCCCGGCAGTTACTCCATAAAGCCTTCCATCAACATGTAACGATTCCCACAGCATTTTATCCTGTGTGCTATATATTTTTTCTCCTTCCGGTTCCTGCATATATTCTGTTATGTCATAACATAAACCGTCCCGCACTAAGTCACTATACAAACTCCCGTAATAGTCATAACCTGTATGAAATATGTCTACGCTCTGTTCCCTAACCGCATCATAAATCTCATTCGTATAATCTTCAAAATCGCTTTCCGGTGTATAGAACTCAACATAAATATCAAATCCTTTTTTATCGAGAAGCTTATTAAATTCTACATAAACTTCATCATCAGCCGGAGCCGCTCCATAAAGACGTGAAACCATCCATGTAATTACGGTTTTACCTTCTTTATCAATTTCATTCCCACTTTCCTTATCAGATTGATTAACAATCTCTTCATTTCCTACCGGCGTCTTTCCATTATCCCCATTATTCCCTTTCTTGCCACATCCTGTACACAAGAAAACGGAAGATAATAAAACACATATGGCACTTAAAATAGCAATTTTTCTCATTTCTGCTCTTGTGGTTATATTGAAACCACTTTCCCCTTTCTAAGTTTATTAATTAAGCTACTAGCCAGCCGTAACTTTCTCCCTTGATTTTATCGTTGTAATAGTATGTAATGGTGTATGGTTTAAGTCCTTAAGCGGTCATTACTTCATGCTGTATTCTTCCCTAGGAACACCAAAATTCCTTTTACCTTATGGTGTTCATACCATAACACAAGGAAAAGAGGTATCCTATACATATGTAATAAATGACCCGTTTTTTGTAACTTTTGGATATTTTGAGCTACCGGACATAAACAGAACCATTGTCATTATTAATAATACCTTTTTCATACTCCTTTTTTTGTTTCATTATCATTTTTCTCCTTTTACAATATTTATTTCTTTTGTCATAACGCCATAACTGTATTATAGCAGACATTTTAAGTTATAATTCTTAAGGTTTCTTAAGATTTTTGTGGTTTACATAAATATCAGGTGTATGTAAAAAGGAAGGTACACACATTTTCTGCATGTACCTTTTTCTCAAATAGGATTTATTGAAGTGCAGCCTTGGAATTGTCATTAATGAAACGAGAGTTTCAGTGAGCCTTCTGTATCTTCATTGATATCTGTACTCAAAATCCACTTATCTTTTATATGCTTTTTATTGATTCTTTTAAAGCACCATCCACAATATACTCATATTTTATCCACACGCTGAATTTACATTTTTTTCAGCTACGCTTACTAATACTTTTTTAATGATTTTCTTTCTTATCAACACAAAAATCCCCCTTTCCTTATGGTGTTCAAACCATACCACAAGGAGAAGAGGGATTCTATACATATGTAATAAATGACCCATTTTTTGTAACTTTTGGATATGTTAACCTTTATTTTCTTATTGACTACAAACTAAACTACAAGTGATTGAAAAGTATTCCTGCTCTTTTTCAACTTTTTTACATACCACAAGATTTCCATCATATTTATCAACAATCTGTTTTACACTTAAGAGTCCTTTACCATGTTGTTTTTTATCTTGCTTACTTGTCTTAAGGCTTTCTAACTGTACCCGATCCGGTAAACTTGTACAGATGTTTTTCAAACAAATACTCAATACATTGCATCGATATGATATTTTCAAATCAATCTTACGCATTCCTTCTCTCTCATTTAAAGATGCTTCAATTGCATTATCCAGCAAATTCCCCAGTAAGCTAACCAAATCCATTTCTTTAACTTCAAGATGCTCCGGTATTTCAACATCATGTATAAACACAATACTCCCTGTATTCATCAGTTGTAACTTATAGTTAAGAATACAATCAATTATTTTGTTTCCGGTTTGTATTCCGGCTCTGGAGTTCACATTTCCAATTAATTCTGCAACATACTCAGATGTTCTTTCATATTCTTTATCCTGCAACATACCTTGCAAATGAATTAATTGATTTTTCATATCATGCCTAATAATTCCCAGTTGTTTTTCATTCTCCTGCATTAACACAAATTCATGCTGATATAATGCATTTTGTTTTTCCATTAATTCTAACTCTGTGATTTGATTCATCTGTTTAGTAATTGCATCAAAAAGATAAAAAACAGCACAATTTATTAATAAAAGAAACGTAAGACTAACAGATAACATCAAATAACTAATATCAACGCTAATCAAAACAAGAGAAATAAAGACTGTAGATACAGTAATGAAAATCATATATATCCAAATTTTTGCAGGCATCTGAATCTCAGACTTCTGTCTGGAAAAAATACAGATTATTCGGGCAATAAGTAACATAATCAAACTTACAAAAATAAGCGCAAATATAGATGAATATTCCACTCGCTTCCAAATGTTTAATTGATGCAACCCGCTAACTGCTACTGCAACAAGATCTGTACTCATTAAAAATGCCAATTACAATACTACATATAAAATTCTGTTGCGTAATCTACTTGCATATCCAAAAGATAAAACAAATCCCATAACAACATTCAATAACACATTAAACCAAGGTAATCCTGAAAGGAAATAAACCGCTACTGATAATACATAATAGGAGCCATAAGAAATATATTTTAACTTCTTACTTTTTTGATACTCTCCAAATAATCCTCTGCTAAACAGATATATCGCATATGTTGATGCTAATGAAGAAAAAAGAAATACTATATTATAAATTAACTTTTCCTGTTCCATTTTTACCCTCTATTCAAAAACCTAACATTTCTTTCTTACCTTGTTTACTGATTGGAACCTCTAACTCCCCATTCATAATAACAGAATCTCTTTTTACCATAAATATTTCTTTCCTATTTATCAAAAAGGAATAATGAGGACTGACAAAATCGTGTGCATAAAACATATCTCTATAATCTGATAATTTTCCATAAAACTCAAAAGAACCTTTATATGTAGTAATACTAATCTTTCTTTTTTTTGATTCCAAATAAATAATATCGCTATATGCTACACTTACTTTTAACCTTGGATTGCCTTTATTTGCTAACGCATCAAAAGTAAAAGTTTCACTATTAAGGTTCTGTATCTTCCGATACTTATTCATCACTTCAATAATTTGTTCCTGAACCACAGGTTTTTCTACAAATGCAAAAGGATTTACATTAAATAATCGTACATCTTTTTCCTTTACAGAAGATACCCAAACAATAGATGTTTTATAATTCTGCAAATCGTTGCGCAAATACTCCGCCACTTCTGCACCATTCATATCTTCCATCATGATATCTAAAAACAAAATATCAAACGCATTATCTCTCAACGCTTCTTTCATCTTTTGTCCGCATGAATATGTTACTATATCTACATCATTAAAGTTTTCGATAATAATATGTTCGAGTTGCTGAATACATATCGGTTCGTCATCACAGATTCCTATTTTCATTACAAACTCCTTACATTTATTTCCATCTCTGCTCTAACCTATATACTACTTCATTTTTATTAGTATTTCCATCTTTTTTGTACTATCTTCCTATCCACATACTTCACTATCCATCCGGCTGCTATGGCAATCATACTTCCGATGATAATTCCACCCAAAATATCCGTTGGAAAATGAACAAACAGATACATTCTGGAAAACGCGATGGTTGCTGCTAAAAGCACAGCAAGAATTCCGCCTTTTTTATGATACATGAGGATACTGATTGCTGCCGCAAAGCCTGATGCTGTATGCCCTGATGGAAACGAATAACTATCAGGACATTTTACCAGCAATTCTACTGTTGTATCTATCCAACATGGCCTGTCACGCATAATCAAATTTTTTAGTATCAGGTTACTAATAATTAGCATAAGAAGAAGCGCTGTCAAGACTACAAAGCCTGTCTTCCTTGTACTCTTAAAGCACAACAATATTAGGCCGATTGCTATCCACAATTCACCGTGATTGGTAATCGTGGATACAAAGACCATAATAAAATCTAATATAGGATTATGTATTTCCTGTAAAGCATATAAAATATCAAATTCCATAGAACACACTAAGCTCCCTCAATAGCATCAAATAATTCTCATTGTTACAACTCCATGACTGTATTATAGCAGACATTTAAGTTATAGTCCTTAAGGTTTCTTAAGATTTTCAGGATTTGACAATTTAATGTTCTTCTTGCACTTTACCAGCTATTACATTGACTTGGCTCTGATAGTAGGTATTTTATGCTCTCTTGGAGAATAATTTACCTACTAAAATATAAATAAATTGTGCCAGTTGGTAAAATAAGTTGAAAAATAAAATATTATACCTACTAGCTCCATTCATTCTATTTGTTAGCGGGTAAATTATTCTTATACCGACCATTATTTACCTACTCAGAAATCATTTCCAGCCATTAGTAGGCATCTCACTTAAAAAAGAAGGTTTGTATGGCATTCGCCGGATACCTCCGTATCAGAAAAGACACCTCTGTAAGTAAACTTACTCGGTGTCTTTCTTCACGTCGATGCCCGGACTCAATGATTCAACATATTTTCAACGAAGATCCCGTATCCTCTGGTGGGGTCTTTGACAAGGACATGTGTAACTGCGCCAACCAGTTTTCCGTCCTGGATAATTGGGGATCCGCTCATGCCTTGTATTATGCCACCGGTGAGTCTGATTAATTCTTTATCTTCTACTTCGATGGATAACTCTCGGTTTATTGTCAGATTATTATTAATGGATGTTATTCTTATATCATATCTTTTGGGTTTACCATCTACGGTACATATTATTTCTGCAGGCCCGAGCACCACTTCGCTTTTTGTTGCAATGGGAATGGCTTCTTCCTGTAGCTGGTTAATGAACGCCGTATCCAGATTCCCATAAATGCCAATTTCTGAATTACTGAACAGCGTACCGATAATATTACTTTTGGTGTAGCGGATGAGTCCTGTCATTTCTCCGGGTTCGCCCTGTTCTCCCTTCTTTATATCAACAATTTCAGCTTTATACAATCTTCCTTCTTCCATATTAATAAGAAAGCCGATGTCACTGTCACTTATACCGTGTCCCAAGGCGCCAAAGCTCTTATCCGTGTTTACAAAGGTTAAGGTTCCTATCCCTTGCGCACTATCTTTTACCCATATTCCTATTTTATATTCCCCCGCACTGTTTTTATAGGGTTGAAGCTTAACGTCAAAAATTTCCTCTTTGCGTTTTATGGTAAGAACCACTTCCTTACCGTCAGATTCTTCCACATAATCAATCAATTCCGACTTATCACTCAGTTTCTTTTTATCTATCATGAGAAGATAATCACCGGACTTTAAAATGTTATCTGCCGGAGAGCGTTTTATCCCTTCCTCATCTTCAAAGGAAGCCGTATCCACCACCAATATTCCCTGTGTTTTTAGATATATCCCGATAGGTACGCCTGCAGGAATAAGTCTTACATCATCAATTACTTCTATCCTTATATCTTTAAACGGAATAATTCCAAACAGTTTAACCTTCGCTACATAAGAGGAAACTTCATTTGCCGTAACCGTTATTTTTTTACTGAAGTCAACTGAAACACTTTGTACCGCGGCAGGCACGCTATCGTTAGTGCTTACGGTACGTGAAGCCCGGACATCCGTTTTACTTCTATTCGTATATATTTTCCCCGAGAGAGGCATGTCTATATCAATAGTCTGCGTTACGCCGGCCTTAATGGTTATCATGTTCGGCGTATTTCTATAAACATCAATATATACCACACTGCAAATTATACCTATTGAAATAATAATGGCCAACATAAGACATACTCTGTATATTTTCCTTCTCATGCCCTTCCTCCTTATCGCATAATCGTCAAAAAAATAAGGATTATCAGATTGAATCATCTGTTAATCCTTATTAGTATGTCATTATTTTGTTATATTAATCTGTTACGATTTGCCTTTTTCATTTTGTGCCTGCAAACGCATTTCACGCGCATTATTAAGGACTGCATCGGTTATGGAATCTCCACCCAGCAAGCGGGCAAGTTCCCGAATACTTTCTTCTTCCCCTAATTTTGCTATGCTCGTATAGGTAAAACCATCTTCAACCACTTTTTTAATTTCAAAATGACTATCATTCATACTGGCAATCTGCGGCAGATGGGTTATAAGAATAATCTGGTGGGTTTTGGATAACGCCCCCAGCATACGCGCTACATTCCATGCGGTTTTTCCGCTGATACCGGCATCTATCTCATCAAAAATAAATGTTTTTTCAGGGTCTTTTTTTGCAAGGATAGTTTTTAATCCAAGCATAATACGTGAAAGTTCACCACCGCTTGCGGTATTGGTTAGAGAGCGTACCGGCTCGCCCGGATTAAGGGATATCATAAATTCCACATCATCAAATCCGTTTTTTGAATAGGCGTCCTTTTTCTCAAATCTAAGTTCACATTGCACGGATAAAAAGCTAAGCTCACGAAGAACGTCTTCAAGTTGTTTTTCCAAACGTTTTGCACCGTTTTTACGTATGGAAGAAACTTCTTCACATAACGCATTTAACTTTGTTTCCTGTTTCTTTAAGTTTTTCAAAAGTTCTTCACGGTATGCATCAAAATCCGAATACTTATCAAGCTTCTTTCTTATATCTTCTGCATAAATAAATATTTTATCAATCGTATTTCCGTACTTTTCTTTTAATCTGTTAATGATATCAAGTCTTTGCTGTGTTTCTGCAAAATCTTTTTCATCAAAATCAAGACTTGAAATATAACTGCGCACATCCCTGCCAAATTCAGACAGCATGCTGTCAATCTGTGAAAGTTGGTTGTTTAATGCATCTGCTTCGTCATCAAGTCCTGCAATACCGTTTAGTTCCCGAAGGGCACGCTCCGTCAACTTAAGTGCACAATCATCATTGTCAGACCCTATATATGCAAGTGTCCTGCTCATGGCAGACATCAGCTTACTTGCATTTTTCATTTTTTTATAAGCTTCTTCCAATGCTTCATCTTCACCTGAAACCAAGTGGGCATTTTCTATTTCCGCAAGTTCAAACGAAAGCAAGTCCATCTCCCGTTTCCGGACATTTTCATCCACATCATTCTCATTGTATTCAGCAAGAAGTTTACGATATATTTCATATTCGCTTTTTAGAAGGTCTGTTTTTTCTGAAATCTCACTGCCAAGATAATTATCCAACACTTCAAGGTGTACTTTTTTATTGCGTAAAAACAAATTGTCCTGCTGCCCATGAATATCAATAAACGCATCGGCAATATCCTGCAACTGCTTCTGGCTTACCGTTTCACCACACACCCTGCAACTGCTTCTCGTGGCTGATATTTTCCGTTGTATTAATATCGTATCGTCTTCATACGGTATTTCCAAGCTATCCAGCAACTCCCACTGCTCTTTGGTATCAATGGAAAAGACCATCTCTATAAGTGCGTATTCTTTTCCGGTCCTTATCATGTCCTTATGTACTTTTTCGCCAAGTGCCATATTCACAGAACCGATAATAACCGATTTTCCGGCACCGGTTTCACCGGTAAGCACATTGAGTCCGTCCAAAAAAAATACTTCTTCTTCTTCAATTAGCGCTAAATTTTTAACACGCAGACTCTCTAACATCGTAATTTCACCTAACCTCTCCTCAGGTTATCTCTCTTCAGGTTACCTCTCCTCAGGTTATCTCTCTTCAGGCTCTTTATATTAATCATTCATTACTTCGCTAATCTGCTCCATTACAAGGGAGGTATCTTCTACCGTTCTTACCGCTATCATAATGGTATCATCTCCGGCTATGCTTCCTACAATCTCATTTAATTTCATGGCATCAATAGCTGCCGCTACTGCCATCGCCATACCCGGAACAGTCTTAACCACCAGTATGTTCTGTGCCATATCCATAGATACAAAGCCCTCTTTTAACACTCTGATAAAGCGTTCCCCTAAATGCTTATCATCATGTGTTATGGCTACATATTTCTGCTTTCCCTTTCCGTTGGGAAGCTTAGTTAAATGTAATTCCCTTATATCACGTGACACTGTCGCCTGTGTAACCTGAAATCCTTCTTTACTTAAAAGATCAGCCAGTTCTTCCTGCGTTTCAATATCGTTTTGGGATATTAACTCTAGAATCCTCAAATGTCTCTTTTTCTTCATGCTTTATAACCCCTTATCCTTACACATCATTCATTTTATTATGTAATACCTCAAGAAAGCTAAGCTTATTAAGCTTAAGTATCTGTGTACGGTTTACACTCTTTGTGATAACCAGTCTGTCCCCGGTATGAAGGAAACGTGCATGTCCTCCGTCAAAGTTAACCATTACTTCCTGGTCCACATTATTTCTACCTTCGCTTATACGGATTTCAATTACATCCTCCGGCGAAAGAATAATGCTTCGTGCATTCAACGTATGCGGACATACCGGTGTCAACACCATAAGCGATGCGGTAGGCTCCACAATCGGTCCGCCTGCCGACATATTATATCCGGTTGAACCCGTTGGGGTTGACAATATCATACCGTCTGCCACATAGTTTTTAAGGAACTGTCCATTTACAAAAATATCATACATAATGACACGTAACGAACCGCTTCGCGACAAAACTATATCATTAAGTGCATCATCCGTTTCCTCTGTTTTACCGTCGCAAACTATTTTACCGGTCAGCATCATTCTGTAATCCATATCATAGTCATCATCAACAAGCTGTTTTAGGGCACTCTCCAGCTTATCCGAATCAACTTCCGCAAGATATCCCAGCGTACCAAGATTTACTCCAAGTAAAGGAATATCACGCTCTGCCACATCATGTGCCGCCTGCAATAAAGTTCCGTCACCACCCAGTACAATAATACAATCCACATCCGCCGGTATATCTTTTACATCGGTATACCCACCCTGTGTTTTGTCCTGTTGTCCCTGTAACGTACACTTTTTGCCGTGACGTTCAAGATAATCGCATATTCTGTTTGTTACTTCGTTATCCTTATCCTTATACGAATTGGTAATAATGTAATAATGATTCACTATTGTCACCCTTCTTTATTTATCAAGGTTATCATGTGCCCTGCTTACAACCGAAGCCACATTTGTTATGTTAAAGCTTTCATTAGTATCTGTAAGGAACGTCTTATCCGTTTTCTCAAGATACAGTAAATACTCTATATTTCCTTCCGGTCCTTTTATGGGAGAATAATCAAGTCCCAACACCTTAAAACCGGTTTCCTGTGCTAACGCTGTTATTTTTACAACTACTTCCCGATGAACCGCCGGTTCCTTTACAACACCCTTTTTCCCGACTCTTTCACGGCCTGCTTCAAACTGCGGTTTAATAAGACATACCATTCTTCCGTTTGCTTTTAACAGCTTATATGCCGGCTCAAGTATCTTATCAAGTGATATAAAAGAAACATCGACCGACGCAAAGTCCGGTTCGTCCGCTATATCTTCTTTTTCCATATAGCGGAAATTAGTCTGTTCCATGCTCACAACACGGGGGTCATTACGCAGTATATCAGCAAGCTGGTTAACCCCCACATCTATTGCATACACTTTTTTCGCACCGTTTTGTAACATGCAATCGGTAAATCCGCCTGTGGAAGCACCTATGTCCATACAGATTGCTCCATCAAGTTCAATTCCAAAGGAAGCCATTGCTTTTTCAAGCTTTAATCCGCCACGGCTCACATATTTCAGCACTTCGCCACGTATTTCTATAATTACGGTTTCTTCTTCAAAAGAAGCCCCCGCTTTTTCTTCCTTTTTACCGTTTACATATACAATGCCTGATTTTATAAATCCCTTGGCTTTTTCCCTGCTTTGTGCCAAACCTCTTTTTACAAGCAAATTATCAAGTCGTTCTTTCATTAACACTCCCGCTTAATCGTATCTGCCACACTTTTACAATCAAGTCCTGCCTTCTTAAGTAATGACGGCACTTTACCATGCTCAATAAACTCATCCGGCAACGTTAGATTAATACACTTTATACCTTTGCCCACATAACCCATACGGTTCATATAGGAAAGCACCTTTTCCCCATAGCCGCCGCTTGCCACATTTTCCTCCATGGTTACGATTGCCGTGTGGTTTTTAACAAGTTCGTCAATAACATCCGTATCTATCGGTTTAATAAAACGTGCATTTACAACCGTTATATCTTTACCGTCTTCTTTAAGAATATCACGCACTTCACATGCGGTTGCCACCATACTGCCCACGGCAAGAACAGCCACCTTACTTCCTTTAAAAATAGTTTCTGATGTTGCTAATTTAATCGGGTCACGCTGTTCCATGAGTCCGTCATACGCTTCGCCGCGTGGGTATCTTATGGCAATCGGACCGTCATGATTAACAGCAAACTTCATCATATCTGAGAGTTCCCACTTGTTTTTCGGTGCCATTATTGTCATATTCGGTGCACTGGATAAATAGGACAGGTCAAACGCTCCCTGATGGGTTTCCCCGTCACTACCTACAAGTCCTGCCCTGTCAATGGCAAAAACAACATGCAGATTCTGTGTACATACATCATGCACTATCTGGTCGTATGCTCTTTGGAGGAATGAAGAATAGATTGCAACAATCGGTTTGTATCCTGCTACTGCCAAAGCTGCCGCATACGTTACGGCATGTTCTTCCGCTATTCCGACATCCACAAAGCGTTCCGGGAATTTATTACGGAAGCGTTTTAATCCGGTTCCGTCAGGCATGGCTGCCGTTATGGCAATTACCTTTTCATCCCTTGCCCCCAGCTTACACATAACAGTTGAAAATACATCCGTATAGGAAGCTTTTTTATGCAGGTTTTTAGATAATCCCGTTTCTATATCAAACGCATCCGTACCGTGGAATCTTGCCGGATGTCTTTCGGCAGGTACATATCCTTTTCCTTTTTCCGTTATGACATGAACAATAACGCCGTTCTTACAGCGTTTTGCTTCTTTAAAGGTTTTAACCATAGCGGATACGTTGTGTCCATCCACAGGCCCAAGATACGTAAGACCCATATCTTCAAAAAACATTCCCGGGATAACCAGCTGTTTTACACTACTCTTAGCTCTCCGAATGGTTTCTACCACGGTATCACCGTATTTTGGAACACTTCTTAATGTATTATAAATGCCTTCTTTTAACCCAAGATACTTATCTGCCGTACGGATATTATTAAGATACTTCGATACGCCACCGACGTTTTCGGAAATAGACATATTATTATCATTAAGCACTACAATAAAATTAGTATTCAATCTCGCCGCATTATTAAGGGCCTCATATGCAAGACCACCGGTAAGGGAACCATCCCCAATTACCGATACGACAAAATGATCCTCATTATTCAGTTCTCTCGCTTTTACAAAGCCCAGTCCTGCAGATAGGGATGTAGAGCTATGTCCTGTATCAAAGCTGTCACAATCACTTTCTTTACGTTTAGGGAAACCGCTCATTCCACCTTCCATACGGAGCGTGTTAAATCCTTCCCGTCTTCCCGTCAAAAGCTTATGGGTATATGCCTGATGTCCTACATCCCATATAAGCTTGTCCTTAGGGAAGTTAAGAACCAGATGCAACGCCATCGTAAGTTCGATTGTACCCAAATTAGAGGCAAGATGTCCTCCTGTCTCACTTATATGCTCTATTAAAAACTCCCTAATCTCTTCTGCCAGCAGTTTATAATCCTCCGGCATGACGCTTTTTATATCGTTAGGTTTATTGATTTGTTCCAGAAACAAAGTGTTACCTCCTACTTTTTACGGGATATCATATATACAAACAAATCCTGTAAAAAGGTTTTCTCACCATCAAATTCATTAATAAGCGAAACCGCTTTCATCGACAATTCTTCCACATCCTGTTTAGCCTTTTGAAGACCGTTCAATGTAACATAGGTTACCTTATTATTCTTTTCATCACTGCCGATAGGTTTTCCAAGTTCCTGAAGCGTACCGGTTACATCCAAAATGTCATCCTGTATCTGGAAAGCCAATCCCAAATACTTACCGACAAGCTCCATCTTACTAACATCTGCTTGACTTGCACCGGCAAGAATGGCTCCTACCATAAGGGATGCCTGAATAAGTGCGGAAGTTTTTTTCTCATGAATAAACAAAAGTTCTTCTTCCCTAAGAACCAATTCTTTTTTCTCGGCTTCTACGTCTACTGCCTGACCGCCTACCATTCCGAAAATACCCGCTTTATCGGAAAGCACTCTAAGTGCCGGAATAATATTATCGCTTTTTTCTATATCATACGCTTTTAGTGCCGTTTCATACGCATAATTTAAAAGTGCATCACCGGCAAGTACAGCCATCCCTTCCCCGTATACCACATGCGTTGTTTTCATTCCGCGTCTGTACTCGTCATTATCCATTGCCGGAAGGTCATCATGCACTAACGAATATGTATGAATCATTTCGATTGCTGCCATAAAAGGCTCTACAAGGTTTCCTTCCCCCTTAAACAGGCGGTAAGCTTCCAGCATAAGCATGGGACGAAGTCTTTTTCCGCCGGCTTTTATACTGTAGTTCATTGCCTCTAAAACCGTTTTCTGATATCCGGTCTCTTGGGGATAATACTTCGAAATTATATTCTCTACCTGATTCACTTTATCTGCTAAGATTTCATTAAAAGAATTCATCCAGTTCTCCATCTTCATTCATTTTCAAAACTTTTTGCTCTATTTCATTAATGCTGTCTGAGCAATACTTAACAAGGTCCATACCTTCTTTATACACTGCAAATGACTCTTCAAGGCTGATGTCTTCCTGTTCTAACCTTGTAAGTTTTTCTTCCAAAAGGTCAAAAGCCTGTTCAACGGTCATTTTATTATCTGTTGTATCTGTAGCCTTCTTACTCATACTGCATTCTCCCGATTTCTTTTTTACTGTTTACGACTGCGCCAATTTCACCATTTTTCACGGAAATAACGAGATTATCACCGATATTTACTTTCTCTATATCCGCAATAACCTTGCCTTGTCCGTTTTCCAGGAAACAGTAACCCTGGTTTAATTTATCAAGAGGCGACAAACCTTTCAATTCACTGATTAACAGGTTCAGCCGGTTTTTGCGGGACATTATCTTGTCCTCCATACACCGCGATAAATCCTCTTCCATTCTGATAAGGTGCATCTTGTTTTCCTTAAGCTTAAATGACGGGCTCTGGTTTCTAAGCTTCAGCCGGTACCGTTCCGTCACCGCTTTTCTTTTATCGGTAATTGAAAGCATGCTTTTTTTCAGTGCTTCTTTATAACTTAACAGCATATTGCTGTACGATTCCATTTCAAATACGGCAATTTCTGCCGCAGCGGAAGGCGTCGGTGCCCTTAAATCTGCAACATAATCACATATCGTGATATCCGTTTCATGACCGACGGCAGAAATAACCGGCGTATTACAATTAAATACGGCTTCTGCCACTTCTTCTTCATTAAATGCCCAAAGATCTTCTATTGAGCCACCGCCTCTTCCTACAATAATGACGTCCACATCATCCCTATCAAGCAGTCTGATTCCTTTTACAATACTTGCTACGGCATTTTCCCCCTGTACTATGGCTGGATACAATATGATTCTCACATAAGGATTTCTTCTCTTTGTAATCTGGATAATATCCCGTACCGCAGCACCGGTTGGTGCAGTTACCACGCCTAAAGTCTTAATATACTTAGGAATTATACGCTTGTATTCCGGAGCAAACATTCCCATTTCCGAAAGCTTCTTTTTTAACAGTTCAAATCTTTCGTTCAAAAGACCGTTGCCCGAAAGAAATATCTTCTTGGCATAAAGCTGGTATTTTCCGTCTCTTTCATATACATCTACGTTACCGGAAACAATGATTTCCATTCCTTCCTCCATACGGAAAGAAAGACCGGAACGGTTCCCTGCAAACATAATGCAGGCAATTGTGCCGGCTTGATCCTTTAACGTAAAATAAATGTGTCCCGTCGAATGGTATTTAAGATTACTTACCTCTCCCTGTACACAAATGGAATTTAATAAATAATCCTGCGTAAACATGCTACGAATATAATTATTGAGTTGTCCTACTGTATAGACATTCTTCCGTAACATGCCCTCACCTCTATTTTGCAAATTTTGCCAAAATTCCGTTAACAAATCCTGAGGATTCGTCCTGTCCGTATTTCTTGGCAATTTCTACTGCTTCATTGATTGCCACGCTGGTCGGGATATCCTCATCAAACATAATCTCATAAACAGCAAGACGGATAATAGTAAGGTCTACCTTTCCCATTCTCTTAGTATCCCAGCCTTCCGCCGTTTTATTTATTGCCTCATCAATCTCATCAAGATGACTCATGACATTTTCGTATTTATCCGTTATGTACTTTCTGTCCTTATCACTTAAAGCCTTGCTGATATCGTTTTCATCCATATCTTCAAAAAATAAGGCCATCTGTTGAGGCATTTCTTCAACACTGTTAAATTCAACTCTGAATAACAGGCGGAATATTTCCTCTCTGCTTTCTCTTCTTCCCATTTGATTATACTCCTATCCGGTCTTAAAAAAACGCAAGCATCCCTGTTATTCAACAAGATTTACTGCTTGCGTCAGCATTTATTTTGCCTTTGGCATATTAATTCCTGCAATACGTACATTAACATCCACAACCTTTAATCCGGTCATGTTTTCTATTGCACTCTTAACTTTTTCCTGAACCTTACCACAAGTAGACGGTATATTAAATCCGTATTCCATTTTAAGTGTGAGGTCAACCTTTACGTTTCTGCCGTATAAATCAACTTTTACACCTTTCGTCAGGTTCTTCACTCCAACTTTCTGCATAAGTTCATTAGACATATTTCCGACAAGTGATGCCACACCATTGATTTCCATTGCGGCAAGAGATGCTATCATGGCAACTACATCATCAGCGATCTGGACTACACCGATATTTTCATTTTCACGCTCATTAGTTACCTTATTATCATATCCTCTATCCATAGGTGTTCCTCCTTTTTTTCTAATATATTATAACAAAACATAAGGACTTTGCCTAGTACTTATGCGTTTTTCTTCCTACTGCATCATAAAAGAAACCGTCCTCATCTCCTCACTTTTTATGTAAGTAATGGTTGACTTATCTTTAAGGAAATTAAAAATGTTCTCTTCCGTCAGTAAATAAGTAAGCATCTTATCATAAACGGTTTTATCGGCACATTTAAAAGTAACTTTTATAAGTCCGTCTTCATAAGCTTTGTCAAACATTTCTGCAAGCTGTTTTTCATCTACCGATGTAAAATAGTTTCCGTTTTCCACATAATAATTGTGTTCCATACTGTCACACACCGGCAAACTTACCACTTCATCCACCTTCATATAATTATTTAAATCTTCCGTAGTAAAATTCAAAAAGTCATATGAAACCGCCATCACATCATCTGCTCCGGCGTCTGCATTAAGTCCGTCTCCCCATGTGGCATCCAGATAATAATATAACCCGTCCAGGGAAAGTAAATTCCATGCATGGGGCTGTGCATCCTTTAAGCTGTAGCCCGACACAATAGTAGCCTCTATTCCAAGTTCATTCAAAAGATACTGCGTCGCCTTGGCATATCCCTGACAAACACTTTCACCGTTTAGGAAAACCGAGCATATATTCTGATTATACGCACAATTTTCCACATACCGGGTATTATTTATAATGTAATCGTATACATATTTTGCCTTTTCGTAATCAGATGCATCTTTGGAAATACCTTGTAAACATTTGTTTACACAAAGTCTTATTTTTTCCTGTTTTTCTTCTATTTCACTTTTTTCCATTGTATATTTCGGAACCAGGGTGATATTTTTAAGGACACCACCCTTATAAGAGTTTTTGTAAGAAAAACCATCGGTATAAAAGATATCCGGATAATCACATTCCACGTAAATACATATTTTCTGTAAGAGCTCAGGGTCCTTGGTCGAAACAACAACATCCGACATGCATCCCTTTATTATCCCCAGGATTTCAATATACAACCGTTTTTCATCTTCTGACAATTGGCTGTAGTAATATCTTCCCTCTGCCTCATGTAACCGGAACTCTTCTTCTGTTACCGTATAGCCGGCAGCTTCATCTTTCCATCTGTCTTTCATGGCAAAATAAAGAAGAATAACCACTACTATCGTTAATAAGCTTAAAAAAACTGTAATAACCTTAAACCAGTTTATCTTTGATTTCATTTTTACTCTCTTCCAAACTCTGATAACACTAAGTCTTTATTACGATCGAGCGTCATACCGATACTCCATGCATTGATAAACAAAAGTAACGGATTTCCTTTTAAATCTTTAATCTTTTTCATATCCGAAGTTCCGGAAATCTTTGAAACATCAATATCTTTGTTTTCAATCCAACGGATATGTTCATACGGAAGCGGCTCCAGTTTGATCTCGACATTGTATTCATTCTCAAGTCTGTATTTTAAAACTTCAAACTGAAGAACACCTACAACACCTACAATAATTTCTTCCATACCGGTTGCAAGCTCCTGGAATATCTGGATTGCACCTTCCTGTGCAATCTGTGTAATTCCTTTCACAAACTGCTTACGTTTCATGGTATCTATCTGGCGCACTCTCGCAAAATGCTCAGGTGCAAAAGTAGGAATTCCTTCATATTGGAATTTTTCCTTCGGCATACAGATAGTATCCCCGATAGAAAAGATACCCGGATCAAAAACACCGATAATATCACCGGCATATGCTTCATCCAAAATCTTTCTCTCATCCGCCATAATCTGCTGCGGCTGTGAAAGACGCATAACCTTATTACCCTGTATATGCTTAACTTCCATACCGGCATCAAATCTTCCGGAACAAATACGCATAAATGCGATTCGGTCACGGTGTGCTTTATTCATATTTGCCTGAATTTTAAATACAAATGCCGAAAATTCATTTTCCGCAGGTTCAATCATACCGATATCTGCCTTACGCGGAAGCGGCGGCGTCGTCATCTTAAGGAAATTCTTTAAAAAGATTTCCACACCAAAGTTTGTTAATGCCGAACCAAAAAATACCGGTGTCAAATCACCACTCTGTACCAGTTCAAGATCAAACTCCGCACTGGCACCATCCAAAAGCTCTATTTCACCTTCCAGTTTCTCTCTGGCAGTTTCTCCTACATACTTTAATGCATTTTCTTCATCCGAAAGCTCAAATTCAAAGGTTGTTCCTTCTTTTGTTCCTTTCTGCGTATCGGAGAATGTGATCACTTTCTTACTTTCACGGTCATATACTCCTTTAAATTCCTTACCGGAACCTATCGGCCAGTTGATTGGACAGGTAGCTATGCCAAGCTCTTTTTCAATTTCATCAAGGAGGTCAAAAGTATCGTTAGCATCCCTGTCAAGCTTATTAATAAAAGTAAAAATAGGGATCTTACGCATTACACATACTTTAAACAGCTTTCTTGTCTGCGCTTCTACACCTTTTGACGCATCAATTACCATTACCGCAGAATCTGCTGCCATCAGCGTACGGTAAGTGTCTTCCGAGAAATCCTGATGTCCCGGTGTATCCAATATATTTATGCAAAAATTATCATACTCAAACTGTAAAACGGATGAAGTAACAGAAATACCTCTTTCCTTCTCTATTTCCATCCAGTCAGAAACCGCATGTCTTGCCGTTGCTTTACCCTTAACACTTCCGGCAAGGTTAATGGCACCGCCGTAAAGAAGAAATTTTTCCGTTAATGTTGTCTTTCCCGCATCCGGGTGTGAGATAATGGCAAAAGTCCTTCTTCTGTTTATCTCTTTATCATACTTACCCAAAATCTGTTCCTCCAAAAATAATGAATATTCATACTTATCTTATCCCAAAAGATAGTACCACAATTTCCCTGATAATGCACCATTTATTTTACGGTGTAAGAAAGTATTACTTTTCGCTTAAAGAAGGCTTTTTCCATCTGTTTTTACAGGTATACCGAAATACTCCTGGATGGTTGCCGCAATATCCGCAAAACTATCCTTCGTTCCGAGATTTCCCGCTTCAATATTTTTTCCGTATATAAGTAATGGTGTATATTCCCTGGTATGGTCTGTTGTTTTACTATAGCCCGGATCACATCCGTGGTCGGCAGTAATCATTAACACATCATCGTCTCTAAGTTTACATAATATTTCCGGCAACTTATCATCAAAATACTTTAAAGCTTTAGCGTAGCCGTCAATATCCCTTCTGTGTCCGTAAAGCATGTCATAATCCACCAAATTCACAAAACACAAACCATCAAAATCTTTTGAAAGATAGGCTAATGTCTTCTCAATACCCTCTGCATTCGAACCTGTGTAAGTATATTCCGTTATACCTTTTCCTGCAAAGATATCGTTAATCTTACCTATGGCTATCACATCCTTACCCTGTGCTTTTAAGACATCCAGTACGGTATCCTTAGGCGGCACCAGCGAATAATCATGTCTGCGGCTCGTTCTTTCAAAAGCACCCTTTGTACCGATAAAAGGACGTGCAATAACCCTTCCGACACCGTGTTCACCCACCAGGATTTTTCTTGCCATCTTACAGTATTCATACAATTGTTCCACCGGTACAATATCTTCATGTGCGGCAATCTGTAGCACACTGTCGGCTGAGGTATATACTATCAGCTTACCGGTCTTCATATGCTCTTCACCGTAATCTTCTATTACCTTGGTTCCCGAATACGGCAGATTACACAAAATTCCCCTTTGCGTAGCTTTTTCCAGTGCTTCAATCACTTCCTTAGGGAACCCGTTGGGATATGTCGGGAGCGGTTTTTCCGATATCATTCCCGCTATTTCCCAATGTCCTATGGTCGTATCCTTACCGGCAGAAGCTTCTTTCATTCTGGCATAAGCTCCTGATGGCTGTAATTCATCTTCAAGGTAATCCACTCCATCTATATTAAAAAGGCCCAGTTTTTTCATATTGGGCATGGCAAAAAAT
Source organism: Lachnospiraceae bacterium (assembly GCA_045576455.1). GTDB lineage: Bacteria > Bacillota > Clostridia > Lachnospirales > Lachnospiraceae > RGIG4034. The sequence continues at coordinate 105,570 of JAZNGM010000025.1, read as the reverse complement.
GAACTGGACGAAACAGAAAGTAATGTATTCGTTCCCGAATCCCCATACTTACCTGCATCCTCCAGTTCTCCGATTCCAAAACTATCAAGTACGATAAGAAATATTCTCTTCATTATGATAACCTCCTGTCATTAGTAAATTATACCACATTTTTATCCTTTAATATACCTTAAATCTCAAGATAATATTATTCGGTATCCACAGCAGTTATTACAACCTTGCTGCCATCAACCCCTGTTTTTCTTTTTACGATATCTTCTATCTGGGCACGCTGTGCATCGGTAAGTTCCAATGCATATACAAATACATCCACACTCGTATCACTTATACTTACCACCGCATCGCCAAAGCCTTTTGCATCTAAAAGAATTTCTGCCGCTGTTTCTTTTTCCGCAATATCCGTAAGGGCAATCATATTATCAATAGCTGCCGCTTTCTGTCCCTCATCAATATTACCATTATTAATAATATCGAGTAAAAGCTCCTTATTTTTCGCTCTCGTCTGTTCTTTTAAAAGCTTTGCCCCCGAAAAAGTATTAATATTGGCATTCGAGGTAAAAACCGCTTCTCCCGGAATAGTATCTACCGTGTATTCATCCTCGTAATATGCCGTTTCCCCCTCAATGCCTTCCCCGGTTGTATCACTTATATCACTTACATCAGAAAAAGTATCTTCCGTTATGTAATCCTGCGTAATAACCGCATCCTCATCCAGACTGTCAATATCCGTATTTTCCATCCATACATCAATATCATCTGAGGTTATATCATAACTCAACTCACCTTCATTCTCATTTGAAGCCACATCCAAGTCATCCGTATCCGATGCAAAATGCAGATATCCTGCCACCGCAATCATCAGGGCGAGGGCGGTAATTAAGATTTGATTTCTTTTAAGTATTTTTTTCACATGCTTCCCTCATTTCTAATCAGATTTCATCTTAACTACTTTTATCTTATGTGCTTCAATACTAAATAATGCCTGTACTATCTTTGTAACTGACATTTTTACATCATCATTGTCTGCACCGCTTGCCACAACTACAATACCCTCCACACTATCTTTTGTACCATTCTTTCTTGTTACCATTACATGTGTGGTTCCTATTCCCTCAACACTATTAAGTAACAGCGCGAGTTTTTGTTCACACTCATATAAATATGTTTCTTCATCACCCGTAAAACTACTGTCCGTAAACAGACCTTGCAAGCCGCCGTTGTTATTTTGGGATTTATTGTTTGTATTTCCCGAAATACTCTCCCGCTTAGTCCCGCTTTTCGGAATCGCCAATACAAACAGCAAAATACCGACAATTACAATAATAATATAGTTCTCTTTTTTAGTAAAAAAAGCTTTGTAATCCTTCCATTTACTCATTATATTCCTCCAACAAGTCTGAAAGCTGATTTCTTATTAACGATTCATCCGGTATATTTAAGCGGTTCGCGCCTTCCTCTATTTCATAAAAGAGTTTTTCCATCTCCTGAATTTTGTTCTGGTAATCCTTTGTCGTAAACCCGAATATAAACGAAAGAACAGGAACTGCAATCATACTTATCAGCATAATTTCAACTATCATATTTATGTACTTTACGTATTCTGATTTAGGACAACAATGAATAAGTGTCTGTGAAAAAATCATAAATATCCCTATTTTGGTAATCATATCAACCCATTTATCAATCACTTGATTCCTCCGATTTAAAATCCCCTATTGGTGGACACCGCCACAATAGCTATGGTAATTACAAATAACGCCGCGCCGGTAAGCATCGTCTTTAATAACAAAAAAGTACCGTCTCCCACGCGGTTCGTACACAAGGTCACTCTTTTATCCGATATCAGACCAATAAACGCACTCGCGAGCTTAATCACTACCGTAAGCAAAAAAAGCTTAATTACAGGTTGCACCAGCACAATTAATAACAAAAGGACAAATGCCGTTCCCACACTGTTCTTAATGATTACTGCGGAACCATATATCGTCTGCGCCGTTCCTTCCGCAATATTACCTATACCGGGAATCGCAGATAAGACTTTATGAAGCACACTTGTTTTTACATGGTCGATTGACGGACTGATCATTGCCTGTATTACCCCCACACCGGTTATGAGGGTAATGGATATTTTTAAAGCATATTCGATTCCCTTTTTCATCAATTCAAGCAATTGCGACAGCCGGTCCTGCTCCATAAGACCGTTAACCACCGAAAGCACAATATAGCTATATACAAACGGGACAATAGCGTACCGTAAAAAATACTCCACCAGATAAATAATGCATAACATGATTTTATAAAAACCTATTGCCGTAAGATTGCCGGATGATAATCCTACGGTAAAAAGATAGGTCGGCACAAGCAGCTTCACAAAAGTAACCAGATCATTAAGAAGCGCATAAGTAATATCAAGTGCAAACGAAAATATTTTTATAAGAATCATGGAAAGCATCAAATACACAATATAATAACTTATTTCGGATACCTGTCTTGACTTAAATAAATCACCGAACCTTGCAAATACTGCTGAGATTACCGCCAAAAGAAGAATGGACAAAAGCACACTTTTGTACACTGATACATCATTAAACAAAGCACCTATCGTGGCATCCCATATAAGGGAACACGCCTTTGACAAATCCCCCTTCAAGAGGGAAAACACAATATCTTTTAACGAAACCCCTTGTCCCGGCATGAGCTTATTCAGATTTTCGCTTAAAAGGTCAAGATCCAAAAGCTCCTCTATATCCATTTTCTTTTTCTCTCCTTTTCTATCGTCCCAATTCCCTGATAGTATCTACAAGCGCGGTTATTACCGGTATACCAAGAAAAAGAATGCACAGTTTTCCAAACATCTCAATCTGCATAGCCATTTGTGAAAAACCGCTGTCCTTTAATATGCTTACACAGAATTCGCATATGTAAGTAATCCCGATTGCTTTTATAAGAATATACAGGTAACCCGAATTTTCCCGGGAAAGTAATTCAATAAGCTGAAGATCTTCAAGAATGATCCAAAGCCTGTCCAGTGAATAAGTAAAAATGATTATTCCGACAGCAAAGCATATATACAACGCATACTCCGATTTCTGATTCTTGAACTGGATTGCCAACATACATCCTGCCACTGCCAAAAATACTATTTTAAGAATATCCATATCATATTTTCCTTTATATATTAAAAAGTTCCTGTATCATCTTAAATAATTCGTATATGTATGGCACGATCCAGGTTAACACAAGAATCAGACCGGCAAGACTTACCAAAAATGCATGCTCTTCCCTGCCGCTATGCTTCAATACCTGCGACAAAATGGATACCAAAATCCCGACTGCCGCTATTTTAAAAATCAGATATTCATTCATGAAAAAACCTTTCTCAAATAAGGATTATTGTACTTATCATACCGGTCAGTACGCCAAGGCATACATACATGCGTCCCTGGTTACTGCTGTTCTTTTCCATAACGTGAAGTTCATCTTCAATCCGTCCGATGGTTTCTCTGATTTTTTCATACTGCAACTGCGGATTTCTCTGCGTTGCCGAAAAAAGGGTCATTAATTGTTCCGTCGTTTCTTTGCTTAGATATAACTCATCTTTGTATTCTTCAAAAGCCTCTTGCCAGGCTGTGGCAAAGGATATCCCGGAATTATCCTGATAGCGCCCGGTCACATGCAAAAGAAGATCATCGAACGGTTCTTTTTGTTTTACCGCGACTATTTTTACCGCATCCTCCAAAGTATTCTTATGATATAAAACTTCATTGCTTATATTTTTAAGAATTTGAATAATAATTCTCATCTGTTCTAATGTGTCGTATATTTTTTCCCTAAGACAGATGCCGACCCCTGCGCACCCTATAATGATACATATTGAACCGATAGCTTTTAACATAGCATGCCTTCCTTATCATAAATTCCTTCTATAGTCCCCACACCTTTTTTATTTGACAGTACAATGTAATAGCGTATCATCTTGTCTTTAATCAAAGGTTCCATAAAGCTTTGTTCCATAACCTCGTGTACACTGAATCCATGTATCGTAGCCAGTATTTTACAGCCACAATAGCATGCACGGATAATTGCTTTACTTTCTTCGAGACTCCCCAATTCATCTACTGCAATTATTTGTGGTGCCATCGAACGGATAAGCATATTAATACCGGTTACTTTCGGACAGCCGTCCAGCACATCGGAACGTATCCCCAGATCATTTTGACATTCTCCCATATAGGTTCCGGCAATCTCCGAGCGTTCATCCACAATTCCAACATGATATCCGCCATAGGCCGCTCCTTCTGACAAAATACGTATCATATCTCTTAACAGCGTAGTCTTCCCCGCACCGGGTGGTGAAACAATAATCGTATTATCAAAATATCCTCCCCGCATTATTCTGCTAAGTACCTCTTCCCCTATTCCTTTTATCTCATGTGATATGCGTATATTAAGTGCACTTATATTCCTAAGCGTCGAAATATCATTCTTAGGAAGCATAACAGCATGTCCCGTCACGCCCACACGATGTCCTCCCTGCACTGTGATAAATCCATTTTTCAACTCATCTGTGTAGGCAAATACGGAATCCCTGCAAATATGCAGAAAAATGCTTTCTATATCTGACATGGTCAAAATACAAGGAGGTTCCATCTGGCGTGTAATATTTCCAAAAAACGGACCTCTTAAGGTTCCTTTTAGCGTAAGATAATAATCTTGTCCTTTTTTCCTAATAATGACAGGCTTATTGGAACGAAGCCTGATTTCCTGCATTATTTCTGCCTCACGAAGTACATTGTCAAACCACGTTCTCATCTTTTCCGGAAACAAATTCAGTATTTCCTGTTTAATTCTGCTTATCTTATAAACCTCCTTGTCCATTTTTCCTTAATCCAATATATGATACGTTGCCAAAAATATTCCATGGGTTTTAAAGCTTTTTCCTATCCGGGCGTTTTCCCATAAAACAAAAAAAGGACCCCGCTAAAAAGCGGAGCCCTTCATACATTCTATTAAGCTTGTGGTACATCCTTGATAGAGAAGCTGATTCTTCCCATCTTATCCTTACCAAGACAAACAACCGTAACGGTGTCACCAAGTGTTAATACATCTTCTACGTGGTTAATTCTTTCTTTAGAAATCTTTGAAATATGAACCATACCTTCTTTACCCGGAGCAAATTCAACAAATGCACCGAATTCTTTAATGCTGATTACTTTTCCTTTGAAAACCTGTCCTTCTTCAAATTCTGTAGTAATAATCTTAATCATTTCGATAGCCTTGTCCATCATCTTAGCGTCTGTACCGCATACGCTTACAGCACCATCATCTGTGATGTCAATCTTAACACCTGTCTGATCAATAATTGCATTAATTGTCTTACCACGCTGTCCGACTACTTCACCAATCTTTTCAGGATCAATCTTAATCTGAACAATCTTTGGTGCATATTCATTAACTGTTGCACGTGGCTCAGAAATAGCAGGCTTCATACAAGTATCCATGATAAAGAGACGTGCTTCACGGCATCTTGCAATTGCGCCTTCTACGATTGGTCTTGTAAGACCGTTAATCTTAATATCCATCTGGATAGCTGTAATACCTTCTGTTGTTCCTGTTACCTTGAAGTCCATATCACCAAAGAAGTCTTCGAGTCCCTGGATATCTGTTAATAATACGAAATCGTCATCTTCTTCGCCTGTAACAAGACCGCAGGAAATTCCGGCTACCATTCTCTTAATAGGTACACCGGCTGCCATAAGTGACATACAGGAAGCACAAGTTGAACCCATTGATGTAGAACCGTATGATTCAAATGTCTCAGATACGGTACGGATTGCATATGGGAATTCTTCTTCTGAAGGAAGAACTGCAATAAGCGCTCTTTCTGCAAGAGCACCGTGACCGATTTCACGTCTTCCCGGTCCGCGACTAACCTTCGTCTCACCTACTGAATATGCAGGGAAGTTATAGTGGTGCATATATCTCTTTGATGTTGTATTATCATCAAGACCATCTAACTTCTGCATCTCTGAAAGCGGAGCAAGTGTTGTAACGTTACAAATCTGTGTCTGTCCACGTGTAAACATCGCTGAACCGTGTACTCTCGGAATCAGGTCTACTTCTGCTGCAAGATGTCTAATCTGTGTAATATCTCTTCCGTCCGGACGCTTATGATCTTTTAAAATCATCTTACGAACGGTTTTCTTCTCGTACTGATAAATAGCTTCTCCTAAAATAGCAAGCCACTCTTCATTATCTGCAAATGCTTCCTCAAGTCTTGCAGTAATTGCTTTAATATTTTCTTCTCTCTTCTGCTTTTCATCTGTGAAAACTGCGTCTTCCATTTCTTCCGGAGTTACAATGCTCTTCATTGCATCAAATAACTCAGCCGGAATTGCACAGCTTGCATACTCATGCTTCTGTTTTCCGACTTCAGCAACAATCTGGTTAATCCATGCATTAATCTTCTGGTTAATTTCATGGCACATATAGATTGCTTCAATCATCTTATCTTCAGGCACTTCATTAGCACCGGCTTCAATCATGATAACCTTTTCCATAGTAGAAGCTACCGTAAGGTTAAGGTCGCTGTTCTTCCACTGTTCCTGTGATGGGTTCACAATAAACTCTCCGTCAATTAAGCCCATCTGTGTTGTAGAACATGGACCTGCAAACGGAATATCTGAAATACTTGTTACAAGTGCTGAACCGATCATAGCGGTAAGCTCAGGACGGCATGAAGGATCAACTGACATAACCATATTATTGATAGTTACATCATTTCTGTAATCCTTAGGGAAAAGCGGTCTCATAGGACGGTCAATAACACGGCTGGTAAGAATTGCATTCTCACTTGCCTTACCTTCACGCTTATTAAATCCTCCCGGGATTTTTCCTACTGAGTATAATTTTTCTTCATACTCAACACTCAAAGGGAAAAAGTCAATTCCATCCCTCGGCTTGTCTGATGCAGTTACGGTTGATAATACTGTTGTGTCACCATATTTAACGATGGCAGCACCATTTGCCTGTGCACATACTCTTCCGATATCTGCTGTAAGGGTACGTCCGGCAATTTCAATTGAATAACTCTTATACATATCTTTTCTCCTTCCTTGGGCATCGCCCGTAATTATCACTACAGGAGAAACCGAAACTACTGAAAAATACTTTCCCGTCTATCGTATTAAACAAAATATTTTTCAGTGGTCTCGGGAATTTTCTCCTGTACAACTAACAATACTTACACTCAAAAAGCGGATAATGAACTATGCCATTAGAGTATCTCTGATGACATAATCCAATCATCCGCTTCTTAATTACCTTCTAAGACCAAGTTTTTCTACTAATGCACGATATCTTTCAATATCAACTTTCTTTAAGTAATCAAGTAAACCTCTTCTCTGACCAACCATCTTGTACATACCACGTCTTGAGTGATTGTCGTTAGCATGTGACTTTAAGTGCTCAGTAAGCTCCTCGATTCTTGCTGATAATACTGCAATCTGTACTTCCGGTGAACCTGTGTCGCCTTCACATCTTGCATACTCTTTCATGATAGCAGTTTTCTTTTCTTTAGAAATCATTTTTAATTCCTCCATAATATAAAATAATTTATTCAGCCTTCACTAAGAAACAGGTCGGAGTGTCCCGAATCTGAGTTTGGCTATTTACATACTGGGATAGTATACCACAGCAGTTAGTACTTTGTAAACAAATTTTTTATGTTAATTACTATACCAGTTCTTTTGCTCGTTGTTCCATAAGATGTCTTGAATGTTCAAAGCACTTTAAAATCTTCGGATTATATGCTCCGCATTCCCCACCCATAATCATCTGGTATGCTTTTTCATAAGAATATGCCTGTTTATATACTCTTTCACTAATGAGTGCATCATATGCATCGGTAAGTGATACGACCTGTGCGGCAATCGGAATTTCTTCGCCCTTCATTTGATCAGGATATCCTTTTCCGTCATAACGCTCATGATGGCTTTGGGCAATAACCCGGCAGCATTCCATGAATTGTTCATCGCCTATATCATATACATGGTCTACAATATCGCCACCTTTGGTAGTATGCCATTTCATTATCTCGAATTCTTCCTGTGTAAGCTTTGCAGGTTTTAACAGAATACTGTCCGGAATGGCAATTTTACCAACATCATGCAACATAGACGCTTTTTCAATTAAGTTGATTTTCTCCGCGGTCATCTCATATTCCGGATATAACTCGGCCAACGCCTCCAGAATAATCCGGGTAAATTCGCGTACACGCTGGATATGAAGTCCTGATTCCAAATTTCTGAACTCAACGATGGTTGCCAGCGCATCAATAATACGTTCATTCATCTGTTTCAGTTCATTGTTCTGGACTTTAATCTCCTGGATTTTTTCATCCAGCAACATTTCCAAATCGTTTTTATGATAATAAAGGTCAATAATATTATCTACTCGCTTACGGACAATCTTAGAATCAAACGGTTTTATAATTACATCACTTACACCCTTGTCGTAGGCTCTGTAATGAATCTCCTTATTGCCGTCCCCCGTGATAAGAACCACCGGTATCTTTCCGATCATATTTTCTTTTTCCATATAATCAAGAACGGCAAAACCATCAACGCCCGGCATAATGACATCCAAAAGGACCATGATGATATCACTATTTTGTTCTCTTAATACTTCTACTGCCTCTTTTCCGTTACCGGCTTCCGCAATATTGTACTTGTCAGAAAATATTTTCTTTAATAATTGTCTGTTTACTAAAATGTCATCAACAATTAATATCGTGTTTTTCACACTTTTCACCTGCCTTATGCATTCTTAAATATCGCAATATGCTCTTCCTGTTTCCTGAAGAATATGGACTCCAGCTTGGATTTTAATGCCAGTGATTCCGTATCAATGTTAATGGTCGTTCCCGGATAAGCTTTATCTTTTACCATAATAACGGCATTGTCTGCCAACTGGATTTCTTCAAGCAGTTCTTCTTCCTCTGCTTTCAAACGTTCACGTTCATTATTCTTCATTTCAAGTGCCATTGTTATTTTTTCACGAAGATTAGGTTGTGTTTGTAATGCTTTGGTAAAAATATCAATTTCAAAGTCAACCTTAATAAGCTGACGCTTAATCTCCTGATAATGATTCTTGTATTCCTGACTTACACCAACACCGATTATGGTCGGTATTTCATCTTCACTACCCATATAACAGGAAGAAATACTAACAAGTGCCCGCGTAACTCCTGATACGATAGAACCGTTTTGGCCTGATATTTCAACCTTTTTACCCGACGTAACATCGCTGTTTAAAAGATTATTGCATACCAGATTACCTTTGCAACGGATTTGGACACCTTCAAAAAACTTACCGAAAACATTGCCTTCCTTAGATTCAATATAGGCTTTGTTTTCGCCCACGGCACCTTGCCTTATCACGATATCCTTATCCGCCCTGATGCAGGCCCCTTCCATAATACCGTCTACTACCACACCGCCTGTTGCTTTTATCTCCATACCGGTCTTAACATTTCCTTTAATATGTACATCCCCTTTAAAGTTAATGTTACCAACCGACGGAGTAAGATCTTCATTTAGTACAAAAAGGTCTGAAACTACCATCTTTCCTTCCTGCATCGCAATTCTTCCGTCAAGTGCGGCATAATAATTAATACCTGCCTCATCAATATAAAAATTGGTACCACGGATAGCCGGTTTGTCTTTACCACGCTTCGGAATAACAAGTTTTCCGGTTACTGTATATCCCATTTTTCCCGTTGTCGCTTTATGATACTCTGCAATCTTCTGGTTCTTGGATACAGTTTCGAAAATATCCATATTGCTGTAATCGACACTGCCATCTTCCAATACATCCGGTTTTGACGGTAATTCTGTCCTGAATAATATTTCAAAGTAGCCATCTTTACCTGCTATCGGTTCCTTACCATGTGCCACCGAAACCATTTTATTGTACATTTCTTCCCTGGCTATCTTCTCAATCAGTTCCTCGTCAATACCTTGAACAACACCATAGTGGTTCAACAAAGTAATTATATCCTCTTTGGTATATTTTTCTTCGTTCGTATCGGTCGATATAAAAATGGCAGCATTCATCTCATCAGGTGCAACAACAACTGTACTCTCGGTTTCGAGTATAGATTTTTTGCTATCTGCCATTTATTCTCCCCCTTTCCCAGAAGACATGTCGTTCATTAACCGTTCCCGGATTTTTCTCATTTCCTCTGCCGGAATTCTTGCATCTGCATATTCATCTACATCAATGCCGGCCTCTAATCCGAGAATAATCTCTTTAGTCTGCTGTTCATCGAACTCGTTAACAGTTTCTTCTTCTTTTTCTTCAAGGGACTCTCTAATCTTCGCCATCTGGGATGCACTGTAGCGGAACATTGCATACTTGCTTACATCCAGACACTTTTCAAGTCCTATTCTGATTTCCTGCATCTGTTGGAAATCAAAATATGTATAGGAGTATTTAGATACATCTAACCGCTCTTCCAAACCAACCCTGATTTCACGCATCTGCTGCCATGAATACTGGGTAGTTGCATATATAGATACATCAACGTTTCTTTGCAGTCCCAACCTAATTTGTCTAAGCTGTTCCCCGTAAAATTCTTTCTTTAAATACGGCAGCAAATTGACCTTCGTCTCATGGGCACGGTTAATCTGTTTTAGCTGTTCTCCGTCATATCCTTCTTTTGCATATGTAAAAATATCAATACCGTTTTTAATACCGTTTACAATTTCCTCGATAATATCGTGTGAAAATCCCATCTTAGCATATTGTAAAACCGGAAGATTCTGCTCATATCCTTCACGTATCAGTTTCATAAGCTGAGCTGAAAATGACGGCTTTGCATATTCTTCAACCGAAAGACCTTGTTCCAATCCCAAACGGATTTCTTTCATCTGGAACCAGTTAAATTCTTCGTTCGTATATAAAGAAACATCCAGTCCCTTCTCAAGTCCTATACGTATCTCCTGCATTTGCGGTGCCATATATATAGGTTTCTTATATACCTCTACATCAACACCGGATGCATAACCCGCCAGGATTTCCTCAATTTGTGACCAGTCAAAGTCTTTAATGAGTTCCCGTGTATCATATCCGCTTTCCATACCGAGTCTTATCATATGCATCTGATACCACGAATACGCCGGATCATTATACAAAGATACATCTACATTGTGCTCTATTCCAAGTTTTATTTCCTGCTGTTGCGCTTCATCAAAACGTCCGTCTTCCACGTAATCCACCACCTAATCTCCCCTTATACAACACTTTCCTTTATAACTATTTTACTATATCGTCAATAAGTTGTCACGGTAATAATATTACATAAATCGCCATAAAACCCGACGTATTCGTATAAAAAAGAGGATTTTATCTATTAAGTAAAAAAGATTGCGCCATTATGTTAATGCACGCAATCTTATATACCCGTTATTCTTCAATCAGCCTTCTTGCACAAGTCGGCGTTCTGTAATTTAATTTCGATATTTTGATGCCGTTTTTAGGGGAGCTGGCATGTACCACCTTATCGTCTCCGATATAAATTGTTACATGATTAATTCCTGACGAATCCGAATAAAACACAAGGTCACCCGGTCTTAAATCAGAAATCGGGACATCTACTCCTTTTTTTGCCTGTGCCCTTGCAGAATGGGTCAGTTTCACACCATACTTTTTAAAAATAGTCATGGTAAATCCCGAACAATCTGCTCCTTTAGTAAGGCTTGTACCACCCCAGACATACGGATTTCCCACAAACTGCACTGCATACTCAGCAATGGCAATCCCCACATCGGTTACGCCCCTTCCATATTTTACTTCCGTCATGGTTAACGCCGTATCCAAGGTATAAGAAACGGAAACATACTCTGCCGAAACATAGCTTTCTTTATCTCCGTCATACTGAATCTTAATCCAGTCGCCCAAATCTTCCAATACGTTCCAAACCGTATTTTTCTTAATCATACCCCGGGTTTTACATTTTGTGTTCGTTTGGGTTCTTACCTTTAAATTATCTGCCGTTACGGTAGCTGTAAGTATTTCATATTCCTCAGCTTTTTGAATTGCTTCCTCACCGGTAAGAATACTCCCGGCTTGTACAAATCCCCGTACTTTTCCGGATTCAATATAGTACCAGCCATCCGCCACTTCAATGATTTCGCAACCGGCTCCTTTAGGCAATTGTCCCATCTGCTTGCTATCTGCATCCATATTTTCATAAATATTTACATTTTCTTCTGCCGCCGAAACACCGAGCTCTTTATATCCCCAACAAAACACTTCTACCGGTTCATTCGCATAATAATAAGCCTCAAGTGCCTCATTATTCTTTCTAAGCTTTATCATCTCAAGCTCTGTTTCCGATATATCATCTGCTTTTTGCAACACATCTGCTATACCGGCAGCGCCACTACTTTCCTTAGCATAAATTGCAAAAGAGTCTCCCATAATAGTGACAATAAGTATTAGCGAAAATATGTATTTAATTATTTTACCGTATCGTTTCATACTTAATCTCCTTACTATCATAACCAACTACAGCCCCTTTTTACACTTGAATCATTATAACAATGCATAAAAAAAGTGTCAAATCCAATAGTTGGATATGACACTTATCTTAATCATTCTTTTTTCTTTCTTCATGTAATATGCGTCCGCGTTCTTTATCTTCTTCCATCTGCTTAATAAGTGCATCAACACTTGAAAACTTTGCTTCTTTACGAAGAAAATCAAAGAGACTTACTGTAATGGTTTCCCCATACAATTCCTCATCAAAGGAGTACAAATGGGTTTCTACTCCCCGCACATTTTCATCACTTACGGTTGGCTTCATTCCTATATTCGTTATTCCTTCATATACCTTATCTCCACGCTTCACCGTAGAACAATACACGCCATCCGGCGGAAGGATTTTACCGTTTTCTGCTAAAAGATTAACCGTGGGTATACCGAAGCCCGTTCCTTTATGCGCACCCTTTACAACCTTACCCGTGATACTAAAGGGAGTACCAAGCATCGCATTGGCTTTATGCATATCCCCATGGGTAATCAGTTCCCGGATAACGGTAGAACTGATTTCTGTTCCCTCATATTTCAATTTATCGATAATGTGGACGTGATAATCATATTCCTTCGACATTTCCTTTAAAAGCGCAAGATTTCCTTTGCCGCCTTTACCAAAAGAAACATCTTCTCCTGCACATATTAATTTGGCGTGCAGCTTTTCGCATAAAACTTCTTTTACAAACAAAGTTGGATCATATGAAGCTATATGTTCATCAAAAGGACATTCGATAAGAATATCGACCCCCATCTTTGAAAAAGCTTCTCTTTTTTCAGCCGGTGTATATAACTCTTTCACCTCGCTCTTTGAAAAAAAGGCTGCCGGTGAAGGAAAAAAAGTAAACACGACCGCTTTAAGTCCATGCTTCTTCATTGCAGTTATATGATCTATAATCAATCTGTGTCCTTGATGGATACCATCAAATTTGCCTATTGCAACAGCAGAATCCTGACCGATATCCTCAAGCCTTGTTAATATTTCCATTATTTCCTCCGTCGGATATTTCCCTAAAGAAACATCTTTACCGGAAGAAGCATATCTTCTTCCTCTTTGTATATTGCTATAAATGTTCCGTCCATACGGTACATCCTTACATTGTTTTCAGGTAAAACCCCGTCATCACTTAACGGCTTATCATCATCTTCACCATACGGCAATACATCCGAAACGGACAGTTTATTTCCGTTTAGCAAACATTTTTCAGCATACGCCTCTTTTACCTTACAGGCTTTATAATGTGAAAAAACTGCGTCTACCTTGATAACAGCATCCGAAAAACAATCTGTGTTATTCTCGGCATCTTTTCTTCGTATGTCCTCTATCTGTGATAACGAAAGGGCATTCCCTATCGTAAAGGAAGACACTCTCAACCTGACAAGTTTTGTCATAACCGCACCACATCCCAAATCCCGTCCTATGTCATCACATAAAGAACGGATATAAGTTCCTTTGGAGCAAAGAACCTTAAAACTGACATATGGCAGTTCCATTGAAATAATCTCTATTTTACGGATTATGACCTTTCTGTGCTTACGTTCTACTTCTATCCCTTTTCTGGCAAGTTCATACAATCGTTGACCGTTTACCTTAATGGCCGAATACATCGGCGGTATCTGGTCATATTCCTTCACATAAGAAAGAATAACTTCCTCGATACGCGCTTTATCCCACACCGGTTCCTGCCGGGACAATACATTACCGCTGATATCCAATGTGTCGGTAGTCGTCCCCAAAAGCAAGGTTGCTTCATACTCTTTATCCCTGTCGGTCAAAATATCGCACACCTTTGTGGCATTACCCAGGCATACCGGCAACACTCCCGTAGCATCCGGATCAAGCGTACCGGTATGACCGATTTTCTTTTGTTTTAATATCCCCCGAAGCTTGGCGACCACATCAAAAGATGTAAATCCTGCTTCTTTATATACATTGATAATTCCGTTATACACGTTTTTCTCCGTTCGTGTTTATTTGTTGTACAGTTGCGCTTCAATAAAACCGGACAAGCTGTTGACAATATCGTAAAAATTCCCGGTCACTGTGCAACCTGCGGCTCTTGCATGTCCGCCACCGCCAAAATTGGAGGCCACTTTGGCAACATCTACTTTTTCATTAGAACGCATGCTTACCTTACGCACACCATTTTCCAATTCGTACATAAAGATGGCACAATCTACACCTCTCGTATTTCTAAGCTGGCTTGCAATGCCGTCAAGATGCTTCGGTTTAGCACCATAAAAGTCCATCGTAGCTTTATCAATACTACTTACTATACACTTTCCATCCATAAACATAATGCTTTCAAGAAGAGCACGTCCCAAAAGCTGATTTTGTACATAGGTTTTTTCGTAGAAAGTTTTTTCAATCAGTGCCGGAAAATCAAAGCCGTATTCTATCAATTCCCCTGCAATTTCCAAGGTTCTCTTAGAAGTACAGGAATATTGGAATACACCGCAATCATTAATAATACCGGTATAAATTGATGTTGCAATATCTACATCCATATACTTTTTATCCATCAGCTCATACAGCACTTCACAAGTACTGCTTGCCTGTGGAACCACATAATTTGAATCGCCGCAACCTGCTGCATTGGTTACGTGATGGTCAATGTTTATTATTTTTCCTGCACCCATTGCCATTTCTTTGGAAGGACCGGTTCTGTCAACCGTACTGTCGAGCACGAAAAAAACATCAAACTTATCGCATCTTCCTTCCGCACTTTGAATGTCTTCCGCCCCTTTTAAGGTATTGAAAATAGTCGGTATATCTTCAAGAAACACGCTGATTTCAACATTCTTCAATGCCTTTTTTAAATATATATACAATGCCAGTGAAGCACCGATGCAATCTCCGTCCGGACGTTCATGTCCCGTTATGGCAATACTTCGTGCTTCTCCTATTTCCTTTAAAATATCCACTGTATTCTCCTACTCCGATAAATTAACTTCGTCAATCTTTTTGGACATATTAACACCATATTCAATAGATTGGTCCAAAATAAATCTGATTTCCGGTGTATTACGAAGATTTATCTTTTTAGCAAGTTTAGTTCTTATAAAACCTTCCGCACTTTTAAGCCCTTCTATGGTATCCGCACATTCCTGCTCATTTCCCAACACGCTTATATATGCCTTGCAGGTTTTTAAATCCGGTGCAACTTCAACCGCAGTCACACTGGTCATCATATGAATTCTCGGATCCTTAATCTCCCCACGGATAATATTGGCAAGTTCCCTATGAACTTCTCCGTTAATTCGGGTTCCTTTAACACTATTTCTTCTCATTTTATTCTCCTATCCGGATTGATTAAACGATAAAAGAGTAAGCACTATTTTAAAGAGCACTCACTCTTTTATTTTACTAAATTTAATCAGTGTCAATAATATTAAAATTATCTTGGTACTTCTACCATAATGTATGCCTCTACGATATCAAGCTCCTGCATCTGGTCGAAATCTTCAAAGGTAAGACCACATTCAAAGCCTGCTTTTACTTCCTTAACATCATCCTTGAATCTCTTCAATGATGTAAGGGAACCTTCGTAAATCTGTTCGCCTTCACGCTTAATTCTGATCTTACAGTTCTTCTGGAAGATACCGTCAAGCACATAAGAACCGGCAATGTTACCGATTGCAGACGCTTTAAAGATCTGACGCACTTCAGCATGACCGATAATCTTTTCTTCATAGATAGGATCAAGCATTCCCTTCATAGCAGCCTGGATATCTTCAATAGCCTGATAGATAACCTTGTATAATCTTACATCAACGCCTTCTCTTTCACTTGTGCTCTTAGCCTGTGCATCCGGTCTTACGTTGAATCCGATGATAATCGCATTAGAAGCACTCGCGAGAATTACGTCAGATTCATTAATGGCACCTACACCACTATGAATAATCTTAACCACAACTTCTTCGTTGGAAAGCTTTAAGAGACTCTGCTTAACCGCTTCCACGCTACCCTGTACATCGGCTTTAACAATAAGATTTAATTCTTTTAAGTTACCTGCCTGAATCTGGCTGAACAAGTCATCAAGAGACATCTTAGCCTTTGTATCATCCAGAAGCTTAACCTTATTCTGAGCAATAAATGTATCAGCAAAAGACTTAGCTTCCTTATCATTGGCATGTGCAATGAAGATTTCTCCTGCATTCGGCACATCGTTAAGACCTAATATTTCTACCGGTGTAGAAGGGGTTGCCTCTCTGATTCTTCTACCCTTGTCATCCAGCATTGCTCTAACTTTACCGTGTGAAGCACCTGCCGAAATGAAGTCACCTACATGCAAAGTACCTTTCTGCACAAGAATGGTTGCAACCGGTCCGCGGCCTTTATCAAGCTCTGCTTCAATAACAAGACCTCTTGCTTTACGGTTTTTGTTAGCTTTTAATTCAAGAATATCTGCAGTTAACAAAATCATTTCGAGAAGTTCCGGAATACCCTGACCTGTCTTAGCGGATACCGGCGCAAATACGGTACTTCCACCCCAGTCTTCTGCAATAAGTTCATGTTCTGTCAATTCCTGCTTAACTCTGTCAATATTAGCACTTGGCTTATCTATTTTGTTAACAGCAACGATAATTTCAATACCGGCAGCCTTAGCATGGTTAATTGCTTCTACAGTCTGCGGCATTACACCATCGTCTGCAGCAACAACCAAAATAGCAATATCCGTTGCATTTGCACCACGCATACGCATGGAGGTAAACGCTTCGTGTCCCGGCGTATCGAGGAAAGTAATTGTCTGGTCATTCAGGGTTACGGTATACGCACCGATATGCTGTGTAATACCACCTGCTTCACGATCCGTAACATTAGATTTACGTATAGCGTCAAGCAAAGAAGTCTTACCATGATCTACGTGACCCATTACACAAATTACCGGAGGACGCGGAGTAAGAGAATCCGGATTTTCCTCTTCTTCTCTTAAGAGTTCTTCGATAACATCGACTTTAACTTCCTGTTCGCAAATGATTTCATATTCAATTGCTATTTCTTCAGCCTGCTCATAGCTGATTTCCTGGTTAACGGTTACAATCTGTCCCTGCATAAACAGTTTTTTAACAATTGCAGAAGGCTGTACACGCATTTTATCAGCCAGTTCCTTGATTGTAAGCGTTTCAGGTAACGTAATAACCTTAATTGTCTCTTCTACCGGTTCTTCCTTCTTTTCCGGTTTAATAAAGCGTCCTGCTTTATTTTTGTTAATAAGAAGATTTTCTTTTTCCTCTTCGTAAACGTAGTCTTTTTTATTTTTCTTATCTTTTTCCTGATTTATTCTTCTCTGGGCTTCATCACGATGCTTATCCGGCTGAATCATGGAATCTCCCATGCCACCGCCGGAACGGTTCTGTGATTTTGAGAAGCGGTTCTGTCCCTGACGTTCATTTCTTGTATCCGCATCTTTATCCATAAAGAACTTGGAATCATCTTTACCGCGGAATCCGCCCTGTCCATTCTGATTATTTCTGTTAAACGGACGATCCGAATTATTGTTTCTAAAATCGCCACGGTTATTGGAACGGAAATCACCCTTCTGTCCGCCCTGAGTGCCTTGACCATTCTGACCGTTTCTGTTAAACGGACGGTTTGCACCATTTGGATTCTGTGGTCTGTTCTGACCACCCTGGGTTCCCGCATTACGGTTTGCCTGATAATCATTACCCGGTCTTCTGTCGTTTCTTCTGTCATTTCTTCTGTCATCGAACTGTGCAGCCGTTCTTTCCGTTGCCGGTTTCTGCTCATTTCTTATAACCTTATTCTCCACAGGTGCAGCTGATGAATTCACGTTTTCTGCCTGTACAGGAGCTTTCTTTTCAACATTTGGTGTTGCAACCGGCTGTGGCTTAACCTCTTCCGGTTTCTTAACTGCAGGTGCCGGTTGTGGCTGTACCGCCGGTTTTACCGGTGCCTTTGGTGCCGGCTTCGGCATCTGTTTTGGTACAACATATCCCGGTGTCTTACTATTCTGTGGATTACCGACAAAAATAATACTCTTTTTCTTCTTAGGCGCTTCTGCCGGTTTATTTTCAGCTGCAGGTGCTGCCTTCTCCTCGGCTTTAACCTCCGGTTTTGCTTCTGCTTTTTTCTCAGCAGGCGCCGCCTCGCTTTTTTTGCCGTATTTAGCTTTGGCAATATCAATTGCCTCATCTTCTATTGAACTCATATGACTTTTTACTTCAATGCCTTTATCCTGAAGCAAGGAAATAATATCTTTAGAGTCGACACTTAATTCCTTTGCTAATTCATGGACTTTCATTTTCGCCATTCTAACTACCTCCGTTATTCTTATGCTTCCCGTTTTCCGTTCAGCTCGTTTTTAAGCTTTATGATGGACTTGGCAAATCCTTCATCGGTTATTGCAAGGGAAGCTCTCAATTCTTTTCCCATGGCGTGACCTAATTCCTCTTTTGTACTATATTCAAAATAAGGAACTTTATAAAAGCTGCACATGTCACAAAACATCTTCTTAGTGTTATCTGAAGCATCTGTTGCCACAACAACCAAAAATGCTTTTCTCGATTTTACCGCTTTGTCTGTACTGAATTCTCCACTGACGGTTTTTCTTCCCTTGGTTGCCAGGCCGATTAATGATAAAATCTTATTCGGTTTCATCTTCTTTATCAAACTCCTCTTCAAGGTTCTTATATACATCAGCAGGAATTGCTTCCTTTAAAGAACGCTCCAGACCTTTATTTTTCTGTGCTAATGAAAGACATTTTATGTCCATACATAAATATGCACCACGTCCGTTTTTCTTACCTGTTTTATCAAGGGTAATCGTTCCTTCCGGAGTTTTCAGTACTCTCATCATTTCTTTTTTATTTCCCATTTCTCCACATCCTACACATTTGCGGAGCGGTACCTTTTTGTTCATACGCTTTTCTCCTTCCCCTGATAAACTTATATTTATTCTTCTACGGATTCATCCTCGTACTGTCCGTCGTATTCTTCATCCATATCTTCATCGTCATAATCGATATAGTCTTCATAACGGAAGCCTTCTGCATCCTTAGCCTGTGTCTCACTCTTAATATCAATCTTATATCCCGTGAGTCTGGCTGCAAGACGGGCATTCTGTCCTTCCTTACCGATAGCTAATGATAACTGGTAATCAGGAACAACAACCTTAGCTGTCTTTTCATCCGGATCAGCAAACACCGCAACAATCTTTGCCGGTGATAATGCATTTTGGATTAAGTTACCAGGGTTTTCATCCCAGTTAACAATATCGATTTTTTCGCCTCTTAACTCTTCTACAATTGTATTAACACGTGAACCGTTAAAGCCTACACAAGCACCGACTGCATCTACGTTAGGGTTGTTAGACCACACAGCCATCTTGGTTCTGCTTCCCGCTTCTCTTGCAATACTCTTAATTTCAACAGTTCCATCCTGGATTTCTGCAACTTCTGATTCAAAAAGTCTCTTAACAAGTTCCGGATGTGTACGGCTTACAAGAATTCTCGGTCCTCTTGTCATATCTCTTACTTCAAGGATATACACCTTAATTCTTTCCGTAGGTTTGAACACCTCACCCTTAACCATTTCGCTTTCATTAAGAATGGCATCTGCTTTACCAAGATTAATGCTGATATTTTTACCTACATATCTCTGTACAATACCGGTAACAACATCCTTCTCTTTTTCATAATACTGATTGTAAATAACATGACGCTCTTCTTCACGGATTTTCTGTAAAATAACATTCTTGGCATTCTGTGTTGCGATACGTCCGAATTCCTTAGACTTAATTTCAACCTTTACAACATCTCCAAGTTTTGCCTTGGAAGCAAGTTTCTTGGCATCTTCAAGAGAAATCTCTGTTACTTCATCCTCAACTTCTTCTACAACTGTCTTTTCCGCATAAACCGTGAAATCACAAGTATCCTTGTTAATCTCCGCTTTCATGTTATCTGCTTTACCAAAGTGGTTTTTGCAGGCAATTAAAAGTGAACTTTCAATTGCTTCAAACAGCGTCTCTTTGCTGATATCTTTCTCCTTCTCCAAAATATCAAGTGCTTCCAGTAATTCCTTATTCATTTTCCAGTATCCTCTCTTTCTTCTTAATTAGAAATGTATTGCAAGCCTTACAAGTGCAACGTCGTCTCTTGTAAACACCTTTAATTCTTCATTTTCAGTTTCAATAGTAATGGTATCCTTATCAAAGGCTGTAAGAATTCCTTCAAAATTCTTACTTCCGTCTACGGGCTTATATGTCTTAAGCTCAACTTCCTGCCCGATGCTCTTTTCAAAATGCTTATCTTTCTTCAATGTTCTTCCGAGTCCCGGACTGCTGATTTCAAGGATATACGCATCTGAAATAAAATCCTCCTTATCAAGCACTTCGGATACGGCACGGCTGACAAGCTCACAGTCATCGATTGTAACGCCTTCTTCTTTATCGATATACCCACGAAGATACCAATCCGAACCTTCCTTAACATATTCTACGTCATACACAGAAAGACCATTGGCATCAGTAATCTTTACAAGCATCTCT
Organism: Lachnospiraceae bacterium; assembly: GCA_045576455.1. Taxonomy (GTDB): domain Bacteria; phylum Bacillota; class Clostridia; order Lachnospirales; family Lachnospiraceae; genus RGIG4034. The sequence goes on along the minus strand of JAZNGM010000025.1, from coordinate 84,466 downwards.
TCAAAGCGCTGCTCATATTGTTCACGTTTTGTCATCTGATTTCCTTTCTCAAGACCTTTACAAGTGCAAAGGTTATTGTTTAAAACATCAAAAAAGTGGACTTGCAAGTCCACTTAATTAATCATCATATATTCTTATGACAGTATAGCACCCGCATACGTAAATTGCAAGTACTATTTAGCAGCGAGTACGGGAATCGAACCCGTGATTCCGCCGTGAGAGGGCGGCGTCTTAACCTCTTGACCAACTCGCCATTTGGTACTACCAAAACAGTACTTGCTAATATTACTAAAGATTCGTAAAAAAAGCAAGTACTTTTTTTGGTTTTTTTAAAAATCAAATAAACTAAGCTGGTTTGACTCCGGCAAGTCGCCTAAAAGTCCTAATTCACTCATAAGTTCCACAATAGTCTTGCTGGCTTTAGTACGGATTCTGAAATCTTCCCTTGATAAGAACGGGCCATCCTTGGCAGCTTCTACAATGGCATCCGCCGCTTTTTCTCCCAAACCATCTATACTGTTTAGGGAAGGCATCAATTTGCCGTCTATAATCTGGAAATCCCTTGATTTAGCCTTAAAAATATCAATCGGTGTAAAATCAAAGCCTCTTGCATACATTTCCTGCACAATTTTCATATCCTTATAGCTATCCTGCTCTTTTTTACTTAAGGAATCCATCCTCTTTTCATAATCTGCCATGTTTTCAAGGAGACGCTTTTCCCCAAGACACATAAGCTCATAAGAGAACGCGGAGGCCCTTATGGTAAAATAAGAAGCATAATACGCCAACGGGTAATTAATCTTACAATATGCAATACGCCACGCCATCATAACGTAGGCAGCAGCATGTGCTTTAGGGAACATGTACTTAATCTTCTTACAGGACCATATATACCATTCCGGTACATTGGCTGCCGTCATCGCCTCTTCCCACTCCGGCTTAAGACCTTTCCCTTTTCGTACACTTTCCATAATGGTAAAGGAAAGGGAACTTTCCACTCCCATCATAATCAGGTACGTCATAATATCATCACGGGTACATATTGCCGTACTGATAGTAGCCGTTCCTTCGAGAATCAGTTTCTGTGCATTACCCAGCCATACGTCTGTTCCATGTGCAAGACCTGCTATACGTACCAAATCCGAAAACTTCTGCGGCTTTGTGTCAAGAAGCATCTGGATAGCAAATTCCGTACCAAACTCAGGCACGCCAAGACAACCAAGCTGGCACCCGCCAATCTGGTCAGGCGTTATGCCCAATGCCGATGTATCCTTAAACAATGACATTACGCCCGGATCATCCAATGGTATTTCCGTTGCGTTAATGCCGGTCAAATCTTCAAGCATTCTTATCATGGTCGGGTCAAGATGCCCTAATATATCCAGCTTAAGAAGATTATGGTCAATGGAGTGATAATCAAAATGTGTCGTTACAATATCCGTCTCCATGTCATTCGCGGGATGCTGCACCGGTGTAAAGGAATTAATATTTTCACCTAACGGCAAAACAATAATACCCCCCGGATGCTGTCCGGTTGTACGGCGTATACCGACACAACCGCCTACGATACGGTTTATCTCACAGGAACGTTTTTTCTGTCCCCGTTCTTCATAATAGTTTTTAACATATCCGAAGGCCGTTTTGTCTGCCAGTGTACCAATTGTTCCGGCACGGTAAGTCTGGTCAGCACCGAAAATTACTTCCGTGTATTTATGCGCCTTACTCTGATATTCGTTAGAAAAGTTTAAGTCAATATCCGGTTCTTTATCTCCTTTAAATCCAAGGAAGGTTTCAAACGGTATATCAAATCCGTCTTTTTTCAGCTTATTTCCACACACCGGGCACATTTTATCAGGCATATCACAACCGGCAGAACCCGCATACTTTTTAACATCCTCTGATTCAAAATCACTGTAATGGCAGTTAAGACAATAATAGTGCGGCGAAAGCGGATTTACTTCCGTAATTCCGGCCATCGTTGCAACAAACGAAGAACCTACCGAACCACGGGAACCCACAAGATATCCGTCTTCTACTGATTTCCATACAAGCTTCTGTGCAATTATGTACATAACGGCAAATCCGTTGGTAATAATGGAATTAAGCTCTCTCTCCAAACGTTGTTCAACAATCGGCGGCAAATCGTCACCGTACATTTCATGCGCCTTCCGGTAACAGATTTCCGTCAAAGTCTTATCCGAATCCGGAATTACCGGCGGACACTTATCCGGACGTACCGGTGATATTTTTTCACACATGTCGGCAATAAGATTGGTATTGGTTATTACCACCTCTTCTGCTTTATCGCTTCCAAGATATTTGAATTCTTCAAGCATCTCTTCCGTTGTCCTAAGATAAAGCGGTGCCTGGTTATCCGCATCCGGGAATCCTTGACCTGCCATAATGATACGGCGGTATATTTCATCCTCCGGATTTAGGAAATGAACATCACAGGTAGCCACAACCGGTTTATGGAAACGGTCACCCAACGCCACAATTTCTTTATTAAGTCTTATTAAATCTTCTTCACTATTTACGTTCTCTACTTTTTCGGAATCAATCATAAAACGGTTATTGCCAAGCGGTTGGATTTCCAGATAATCATAAAAGCTTACAATTCTTGAAATTTCTTTTTCACTCTTTCCATCCAAAAGAGCGGAGAACAATTCGCCCGCTTCACAGGCACTGCCGATAATCAATCCTTCCCGGTATTTCATAATCAGACTTTTGGGCATACGCGGTCTTTTACTGAAATAATTGAGATGCGATTCTGAAATTAACGTATATAAATTAACCCTGCCGATATCATTTTTAGCAAGAATAATACAGTGATATGTCGGCATTTTCCTAATCATACTCACGCTTGTTGCACCCAATGCGTTAATATCATGTAATGTTTTAGCATTTTCCTTCTCAAGCATCGGTAAAAATCTTAGGAAAATCTCAGCAGTCGCCTCTGCATCCTCAACGGCACGGTGATGGTTTATCAGACTTATCTTCAATTCCTTGGCAATGGCATCCAACGTATGTTTATTAAGTTGCGGTAATACTACTCTTGATACACCTACCGTATCCACCGCCGTAAAGTCTGTCTCAATTCCCAGCCTTTGTGCATTTTCTTCAATAAAACTCATATCAAAGCCCGCATTATGGGCAACCAAAATACAACCTTCGCAAAAAGCAAGAAATTCCGGTAAAATTTCATCAATGGTTCTTGCATCTACCACCATTGCATCACTGATTCCTGTCAGTTTCTCCACACGGAAAGGAATCGGCATCTGCGGATTAACAAAAGTTGAATAACGGCCGGTTATCTTTCCGTGTTCCACCTTAACGGCACCAATTTCCGTTATTCTGTCTTTTACAGGAGAAAATCCCGTGGTTTCCAAGTCAAAAACCACGTAACTGTTATCAAGCGGCTGTTCTTTACAATTGGTTACTATTTGTTTAAGATCATCCACAATATACGCTTCAACACCATAGATTGGCTTAAAATCTTTATTATCTATTTTATCAAGCGCATGATTGGCTTCCGGGAAAGCCTGTACATTACCGTGGTCCGTAATGGCAATGGCCGGCATCCCCCACTTGGCTGCCACTTTCATAATATCCTTTACATCCGTCACACCATCCATATCACTCATCTTAGTGTGACAATGAAGTTCTACTCTTTTTTTCGCAGCATAATCCATACGGGAAGTTGTAAAATCTTTTATCTTTTGAATTCCCGTAAGGGAACCTATGGACAAATCATTATCATATTTATCAATATGCGCAATACCGCGTACTTTAAGAAATGCGCCCGCCTTAACGCCTGCCGTAATTTCTTCTACCTGGTCATTCCGAAGGAACTGCTTCACTATCATGGTATCCGTAAAATCTGTAATAGCAAAAGACAAGATTGTCTTTTCGTTCTTGATTTCCCTTGTCTCTACCATTTCAACACGGCCACGTATTATAACCTCGCCGATTTCGCCCTCGATATCTTTAATATCCATGGCATCTTCTTCTATATCCCTGCCTAATATTACATCAGGATTATCCGAAGATTTTAAAGGACGTCTTCTGTCCTTCTTAAATTCCTGACCCTTTTCAGGAGTTTGCACCGGTTCTGCCTTACGTTTTTCAGGCTTCTCTTCTTTATTAACTGCTGCCGTCTGTTCTTTCATCTCTTCCGGTGCCGCATTTACAGGCTCCGCTTCTCCGCCGTCCAATAAGCCGGCGCGTTCCATAATCGCAAGGGTATTCCTTCTGATCCGCTCGTCGTCCTCTTCTTTACTTCCTGTTTTTGCTTCCTTATATCCAATCGAAATAAGCGCTCCTAATCCGCAGCGCTCATTCAATACTTTATCCATAATATTAAAAAATTCATCTTCCTTAGTACGGGAAATAACAGAGTCTTCTATAGTTATGTTAACCTTATTAGTATCGGTATAGGTAAAATCAGACTTGCGGAACATATTGGCAATAATATGGTCAAACTGCTTGCATTCAAGCAATATACTGTCATGATAGATTTCCATCAGTCTTTCCGGTGTATACTGTGAAGAAAGCAAAAATTTTTCATACAGCTTGACAGTTACATCCGCATTTCTGAAGAGTTGTTTTTTCAGTTCATTTTCAACTGTATAAACATCCTCTTTTAAGATGAGATTATTACTTTCGAAATACACCTTAATGATATCTTTTTTCGTCGTTGATACCACGCGGGTAACAATAACCTCACGGAACAATGCCTGTATATCCTTCTGTAATTTTATATCCCCAAATACGTCAAAAAATGCTTTTCCCATATATTTACTCTTTCCAATTCAAAAGTTCATCTCTTAAACAGGAAAGCAATTCAGCTTCCGGTACTTTTCGGATAATTTCTCCCTTCTTAATAAGCAGTCCTTCTCCTATTCCACCGGCAATTCCTATATCTGCCTCTTTTGCCTCCCCCGGTCCGTTTACGGCACAACCCATAACAGCAACCTTTATATCAAGCGGTATATCTTCTACCATTTTTTCCACTTCATTTGCAAGCTTAATTAAATCTATTTTGGTTCTTCCGCAGGTAGGACAAGATACTACTTCTATACCACCTTTACGAAGCCCCATCGTCCGAAGAATGAGTTTAGCCGTTTTAATCTCTTCCACCGGATCACCGGTAAGGGAAACCCTGATGGTATCCCCGATACCCTGGTATAAAATCACACCAAGTCCTAATGAAGATTTAATATTTCCGCTCACCAAGGTTCCTGACTCGGTAATACCCACATGCAACGGATAATTCGTCTTTTGCGCCAACATCTCATGCGCCTTGATACTCATTAATACATCGGAAGATTTAATGCTGATTACAAGATTATCATAATCAAAGTCCTCTATAATCCTTACTTTGTCCAGGGCACTTTCCACAATTCCCTGTGCGGTAACACCCTGATATTTTTCAACCAGCTCCTTTTCAAGAGAACCACTGTTTACCCCGACACGAATCGGGATATTCATAGATTTAGCAACCTTGACTATCTCTTTTACCTTATCACTCCCGCCCACATTACCGGGATTAATTCTGATTTTATCAGCACCATTCTCCATCGCAGCGATTGCCATCTTGTAATCAAAATGAATATCGGCAACGAGCGGTATGGTTATTTCTTTTTTTATTTCACGTAATGCCTTAGCCGCCTCAAGTGTCGGAACCGTACAGCGGATAATCTCGCATCCTGCTTTTTCAAGTTTCAAAATCTGTTCCACCGTAGCAGAAACATCCTCCGTACGTGTATTAGTCATTGACTGTATTAGGATAGGATTCGATCCGCCTATTTTTTTATTACCGATATTTATTACTTTTGTATGATTACGATGCATCTTGCTGCCTCCGCATTACTACCTGTTTTTACCAAATACTATTTAAACAACCGAAGTATGTCATTATAAAAGACTACAATCATTAATACGAACAATAAAAGCATTCCTACAAAATGAACTATTCCCTCTTTTTCAGGCGGAACTTTCTTTCTGAAAATAAGCTCAATAAGCATAAAAATCAGTCTGCCGCCATCCAGCGCCGGCAAAGGTAAAAGGTTAATAACACCTAAGTTTGCCGATAGCAACACTGCAAAATTAAGCATATTTATTACAATGGCTTCTACACTTATCTTAGCAGATACCTGATACACTTCATCTACAGCCTGTGCCACACCAACAGGGCCGGACAAATCCTTTATCCCCGCCTGGCCGGTAAGAAGCATTCCCAAGCTTTTAAAGGTGTACTTAATCCAATACCGCACTTCAAAATAGCTGTTTTTTATTACTGTTAAAGGTCCGCCATATTCATATTCCTTACCACCGGTAAAGCCCAGTAAGTAACGGCCTGACTCTTCATCAAACTTAGGAACAATTTTGGTTTTATATCTTTCCCCATCACGCTCATATACGACTGAAATAGCTTTTCCTTTTGTATTCATCAGCGATGCCATGCTGACCTCACGATATAAATATACCCGTTCACCATTAATACGGATAATCTTATCTCCCTCTTTCAGTCCTGCTTCCTGTGCCGGATAACCGTCTAAAATCGAAGACAATACCGGTTTATCAGAGCCTGCATTACCTACAATGATCAAAGAAAAAAGAAATGCAAGCAAAAAATTAAACAACGGTCCCGCTACTACCGTCGCAATTCTCGCTCCTAACTTAGCATTTTGAAAAGATCCCTTTTTCTCTTCAATGGAATCCTCGTCTGTTTCCTTTTCCTTATCTTTCTCTTTAAGACCGTCCTCGCCTTCAAAAATACACGCACCGCCTATAGGCAACAAACGGAGGGAATAAAGCGTTTCACCTTTTGTAAAATGAAACAATTTAGGTCCCATTCCGACGGAAAACTCTACAACATGGATACCATTCACCTTGGCAAGAAGGAAATGGCCGAATTCATGTGCTATAACGATTATTCCAAACATAAGAATAAATAATAAAATTGACATGTTTACTCCTATCTGTTTCTCTTCATAACTATTTTATACGGAAAATATCATTAATATATTCATAAACCTTATTTTCCATACAAAGAATCTGCTTAACATCAGGATCAGGTATGTTATCAAAATGATTCATTGTATCCTGAATGATAGCCGGAATATCAATAAAAGATATTTTCTTTGCAAGGAACAATGCCACTGCCTTTTCGTTAGCAGCATTATATAAAGTCGGCATAATGCCACCCTCTTTAGCCGCCCTGTAGGCAAGCTTTAATCCTAAAAAAGTTTCAAGATCCGGCTCTTCAAAAGTAATCTGTTTTAATTCAAAAAAGTTAACACGCTTTCCCTGCATAGGACGTCTGTCCGGATACGTAAGTGCATACTGTATAGGAAGTTTCATATCCGGCTCACCCAACTGGGCAATAATACCACCGTCAACAAATTCAACCATGGAATGGATAATACTTTGGGGATGCACTACAACCTGTATCTTATCGTAATCCGTACCAAACAACCATCTGGCTTCCATCATCTCAAGCCCTTTATTGACTAATGTCGCAGAATCAATCGTAATCTTCTTGCCCATTGTCCAGTTCGGATGACGGAGTGCCATTTCAAGCGTTACATCTTTAAGTTCTTTTGCACTCATCCCCCTGAAAGGACCACCGGATGCCGTAAGCAAAATCTTAATCATACGATTTTTGTTTTCTCCGTTTAAAGATTGGAAAATCGCACTATGTTCACTATCAACCGGTAATATAGCAACATTATTTTCTGCCGCGAGAGGCATGATAATATGTCCTGCTGTCACAAGGGTTTCTTTATTGGCAAGGGCAATCGTCTTATGTGCCTTAATGGCAGCCACAGTCGGTTCAATACCAATCATTCCGACAATTGCTGTTACGACAACGTCAGCCTCTTCAATCGTTGCTGTTTCAATTAAGCCCTCCATACCACATACAATGCGCACCGGAAGATCACGTACTTTTTCGCGAAGTTCTTTTGCGGCATTTTCATCAGTCATGGATGCCAGTATCGGCTTATACATACGTATCTGTTGTTCCATCAGTTCAACATTGCTGTTTGCAGCTAATGCCACAACTTGAAAATCAGTATTTTCGCTAACGATTTCAAGCGTCTGTGTACCTATTGAACCGGTAGAACCCAGTATGGATATTTTTTTCATAACGTTTTATTACCTTTCTATATCAGATAATACGCAAGAAAAAAGATAATCGGTCCGGTAAAAATAACACTGTCAAAGCGGTCCATAATACCACCATGTCCCGGAATGATTCTTCCGTAATCTTTAATTTCAAAATTTCTCTTTATAGCTGAAGCAACCAAATCACCAATCTGGGAAATTACGGAGCCAATTGCTCCTATGACTGCAAAAATAACAACCAGATTATTCTGTTCAATTATATCTGTCAGGAAAAAGTGTGCATATAACGCACTTAAAATTGCAGATCCCAACACGCCGCCAATCGAGCCCTCCAGAGACTTTTTCGGGCTTAATTTCGGAAGATATTTATGCTTTCCTATTGTGATTCCTACAAGATAAGCAAAAGTATCACTAATCCATGAACTTAAAAAAACAAGCCACACAAGATATATGCCGTGCGGTAATTCCCGCGTCATATAAACAAAGGATAACATAACCGGTGCATATAAAAATGAAAAGCCGATGTTCATAAGGTTAGATGCCGTATATTTGGGGAAAGTAAAAACATATACTGCCATCATAAGCGTTATTGTTCCTATAATAACTGCCATAAGTGCCATACTGGTTTTGTTAAAATGCAAAACCACATAATATGCTATGGTTCCCACATAACCGGCAAGTTCCAAAAGATTAATCTTCTTCCCTTTTTCATGCACTCCCGTCACCTTGGATAACTCATAAAATCCTGTTAAAGCTACCAACAGCAGGGTTCCTGCAAGTACAATATCTCCAAAATAAATGGTTGCTCCTGCCAGTATTACTATAACTATTGCGCTAAGTACTCTCGTTATAAACATATTTATCCTCCATGCTACAACTTTATTCCGTATCGTTCACAAGTCCAAATCTTCTGTTTCTCTTATTATATTCTAACACTGCTTTCTCTAAATCCTTAGGACCGAAATCCGGCCATAAAATATCGTCAAAATAAAATTCGCTGTATGCCGCCTGCCAAAGCAGGAAATTGGATATCCTCAGTTCACCGCTCGGACGTATAATCATGTCCGGATCCGGCATATCTTCTGTATCCAGAGACAGGGTCAACATATCTTCCGTAATTTCATCCGGCCTGATTTCTCCCGCCGCCACACGTTCGGCTATTTTTCTTGTTGCCCGTACAATTTCATCTCTTCCGCCATAATTCAATGCAATTTGAAAACGCAGCCCCGTATAATCTTTCGTGCTCTCTTCCAGTTCGTTAATTCTGTTTCGTATATCATCATCAAGTCCACGCATGTCGCCCAAAACACGGACTCTCATATTATTCTTCTTTGCTGTCTTAAGACATGTCTTCATATAATTACGGAGAAGTTTCATCAGGGCTGTCACTTCATCCTGGGGACGTTTCCAGTTTTCCGTGCTAAATGCATACATAGTGACATATTCTATGCCCATGTTATATGCCGCTTCACAGATTGTTTCAACATTTTTTGCGCCCTGTACATGCCCCATATTTCTCGGAAGTCCGCGCTTTTTAGCCCATCTTCCGTTACCATCCAAAATTATGGCCACATGCTTTGGTACATTTAAACCTTCCTGCATAATAAACCTCACAACTCATTATTCATCAGAACTTAATCAGTAAAGGCAGACGGGATATCCGTCTGCCCCCAATCAACTAAACCGTCATAATCTCTTTCGATTTGTCTTCAACAAGTTTATCAATATCTTTAATGAACTTATCTGTCAGCTTCTGTAATTCATCTTCAAGCTGCTTAATTTCATCCTCAGAAACTTCTTCCTTTAAAAGCTTCTTAAATGAATCATTACCATCACGTCTTACATTACGGATAGCTACCTTTCCGTCTTCGCCTTTTTTCTTAATGTCTTTAACGAGTTCCTTACGTCTGTCTTCTGTTAATTCAGGGAACACAAGACGGATTACCGAACCGTCATTGCTAGGTGTAATGCCGATATCTGACGCTAAAATAGCTTTTTCAATATCCTTAATAAGGCTCTTTTCCCAAGGAGCAATCTGAATCATTCTAGGCTCCGGAACAGAAATATTGCCTACCTGCTGGAGTGGTGTCATACTTCCGTAATAATCAACTCTTAACTTATCAAGAATATGCGGATTAGCACGTCCTGCACGAATTGTTAAGAAATCAGCAACAAGATGGTCATATGCTTTCTGCATTTTTTCTTCATATACTTTTACTCTTGCATCCATTTATTTATCCTCCACTGTTACAATTGTTCCGTTTAATTTACCATCTACGGCATTAACGATACTGTTCTCCTCGTTTAACAAGAACACGATCATCGGCATCTTATTATCTCTTGCAAGAATAGATGCTGTCATATCAACCACCTGAAGATTTTTATCAATAACTTCATCAATTGATACTTTATCATACTTTTTAGCAGCCGGATTTGTACGTGGATCAGAATCATACACACCGTCCACTGCCTTGGCAAGATATATTGCTTCCGCTTCTACTTCGATTGCCCGAAGCACAACGCCTGTATCGGTCGAAAAATAAGGATGTCCCGTACCACCCGCAAAAAATACAACCATTCCCTTTGCAAAGTACTTATTCGCTCTGTCTTTGCTGAATAATTTTGTAAATGAGGAACATTCAAACGGTGTCAGGATACTGGTAGACATTCCTACGGAACGGAATATCTCTGACACATAAATACAGTTCATAATGGTAGCAAGCATGCCTATCTGATCAGCTTTAGTCCTGTCAATATTCTCACTGGTTCTTCCTCGCCAGAAGTTTCCGCCACCGATAACAATGCCGACTTCAACTCCCTTGTCAACCAATTCTTTAACCTGTAAAGCCACGCCTCTTACTGTCGGCTCATCAAAGCCCGTCTTTTTATCTCCGGCCAATGCTTCACCACTCAATTTAAGCATTATTCTTTTCATAATTTATTACCTTTTATTATTATTTTTTATATTCACTGAAGAATGCTGTAGGATTAACTTCTGCATAGCACTGTGAACACATACCTTCGATTACCGCACCATTATTAATCTGTACAGACTTGGATTTAATATTACCCATTACAATGGCAGATGAATCAAGAACAACCGGTCCTTTAACATCGATATCGCCTTTAACCGCACCTGCTATAACAGCACTGGTAGCCACAATATTACCGATAACTACTGAGCTCTGACCAATCTTAATACTTCCGCTGCTATGTACTTCTCCTACAATCTTAGCAGAATCAGCAAAAACTTCTGCAGCCTTTGAATCACCCTGTATATTACCGGAGATATTTAATTTACCAAGAATATCAATGTTACCTACCACACTTCCGATTACGTCAAGTGATCCCTGTGATTTAATATCACCTGCTATGCTCATTCCCGCCGTAATTACGGCAGTTTCATCTAATACTTCATCTGAAAACTCTTCCATGATTCTGCTTCCTCCAAATTTACTTTCTTCTTTTACACTACTTACTACTACTTCTTCCTCTTCTTCAAGAATTTCTTCTGTTTCCACACTTTCTTCTTCCTGAAGAATCTCTTCTTCGATTGTTTCTTCTTCTGTAGCAACCGGTTCGTGAGATTCCAATGTCATCGGTTCGTCGTTTACTTCCGCTTCTTTTTCATCCGGTAACATTTCATCTACTGCTTGTGACAAATCGTCTTTTAAATCCTGAAAAAAGCCCATTACTCATCCTCCATTTATATAAATTCACTATTTACTTTTCGTTCTATGCTGTATTAACTCAGTAGTTTCATCAATCGGTAATATCCGGGTATTTCCCATAGCCTGTATCCCTTCAATTATCAAAGGTAAGGCTTCTACCGTAGTCTTTTTTGAAGCCGCATCGTGCATTAACACAACACAATTCTTATATTTGTGTATTTTACTTAATACGTTTTCCGCAATCTGCTCTTTCGTAAGTATCTTGCCTGTCGCATCCTGGCTTGATATATTCCAGTCAAAATATAGGATATCCTTATCCTCAAGATACTCAAGATACTGCTGTAAGGTATTCTTACAATAAGAGTTACTGCTTCCTCCCGGGAATCTATACAAGTTCGTAAAAACGCCGGTTTTTTCATATATAAAATTCTGTATGGATGTAACATCCTCCATAAAAGCCGGAAGCCCGGAATATATCTCTTCATATACGTGCGTATATGAATGCATTCCCAACGTATGACCTCTATCAACTATTGCACGATAGGCATCATCATACATAGACTTATCCTTTGCCAACACGAAAAAAGATGCCTTAACTCCATACTCATCTAAAATATCCAGAATATCTTCCGTGTAAATACTTGGCCCGTCATCAAAGGTAAGGTAGACATTTATCATATCTTCTATGGATTCAGTATCCCCGGCAGGTTTTTGTGTCATTACTTCAACTTCTGCCTTAGTATCACTGTCCCCATTTTCTTCAACTTGTCCTACCTCTTTAGCATCATCTGGCTCTTCCGGTATATCTTCTTCTGTAACAGTACCAACCTGTTCTGTTTGTACTTCTATGACATCAAGAGTATCTTCTCCCCGAACCAATGCATTTTCCTTATTATCCGGCAATTCCTTTACCGACAATTCCGTTTCTACCACCATTTTCATTTCTTCAACCAGTTTTTCCAACCGGTTCATTCTTATAAGCATGAAAACACATAACACAAGTGGCAGACTGATACCTACAACAATGGTTGTGACAATCATCTTTTTAAGTCTGTTTATACGCTTCCTTCTGGCTTCTTGAGAAACACCCGTTATATTATCATCCGCCATGTTTCATTTATCCTTTCGGTAGCAATTCAATCCTATATATTGTAACATAGCACTTATATGATTAGCAAGCGATAATCAATATACATATTCCGCACTGTAACTCAACGGAAACTTATCTTTTCCAACCTGCGCCACTACATACACATCGCCGTCCTTAGGCGGATTTCCACTAATTTTCAGCGTATTGTTATCAATAAAAGTGGTCGTAACCGCATCCCCATTTTTATATACTACACTATACTTATTGAAATATTTTCCACGGACGTACTGATTTCCGTCTTCTTCTCTCGTCACACTGTGAATCTTAATATCACGTGAAATATTACCCATGTGCATATCGGTAGCCACATAAGGATTTTCACCACTAAATACCTCTTTGGTTCCATATAACATATCATATTGTAATAATTCCATATTATCCAAATAATCCAAATCATCCATGGAATTCTGGTGGAATGAAGTCATAATGCCGTCGCTTATTCCGACTCTTCCCAAAACATAGCTTAAAAGCTGATAAGCCTCCAAATCTTTATTGACCACAGGTATATCAAAATTACTATATACAACATACTCCGTAGCCGTAAGTCTTCCATTCGTAACATCCTCTGTTACAAGTCCCATGCTAGGGAGATGATCACCATAGAATACTACCACAGTCGGTTCCTTGTATTTTTCAACCGCCTTTACTAATTCTCCTATAAAATAATCCACTTCATAAAGCTGATTAACAAAATAACTCCATGCGTTTTCTTTATTTTCCTGTTTATAACGTATAAATACCGGTTGTTTTTCCCCTCTTCGCTCTGAAGGATACTCACCATGGGCCTGAACCGATACAGCAAATACACAATCCCTTTCTTTAGTTGATGTGAGCGACAACATAATTTCATCTTTAAGGGCGATGTCCTTGCAGAAATGATTTAAATTAAGGTCGAAATTATACATATATTCGATAGCCGTAAATGCATTAAATCCCAATTGCGAATACACGATATGGCGGTCGTAAAATGTGCCATCATTATTATGAAGTGCATGTGCAATATATCCCCGGTCTCTTAAATTGTACGCTATGCTTTCACATGTTGTCGTTTTCAAAATTGTCTTGTACGGATATTCACCCGGTCCGAAAAAATCCATATTCATGCCGGTAAGTACTTCAAATTCAGTATTAGCCGTTCCCGCACCTATACTAGGCACATACAAATATCCTGACGAAAAATCTTTCATCAGTTTATGGAAATTAGGTATAGGATCTATGGATATTTCCAAACCATTTACCCTGTCTACGTCAAAAAATGATTCCAACTGAACCACTATGATATTAGGGTTAGAATAATCCTGCTGCATCTGCGTTTGATTTTCTTCCACGCCTTCTTCCCCGGTAGCGTCTGTCGACAATTTATCTTCTATTATCTGTTCGATAGTTTCGGGATTGTAATTATCCGGTTCATCCATACCTATTTTAAAAATACTTCCCGTAAAGCAATACGTAAAACCATACTTTTGATAAGCACTGGCAAGATTACTGTAATTTTCCGTAGATATTCCTACCATAATCAGTAAACTATCAAGTCCCATAATAGCCAGCAAATATATCGTAGATATTAATATGGTAGGGATTCTGTATAACTTTCCCGTAAACTTAGGGCACTTAATTCCGGCAAATATGCAAAGACCAATGGCAAGCGAAATGCCAACAACAATAAGCACCATATCAAATACTGACAGGTATAAATCAATTATCGTCATCACATTGCCAATTAACAAAAAGTCAACTGCCGAAAATGGTGTGGTTCTAAAGCACAAAAGAACACCGTTAATCGTACCCAGCACTAAAATAAGAAAAGCAATTATTCCTGCATACAGAACACGACGCCTGAAAAAATGTCCCAACAGCATTAACAGAAAAACAATCATTATGTTATAAACAAACATAACCGGACTCTTTACGACAAACAAAAACGCCTGTAATACAGAGTGTCTGCATATTGTTTCAACTATCATAACCAAAACAACCGACATGATAAACGTACATAAAAAATAACGGTTGTTAAAAAAAACTAATTTATTATGAAAATTTGCCTTACGAATTAAATTCTTTATTTTGGAATAAAGCCCATTCACTTGTTTTTTACCATCCATAAGAACTAAGTCCTTTCAAAATTTCCGTTTAATAACGTATTATCTCTAGTATTTGTAAAATAAATCCACTTTTGTTAAAGTTACATACATTTTAAATAATAGCACAATTATTAAAATTGTGCTATGTCAATATTATAATAATTTATCTTTCTGATACAAAAAAACCTTTGCAATTACCATATACCGGCAATCACAAAGGTTTTCCTACTCATCTTATTCTATTATCTGGTAAACTGGGAAATAAACTTCCATGCATTTTCATTGGTATGATGTCTGCATTCATGTACCTGCTCGCTTACACTTGCAAATGCGGTTCTGCAAACGCCATCCTCACTATCATAATAATTAATGGTAAGTGTACTTCCTCTTGTTTCATCTTTAATCTTCTCTACACGGTCAGCAACAACACCATAAATCGGATCAGCCCAGTTATCTTTATCTTCATACTTCATATCAAACTTAGCTTTACACTTGTTAACTTCTGCCGCATACTGTATTCTTTCCATACCGGATTCTGCCTGGAATGGTAATTCCGGAAGATGTGATTTTTCACCGCCTGAATAGAAAATAGGTACCGGTACGGTTGTGTTCAATCTATCTCCCAAAGACTGACCGAACGGATTGTTTCTGACAGGGAACAAGGCACTTGCCGGTGCAAGACCTGCAAATACTTCAGGATATTCCTGATACATATCCCATGTCTTACCGCTTCCCATTGAGAAACCGGAAGCGTAAATACGATGTTCATCTATGCTGTAACGTTTTTTCAAATCCTCTATTACTTCCATAACTTCCGTAGCTGTCACATTCTGATGATTATCAATAGCAACATATAAGAAATTATATCTGTTTGCAATTTCATACCATCCGGATACAAAGGTAAGGAACATAGATGAGTCACCGCCTCCATGGAATCCCATAAGAAGTGGTGCCGGACCGTTATCAAACAATCCGTTATTATAATAAGCAAAATATCCTACCTTATGCTCTTTTGTATCCTTGAATGCTCCCCTGTTATCAGGAGAAGTTTTAACAACCACACAGCCTGCTTCTTCTGTCATGTTCATAGCTTCAAAATCCGGCTCCATTTCCATATTGCCGCACCACATTTTGAACTTACGCACAAAAGCTTTGAAATCCGCTTTATAATCAGCTTCTTCCTTTACCAACAGGTTTTCACAACCTGCAAAACCTGCATTAACCTCATCAGAATTACCTACACTTAAAATACCGATATCTTTACGTTCCGGTGCAGGCACAACACTTAAATTCTGCATAGAACACATGGCAGGTGTAATTTCACCCGGTCCCCAGAGATATTCTCCCTGAATAGTTTTTAAAAGATTTTTAGCAACATAATCAGCAGAAGCGCCAAAGCTGTAAATATCTGCCCTGAAAATTGCACCCCTTATGTAGTAACCCTTGAACTCACGGGTAAAGAAATCCTGAATTGCTACAATTCCATCTTCATAACGTGGGTCCATCTTAACTTCCGCAATAACAGACGCATATAAATCCTCTGCTGCATTTGCCCAGCCGCCTTCATTAGTCGGATAAACAAACAATACACTTGAATCTACTTTGGAAGCAATATCTGCAAGTCCGCTTTCATTAGCAAACTTAATTGCCTCTTCCATACTCTGTCTGTTTTCCTCAAACACAAGTAATAACGGCGCACGGAATGTATAATTATTCGTCTGTCCGTCAATATCTGTTGCCGGAATATAAGTTTTTAAATAGAACTTTTCAAACTCATGTTCCCAATACTTTCCACCATCAGCAAGTGTGCTGACGATAGGTCTTTCCTGCATAGCCATAAAAAACCTCCCATTTACTTAATTTTTGTACTATACCTCCCTAATTATACCACATTTCAGATTAGATTGCCCATTTATTCTCTGATAATTTCTTAATAAATTCTTAAATTAACGATTTATCAACTCACTACACATAGTATTGTGCCTGAGCATCCCACATCTTACGGTATACCCCGTGTGAATCCGCCACAAGCGTTGCATGGCTACCGTTCTCAACAATCTGCCCCTCATCAAACACCAATATTTCATCGCAAAACTTACAACTACTCATCCTGTGTGAAATAAATATCGCCGTTTTATCAGAAACCATTTCATTAAACCTAAGATAAATATCCTGCTCCGCAACCGGGTCCAGGGCACTGGTGGGTTCGTCAAGTATTACTAATGGGGCATCTCTGTAGAGAGCACGGGCAAGTGCAATCTTTTGCTTCTCGCCGCCGGAAATTTCAATACCTTCTTCATCTCCATCCTGCTGGTCCTTAAGCAGCCTGCTTTCAATTCCATGTGTCATGTGGCTGACGCGCTCATAGATTCCTGCCTGTCTTAGGCATTGTATTACCTTTTCATCATCATATTCGGGACCTGCTGCCACATTTTCTGCCACAGAAAAAGAGAATATCTTATAATCCTGGAATACAATAGAAAAAAGCCGTATGTATTCATCGTAATCATACTTTCTTATGTCTATTCCATTTAACAATATTTCCCCTTCCGTCGGGTCATAAAGTCTGCACAAAAGCTTAATGAACGTTGTTTTTCCGGCACCGTTTGCTCCCACGATGGCAATCTTTTTCCCTTTACCAAGCTTAAATGATACATTCTTTAACACCAGGTGCTCACTATTCGGATAATGAAAAGATACATTTCTGAATTCCAATTCATATTCGTGATCCATGCGCTTTTCAACCGGAAGTGTCCCTTCATATTTTTCATTACGGATTTCCATTAGTTCCGTATAACTCTTCAAATACGTGCTATGCATCTTAATCTCAATGAAAATTCCAAAGAAATTGCTGATTTCCTGCTGGAGAATAATAATGGCACTGCTATACATCGCAACCTCTCCTACACTAATCATGCCGTACACCGCCTTCATGCCGACAAAGAAATAAGCAAGACAGGTAAACAGATTTCTTGAAAGCAACTGCCAAACAGATATCTTAAGGCTTGTCTTAATCGTCCTCCTCTGTATCTGTTCAACACTGTCACGTGCTTTGCTTCCTCCTTTTTCTATCAAATCCTGCATCTTAAAAATCCGTATATCTTTTCCGAGCGGATAATCACTCATAAGGTTAAAAAATATCCAATATATTCTGTTACCGATAGTTTGTGCCTGACTGCTCTCGTACTGGACTTTTTCCTGTTTTTCCTGACACCTGTTATTAATTATTATGCTTATTACAACCACCAGTAAAAGAACCCCATAGCTTACACCGGAGGCAAAAAACTTTTCAACCGCTCCCTGCCCCGTTGTTTCACTCGTCTTCAAAAGTCCCATCATTGTTACAACAGCCGCCACACAAGAAACGAACGCACCAAAGAAGTTAAGCACCTTTTGAAGATAACCGCCCATTCCTCCTACCGCATCCGTATTGGCGTCCGCTTTAGCAATTAACTCAAGCGTACTGTTGCGCTCCATAATTTCATAATCCAGCGTCATCGCCTTATAACCTATATCACGATTTTTTCTGTCCGATACCAGGCAACGCCTGATTTCCTTCATATAATCAAGGGCATGGCATAGCAAAGAAAGGATAAGGATAATTCCTACCATCAGAAAAACCGTACCATATATTTTATTCTTATCATTACCCGCCACAATCATATCAATTATTTTTGCACCCAAAATCATTGTAACAAACGGCGTCGCCCTTCTTAATAGCATATTAATAACACTGATTATGCAATATGATCTGGAAAGGTTATGGATATAGCCAAGATTTTTTCTGATAGTTTTAAACAGTTCCTTCATCTTCCGCGCCCCCTTCCTTATAGTATTCCCGCTGGATTTCAAACATGTCTGCGTACTTACCCTGCTGTTTTAACAGTTCGTCATGCGTCCCGCTCTCAAGAATTTCACCATGCTCAATAAACAATATTCTGTCGCAGAATTTAGTACTCGCTAAACGGTGTGAAATAAACAACGCCGATTTATTCTGCGTAATCTTATCATACTCATTATACATATTACTTTCGGCAATCGGATCAAGTGCAGCCGTAGGCTCATCAAGCACCAAAACCGGTGCATCTTTATAAATACATCTGGCAAGCATCAATTTTTGCACCATACCGCCCGAAAGCTGAACTCCATCCGGATCAAGTGTCTGCGAAATATTAGTAAGTTCCCGCTTATCCATAGCATCCACATCATTCAGTAAACCTGCGCGCTTAAGGCAATCCCGTACTTTTGCCATATCCGTTTCCTCTTCTATCCTGCCGGAGACATTAGAAGCAATGGATACAGGAAGGGTATTAACATCCTGAAAAATAGTTGCAAGGAGTTCATGATATTCGTTAAGGTTAAGCTTATTAAGCGGACGTCCGCCAATAATAATTTCTCCTTGTGTAGGATGATAAAATCCGCACAAAAGTTTTACTAGCGTAGTCTTTCCGGCACCGTTATGTCCGACAAGCGCAATTCTTTCCCCCGGTTTTATTTTAAAAGATATGTCTTTTAAGATATCTTCTTCGGAATCCTCATACCGGAAACTTACATGAGAAAATTCAATTTCCGGAACTTCACCCTTCCTCCATGCTTCGGGAAGAGATTCCCCCTCTTCTCTTAAAAAGGTATTAGGATAATCAATCATCTTCCGGTATTTTGACATCATATGGTTTCCTTCTAAAAGTTCACCCAACTGGTAGCGGATTCCCTGTAACCATCCTGACAAACCGCTTACCACGCCCAGACCAAGTGTAAACTCCGCTATGGTAATTTTTCCGTCAACGACCATCCCAATTAAAATGACATATGCCAAAATATCTCTTCCGGCCGTAAGAATTGCTTCTGTAGCTTTAGATACATATCCCTTATTCAGTTTTCCCTTTGTTAAATCACGGTTTTTCATTGCCAGTCTGTCAAACCCGCTCTTAAACCAGTCCGCCATGCTGTATATTCTGATATCTTTTCCGTTAGGAACCGAAGTTGTCTGTTGTTTTAAATAATAAAACCTTCCCCATATACGATACTGATCGTCCATGCTGTCCGCTATATACTTACGGGTACGGGCGTCCAGTATGCTGTTTATGATAAACATTCCCATAATCACTAACAGAATACGGTAATCTATTAAAGTAATCGTCAAGGCATACAAAATAATTCCTAAAACATTTGAAATGACATAAGGCGTATGGACATACATCTGGTTCACACCCCGTCTGTACATATGTACCGCATGCGTAGCATTTAAAAGCATACGTTGTTTTGACGGTGATTCCACGTTCTCATAATCCGTATTAAGACTCTTTCTTACAAGACGCATCAAAAATTCCCTGTTTTGCGTATTTTCATAGTAATAAGTACTCCATTTTTCAATAAAACCACCCATATAATTAATAAGAAAATAAAGCAGTAAAAGTACACTTAACATAAGTAAGAAGTGTACTACTGTTCCTTTTTCCGTAATGCTTGCAACAATTGCAGGAAGTGTTATGGTATTAAGAACATTTCCGCAAAGATGCATCACAACAGTTCCGGCTACTCCCAGACGCATCCAGCCGCATTTTTTATATAACGTCGTATATGCATATCTTATGTTACTGAACAAGGAGTATTTCTTCTCTGTCTTTTTCATATAATTCCTGTCTCCCTTCAAAACTTTCCTCCCATATTTCTTCTATTTACATCATAACAGAATTAATAATCCATAATTAAAAAAGTGCACGAATTGCTTATTTTCGTGCACCAATTTATTACTTAACCGTAATTATCCAAATATGTGTCTGTTTTTTCATAGCGGAAGCATAATTTCTGTTGCAAATACCCCCGGCTCGTTGGCTCTTTTTATAAAACCACCGTATTTATCCACCACAATATCAATCCGTTTTAGTCCATGT
Organism: Lachnospiraceae bacterium; assembly: GCA_045576455.1. GTDB lineage: Bacteria > Bacillota > Clostridia > Lachnospirales > Lachnospiraceae > RGIG4034. The sequence continues at coordinate 63,540 of JAZNGM010000025.1, read as the reverse complement.
CCATGGTCTCCCCGTTTTCTAGATATATAATCCGCATCCAATTTTCTTATAACCTCTTTCGTTGCATTGGATACCGAAATATACAATTGTTGCTTTCTGATACACATGTAAATTCTTAAAAAACGCTCTTCTTCCATGGCAATCTCACGACAAGCTTCCACGGCATTATCAATCAGATTTCCCAACAAAATGCACAAATCAATGTCCGAAACCGAAAGCTGTTCACCGATTTCGACTTTACAGTTTATTGCAATCCGTTCCTTCTCCGCCAAAGATAATTTACTGTTCAAAATCGCATCCAGACTGACATTTCCAGTTTGATACTTTGTCTTGATGTTATCGAGGCTTTCTCCCAACTCCCCTATATATTTCTTAGCTTCCTCGATTTGTCCTTCCATTAAATGTGCACTTAACTTTTGGAGATGATTGTGATAGTCATGGCGCCATCCACGCATGGTCATGTAAATCTCGTTGACTTCTGCCACCTGTTTTTCCATGACTTTTCTTTGATAGTCAAGCATCTTTTTCTCATATCTACTTAACATTTTGCGTTCTCCTTTATCCACACTTATTATCAAACGCGCACATCTAGTTTACATAAAATTTCATAAAAGCTTCATTTAATCCCTTATAAGCACCTTTGCTTACATGAATAGCGGTTCCGTTTTCCAAAATACATTCTTCCCGTGTAATTTTGTTTACATATTCCAAATTAACAATAACAGAACGGTTTGCTTCCACGAAACGCTTTGCATCAAGCTTCTCCCGCATGCTTTGAAGGCTTTCTTTCCATTCATACTTGTCATTCTGTGTTACCATTTGAAGATAATGCCCGAACACTTCAACATAAAGGATATCTGAACGATTGAGGCGGATAATCTCCCCCTGATACTTAAAGGAAAAATAATCTTCTACCCTATTCTTTATTTTCTCTACACATACTTCCAAGGTTTCTTCAAGCTTTTTTTGCTCTACCGGTTTTAAAAGATACCTTATCGCACCGATTTCATAGCCTTCAAACACATAATCAGATATACCTGTTAAAAATATAATCTGCACTTCACGGTCAAATTTCCTTATTTCCCGTGCAAGTTCCATACCGTTCATCTGCTTCATGCAAACATCCAGAAACACAACCTCAAACGTATCCGGCTGATTATAATTCATCAAATACTCTTCCGCACAAGTCACATGCGTAACATAGATTGACTCATTGTTTTGATCTGCCCATTTTTTAAGCATGGTCTCAACATATTCATACTGTTCTGTTTCATCTTCTACTACTGCAATCCGTATCCGCATGTCTGAATCCTCTTGTAATCTTTATACTTTATATTATTATTTCAAAAATTATCATTATAACGGAAATTTAAATAATGCCGGACCAGATAATGGAAGCAACATTTCTAAGAGGAAGCATATGCCAAATATCACCTACAAATTGAGCTGACCAGAATGCAACAAACTTTTCCTCATAATCAATCATAAGACTGCATGTGCCCCAGCCTTCGTGGCTGACTACTCCCGGAGTTATAAGTTGTGAACGGTTCGTTTCTACTTGAATAGATGGTCCTAATCCATAAGGATTATTAGTACCGTCAGCACCCCAACAGAAATTCTTAACCTCCGGTGATGTCTGAATGAGTTTAAACGCTTCCACTGCTTTCCGTCCAAGGACATGTTTTCCATTATATTTTCCGTAATTTAAAAGCATAATGCCAAACTTCATAATATCTTCATCTGTTGAGAGAAGACCATTCCATGTACGCGGCACTTTCCGTTCTTCACCTTCCGGCTTCGTACCAGCTTTTGCAATCATCTCATCCGTCCAATCAAAACGGCTGCTATAACGTTCTTTATATTTTTCACAATACTCCCAATGCGTATCCTGCATATCACATGGCTTTAACACATTTTCATTTATGTAATCATGTGCAAAAACACCGGTAGCACGCGTAATAATCTCACCTAAGACATTATATCCCAGCGACGAGTAAGCCCACTCTTTTCCCGGTTCACTGGCAAGACCTTTGCTTAAAAGCTTATCAACCCATTTTTCATCACGCATAATCCATCTGACACCTTCATGGTACTTATCCGGCTTACATCCGTCATCACAATACAATCCTGATGTATGGGTTAATAAATGCCACACCTGTATTTTATTAAACGGAGCATCATCAAACTCCTCAATAATCTCGCCTACCGGCTGATCCAAACGTATTATACCATTCTCTACTAATTGCAAAACAGCTACTGCGGTCACTAATTTAGTAATAGAATATACACCATAGACACTATCCGGTCGGATTGGTCTTGCATCGTCTTCGTGATAATTTAAGAATCCCATGCTCTTATGGACAAATACTTTATTGTCTTTTGAAAGGCAATAGCTGGCCGACTGTAACATATCCTCTTCAATCAACTTTTTGAAGTGATTATCCAACACCTCAAAACGTTCTGCTTCGTAGCCTACATCCTGTGGCTCAAACGGAACCTTTGCTTCTGTAATCTCAATCGGAAATTTCTTCATCTTACTTATCCTCCCTTACACTATTCATAATTCATCATTCTTTCACTACATTATACTAAAAGTCATTCTTTCACTACATTATACTAAGCATTTCAGTATATGGCAAATAGAAGTAAATTTCTGAAGAAATTTTCTGTTCTATTCTTGTATGTTGGATAAATTACGGTCGCATACCTACTTCTCACTAATTTGACCGTATTCTTTTCATACATTCTACGGTTTGGTTTGACGTTCCCGGATTTCAACCGTACTCTTTTCATGCATTCTACGGTTTAATTTGACGTTCCCCAAAATTCAACCGTATTACTATCATGCATTCTCCGGTTTAATTTGACGTTCCCCAAAATTCAACCGTATTACTATCATAAATTCTACGGTTTGATTTGACGTTCCCGGATTTCAACCGTATTACTATCATGAATTCTACGGTTTGATTTGACGTTCCCGGATTTCAACCGTATTATTCAAAAACGACCGTAATCGACTTCAGTCAATTACGGTCATAAGATATCAATATGTAATTTCGACCGTACAATTGTAATCCTCCAGCATCATGATTAATTTACAATTATATGCCACCTCCACCCATCACTCTACGGCAACAAAAGATAACCGTCTATAAACAGTCAATCCACCCCGTATTTTGTCGGGGTGGATTCATGATTTGCCCTATTCACTTTGTATCATCCGGGCTTAACAAGCGAACGCAGATAAACTCACCTATCTTTTCTTATAAATCAATAATTCCGGATTCTTTCCGTCAGATTCATAGGTACATATCATAATAAAATCCATGTTTGCAAGAACCCCAAAGCATAATCCATCTGTAATATCTGATTCTAATTGATTACCTAAATAGGTTTTCTTGTCGTCCAAAAATTTTACCTTCTTACCGCTTGGAAGCGGATATTCAAGATTTACATATTCACCAACTAAAGCATTTAATTTTTCCAGTTTTGGCATTCCCGCAACCGATAGTTCATTAATTTCATTTATCAATTGCTGTTTAAATGCTTCGAACTGTCCATTATCACTTAGTTCTTCATACCTTTTCCAGTAATCCAGTTTAGGAAGCAATTCTTTCATGTATTCCCTAGCCTGTTCTTCTGAAATGCCATTGCCGGCCATATGTCCGACACAAACATTAATCAAATCATCCATATTGCTGTATGTATATATTCCATCAGCATAACACCATTTACAATAGTCTTCATTCGGACTTCCATCAGCATCTCTACCTAGAATATCATCATCTTTTAACGGCATACCGCAACACTGGCAAATCAATTCTCTTGGTGAGCCCAAAAGTGTATTAATTGAAACATCAAACAACTTCGATAATAATTTCAAAGTGTCCGTATTAGGTGTTGTTTCCCCATTTTCCCATCGAGATACCGCTTGGCGGGTTACAAATACTTTTTCTGCAAGTTCATCTTGAGAAAAACCTGCTTTACTTCTAAGTTCAAATATTATATTCTTTGTTTCCATATAATTTTCACCTCCAGAAACATTATAAAACTTATAAAACATTTTCCCAAGCAACCCGCTGTTGCCTTATGAAAAAAGCGAAAGTTGTGCATCACATTCAAAGAAATAACTACAATTTCTTAACCATCAAATATTCATCCGCGTATGTACCATCTTGATATTTCAAAGCCATTTCCTTTGTTCCAATAATTTCAAAGCCGAAATTTTGGTACATTTTTAAGGCTCTTTCATTATTCTTAACAACATCCAGCTCTAGTTGAGTAACGCCATGTTTCCTGCACCACTTTATGCATTCTTCCATCATCTTTCCGCCAATTCCAAGATTGCAATAGTCCTTTAAAATTACAAAAGCGCACGTTGCTCTATGACGATATCTTGCATTTCTCCTGACTAAACCAACCGAACATTGTCCTATTACTTTATTGTCATACTCGGCAACAAACCACTCGGAATCATTATCTGCAAGAACATTTTCTATAATTTGCTTTTCACGTTCCACCGGCGTACAAAACTCGCCCGGATTTCTTGCCAAAAACAATGTTTCGGTATCAGCAATAGTCATAACATTAATAATAGCTTTGGCATCCTCCACATTTGGTTTTCGAATAATAACCTTTTTTCCGTTTCTTAATAAATATTCCATTTTCCTCAACTCCTTTACAAATTTCCCGCAAATTACAGCAACACGGCAATTCCTACGATTTATTAGGAATCATAATACTTTGCTCATGATAAATTCATCCCGATAGCTTCCATCATCATACTTCAATGCTCTTACATGCTTTCCTGTTTCTATAAATCCACATTTCTCATATAAAAGCTTTGCAGAGTCATTTCCTTCTACCACTTCCAGTTCTATCTGCTCATAACCGATTTGTCTTGCCAACTCTTCCAAATACTGCATCATGGCAGTACCAATGCCCAGGTTCCAGAACTCCTTTTTTAATGCAATGGCAAGAGAACTTCTGTGCCGAATTCTTCTCTTATCCCCCATGCCGTTCAAACTGCAGTTTCCTGCAACTTTGCCATCTACAACAGCCACCATCATAACAGAATACTCGTTTTCCAAAAGGTTGCCAAGAATTTCCCTTTCTCTTTCCAGCGTATAATTCACCTCATCCGGATTACGCAAAAGAAACGGCGTTTCTTCTGCAGTTACTTTTAAATACTCAATCATATCCGCTGCATATTCCGGATATGTCGGACACAAAAGGCAGGTGCGTCCATCTTTTAGGGTGACGGTTCTTTCTGAAAATCTCATCGTTTTTCCTCCTTTGACAATATGAAAGTATTTATATATCCGAATTCATTTCACACTGTCTACAGCTGCTTTTGTAATGCATTTTTGTCTTTCCGAAAAGAAAAGCAGCCGGCATAATAATACAATGCCGGCTGTCAAAATACACTTTATCCACTTACAACATACCAACATATGCGTTCTCTGTTACGGGAGAAACCCGTCAGCATCTACTCGTTTTCCTTTCGTGCTGCAACTCGGGAGGGATGATATCGTTACTCTACTCGTGCCGTTTCTCAGCAACCACGGCTCTCTGTGACTTTGGATTTAACAATACGGTCTCCGTCATCGTCTTTCTGATTTCGAACTATTAATTTTTTCATGATTGTAATGTGTAAATGATGAATTGTCAAGATGTCAATTTAATATCGTAAGAATTCCATCTCATACAATTCAATATAACCCCAAAAAACAACCAAATATAATGGGGCGACATTCATACGAATATCGCCCCAACTATTGACTTAAAGTCCTTACTCTTTAAAACTAAACCAAAAATCGGATTACATGCCCATCTGAGCTGCAACTTCTGCTGCAAAGTCTTCGTTCTTCTTCTCAAGACCTTCACCAGTCTCAAAACGAACGAACTTCTTAACAGAAAGGTTAGCACCATTAGCTTTAGCTACATCAGCGATGTACTGAGCTACTGACTGCTTACCATCTTCTGCCTTAACGTATACCTGATCAAGAAGACAGATTTCTTTGAACTCTTTCTTAATACGTCCCATAACCATTCCTTCGATAACCTTTTCAGGCTTCTGTGATTCCTTAGGATCGTTCATAATCTGAGCTAAGAAAATTTCTTTCTCGTGTGCAATGAAATCTTCACCGATTTCAGCCTGGCTTACGTACTTAGGTGAAAGTGCAGCAACCTGCATTGCAATATTTGTAAGAGCTTCTTTAACAGCGTCGTTAACAACGTCTGTTTCAGCTTCTACGATAACACCGATTCTACCGCCACCATGAACGTATGTTACAACACATCCGTTTGTAGCAACCACTTTTTCGAATCTTCTGATATTTAAGTTCTCACCGATAACAGCTACTTTATTAACTAAAGCTTCTTTTACAGTGATGCTTGCATCTGCATTCCATGTTTCAGCCATAAATGCATCCATATCCTTTGCATCTGACTCAGCAGCCTGCTTAGCAACTGCTTCAACAAATGTCTGGAATTCTGCATTCTTAGCAACGAAGTCTGTTTCAGAGTTAACTTCAACAACTGCTGCTGTTGTATCATCTTTCTGGCAAACACGGCAAAGACCTTCTGCTGCAATTCTTCCAGCTTTCTTTTCAGCTTTTGCCTGTCCGTTCTTTCTTAAATATTCTACCGCTGCATCCATATCGCCGTCTGTTTCTGCAAGAGCTTTCTTACAGTCCATCATTCCGGCACCGGTCATATCACGTAATTCTTTTACCATTCCTGCTGTAATTGCTGCCATAGTATTATTCCTCCACTGCTTCTACTACTTCTTCGATATCTACAGGTTCTGTTTCTTCTACTTCATCTACAAATACTTCACCCTGGTTAGCTTCGATAACAGCATCTGCCATCTTAGCAACAATAAGCTTAACTGCTCTGATTGCATCATCGTTACCAGGAATTACATAGTCTAATTCTTCGGGATCGCAGTTTGTATCTGCAATACCGATAAGTGGAATACCAAGTGTGTGTGCTTCCTGAACACAGATTTTTTCCTTCTTAGGATCAACTACGAAGATAGCATCAGGAATCTTTGTCATATCCTTGATACCGCCAAGGTTCTTCTCTAACTTCTCCCACTCTTTCTTTAACTGAGCAACTTCTTTCTTAGGAAGAACATCAAATGTTCCGTCTACTGACATTGTCTCGATTGCTTTAAGTCTAGCGATACGTGTTCTAACTGTCTTGAAGTTAGTAAGCATACCACCTAACCATCTCTCATTTACATAGTACATACCGCAACGCTCAGCTTCTGTCTTAACAGCATCCTGTGCCTGCTTCTTAGTACCAACGAAAAGAATTGTACCACCAGCCTGTGCAATATCAGAAATTGCCTTGTAAGCTTCATCAACTTTTCCTACAGACTTCTGTAAGTCGATGATATAGATACCATTTCTCTCTGTGAAGATGTATGGAGCCATCTTAGGGTTCCATCTTCTTGTCTGATGTCCAAAGTGTACACCAGCTTCCAATAACTGTTTCATTGAAATAACGCTCATGATTATACCTCCGTTTGTTTAATTAAAGTACGGCTCTGCCGCCTTTTTCGTCCGCATGTTTTCCGTAAGCACCCATAAGCTAGTGGCTTAACATGACAACCACTTTCATATTGCATTACACAATCAAAAGCAACGGTTGCACATCCACATGCGTGTTTTTTAGTCACAACATTCAGACTATAACATAAAAAAGCCCCTTATGCAAGGGGTTTTCTTATATAAAATCATATTTATTTGTACCATTTCAGCCTATTTAGATCTCGATGCAATGGCTTTTGCCATTTCTTCATATGTTCCATTTACAGGAACCTCATGCGAACCAATACGGATTCTTTTATCATACCCGTTTTTCGATAAAAATGCATCAAAATCTCTTGCATTCTCAATAAGTCCTGCCTCTTTCAACAACAAAGCTGCCGTATATGAACTATCGCCTTTCTTAATTGTTATCGTTACATACTCGGTAACAGGTTCTTGTTCAGGCTCTTTTTCAGGCTCCTGTTCCGGTTCCTTCTCAGGCTCTTTTTCCGGTTCTTTTTCCTTGTCATTGCCGGTCACGTTATCATCCGGCTTAACAAGAACCGTATTTTCTATCATCCCCAGCTCTTTGGCACGTTCCTTTATCTCTTCATTTGTCATTTCATTATTACGGTTTCCCGACGACACAGCGAGTATAACTGCGGTAACAAAAATACCAATACCTAATCCTCGAAGATAATATTTCTTTTTCATTTAAGACCTCCTTTATAGAGATCAATGATAAGCTTCACTTCTCCGATTCCGAGAGAAAGTTCCTTGGCAATCGCCATATTGGACTTTCCTTCTTCATGCATACTGAGAATCATTTCATTTTTCGTCTTATTGCTATCATCCTGATTTGTAGTAGCAGGCTTTTGGGTCTGTTTTGAAGACGTCTGTTTTGAAGACGTCTGTTTTGCGGTCGTCTTTTTTGCAGGCTTCTTCGGAATTTCAAGTTTTTCTACCACAAAAGGAGTAAATACATCTTGTTCCTCCTGCTTTACCGGTTGCTCAACAGGTACCTTCTCCTCTTGTTCTACCATTTTAGGCTTTTCGGTTGCATTATCCTTTATCCGGTTTGCCTTTTCCACTTCCTGTCTGCACTTCTCTGCATCACTAACTGCCTGCTTGAGGCTTACCTGCTTATCGTTAAGCATATCATACAAAAACACAACTTCCTGATGATTTTTATGGATTTCATTCAGCACAGTATCTGAATATTCATTAACAGCCATAATCTTTTCATTAGAAAGCCGTTCCATGGAACGTTCTGTTTTCTCTATAGCGTAGGAAACGGTTTCGTCTACAGTTTCTTCTACCTTTTCACGTACTCCCTTCATTTCTTCATCCACCATTTTTTTAATGGTTTCTTCAGATAACTTTACAGTTTCTTCCGAGAGCACGCCCTTCTTTTCAGGTAATACAAAGCTCAGGATAAATACCACAATACCTATAATAATTAAAACGATTTCTACTACAGTCACCCTTACTTATCTCCTAAATCGTTACGTCAAAATGATGAACACTTTTAATGGTGACCTTATCCTGCGTTTTCCCGGAATCTTTTTTCTTTTTTTCACCATTTCCATAGTATTCGTTATCGCCCTTTTCCTTGGCATCAAACTTCCGCTGATTATACTCAGCTTCATCTTTTTTACGCACTTGTGTAAATTTACTTTCGACCTCTTTTTTCATATTAATATGAAAATTCGACTGATCAACGACGCCTTTCATATCTTCGTTATGTTTCATCGTCGTGTAGTCCTGCGTCCTGGTCATCGCATGGTTTAAATCTATCGGATTAATTGCCATCGCCATTCTCCCTTACAGCGCTGCCATTACAACTTCGCCGTTCTTTTTCACAAACTTACAATGCTGCAAAACATCTTTTACCGTAAGACTGGTATCCGATATAGTAATTAACGTACCCGGATATACCGAATCAGTAACTACAATGCTTGCATCCGTACCTTGTTCCAGGAGTTCCGCAAGGTCTTCCATTTTTTTATAATCCTGCTCCAGTTCTTCCTTCAGCTGTTTTACCGTAGCTGAAATTGACTGTATATATTTTAACTGATCCGGCGGAAGCTTAACTCCTGACTGAACCTTCTGCATGGATGCAACAATTACAGGCTGCATCTGCTTAAGAGTTTTCTGCTTCTCCATTATTTCTTTCTGTGTATTCAGATAATCTTCTTTATATATCGGATCAATTCCTACCTCAACAATTGTATCCGCACCCATCGCAGAGCCCAATGTTTTCATGGACACTTTATTGGTTGCCGTAACCTTACCACCGGTAATAAATGCCCTTCTTCCCGTTAGTATTACTTCGGTTTTAGCCCGCAAAGTACTATGCAATACCGCCTCTGTCTCTATATAGCCGTCTGCATATGCATTAGCATTTTCAAGGAATTTACAAATTATATTTCCACCGGCTTTAAGGACACCTTTGCCCATTCCTTTCATTCCACGGGAAATAATAATGTCACCGCCGGCCTCCAAGGTTGCACCTTCCACAACACCGACTACTTCTATATTACCGCGTGCTTTAACGGTAAAATTCATCATAACATTACCATTAATCTTAACACTGCCGTCATAATCGATATTACCGGTTGAGTTATCTACATTTTCAACCTCATATACATTAGATACGAAAACAGAATCATTTACTAAAGTAACATGTCCGTCTACATCCGCTGTAATCTCGGTTTTATCTTCATTAATAGTAATATTTCTACCAAAGCGGAGACGGTTCCTCTTTACTTCTCTTGCTTTAACAATATCGCCGTTAATGGCAAAACCGTCAACTCCCGGCTCTTCCGGTGTCAGTCGCGCAAGCAGATCACCTTTAGAACAATGATTTAATGTATTAAGGTTAAAAAAGTCTACACTACCATCGTCAAGCAATGTCGGCTTAATTCTAAGATCGGTATTAAAAAAATATTCAATAACCGCATCTTTTCCCTGTACCGGTTCCTTACCTCTGGCAAGTACTATATCGGTACAATATTCACGGCTTTCAAGAAAATCCCTTATTGCTTTCTCATCAATACCGTAGGTTATATTCTGATACCCAAGATCTCTAATAATTTCCTGCATTCCTAAAAACTGACCACTGTTTGAAGGCGGATAAAATCTTGCTGTTGCTAACATTCTGTCCGGTGAAACACTCACATGGAACATTTCCGATTCCGGATGTCTTTTATCAAGATTTAATACAACTTCTTTTACCTCTGTCAGGTTTTCAAGTGCACGTCCCAATGTCTTTACATCACATTGTATCTGTTTAACAGCAAGATACTGCAGTAATTCTGCAGTACTTATCGGTTGTCCGCCGGCTGTCGGCGGATAAAGAATAATACTTGTATTATTCGTATTTACTTGTAGCTTAAAATAGCCATTCATGTGTCACGCTACCCCCAGTTATTTACGATTTACATATCACCCAAAATGCCCATATATCTTCCTAATTTTGCTTTCATCTTCTGCAAGGCCCGCGTGTGCAATTGAGAAATACGCGATTCTGTTACTTCTAAAATATTACTGATTTCCTTAAGCGTAAGTTCCTCATAATAGTATAAAAGAATTACTTTCTTTTCCTTTTCTGTAAGCAACTCAAGAGATTCCTTAAGAATCTCTTTAAGCTCTTGTTTTTCAATTACATCCTCAGGTGCATCAAAATGACCTGATGTAGACTTTGTATCACCGGAAATTTCACTTCCCTGCTCCATATATTCATTTAGCGATACAACATTGGTGATTTTCATCTGTGACTGCCACTCAAGATACTCATCACCCGTAATTCCAAGTCCTACCGCAATCTCTTCATCCGAAGCATTACGTCCGGTTGTAGCCTCTACTTCTCTTATAACTGCATCAATCTTTTTCTGCCTTTGTCTGATAGTTCTCGGAATCCAATCCATCTTTCTTATCTGATCTAAAATAGCACCTCTGATTCGTAAACTTGCATACGTTTCAAATTTTACTGCTTTTTTAGAATCAAATTTATCAATTGCATCAATCAAACCAAAGACACCGTAGCTTACCAAATCATCATACTCGACATTATAACCAAGATACATGCTCAGTCGTCCGGAAACTACTTTGACAAGCGGTGCATATTCAAGAATGATTTTTTCACGTATTTCATGAGATTTTGTACGCTCATAATCATCCCATAATTTTTTTCTTCCGGCCTCGTCCATAGACTCCTCCCAGGTAATTTATTAGCTTTTTGTAACTACTTGCTCTTCAGACTTATCTTCGTTTTCTTCCTCTTCGGTATCTTCAGGTTGCTTTTCGATAATCTCACCCTCATCTGAAATCGAAGGTTCTTTGATTACGGTATACTTATTTAATATTCTCATGGCAATATAGCCTATAATATAGAAAATAAATAATACAACCAAAACAGTGGCCAGTATACTTTGCAGCTTATAGTGTTTGAAATATGTAATAACACAAGCCAATGCCCCTGCAATTAACATGACAATTAAGGGTATCATCCTTGTCTTTTTCATACAACTAAATCACTTTCTCATCTTTTCCTACTGATTTAATTAAAAAATCGCCTGTTTCAGGATAGAAAATTACGGTTCTACCATAAGTATTACCTGTATCTTCAGCCAAAATAGGGATATTTAATTCTTTAAGTTTGGCTTTACTAGCCTCAACATTGCGGTCCCCTACACGGACTAAATCACTTTTGTTCTGAAAAGCAAACATCTGTGAGCCTCCCGCAATTTTGGCTACCATTCTTGATTTATTAGCTCCTGCCTCAACCAGCATACGTACAAGCTCTACAATACCGGTATCCGCAAATTTGAATAAATTAGAATTATTCTTAATTGCCGTACTATCCGGTAACATCACATGTGCAAGTCCGCCTATCTTAGTAAGCGGATCACGTATTGCTATTCCGACACAGGAACCGAGTCCTAATGTCGTAATTCCATCAGGACTCTTGCAAATGTTTACATCTGCCATTCCGACTTTAATTATTTCACTCATCTTTAACCGCCTGCAATTCTTTCATTCTGTCAGATTACATTAAACCTAATGATGATAATATTTTTGAGTAAGATTCCATATCAGGAACAAGGATAAAGAAACCATCAATTTCTACATCATCCGTAAACTGCGTCTGAATAAGTAAAATCTTATCTCCATATGTACCAAACTCAATTGCAGGTACACTTAAAATTGCACCTACCATATCTATACTAAGAGACGGTACTGAAGGGTATATCTTTAAATTCGTTAAAGTAGACAAGGAATTTAAGTAGGAACCCGAAATAATATTTCCGATTTCCTTAAGCGCAGATGTTTCCATTTCCGAAAAATCTTCGCCCTCCAACGGACATCCCATAAGCTTTGAAACAAGATGTCTTGCTGATTCCTTTTCAAGTAAGAACAAAATGCTACCCGTGATATCTCCTTCAACAGCAAGATAAATACCCGCCATTATCATTTCTTCACTGCCCATTTCAGCGCCAACCTTCTGGAACTCCAAAAGTTTAACCTGCGGCACCTTCATATCAACCTTGCATTGTAACAACTGTGCCAGGGCCGTTGTAGCATTACCTGCACCTATATTTCCTATTTCTTTTAAGACATCAAAATACTGCTCTGACATCTTATCAAGATCAAGATAATTCTCTGCCATTCTAAACCTCCACTTTTGTACATTTGTATTTCATCATACCTATTCTGCTAAAACCGCGTTTAAATCAAGCAAAGAGATTAACTCGTCTTCATGTTTTCCAATTCCGGCAACATAATTAACCTTGTCGTCTTTCATGTCATAGGAAACTTTTTCAATCTGGGTTTCATCAAGTGTCACTACTTCTTTTACCTGATCTACAATAATTCCGGTTGTTTCACAACCATCTACCTTAAGTATAATAATACGGGTATTTTTTGTATATTCTTCTTCCTCAAGTTCCATTTTAAGTCTGATGCTCATAACCGGTATTACTTCACCACGTAAGTTAATAACACCTTTTAAGTAATCAGCTACTTTCGGAACTCTTGTAATATGTTGAACACGTACAATATTATCAATATACTTGATATCAATACCATACTGTTCTTCCCCGATTTTAATTACTATGTATTGTGTCAAATCAAATCCGATTCTAATCTCATCCATCGTCTTATCCTCCTCGCGTATTACTAAATCAATGCATTTGCATCAATAATCAAAGCAACTTCTCCATCACCAAGAATGGTTGCACCACTGATTATTCTGCACTTGCTGATATATTTTCCGAGTGACTTAATAACGATTTCCTGCTGACCCATAAGTTCATCTACAACAAGACCTGCCATCTTATCGCCCTTCTTAACGATTACAACAATCATATTCTCGTCCGTTGCTCTCTTGGACTCAATGTCAAGCACTTCACTCATTCTGATAAGCGGAATTACAACACCACGTAAGTTAATTACTTCCTTCTGCTGTACATACTTAATATCAGATTCTTTGATATCTTCTATTGTCTGGATAGATGCTAAGGAAATAGCATACTTTTCTCCACCAACCTGTACCATAAGTGCCTGAATAATAGCAAGTGTTAATGGCAGGCGGATAATAAAGGTAGTTCCTTCCCCAAGTTTCGTTTTAACTTCTACTTCACCACTTAATGCTTCAATCTTACTTCTTACAACATCAAGTCCAACGCCACGTCCTGATACGTCAGTAACTTCCTGTGCTGTTGAGAAGCTAGGTAAGAATAATAAATCGACAATATCCTTGTCACTCATATTCTCTGCCTGTTCAGCAGTAATAGTTCCGCGTGAAATAGCTTTTTTCTTAACAGCTTCTACATCAATACCGTTACCATCATCCCTAACTTCAATAATAACGTTATTTCCTTCCTGATAAGCATCAAGGAAAATAGAACCTGTTTCAGGCTTTCCTCTTTCTTTTCTTACTTTCGCTGATTCAATACCATGATCTGCTGAATTTCTTAACAAGTGCATCAACGGATCACCAATCTCATCAACCACGGTACGGTCAAGTTCTGTCTCTTCACCAGTCATGTAGAGTTCCATTTTCTTACCAAGTTTCTTGGTAAGGTCACGGATCATACGAGGGAATTTAGCAAGTACACTTTCAATCGGTACCATTCGTACTTTCATAACTGATTCATGTAAGTTAGTTGTTACGCTTTCAAGATACTCTATCTGCTCATTAAAAGAAGCACTGGAAGCTTTTTCAACAACTGATGCTGATACCAGTGAGTTTTTAGCAATAATAAGCTCGCTCACCAAATTCATCAAATCATCAAGTTTCTCTATATCTACTCTTACAGTCTTATTTACAACCGGCTTGGAAACTGCCTGTTTCTTGCTTTCTTTTGCAGTATCTTCGGTTGCTTTCTTAACGTTAGCGGAAACAGCCGTAGATGCAGGCATCTCATCTGCTTTGTCCTCTACATCACGCTTGTCATCTAAAAGACCAAATTCAGAGGCCTTTGTCTCAGCACCGACTGCATCTGCTATTTCAGATACATTCTTGATTGCCTTTAACACGCTCTCTAAATCTTTTTCCGTAACAACAATTACGCTGAAATTCAAATCAAACTTCTCGTCTTCAATATCCTGGGTTGGAGGATTGGATACAAGAATTTCGCCCAACTCTTCAATTGCTTTGAATACAAGGAACGCACGGGCTGCTTTCAAAATACATGTTTCCTGCACATATACAGTAATACCGTATAAGTGTTTTTCCATCTTCTCAGCCTTCTCCATTACGGAATATTCGCTTGATTCAAGTTTAATATTTTTCCATAAATTCTTATCAGAAGAACCTATATCTTCTTTCTTCTCTTTTGTTTCCTTTTTAACATCGGCTGTTGTATCAGCAGCTGCGTCATCTTTATTGTTAAGGAAATCATTTAATGCTTTAATAAGTGGTTCATTTTCATTTGTTCCTTCATCAGAATTCTGCTGAATATTAGCAAGATATTCTTCAAGTGCATCAAGGCACTGGAACAACACGTCAATCATGCTTGCTTTTACTTTGATATTGCCGTTTCTAACTTCTGAGAATACATTTTCCATATCATGTGTCAAATTCTGCATTCTCTTATATCCCATTGTACCTGCCATACCTTTTAAGGAATGGGCTGCACGGAATATCTCATTAACAGTATTTTCACTGTCCGGATCCTGCTCAAGCTCAAGGATCTGTGTGTTAAGGTTCTGCAAATGTTCCTTTGTTTCATCAATAAAAATCTCAAGATACTGACTTACATCCATGGTCATCTTACCCCCACATTCATTATAATTTCCTGTGCCACACCGGATAACCCGACTACCTGATCAGCCTGTTCTGCCTTTATAACACTCTTCGGCATTCCAAACACGGCGCATGAAGCTTCATCCTGGGCTATTACGTGTGTCTGTTTCTTTTCTTTCAAATGAACGATCCCCTTAGTACCATCTGCACCCATACCGGTGAGTACGACACATACTACTTTTGAATATCCACATTCCGCCAATGATTCGTACATATAGTTTGCACAAGGCTTAACGCCTTCTCTTGGTGGTTCATCAGAATACTGTATTCTATGCTGTCCATGCTTAAACACAACATTCATATGAGAACCGCCTCTTGCCACGTAAACTGTTCCGGCTTCTAAAACATCACCGTCTTCTGCCTCTTTAACTTTAAGTTCACTTAAAGTGTCGAGTCTTTCTGCTAAAGTCTTTGTAAAACCAAACGGCATATGCTGTACAATCAGTACCGGAGCTTTTAAATCCTTAGGTAACTGAGGTATTACAGAATGTAATGCTTTTGGTCCTCCTGTTGAAGATGCAATTGCGACAATCTGGTTATCACTTATGGCTTTATCATGTAATCTTACCATGTCAACCACTTTACGTGTCACCGTCTTCTCTTCCAAGATAGGTTTTCCGTCATATACCGGCGGTCTGCTCATCGTAACCGCCAATAAAGTATTTAAGAAAATCTCCCGGAAATCATCTTCTCTGGCGCGTGCCGGAAGTTCCGGTTTGTGAACAAAATCAATTGCCCCCAATTCAAGACACTCAAGTGTAATTTTAGCACCCTGACTCGTATCCGTACTCGCCATCATAATTTTAGCAGGTATTTTTCTTTTATTCAGTTCGCGAAGCAATTCGACGCCGGTCATCTTCGGCATATTCACATCGAGTACAACCGCATCATATGTCTTTCGTGTAAGAAGGTCAAATGCATCCAGACCATTTATAGCACGATCTTGCACACAGAATCGTTCGTCTGACTCAATTATATCACACAAAACTCTTCTCATGAGTGCAGAATCGTCAACAAGCAACACTTTTTTCTTCTCTTCCACGTTTTTTCCTCCATTTTCTGCTCTTTTTGCACTTATTCGCAGAAAAATCTGTCAATTTCTCAATAAAAAGCAACTAACGTTGCAGATTTTTTCTATTTTTTCTTTCTTCATCAAATATGAACTTGATTATCTCTTCTCTTTGTAATGGATTCAGGTTCAAAAACTGCACACGGCATTCATACTCACCCGGCCGGTTATCAATGCTGCGGTTTCTAAGTACTTTCCCTACTATTTTGTAATCTTTCAGCAGGTTGTTAATTAATAAACTGTACGTACAGTACAGATAAGCTCCCACCTCATACTTAGCCGTCGTTGTGAAACGGATACCGCCGCCACTAATGTCTACTATAATCCCCTTCGTCAAAGGTGCTTCGGCATCCAGATAGATCTCACCGCTTTCATATGCCTTAACTTCCTCTTCATTTAACGGACGGGAATCCATTTCAAGCGCACAGGCAAAACGGTAAAACTCTCTTCGTTGATATTTTCTCAAATTACTGATAAGTTCTAAAGATAGTATGTATACATTATTACTCTTATAACGATCTACTATTCTCGCAAAACACTGAAGCAAACCTGTTTTAGTATAAATGAACATGTCATATTCACTATCCACCGGCAGCAAAATAAGTTTTTGCTTCTCCATCGGCATAAAAATTTCCAAACGGTCATCAGACAGAATATCATACACTACACTGTAATATACCTTCTTCTCTATCTCAGGATTTTCATCCATATCATGTACCATCAGTTGAAGTTCTACTTTTTCGCCCGGTTCTACATACTTTGTCAGCATATTTTACTCTCCATTTCCCATTTTTTTCCCTGTTAATATGTGTGAAAAAAATGCTGCCATCCCGCGTTTGGGAAGTGTCTTTCGTACTTCTGTATTCATTAGTGCCGCCGTAATCTTTTCATAAGCTCTGGTTGCTTTAGCATTGGGGAACGACATGGAAACCGGTGTCTGTTGCATTACCGCTTTTGCAAGCTGCGCATCATATGGTATTGCCCCCAAAAAAGAAATCGGCAGTTTTAAATATCTTGCTACCACTGCATTTAACTTATTAAACAACGCCTGTCCTTCCGCTTCATTTTCCACGCGGTTGGTAATGACTTTTATCTGTGTCATCTCACGCAAAAACTTAGGATGACGGTTTAATGCTTTTAACAAAGAATAAGAATCCGTAATTGAAGTCGGTTCCGGTGTTGTAATAAGCAAAACTTCACCACTTGCAACTAAAAATTCAAGTACGGCATCCGAAATTCCCGCTCCTGTATCTACAATAATTACGTCCGTCATTGCATCAAGTTCTGCTAAATTTTTAATGATATAGGTAAGATAATCCCTATTAAGATTATTCATTCCGACTATACCCGAACCACCGGAAATAAAGCCTATATCCATTGCTCCCGGCGTAATAATATCCTTGATATTGCTTTGATGATATATTAAGTCACTCAGATTATGCTTTGGTACCGTTCCAAACATAATCTCTATATTTGCCAGCCCGAAATCGGCATCCAGAATAATGACCCTCTGCCCCATTTTCTTAAGATTTATCGCGATGTTAATTGCAGTATTGGATTTTCCCACTCCGCCTTTTCCGCTGGTAACCGCAATTACACGCGCCAGAGGACGTTGCGACTGGCCGGTAACTTTAATTATGTTTCTAAGCTGTTCAGCCTGATCCATCATTTATCCTCCGTTTACTTTCCGCTTAATAACTGTTTTACAGTTTTTTGAGGGTTAAATATTTCGATATCATCCGGTACATTCTGTCCGCAAGTTACATATGACATTTCAGCTCCTGTATGAAGACGCATATTAAGCAAATTTCCTAACGCGGTTGTCTCATCCAGCTTTGTAAAAATCAATTTATAATTCACGATACCTTTATAAGCATCTGTTATGCTGATAAGATCTTTGTATTTTGTGGTAGCACTTAATACAAGGAAAACTTCCACATCACAAATGCCTTCAAGGCAGGTTAACAATCCCTGCATGGTTTCTCTTTGCTGGACATTGTTATGTGCATGTCCTGCTGTATCAACAAGAATATAATCTGAGTTCTTGAAATCATTTACAGCATTCTGCATCTCTTCAATGCTATATATTACCCTGAACGGAACATCTAATATACTTGCATACGTTCTAAGCTGTTCCGCCGCTGCAATCCTGTATGTATCTGCCGTTAACAGCGTAATCTTTTTATGCTGTTCCACGCAGAATTTTGATGCTATTTTTGCAATAGTAGTTGTCTTACCCACACCGGTAGGTCCTACAAAAAATACTACCTTCGGAAGATTTTCACCTTCCGTAATCGGTGCCGGTGCACCAAATTTAAGTATCATCTTCTGATAAATATTCGAAAGAATATGGTCCATCGGTAAATTCGGATTGTCCACTTTCTCTATATCATTGATAAATCCGTTTGCATACTTTTCATTTATTTCATTTTCGATCATGGTGTTATAAAGAAGCTTAATAAACACCACTGATTCAGGCTCGGCTTCATTATCTTCAGCCTCTTCTTTATCCTCAGTATTTTTAGGTACGTCTTGTTTAATCAAATTTTCTTCAATGAGTGAACGAAGATTATCCAACCGTTTTTCAATCGCCTGGTTATTTTCTTCCTTATGTTCTTTATTTACCATGTTTTCAGATTCCTGCAATTTTTCATTAACTGCCTGGATTGCATCCCCGACTGCCGTATTAAAATTCAATCCGCCGGAAGGTGTCGTTTTAGGACGTTCTACCGTATGTTCCGCTTCTTCTTCCAAAGCAGCCGTCACTTCCACCATAGGGGAACGGAGAAAGGAAAAAAATCCTTTCTTTTTAACCGTCCGGACATTCATTATTACAACATTCTGTCCAAGCTCTTTTTTTGCATTTTCAGTTGCTTCCGCTTCTGTTTTAGCCTGATATCTTTTTATAACCATTTTATACTGTCACCATCCCAACTGATTGTAATTGTACATTAGAGTCAACTTCATTGTAGGACACAACAATTAAGTCTTTAAAATAATCTTCCGTCAACCGCTTAAAATACATTCTCACAATAGGAGAAGTAATAATAATCGGATTCTTTCCAAGATTTTCAAGCTTCTGTGCTTCCTTTTCAACAGATGCTATAATGGCCTTGGTTTTTTCAGGATCCAAATTCAGATATGCTCCCTGTTCGGTCTGCTTAACGCTTGCCATAATCTCCTGCTCAAGCTTAGGATCAAGCGTCACCACACTGGTCGTTTCATTTTGCAGGAAGTACTTACTTGATATTGCACGTTTCAAACTCTGACGCACATATTCTGTCAGAATATCCGTATCTCTTGTCGTTGATGCATAATCTGCCAAAGTTTCAAAGATGGACAAAAGATCTCTTATGGAAATACCTTCTTTTAACAAATTCTGTAATACCTTTTGTATTTCTCCCAATCCTAATAGCTTTGGAACAAGCTCATCCACAAGTGACGGATTGGATTCCTTCAAATTATTAACAAGATTCTGCACATCCTGTCTTGTAAGGAGTTCTGAGATATGCGTCCTAATAATTTCAGTCAAATGAGTTGCAATAATGGACGGCGGATCTACTACCGTATATCCCATACTTTCCGCACGTTCTCTCTGGCTTTCCGTTATCCATATCGCCGGAAGATGGAAAGACGGTTCAAACGTAGGAATACCGGTTATTTCCTCTTCAACAAATCCCGGATTCATAGCCATATAATGGTCAAACAGGATTTCTCCTTCGCTAACCTGTATACCTTTAATCTTAATAATATACTGATTAGGATTAAGCTGTATATTATCTCTAAGACGGATAATCGGTACAACCGTACCAAGTTCCAGTGCTACCTGTCTTCTTATCATAACCACTCGGTCAAGAAGATCTCCGCCCTGACTAACATCGGCAAGAGGAATAATTCCGTATCCGAATTCAAGTTCAATCGGGTCAACCTGCAAAAGACTCGTAACATTTTCCGGTTGTCTGATTTCTTCCGCTTTTGCTTCTTCTTCATTAACGGATGCTTCCGTAACCGCTTCGGCAATCGTTCTTGCAATAATGCGTCCTGAAATAATAAATATTAATCCGAAGCATAAGAATAAAAGAGTCGGCAATTCCGTAATAATACCAAGTCCCATCAAGATTGCGCCAACAAGATACAATACTTTCGGCACACCAAATAACTGTTTGATAAGAACGTTACCAAAATCAGCACTCTTAGAGCCCTTGGTTACCAAAATACCGGTAGAAAGAGAAATAAGCAGCGATGGAATCTGTGAAACAAGACCATCACCGATAGTCAAAACAACATATTCGTCCAACGCATCGCCAATAGCCATGCCCTGACGTGTCACACCCATGATAATACCGCCGATAACGTTAACCGCAGTAATAATAAGACCGGCCACGGCATCTCCTTTTACGTACTTAACCGCACCATCCATGGAACCAAAGAAACTTGCTTCTTCCTGCAGTTTATCTCTCCTGCGTTTTGCTTCTTCGTCATTAATGGCACCGGTATTTAAGTCCGCATCAATTGCCATCTGTTTTCCCGGCATAGCATCAAGCGTGAATCTGGCTGTTACTTCCGCAACTCGTTCAGAACCCTTATTAATAACCATAAACTGGATAATAATCAAAATAATAAATACAATAGACCCGATAATCAGGTCACCGCCACCAACAAATTCACCGAAAGTCTTTACGACATTACCCGGATCTCCACTGGACAAAATAAGTCTTGTTGATGAAACGTTAAGTGCAATTCTAAAAATAGTTGTAAACAAAAGAATAGTCGGGAAAAAACTCATATCCAGTACTTCTTTTGTAAACATACAACTAAACATAATGGTGAAGGCAACAGATATGTTCATTGCAAGGAACACATCCAGAAGCCAATTAGGAAGCGGAACGATAAACATGATAAAAGCAGTCAACACATATGCTGCAACAAAAACATCCGCTTTTTTCATGTTTTTCATGTTCTATCCTCCTATCCGTTATATTTTTCCTTGTGCGTGATAAACCATTGCAAGAATTTCTGCGACAGCCTGGTACAATTCAGGCGGAATCGCACTTCCGACATCTACATTATGGTACAACATTCGTGCAAGCGGTTTATTCTCCACAATTTGAATATTATTCTCTTTAGCAACTTCCCTGATTTTAAGCGCCAGATAATCTTCTCCCTTTGCAATTACTACAGGAGCATCATTAACATTGGCATCATATTTAATAGCAACAGACAAGTGTGTCGGGTTTGTAATAATAACGTCTGCCTGCGGAACATCCTGCATCATACGCCGCTGGGAAACTTCTAACATTTTACGACGTATTTTACCCTTTATCTGCGGATCTCCTTCAGAGTTCTTATACTCATCCTTTACTTCCTGCTTCGTCATCATCATGTCCTGATTGAATTTACGCTTTTCATACGCATAATCCAAAAAAGCCAGCACAAGATAGAACGCCGATATTTTAATTCCCAAATTAATAACCGCCTCTCCCATCCAGGCTATGGCTTTACGCGTGCCAAAATCATACAGGATAGACAAATTATTAATTATATCTACAATTGTTGAATACGAAATATAAACAATTAAACCAATTTTTAAAATAGATTTAAGTAACTCAATTAATGATTGTTTACTGAATAATCTTTTAAAGCCGTTAATAGGATTAAGCTTACTGAATTTCGGTTGAAGCGGTTTTGCCGTCGGTTTCCATTTTACCTGTACCAAATCCACCACAAACATAAACACAAATGCGACCAAAAAAAACGGTAACAAAATGAACAGTAAGTCCGACATTACTACTCTTAAAAAACCGGAATACTCAGAAGTCGCAACCTCTCCTCTGACCGGTTTTGCAAACTCAGCAAATCTTGTATATGTAAGAGAAAATACTTCTATAATTTTAACGCCGATAGTACCCACCAGTAACTTCATGGAAAAAAAGAATACCAGCAGCCCTATTCCATTCGAAAGTTCCTTACTTTTCGCAACCTTACCGTCTTTTCTTGCATCGGTTAATCTTTTGGTTGTCGGTTGTTCAGTTTTTTCTCCGCCGGGTCCTTCCTTCGCAAAGAACTGCAGATTATACCTTAAACTCACATCATCGCCTCCACAAACGATACAATCATTACTTTCATTTCACGGTAAACATACTCTGATACATATGGTAATACACCTATGGTAATAAATAAAACGGAAAGTCCTACCAAAATTTTCAACTGCAATCCGACAGCAAACATATTAAGCTGTGGTGCAACTCTGGCAAGTATTGCCAAAATACCATTCAGTATCATGATTGATGCCATAACCGGCATGCATATCCTAAAGCCTATGGAAAAGAAATCCGTCATAAAAGAAACCCACGTATTCAACAGTTCCGCCAAACTGAATTCCGCCCCATTAACCGGAATCAACTCGTACGTTTCCGTAATAGCTTGTATAAGATAGCGGTGCATCCCCGTACTAATCAATACAAGCGTAACCAGATAGTTAAGCAACATACCCGTTACCGTTGTATTTTCCCTTGTAGACGGGTCCATAACACTTGCCATGGATAATCCCATTTCCATATCTATAACTCTTCCGGCAAAGGTAATTATGCTGAAGCATATATTGGCACCAAGTCCAATGAGTAATCCTACAACTACTTCTTTCAATACAATAATCGCATATCCCCACACTGAACTATAATCAAGAAAAGATTCCGGTCTTACAAATTGGTAAATCACAATAGACACAAATATGCCAAATGCCACCTTAAACCTGGCCGGGACGCTTGTTATGCTAAAAAAGGGAGCCACCAATATAAAACTTGTCAATCTGACTACAATGAGCAGAAAGAATTCCAATTCACTCAAGGAAAATGATAATTCTATCATGAAGCCGACCCCTTCTACTTAATATATAAAGAAAAATTGGACCACAAATCTGTCATAAAGCCGGTCATGTTATTAAGCATCCAATTTCCCAATAACATTATTCCGATAAAAATCGCCAAAATCTTGGGAACAAAAGTTAACGTCTGTTCCTGTATGGATGTAACCGTTTGAAAAATACTGACTATCAAACCTACAACCAATGATATTAATAACAAGGGAGCGGACACTTTAATAATCAGGTAAAGTGCATCTCTTCCTATTTTCACAACGTCATCTGCCGTCATCCCCAAGCTCCTTTCCTACGTCAGTAAAAAGTTCGTACAACATTCATAATTACTAAATTCCATCCGTCTGCCAAAACAAATAACAGTATTTTAAACGGCATGGAAATCGTCGTCGGCGGTAACATCATCATACCCATACTCATAAGCGTCGATGCCACCACCATATCAAGCACAATGAATGGAATATATATTAAGAAACCTATGATAAACGCAGTCCTTAATTCACTTATCATAAACGCAGGAATAAGCACGGACGTTGGAACAGCTTCAGCAGTACCATCCCATTCATTCCCTGCTATTTCCATAAACATGCTGACGTCTTTAGTCTGCGTCTGGCTATACATAAATTCCCGCAACGGTTCCATACCACATTCAAGTGCTTCTTCCCATTCCATCTCACCCCGGTCGAACGGTACATATGCTTCTTTATATACCTGCGTAATTGTCGGAGACATGATGAAAAATGTTAAAAACAAAGTCAACCCAATCAGCACCTGGTTTGGAGGCGCTGTTTGGGTGTTCAATGCGGTTCTTGTAAAATGCAGAACTATCAATATTCTGGTAAATGATGTAAGGCATATTATTAATATGGGTGCCAGTGTAATTCCTGTCAAAATTAACAGTATTTTTAATGCACCCGCAATAGTACCATTATCATCATTGTATGTAATAGTAAGACTATTGGATATATTAGGTTCTGCTAATTCGTCCGGAGTTTCGGATGTTCCGGGCTCATTAATGTTCGTTTGCGTATCTGTAGTACCTGTCAATCCGGTATTTGTTGCATCTGCAACAACAGATGTCTTCATACACAATATGCCCACCATAATCAGCAGGCATATTACACGCAATATAGATTTACCGGACATTCTGTTCTTTTCCATAATCGACCTACTTCTTTGGTTTTTTATTTCTGGCTTTTTCAAGAATATCCTTGAAACTCAATGCCGGTGTTGCTGTTACATCAGGCAACACCACATCTTCTTTATTCAATTCTGCTATAAAGCTGATTGAGTCTTTGCAGACTGAAATAAGGAACATTCGCTCCCCTACTTCTACAATTTGCAAATACTTATTCTGCGCAACACGTGAAGTCTCAACCACATGAATATTAGCACCATGCATTTTACTCTTCTGGTATCCGCCAATAAATCGTGTTGTAAAGTATGTTAATGCACATACTAATACAAATATAAGAACTACTGTTATAAACTGGACGATTGAATCCACATTCGAAAGAAGCATTTTATCCTACTACTTTCTTTACCGCTTCAAGTACACGGTCTGCCTGGAATGGTTTAACAATAAAGTCTTTAGCTCCGGCCTGGATAGATTCGATAACCATCGCCTGCTGACCCATTGCAGAACACATAATAACAAGTGCGCTTGAATCATTCTCACGGATTTTCTTTAAAGCCTGAATACCATCCATCTCCGGCATGGTAATATCCATTAACACAAGATCAGGCTTTATCTCATTGTACTTTTCAACAGCTTTCAAGCCGTTTTCTGCTTCTCCGGCAACATTGTAACCATTCTTGGTAAGAATGTCCTTAATCATCATTCTCATGAATGCCGCATCATCACATATTAAAATATTTTTTGCCATAACTCTCTCTCCTTGATCTTTTATTTTATAATTTCTGTTACTCGTATACCAAAACTTTCGTCAACAGCTACGACTTCACCTCTTGCTACAAACTTGCCGTTAACAAGTACATCTATAGGTTCACCGGCAATTCTATCGAGTTCGATAATTGTTCCCGGTGCGAAGTCCAAAATATCAGATATTGATTTTTTGGTTCTTCCAAGTTCAACCGTAACTTCAAGCGGTACGTCTTTGATAAGATCAATATTCTCCTGACTTACCATCGCACCAAAGTCACTGGTGAAATTTTGGAACTGTGCCTGTTGCACATTCATTCCCTGGTTCATTGCAGTGGCTTGTTGCATTCCACCCATCTGGCCATATCCCATAACTTGGTTTGGCATTCCCATGCCGTTCATAGGGTTCATTCCCATGTTATTCATAGGATTCATTCCCATGCCGTTCATAGGATTCATTCCCATGCCGTTCATAGAATTCATTCCCATGCCGTTCATAGGGTTCATTCCCATTTGGCCGTATGGATCTTGCTGCATTCCCATGCTATTCATAGGATTCATTCCCATACCGCCCGACATGTCACCCATCGGCATTTGTCCGCCCATTGATGAGTAGCCATCCATCGAACCACTAAATCCGCTTGCATCCATCGGAGGTTCTGCTGCAGCAGGCTCCATATCTGCTTTCTGCTGCTCGATAAACGTTTCTACAAGAGATCTTGCAAAATCCAACGGATAAAGTTGCATAATCATACTGTCAACCAATTCATCGATTTGCATTCTGAACGAAATCTTAACAAAAGTTCCTTCCAAAAACGATGCTATATTTCCCGCAGCCACAAACGCCTGTAAATCAACAAGTGACGCTTCCGGAGGTGTTATATCGATTTTCTTTCCTAACATAGATGATAGTGATGTTGCCGAAGAACCCATCATCTGATTCATGGCCTCCGAAATAGCGCTTAAATGCAACTCACCTAATTCGCCCTCCAGATTTGTACCATCGCCACCCATCATAAGATCGGTTATGACCTTTACATCGTGTTCTTTAAGAACAAGAATATTAGTTCCTTCCAATCCTACTGAATAACGTATCTGAATAAAAACACACGGTTTTTCATAGTTTTCAATTACATTATCCCAATTAGCAAGTGTTACCACCGGCGTTGTAATATTTACTTTTCTATTAACAAGGGAATATAGAGTTGTTGCGGAAGTTCCCATGCTGATATTGGCGACTTCACCAATTGCATCTTTCTCTATATCCGTAAGCAATGACTCATCAATCGCACTGCTTGTTGTACTGTGAACTTCCGAAGAATCGGAACTTCCCGAGCCAGCACTTTGCGTGGAATCTGATTCCGATGAAAAACCACCGGGATCCATGCCGCTTAGCAAAGCATTAATCTCATCCTGAGACAACATTCCGTCCATTCGCTTACTCCTCTCTTATTACTTCTGTAACTCTTACTGCATATCTATCTTTACTGGAACCCGGAAACGCTTTAAACTTCTTAATGTTCCCAACATATATATCTAGTTCCTCTTCAACATGCGAATCCAATCTTATTATATCTCCCGGAACAAGGCTTACGAAATCACTAACCGCAATATTACTTTTACCGAGAACAACTTTTATTGGTACATCGACCTTTTTTATCAATAATGCAATATTCTCTTCATAGCTATCATCTGTCTTATCCTGCATGGTAGAGAACCAAAACTTTGTATTCAACTTATCCATAACATCTTCTAACGTAAAGTATGGTAAGCATACATTCATAAAGCCTTCTACATCACCTATTTTCATGTTCAACGTAACAATCGCCACCATATCGTTAGGTGAAATAATCTGGGCAAACTGTGAATTAGTCTCTATTCTTTCCAAGATAGGCGCAATATCTACTACATTTTTCCAAGGCTCACGCATTAACTGAATACTTAATACCATGATTTTTTCCAGTATGGAAAGTTCTATTTCTGAGAAATCCCTGTTCTTGACTAATGGATTCCCTTGTCCTCCCAACATTCGGTCTATCATGGAAAAACCAAGATTTGCGGCCAAATCGACAATTATATTACCGCCAAGAGGACTAAAATTTACAATTCCTAATATAACCGGATTCGATAAGGCATTGGTAAATTCTGAGTAAATAATACTTTCCGAACTCGCAACGCTTATTTGTATATTCTTTCTTAAATACACCGGTAAGTTAGTCGATAAAAGTCTGCCATAATGCTCGAAAATAATTTCAAGTGCGCGCAAATTATCTTTTGAGAATCTTGCCGGTCTTTTGAAATCATAATTTTTGACCTGTTTATCATCTTTAGAGGGAATATTTTCCATATCCAGTTCGCCGGTACTTAACGCCTGCAGCAAACTGTCTATCTCATTCTGGGACAAAACTTCTCCCACGACTACTCACCTCCCATTACAAAATTTATCTTAATTATGAAATTGTCAACTCTACAATATCAACATCAAATACAAACGCCGAACCAAACAGCTCCTGTATTTCTTTTAAAATCTCTTTTTTCATGCTACTTGAAGAAGACAATGCTTCCTCATACGTATACTCACAAATAACTTCATTAATAATACTCTTTATTCTGCTGACATTTTGAGCAATTTTAGGATTTAATTCTTTATAGTCCGTATGTTTAGTATTAATAGACAAAGCCACTCTCACTACGCAGTAATGTGCCTTTCCATCTTCTCCCGGAAGCAATGTGATTGTCATTTTATCCGGAACATCATATACCTCCGTATCCGAAATAGGCACAAACCCATTTTCATCAGCCTGCTTGTCTGCTTCTAACTCAAGACTTAATGCAGTAGCAATATCTGTCACCAATTTACTGGTCTTATTCATCGCGCCGGTCGTACTAAACATAACTATGGCTGTAAGTACAAGGTCTATTACCAATACCGCAAGAATAATTATGGATAACAAATTCTTCTTCATCTTGTCTTTCTTCTCCTTTTAGTTTGTACTCAGGTCGTTATATATCTTAATCTCAACACGGCGGTTTTTTGCTCTGCCTTCCGGCGTTCCGTTGTCGGCTACCGGTATATATTCGCCTCTTCCTGAATGTTTTAATTCTGTAGGAGTAAGCAATGTATTATCTACCAAAAAATGAAATACTGCCAATGCTCTGGCACTGCTTAACTCATCATTATCTGCATACTTTCCGCCGCGTCCGACCGGCTGGTTATCTGTATGACCTTCTATTTCAATCAGATTACCTGCATATGATTCCAATATCATACCGGCTTTTTTGAGAATCTCAACTGACTCATTTCTCAAGGTTGCTTTACCGGAGTCAAAAAGAAATGCGCCTTTAAATGTAAGCAATACATATTGTGAAGTAAAATCCACATCTATGATTTTCTGCATATCCTCTTCCTTGAGCATTTCTTCAATATTCTCAGCCATTTCTTCAGATGCAGCAATCTGCATCTCATAAAACTCTTCCTTTACATCATCGGTCGGTTTTATATCCGTATTAGTATCATTGTATATATTATCCGTAGGGTCATCCACGTCATCAGCCACACCGGTACTGTTTATATATTCACTCAGTTCATTCAGCTGACTCACACCATTACTAACAAGGACACCATCTCCGATTGCTTGCGCACCACCATCAAAAATACTGAAAGTATTATTAAATGATGCTACTACCTGTTCCAACTTTTCAGCATCTATGGTTGACATTGAAAATAGCAATACGAAGAAACACAAAAGAAGATTCATGAGATCCGAAAACGTCGCCATCCACGGTGCAAGTCCCGGTTGCGCTTCATCCTCTCTCTTCTTAGCCAAGTTCGTCACCTCCGTCATTAGCAGCGGTTCCTCTCTCACTAGGAGCAAGGAAAGATTTCAACTTTTCTTCAATAACACGAGGGTTTTCTCCTGCCTGTATTGACAAAAGACCCTCTATCATAATTTCCTTTACAAGCATCTCATCTTTGTTATTTTCTTTTAACTTGTTAGCAACCGGAGTACATATCCAGTTTGCAATAAGGGAACCATACAGCGTTGTCAAAAGGGCAACTGACATCGCCGGTCCGATTGAAGACGCATCACTCATATTCTGGAGCATGTTAACCAGTCCGATAAGCGTACCAATCATACCCCACGCAGGTCCCATGGAAGCCAAATTCTCCCAAAATCCGATATTTACCTTATGTCTTCCATCTATACTGTCAAGTTCTGTTTCCATGATAGCACGAACCAATTCCGGATCCGTACCGTCAACAATCAACAGAATACCTTTTTTCAAAAATTGATCTTCCAAATCATTCGCAGCTTCTTCCAAAGAAAGAAGACCTTCCTTACGAGCCACATTAGACAGGGAAATAATTTTCTCTATAATTACCTGTGTATTCAGCTGGGTCGATTTCATGGTAATGGATATTGATTTTAAACCATTTATAAAGTTTTTCATTGAAGTAGCAGCCAATACCGAACAGAAAGAACCACCCACTGTAATAAGCACTGACTGGAAATCCACAAAGTTATTTATAAGGCCCGAAACACCGGCGCCTTCAATAATTGCAAACAATACAAGTCCGATACAGGCAATCAAGCCGACAAGCGTTGCTATATCCACACGCATCACCCTATTTTTACATTATTCTGCAAAAATATCCTTTCTATATGATTTTACTAAATCTTTTACTTCTTGTCTACTTTCTTTTACAATTATTTTTCTTCCCGTAGTCAGTGTGACAACTGTGTCAGGTGTTTCTTCAATCAATTCGATTAAATCAGCATTTACAACGATTTTAGAATCATTTAATTTGGTCACTTCAATCATTTTTACCCCTCCCAATATCCGTTTCCAAAAACAACCAAGCAAGGGGAACCGTGTAGTTCCCCTTACTGCTTATTTATAATTATTATCTCTTAAGATTTACAAGTTCTTCCAGCATGGAGTCAGACGTTGTAATTATACGGCTGTTAGCCTGGAATCCTCTTTGTGTTGTAATCATTTCGGTAAATTCTGTCGAAAGGTCTACATTACTCATTTCAAGTACACCGGTAGTCATATAACTTCCCGAACTTGTCATGACGTCAATACCAATGCCATCAAATTCTCCTGAGTTTTGGGTAGCAGCATATAAGTTATCACCTTTTTTCTCCAAACCTGCAGGATTGGTAAACTCTGCTACTGAAATTTGTCCTAAAGTTCTTGACATACCATTGCTATATGACGCTGTAATCGTTCCGTCATTTGCAATAGCAATACTTGACATGGTTCCAAGTGCTCTACCTGCTCCTCTACCATCCAAATCACCGGTTTTTGCACCGATAGTGGAAGAACCGTTATGATCAAACATAGATGTCTTTGTCATATCAATTTCCACATCGCTAAAATTGAAAAGGCTTTCTGTTTCACCTGTAACATTACCGGTTATAGGGTCGGTTACCGGATTTTTAATAACGCTTTCCTTAAAATCAATTGTTATGGTAGGCTGACCGTTTACATCTGCAAAATAGCCTGTATTCGTATCATATTTTACAATACCGCCTATAACATTTTTAGCAAGTATCGTAGCTTTTCCTGAACTTTCATCGTATGTTAATTCTGTTATGTCCGCTGTAATTCCGCTTCCATAGATTTCCTGAAGAATAGCGAGATTTGCCGGTGCTGTAGGATCCTGCATAGCTGAAATAATCTGATCCTTGGTATATGTACGCGGTGTACCGTCAATATTGCCATCCGCATCATACTTGGTTACGATAACGCCCTGTGTAGCCTGATCGTATGAAGCAGAAACTGAGCCGCCTCCTTCAATCTGCTGTGTAGCCAGTGCCATCGTTTCACTAACCTTAACATTCGCAATCGAACCCATGCTTACAATATCTGACAAAGCTGCTCCGTACACTTCCGTAAGTGATTTGCCCTGTGCATTAATTACATCATCAATCTGCAAATAATACTGACCATTCGTTGCAGTACCGTGAATACTTAATTTTGCAGTATAATCATATCCCAAATTATCAAAGAAATTAAGGTTCATAACTTTTCCGGATTCACTGGTAACATCTGTATCATTCATATCAACAATACCTGATATGTATGCTTTTGATGTAGCTTCAGGCGGATATGTAAGATTTGCCGCATTCATAATTCTTAATGCAGAAACCGTATCCTGCTTAATAAGTCCGGTTTCTTCATCCACCTGCCATCCCATAACATTATATCCTGTAGATGTCATCGCAAGGTTACCTGCTGCATCCACATAAAAAGAACCATCTCTTGTAAAATAATTATTAGTACCGTCACTTGCAATAAAGAAAGAATCTCCGGTAATCTTTATATCAAACGGATTGCCTGTTGTCTGGCTTGAACCCGCCGAAGTAATTGCGGTTGAAATAGCACCCGCCTTAACACCTAAACCAATCTGCTTAGCATTTACACCGGCAGTTCCTGTGGTAGCATTTGGTCCTGATGCGCTCTGTGTTGTCTGATACATTAATTCACTAAATGTTACAGACTGTGTTTTATATGCTGTTGTATTAACGTTAGCGATATTATTACCGATAACGTCCATCTTAGTCTGGTGTACTTTTAATCCTGATACACCAGCATACATTGATCTCATCATAATGAATGACCTCCTAACATTTGCCGCTTTGTTCCGTCTGTCGTTCGGGAACTTTAGCCTCCTGTAAGGTCCAGCTAAATAACTACGGCACCATCAATATTTGTAAAAACATTTTCACTTGTCTCTGACTGATCCATGGCAGTTATTACAGTATAATTTGGTACATTAACAATAAATGCATAACCATCCATCAACATCAGGGAATCGTGAATTCCTTTTTCTCCTGCTCTCCTGCTTCCATCATTTAATCGCTTAAGCTGCTCATCTGACAATTCAATATTCCTATCACTCAACCGGTTAATCGCGTGTTTTGAAAATTTTAACGTTTTTTCAGTGCCCGGTATTAACTGTGTCTTTTGAGTAAGAATATCCTGAAAGGACTGACCGCTTTCATTTACTTTTACACTGTTTTGTTTCGACGCGTTCAGGTATTGGTCTTTGAGCTGTTCGATGGAAAGGAAATTTCCATTATTTATCTGCATTTAAAACCTCCCTGTTACACTTCAGATGTATCGCCTTTGTCAGCATTTTCATCTGTTGTTTCTCCGGCATCTTCATTTGCCTTTTCATTATCTGCAATTGCCTGGAGCTCATCAATTTTAGCAATGTAAGCATCTAATAAAGCCACGCTGTCTTTTGCGATGAAAGTCTTTTGATAAGTTGTCATATTATCATAAGCCTCTTTTAATTCCATGACATCGGCTTTGCTTGCCAATGAAACTTTATTAAGACCACCTATCTTACTAAGATCGTTTGACCATGCATACGCAAGATTATATGCATCCCAGTAATCTGCATCAAGAACTGTAGTTACATCTTCAAATTTGTATAACGATTCATCGACCGATACATATACTTTTCCGGCTTCCATAACTACATAATCAACTCTTCCGCATATCTGGTTCGTTTCACCTGATGAATTGGTTACATCAAGAAATACTTCTTTACCCACAAGGCTCTGTGCTCTTGACATATCTACACTGGAGCTTACATTCTGCATTTCTTCCAATTGTGAGAATGTAGCAAACTGTGAAACATACTCTGTATTAGTCGTAGGCTGCAACGGATCCTGATTCTGCATTTCCGCAACTAATAATTGTAAGAAAGCTTCTTTATCAAGTGCATTGCCACTCTTTTCTGTTTCCTTGGAAAGTGATACCGAAGACGCTGTTGTATCTACAACTTTTCCGTCTACGACACTTGCTGCTATTGACATCGTATTCCTCCTTTCTTAAGCTTTTTATGCGGTATAATCAACCGTATTTCCATTCATCCGCATCATATCACGGATTATTCTTTCTTCCGCAGGTTCATCGATATCTTCAATATCCTCTATTGCATTCAAATCGATTCTTCTAAGCGGTTTTCTCTTAATCTTATTTTCTGTTTCCCGGGTATAAGCATCTCTTTCTTCATTGTTTTCGCTAAGATTTCTCTCAAATTCATGACTGGCAATGGTTACTTCAACTGCTTCCACTTTAAGTCCCTGTTGTTCAAGATTTTCCTTTAACGTAACAACCTGGGTTTCCAGAGCATTCTTTACCACTTCATTTTGTGCCTCAATGGTTGCGGTAATAATACCTGCTTTTGACGAAACCGTAAGATTAATGGTTCCAAGGCTTGCCGGATGTAATTGTAACTCCATCTGTGTCAAGTCTGCACTCTTTTGAAGATTCATGTAATCACTAATCTGTCTTATGATATCCAAACCATTAACTTCACTTCTCGAAAGCATTTCCTCAACTACGGCCATTTCTGCATTATTGACATTTGCGTATTGAACAACATTCTGCATTACTGCGCTATTGGAATGATTCTGCAAAAAAGCGTTCCCTGTACTTTCTTTACCGGTATGTGCCTCTTCATTTTGTGAAAATGTTGCTTCTTCATGATTTTCCGCGTTTCTTACGGTATCCTGAAAACCATTTCCATCAACTTTTAAATCTTTCTTCGCATCAGTTGTTTCAGATTCTTCATTCTTAACTTCCATAAGTTCATCAGCAACTTCAGTTACATTAGCGGAAAGTTCTGTCACCTCTGCTTCTTTGCCATTGTTGTCTGTTATGCATTCATTCAGTTTATCCATGATGGCATTAAACTCTTCATCACTTAACCCTAAAACTTCTTTCAGGTTTTCGTTAACTGCACTGATAGCATCTGCAATAGCATTGAGCTGTGAATACAACTGTTCATCCATTGTAATCATCAGCGGGTCGCCCTCTCCTTTGACTGTCGCCACAAGAACGTTGAGATTATCTACATTAAGAACATCTGTAATGCTCATCCCTAATGTTTCAAGCACCTCCATAATTTCTTCAATGCTTACTCCCAATTCATCCGCAATAATTTCTACTGCTTCTTGTGCCGCCTCTTCTACAGCTGATTTCACTTCATCGCTCACGTCAGCTTCCGAAGTTTCCTCTACCGGCTTAGGTTCACGTACATTTTCGGTTTTATTCTTGTACGTATCTTCTGCATTGCCGATTTCGTCTTTGTACTTATCTGTCTTGTCAATTTTGCTTTCGCTATAGTCTTTTTCAATTTTGGTTTCCGTCTTTCCCGTTTCCATTTTGGCTCCGGCGACGTCCATCACATCCTTGAAACTATCTTTCGACTGAGACATACCCATACTTGTTTTTGTAACATTCTGATAGGAATAACCTACCATTGTTACGGCTGCGTTGGTCATTGCAATTTCTCCTTTCTTCAGTTTTCAATGTGCATTATATATAAATATCCGTGCAGATTTCTCTGCTGATAAATATATCGGTTAAAAACAACAATCCCTTAAGAGTCAGGATTCATAATTTTCGTTATTTTAGCAGCAACCGCGGAATCCATAACTCCTAAAATAGCTCCTCTGTCTTCTGTAGCCATAACATTAAGAATTTTTGCTACCAGTTCCAAATCATCCTGCATGGTTTCAAATATTTTTGCAGCAGCTTTAGGCTTCATTGCCGCGTACGCTGCAGCATATTGTTCCAGTTCTTTATCCTTCTCTGCCTGAATGACCACCTGTTTATACAAGTATTCTGCCGTTGTAGGGTCCATAGCTTCAAAATACTTAACATATTCTTCTGGCCCCGGTCCGTTTTGGGCATAAATTACTTCTTCAAAAAATTCCTGTTTTATTCTCGCAAATTCAATCTGATTAAGTTCGTATTGCTTGAGTCTATCCACTTCCGCCCTAAGCTCAACAATTTCTTCCGAACCCGACTGTTGTAAAGATTGGGACTGTTCCAGCTGCATTTCCAACAGTTTTATCTGGTCTACCGCATCCTTAAGACTGGTATAGCCGTAATACACTTCGTTGTCATCTGTTTCTGTCACTTTATCGCCCGGAAGAATCAGATTTACAACCGGCACATCTTTCAAAATCGGTTTCAAGACATTTGTACCAAATCCGCCTACATCCAGCTTTATTAATAGGCAAAGAATGGCAAGCCAGATAATAATAATAATAAACGTCACAAAAAACGCACTGACACCGCCGGACTCATTATCGTCATAAAGTTCCGCCTCCTGTTTTGCAATATCTTTAGCGCGCTTTTTAGCTTCTTTTTTCTGTATTTTCTGTTCCTGCTTTATTCTTTTCTTTTCTTCTGACAGACGTTGTTTTTCTCTTTCTACCTCATTACCTTCCACAGAAGTTCTTGTTCCTGCCATATTTATCCTTCCTTCTTCGCTGTATAGGTATAGCTTGTTAACTGGTCAATCTCTTTACTCTCTGCAGCTTTTTCCTCTTCCATAAATTCTTCAAAAGCTTTTTCTTTTAACTTTTCGTGCGACTTCCGTTCAATAATCACACTAGTCATTTTTTCCCGCGCCTGCTCCACATTTTTTTCAGCTATACGGATATTCATCTTTTGTTCTTTTATGTACTCGTCCATTTTAGCAACAGCACGTTCATTATTTTTCAAATCTAATACGGATATACTGTCTTGTCTGAAACGTATTCCTTCGTCAACATACATCTGGCGCCGTTCATAAAGTGCCCTGAGTTTTTCCTCTTCTTCATTCAAACGCGCCCTTGCTGCCGCAAACTGCATTCTTGCCTGTTCTTCCAATTGCAACTTAATATTTAGAATATTTTGCATTTTATAACGAAATACCGACATATACTATCCTTACTCAAACAACTGTTTCATCGCTGATACCGCATCTTCATAGCTTACTTTTTCATCCACATCCTGCATCAAAAACGCATTAACTTTATCAATTTTATCAATAGCATTATCTATATTTTTATTACTTCCGCGTTTATATGCTCCGATATTAATCAAATCCTCTGCTTCCGTGTAGGTTGCAAGTACATTTTTAAGCTTACCGGCAGCCATCTTCTGTTCTTTATCCACTATCGCACTCATGCAACGGGAAATACTTTGCAATATATCAATGGCCGGATAATGATTTTTATGCACAAGTTTACGGCTAAGCATAATGTGTCCGTCTAAAATACTTCGCGCAGTATCTGTAATCGGTTCATTAAAGTCATCACCATCAACAAGAACCGTATAAAGCCCTGTTATTGACCCCTTGGCATCTCTTCCGGCACGTTCAAGCAGTTTCGGCATTTCCGAATAAACACTTGGCGGATATCCCCTTGTAACAGGCGGTTCTCCACTCGCAAGTCCAATTTCTCTCTGTGCCATGGAAAAACGGGTTAAAGAGTCCATCATAAGGAGCACATCTTTACCCTGGTCCCTAAAATACTCCGCAATAGCTGTTGCGGTCTTTGCCGCTTTATTACGCTCCAACGCCGGCTTATCAGAAGTAGCCACAACAACTACGGAGCGCTTCATACCTTCTTCTCCCAGATCTCTTTCTATAAACTCCCGCACTTCACGGCCACGCTCGCCAATCAGCGCTATAACATTTATATCTGCTTTTGTATTACGGGCAAACATTCCCATAAGGGTAGACTTCCCAACACCGGATCCGGCGAAAATGCCTATTCTCTGTCCTTTTCCCAAAGTGATAAGACCGTCTACAGCCCTTACACCCAGCGGCAACACTTCATCTATAATCTCTCTTTCCATTGCATCAGGCGGTGCCGCCTCCACAGGGTAAGGAATGGCTTCCGGAGGGATAATATCATCCGTTGGTCTTCCCAGACCATCCAATGTCTTTCCAAGCAAAAAATCCCCTGCCATTACACAAAGAGGTCTTCCTTCAGTCTCAACCATACTTCCCAGTCCTACGCCTTCCGTCACTTCATAAGGCATCAAAAGGGTTTTTCCGTCTTTAAAGCCAACCACCTCAGACATAATAGGTTTATATGACGAATCAGCCGGAGAAATTATACATAAATCCCCCAGCTTAGCTTCTATTCCGGTTGCTTCAATTGTTAACCCCACAACATTCAGAACTTTTCCTTTTTTCTTAAAGAATTGTCCCGATAACACTTTATCATACTTATCAATGTTAATTTCCTTCATAGGACAGTATCCTCAGTTCCTTTTCAAGCTGTTCAAGCTGCGTATCAAAACCACAATCTATAATGGTACCTTCAGCATCGATATAGCACTCTGATTTTCCCAAAGAAAAGTCTTCAATAAACTCTACTGATGTGCTCTGTCCCACGCATTCAAGTAATCTTGCTTTCTGCATCGTGACGTATGGATAGTCATCTTTACTTATATGAACTATCAGATTTTTGCCACCTTCCACATTCATCATGGCATTTTCGATAAGATACAGCACATGTTCTCTGTCACACCCTGCCTCTATATGTAATACATGCTTATATATAGACAACAACTTATCAACCAGCAACGGCTCCAATTCCTTGCACATCTGTTCATATTCCTGCTGTTTGATTCTCTCCATACGCATTATTTCTGCTTCACGGTCTTTTACCGCTCTTTCCATGGAACGGACTCTTTCCATTCCTTCTTCATATCCGGCGTGATATCCTTCCTCTTTGGCCGCCTCAAAAGTCTCCACACGGATGCTTTCCGCTTCCTGGCGGGCAGTTTCAATAATAGCATCTGCTTCTTCCTTTGCAGCTGCCAGCATTGCTTCTACATCAACTTCCGGTTCTTTATGTTCATGAAGCACCGTGCCTCCATCATCATCAAGAAGTGCTGCCACCTGTCTTACATCCAATCCTTCAACCATTTCGTCACTTACGGATTCTTGTGAAGCAGTAACAAAAGCATCTCCCAAAATCTCGCGAAGCGCATCCATCTTCTGTTCCATCATTTTATTCGTATCTATAATACGCGTATTATCTTTTACACCGCCTATAGAATACGATTTTATCAGATTACTAGACAATGATCTCGTCTCCTCCGCCTCTGCTGATTACAATTTCTGCTGAATCTTCCAGCTTTCTTATGATATTTACAATCTTCTGCTGTGCTTCTTCTACATCCTTCATACGAACCGGACCCATAAATTCCATATCTTCGCGGATCATTGTAGCAAGACGCTTTGACTGGTTCTTGAAAATAGCATTCTGAACCTGTTCGTTAGCACCCTTAAGTGCAATAGCAAGGTCATTATGTTCAACATCCCTAAGAACACGCTGGATTGCTCTGTCATCAAGCGTAAGAATATCTTCAAATACGAACATCTTCTTCCTGATTTCATCTGCAAGTTCAGGCTCTTCAATTTCAAGGGTTTCCATAATATGTTTTTCAGTACCACGGTCAACCGTATTAAGGATTTCAACAACAGCGTCAACACCGCCGATAATGGTGTAATCCTGATTAACCAGACTGGCAAGCTTAGATTCCAATATCTTTTCAACTTCCTTTATAACGTCCGGACTTGTTCTGTCCATCATGGCAACTCTCTTAGTTACATCTGCCTGTCTGTCAGGTGGCAGTGCAGATACGATCATGGCAGCCTGCCCCGGTGACAAATAAGAGAGAATCAATGCGATAGTCTGCGGATGTTCATCCTGAATAAAGTTAAACAGCTGTGATGCATCTGTTTTACGGACAAATTCAAACGGTTTAACCTGAAGCGAAGCCGTAAGTTTGCTGATAACATCCTGTGCTTTTTCTGCACCCAACGCTTTATCAAGTACTTCTTTCGCATAAGCAATACCACCTTCGGCAATATATTGCTGTGCAAGACAAATCTCATAAAACTCGTTAATTACATCCTCTTTCATCTGAGGTGTAATACTTCTTGTATTGGCAATCTCAAGCGTAAGCTCTTCAATTTCTTCTTCCTTTAAATGCTTAAAAATTAATGATGATTTTTCAGGGCCAAGAATAATCAACAAAATTGCTGCTTTTTGAAGCCCACTCAACGGAGTATCAAAAACTGCTCTCATTACAATGCCCCCCAATCTTCGTTCAGCCAGTTACGAAGCAGATTTGCAACGGCATCCGGATTTTCCTCAACAAATTTTTCAATGCTTC
Organism: Lachnospiraceae bacterium; assembly: GCA_045576455.1. Classification (GTDB taxonomy): domain Bacteria; phylum Bacillota; class Clostridia; order Lachnospirales; family Lachnospiraceae; genus RGIG4034. Next base: position 23,871 of record JAZNGM010000025.1, on the reverse strand, counting down.
TGCGTGCCTCAGACTTATCTTCCACCTCAATATTCTCAATAGGTGTTTCCTGCGTAGATTGTAACAGGGATTCCACAGAAAGTTCCTCTTCCTGCTCCTGTTGTTTCAACGTCTTCATGCTTCTTATCAACACAAAGCCAAGCAATCCCAAAATAAGTAAAATAAGAACAATCGTTACTACATCAGTAGTCTTAACACTAAAGCCTTCTCTATCCACAAACCAGTTTTCTGCATATGCAACAAAAGAAATTTTATCAATAGGAATACCGGTTGCCATAGAAACCGTATTCTTCCAATCTTCGTCAATCACAAGTTTTTCTTTGCCGCTATTAGCCAACTTATAATCTTCCCATGAAGTATCTTTCAGAAGGCCTTGCCGTTTAGCATCTTCTTCTTTAACAACATTATATGTAACCGTCGAAATGGCAATAGATGAGTTTTTAACATCAATCCGTCCTGCCGGTATGGAATAATGGGACATGTATTCGTCAGGAAGATAATGATAATTCACTTCCGATTCCGTAGTACTCTGCTCACCACCCGAACCAATAACATATGAGGTATCGTCCGTATTATTGGTCGTTCCCGGAACACCGCCTTCGCCGCTGTTAGACTCTGCATTGTACTCTGTTTTTTCCGACATTATGCTTTCACTCGAACCATCACCCAACTGGGATTCATATCTGTGGGAAGATTCTTCTCCTGTCGAGAAATCCACCTGCATTCTCGGAGCAACAGAAATAGAGCCAAATTCACCCATTCCTACAAGGACATTGGTAACCTCAGCTCTGATCATATTATTAATCTGACTCATTACGGAAACCTGACTATTGGCAGACCCTGCTATGCTTGTATCATCCGCACCCGCAAAATACAAAGTACCGGTAGAATCCATAATAGTTATCTTCTCTGTCGAAGAATTTCCCAATGCCGTTGCAACAAATTTAGCCACACGTTGTGCGGTATCAATGGAAATATCCTCACGGAGTGTCAGGGTAATAGCCGCTGATGCTTCCAGATTTCTTGCTATCAGCGTTCCGTCATCTTCCGGAACATCAAGAATAACCGCAGCATCTTTAACAAAATCAAATACCCTAAGGTCTCTCTTTATTCTATCCGAGAGATACTTAACATATTTTTTCTGCTTGTCTGCTTCGGTTGTACTGAATCCTCCCGAAAGAACCGCGTTCAAATCTGCGTATTCATCCGTTTCATATCCTTCACTTCCCAGTGCAAGGTTGGCATTTGCTTCATGACCTTTTTTTACATAAAAAGTCCTTCCGTCGTCAGAAACCTTAAACGGAACTCCCGCATCCTCCAAAATATCTCTCACTTCCGCTCCAGCAGAAGTTGTATCTGCCGATATCAAAAATGTATATTTTGGTCTGTTAAGCACATTCACAAGAATAATTAATGCAAGTATTACGCCCAGCATAACCGATACTATTACTACCTGCTGGCGTTTCGTAAACTTCTTCCACCACTCCAAGAACTGTGCCCCAATTTTCTTCAACTGAGCAAGTATCTTATCAACCATATAAATCTCTCCTCACTAAGCAACCATACCATTCTTATATGTTCATGTTAATCAACTCACGGTACGCTTCCACGAATTTATCCCTGATAGCTACCGTATACTGCAATGCAGTAGAGGCTTTTTGTAATGCAATGGTTAAATCATGCGTATTTTCCGTTTCACCAAGAGCAAGTTTCAATTCCTCATTCTCAGCATCCGAAATATAGCTGTTTGTCGTCTTGATATTATCCATTGCCGAGCCTAAAACCGCCGAAAATAAATCCCCGTCCGTTTCCTGTAACCCGCCAGTTACGGAACCGGTACGTTCTATGGTATTTACTAATGGCGATGTATTGGTAAAAGACAATATATCCATATATCACTACTCCTACTGAACCATGTTGAGACCCTTCATCGCCATATTCTTGCTTGCAGTCAGTGCTGTAGAATTGGCTTCATAAGAACGGGTCGCACTTATTAAATCTGTCATTTCTTCAATGATGTTTACATTCGGATACTCAACATATCCGTCTTCATTCGCATCAGGATGATCCGGCTCATACACCATAATCATCTCATTCCATGTATCCTCATAAATTCCGGTCACCTTCACGCCTTTACCGGAATAGTTATCCATCTTTTCATTCAACACCCTGCTGAATGAAGTCTGGTCGTCTTTCTGTTCAAACACGACAACCTGGCGTTTGTAAGCTCCGCCTTTATCTGTTCTTGTTGTATTAGCATTCGCAACATTTTCTGCGATTACATCCATTCTCATCCGTTGAGCCGTAAGGCCGGAGGCACTCACGTCAAAAGCATCAAACATTCCCATATCATTTTACCTCCTACTTCATTACAGACTGAAGATTCTTAAATTCAGTTGAAATACTGTTAATCAATCCTTCGTATTTAATCTGATTTTTGGCAAGAAGTACGTTTTCCTGTTCAGGATCCACATTATTACCATCCAGCCTATAAGAAAAATTAGGATAATCTTCATAAGTTCTCGGCGCAAGCGAACTTGTCTTTATAGATGCCACTTTCGCATCATTGGATTGTGCTCTCGTATTCCCAAGCGCTTTCTTAAGTTCTGATTCAAATGCCACATCCTGTCTCTTATAACCCGGTGTATCCGCATTGGCAATATTATTGGAAATAGCCTCGTTACGAAGCCACGCTGCATCTGCCGCCGCATCCAACACATTCACATAATCATATACTCCCAAATCAAACATGGTGCATCACCTTTCTTCATAAATAGTCACAATTCGCCTACCTTATTCCATTATAAATTATTCTACAAAAAAGACAAGCAGTTTTTGCAAAAAAACAACAATATAAAGTGTTTTTGTAAAAAGCAAACACAAAATGTGCTTTTTTTGAATTTTATGGAAAAAGCTGAAAGTAAACAAAAAGGATTTATTGAAATATCAATAAATCCTTTTAATCTCCCGCATAGTCCGTTATGCTATATTTTGTATTCATCAAATATATCGGCATATCTTCACGGAAACTTTAGTTCTATTTAATTTGATTTCTTAATCTCTCTATCTGTTCAAACACAAAGTCATTCACTACTTTTATGTAAGTACCCTTCATACCTGATGAACGTGATTCTATAACTCCGGCACTTTCAAATTTACGGAGGGCATTTACAATGACAGATCTTGTTATCCCTACGCGGTCAGCAATTTTACTTGCCACAAGTATACCTTCATTACCATCCAGTTCATCAAAAATATGGACAATGGCTTCAAGTTCGGATACCGACAAAGTATTTATTGCCGATTTTACAACATTTTCTTTTCTTACTTCTTCAGCACTTTCTTCATTTACGGCACGCAACATTTCAAGCCCTACAACCGTTGTTCCGTATTCGCACAAAATGATATCATCAATATCATAGGTCCCCCCGTCTTTATACATAAACAAGGTACCCAGACGTTCTCCGGCAATCTCAATCGGTGTTATATTAATTACAACCCCTTTTGTATCTTCGCCTTCAAACCCTAATGTCTGCGGATTTACATTTTCTTTCGTCGAAAGAACCGATAAAAGTCTTTCATTTAACAACGGGTCAATAAGATTTCCTACTTTTTCAGCCAGCAACTCAGTAATAAACGGAAGTCCCTTTCTCTTTCCCATACCAAGTACCTTTCCTTTTCTGCTTATGACAAGTACATTGGAAAGCAGAATATCCTGTAACACACTGCATATGTCATTAAACACTACAATGCTTGAACTGTTGTTATGCAAAAGATTTCCAATCTTCCGCGTTTTGTCAAGTAACTGTACACTACTCATAGTTTTTGCCTCCTGTCATTTATCCCTATGCTTGAGCAGATGCCACCCCATTTGGCTTCTGCCACACCATAAAATCACACTCCGGATTATTAATACAACCGTAAAATCTTCTTCCCTTTTTCGTTTTTCTTACTACTATATCTTCACCACACTTTGGACATTTAACGCCAATCTTTTCGAAATATGCTTTGGTAAAGCGGCATTCCGGGAATCCCGGACACGCAAGGAATTTTCCATGCGGTCCATACTTAACCACAAGGTTTCTTCCGCACATCTCGCACACTTCCTCTGTTACTTCGTCCGCCACTTTTACTTCTGATATTTCTTTTTCAGCAATTTGCACCGCTTCGTCCAAATCCGGGTAAAAATTGGATACGATTGTCTTCCAATTTACTACACCCTCTTCTACTTTATCCAAAAGGGCTTCCATATTAGCCGTAAAGTTTACATCGACTATACTCGGAAACGCCTCTTTCATCATTGCATTAACTACTTCTCCCAGTTCGGTTACATATATATTTTTATTTTCTTTAATCACATAACGTCTTGCCAAAATAGTTGTAATGGTAGGCGAATACGTACTCGGACGTCCGATTCCCAATTCTTCCATTGCCCTTACCAAAGAAGCTTCCGTATAATGGGCAGGCGGCTGTGTAAAATGCTGTTTTGGTTCCACTTCCATCAGTGTAAGTTCAGTATTTTCATCAATGCCTTTAACAAGCATTACATTTTCTTCTTTTTCTTCATCTTCCTGTGTATAAACGCTCATAAATCCGTCAAAAGATAATTTAGAAGCAGCTACTGTATAACGGTAGCCGCCAATATCCAATTTTACAGAGGTTGTCTCATACACTGCAGCCTTCATGCAACTTGCCACAAAACGCTTCCAAATCAGCTGATACAAACGGTACTCATCCCGTGACAAGGAATCCTTTAAATCAAACGGTGTTCTGTTTATATCCGTAGGGCGGATAGCTTCGTGTGCATCCTGAATCTTCTGCACATTCTTCTTTTCAACAACCATTTCCGCTGCATAGCCTTCACCATACACATCTTTAATATAGATACCGGCATTTGTTCTGGCCTCATCGGAAATACGGGTAGAATCCGTACGTAAATAGGTAATGATACCTACCGTTCCACTTCCCTTTATATCAATTCCTTCATATAACTTCTGTGCAATACGCATGGTCTTCTGTGTCGAGAAATTAAGCACCTTGCTCGCTTCCTGTTGTAATGTTGAAGTCGTAAAAGGAAGCGGCGCTTTTTTTACACGCTCACTCTTCTTTACTTCAAGCACCTTAACATTGCCTTTTCTCACAGCATCAGCAATCTTATCCGCATCTGACTTGTTATCAACCGACATTTTACCATCAGCATTCCCATAAAACTTGGCTACTAACGGCTTTTTCATCCCCTGGCATCCGATAAGTGCATCTAAAGACCAATATTCTTCCGGCACAAATGCTTCAATTTCTTCTTCGCGGTCGCAAATGATTCTAAGTGCTACCGACTGAACTCTTCCCGCCGACAAGCCTCTCTTGATTTTTGCCCACAAAAGTGGCGAAATACGATACCCCACCATTCGGTCGAGCACACGTCTTGCCTGTTGTGCATCTACCAGATTCATATCTATTTCACGCGCATTTTTAATTGACTCTTTCACCGCATTTTTAGTAATCTCGTTAAAGGTTATACGATATACCTTTTTCCCTTCCAGATTAAGGGCATAATGCAAATGATATGATATTGCTTCCCCTTCACGGTCAGGGTCCGTCGCAAGATATATTTTATCTGCTTTCTTCACTTCCTTACGGAGTGTTGCAAGAATTTCTCCCTTTCCACGAATTGTAATATATTTAGGCTCATAGTCGTTTTTAACATCCACACCAAGCTGGCTTTTCGGAAGGTCCCTAACATGACCGTTACTTGCAACGACTTCATAATTTGCCCCCAAAAACTTCTTAATCGTCTTGATTTTGGATGGTGATTCTACGATTACCAGATACTTTGCCATTTTTATACCCCTTTCCACGGCGTCATCGTGAAGTAATATACACTATATTTTATATCAATGCAAGAAATTATTTTTTAATTTTGATTAATTTAAAATATTGTGTGCAAAAATGCGACAAATTACCCCATCATTTTCAAACATCTTTTTAGCCAAAACAATATAAACCAACAATCCCGATCACAAGATACGGTACCAGCGCAAAAGTTTTTAAGGTATTTCTTCTTATATATAATATATTAACTAAAATAGCTATGATACATCCGAGCATGCATGCCTTTACCGATTCCCAAAACCCCAACATAAAACCATGAATAACAAGGAGTTTAATATCCGCACCACCTATTTCTTTTTTATGCAATAAAAAATAAAGAATAAAATAAAAAGAAAAAGATACAAGAAAATTGAAAATATATACATTTACCCTATGAATATCCAAAAGAACATATACCGATGAAATCAGAAAGAGTACCAGAAGTTTAACATTACCAAGTTTCTTTTCACATATATCTTTATATGCCAAAAACAACAGCCACAGCATATAGATGATTATTACAACGCCTCTAATAAATTCCTTGTTAAAATACTTTGCAATAACAGCCACTCCCTTCAATCTGTTTCACTTTTTTATCTATAACCAGTCTAAAAACCTTAACTGAAAAAGCTGCAATCCCCATATCCTCACCACTAAATGCTTTATATTTCTCATACCATTCCTGCATGCTGCACGGCGTAACATCGATTACCCTCAACACATCATCATGCACACACGCTTCCCCTTTGTCCTTGGGTTTACATAATTCATTCATTATCGTAACCTTCTGTTTTAATATATCTGCAAGCACTTCTTGCGGCGAAAGGGCAACAAAAGCACCTTGGAATATCAAGCGGTTACATCCATAACTCAAAGCATCCGTCACTCTTCCCGGCACGGCATATACATCTTTTCCCTGTTCCAATGCCCTGTCTGCAGTTATCAGCGTCCCACTCTTTTCTCTTGCCTCCACTACAAGCACCGCATCAGATAAAGCGCTGATAATTCTGTTACGCATTGGGAAATATGTCTTTTTAGGCATTGTTCCGGGCGGATATTCACTGATTATCCCGCCCTCTTTCTTTAACCGCTCATGTAACAAAATATTTTCCTTGGGATAACATATATCCACACCACATCCAAGTACCCCCAGACTATATCCTCCTGCATCCAACGCACTCAATTGTCCAACCGAATCTATTCCAAATGCCATACCACTAACGATACCGCAGCCGCCCTTTGCCAATATCCTTGCATATTCCTTTGCAACATACTTTCCATACTCCGAACATATTCTTGCGCCAATCACCGCAACATTCAGGCTATCCTTTTCAGGAAGCTTTCCATAGCAAAACAATCCAAGCGGCGGATCATATATTTGCCTCAATTTATCAGGAAAAGCTTCCTCCCATAAGGATAGATAGGTAATATGTTTCTTTTTCATATCATCATACGCTTTAAATGATTCTTCTTTAGCCCTTTCCCCCACAAGAAACGCTTTTGTTTTCGATTTACCTATCAAACTTACCAGTGCATCCTCACTTAATTTACAAAGCTCCGCCAATGCTTCATATTCCGGCTGACCTTTATCTGTATTTTCCGCTCCCACATATTTTAAAAGCTTTACTAATGATTTATACCCTATCCCTTCCATTGATTGATAATGGAATAGCATACGTTTTTTCTCTTCTTTCATCCCTACACCCTTCTATCTGCTTTAACCGCATAAAGCCCTTCTTTTTTTACTCTGCCTGTTCGTTAATATATTGCTGGTAGGTACATGCTTCCAAAACATCTTCTTCTGCCACGTTATCCCTATCTTCAATATCCGCAATTGTCCGCGCCACTTTTAACACCTTCGCATAAGAACGCGCACTCAAATGACTATTTTCAAACAGCTCCTTCATCAAGCAGTTTACACTACGTTCAAGAGTAATATATTTCTTGATTCCGTTTCCCGAAAGCTCCCCGTTATAACGGATATCTGTTCCCTTATAACGTTCCTGCTGCCTATGTCTTGCCATAAATACCTTATTTAACATCGAACTGCTGCACTCCCCTTTAACGGAATTATCACCTGAAATATCTTCATAACGGACCGCATTGACATTTACGCTCAAATCAATCCTATCCATTATCGGACCGGAAATACCTGCAAGATATCTTTTAATTTCCCACGCCGTGCAGTTGCACCGGTTCCTATCCGGGAAAAAGCCACAAGGACACGGATTCATCGCAGCAACCAGCAAAAACGATGCCGGATAGCGGTATGTACCTGACGTCCTTACTATGTTTATTTCTTTTTCTTCCAGCGGTTGACGCATTATCTCAATTACTTCATTTTTAAAATGCGGCAATTCATTCAGGAATAAGACGCCCCGATGTGAAAGACTTATTATCCCCGGTTTCGGAATAACGCCGCCCCCTGCCATCGCCTGTTTAGTTATTGTATGATGTGGATTAAAAAACGGACGTTTACTGACTAATCCTTCACTGGAATTAATAAGACCGGCAATACTGAACAATTTAGAAACCTCAAGACTTTCCTCCCGTGATAGCGGAGGCAAAATAGACGGTATACATTTTGCCGCAAGTGTTTTACCACACCCCGGCGGACCTTTAAACAGCAAATGATGAAACCCCGCCGCCGCAATAACGGCACTTCGCTTTATGTTCTCCTGTCCTGACAGAACACTAAAATCGTATCCTTCCGATACAGATTTTCCCTTTGGATTATTATCAATTTCCGCTAACGCTTTACGTTGTAAATGAATACATTCCTTTTTCGCCCCTTCTGACTTTTTCAAAAAATCTATCGCAGCTGCAAGGGTTTTAATCCCCATAATATGTATGCCATCCACGCAGGAAGCTTCCGCATAATTATCGAAAGGGACCATACATACTGCACAACCGTTTCTTTTTGCTTCCATTACAAGGGGAAGCACTCCACGCACAGCCCTCACCTGTCCATCCAGTCCGAGCTCGCCCAACACAAGCGTATTATCGGCACATGTTTTTGGTAAAAATTCCAGTGCAGCTAATATACCCACTGCAATCGGCAAATCATAAGCTGTCCCCTCCTTACGTATATTCGCCGGCGTCAGATTAACGGTTATCCTTATCGGCGGCAACTTGTAGCCGCTGTTTTTTAATGCAACCCGAATTCTTTCCCGCGCCTCTCTCACTTCTCCGCTCTGATATCCCACAATTTCAAACACCGGTAAGCCTTGCGAAGCATCCACTTCAACATGGACCAGATAACTGTCCATTCCATGAAGTCCTCCTGATATAATTGTACGAAACATAAACACCTCCTGGAAATTAAAAAGATTTGATAAATTTAGATGTGAAAAAATAAATAACCGGAAAAACAAATAATGAATTTTTAAAAATAATAATGTGAAAACAAAATGAACATATAAGAAAAAAACGGATATAAGATTTTATAGAATGGAGGGGAACCGGCCGGTTCCCCGAAGTTTAAAAATAACCAATTAATAAATAGTCGTACCCAGCTTAATTGCCATGGTCTCCTGTTCCTGTGCAAATTGAATAGCCATATCAGCACTTATTTTGCCATCCCTATATAATTGCATAATAGCTTCATCCATGGTAATCATACCGATTTTACGGTTAGTCTGCATTACGGAAAGCAACTGATGCGACTTACCTTCACGTATCAGGTTTCTAACAGCATGGTTAGCATGCATTACTTCAAACGCCGCCACACGTCCTTTTCCATCCATAGTAGGAATAAGCTGTTGGGAAATAACCGCTTCCAATACGTTAGCAAACTGCACCCTGATCTGTTGCTGCTGATGCGGTGGGAATACGTCAATAATACGGTCAACCGTACTTGCTGCGCCAATCGTATGTAAGGTTGATAAAACAAGATGACCGGTTTCTGCAGCAGTTATTGCAACACTGATGGTTTCATAATCTCTCATCTCACCCACCAATATTACATCCGGGTCTTCTCTAAGTGCAGCCCTGAGTGCATTCGCATATGTCATGGTATCAAGACCAACTTCTCTCTGATTAACCATAGCAAGCTTGTGCTGATGCAAATACTCTATAGGGTCTTCCAATGTAATAACGTGTGCTTCACGGTTATTATTAATCTTATCAATAATCGCTGCAAGCGTAGTTGACTTACCACTTCCCGTAGGTCCCGTCACAAGCACAAGACCTCTCTTCTTCTGATACAAATCTATAACCGATTCCGGAACCCCCAGTTCTTCAGCCGGCGGCACCTGTGTACCCACAAGTCGGAGTGCCAGTGCCACAGAACCTCTCTGTTTATAAGCATTCACACGGTATCTTCCGAGATTAGGAATTGAAAACGACATATCATATTCGCCTCTCTCTTCAAATATCATCCGCTGCTTTTCATTCATTATCTCAAGACATACCTCCAAAGAATCGGCTGGTAAAATCTTAGGATAATCCATGGTAATCAGTTTTCCGTTAACTCGCATCTTAGGCGGTATACCAACTGTAATATGTAAATCGGAAGCGCCTGCCTCCTTTGCCTTCATAAGCATATTTGCTATTGATTCCATTATCTTCTCTCCCCTTTATGGTGCCTTAAAAATCTCTTCCCGGTACATACACTTCTTCATCAGGCACTTCAACATACTCCGGCTCATCAAAACTGATTCCCTGGCTTTTAAGCATGGAAGTATCCATGATATGCCGGTTATCCATTGTCTTCATAATATCAACAATTTCCATATCCCCGTATAAAAACTCATTACTCAAATCGATAATGGCGTTATCCCTGAACACCAATACCATCGGACGTAATATGTCAGGTCCCCGCTGTGCAAGCACTACACCCTTATCGCCGGTATTCAACTCAATACTGGTTCCCGGTGACAATATATTAATAGAGCTTATCAGCGCGCTAACAACTCGCTCGTCAAAAATCTCCGGATTTTCAAGCAGATATTTTATTGCTGCCACTTCCGAAACCGGTTCCTTGCCATACTGTATTGCTGTCATGGTATCATAAGTTTCTGCAACCATCAGTATTTTAGTTCCCGTAAGCAGTTTGGCATCCATTATCTTACCCATTTCGAATTCATCCAATGCTTTTCTGCACTGTACACATATTCTCTTAACAGACGGATTGCTGCTGAAAACTTTTTCGATAACTTCATGTCCGCTATATTCACTATGACGGAGCATTTCCATCTCCTGCTCCGTAAGTTCGTTTTTCTCAAACAAATTTTTAGGAAGCATTAATTTACCAATATCATGTACCGCCGCCGCAATAAGTGTATCCTGCTGCTCATCCAATCTGACATTCAACATATGGGACATCATCGCACATAACATCGCAACATTTAAAGAATGTTTATATACATGATCCTCTATACTTCTTAAGTTTTGTATGAAATTAATCTTTTTATCCAGATGTCCGTAATTCTTAACTATATTTCCTACGATAGTTTGAATTTTAGGAGCTCTTCTCAGATTAATGATAGTCTGCAATTCTTCTTTCAAAGCAAACACATACATTGTCTGAAAACGTTCAAAATTAATATCGTCTACCGTCATCGGCGGCACCGGCTCCGCAGGCTCCAGAATAAATATTCCAATCAATCCAAAATTCTTGATACTGGCGATACCATTATCCGTCAACTTGGAATTTCTCTCATAAAGTAATACTCCGTTTTTATTGTAAATCGGTCGTGCAAGCCGCATCCCCTTTTTTAAATCCGCCGTCTTTACAAACTGCATCCCCCATACCACCTTTCTTACGTTTCTTCCATTAACCCTTCTCTTAATTTAAGTAACGCCTTTTTCTCTATCCTTGACACATAGCTTCTTGATATGCCAAGGCTATCGCCAAGCTCTCTTTGTGTCTGTTCTTTATATCCGAGAATACCGTACCTTCTGCAAATAATTTCCCGTTCCCTGTCATCTAATAATCTAATGCATAAGCCTTCCAACCTGGACAGATTTTTATTCTTCTCCATCTGCTCCACAATATCCGGTTGTTCATCTACGGTAATATCCAGCAATATTATTTCATTGCCTTCTTTATCCGTTCCTATAGGTTCATATAACGATACTTCCCGCGATGTTTTCTTCTTCGCCCGCAACATCATAAGAAGTTCATTATCTATACAACGTACCGCATACGTTGCAAGCCGTATGCCTTTTTCCGTATTATACGTATTTATTGCTTTAATGAGACCGATGGTTCCTATGGATATCAAGTCTTCCATATCTTCTTCGCAGCTTTGATACTTTTTTGCTATATGCGCCACCAAACGGAGATTCCGTTCAATCAATACATGTTTGGAGCGTTCTCTTTCTTCGTCATTGCCTTCGCGCAACATACGGATATGGTAAACTTCTTCTTCTCCTGATAAAGGCTGTTTAAATGTCTTCATTATGGAGCCCCCAAGGTCATTTTATATATTGTATGACCGGTGGACACAACGAGTGCCTTTCCATATCCTTTCATCAAGCAAAACTACACCTATATTATACTTAATTATACAAGGCTTGACAAGCATTACCTAACCGATTATAAAATCCGACATACAGTAATTACTAACATCCATTCCTTTTTCGGTAAGCCTTACAAAATCACCACATACTTCCATTAATCCATTCTTAACATGCTTCTCAATAACGCCCGGAAAAACTTCATCTACCGGTTTTTTAAACCGGTCAAAAAATGCCTTTTTCGAAACACCCCGGTTCATTCTAAGCCCCAGGAACATCATCTCTTCCATGGCATCTTTTTCCGATACTTTTACACGGCTTTCTTCACATACAAAATGGCCGGCATATTCTGCAAAATCCGTTTCATTGTTGTAACGCTCGCCTTGGTATAATGAAGAAGCGCCAAGTCCCAGACCTATGTATTCTTTAATCGTCCAATATGCAATATTATGCCTGCTTTCATAATTAGGCTTGGAAAAATTGGATATTTCATACTGCAAATATCCGGCGTCTTTTAGCTTGTCCCTATTCAGTGCATACATACTGCGTTCTTCATCTTCCGTAGGAAGCAAATATATCCCCTGCTCCGCCCGTTTGGTATCAACTTGTCCATCCGCCATATCACCATACATTTCATAAAAAGGAGTTCCTTCCTCAATAATAAGACTGTACGCGCTGATATGCTCCGGTGCTAATGCAATTACTTTATCAAGCGTATGCTCATAAGAGTTTATGCTCTGCCCCGGAATTGCCATAATCAAATCAATGTTAATATTATCATATCCCGCCTTCCGGGCCATGGAAAACGATTCCTCAAACATTTTAAAATCATGAATACGCCCCAAACGCTTTAATTCATCATCATCTGCCGATTGCAGTCCGAAGCTTATCCTGTTAATCCCCATTTGTTTATATGCCGCAAGCGATTCATAAGATACCGTTCCGGGATTTGCCTCTATGGTTATTTCAACCTCATCATTAAACACAAAACCGTCTCTAAGTTTACATAATATTTTCTCAATTAATCCGGTTTCAATAACCGTAGGTGTTCCTCCACCAAAAAACACCGAATCAACTACTATCGAATCAGTTTTATAACAATCTATTTCCCGCAAAAGATTGTTAACATAACTTCTGTGTTCCTCTTTATCCGAACAAAAAGAGAGAAAGTCGCAATACAGACATTTCTGCTTACAAAACGGTATGTGCACATAAATTGCAACAGGTGTCTTTTGCATCTTTCTCTCCTCATTGTTCTATTATTCTACTATTGATGTATTATTTCTCGTCCAACTTAAGAACGCTCATAAACGCCTTCTGCGGAATCTCAACATTTCCTACCTGGCGCATTCTCTTCTTACCTTCCTTTTGTTTTTCAAGAAGCTTCTTTTTACGGGTAATATCACCACCATAACATTTGGCAAGAACGTCTTTACGCATCGCTTTTACAGTTTCGCGTGCTATAATCTTACCACCGACAGCCGCCTGAATCGGAATTTCAAACAAGTGTCTGGGAATTTCATCTTTAAGCTTTTCGCACATTCTTCTTCCGCGTTCATAAGCAGATTCTTTATGCACGATAAAGGAAAGGGCATCCACCTCTTCCCTATTGATGAGGATATCCAATTTAACGAGTTCAGAGCGCTCATATCCTTTGATATCATAGTCAAAGGAAGCATAGCCTTTTGAACGCGACTTAAGTGCGTCAAAGAAATCGTAAATAATCTCATTAAGCGGAAGTTCATACTTAAGCAAGGCTCTTGTCTCTTCCATATACTCCATATCAATATAACGTCCTCTGCGTTCCTGACACAATTCCATGATAGAACCGACATACTCTTTTGTCACCATAATCTCTGCGTTTACAATCGGTTCTTCCATAAAGTCTATTTCGGAAGGATCCGGTAAGTTGGAAGGATTAGTAAGTTCTATTACATCACCATTCGTTTTATGCACTTTATACACAACGCCCGGTGCGGTAGTTACCAAATCAAGATTGTATTCCCGTTCCAGACGCTCCTGGATAATTTCAAGATGTAAAAGGCCCAAAAAACCACATCTGAAACCAAATCCCAACGCAAGGGAGGTTTCCGGTTCATAGGACAGGGATGCATCATTAAGCTGTAATTTTTCCAAGGCATCCCTTAAATCCGGATACTTGGCACCGTCTGCAGGATACATACCGCAGAACACCATAGACTGCACTTTTTTATATCCCGGAAGTGGTTTATCGCACGGTTCCTGCGCATTAGTAACCGTATCGCCCACACGGGTGTCTTTAAGATTTTTAATGGACGCTGTTATATACCCTACCATTCCGGCAGAAAGTTCTTCGCAAGGAATAAACTGACCCGCGCCAAAATACCCTACTTCCACAACCTCTGCTTTGGCTCCGGTTGCCATCATCTTAATCGGCGTACCTTTTTTTACTACACCTTCACGGATACGGCAAAAGATAATAACCCCCTTATATGAATCGTAAATTGAATCAAATATCAATGCCTGAAGCGGATTTTCCGGGCTTCCGCCCGGTGCAGGTATTTTATTAACAACACATTCCAGCACTTCTTCAATTCCAATGCCGTTTTTAGCTGAAATAAGCGGTGCATCCTGTGCTTCTATTCCAATGACGTCTTCGATTTCATCAATAACACGTTGTGGTTCGGCACTTGGCAAATCTATCTTATTAATTACCGGAAAAACATCCAGGTCATGATCTAAGGCAAGGTATACGTTAGCAAGTGTCTGCGCCTCAATTCCCTGTGCTGCATCGACTACCAATATCGCACCGTCGCAAGCCGCAAGGCTTCGGGAAACTTCATAATTAAAGTCTACATGTCCCGGTGTATCAATCAGGTTAAAAATATATTCCTGTCCGTCTTTTGCTTTATATACTGTTCTAACCGCCTGTGATTTAATGGTTATACCACGCTCTTTTTCAAGTTCCATATTATCAAGCACCTGTTCTGACATTTCCCGGCTTGTAAGGAGTCCTGTTCCTTCAATAATACGGTCTGCAAGTGTAGATTTTCCATGATCAATATGTGCGATTATGCAAAAATTTCTTATTTTACTCTGGTCCATTTCATCCTCCAAAATGAATCATCTTTTCAAAAATAATCCATTTGTAAATATACCATAGTAAATCTGCCTATGTAAAGTGTTTTGACATAAGGTATTCCCTAGTCTTCTCCCAAAAGAGTCACAGCTATTACATGCGCAAGAGGTTCCACCGCATTCATTGCCTCTTCTACCGTATTGGTCTGTGCCCCGAGTTCTACCAACATGCTTTTTCCGCGATATTGCATATTGTAACGGTATCCTCTTAAATATATCCTCCTGGTAAGACCCGGATAATACTCATTGGCGTTAACTTGCGCCTGAAAAGAAAAAGCCAGATTTTCTTTTAAATTTTCATTAGGCAGATACGATATCTCCCCCAACGTATTATTATAGGACAAGCCGTTAAAAAACATAAACTTGGCACACGGCTTTCCGTCAATTTCCGTAACAAGCTTCGTACCTTCTTTTACTTCATCCCGATGCAAATCAATAATCACTTCTATGGATGGATAAGTTTTTAAAATTTCTTCCAAAGCCGGTGCCGCATAATAATAAGCATCGTCACGCCGTTTTACATCATACTGTCCCGTATGATGCAGTACATTATAACCATATTCCTTAAGGAGCTCACTCAATTTTTCCCCTGCCCCCACAACGGTAGTTGACATATCACCCGGTACGGAATCAGCAAATCCTTCCTGGGAATGGGTATGATAAATGAGTATCTGCGGATTTTCTCCCCCCGGTTTTACATGTAAATCCATACTCGCAAGTTCATCAATATTAAGCTTGTTCTGCGTTACGGAAGTCGAACTATCAACCGCATAAAACTCTTTCAGAAAAACATTAAAATCCCCAAATTGTGTTAAATCATATTCAACCGCTTTAGCATCTGCACGGATAATGTTAGGAGAAAAAACCGGAACCGTTTCATCCGCATCCGGTATCTCTTCCACCTGCTTATTTTCCGCAGGCTCATCCGTGAGTGTCCCACCCATCAGCGGTTCATCTATCATCGCATCTTCTGTCAACGGTTTCTCCATCCCCGTTGCTGTCCCTTCTGTTTCAGCCATTAAGGACGTCTGTTCTTCAAAATAATCCTGATACACAGGGATAGCCTGTGATACCGTAATATTTTCTGTTTGTAACATACTAATCTGGGCCTTACTGATAATATTCAACATATTACTTTTCTCTACAGAGGTTTTCGGCAGATCATCAAAGGTATATTGATATAACGGAAATACATTCAAAAGAGCCATTACTCTTTTGCCGCCACTGTTATTTCCTGCTTTCATATATAAAAACATGGAGCCCGAAACCTGCTCAACACTAAGCAAAAGCACTAGTGTCAATACAACCACTGCCGTTTTCAGCAAACTATTAATTTTATTTACTATAAAATCCTTTTTCATATACGGTCCCCATATTTGCACTATCTCTTCACATTATATGATTTAAGGATTGTACAATATTCAAATTATTTCAAATGCTTCATTCAGTGCTTCCGAAACCGTAAAACTCAGGCGTTTAACTATTTCATCAATATCTTTTCCTGTTACATAAAAGTTATTTAAATCGGCTATCGGAAAAGCTTCTTTAATTATCTTGCCGGTGCCATTTTTATCCAACGCATCTTTTACTATAGTCCCCGCATCTACAACCGTTGGAATCCCTATGGCAATGACAGGTATACCAAGCGTAGTTTCATCCAAAGCATTCCTATGATTACCTACCCCTGAACCCGGATGAATACCGGCATTCGAAATTTGGATGGTACGGTTCAAACGTTTTGTACTTCTGGCAGCCAAAGCATCAATTGCAAGAATAGCATCAGGCGAGGTCTGTTCCACAACCCCTTTTACAATTTCAGCCGTTTCCATACCGGTTCTTGCCATAACTCCGGGAATAATAGCACTCACTTTATTAACTTTGTCACGCGCATACGCTGCCGCACCAAATTTTTCAACAATATGACGTGTTATCATAAGATTATCCACACTTCTTGGGCCAAGCGAATCCGCAGTCACATCGCGGTTTCCTAGTCCTACCACCAAAAAAGATTGCTCCTTTTTCTTCATAGGGAGCATGGCTTTAATGTGTTTTGCTATCTCATGAGATACCTCTGCATGATAATTATCATCCGGATCCATCATATCGGGAGCATCCAACGTAATATAAGTTCCCATTGGCTTTCCTATTATTTTAGCTCCGTTCTTGGTCTCTATTACTACTTTTGTAATGTGTATTTCCGTTTCCGGTACATAATACTCCTGAACACTTACGCCATGGATTTGTTCAGCACCTTCTCTGACATATTCCCTGGCCTCCACCGCCAGATCCGTTCTTATCTGCATCTATCTCAAATCCTTTACTAATTTTTCTATTATTTTTGGCAAAATAGCGAAATTTATGTATTGACAACTAAGGATACGTGAATTAATATAATAGACGTGTGTTTATGTCGGTACGTCCGTGTCCGGAACTGACATATTCTATTTTAAAAAGTAGATTAGTGTATAGGAGGTGTCATTTTGGCAAATATTAAATCCGCTAAGAAGAGAATTCTCGTTAACAGAACTAAAGCTGACAGAAATAAAGCTATCCGTTCAAGCGTTAAGACAGCGATCAAGAAAGTATATGCTGCTATCGATGCTAAGGATAAGGCTGCTGCTGCTACAGCATTAAACGATGCTACTGTTATTATTAACAAAGCTGCTTCTAAGGGTGTTTACCACAGCAACAATGCTGCTAGAAAGGTATCACGCCTCGCTAAAGCTGTTAATACATTAGCATAATAACTGTTAATAATTATAAACATAATATAAAACATCCCATACCGTCATGTGGGATGTTTTTATTTTTCTTTATCATGAGACATAGGTAAAGGCAGATAGGTATATGCATCCGGCAAAACCTCATCTGCCTTTATTTATCTTTATTTATTCTTAGTCCGGCCTAGTGTCTTCCGCCGCCGCCTTTAAAGCCGCCGCCACCGCCGCCACCGCTTCTTCCGCCGCCACTGCTTGACGTCTGAATGGTTCTTGAAGTGAGTTTCTTATCATACAGCATATCCTGCTGTACATTGATTACCGGTTTTCCGCCTTCCACATATGTACTTGCAATAGTAGTTTTCTTACCTTTCGGGTTTGCCTTTTTTGCAAAGAAGAATATTAATGCAACAATCAGTGCCGCAATAATAATGATTATTGCAGGTATTTCAATACCTATCATCACAGACATATCTTTTGCTACGCAATTTACAAAATTGCTGTATGCTTTATATGGGTCGGAATTTACACCATCGCAGGCTACCTCTATAGCATGTTCACGCTGGGAATCTGTATACTCGTCGGTACACTTACCCTTGGTAAGCATCCATGAATACGCCCAGCCGTCATAACTTCTATTATAGTTATCAAGATATATTACGCCATCTCCGACCGGCTTATCATATCCAAAAGCTGCTTCTATGTAAAACTCTCTTGCATAACTATCATTAAAGCTATCCGGATATCTGTCATATTCTTCATTAATCGTTAAAATAACAATATCACACTTAATTTCTTCCTGTCTCTTTTCAATCAGAGCCTGAAGTTTTAATTCCTCTTCCTGTGTGAGGACATCAGCATAATCAAATACTCTCTGCGTTCCAACCGTAGCATAATTGGTTCTGTATCCATCCGGCTTATTGACATTTTTGATTACTAACAAAGAAACATAAACCGCAGCCAGGATGCCGATAATAATAAATGGGACTCTGAAATACTTAAAATAGGTTTTCATACACTACACCCCCAATATTCCACGGATAAGGAATCCGATTGCATTAATAATCATGAACACCGTGCCGGTATAACCCCACACCTTTTTCATGGAAATTGGCACCTTACCAATGATCTTACCCGTTTGTCCATTCACATGGAAGGGATATACTTCCTGCTTGTATTTATAGGAATAAATCCATACCGGAAGCAGCGCATACTCTGTTTCTCCTTTGGTAACGGTCAAATTCTTGGATATCGGAACCATGGTTGTATATCCTGCCACCGTTCCCTTAAATAATGCCTCCGAATCATTTACTGCTTTTTGTTTTGCTCTTGGTTCAAGTTCTTCTGCCTTAAGACCATATTTTTCCGCAAAAAATCCGGACATGTATTTTTCCTGAAAATCTTCAAGCTTCTTATAATCATATGGCTCCATTAAATCCATAATCTCATCATTCATACCAACAGAAGCATCTACCGGTATTCTGTCAAACGTAGTATCAATGTTACGTACTACATTATAATAGGAGGTTTCTGTATACTCTTTATTTCCTCTCCTCCATGTACGCACCTTGGTTCCCTGACCCTTGAAGTCCATATTGGTAGTAAAATCATACATCCAAAACGGAATATAAACACCCTCCATGGTTGATAATCTTGCTTCTGATAAAAAATCACTTGGAGCGAATATTTTTTTCTTAAATTCTTTTTTAATTAACCCTTTCACCTTTTCCTTACCCAATTTAAAAGGAAGAATAAGATGTGGTTTATATTCTCCGTTTACTCTCTCATCAAAAATCATGTAGCTTCCGCAATACGCGCATTTTGACGCACTGGTAATGTCCATTACCTGTATTTCGCCGCTACAATTCGGGCACATTACCATATCCGGAACCGGCCTAGCCTCTTCACAATCCAGACCATCGCAAAACGGACAATGCATGGTTCCCTTTTCAGGACTGTATAAAACATTACCGTCGCAATTCTTACACTTAAAAATCATTGCTTTTCTCCTCTCTTACAACACTAAAAATGCAAATCACTTCCATGTTCCTTAAGCCAGCTTCTGTATTCCCGGTAATCCGGCAATATACTTTCCACAAGTGCCCAAAAATCTTTGGAATGATTCATATACTTAAAATGACACAACTCATGAACAACAACATAATCCAGCACCCTTGGCGGCGCCAACATGAGTCTCCAATTAAAAGACAACGTACCTGTTGAGGAACAACTTCCCCATCGGGTCTTCTGTTCTCTTATAGTTATGTTAACATAAGGAAGATTCGTTTCTTCATATATTTTTTCTTCTTCCCAGTACATTTCGTTTACATAATATTGTACACGTTTAGGAAAATATTCTTTTGCTGCCTTAACATATAATTTTTTTAGTTCTTCTTTCTCTTTCTGTGTATAAGGTGAACTAAGTTTACTTTCTCTAATCTTTACGGCTTCATCATATTTTAAGATAATCCATTTTTCTTTTTCCCGGAATAGTTTTTGCAAAAACAGCTCTGAAATACGAAGAGGTGCCCGCACTACCACACCATGTTCTGCCGACACCTGTATTGAATAAGAACTTCTGTCACTTCTTACCAAAGTATACGGAATTGTTCTGTTATCATATTCGATTACCCTATCTTCTGTTTTTCTTCCCATTACTGATATCGAGTCTCCTGTTTACTTTTCGTAAAAGAGTACACCCAACGTACCCGGTCCGCAATGACAGCTGATAGTTCCGCCGGCATTAGTTTCCGCAATCTCAGTAAAATAGTTCATATTTTGCAGATATTCCCTTACCTTTTCCACTATATCAGCATTACACGGGGAATGCGTAATAAACACTATCTCAGGTTCTGCATTTTTAAGCTTCTCGCTAAGATCCTGAACATACTTAATAATAACCTTATCGATGTTTCCTCTATATTTCTTGGCAACACCCATTTTACCATGGGCAACTTCAATCATCGGCTTAATCTTAAGTGTTGATGCCAAAAGTGCTGCTACCGAAGAACAACGGCCTCCCATAGCAAGATATTCCATCGTATCTACAACAAAACTGGCACGCACTTTACTTCTCGTGCTTTCTATTTCCGCAATAATCTCGTCTGCAGTTTTTCCCTCCTGTGCAAGTCTGGCCGCACGCAATATCTGTAAACCGATACCCGTCGAAAGACTCATGGAATTGATTACAAATATTCTGGAGTAGTCAAGTTCTTCCCTGATTAATCTTATTACATTACAAGTCATGGACATATCTTCCGAGATACCTATAAAAATAATATCCCTTCCTGCATCCACATATGGTTTAATAACAGAAATCGCTTTTTCTATCGATGGTGCTGCCGTCTTCGGTATTTTCCGGTTCTCTTCAGCCCATTTAAACAATTCTTCTACTGTTATTTCTTCTTTGTCACAATAGCTAACCATATCAAGTACAATATTAAGTGGTATGATACTTATATCATATCTTTCAAGCAACTCATCCGATAAATCACAAGTACTATCCGCTATAATTTTTACCGTATCCATCTCTACCTCCTAAATATTACACATTCGACATCCTGTTAACTGCCTCATCCTCTAAGCGCCTTGTCGTTGCCTTAAGCCGTGTAAGATTCCATCCCCTCTTTATCTTCTTACGCTCTTCTTCATTCATGTCCGATAACAAGCGTAGTATTCTCAACCTGTACTTTTGACATTCCATTATGTATACCGACATTAACAACACTGTAATAATACATACTACTGCAATCATTACATACCAACGCAACTGGCTGCTTGGTATCTTCGGTGCCAAAGGCACACATTCATCCTCGATTACAGTTAAAATATAACTGCTACCCGTCATCATATGTTTATACATATTTACCTCTTTACACAATTTTATCTATAATATTTCCGTTAAATTCCGGAATAAAACTCATTTTGTCCGTTCCGTCTTCCTGTACGTAACAATTAGTGATTCCTTTATTAATAATATACCGGAGCATATGTTCATATACCCTCTTGGACACCCGCTTATTAATCTCCGGATACGCTTCACAGTTTTCCATTGGCGTATACTGGTTCATCACACTTATGTAAACCAAGTCGCCATACTTTTCATACAAGTAATCCACTACCGCCTTGGAATCTTCAAAGCCTCCCGGAAGCATCAGATGTCTGACAATAACCCCACGCTTCATCATGCCTTCTTCATCGAACAAACTTATTCCAACCTGCCTTACCATCTCATCAACAGCCGCTTTGGCAACATCAGCATAATCAAAAGCCATGGAATATCTTTTTGCCCTGTTATTATCAAGGTATTTAAAGTCTGTAAGATAAATATCTATTAATCCTTCCAGCATTTTAAGGGTTTCTGTATTTTCATACCCACTCGTATTATAGACAACCGGTATCGTAAGCCCTTTATTTTTAGCTCCCATTATCGCTTGCCGTATTGAAACAGCATAATGCGAAGGCGTAACCAGATTGATGTTATTGGCACCTCTTAACTGCAGCAAAAGCATAATATCCGAAAGTTCTTCAACTGACACTTTGCGAAGTGTAACATGTTCAGAAATCTTTATATAATTTCCATCTGCCTGACATTTCCGTTGTTGCATAAAGTCGATATCTGAAATATCAATATTCTGGCAGTATACACATTTTAAATTGCATCCTGCAAAAAAGATTGTTCCGCTTCCCCTGGTTCCGGAAATACATGGCTCCTCCCACATATGAAGGGACGCCCGTCCAATATACATATCCACAGGCATTTTACAGAAACCACTTTTCTCATTCCTGTCTACGGCACAATTACGTGGGCATAATCTGCAATTAACATATTCCTGTAAATACATCTTTTTCTCCTATCGCAAGATAGCATAATTACCTTTGTATATTATACATTATGTTGTATATAAAAAACAACACGCAATTACATAAATATACAAAAAAAGACATGGAAAACGCATTTTATTGCTTTCACATGTCTCTTTAGTCTCATTAATCACTATATTCTAACCATTAGGCTAATTTTGTATTAATATAAATGTTCCCGTAAAGAACCTTCCGCAAAAGGTTTTGCCACGAAACCGTACGCACCAAGTTGCAATGCCTTCATAACATTACCTTTAGTCGAACGCGCTGACAGCATTACTACTTTAACATCCGGATGTCTTTCCTTTATGATTTCCAGAACCTGTAATCCATCCATTCCCGGCATTCCTATATCCAGAATACAAATATCGAACGTATTCTTTTGTAACATTTCAAGTCCTTTTTCACCATCTTCCGCCACATGTACTTCATAATTATGTGTTGTCAGTATATCCGTTAAAATAGTACGCATAAACTCCGCATCATCAATGATTAGAAGCTTCTCTCCACCCCGGCTTTCTTCCTTTACAATATAGTCAAATATACAGTCCACTTCACTTTGATTCAATACTATGTCATCTTCACGTTGTTCAATACTATTTTTTCTTTCCGAAGCCACCGGTCTAAGCCCAACCAATTCATCTGTGGAGACTTGCAAAACACGCGCCACCATTGGTAACATCGCAATATCAGGATAAGAAATTCCGGTTTCCCAACGTGAAACTGCCTGTGGCGTCAAATTAAGCTTTGTAGCTAATTCTTCTTGTGTCAGGTTTCTTCTTATACGATATTCTTTGATTACTTCCCCTATATTCATATTTCATTACCTCCTATCAACTTTCTG
>JAZNGM010000024.1:0-56425 GCA_045576455.1 Lachnospiraceae bacterium | reverse complement strand
TCGCCCACCGTATGTACCACAACATCACCCATCTCTTCCGTGGTTGCATTGCTCAGGATCTCACAATCCAAAAGCCGCACCTCTTCCCCGATACCGTTTTTCTCTTTCCAAACCGCAAACACATCCGCCGGTTGCAGTTTTACATAGTGCTGTTCTTTGCAAATCACCTCATTCTCTATATAATAAATCCATACATAATCCATGGCAATCATTAACTCTTTTGTTGCCTCTTCCGAACCGATTTCCGAACTTCCCTTTACGGACCGGCCCGGAGCCACAGCTTCCGGCGGTTTTCCCAAACCACTCCTTTGCGTTACAAAGTACAACAAGGGACATGCAAACACAACCAACAAGCTGGCTGCTATCACCGAAAAAGTCACCCGGAGCGGGATTGTTCTTCTGCTTTTCCTTCCGCAGGCATTCATCGTCTCTTTTTTTTCTGTCTCTCCCGAAAACGCATAAGCTTCTGCACGTTCAATAATATCCTCTCTGATCTCCGTAATGCCGTCAAACATTAATTCTTCTTTCATAGCACGACTCCTTTCTCTTCCAAAGCAGTCCGTAAGCCCTTCCGAAGCCGTAGCATCCGTTGTGCCATTTGTGCTGCGGTGATACCGCACCGTTTGGCCAGCTCCTGTACCGGATCCCCGAACCAATACCGGCGGACAAACAGCGCACAGTCCTCCGCAGACAAAGAGTCCAGCCAATCGCTTATGTACCCGGAAAGTTCCTTTGCCTCCACGGCCTGCTCCACATTCCGGTCAGAGGGAACACAGTCTCCAAGCTCCGACAACAGCACTTCCATACCGTTGTATCGTTTCTTGGCCCGCATGGCACGAAACCGGCTGATGGACAGATTCCGGACAATCCGCCCAAGAAATGCCTTTAAAGACTGCGGTATGGCGGGTGGAATCTGCTTCCATGCCGAAAGATATGTATCACTGACGCACTCCTCCGCATCTTCCCACACATCCAGCACATTCATGGCAATCCGCCAACAAAACCTGCCGTACTTTTGCTCCGTTTCCGCAATCGCCTGTTCGTCTCTGGCAAAGTACAGGTCAATGATTTGCGTATCGTCCATGCGTATTCCTCCTTTCCGTAAAGTTGCTTTTTAGAGCTCTTATAGATAGAGTCGCAAAAGGAGGAGGGATATTGAACAGAATTGAAAAAACTATATCTCTCATTTATTTCACTACGACACATACAATAAAGCATGCAAACTTACTTCACATAATGTTCTTTCTCAAACTTTTCCACCGTCCACCGGTGAAAATCAAAGGCTTCCTGTTCGGATAATGCCCCCTCTCCGGTGTATGCATCCCCCTTACAGCCCATGAGGCCGCCCACATACATTTCTGTTCCGCAATTCTTCTGTATTTCTTTGAGAAATGCCACATTGTCAGCAATCACCGTTTCCGTACAAGCCGCCTTTTCGATACGCTCTTTGTTTGCCCGTCTGGTAGGGGTGGTGGCGATAAAAGGCAAGCCGTTCGCCTAAGGCACCTTCCATGAGGACGAATTTGTTTTGATTTATGCAATCTCTAAAGTTCATCGTTTCTCCGTTTCCACTTCACTTTCTAAACGTAATATGTTTATTCTGCAGGTTTCCGTTTTGCCCTCTGACACTTTCCTTACGGTCTGTCGATATAACGCATCACGTTTTTTAATATCTCCAAACTCTCGAAAGGCTTTCCTTTCACCTCCAGAGAGTGATCCGCGCCCTCTATATCCATCGGCTCTATGCCGTGCTCGTCAAAATATGTCTTACACTCCGGGTACACCTCGTCCACAGCTCCGATTACCACCGTATCTGTTTTCTTGATATACTGCAACGCCCTTGGCAGCGGGGTCAGATATATTTGTATCGGATTGATTCCAAGCTTTTCCGCTAAAATTCCCGCTTCCGCCGTCCCGAAGCTTTTGGACAAAAAGACCACTTCTTCATATGCGGAAAAATCAATATCCTTTGCCTTTTCCCAAATATATTCTCTCGCCTTCAATGTCTTTTCTTCCTTCGTCAAATCCGGTTCAAAAAGAATGTGATTATATTTCATATGAATTTGCTCGTAGCCCTTTGCTTCGTACAAAAAGCTTGCATAGTACAAAAGTGGGCAATCCATGGTGTAGCCTACACCCGGAAACATAATGACTAACTTTTTCATCATACCTCACTCTCCGTTCCTCAATTCTTATCAAAAAAGACCTACCAAAAAGAGACCACTCGGCTCTTTCTGCAGGTCTTTTCACATTACTCTTACTGTTTCACTTTTTTATAATTCCACTCCGGATAGACCATATTGTCCTCGTTTTTCGGGTCTCCGGCATAAATCCGGTACGATCTCAGCCTCGGCATAAAGCCTACAAACAAGCGATCTCCATTGGACAGCTTTGTAGCAAAGTCACTTCCCAGTTCTTCCATAAACACTTCATTCGCAGCATTTCCCTCTTCAAGCATCAGCTCCAAATCATAAATATACCATTGGTTCACTTCCTGCCCAAAGGAATACACCGCAGCGGAATTCGCCACTTGCTCACAAACCGCCTGTACCCGTTCAATCTTCTCCAAGTCAGCCTCTGTCTTGTTCTTCTTATCCGTCACAACCTTGAACAATACAATTCCGCAAATCAGTACCAACAACAAAAATGCAAGCTTTTTCATACGTATCCTCCCAACATTACTTAACTTCACTATAATAGCACGTTACGTATATTTTTTCAAGTAAGCTTACCTTCCTATCACTGCCTTAATTCTCCTTACCCCAGCCGAGGAAGCTTCCTCTTTCAAAATCCGGAACGACACCAATTCTCCGGTATTCTTTGCATGAGGTCCGCCGCAAATTTCTTTTGAGTAGCCCGGTATGGTATACACCTTTACCACATCCTCGTATTTTCCCGTAAAGACACCGATTGCACCGGAGTCGTATGCTTCTTTTAGCGGCAGTTCTTCTAAAAGTACATCGATATTCTTTTCGATTGCCTCATTTACAATTGCGGTCACTTGCTCCAATTCTTCCTTTGTCACCTTACGTCCGAAAGAAAAGTCAAACCTCAAACGCTCCGAAGTGATATTGCTGCCTCTTTGAGATACCTCATCACCCAGTACCTTACGCAATGCTCCATTTAACAAGTGGGTTGCGGTATGCAGTCTTGCGGTCTGTTCGTTGTGATCAGCCAATCCTCCGGCAAATTTCCCTGCTGCGCCTTGGCGGGACTTTTCCTGATGTTCCTCAAATTTCTTGCGAAATCCTTCCATATCTACCGAAATCCCGTGTTCACCAGCCAACTCTGATGTAAATTCAATCGGGAATCCGTAGGTATCATACAGTTTAAATGCAAGTTCTCCGCTTAAAATTCCGTTCTCCCCCACATTGTCCAAATAACGCTTTGCCTTTTTCAGTCCGTCATCCAACGTTTTGGAAAACAACGTATATTCCTTCTGCAACTGTTCCAAAACAAACTCTCCATTCTCGCCGAGTTCAGGGTATACGTCCTGATATTGATTGATAATCACTTCCGACAGTTCACACAAATAGTTCTTATTGATATCTGCTTTTTTAAACAAACGAATCACTCTTCGGATGACTCTTCGCAAAATATACCCCTGTTCTGTATTAGACGGACATATTTTCATCGGATCCCCAAGGATAAACGTAGTTGCTCTGATGTGTTCGCAAACGATTCTCTTTTCGCGCTCAGACATGTTCTTCCCTTCTGTTTCAAGTATCTCTTCCAATCTTGTCATAATCGAAACAAAAAGCTCTGTTTCATATACATTCGTCTTTCCGTTAAAAATCGTCAGCACACGTTCCAAGCCCATTCCGGTGTCCACATTTTTTTGCTTAAGCTCGGTAAAACTGCCGTCTGCTTTCTTTTTAAATTGCATGAACACGTTATTCCATATTTCCAAGTATTTTCCGCAATGACAGGACGGTCCGCAGTTCGGTCCACACTTTGTTTTTCCCATGTCGTAGAAAATCTCCGTATCCGGTCCACATGGTCCGGTCTGTCCTGCCGGTCCCCACCAGTTATCTTCCCTTCCGTAACGGAATATTTGCTCCTCCTTCATTCCGAAGCTTTTCCAAAGATTCTCTGCCTCCACATCTGCCGGCACCAGCTCATCCCCTTCAAACACCGTCACTGCCAGCCGCTCCACCGGAATCTGAAGATACTTTGTCAAAAACTCAAAGCTCATGGAAATAGACTCTTCTTTGAAGTAATCTCCCAAGGACCAGTTGCCCATCATCTCAAAGAAGGTAAGATGGGTATCATCTCCCACCTCATCGATGTCCTCGGTTCTGACACATTTCTGAATGTCCGTAAGCCTTTTTCCTCCAGGATGCTTTTCTCCAAGCAAATACGGCACAAGCGGATGCATACCTGCGGTAGTAAACAGGACTGTCGGGTCGTTCTCCGGGAGAAGGGATGCAGACGCGATTTCCTTGTGCCCCCTTTCCTTAAAAAAGTTCACATACATGGTTCTTAATTCTTTTGCTGTCATAGTTTTCTTCTCCTTTCTAGAATTTCTCCAAAACAAAAAGCCCTAAGTCGATAAAGTTTATCAACTTAGGGCGAACTTACTTGTCCGTGTTACCACCTAATTTCAGATTTCTCTGCACTCTGCCAATACGGGATTGCTCCGATATTGCTTCCTTCGTTAACGGGGGAACTCCGTTGAAGCCTACTAAGATTTTCTGTTCGGTCCACAGCTCAGAGGCTGCTTCAATATTAGTTCAATGAAGATTCTCACCAACCATCTTCTCTCTGTGAAATCCCTAACACTTACTATTCCTCGTCAAAGCCTTTTTTGTTTTGAATTAGTTGGAAGTATAGCACCGTATATTTAGTTTGTCAAGCAGTTAATGAAGAAAAATGGACTGTCACAAATCTGCAACAGTCCACTGTCTTTATACATACTTATTATTCTGATAACAAATTGATAACACATTTTTGCAACCAATCTGCAACCACGCTTCCCGTAAATCCAGTGTTTTCGGGCATTCCGAGAGTTTTTCTCCTACTCGAACTCAATCGTAGCCACAGGCTTCGGAGTAAGTTCATAACATACTCTTGATACGCTCTTTACTTCTGCAGTAATTCTTGCTACTACTTTCTCAAGGAAGTCGTAATCAAGTCTTTCGATGGAAGCGGTCATAGCATCGATGGTGTTAACGGCACGGATAACTACCATGTAGCCCATGCTTCTTGCATTATCTCTTACACCAACTGCTTTAAAATCAGGAATAACAGTGAAATACTGCCATACCTTTTTATCAAGTCCTGCTTTTGCAAATTCCTCACGGAGAATTGCATCTGATTCTCTTAATGCTTCAAGACGGTCTCTTGTAATTGCACCAAGGCAACGTACACCAAGTCCTGGTCCCGGGAATGGCTGACGGTATACCATCTCAGCAGGAAGCCCAAGTTCTACACCACAGGCACGTACTTCGTCTTTGAAAAGCTGTGCAAGCGGCTCAACAAGTTCAAACTGAAGGTCTTCAGGAAGACCGCCTACGTTATGATGGGACTTAACACATTTTGCTGTCTTAGTACCGGATTCAATAATATCAGGATAAATAGTACCCTGTCCTAAGAAATCGATGCCTTCAAGCTTTCTTGCTTCTTCTTCGAATACACGGATAAATTCGCCACCGATAATCTTTCTCTTCTGCTCAGGATCAGCTACACCTTCAAGCTTACCTAAGAATCTGTCTATTGCATCTACATAAATGAGATTTGCATTCAACTGGTTACGGAATACTTCAACAACATTCTCAGATTCATTCTTACGCATAAGTCCATGATTTACATGTACACATACAAGCTGCTGTCCGATTGCTTTTAATAATAAAGCTGCTACAACAGATGAATCTACACCGCCTGATAAAGCGAGTAATACTTTTTTATCTCCAACTTGACGACGAACCAGTTCTACCTGGTCTTCGATGAAGTTCTTCATGTTCCAGTTCGCTTCTGCCTTACATTCATCAAAAACAAATGCTTTAATAGTTGCTTCGTCCGGCATTTGTGCAAACTGCTTTTCACATTTTGATCCCGGATGATCGATTGAAATGATTGGCAAGCCACATGAATAAAGCTCGTCGGATACATCAATTGCCACTCCGTCTACTACACGGTTTTCACCGCCGTTTAAAATAATACCCTTTACATTATTCAGTGCATTAAGCTCTGCTACTGTAATATCATGTGGATGAATCTCACTGTATACACCCATGTCACGAATCTGACGTGCAATTACAGTGTTCTCTGTACTTCCAAGGTCCAGAATTACAATCATATCTTGCTTCATCGTTGTCTTCTCCTTATGGTTAGTTTTAAAAACATAACCATTATATTACCAAAATTATTGATAGAAAAGAGTTTTTTGAAATTTTTTATCTTTTCTACAATGTATGCATCTTATATAATTGATTTTTTTTAATCTTTGTACAAAATTTACAATTACTTTGTAAATATAACCCTATTATTATAAGCGGTTTTTAAAATCTTCATACCCGAACGCCCTTACAAGCTCGGTACTTCCGTCTTTTTTCATAAAGTAAATGGATGGAAGAGGCATTCCGTTAAAGGTATTATTCTTCACCATGGAATAAATCGCCATGTCATGGAAAATAAGCTTGTCACCAACCTTAAGTTCCTTTTCAAAGAAATAGTCGCCGATAACATCTCCCGCAAGGCAGGTCGGTCCTCCCAGCCTATAAGGATACTTAAAACCGATGTCTTCTTGAACCGACGCCCCGGTTATTCTTGGCTGGTACGGCATCTCAATAACGTCCGGCATGTGACAGGCTGCCGAAGTATCCAGTATGGCAATGTCTATATCGTTATGCACAATATCAAGCACCTCTGCTACTAAGAAGCCTGCATTAAGTGCCACCGCCTCACCGGGCTCAATGTACACCGTTAAATCATATTTTTCCTGCATATAACGGATAGACTTTTCAAGCGTTTCTATGTCATAATCCTCACGAGTTACATGATGTCCGCCGCCAAAGTTAATCCACTGCATACCGGAAAGATACTTGCCAAACTTTTTTTCCACCTCCATAAGCGTCGAATACAAGTCATCGGAGTTCTGTTCACAAAGCGTGTGAAAATGCAAACCGGAAATTCCCTGCAAATCTTTTTCATTCTTTTCAAATTCAGAGAGGGTAACTCCCAACCGTGAACCATATCCGCAAGGGTCATATATTTCATGCCCTTCCTGCGTGGAAAACTGCGGATTTACGCGGATTCCCATTTCTTTCTTAACTTCACCATCACTAAGATTACGGTTATAGTTCATAACCTTATCACGATAACGGTAAAACTGTGCAAAAGAATTGAACACAATATGATCGCTATATTGAATAATTTCGTCCATCTCCTGCTCTTTGTAGGCAGCACTAAAAACGTGTGTTTCCTTGTATACTGTTTCACGATGCATAGCATTGTACGGATTGGCAAATTCTTCTTTTCCAAGCTTTGCTTCGTAAAGACCGCTTGCCGTCGTACCATCAAGAAACTTGGCAAGCAACGGATAAGTTGAATACATGGAAAAGGCTTTCTGGGCAAGCAAAACCTTCGCACCGGTTCTTGATGCGACTCCCTTTAGTATTTTACCATTTTCAATTAGCTTTTCTTCATCTACTACATAACAGGGGGTAGGCAAAGCCTGTAACGCCTGCATTTTCTTTTCCATAAAAATACCTCTCCAATATAGTATCCCGGATAGAAGTCGCCTTCCATCCGGGGTATTATCATTTTGTATTATCCGCTTATATTAAGGCACCATAACCGGGTTAAAATCTTCTTTCCAAGGAAGTCCGAATTTATTTAATGCTTCCATAAATGGGTCCGGATCAAATTCTTCGATATTGAATACACCGGCGCCTTGCCATTTACCTGATAGAATCATCGCTGCACCAATCATAGCCGGCACACCTGTAGTATAGGCAACTGCCTGGCTGCCTACTTCTTTGTAGCAGCTTTCATGGTCACAAATATTATATACATAGTAAGTTTTCTCAACGCCGTCCTTCTTACCGGTAAAAATACATCCGATGTTTGTCTTACCTTTTGTTCTCGGTCCTAAAGATGCCGGATCCGGAAGTACTGCCTTTAAGAATTGAAGCGGAACAATCTGCTTTCCTTCAAATTCAATCGGCTCAATAGAAGTCATTCCTACATTTTCAAGACATTTTAAGTGTGTAAGATAGCTCTGTCCAAAGGTCATAAAGAAACGGATTCTCTTGATTCCCGGAATATTGATGGCAAGAGACTCTAATTCCTCATGGTGAAGAAGGTACATATCCTTCATGCCTACACCTTCAAAGTTGTACTCTCTCTTAATTTCCATCGGCTCTGTTTCTACCCAATGTCCGTCTTCCCAGTAGCTTCCCTTTGCGGAAACTTCACGGATATTGATTTCAGGATTAAAGTTTGTTGCAAAAGGATAACCGTGGTCACCACCATTGCAATCCAAAATATCAATATAATTTATTTCGTCAAAATAATGCTTTAATGCATACGCAGAAAACACACCTGTAACACCCGGGTCGAAACCGCTTCCGAGAAGTGCCATAATACCGGCCTCTTTAAATCTTTCTTTATATGCCCACTGCCAGCTGTATTCAAACTTAGCCGTATCTTCCGGCTCATAGTTGGCAGTATCCATATAGTGTGTCTTTGTTGCAAGACAAGCATCCATAATTGTAAGATCCTGATAAGGAAGTGCAAGGTTCATTACAATATCAGGCTTTACTTCATTAATTAATGCGATAAGTTCATCTACATTATCCGCATCTACTTTTGCTGTTGTTATTTTTGTCTTGGTTGTTCCCTGAAGTTTCTCCTTAAGGGCATCACACTTTGATACCGTTCTGCTTGCGATGCAGATTTCTTCAAATACTTCGCTGTTCTGACAGCATTTATGAATTGCTACCGAAGCAACTCCTCCACAACCGATGATTAACGCTTTTCCCATTTCATTTCCCTCTTTCTGTCTTTATATTATTTTACAGTCAATGCTATCAACATTTCCCTAATGATTTTTCCTGCCACTGCAGTTGACACGCCGCTCTGGTCATAGGTAGGCGACAGTTCATTGACATCTGTTGCCACCACATTGCACTTTGTCATAATTAGAGTTACTGCCTTGCGCAGTTCTTCAAAAGTAACGCCGCCTGCTTCCGGTGTTCCTGTACCCGGAAATACGGATGGATCAAGAACATCCAAATCCAGTGTAAAGTATACCGGCTTGTCTTTTAATTTACTTACAACGTCCTCTAAGCCGTCAAAGTTAAATTTATTAAGATGCATATGTTCTTTTGCCCAGTAAAATTCTTCTCTCTCACCGGAACGGATTCCGAACTGATAAATGCGGCCGTCACCGACAATGTCATGACATCTTCGGATAACGGATGCATGCGATAACCTTTCTCCCAGATATTCTTCACGAAGATCGGTATGCGCATCAAAATGAATAATATTAACATCAGGATATTTTTCAGCTACTGCCCGGAAAGCTCCCAGTGTCACCAGATGTTCGCCCCCTATCATAAACGGCAGTTTGCTGTCTGACAGGATTTTATGAGTACGTTCCTGTATATCATCAAGTACTCTTTGGGGATTTCCAAAACATAACTCAATATCACCGCTATCAAAAACCGCACCATCTGTAATATCCTTATCCTGATACGGACTGTAGGTTTCTAAACCATAGGATTCCGAACGGATGGCATGCGGTGCAAACCTCGTTCCCGGGCGGTAGGATACCGTACCGTCAAAAGGAGCACCGAACAATACAACCTCTGCTTCATCATATGTGCTTTCACAACCGATAAAATTTTCTACGTTTCTTTCCACAATTCTGTCCCTCTGTATTTAATCAACATTCTCCACATCTCTTAGCAGCTCTTCCACATAATTCGGAAGTGCAAATGCTCCGCAGTGAAGCTTGGTATTATAATATTTCGTCTGCATTCCCAAAAGGTTCCAAGCCGCCTGATTCAGGTCATTAATCGGATGATACTTTTTGGAAGCAAATCCGAAAAGCCAGTGTCCCGACGGGTAAGTCGGAATATGCGCCTGATACACTTTACTAATCGGGAAGCTTTCCACTATGCGTTTATGCGCTCTCTGCATCGCTTGGGCATCCGCTTCATAGAAAGGACTTTCATGCTGATTAACCATGATGCCTTCTTCTTTTAATGCCTTATAACATGAGCCATAAAATTCCTTTGTAAATAATCCTTCTCCCGGTCCGAACGGATCTGTAGAATCTACAATAATGAGGTCGTACTCGTTCTCTTTTGAGCGGATAAAACGTACCCCATCCTCATAATATATGTTCACTCTCGGATCATCCATCTTACAGGAGGTCTTAGGAAGATACTTTTTGCAAACCTCCACAACAAGTTCATCTATTTCAACAAGGTCAATTTTCTCTACCGTTGCATACCGGGTTAACTCCCTGATAACGCCGCCGTCACCTGCTCCGATAACCAATACGCTTTTTATATTCGGATTGACTGCCATCGGCACGTGTGTAATCATTTCATGGTAGATGAACTCATCTTTTTCTGTCATCATCATGTACCCGTCAAGGGTTAAAAATCTTCCGAATTCCTTTGAATCAAAAACATCTATTCTTTGGAAATCACTTTGTCCGGTATATAACTGACGATCCACTTTTATTGAAAATTCAACGCCCTGGGTGTGGCGCTCCGTAAACCACAATTCCATCTATTATACCTCCATTCTGTCAAACGCTGTAAAATCCGGTTTCACATAGCTTCATTTCTATACTATACAAGCACATTCAATTTATTAATATTAATGTCCTCCGTTCCCGTCATGGAACATCCCTTTTCTTTTGCATACTGAATATAATGCACTATTTTCTCCGTAATCAGCTCACCGGGCGCAAGAATCGGTATCCCCGGCGGATAGCACATAACAAATTCGGTACAAATATGTCCGATGGCATCCTCAAGCAAAAGCTGTTGCTTCTGTCCGTAAAAAGCATCCTGCGGTGTAACCATAACCTGCGGATTAATATATTCCTGTGTCCATATGCCGGTCCTATCCTTCTTAAAGCGGCGTCTTATCTCGGAAAGGGCACTGACAAGACGTTCAATATCGCGCGGTCTGTCACCGACGGATATGTAGGCAAGAATATTGGCAAGGTCACCAAACTCTATTTGGATATCGTATTCATCCCGTAAATAATCATAAACTTCTATTCCGGCAAGTCCGGTATCCAGTGTATATATCGAAAGCTTTGTATTATCAAAAGCATATATGCTGTCGCCGTTAACCAGTTCCTCGGAAAAAGCATAATAATCGCCGATATTATTAATCTCATTACGGGCATACTGTGCCATTTCACATACTTTTGCAAATATCTCTTTGCCGTTCTTACTTAAGTTTCTCCGCGACAAATCAAGACTCGACAAAAGAAGATACGAACCGCTTGTTGTCTGTGTAAGATTAATAATCTGCCGCATGTAATCGGCATTTATATTTTTCCCGGTAAGGAGTATGGAACTCTGCGTAAGGCTTCCGCCTGATTTATGCATACTGACAGAGGACATATCCGCTCCTGCTGCTATTGCGGATACCGGCAGGTTCTCGCCAAAGGATAAATGGGTTCCATGCGCTTCATCGGCAAGTACAAGCATATTTTTTTCATGCGCCAGCTTAACAATGGAACGTATATCGGAACAGATGCCATAGTAGGTCGGGTTATTAACCAGTATCGCCTTGGCGTCCGGATTTTGTTCGATAGCTTCTTTTACCTGGCTTACTGACATTCCCAGTGATATACCGAGTTTATTATCCACATCGGGATTCACATATACCGGAACGGCGCCACACAGAATAAGTGCATTAATGGCACTTCTATGTACGTTACGGGGAAGAATTATTTTATCCCCTCTTTTGCAGGCATACATAATCATGCTCTGCACGCAAGAGGTAGTTCCCCCAACCATAAAGAAAGCATTTTTTGCGCCAAAAGCCTCTGCCGCAAGTTCCTGCGCTTCCATGATAACAGAAACCGGGTGACACAGGTTATCGAGCGGCTTCATGGAATTAACATCTACACTTAAGCATTTTTCACCCAAAAATTCCTTGAGTTCTTCGTTACCTCTGCCGCGCTTATGCCCCGGCACATCAAACGGTACAATTCTTGAACTGCTCATATTCTTTAATGCTTCATATATCGGTGCCCGGTTCTGGTTCATACTCATTAATCCTCATTTCCTATTACAACGGTTCCGGCTGTCGCGGTTTTGGCAGCAACGGTTCTGACCGTTACACGTCTGACACTTATTCGGAATAAATATTCCTTCCGCTGTAAATCTCTATCATTTCACGACGAAGACTGTTGGTTATATCCAGTCTTGTCTTAGGTGCTATCTCATATACATCTGTATTAAAAAGATAATTCTGCAAATCAATATCCTTGATGAGCATTTTTGTATGGAACATATTAGATTCATACACGTTAATGTCTACCGCATCATAAATGTCCAATATATCTTTATCAATATAATCCTGGATGGATGTTATCTTATGGTCAATAAACAACTTATTTCCTTCAATATTTCTCGTAAAGCCACGCACCCTGTAATCCATGGTAATAATATCCGAATCAAAGCTTCTTATAAGATAATCCAGTGTGGAAAGCGGTGTAATCTCTCCGCAGGTTGCAACATCAATATCCACACGGAATGTTGCAATACTTGTCTCAGGATGGTACTCAGGATAGGTATGCACCGTAACATGACTCTTATCAAGATGGGCAAGAATCTCGTTCCCGCCTGCCGGTATCATGGACTGCTCTGCAATAAGGAAGGTTACGGAAGCGCCCTGCGGCTCATAATCCTGTTTTGAAATACTGATAATATTCGCCCCGATCATTTCCGTCAGGTTATTCATAATACCTGTTATACGCTCTGAGTTATATTGCTCATCAATATACGCAATATAGTTTTTCTGCTCGCGTGCAGTCTTAGCGTAACATACATCATAAATATTAAAACTTAATGATTTTGTCAGATTGTTAAACCCATATAATTTCAGTTTCTTTTCCATAATATCCTCCCGGTCCGGTGCAGTTTTCGAGCATTTTCCTATTAATATTAA
The DNA here is from genome assembly GCA_045576455.1 of Lachnospiraceae bacterium. Classification (GTDB taxonomy): domain Bacteria; phylum Bacillota; class Clostridia; order Lachnospirales; family Lachnospiraceae; genus RGIG4034. The sequence continues at coordinate 43,273 of JAZNGM010000024.1, read as the reverse complement.
ATGAAATAAATAAAAAAGTAGCTTGTGAATACACAAACTACTTGTAACGTCATCATATCCTATTCATCTCATAACGTAGTTACCCATTTCTTACAGTGCCGCTTCTTTTCTTAAAGATTCTTCCCCGAAAAATTTTTCTCTTAAAAAGGAAAATTCCTCCATCTGTAAGGGTTCTACATTATTACTATGGAAAGATACTTATTCATGGTTTCTACAGAGTCTATATAGCAAGATTACTTTTACTACTCTTATTGACCGTTTTACAAGTTGATATGTGTTGTCCACACTTTGGTTTATAGTAACCAACTTAAAAAACTTAAGCTTTCGCTCAATCAATAATGCAACAGAAGTTGCCCCCGTCCTAAAAATCATCCGTTGTTCTTACCGAATGCTTCCCGTGACAGGCTCGGCATTTGACCCGGCTGTCCGTATGGCCTTTAATCCTATGCAGGATGGTCAAAAATATTGCTATGGAAAGACCCTGGCACCAAATGGTGTCAACCAATATATACTTTCCATATAAGCTACGCAAAGTATAACTGATTCTTTTTTTGTAGTCAATAGAAAATTTCGCAAGCAAAAAAGGTTATGCACCATATGATGCATAACCTCTTCATACTATATTCTATTATATCGTTGCTAATAGTATCTGCTTATCATTTACATATAAACTAATGCAAACTTCAATGCAAATAAAACTGCAATGATTGTAACAACGATATCTTTTTTCTTATACTTTCCTGTGCAAAGCGCAATAAGTACATAAGAAATTGCACCGATACCGATACCATTTGAGATAGAGTATGTCAACGGCATCATAACAAGTGTTAAGAAAGCGGGAACGGCTGATAACATATCCTCCATATCAACCTTTGCAAAGTTCTTAAGCATAAGAACACCAACGAAAATAAGTGCCGGTGCTGTTGCACATCCCGGAACAATACTTGCTACCGGACTTAAGAATAAGCAAACTGCAAAACAAATTGCTACAACAACACTGGTAAGACCGGTTCTACCACCTTCAGCTACGCCTGAAGCAGATTCTACGAATGTAGTACATGTACTTGTACCAAGAACCGCACCTGCTACCGTAGCGATAGAGTCAGCAGTCATTGCCTTATCTACATTAATAGGATCACCGTTCTCGTCAAGCATATTAGCCTGTGCACTTGCACCATACAATGTACCAACCGTATCGAACATATCTACAAGACAGAAAGTAATAATGAGCATAATCGCATTAAAGATACTTCCCATATGAGCACCCGTAAATGCTTTAGACCAGGCTTCTGCATTGAAAATACCAGTTACACCAACTGCACCGAAATCTTTAAAGGACTGTCCGATTCCGCTGATATCAAAGCTTGGCACCTGTCCGATAAATACATAGTATAAAATAGTAGATACAAGAATACCAATAATAATATTTCCTTTTACTTTTAACTTATTAAGAATAGCGATAACAACAAATCCGATAAATGCTACAAGTGCCGGTGCAACTTCCTTTACCCAATCGCCATCTTTAATATTTACAAACTGAACCAACGTATACTGATTTGCCTGAATCAAGCCTGCATTCTGCATACCGAGGAATGCGATAAACAAACCAATACCGGCAGGAATTGCTTTTTTAAGACAATCCGGCATCGCTTTTGCGATATACTCTCTTAAACCGGTAATACTTAATACTAAGAAAATAAGTCCTGATATAAGGATGATTACAAGACCCGACTGGTAACCTGTAATAACGTCCTCCCCTGCAAAGAACGCACCTGATACGAAGCATGTACAAAAGAATGCATTAAGCCCCATACCACATGCCAGCGCAAACGGCAGTTTAGCATAAAGCCCCATAAGCAATGTTCCGATAAGTGCTGCCAAAATAGATGCTATATACACCGCATTCCACATCTGTCCCAGAGCTCCGGCATCTGCACCCAAACCAGCTAACCATCCGCCGGCACCTTCTGCTGCTACCTGATTCGGATTAACAAAAACAATGTACGCCATAGCAAAGAAAGTAGTGAATCCGGCCATAATCTCGGTACGTACCGTAGTTTTGTTGTCCTTCAGTTTGAAAAACTTCTCCATTTCTAGAATCCCTCCTATATTTAGTATGTTTACAGGAACATTCTACTACATATATTGTTTGTTGTCTATTTGTTTTTGCCATAAGAATGTATTTCTATTTTACAACAAATAATCATTACCATTTTTTGTGCTATCTGCCACATTTTTTTCTATAAAAAAATATTCATTTTAGTAATAAAAAATATTTTCATCTTAAAAAAACTATGATAAAGTACTTTTGTAAGAAATCTTACATGTACCCATATTGCAAAGGAGACTTAATAAATGGAAAAGATTTATCAAGGCAAAACAAAAGATGTTTACAAACTTGAAAACGGAAACGTAATGCTTAAATTTAAAGATGACTGTACAGGAAAAGATGGTGTGTTTGATCCGGGCGAAAATGCAGTTGGATTAACAATTGAAGGTATCGGAAAAGCAAATCTTGAAACTTCTGTTCATTACTTTGAGCTTTTAAAAAAAGCCGGAATAAAGACTCATTATGTGAGTGCTGATGTTGAAAATGCAACTATGGAAGTTCTTCCTGCAACTGTATTTGGTCACGGCTTAGAAGTTATCTGCCGTCTCGTTGCTACAGGAAGCTTTATCCGCAGATATGGCGAGTACATTGAAGATGGTACGGTTCTTGAAGGCGGATACGTTGAATGTACATTCAAGAACGATGCACTTGGCGATCCTCTTGTAACAGGCGAAGGACTTGCAGCACTCGGTGTTATGACTCCTGCTATGTTCGAGAGCATGAAAGAGCAGACATTAAAGATTACTAAGATTGTAGCAGATGACTTAAAGTCAATCGGTCTTGATCTTTGGGATATTAAATTCGAGTTCGGTTACAACAATAACGAAGTAATCCTTATTGATGAAATCGCTTCAGGTAACATGCGTGTTTATAAGGACGGCAAGATTGTTGATCCTGTTGATTTAACAAAATATATCTTAAACCGCTAATATGCGTTTAATTAAACACTAAAAGCAAACGTAAAAACCTCTTGCAACTAATCTTTGATTAACTGCAAGAGGTTATTTTTTTACATGTCATATTATTTACTGTTCAAATTCTCCGTATTCGCAACCGATATTGCGGACTGCGATATCGTCTATCATAATCCATCCGTTTCCCTGACGTTCATATAGTTTAATATTACCTATACCATTACCGCCATTCCACAAACGGTTATAGCGTTTCATACCATCCGGTGATTCGTAATTCACAAGAAGCATATCTTTTTTCTTACATCTGACTCTTGTTTTCATCATGGATTTTCTATTGCACTGGATAACAAGCCATTGTATTTCATCATCCGTTTCCCGGCAAACAAACTTTGTCCTGGAAGGATTATAGAATTTAGAGAAATTGTACTCGAATTCTTCACCTTCATAATAAAAGGCCCCTAAAAGCTTGTTCTTAAAAGGAATCCCGAATACTCTCGGTCTGCCACCACCGATATCAAACACACTGTTTGAAAGCTTCTTGTGTGTAAGTTTACTTACCATATTATTGGAAGAAAGCCATATCCACGGTGACGTAAAATTACGTCCCCAGTTTTTATCAGCATAGCCGTATGACTTTTCCGGAATGATGGCATACTTCTTTCCGTTTAATGTTACGGTTCCGGAATATAAGGTTTTCATTCCTTCTGCATGCCAGTACATTTCAAAGGCCTCCAGTTTGCGGAATAAATTACTCGTTCCGTAGCCGACATTGTATGCAATTTTCTTATCGATATTAAGTTCCCATGCCATTTCACCCGCGTCACACATCCATTCAGGATGCTCTTTTGCTTCCTGCTCAGATATGGATATTTTGCCGTAGGTAGCGGTTTCCGTTACAAAGCAATCTTGTGCCGCCACAAAAAACGGTGCTTTTTCCCTCAGCTGAACCTGTTTCCATGAGAAAAAACGATGTAACTGGACATGGTCTTCCCCCCAGCATCCGGCCTTTACCATCAAATATGACGGCTTCTTACCCTGCTTTTTATTCTCCAAAAGCTGACCCAACACCGGTTCGTCCTCTAAGAGCAAAGGATTACATAGAAAAAACTCAATAAAGAATGCTTTTTCTTCTCCGGTTTCTTCATTTATTCCGGTAAATGAATGCCACCACCAGTCATAACCCCGTTTGGCAAAACCGCCGGTAAGCATAAATTCGTTTTTTCCTAAATCACCTTTATGAAACATAATATCTTACACTCCATCGGATTTTAAGTTAACAATTAGTTATCTTCTGCTACTTTGATAACTGCATGGTATGCTTCCTTTTCATTCCAGTTATCATCAAATAATAACGGGTAACTTCTTTCTTTACGGAAACCGGATAACCAGCTTTCATCATCCTTCATTCCCCAAAGGGTAACACTGGTTACGTTTGCTTTTCCTTCTTTTTTAGCTTTAACGTACATACCGAATAATTCAGCGTATGCGTCTGCCAATTCTTTATTTCTCTCTTCGGAGTTATCGTTATTATGAATATCGATTTCTGTTGCCTGAACTTCTAAGCCAAGCGCACCAAAGCAATGTAATGATTCTTCATAATCCTTCATGTTGCTGTCATGAATAATAAGGTGTGACTGCATACCCATACCATCAATCAGCTTTTCTGCCATTAAAGGTTCAAGAATATTCTTAAGAATTGCTTCTCTCTTTTTCGGCATAAATGTATTGTAGTCATTATAGAAAAGACTTACACCCTTAGCTGCATACTTTCTTGCAAAACGGAATGCCTGTAATACAAAATCATCACCGATTGTCTTAAACCATAAAGATTTTCTCCAGCCATCTTCTTCATTTTCTTCAATTGCTTCATTAACAACATCCCATGCATAGATAACGCCCGGATATTCTGTCTGATAGAATTCAAGTACTCCCTTAATAAACCATTCCATTCTTGCAAGCATTGTTTCACGGTCTACCAATGGTGACTCCATTTCCTTGCTGTAACCCTCTTTAAAAAACCAGAACGGAGTCTGTCCATGCCATACCAGTGTATGTCCACGAAGTGCGATTCCGCTTTCTTTCGCAAAATCAAGATACTTTCTTACCCTGTCAAAGCATAATGCAGGCTGTGTATTATATTTTTCCGGATTCTCGGTACAAGCCTTTTCATCAAGCAAATACATCGGCTTCATATCATTTTCAGCGGTCATACTGCTGTAATGCTTCTTAAGCTCCTCTTTTGCCTTGTCTGAGCCCATATTAAAGATGGATGCAGAAGTTCCGATCTTAAAAAATGGTGCGTACGCTTCTTTTAATGTCATTATTATATCCTCCTCTTTTTAACCCGAATTGCCATATACGGTTTTCCGCCTAACACAATTCTGAATTTTCCTTTAAAAACACCTTGTGGTGTGATTTCCATGTTCCATGTGTCTATTACATCTACTTCGTATTCCGTGTCGTCGTCAAAATACATATTTCTGTAAAACGGTCTTAAAAAACTAAAGTAGAACAGGTAATAATCTTCCTCATCCGTGGTTGCCGCAACTGCATCCCAGTAAGCAGGATGTTGATGCAAATATTTTCCGTCCGGTATCTCATTAAGTATATCACATAAAAACGAAATTCTCAAAGGGCTGTCTCCATGAAGTACGCCACCATGTGACCACCACAGTTTGGAATCATCCACCGTATCGTCTGCAACAAACAGATACGTTTCACCGTGGCCTGCATAACCGCCACGCATGGTTGCCTCCCAGAAACGTCTCGTCATCTCTTCCCCACTGATGTTTCCCCAGCCAAGATCAAGATTTCCTTCATATAAAACCTCATCCCACACTACCGGTTTCTTATATTTATTACGGAACTCCGTAGTAAGTTCTGTCGCCTTATGCCGGTCTGTACCTTGACAACTGCAATGCGTAACCCAGTCTTTACTAAAATCATAAAATTGGGGACCGTTATGTATGGAACGCATTCTTGCATACGGGTCTTCCCGCACAATAACGGAAGCAATTCTCTCCCAGTCATCTATCGTCTTGGTCTTAACGTAGTCGTATTCATTGGCAAGTGACCACCAGATATTTCTGTAGGCCGCATAGCGCGCTATCACATACTGCACATAAAAATCGTCATTTTCTGCTCCCATACCGTCAAAGCCCCAACGGTCATACGGATGGAAAAGAATCAAATCAGCTTCTATGCCAAGTGCCATAAGTTCCTGTATCCGCTTATCAAACCGCTTAAAATGCTCCGTATTAAAACGTTTAAAGTCCCAATGATTTGAACTCTTATCCTCCATATACTGAAACATGGTAGTGCGGTTCAAATTACGGTTATCACACGGCGTTCCCTCATAAGGAAAGGTAACCGGGTCAGCATAATTATAATCATAGTGTTTGGGGAACATACAAAACCTGATTTTATTAAATGCACTGTTTTTTAGTGTTTCAAGCGTCTGCAGCTGCATTTCTTCCGGCTGATGCACCCATGCATAACAGGTCGTACCCAAAGAATAATACGGTGTATTGTCCGCATATCTGAAATGATATGTATTGTATACCTTTAAGTATCCGTGATTATTTTTTGAAGGCGCGGTTACCAGAAATTCTCCCTCATACGTTTCCGTACTGAAGCTTCCTTTTACCAAAAAGCGGTATATACCTTCATAATCCGGCATAAAGCGCACTACATATTCGCCATCGCCGTCATAAAAGCCTTTTACCTGCTTTTGCTCCTTATCGCCCCAAAACTCTGCCATTATGGTATAATCCGTAAAAGGATTCCCTTTTGAAAATCCTTTTAGGCGGATTTCAAATACATCCCATTTTTCAACCTGATTAGGATATCGGCAACTGTCCATAACCTCATCTCCTCGTCTTTTGTTAACTAATGCTTAACTTTAAAGTAAATTTGGTATGCTTCGTTTCCAATCTCATTCAGTTTCATAAAGTTAATACCCGGATCCTGATTTTCCGTACGATAGAAGGTTCTGAAATCTCCCCACTGACGTTCGGTATCCGGTGTAAGTTCGTCTTCCGGCTTATCACTTTCAAGCTTAAGGATACGCTCCTGCTCCGTAATACCGGCAATAACTTCAGCACCGTAACGGAACGCACCCATTGTCTCATCATCCGGTAATGTAATGAAAGAAAGTCCGATAGGAAGTAAAATTGTAATCTTATCCTTATCCTTCCATACCCTGTTAATACTTACAAATTCATCGGTATTGTCTGTTTTTACAAATAATTCATCGTTCACATATACGCTTGCCTGTGACTTAATCCAATCCGGAATTCGTAATGATACGGTAAAGCTCTCTTCACTCTCGGTACCGACCGTAATCTCATACTTTTTAAAGTCCGGTTTATTGGCATATGCACTGGTTATATCATTAACCGTCTGCTTAGCATTGTTTTCGGATGAAGTCATAAGACTTCCGTTCATATAGTCCTGACGTACCATAAGTGCGTACGCTTTACCGTTTACCTCAAACTCAGCTTTGGAATTATAATACATGGTTACATATATATCGTTATTATCCTGATAGAACATACGGCGGTTCCAGGTCGCATTTGCCTGTACCATAGTTCCGTGACAGCAGAAGAAGCTGTCTTTCTCGCCTGCCCAATCCTTTTTGCTTCCGGCTTTCATCGGGAGGAAATAGGTAAGCAGTCCCCTGTTATGTCCGTATGTCTGCGCCATAATACCGTTATGTACGTTATATTCAATATAGTGCATATACTTAGGATCTTTTGTCTGGCGGAATAAAAACTCTGCAAGACGGATCATGTTATATACAGTACAATGCTCCTGATTCTTATCACCGAGTCTTGCCTTTAACTTCATCATCGGTGTCCAGATTTCACCCTGTGTCTGTCCGCCTGTTACATAATATCCTCTGTCTGTAACGGCACACTTCCAGTAGCATTCCACAAGCTTTAACCACTTTTCTTCACCGGTCACTTCATATGCTCTTGCACATCCGAGTATTTCAGGAATAGTCGTATTGGCATGCATATTGGTAAGTACATCCTTACCTGCAAGAAGCGGCTCAAATAATCTGCCTCTGTAATAACGCTCCATAAGCGTTTTGTATTTGTCGTCTTTGGTAATCTCATACAAATCCGTAAACGCCTCAAGCATACCACCGGTCTCTACATCCATGATATTATCAAATTCTTCCCTTGTGTATTCCCCACTCCAACGGTAGAACCAGTCTGCAAGCTTATCCGCTATGGTAAGTGCTTTTTCAAACTCCATGTATTTATATACATCAATAAGTCCCATAAAAAGCTTATGTATTAAATATTGCGGGGCCCATACCGGCTTGCCTTTACCCAACCAATAAAGATACTTCTCAGGAACAGGACATACCCATTCCCCGCCGTTATCCTTCTGGCAAAGTTCTAACTCATCCAGTATTACCTCTGCTTTAGCTCTCAGTTCAACATCACCGGTAGCCTGATAGTTTAATGCCGCTGCTGACAACCAGTGTCCTAAAAAATGTCCTCTTAACTGGCAGCTTAAATCCTCCCAACCGCCATGGGCTTCTCCGTCGGCTCCTCTTCCGGAATATCTTCCTGCTTCATGAAGATAACTTCTAAGCAGATGTGGTGTCTGAAGTTTCATCAGATACTGTCTGTTTGCTTCCTGACGGCGACGGAATTCGCCTTCAAAAACACTTACTTTCTTTCCATGTAACTCTTTCATAATACCCCTCACTTTAATTTGCTTTTTATCTAAAATTGATTTCACAAATAGCTATACAACAATTTTACCTGACATTTCCATAAATGAATAGTTAAATACTGCTATAATCTAGTCAAGTTGTGCTTTATACAGCTTACTGTACATCCCATCTTGTTTCATAAGACTTTCATGTGTTCCCTGCTCTACAATTTCCCCATCATTTACAACCAATATCAAATCTGCATTCCGTATGGTGGAAAGCCTGTGAGCAATTACAAAACAGGTCTTATCCTGCATTAAAGAACGCATTGCCTTTTGGATTTTTTGCTCGGTACGCGTATCCACGTTAGAGGTAGCTTCATCCAGTATAAGCATGCCGGCATCCAAAAGCATTGCCCGCGCTATAGTAAGAAGCTGTTTCTGCCCTTTGGATATATTGGTTCCTTCTTCCTGCAAAACAGTGTCGTATCCCTGTGGCAGTTTTTCGATATAAGAATGGATGTGTGCTGCTTTGGCAACACGGATGGCATCCTCCATCGTCGCGCCCTCTTTGCCGTACACAATATTTTCATATATCGTTCCCGTAAAAAGCCATGTATCCTGCAATACCATTGCATAGGATTTGCGAAGACTTTTGCGGGTAATGTCCCTGGTATTCACGTCGCCGAGGCAAATACTTCCGTCGTCCGCATCATAGAAACGCATCAAAAGATTAATTAGTGTCGTCTTTCCGGCACCGGTCGGTCCTACGATGGCAACCATCTGTCCTTTTTTTACCTTAAAGCTTAAATCGTGGATAATCTTTTTATCTTTTTCATATCCGAAAGCAATATGGTTAAAGCTGACATCACCGATTCCGGTATTACTATTATTTCCTTTTGCGTCAAGCTCTATTGCATGATCCGCATCCGCAGGCTCCGGCATCTCATCCAGCAGTTTAAACACTCTTTCTGCCGCTGCAAGTGCTGACTGCAGTTCATTCATAATGTTGGCAACTTCATTAATCGGTCCCGAAAATTTTCTTGAGTAAAGGACAAAAGAAGAAATATTACCAATCGATATCCGTCCCATCAGGTATAACACAGCACCCAGCATACCGATTAAGGACATGGACAGGTTATTCACAAAATTAACAACCGGTCCGACAATGCTGCCGTAATATTCTGCATTATAATAGGCATCCACCGCCTCTTTATTCTTTTCATCAAAACGTTCTATCGTATAATCTTCTCTTGCATATGCTTTTAAGGTTTTCTGTCCTGTCAGCATTTCTTCGACAAAACCATTCATATTACCGAGGGCCGCCGAACGTTTACGGAACAACGGTCTTGTCTTACCGGTAATGATCTTGGTAAGTACCATGGAAAGCGGTACGGTTACCGCAAAGACCAATACAAGCTCCGGCGATATCAAAATCATCATGACAAGCGCACCCACTACCGTAATTACCGTTGCCAAAAGTGTAACGACATCATTGGTAAGCGAACCGTTTATGGTATCGATATCATACGAAAGACGGCTTATTATATCACCGGTCTGGTGCGTATCAAAATAACCTACCGGCAATGACATAAGGCGTTTAAATACATCTTCCCGCATGCGGTACACGACTTTACGGCTTATGGTAAGCATTAGTACCTGCAATCCGTAAGACATAATAACGGATACAAGGTAAAAGCCTGCCATCCAGCCCGCATACATAAACACGGTTTTAAAATCTACTTTTCCTACGCCCGGCTCAATGGCATTGATGGCATATCCCGTAAGGCGCGGTCCGATCAGCGCAAAAAGATTACTTCCGACCGTAAAGATTAATGCCAAAATCAACAGTCCTTTATATTTCATGAGGTACGTACAAAGGCGTAAAATTGTCCATTTTTTCTGTCTCATACCGCCTGCACCTCCCCCAGCTGGGAATTTGCAATTTCCCGGTATACTTCACACTCTTCCATAAGCGTTTCGTGATTGCCGTAACCAATACACTCCCCATCTTCCAGCACCAGAATATGCTCCGCATTTTTAATGGAGCTTACTCTTTGCGCTACCATCACTACGGTTACATCACTGTAAAATTCCCTGATGGCACTACGCAAAAGCGCATCTGTTTTATAATCCAGCGCACTGGTTGAGTCGTCCAGGATCAGAATCTCCGGGTGAGCAGCAAGTGCTCTTGCAATAAGCACTCTCTGTTTCTGTCCGCCGCTTAAATTCGCACCCTTTATATTAAGCGCTCCTTCTTCTTTTTCTTCCCTTCCCAGTACAAACTTGTCTGCCATGGCATGATGTAATGCCTGCCGTACAGCATCAGCATCCATATCACGTCCGAGCGACACGTTATTGGAAATGGTATCTTCAAATATTGTATCGTTCTGGAATACTACACCAAATTTCTTTTTAAGGGTTTCAGGCTTATAGCTTCTTATATCCTTTCCGTCTATAAACACCCTGCCTTCATCTGTATCATACAAACGCATCATCAGGTTAATCAGGGTCGTTTTTCCGGAACCTATCTGTCCTATGATACCGATAGTTTCTCCCTTGTTGACGGAAAAACTTATATTTTTGACCGTAGCTTTTTTGCCTTTATTGTAAGCAAAAGTTACGTTATCAAATACTATTTTGGCATTCCTGTTACTTACGTTGTCTTCTTCCTCAAGGCATTCCATAACCTCCATGTCAGAAGAAGCATCCAGCACCTGCTGTATACGGTTTCCTGAGGCTGCCGCTTTGGAAATCGTTGTAACCATTCTCGATATCATGACAAGCGTATGTAAAATAACCGTAAAATAAGTTGAAAACGCCAGTATCTTACCCACCTGCGTCTCCCCGCTGTTCACACGGTATGCACCGACGATAATAACCAAAATCAATCCGATATTAAGTAAAAGATTCATGGTCGGGGACACGACTGCCATCAGCATGCCGTTTTTCCGTTCCTGATCTACTACTTCCTTGTTGATTTTCTTGAACCTTTCATTTTCATAATCTGTTTTAGAAAGTGCCTTTATTACACGTATACCGGATATATTTTCCCGCACCGTACGCACCATGTTATCTGTTGAAACCTGCAGTGCCCGGAACATGGGAATACTTTTTTTCGATACAAAAAAAGTAATAAAAGCAAGAACCGGAAGACTTGCCACAAGAATCAACGCCATCTGCACATCCATGGTAAAAGTAACAATAATTCCACCTATTAGCAGAATCGGTGCTCTTATTCCTAATCGCTGGATTCTGCAAAACATAACATGCAGGTTATAGGTATCCGAAGTCATACGGGAAACCAGCGAGGGCTTCGTGAATTCGTCCGTATGACGATTGGATAAGTGCATAATTTTATCAAACAAATCATGACGTATCCATTCGATGCTCTTGCCGGCAACCTTGGATGCTTTGCGGTTTGCAATGATATTAAATATCAAAGCAAGCAAAGAACAAAGCAGCATCAATGCACCGAATATAAACACCTTTTTGAAATCTTTTTGCGGAATAACATAGTCGATAATGTATGCCAGTATATACGGTATAAATAAGTCCACTATGGTTCCTGCAAATTTTATTAAAAATCCGCCGAATATTTCTCCCAAAAACGGACGGACGTACTTTCCTATCAATTTTTTCATGTTATCAAAGATACCTCTTTTACCCCGATTTTTTTACCACTCAAACATCTCTATTTTAGCATTTTACCCCATATTTGGAAAGTATCTGTTTGTTTCGTGTGACAATCCTTTTAAAATGATATATAATATTTTCATTGTTATACTATATGGAGGGCTTATGAATACAAAACCAAATGTAAATTTATTACCTGACGGCAGCAAAATCTGGAGCAGTTCTTTTGACAGCTTTTCGGCAAAAGTATATGTTCCGTTCTGCGAGATTAATCAGGACATTATCAACTATGGCTTCCAGGCTCCTTACTTGCTCATCTTTGAAGAAAAACCAATGAGTGAAGAAGAGGCCGTACAATTTGCCGAAAGTACAGGACTTGCAAATATCGCAAAAGAATTTGCGGGACATGTAACGTTTATTTATCCGAATAACAAAAGCTGGAGTGAAGCTGACAGTAGTCTTTATGCTGACATTATGGCTCATTCCCGTATCGGACAGTATCACGAAAACGGCTATACCTGCTTAAGAGACCGTTTCACGGGCGAGTGGGGTGCATTCCGCTTAAGAGGTGGTGTACATCGTACTTACCTTTACGGTTACGGTGCATCTGCAGACTACATAGCTAACAATCTTCTTAAGACGGTAGAAGGCGAAGGATTATACGGAAAAGGTGACATTACGCCGGTTGTATGTATACTTTCTAACTTAAGTTCTTTCCCTGCTTCTACACGCGCTGATATTCCGGTTGTTTCCATCGGTAACAGTAAGGAAATCAACGATGCCATTTTAGCTTCACAGGTAGACGGAAGAATACAGGACAGTGCAGACTATTACAAAGATTTCCAGGAATTCATTATTAATTACCGCCGTATGGTAGGTAATCTGGAAAAAGAACCTGTACTTAAAGAAATGGGCATGACCCGCGAACCGGATTTCCATATTGTAAAAACCGCAAAGGACAACCGTGGTGATGACAAAGACACAACCTCCCACAAAGTAGGTTATGTGGCATACTATAACAACGCTATTATGGAAGAACAGAAAAAAGTTCCGCTTGTTATGTGTTTCCACGGCGGCGGCGACTGTGCCATGATTATCGCGAACCTTGCAGGCTGGTATCAGGTAGCTGCAAAGTATAATTTTCTTCTTGTATGTATCGAGAATCATCTCAACAGCACAGCAACGGAAATGATGGAACTTATTGAACACCTGAAGACAAAATATCCTATCGACGAAGGCAAGATTTATTCAACCGGTTTTTCCATGGGCGGTTGCAAATCATGGGATATGTTCCAGGAATATCCAAAGGTGTTCGCTGCAGTAGCACCTATGGACGCAACCTTTGATGTAGGATTAAATTCTTACGGTCAGCCGGTAGACAACTTTAATCAGGACATATTATTACCGGTATTTTACGTAGGCGGTGAAATAACTCCGCTTCCGGAACTTCCTTTCCAGGAATTAAAGTGCTTAAACCGTATGAAATATGTTCTTAAGATTAACAAAGCAGACAATCCGTACGAAATTGAATATGATGACAGGGAAAACTGGAGTAACAAAATCTGGGGTATGGATGGCGACCATGTAATCAAGCTTGATAACCCGGAACGCGAAAACAGTACATTAACCATGAACTTCTATACAAGCAATAGCGGAGAAATGTGCTATTGCGTATTTGCCGGCGTAAGCAATCAGGGACACGAAGTAAGACATCACAGTTGTGAAAACGCATGGAAATTCTTAAACAGCTTCAGAAGACTTTCCGACGGCACTATTGAGGGTGGCTCAACACAGGACATTCTTGATTTATACAAATAAACTTAGTTAATCTTCAATTTACTATTATGTAAAAAATAAACGGCATGTTCCGATTCCCAAAAAGGAATAAGAACATGCCGCTTTTTTAATTAACCAGCTTTTCTATATCCAAATGTCTCTTTAACACCTTTTCCAGTGCTTCCACCTTAACCGGTTTTGAAAGATAATCGACAAAGCCTTCTTTTAAATATTGTTCTTTACAACCTTCAATGGCATTCGCCGTAAATACAACCATCTTGGTAGTTCTGTTCATGTTTTCCATATCTTCTCTAATCATATGTAGCGTCTGAATACCATCCGGCTCCGGCATCATATGGTCCATAAGGATAATGTCGTACTTCTTATTCTTTGTCATCTGCAGGCATTCCGTTCCGCTCTCTGCCAAATCAAGTTTAACTTCAGAACGTCTCAGAAGCGCTTTTATTACCTTAAGATTCATGGAGTTATCATCCACCGCCAGTACATTAGCTTTCGGTGCATACAGATAATCATCGTCCTGACCGGCAAAATCTTCTTCCACCCAGCTTTGGTTAAACTTGCCAAGCGGTGTATCGTCCACAACCTGCTGCGGAATCTGAACCGTAAAGCAGCTACCCTTACCGTACTCACTTTCCACTTTAATAGTACCGCCCATAATCTGTACTAACTGATTGGTAATATTAAGTCCGAGACCACTTCCTTCAATAGAACGGTTTTTCTTTAACTCAAGACGCTGGAAGCTGTCAAATAATTGTTCAATATCTTCCTGCTTAATACCGATACCGGTATCTTTTACCGCGATGAACAAGTTAAAGGTATCTTCCTCACGGATTCCCTTCACCGTCAGCGTTACACTTCCGCGTTCGGTATATTTTGCCGCATTGGAAAGAAGGTTATTAAGTATCTGTTTGATTCTAAGTTCATCCCCACACAATACTTTCGGAAGACCTTCATCTATATCCAGATTCAACAATAAATCTTTATTGCTTAACCGCTCTTCATTATTAAGTATTGTATCCTTAATTACGCTTGATATATGGTAATCTTCCTCCACAAGCTGTATTTTTCCGGCTTCAATCTTAGAAAAATCAAGGATGTCATTTACCAGTCCCAACAGCATCTGGCTTGCACTTTTGACATTCAGCGCGTATTCATTTATCGTCTCATCCTTACTCTCACGTAAAATCATCTCATTCATTCCGATAACCGTATTAATCGGTGTACGGATTTCATGTGACATATTCGCAAGAAATTTACTCTTAGATTCACTGGCTGCAAGTGCCATGTGCTTTTCCTTTTCCGCTTGTAACAGTTCTTCGATGGAATCGTATAAAGAATCAATTGCCGTTGCGATCTGCCCTACTTCACTCTTACAGCCAATATACTCATCCAGATTATGGTCCTTATCAAGCTTAAGCTCCATCAACTGGAGAATTGATTTTTCAACATATTTCAACGGTCTTGTACTAATCCGTATAAGTATCCACGATATTACTACGATTATTATAACAGAGGCAATACATAATGCACCCAGTAAGCTAATGCTAGTGATAATATCCGAATATATGTTATCTTCACTGTTACAGGACACTACTGCCCATTTATATTCCGGAATATATTCATACGCTGCAATGGACTTTCCTTTATCATCATCCTTGTATTCCAAGTCCCCCTGCGTAACATTTTCATTCCGGGCAATTTTAGCACTGATGTTAAGCAGCATATCATCCTCTACTGCCGTCGCCATCAGGCTTTCGTCCTCAGCAAAAATATATGTATTGGTTTCCGTATTCACCATATAATATTCCGTGGAATCATCTTCTACACTGATAAGAAGCTCCCGCAAACCTTCTGCAAAAGGACCACCGCCGACATAACCGAGTATTGTCTTTTCATCACTATCATATACCGGACAATACATGGAAAGGATAAGCTTTTTAGTAACCGGCGAAATAATGATACCGGTATTATATAAACCGCCCCTATTTGTCATTGCATCCTGCAATTCCTTAAGTGGTTCTCCTTCTCTTGTATAAAGACCTACAAACTCCTCGTTGGAGTGTGCCATAACATGGGTATCCCATTCACTGGTATAAATACCTTCCCAATTATCAAGCCCTTCATAATACTTTACCGTATATTCCTGTGCCGCTTTTCTCTTGGCTTCATCCGAAGGATCTTTAAGAAAATCCCTGATCAGACTATCTTTACTATAAATAACTAAAAGATGTTCCTGATGTTCTATATATTCTTCAATAATCTGCGTCTGCACATCCAGGGATGCATGCAGATTTTTCATCGCAGATTCCTTAAGTACCCTCGTCATACTTCTGTTTGCAATGGTATACAACAGACAGATACATACCGTTATTACTAAAAATATTGCCAATGTAATTTTCGTGCTCATCTTTTGGTTTTTCATGGCAATTCTCCTTTATCTTAAGCATGAACCCAATGATATAAATATTATAATATAGCCATATACCAAATGCAACCTTACTATCCCGATAAACCCTTGACATTCTCGTCATCTTTTGCTAGTATAAGGGAAATCCTTAAGGGAGTAATCGACACGATACGTGTGGTAAATCAACATCATGGTAGATATTGTTATATATCGTAAATCCTGGTTTACCTTAAATGATGAGACTTAAGTATAGCATTGCTGTACTTGTCTCTGTATATTTTAGATTTGTAGATGCGAGTACCGTAATGTACCCGCATTTTTTTGCGTGCTTAATTAATTAATCATTCGTGTGACAAGGAGGAAAAAAATGAACGTTAAAATCAACGACGTACACAAATTTTATGGTGAAGGTGAAAACCGTACCGAAGTTTTAAAAGGAATCAACTGCGAAATAAAGGACGGTGAAATCTGCGTACTGTTGGGACCATCCGGTTCCGGCAAATCCACCCTGCTTAATATTATAGGGGGCATTGAAAATGCAGATGAAGGTTGTATTGACATCGGTCCGGATTGTACCGTTGACATGAGCGAAAATGAATTAAACCTGTACCGCAGAAATCATTTAGGATTTGTATTCCAGTTTTACAATCTTATCCCTAACCTTACGGTAAAAGAAAATATCGAAGTATGCGCCTACCTTAGCAAAAATCCTTTAGAAATCAATGAACTTTTAAAAACGCTGGGATTGTATGAACATAAGGATAAGCTTCCTTCCCAGCTATCGGGCGGACAGCAACAGCGTTGCGCCATCGGAAGAGCCCTGATTAAAAACCCGTCTCTTCTCTTGTGTGATGAGCCGACCGGTGCACTGGATTACCGCACCTCAAAAGAAATACTGGGCTTAATCGAACTCATTAACCAAAAATACCATAACACCATTATTATCGTTACACACAACAATGCGATAAGCGGAATGGCTCACCGTGTTCTTAAAATGCATGATGGGCAGATAACCGGCAACTACACAAACGACACCCTCGTCGCCGCAAAAGACCTTGACTGGTAGGAGGTGTAATATGAGAAATCCTTTAAACAAACGCCTCCCCAGAGAATTTAAAAAGAACGCCGGTAAATACATCGGCTTATTTGTCTTATTGGTTACTACCATTATGCTGGGGGCATCTTTTACTTCATCCATTGACAGTACGGTAAAGCTTCTTGAAGTAAACGACAGGGAATGCCGTATCGAAGATGGACAATTTGAAACTACCGGACCACTGAGTGAAGAACTGTTATCGGAACTTAATGAAAAAGATATAACGGTTGCTGAAAACTTTTATTCTTCCGTCCACGGCTTCGATACAACCGCTAAGCTCCTTGTGTTTAACGAACGTAACACTTTAAATCTACCTTCCCTTTTTAGCGGTAAGCTTCCCGAAAAGGAGAATGAAATTGCTATCGAGCGGCTATTCGCGAAAAACCGCGGGATAAAAATAGGCGACATCATTGACACCAACGGTATTTCAATGAAGGTCACCGGAATTATTGCCGTACCGGACTATAATTCCCTATATAAAAGCAATCAGGATTTATTGCCTAATACGACCGATTTTGGCATTTCTCTGGTAACCAAGGAAGGCTTTATACAATATGACAAAGACTCGCTTACCTATCGCTACTCATATGCCTTTAAAGACCCAAGCCTTACTAAGCAGGAAGAAAACGAAAAGGTATCCGATATCTTAAAAACACTCGCCCAAGAAGGAGTAAACCTTCAGTCTTTTTTAACTGCGGAGCAAAACCAGAGCATTACTTTTTTACGCGAAGATATTGGTAAAGACGGTCCTGTTATGAAAGTGTTTATCTACATACTGATTATTGTAATTGCTTTCGTCTTCGTAATACTGACCAACAACACCATTGAAGCAGAAGCTGCCATTATCGGTACACTTCGTGCTTCCGGCTATAAAAAGCATGAAATTATTATGCATTACCTGTCCCCGACATTGATTCTGGCCATATTAAGTACCATTGTCGGTAACATATTAGGATATACCGTAATGCTTGAACCTTTTAAAGAACTATACTACACTACCTATTCCATACCACCGCTTCAAATACGGTTCAGCCTTGAAGCCTTTATCGTGGCAAATATTTTACCGGTAGTAATCATGATTGCCATCAACTGGTTCATGCTTTACAACAAATTATCCTTATCACCCCTTAAGTTTTTAAGGAAAGACTTACATAAAAAGAAACAGAAGCGTGCGCTTAAGCTGCCTGATTTTTCTTTTATGACACGGTTCCGTATCAGGGTTCTTCTGCAAAATAAAGTAAATTACCTGATATTGTTTGTCGGCATTTTTATATCCAGCTTTTTGTTAATGTTTGGTATGGGGTTGCAGCCACTTATTGATCATTATGTGGACGAAATCGACGACTCACTGGAATACGAGTACCAGTATCTTTTAAAAGCACCTATTGAAATTGAAAATGCGGAAAAACTTGAAACCTACAGTCTTAAGACCTGGTATTCTCTTGGCAAAACCGACATAAGCATTTCTTTTATGGGTGTTTCAGAAGACAGCAGATATTTTGATAAGATAGCCTTACCCGAAAAAGAGAATGCCATTACCATTTCAAAACCGCTTGCCGAAAAAATGAATTTAAAAATAAATGATACGGTTTCTTTTAAAGATGAGTATTATGATGTAACGTATACCTTAACCGTTACGGATATCTGTGATTATAAGGGCAGTCTTACCGCGTTCATGAAACGGGAAAGCTTAAATAGTTTACTGGGCAATGAAGTAGGTTACTATAACGCGTACCTTTCCGATACCCAACTGGATATCCCGGACAGCCATCTGATGAAATACATCACACGGGCTGATATGGTAGATGTTACGGCGCAGTTAATGAAATCCTTTGACGGTGTTTTAGAGCTTGTCAATATTTTCTCTATTGTTATATATATGGTATTGATATATATTCTTACCAAAACAGTGGTTGAAAAAAATGCACTTTCCATTTCCTTTATGAAGGTCTTTGGATACAACAGCAAAGAAATCGGCAAGCTATATCTTAACGCCACCACCATTACGGTAATTGTTTCACTTCTTGTATGTATACCGGTAGAAGCTTTATGCTTTAAAGTCATATTGGTGTATATTGCAAGTATGATAGAAGGCTATATTCCTTTCTACCTGCCTGCGTGGGTTTATATTGCGATTATCACTGTCGGCATTGTTGCATATTTTGCCATCAATGCATTACATCTTAGAAAAGTAAAAAGAATACCTATGAGCGAAGCTTTAAAGAATAGGGAATAATCTTCAAAAATAAAAGAAGCGGCAAAAATGCTAATCTGTGTGGCATTTTCAGTCGCTTCTTTTTGATTGTTTTTTGCTTACTTTGCTTTGTTTTCTTTATTTTTTTCTTTGCTTGGTTAGTCCATTACACTTTTAAGTACTTCTCCCTTGTAGCAAGACCGCCCCGGATATGTCTTTCCGACTTATTAATATTAAGCACCTTCCTCGCTTGGGATGCTAATACTGGACTGATATGCTCAAGACGTTCCGTTATGTCTTTATGTACCGTCGACTTACTCACGCCAAACTCCTTAGCCGTCTGCCGGACAGTTGCTCTATTTTCAATAATATAGTGTGCTATTTCCAGTGCTCTCTCCTCTATTTCTACTCTCTTGTGACAATTGTAATTGCTCAACATAATGCCTGCCGAATACTTGTTTATACATAGTATGAAAAAAGCCGTAATCGTATGACTAACGATTACGGCTTTAGTAGATGTTATACTATTTAATTATCTCTCCAAATTGGATTTTAGACACCTCTGGACTTTAAATATCTGTCTTCATCTTCTCTGGCTTCAACGAAAGCTTTTTCTAAATCGATACCATAATGAGATGCCAATCTTATAACTTGTGCTATTACATCGGCCATTTCATTTCCCAAACGTTCATCGACATCTGTTACTTCACCTGTCAAAGCATAATACTTTTCTTTTATCATAACTTGTTTTGCTAACTCACCGACTTGCTTGGAAAGCTCAATCATTGCACCCTCCGCTTTCCACTCCTGTAATTCAATTTTGTTAAATCTTTCAACAATCCCTTTATACATTTCTTGCATTTCCGCAAAAGTCATACTTTTAATGCCTCCTACACTAATCTTCAATCGAAATTGCATAATCCAAAATAACATTACCATTCTCGTCCGGTGTCGTGAACCGTGGACAATTATATCTTTCAAAACACCAGTCATCTTCTTTACGCTTTAAGCCAAGACTTTTCAGTTCTTCCAAACACATATTATGCGTCTCCATTGCATAGAAAGCATCACTACCCTCTTTATCATACAAATAACAGACTGCATAATCCAACGGTTCAATATCTACAAAATCAAATCCATCGGGAACGTTGGTATCAAGCGGGAAAAACATTCCTATAAAGTACTCAGGCATTCCGTTTACAATATGTACGGCTCCAATGTAAGCATCACCATTTATCGGAAGTCGTTCATTTTTCTCCAAAACAGAAAACCAATCATTTGCCCACCACTCGCCCCAGTTAGGACCGTGTTCGTATTTTTTACCAATAAGTCTCGTTGCCGGACAAGTCTCTTTCTTTATCTCTTTAATTGTTACTGACATATACAATCCCCCTATTAACTCTTTAATTTATCGATGATAGCATTTATTTTTGCAGTACAATCTGCTTTTCTGTACTCAACATTTCTCCATGAGTCTGAAAGTGGAAAATAAAGATTATCCTTCGCTTTAGTTCCCAAATCCCATTGCCCGTTTTCATCTTTATTATCTTCTAACCATCTTACAACAAAACCAAGTTTTCCTCTTGCCAATTTATATCCGGCTAAAATATCAATGGCTTCTAAATAACGACTTGTTTCAACGGACTGAAATTCTTCTGGTAATTCACTAATTCGTTTTCCATAAACATAGTAAATACCCTTTTCATGATTTATTACATAATCCAACATACGACTTTCAGTGGCTTCGCTCAAAAGCCCTTGTAATAAATTCATCTCGTAAAATGTAACAAAATCGACTTCTCCGGTATCTTCATCATATTTACCATCTGCAAAATCGTTTTCTATCATAGTTACCCAATACTTAGCACATTCTAAAGCAACTCCGTTTTGTGGTTGAAATATTCTAACCCATGTAGATAACATCAATTTTGTAAATAAATCCCAATCTCTGTTCTTCTCGCTATAATTATCAATTTTCCTTTCCCCATTCAAGCAAGACACCATGCAGGTCACGGCTTTTTTTATAGGTTCATCCAGGATTGTAAAGCCCAATAGCTTTAAACGGCGTAAAGCTTGTTCGGTTGTTAGTGGCTTCTTATTATTTGGTACGGATAAGGAATGAAATACATTTCCCCAAGTACCATCATTATTTTGCAACGATATTATCTGCCGGGCAAGTTTACCGTCTTTGTAATTCATATTGTTACCTCCGACTAACTCTACTGTTCTGCACATTTAATATTACAATTTATTACTTCTTAAACACCCACAATGTGCCACGTTGCTTCTCAATTCTTCACAAGCGAATCATAATAATCAATCCAAGTCCTATTTTGGTCAAAAGCCTCCATCTCTTCATGAGAAACATTACCTACCCCATCACATCGATAAAAGCGTCCTCTTTCTGCAATAAACTCAAGAACACAATAATCCTCGTCGTCTATTCCTTTTGGATAGTATTGTTCATCCCCATCTTTCCAAACCATTTCTTTATATTCTTTTTCAAAATGAACAATAGCTTTGCCTGTAAAACAAACTCCTTCAAACCTATGGCTATCTTCAAAATACAGACAAGCAGCTTTACGCTTCAATATATTCTGAACATGCATTGATGAAGTATTGGTAGATATTAAGTGTGCACCCAACCCCTTATGCCATGTACAAAAAACTCTCCTAATAGCCGGCATACCATCGCTATCAATAAAGCCTAAATTTGCAAAAAGTGAATCATTTACTAATCTCATTATGTCTTCTTTTGTCATCGCAATATATCCTTCTTTCTTATAATTCCTCATACTGCATGGGAACATACGGCAGTATCCCCCATGTAATTTCGTCAGCATAGTGTACTTCTGTATGTATCATAGAACGATAATCTGCTGATGTCGCCTTTACACATGGATATTCTTTGCATTCCACACACTCTGACAGTCCTTTTGTCGGCGCACATCCTTTTGCATTACAAGGCTCGTCTTTACAATAACAATTATCACTATAACAACCTTCGCAACGCATACTCCAATCGGTTATTCCCCACATTTTAGCTAAATGAGGTTCCATCATGGTACGCAACGCTTCATCCGTGTTCACATAGTGAACACACAAATCACACCTTTGACCACATTGAGAATACACCGCACTTTCTTTAGGAAAAGGTTTGCGATTTGGCTTCTTCTTAATCATTATCATTTTCTTAACTTCTTCTAATTGTTCCATAGTAGATACATCAATAAACATCCACTTACCATCATGGTATGTCTTTGAACTATCATAATAATTGCATATGTACTGTGAAAAATCACTTGCATGCATCTCAAAATATTCGCGTTCTTTTTTTCCAAAAATAATCAAAAAAGTAAATCTGTCTTCATGAATATAAATAGTAAGAATCGTTTTGGTACCTTGTTTAAATTTCAATTCATCTTTTCCATCACCGATTTCATCCAAACGATACTTTCCACGCATAAATACCATTGTTTCATGGCTTATTTGTTCAAGAATAGTCATAGCCCCTCCCAATCTTGTCGCTCGAACACATGTTTGTTTTATCTTATCACATAAAGTAGGGATTATCAATGATTTTCTTAAAAAAGTAAATATTTCACTCCTTTACTCTTCCTATTTATTTATAACCTTGCGCATCCCCGGACCACAAAATTCATGTGGAATTAATTTAAATCCTTTTTTTATATAAAAGCTTTCTTTTCCTTTTTCAGAGATTAATTGCACACTTGACCTGCCACCAGTCGGTGTTTCTTTATCAACATACGCTATAAGCATATCAATAATCTTGCTTCCGATACCCATACCCTGAAACGCAGGTTTTACAACTACATCCACTATCAAAAAATAGAGCCCATCTCCCATTAATCTCCCCATTGCTATAGTCTCATTATTATTAACAACAGTAACACTATATGTACTGTTGCTGATAGCTTTTGATACTTGTTCTTCAGCAAAATTTTTCCAGCCAACAGAACTCCTTAATGAGACATAATCTTGATATGTCAAACTATTCTCACAATACTCCATAAGTCTATCCCCTTTCTTAGAAAAAGCCCTTTTTTATTATACTAAAAGCACACCCGTATTTCCACCCGGAAGCGTCCTTACTATATTCGCACAGCTTATCATCGGGCAATTTATTTTATTATTTTATCGATTTGCTTTAGAAACCCTCTTTTCATTTAATAGGTATTTGATGTACAATTAAAGAGAGGGAATCCCTTTTTGATGCAACTAATAAGGTTTAATATAATAACAACATAAATGTTTGTGAAAAGGAGGGCGTAACTATGAAAAATAAGATTATTACAATCAGCCGTGAATTTGGAAGCGGTGGCCGTGAACTGGGAAAAAGAATGGCCGATGAATTGGGCTATGCATATTATGACCGTGAGACTGTAACGGAAATCGCTAAGCGAATGGCAAAAGATGAAACCTACGTTTCAACCGCTTTTGAAAAAGGCGTTTTCCTTGGTATTCCGATTCATTACAATCAGACCCTTGCATATGTTTCCCCGCAAGAACAGGACAAAATCGATTTGCTTATTGAGACGAAGAATCTTTTGACAGAGTTTGCGGAAAAAGGAAACTGTATAATTGTCGGAAGGGCAGCCGGCGTATTCCTGCAGGAATACAACCCATTTAACATCTTTGTATATGCAGATATGCCACACCGTATCCAGCGTTGTATGAATCGTGCCAATGAACAGGAATCATATACAGAACAGGAATTTGAAAATAAAATCCGACAGATTGATAAAGACCGTGCCAACTACTACGGTCTTGTATCCAAAAATCCTTGGGGAGACAAAAGCGGATATCATCTGTGCGTAAATACCTCAGATAAAGAAATAAAACAGCTCGCCCCTATGGTAGCTGCATATGCTAAGGCATGGTTAGGATAAATTTATTAAACCCTTGACTTATGTTAAATAACTAATTAATAAATATAAAAAAAGCCGTAATCGTATAATCCGATTATGGCTTTTCTTGTTTATTAAATGTTTTTTACGTCTCCTAAAAGAATATTCTTAATGTTCTCATCTATTTGTTCTTCATCAAGTCCTTGTTGAATAAGCGGCAGGATGACTTCTCTGCTTTCTCTTGTGTGCGGAAGTTCCGAAGCAAGTCTACCCGCTTTATCTTCTCTTCCGGCTTTCAAATACAAAAAGCACAAAGTTGCTCTCATGGTTGATTTCTGCTTTTCATTACCGGACAAAAACAGACCTTTTTCCATTAATTCAATTGCCTCATCCGTATTTCCCATTAACGCTAATGTACTTGCTAATCCAAGCATCATCCCCGGATTGTTCGGATATATCAGCAACGCATCTCTATATGTCTTTTCAGCCATATCGTAGTCTCCGCTTCTTTGGTACGCTACGGCTTTCTTATGAATATTATAACGTGTTTCTTCCGCACGAATGGTATCCATACCAAGGAGCAAATCGGGTAACGGGTGTCCTTTGTGTCGCCATACACATGTAAAAGTTCTCCGTTTTTCCGAATCTCAAGGCCATATACAGGCCAGCGGTTTTGCTCTATGGTCTTAACCAATTCTTCGAACTTTTCTATCATAGGACTATGTCACACTCTTTTTCATCCCACTTACTCGTCTTGCCTTCATAATCATGATACATTACCATATAGAAAAAGCCAACAGAAATAAGTACTTTTACTTCTGTCGACCTTTCTGACTGCCTGTTCCCTTAATTCAGCTCCCTGTCTCTCTCTACACAGTCGTGTACACACCGATCATCAGGGACAATTCCTCCTCCGGCTTTAAGAACCCTGTCTTTAACAATCCCTCTACCATCATTCCTCGAAGAAACGGTACGGAATGCATGCAGAAGTTAAACTGGCTCATCAGGCGCTTCGGTACTTCTCCCCGCATCACGGTCTCACAATAGGCCAGATACTCATCCCCAAGAGCAAGCATCTTCTCATAAAGCGGAAGAAGCGTCTCATTATACTGCTCCAACGCCACACCGTAACGTATCGTATCGCTGTTGTGCTCCTTGGAATATACACCGAAGGTCACTTCGTACTTCCCCTCCGGAGTCTTGCGAACAAAATCCGCCAGTTCCTCTAACTCACGCTCCGATACCTTGTCCGACTCACCCTTCAAAATCTGGTGCAATACCTTTACGTTGTCTCTGGAACAGGCAAAGGTTCTGTCTTCCTCCTTTGTTACCTGCTTATCGGTAACAAACATTTCGATTCTGCCTCCTCCCGGCTCCTCGCCGCAGGAATGTCCGATCCAGTAAAAGGCCGGTCCGTGATATTCCTGTACCCCCATAACATCCCAGCTACCGCCGTTCGGTCGAACCGTATCGTAATTAAACCGGAGATTTCGTCTGTCATAAACCGCCCACTGAATGTCATCTGCCAAACGGAGTGCCAGTGTCCACTTTTGCTCCTCGTAATCCTGGAACTGTCCTAAGATATGATTTCCAGCCGCCAGCTGCAGCTCTCTGGCAGACTTTAAGTACTCCTCCGCCAGCGGTACAAAGGCCCCCTGAATCTGTGCTAGCTTATCTACCATCTTGCGCTTTGCTTCCGCGCTGATAATGACAAAATTGGTCTCATAGGTAGCAGTCTCTGCTTTGGTTCCGGTCTTACTGAGTAACGTATCTTCCGCCATTGCCTCCACAAAGCCCTCCAAGTACGGCATTGCGATACCAAGCTCAATGGACAGTTCCTGCAGGGTAGACGGATTACGGTACGCCTCGATTAAAATGTTCTTACAAATTTTATCATACATCGGCTCATCCAAATAACAGTCCGGTGCCCAGTTTTCGCTTTTGCCTCCGCTCTGGCAAAACTCAATTTCCTCCGGTGCATAGCTTAATTTTCCAAATGTTCTCGCCATTTGCATTCCCTCCTTTAGCTTCTCCCTTGCCTTTGCAAGTCGTGTTTTAACGGTTCCCTCCGGAACCGAAAGGGTTTGCGCAATGGTGGCGATTCTTTGGTTTTTCACATAGTAGGCTACCAATAATTCTCTGTACTCTTTTGTCAGCAAAGACAATTCCCGACGTAGCTCCTGTATCTCTTCTGGGCGTAATACCGCGTCTTCTACGTTGTCCTCTACCGCAACCTGCGCCACCACCTCTTCGTCAAAGATTTCCGCACCGTTTATCTTTTTCTGTCTGACCCAGCGTGCGAAGCGGTTTCTTGCGATCTGCCACACCCAGGCCTCAAAATGCTCCGGCAACATGTCCTTGTGAAGTGCACTCAAGATTTCCGCAGAAATCTCACTGCTAAGGTCCTCCGCCGACAGCACATCCCCGGTCTTTTTCAAACAGAAATAATAAATTTTCTCCAAGAATTCATTGCAATAATATTCTTCCCGTGTCATGAAATACTTCCTTTCTTAACCCTTTCACTCATATAGTGTCAGGAAATAAGAAACGGTTTTAAAATTTTTGAAATTATTTTGCTACCCTTACATAATACTTGGTTTCGTCCTCGTGGTCAATTTTTCCGCCGTTTTTTAACATCACTCTAAGAGATGACGGATTGTCCTTGTTGAGTTGAATGATCCGCCAAAAATGGTGCATCGTTCAACCCAAATTATACCCTCTACCTGCTAATCAAAGAGCTTTACTTCTGTGACTGACATGGGCACAGAAACAAAGCTCTTTTCATTTCCCGGATACAAAATCGACCCTGGCGGTTTTACATCCTCGCTCCGAAAATCTAAAAAAGCACCGTCGTCATCTTCAAAGGGGATGTTGACAGTGCTTCTTTATTTTTATCCAAAAGTTGTTTTCTTGCAATACTGCGTAAGCGTGGGTTGTAGTGTAGTATCTTTAACTAGGAGATTCACCTCTTTCCCATTTTGAAACACTTTGAGCTGTAATACCAAGATACTCAGCCACATCCTCCTGAGTCAAATCTTTTGAAATCCGATACTTTTTAATATTTTCCGGTAAGTATAACATATTGCCCTCCTGTGATTTATTCTAACAAAATCATATCATGAGAACCTTTAAATTCAATGACGCATTAGTTGTATCGTATTAAACTCAGATACACTGAAGTTTTGAATTAAAATATCAACCTATAAACTTGTTGTGTTACCTCAAACTCCTTCTCAATCTCTCCGCCACTCTCTCCGAACACTCTGATTCCTCTTCGGGATATGTCCATCCAAAACCATCATTATCATATCGCGGAAATACATGGAAATGAGCATGTCCAAAGTCACAATATTTTCCACCATTTTGCATAATGCTATATCCTTCGTTTCCATAGATGTCTTTCAACGCAACTACCATCTTTTTAGCTACACCCATAATATCACTAAGTGTTTCACCTGATAATCTATCTATAGAATCAGCATGTTGCTTCGGTACAATAAGTACATGTCCCTCATGTATTGGGTCAATGTCCAAAAATGAAATCACCTGTTCATCTTCATATACAATATGTGCAGACGATTGCTTGTTTATTATCTTACAAAACACACACATTTTCCGTTTCCTCCATACATTCCACGTTTTTTTAAGTAACCTTAAAGTACTATATCACAAATCGCGGTCAGATTATCAACCTCATAATCTGCCTTCTCATCATCATTTGTGATGTTCCAGTATTTGCCAAACCCCTGCTTTATCCATATAGTTTTCATTCCTAATTTTTTAGCAGGAACAATATCATTATCTATTCTATCGCCTATCATCATTGCCCGCTCCGGTCTGCATCCCGCTCTGTTTAAAGCCATTTCAAATATTTTTTTATCCGGTTTAGCCACGCCTTCTTCTGCCGAAGCAATTACTAAATCAATATATTTAAGAATACCGAATTTTTCTAATCTGTCTGCCGTACCCAATGATTGATTTGCAATAACGCCTATTTTGTATTTCCCCCTCAAGATTATAAGACATTCTTCCGCGTCATCATACAAAGCTTCATATTCTTTTTCCCATTTCGGCTTTTCAACATTCAGTAACTTCATTGTCTCCAAGTCGCCCTTTTTATTCTGTCTGTAAAACTCCATCGCGGTATCATAAACATACTCATAAGTGACATTGGCAAGGTCAGCTACCTGTTTCATTCTATATTCATAAACTCTGCTTTCATCAACTAATGTTGATCCGACGTCAAAAAACAACCATTCTATATTCTCAACCATTTCCGTCACCCCGCATGTTCTTTATTTTTTTCTTATTATACTAAAAACACTCCCAAGTTTCCACTTGAGAGTGCAACCAATCATGGATAAGAATTCTTTTCTGCTAAAAGATAAGTAATAACGTCAAAACCCCATACATAGCAAGACCTATACTGGCTGCACAGCAACTGGGTGCATCCACAAACAGCTTTCTTTTTGTCGCGCGTAACAAAATGCCTATTATCTGAAAAACAACCGGATTCAAACAAACACACCATAAAGGCAACGGGAACACTCCCTTTACAATCAACACCATCACTACAATAGCAGGAAGAATCACCAGCATTGTATACAACGCAAAAAACGGAACATAGATTTGACGGAACGCAGATTCTACCACCTTTTCCGCCAGTTCAAATTCATCCTTCTCCATAATCTTCTTATAGATTGTGGGCATCAGGCACAAAAAAGTATGAATCATAAACCCGCCCATTGCACCACATAAAAACACAACCGTCATAACAACCGCCAGTGTTGTCTTTGTCTTATATAGCTGCATCATAAGTGCTATAAATCCACAGCTATACATCGGAACGGCAAACATAGCCAAAATTCCGGACCACACAAAACGGGCATGTGCCATCTCAGACCACTTGCTGTCCATTATCTTTGATTTTCCTAACTTTTTATTATCGGCACCTTTTAAGTCTAAAAGCAAATCCGCTATCGCACATAATAATCCGCCAATAATTCCTATTACTGCCAAAACACGTATCATCATATTTTTCCTCTTCTATAATTATGCAAACCTAATTTATGGATAAAGACTATGACTTTTGTCTTTTCATTTTTATTGGATAACCGGCTCCCAAGAAACGCATCAGAGACACTTTTTTTGTTCTTCATTCAGAGAACCGCATTCCATAATCGTGTATTCCACTATCTTATCCATATCCTTTATATATTTCTGTTTTCTTGCTCGTTACTCCATGTTTCCCTGCACTCGTTCATCAATTCTTCTACAAAACGAATAGGTATACGGCACAAAATATTTTTCCCAAAATCGAAGTGCCGTTGGATTCATAGTCTCACAGTCCACTCCCAGATGGGTCACTCCTTCTGCCTTTAAGGTATCATGGATAAAGGAAAGCAAACCCCGGGCAATTCCGGTTCCGCGGTACGCTTCCATAAAGTACGCCCCACAGATATTTTTCATGCCGCCGTATTCTGTAATAAAATTCTCACCCGCTTCATCCACCGAAAAAAAGCCGACTATTTTTTCATCTGCCTTTGCAACAAAAATACGCATTGTTTCCCGCTTTATCCACTCCGCAAACCAGGCCTCAAAGCCACCATCCGGAAGCGGGAAAAACACCGGTGCCTTGAGCAAATGCTTATGAAGCCCCTGCTGCAAATGTTTCACTTCACCAAAGCGTTCCTTTGAAAGTTCCTCGAGCACTGCCTCTCCGGTCGTTTTTTGTAATGCTAATTTATCCAATTCACGCATCGCATCCATACAACGGATTCCGAATCCGTTAAACACAAAGGACTTTGCTATTTCCTCGTCATGAGCGTAGCGGCTCAAGGCGCAACTATAGATTTCCTCTGACACAAGTTCCTGTGCAACCTCTGAAAACAACAGGGATGCCAGCTTCCCCCGATCTTTGTACTGATGTGAAAAGGCACTGCCGCCAAGTGGTGAAAACACACCCTTCACATCTCCGTGAACTCCGTCCCACGGCCCTGCAAACAAAAGGTAGCCCATAAGCGTTCCGTCACAAACGGCGGCCTTCCCGAAGGACTGACTGCCAAGCCACCACAAAATCTCCCGTAATCTTCCTGCAAACTCATGGCAGGGTAAATCCTGACAATACACGCACTCTGCCTCAAACTCCGCAAGGGCAAGCCCCACCGCCTCGTCTATATGTTTTTCCGTAAATTTTTCAAATTGAATCTCCATTTTTATTTCGTACACACTCCATTATGTATCTGTTCTACTTTATCCTTTATATCTAAAAATACTTCTGCAATTACCGGGTCAAAATCCTGACCGCTTCCTTCACTTATTATCGCGAAACATTGCTCCAAAGGCATGGCATCCCTGTAACACCGTTTTTCAGACACGGCATCAAAAACATCCGGCACAGCCATAATTCTGGCACACAATGGGATCTCTTTTCTCTTTTTACCTTCAGGATATCCTTTTCCATTCCACTTTTCGTGATGGTATTTGGCCACCTCATATGCCATCTTCGTATACTCTGCATCCCCAAGATTTCCGAATGTTTCCTCTATAATTCTTCCCCCATCTGATGTGTGTTTCTTTATTATTTCAAACTCCTCTTGCGTGAGCCTTCCCGGTTTTTGTAATACCACATCCGGCACAGCAATTTTTCCGATATCGTGCATCGGCGCAACTTGGCAAAGATTGTGAATGTAATCTTTTGTTAATATTTCTTTGTAATAGCCTCTTGCCCGAAGTTCCTCAGCCAAGAGTTTTACGTAAGCTGTCGTTCTTTTAATATGTCCGCCGGTGCTGCCATCCTTGTTTTCCACCAAAGTAGCAAAAC
This sequence comes from Lachnospiraceae bacterium, assembly GCA_045576455.1. Lineage (GTDB taxonomy): Bacteria > Bacillota > Clostridia > Lachnospirales > Lachnospiraceae > RGIG4034. The sequence continues at coordinate 11,758 of JAZNGM010000024.1, read as the reverse complement.
TCATTACCATTTCACTATGGTATCTTGATATTTCATTCAAGGTAGGGTCTTCCTGATTCATATAAACACCAATAACCAGCAGTGTTATTGCTACACTTGATAATAATATTTCGGGAAATATTGCCTGAACGGCTGCTATACCGCCAATCGTCAACAAATATGTAAGAATACTAACCCTCTTATTTCCCTCTATATAATTCCACCTCTTAAAAAATACAATTAAAGTAAGTAAAACATAAATTCCTACCATTGTAAAACAAGTATAGGCAGATATTCCCATAGAATAATTGGAATGTATTCCCTGTCTAAACTCCAGGTTTCCGATATTTATTACTACAACCACCAGATTTATAAAATACGGTATATACAGCAATAAACGGCTTCTCTTTTTTGCCGGAAACGCTCCTGTTATACTTAACATGTACCCGAACATCATATAGATAACCGTATCAATTCCAATCAGAAACAACAAATGAAAAACCCTATTCCACACCACATTTACAGTCTCGAGGTTATTGACCGTTACTGCCGTAATGGCATCAAAAACAATACAAAGCGTACTCACAATGAGCATTTCATCAAAAATACTGCTATTCAACTTTTTATGATACCTTTTACATCCCCGAAAATATATAAAACCTATATATATAAGAATTATCAAACACCCTATCTGCAACCTACAATATTCCATGCAATCACTCCTCCATAATACAAAAAACCGATAAACCAATGGATTTCTTAATCCATCTTAGTTTATCGGCTCTGCGTCCCAGCGTCTGGCTCTGTTACTATAACTACATAATTTTCTTTTACATCTATTAACGTTTCTTTTTTACATTTCGGACAAAATAGCGGGAAACTCTTCATGATAGTTTCTTCACGTATTTGTATTCTCGTTTTATTATTACACACAGGACAATAAATCCAATGGTTATTCATGTAATCCCCCATTTCCTGAATCAGTCTTCTATTTATCACTGTTCCTTAAAAAGGCAACATATGATTCAACACCTCCCGGCATAACGCCTCCTACTTTAGGCATCATACCCTCTCTCTCATCCCGTGGCACCCTCATACCAATCAAAAAGCTCCGACATGCCATACCTAGCATCTGAGAAATTTCTTCTAAGGAAAATTTACACACGCCGGTTGCAGACATTACGGCAATTCCATGTGCATATGCCCACAAATTATGATACACAAACTCCGCTTGCTCTCTATTAAGGGAAAAATTATCCTCTGCCGCAGTAATAATCTTTTCATAGTGTCCTTCATTAATAATAAAATCCACATACTTGAAACCATCACGTCGTTTCATAAACAAGACGGAATATAAATTGGATTCCTCCATTGCAAAACGGATATACTGCACCGCAAATCCTTTCATGGGCGGCACCATTTTTAGTCCTTCTTCCACATATCCGTTATATATTTCTCTGGCCGCATCTATTACGGCCTGCCGGATTTCGTCTACAGAATCAAAGTGTGTAAATATAGTCGAAGGTGCGGTATTGAGCTTTTTCCCTAAATTGCGTGCCACAACCATTTCTAATCCACCCTCTTTAGTTAATGCCAGGGCGGCACTTATTAATTCTTCTTTTGTGAATTTTGGTTTTGGTGGCATATCCTACACCTTCCTTTCCGATTCTCATTATACTTTCCTATTCGGAACTCATGTTTCGAAACTGATGTTCATGAACGTAAGTTCATTATACTGTTGTCCTGAGTCTGTGTCAAGCATCTTTTTATAAACAAATAAATAAGCCACCCTAAGGTGGCTCAGTATTTGCTTAAATTTGAATGTTATACTTATGGTTTTTTCCCCATAAACCGCTCCGGACCTTTTCCGAAGTTTACCTCCCGGATTGCTTTAAGAATTTCTTCCTTTCTCGCCTCCGCATCCGGCATATCGCATACCACATCGCTCAAATCGTACGGACCGTTTCTGAAATGCCCTACCACCGTACCACGGAACTCCCCGTCAATCAAAAGATATTGAAGTGGTTCATGGTCGTATTCCAATTGCTCATAAAGTGGCTTGAACTGTTCCTTTAAAATATGCTCATTTGATTTATATAAAAAATCATTCCGATGCACCGCATAAACAAAATTAAGCGGTATCGGTTCATAACTTGCCAGAATCTCTACATCTTCTTTTAACAGGTATGCTCCCTCAAATTCCACCAAAATACCTTCTGCGACAAGCTCCACCACCGCAACCTTAATTTCCTTTTCCGGCAATTTGTAATAGGACTTTGCCATAGTGATATCAAACATTACATGACGATAGGCAAATCGGCGGAGCACCACTTTTAACGCCTCTTTTCTACTGTAGCGTTCCAAATTACACTCCGGAAACATTTCCGTAAAAGTATACCAACCTCTGTCCCACTCGCCGTCATATTGATCCTCATAAATCAGAAACGCTTCCTGCAAACGATGCAGCACCGGCGTAATCTCCTTCACCAAATATTCGGTTTCTTCCTTAATCTGCTGAATAGTAAAAGGTCCAGCATGCTCAATCAGGTGCAAAATTTCTTCCTGTATCAAAGTCATTTTTGTCAGCGGTTTCCGATATAAACCTGCAAACAGCTCCATCTCTTCCGGCATAATCCAGCCCAAATTCCCACCGGTAAAACGTCCTTTTACAAGTTGCCTTTTCATCTGCCGTTCTCTATTAAACTCAATATCATCGAATGCCGCACGGAAACTTAGTACAGGTGGTTGTCCAAATCCGTTCCAATATACATTGAGTCCCGGCTGCATATCCCGATAAAGTTCTATGTATTCTTCTTCATTTGCCCCTTTTGCTAAAAACTGCCGTTCCATACGAAGGGAAATTACTTTCTTCATATCCATCCTGCACGCACCTCACACTTCGCCTTTTGCCCACTTTTTGCACTGTTCAATTCTCGCTCCGGGCGGATTATCTCCGTGCTCCGGATCACAGGAATATTGCTTCAAAAGTTCACAAGGAATCTCAGGACATTCACCACAATGTTCAAATCCTTTCCGCTGACAACATTCCGCCACCGGACAGGCACCATGGAACGGCACTCCGTTTGTTGCCACGCAACCTCCGCAATTACAGGATTCAATATACTCACAGCCTTCACATCGAAGGCCACAACGTGTATCAATCATTCTTTTTTCTCCTTTGCTTATTTGCTTTTGAAACTAATATACCAGCCCAAACATGACACCTGTATGTCATGTTTATTTATGTAATACAAGCATTTTTTCTAATTCCTTCACATATAAATCCTTAAAGTCATCCGGTTTTAGAATCTGCACTCTGCTTCCAAATCCAAGGAACCAATCTAATGCCTTTGCATAAGAGGAAAATCCCCACTCTGTATAAAGCCTTCCATCTTCCTGTACTTTATAACACTCCGGTCCGTATTCCTCTATCAAGCGATAAGTCTCACTTGCCTCATAGATTGCCGGAATAATAATATCATCTGTCATGTTCTGACCGAACTGCTTTTTTTCCTCAGGAATCTCCTTAGGCTCAAAGGTATCCTCTAAAAGTTCCAATTCCCACAAACGATGCAACTTGTACAATCGGAAATCATTCCTTTCCGGACAAAAACCGAACACATACCAATTAGACCACTGAAATACAATCAGTGCGGGTTCGATTATCTTATCACCTTCGCCCTGATTATAATAATAGTGAAACTTTACACAACGGTTTTCTTTTATTGCCTGCTTAAGCAAATCAATCTTTTCAGAAAGACTTCCATGATAAAAGGAAGCAAGATCAATCATGATATGCTCCGCAATCGGAAGCATACCACCGATTTTTCCGCTGACTCCGGCGTGCTTCGGATTACGCGATACACTGTCAACTGATTTTACGCCCACCAGAATTGCTTCCAACTCCTCTTCGCTAAATACCGTAGTATCAAGTTGAAACCCCTCCATAATCTGAATGCCGCCATCTGCTCCTTGCGTAGTCACAATTGGAATACCAGCACGGCAAATAGCCTCAATGTCACGATTAATCGTACGTCGGGACACCTCATACTTTTTTGCAAGGTACGGTGCTGTTACTTTTCCTTTCTGTTGCAAGGTTGTAATAATTCCGATTAGGCGGTCTATCTTCATGGCTTATACTCCTTGGAATTTTGTTCTTTTCTTATTATAACAAATAGGCTATAGTGACGCAATTTTGTATCCCCTCTTCTCAGCATACAAAAATAGACCCTGACCACACTCTCTTGCAATCAGAGCCTATCACTCGGCTTCTTAGATACTTTTTTTCAAATCATCCTTCACAAAAGAATACGCATTACAGTCAAATAATTCTCCCTTCACTAAAAACCTTTTCCTAAGCGTTCCTTCCTTCGCAAATCCTGCTTTTTGTAATGTTCTGTTAGAGCCGACATTATCCACATGGGCAAAGGCTTCAATTCTTTCCAATCCCATAATTTCAATCCCAAATTTACACACTGCTTTTAACACTTTTGTATTGATTCCACGATTCCAATATGATTTCTTAATGAAATAACCAACCTCAGCACAAGTATTATGGTTAAAGAAATTAAACAACTGTATCTGACCGATTACTTTTCCTTGATGCGTTACAACCCATGAATACTCCCTTTTGCCTTTGAAACCTTTTACACGACTTGCTTCTGCCCGTATTTCTCTCTCTTCATTCCAATCGCGGGGTCTTACATATCCTCCGAAATATGTAAAATTATCTTCATCATAATATATCTCCCAAAACGGTCTGGCATCCTTTTCAGGTTCATGCTGCCGAAGATAAATATCCTCATCCACCCGAATTGGAATGAACTCTTTAAACAAATCACAGAATGCCATAACTATTCCTCCATTCTTTTAACCGGGACATAAATATCCATCTGCGCTGCTCCAAACTGGCAATCCCAACGCTCATCATAATATTCAAAATCCAATAACGCCTCTTCATCAATACAATATTCTGAATTTGGGAACCATACAAAATAGATGTAACGGAATGCCTTACCGATTTCTCCGTTAGCATTATTGCCATTCACCGTAAACACCGCATACTTTGCCTTTGGCACTACCTTGCGATACATACCTTCCGGAAGTTTTGCATCCTTGTCCACTTCTACTCCTGCCATATAATAAAATGCTAATGGTTCGGAACTGAATTCCTCCGAATAGTCTTCAAATCCATACATCGTATGTTCATTCTTTCTTTCAATGGCATCCATGTTACTCTTTAGCTCAAACCAGGACTCTCCTATAACATTAAAACCATCTCTTGTGTGTTTCCGATATCCGGCAATAACAAATTCGTCCCGTGTTTCAAAACGTGGTTCTATAGAAAATACGCCCTCAACTTCAACCCGTTTTAGATATCCTGTAATAATTTCCTCTACCGTACGATATGTAATTTTCGCCTGCGTTTCCCTTGCCACAAGTGGCTGCATTCCAAAAGTATCCTTAAACACCCGGTTAAAAGTCTGTATGCTATTAAAACCGACACTGTAACAAATATCAGCGACTGTCTCTGTTGTCTCACATAGTTTTTTATGTGCCATTGTAAGACGACGCTTTCTGATATACTCGGTTATACTCAACTCTGTTACCGATGAAAAAATCTTGTGAAAATGAAAGGAAGAATATCCGAACACCTCTGCCAAACGCTCATAGGTCAGTTCTTCACATATATGCTCATCGATATAATACAGTGCTTTTTCTATTAGTTGCAAATTATTCATTTTTTTCCGCCTTTCTTAATTGATAGTCTTATTCTACTACAGCATTTCTACCCTGTATTATCATTTCTTGCGGATTGTACATATCACCGATAAAAAAACTTTAACTAAAAACACTCCCAAGTTTCCACCTGAGAGTGCTCCTACTTTATCTTTATTCTACTTTTTTAGTGACTTCCGCAGCAACTCTTTAATATCATCCTCACACATGTAATCCAGGTAGCATTCTATCGGCTTCCCTGTTTCCAACGCCTTGAAAGCAAGCTCCGCTACATCATCTTCAGCCATGTAGTCAAGGAAGATTGCCGTATTTCCACCCGACTCTAATGCCTTCATAGCCAATTTTGCTACATCGTCCTCTGCCATGTAGTCTAAAAAGACTGCAGTATTTCTTCCTAATTCCAGAGCCCGCATGGCTAAATTACCAACGTCATCCTCACACATGTAATCCAGATATATGATAACATCTTCTCCCTGTTCCAATGCCCCGAAAGCAAGCTCTGCTACATCATCCTCCTCCAGATCATCTAATCTATTTAAAACCGCCAACCTATTTAAGTCATTTAATCCATTTGAATCACCTAAACAATTTAATCCCGCTGAATCTTCTGACTTATGCAAACCATCTGGTTCATCCGCAACAATATCCACAGAACCGGACTTATTCTCACCTTGTTCCTCTACATCAAACTTTATGTCTTTCAATTGACTCGGAAATAATTCTTTTCCCATAAACGGTGCTATTGCAACCAATTTATCTGCCTGACCATTTTCAATTAAATATTCCGCCACTTTATTTATTGTTGACTTTGATAAAAACGGTGCAACCGCAACAATACTATGTACGTCAACGCGTCCCTCCCGGATATACTTCCCAACAATCCTATCCATCGTTTCTCTTCCTACAAAAGGTGCAATGGCACAAAGCTTCTTCAGTTCCACATCTGTGTCCGCGATTTCTTCCGCCAGCCTGCCTAAAGTTTCCTTATCCATAAACGGTGCTAAACCTACCAATGCTGAAAAAGGTATTTTACCGCCTTTCGCTATCTCTTCATTTACTTTTCGCTCTATTTTATCCGGCTCAACCAGTTCTCCCACCTGTGCCATTTCTTCCAATGTGACATCCTCATTCTCGTCCTGCATTAGTTTTTCTGCAATGCCGGTTTTAGCACTTCGTTCACCAACCAATTCTTCAAAACTAATATTTAAAATTTTGCAGAGTTCCGGCAATTTAGAAATGTCGGGCATAGAAGTTCCTCTTTCCCAATTTGAAACAGCCTGATAACTGACTCCCATCTCATCCGCCAAATTCATTTGCGTCATATTCTTTTTTATTCTTGCATTTTTAATGTTACTTGCCACTTTATTTGTATCAAACATCTTGTTACCTCTTTCCTATTTGTTTCCTATTTGAGATTTGTGATTCACCGGCGTATGCATTTTCAGCATACTTTCCCCATACTCCGATGTATAGCAAGTACTACTTTAGTTTAGCATTGAAGTTAAACTCAAGCGTTAATTGAGTTGTGTTTTGTTCCGCATTAACATAGAGCCTTCCTACACTTTTCTATGCCTCCCGATAGCTCCCGATTGCTTCCACTACCAGTTCAGTAGCTCTTCTAACAAAATAATTATACTCTTCCTTTGTCAGTGCAATGTACGGATAGCGGCTAATTTCTTTTTGGGGGATATATCCCATTATCTTTACCTTGCGGACAATTGCACCTTCCGGCAGATAATCTATATAATCCGGAAATTCTTCCAAGCCAAGAATATCTGTCAGATAACCTGTTTCCGGATGCATCTCAAGATACTCCTTTTCCAAAAAGTATATATCCTTCATTCTTTCCTTTGCATTTATAAGCATTTTCACAGAATCCCATGTTTCTTCCATGCTCTTTGCCTGCTTACTTAATTCAGGATGTTGCTTTATTCTTTCCCAAGCCGCTTTTACCCTATTTTCATCCCGAATATATCTTTGGAATTCCGCATCCGTAATAAGATGCGCATAATATCCCATTAAAAAAGATTCTTCCTTAATGTCTAAATCTTTTTTCGTTTCTATGTATTCATGTAAAAATCTGTCACAGTCCGATAGCTTTTTCCGCTTATCTGTCATCCAATGCGTTACTTCTCTTGATGGGGTGAAGCTTGTCCAATCCTCATTTTCCACATTACAATCCGGCGCAATATTGCCAACCAGAAACTCATGCTTACTTAAAAACGGTATCCGCTTTATAACCTCATCTGCAATCATCAAATGTGTAACCCACGTTGCCATAATTCCCTACCACCTCTCGTGTATAACCAAATTCAAATTCATCATCACAATAAAATATTCACGCTTACCATTATAGCAAAAACACTCCCCAGTTTCCACCAATGTCATTAGGATAGACATTGTGTTTCCACCACGGAGTGTTTTTGTTTATTTCGCATATATGTTTTTGATATTTGCTTTTGCAATTTGTTTTTGTTTATTTATTTTCTGTATTAAAATAATATGCTGCCAAATTTTGACCATTACCTTTTGTCACAAAACCATCCTCAAGCGCAATAGCAACCATTCCTTCCAATATACTCCACATAGATACCATGGAACCAACTTCATTAGCTGTTGATATTGTAGCCGGTGTTTTCTTACGAAGTTCTTCCCCTGCCATGTCTCTATGCTGTGCAATCAATTCTGCCATCCGGTTAACGCCATCGCTCAACTTATCCTTTACTGCCTTATAATCCGCATATGAAATCGTGGCAAATTCCGGACTAAGCTTTCCTTCTTTCACGCTGACAAAACCATTCTCCAAAAGAAAGGACAGCGCCGCCACCTCCTCCGGTTCCTGTTTCCTTTCTACCGCTGCCTCAAGCATTTGTCCTACTCCATTTCGATATTCGAAAGGATTCAGCACTTTATCTGACAGTTTAACAAAATTCATAATACGCATATATCCCTTGCTTATATTATATTGGCTATAAATAATAATATTAGTCTTTTTTATTAATTCTTTTTTCAGCAGACTATAACTATCCAGTAATTTTCTTATTCTTTTATATCTTATTTTATCTTCTTCACAGGTCTTACCACCTGGTAGCCCAATTTTTCCGGATAGTGTCTCTGATAAATCTGACACGCTTCATCATTCCACTCATATCCCAGTTCTGCCGGATTGTAAGTAAATGCCAATTGTTCCACCGCTTCCATAACATCCCCGTTTTCTGACATAAAATCAAATGCAGGATAGGAAAATACAATATAATCACTTGCCGGAACTTCTCTTATTTCAAATCCCTCCGGTACTTCTCCTGCATAATCATCAGGTATTCCCGTTCCGTAAAAATATACTTTTTTATCGCCTTTCATTTTCCATCCGGCAGTATGTGCAGTAACAATCGGATGCGCCATCTTATCCATACTCGTTACAAACCCGCACACTTCATCACAATCATGATAATTCCAAAAATCACAATAGTTAGAAGCCTCCTCTTCCCAAATTCCTAAATACTTATGTGCCGGAATATGCTCCACGCGAATTGCCAATCTTGTTGTTTCCATTGTTTTTATCCTCTTTTCATCATAATTCGGAAATAGTACATGTTTGTGTACTGTCATTGGTACCGGCTTATTCTTCCTTCTGTAAGCAGCCGGTGTGTACCCGTACTGTTCTTTAAATACTCTCGTCAGAGCTTCTTGTGAAGAAAAACCATATTTTATGGCAATATCCAAAATTCGTTCCCTTGTATCTCTGATTTCCTCTGTAACCATTGCAAGTCGTCTCCCCACTATATACGACTTCATTGTCATCCCGGTAATATCATGAAACATACAGGAACAATACCATGGCGAGTACCCCACCGCATTAGAAATCTTTTGCAAAGTCGGTCCCTCTTCCATATTTTCTTCAATCCAATCAATCATTTGTTGTACCACAGTGACATTACGCATTTCATTCACTCCTTCCAATAAAAAGGATACATAATTTTGAAGAAGTTTTTTTGATAGTTCTTGGGATAATTAAAATACATTCCATTATGTCCAAAAATCAATTTCCCTGTTTTGCTCATATTCTATAAAGTCAAGACACTTCTGTATCTTAATTTCATCATCGCCGGCTTCTTTCAGCAAATCCGTACTATGCCAATACAATGGCTTAATACACTTATACAGTAGTGGTGCCGCCTTTTTTTCAAGTTCATTAAACTCATATACCTTGGAACTAATCTGCAACACCTTTTTTATACTTAATGCAAAATGGTTTTCCTTGAAAAAAGCATCCCATCCTCTTGCACTTACATAAGGTGCTTCTCTAAAGATTAGGTTTATAAATACTTCTCTTCCGCCTATATTAAAATCGTAAACTCCTTTAAAATTACCTTCTTCATCAAGCAATACATTAGTATCATTAATATCCGCTTGGAACACAGATGTAGGCAAATTAAAGTATAATTCATTAAGCTTGTTTCTGGCATCAACCCAATTAGCCCATATTTTCTCCACTTGTTCCTTATATTTATCCGGTAATCTATCTGCTTCCCTTTTCCATTTCAGGGCATCTTCCGTTGTTTCATCATTTTCATCCTCAGGATCAAAAAGCTCAAACATACAATATGCTGATGGAAGTTTCGTAAAATCATAGTGTTTGGCTGCAACTTTTGCATTCATCAAAACCATATCTTCTAAAAAAGAATAGTAGCCGTCCACAATGAGACCTGTTTCCTTAAACTTATCTTCTATAACCTCATCTGCCGAACGATACTTAGAATATTCTTCTGCATATACAATGCAATCATGCCCTTCATATGAAACTCTTGGAAATGTTCCATCCAATGCTTTCATAAACTGAGGACAATAATACCCCAGCTCCTTATATTTTTCTGCTATCGTCATCCACATATTAAGATGTTCTTCATCCGTGAATCCGTTTTCTGCAACCTTTATCACTATTTTCTCATTTGCATATTCTACAAATAGAGCCTCTCTAAAGTCATTCTCGTTACGGCTCGAATTTTTAACCGTTATATTTATGGGGTTTTCTTTTCTAAAAAGATAAGCTAATTCTCTTTTATCCATTTTGGGTCATTCCCTTCAACACTATGTTTTTCATACATTTCTTTATAATCATCCTAACACAAACTCTCTTCTCTTTTCCACTCTCTTGACTATAGTTCAGCGACATTCCTTTTGCCCTACTTGTCACTATTAAATGCTACATACCATTTTTTCTTGCGTTTTCTTTATTTTATTGGGTATCCCTAGCCGGACCATACCATTTTTTCTTGCGTTTTCCCTATTTTATTGGGCGCCACCACGCAAACCATACCATTTTTTCTTGTATTTTCTCTATTTTATTGGGCGCCTCCACGCAAACCATACCATTTTTTCTTGTATTTTCTCTATTTTATTGGGCGCCACCATGCAAGCCATACCAATTTTTCTTGCTTTTTCTTAATTTTATTGGGCTACTCCAGCCGAACCATACCATTTTTTCTTGTGTTTTCTCTATTTTATTGGGCGCCACCACGCAAACCATACCAAGTTTTCTTGCGTTTTTCCTATTTTATTGGGCTACTCTAGCCGGACCATACCATTTTTTCTTGTATTTTCTCTATTTTCTTGGGCGCCACCAGGCAAGCCACACCATTTTTTCTTGCTTTTTCTTAATTTTATTGGGCTACTCCAGCCGAACCATACCAAGTTTTCTTGCATTTTCACCATTTTATTGGGCTACTCCAGCCGAACCATACCATTTTTTCTTGCATTTTCTCTATTTTCTTGGGCGCCACCACGCAAACCATACCAAGTTTTCTTGCATTTTTCCTATTTTATTGGGCTACTCTAGAAAATTCAATCACCCAAACCAATAAGCAAAAACAAAATACCGCCATACACCCCTCAACACACCCGCTTCAACACATACACCCCTCAACATGCCCCCTCAACATACACCCTCAACATACACCCTCAACATACACCTTCAACATACACCTTCAACATACACCCTCAACATACAAGTCGGATCGTAGCCATGTCGTTCTGTGAGCCA
>JAZNGM010000023.1:0-47922 GCA_045576455.1 Lachnospiraceae bacterium | reverse complement strand
GGCTTCAGCGGTGCCAATCGCCGTTTCCAGTACAAAGGCACTTTAAACGGTGTAACAATTATCGATGATTATGCACATCATCCAACAGAAATCCGCACCACACTGGAAGCTGCAAAAAATTATCCTCACAAAGAAGTGTGGTGTGTATTCCAGCCACATACTTATACAAGAACCAAGGCACTGTTTGATGATTTCGTAGAATCCTTATCCCTTGCCGACAAGGTTGTCCTGGCGGATATCTATGCTGCAAGAGAAACCGATACGCTAGGAATTAGTTCCCGCGACTTACAGAAAGCCTTGCTTGAACGTAACATTCCTTGTTACTATTTTCCTACTTTTGATGAAATTGAAAATTTTTTATTACAAAATTGTATCAACGGCGATTTGTTGATAACTATGGGTGCCGGAGATATCGTAAAAGTCGGGGAAAACTTGCTTGGTCAATAACTTTTCCACAATATCCACATTTTGTAACGCAGTTATGCACCTGTCAAAATGTGGATTTTTTGTTCCAAAAAGCACAATAAATAACATGCGTAACAATAGCCTATTTATAAGGTTTATTTGATTTTTACATAAAAACAATCCACAATATCCACAATATCCACAACACCCGAAAAAGCCCGTATTTTCGGGCTTTGCAGGAAATTAGGTGTTTCTTTTTTTTACTTCTCATGCTATAATCACATTTGCTTATAGGAAGGGGAATTAACACATTTTTAACCACTCCCATAAAATATAATTTACAGGTGATTATATGGGTTCGCTTAAAATTTCTAAAAACAGTAGTTTTTCAAACACGGTCATTGCCAATCTCTTTATTGACGAGTATATGAAGGATGCCAATGACGCGCAGCTGAAAGTATATCTATACCTCACCAGGATGATTAGCGCTAATCTTCCGGTAGGCATTACGGATATTGCTGACAAATTCAATCATACAGAGCGCGAAGTAATGCGTGCTTTGAAATATTGGGAACAAATGGGACTTATGTCTCTTGAATACGATGCTGACAAAAACCTTTGCGGCATTGTGCTTCAAGAACCGGGCAAAGCAAAACAGCCTGCTCCCAAAAGAGAATCTGCCGCATCTAATATAACGGAACATATCCAACGGGTTGCCGTTAAAGCTATTCCGGAGAAACCGTCTTATTCTTTAGATGAAATGAAAGCATTCAAACAGATGGACGAGCCTCAGCAGTTACTCTTCATTATTGAACAATATCTTGCCAAGCCATTAAGTGCTGCGGATATCCGTTCCATAATGTATATTTATCAGGAACTTAAATTTAATTCCGATTTGATTGATTATTTAGTTCAATTCTGTGTGGAACGCAATAAACGTGAATTCAGATATATTGAAAAGGTTGCCGTTTCCTGGGCAGAAGCCGGTATAAAAACTGCAAAAGAAGCCGCAAAATATTCTAATACATATGACGCAACAACATTATCCATAATGAAGGCTCTTGGCAGAATGACACAACCGACTACCAGGGAAATTGATTTTATTAAAAAATGGACACTTGAGTTAGGATTTTCAAAAGATATTATCCTTGCTGCATGTGAACGTACTTGTCTTGCTACGGACAAGCACCGCTTTGAATATACGGACGGCATACTTAACAACTGGTCCAACAGCGGTGTACATCATGTTTCAGATATTACTAAGCTTGAGGAACTTCATAAGCCGAATAAAAACATAGTAAATGCAAGTAACAAATTTAACTCCTTTAAACAGAACACATATGATTTTTCTCAATTAGAACGTGAAATCTTAAGTAATTAAGAGGTGAACCGCATTGTCTATTAATAACGCACAATATGAAACCATAGCACGAAGATATGAAGAACGCCAGCTTAGAAATCATAAGCTTCTCAATGAACGCTTTGAAGAAGTGTATGCAAAGTCTCCGATTTATAAAGATCTTGAAGATACACTCGCTTCCGTATCCGTTGCCCAGGGCAAGAAATTCCTGGAAGGTGATGATGAAGCAATTAGCGAATTAAAAAGTATTATTCGTGATATAAAAGAACAAAAATATCTTGCCTTGGTAAGTGCAGGATTTCCGGAAGACTATCTCGAACCTATTTATGATTGTCCTTATTGCAAAGATACCGGCTATATAAACGGCGAAAAATGCAAATGCTTTAAGCAGGCAATCATTGATATGTTATATGAACAGTCCAATATTAAAACACTACTTAAAACAGATAATTTTGCAAATCTTTCCTATTCTTATTACCAGGGCGAAGATTTGCTCCGTTTTAAAAATGCTGTTGAAACTTGTCAGAATTTTGTTAAAAATTTTAACTCTGATTATCACAACCTCTTCTTTTACGGAACCGTCGGTACCGGCAAATCGTTTTTGTCCGGTTGTGTAGCAAAAGAGCTCATCGAAAAGGGTAATGTTGTCATTTATTTCAGTTCTACCTCTCTTTTTGAGACATTATCTAAAAATTCATTTGACTTTAGGGCAAAAGAGGAGTTTAATCATTTATTGGAAGACCTATATACTTGTGACTTACTGATAATTGATGACCTGGGTACAGAATTAACCAATACCTTTGTTGCGTCACAATTATTCGCTTGTCTCAACGAACGTCATTTACGAAAGAAAGCAACTATAATATCCACTAACCTTTCTTTGGAAGAATTACGTGACCGTTATTCTGACAGAATATTCTCACGAATAACGAGTAATTTTGAAGTATGCAAGTTAACCGGTCCGGATATAAGAATGTACAAAAAAAGAATGCTTAACAGAAAGTGAGGATTTCCATGGCTACAAAGCGCGAGGAAAAACGTAACCTAGAAACAATTCCTGTTGGTTCCTTAGGTATGATTCCATTACCGGGATGCAAAGAATTAGGAGAAAAAATTGACAAGTATCTTGTTAAATGGAGAACAGAAAGGGAAAGTGAGCATAAAGACAGTCTTGCTTTTTCAGGATATCAACGCGAATCCTATATTTTAGGTGCCAAAGTGCCACGTTTTGGAACCGGCGAAGCAAAAGGTGTTATTCAGGAATCCGTTCGCGGAACTGACCTTTATCTTCTCGTAGATGTTACTAACTACAGTCAGACCTATACTGTTTGCGGTCACCCTAATCACATGTCACCGGATGATCATTATCAGGATTTAAAGAGAATTATTGCTGCTGTTGGTGGTAAAGCACGTAGAATTACAGTAATCATGCCTTATTTGTATGAAAGCAGGCAGGATAAGAGAACTTCCCGTGAATCTTTAGACTGTGCTATTGCCCTTCAGGAACTTGTCAGAATGGGCGTTGATAATATAATTACCTTTGATACACATGATACACGTGTACAGAATGCTATCCCTCTTAGCGGGTTCGAAACGGTAAGACCAACTTATCAGTTTGTAAAAGGACTTTTAAAGAGTGTTCCTGATTTAAATATTGATTCAGCACACATGATGGCAATCAGCCCTGACGAAGGCGGCATGAGCCGTGCAATATATATGGCTAACGTACTTGGTCTTGATATGGGTATGTTCTATAAGAGACGTGATTATACACAAGTGGTTAACGGAAGAAACCCTATTGTTGCACACGAATTCCTTGGCTCTGACGTAGAAGGAAAGGACATGATTATTATTGATGACATGATTTCCTCAGGAGAAAGTGTTCTTGAAGTTGCAACTGCATTAAAAGCCCGTAAGGCCGGCAGAATTTTCATCTGTGCTACCTTCGGTCTCTTTACCAATGGATTGGAAGCATTTGACAAGGCTTACAAAGATGGATTGATTGATAAAGTTCTTACAACAAACCTTATCTACCAGTCACCGGAATTATTAAGCCGCGACTATTATGTAAGTTGTGATATGAGCAAATATATTGCATATATAATCGATACTCTTAATCATGATACTTCCATCAGTGACTTATTGAATCCAAGTGAGCGTATTCAGAGCTTACTTACTAAATACAAAGACGGAAATAAATAGTACATTATGAAATCTAAAAAATTAATCAGCTCACTACTACTAATACTGGCAGCGCTCATTTGGGGCGTTGCCTTTGTTGCGCAAAGCGTAGGAATGAAATATATCGGTCCGTATACCTTTAGTTTTATCAGATGTATGATAGGTGGTATGGTACTTCTTCCGGTTATTTATTTTATGCGCGATAAAAATACAGGCACAAAAAATAACCGTACGCTCATTATCGGGGGTATACTATGCGGTATCTGCTTATGTGTAGCCACTAATCTTCAGCAATTCGGTCTTTTATACAGTTCTTCCGGTAAAGCAGGCTTTATTACGACCTGCTATATTGTCATGGTCCCTATTATCGGCATCTTTTTTAAGAAAAAAACGCACTTAAACATATGGATTGGGGTTCTCATCGCCCTGATTGGTATGTACTTTTTGTGCATTCTTGCCGATGACGGCAGCGTTAATACCATCCGTGAGATTATATATCTGAATATTGCCGGTATCCGTATAAACATTGGTGAGTTGTATCTGGTTCTATGTGCAATCGCTTTTTCATTTCATATTATTACGATAGACCATTTCTCACCTCTGACCGATGGCATCAAACTATCTTGCATACAGTTTTTTGTATCCGGGCTCTTATCCGGAGTTGCCATGCTTATATATGAAAAGGCATCCATGACTGCTGTCATAGATGCCCTAATACCTATACTATACACAGGAATATTATCCAGTGGCGTTGCCTATACCTTACAGATTATCGGCCAGAAAAATTTAAATCCGACCGTTGCATCATTACTTATGAGCTTGGAATCCGTAATCAGTGTACTTGCCGGATGGATTATACTTGGTCAATCGCTTTCCGCTTACGAAATTATAGGCTGTATCCTTATATTCTGTGCGGTTGTACTGGCTCAATTACCCGTTAAGAAAAAATAATTATAATACCGCATTTAGGAACTGCTTTGTTCTCTCATTATCCGGATTGGTAAAAATCTTATCCGGTGTACCGGATTCATGAATCGTTCCGTCATACATAAATAATACCCTGTCAGCCACTTCACGTGCAAATCCCATCTCATGGGTAACTACAACCATTGTCATACCCTCTTTGGCCAGTTCTTTCATTACTTCCAAAACTTCACCAACCATTTCCGGATCGAGTGCACTTGTAGGTTCGTCAAACAACATTACCTTCGGCTTTAAAGCCAGGGAACGCACTATGGCAATTCTCTGCTTCTGTCCACCGGAAAGCTGACCCGGATATGCATTTGCTTTTTCCTCAAGACCAACCATCTTAAGCAAGCGCATTGCTTCTTCCTGTGCTTCGCTCTTGGTCATAAGCTTTAATTTTACAGGAGCCATCGTTATATTATCGATAATGGATAAATGCGGGAAAAGATTAAAGTGCTGGAAAACCATTCCCATCTGTCTGCGGATCATGTTTATATTCGTCTTTTTATCCATTATATTGGTGCCTTCAAAAATAATCTCCCCCGAAGTAGGACGTTCAAGCAGATTAAGACATCTTAAGAAGGTTGACTTACCGGAACCGGAGGGACCGATTATAACAACTTTTTCACCCGGTGCAATATGCTCACTGACATCGTTCAATACTTTTGTATCACCAAAATTCTTATATAAGTTATTAACGTATATCACTTTCGCGTAACCTCCTCTCTATCTTACCCATTATAAAGGTAAAGAGCATTACAATTGCAAGATATATAATTGCTACTACCAATAATGGTAATAACGCTTCAAATGTAGCTCCCTGTATTATAGAACCGCCACGGGTAAGCTCGTTCAATCCGATAGTACCACAAATGGAAGTTTCCTTTAACAATGCAATAATTTCATTAACCAATGAAGGTAATACGTTTTTAAATGCCTGCGGTAAAATTACTTTTACCATCGTCGTTACATACGAAAGACCAAGAGAACGTCCTGCCTCCATCTGTCCTTTGTCAATAGACATAATACCCGAACGGAAAATCTCCGCAACGTACGCACCCGAATTAATACCAAAGGTCAATACCGCTACAAACACCTTGCTCTCACTGGTTACAAGAATAACAAAATACATGAGAAGCAACTGCACCATAACCGGCGTTCCCCTGATGATGGTAAGATACACTTTACAAAAGGCATTTAAGAGTTTAATAATAAATCCGCTAAAGCCCTTAAGCTTCTCTTCTTTTAACTGGTCGTGGGTTGTTCTGATAATGGCAACCACAAGACCAATAACAAGACCTATCAATAATGCTAAAAAGGTTACCTCCAACGTTGTCAGCACACCTTTTGCTATGTAAGTCCATCTGTCTTTCTCAATAAATACAAATTTTAGTTTTTCAATAAATTCGTTAAGCCAGTCCACGAAATGTTCTCCTTATTATATGCATAAGCACCCGTCAATGAATAAAAAGGCGCCGCAATACCTTTCCGGTAACCTGTGGCGCCATTGCTAACTATTAGGATATTATTCAGCAACAATATATTTATCAATAATGCTCTGGATAGTACCATCTGCTATCAGCTTATCTAACGCTGCATTAAACTCATCAAGCAATTCCTTATTATCTTTTCTAAGGCAGGCTGCATAATCCTCAACCGCATATTCTGTTTCAAGAATTTTAAGTCCGTCATTTGCCTTTACAAAGCTCTTTGCCGGTTCATTATCAATAATAACGGCATCAACCTTGCCCTGAACAAGTGCCAGCACGGCATCATTGCCTTTATTATACTTCTCTACATTCTTATCGCCAAAATCTTCCGTTGCATAAGTGTCACCGGTTGTTGCAAGCTGTACACCGATTTTCTTATCTACAAGATCGTCAATAGTTTTAATATCAGAATCTTCTTTTACTATTACTACCTGTATACCGGTTGCATAACTGGAAGAAAAGTTTACAGATTTTAATCTGTCTTCCCTAACTGTCATTCCCGCAAGTCCAACATCTGCCTTACCGGTTGATACTGCTGTAATAATTGCTTCAAATTCCATGTCTTCAATTCTTAATTCAAGACCCATTTCTTTTGCAATAGCTTCTGCGATTTCAACATCGATTCCTACAATTTTACTTCCTTCATCATAATATTCATAAGGAGGGAAATATGCGTTGGTTGCCATGGTAAGGTAACCATCCTTAACTAATTTCTTCTTACTTCCACAGCCTGTCATTACTGCAACTAACATGATAAGTACACATGCTACAGATAAAATCTTCTTCATAGTAAACCTCTTCTTTCCATATAAACTTCTTGTTATATTGATATATTTTATTTGATATATTTTATACATCAACAATGAATTAAAAATAACATTTTTATTGATTACTGTCAATCTATTTGTATAAATATGCAACTTGACTTAGTAAAAATTCATGCTATACTTCAATAAGTATGTTTTTTAATATACTGTGAGTTCGAAACCATCCTCACATTAAACAAAACTAGGAGACTAATATGAACAAATCAAAATCACACTCTATTGCCACCGCTGCCATGATAGCGGCTCTTTATGTAATTCTCACGTATCTTGCAAGTCTTTTTGGTCTTGCAAGCAGCTCCATTCAAGTACGTTTCTCAGAAGCCTTATGCATATTGCCGGTTTTTATGCCTTCCGCTATTCCGGGGCTTTTTGTAGGCTGCTTTATCAGTAATATGATAAGTGGTTGCCTTATACCGGATATTATTTTTGGAAGTATCGCAACATTAATCGGTGCGTTGGGTACTTACCTATTACGTAAAAAACCTATTTTACCGCTGTTACCACCTATTATTGCCAATACCGCCATAATCCCTTTTGTGCTTATGTATGCATATGGTATCCGCCCTATATGGTTCAGTATGATTACCGTATGCATTGGAGAAATCATTTCCTGCGGCATTTTGGGAATGCTTCTTTATTCCGTGTTGAAACGTTACCGTAACCTTATTTAAGATTCTCCGGATTTAAACACTCAAGCTCAGGAACTACAAATATGCCATCTTTACGGATGAGTACGTCATCAAAATAGATTTCGCCTCCACCATAATCTTCTCTTTGGATGAGTACAAGATCCCAGTGAATTACCGAATGATTACCGTTGTCGGCCTCTTCATAGCAGTTACCCGGTGTAAAATGGATGGAGCCACATATTTTTTCGTCAAATAGTATATCTTTCATAGCTGACTTAATATATGGATTTACACCAATGGCAAATTCACCAATATATCTTGCTCCCTCATCTGAATCAAGAAGTTCGTTGATTCTTTCGGTATTATTAGCCGTTGCTTCAACTATTTTACCATCTTTAAACGTAAACTTAACGTTCTCGTAGGTAAAGCCCTGATACAATGAAGGGGTGTTATAAGAAATAGTTCCGTTGATACTGTTTCTTACCGGTGCTGTATATACTTCTCCATCCGGAATATTTCTTTTTCCCGCACATTCTACGGCAGGAATATCTTTTATGGAAAAAGTCAAATCCGTTCCCGGTCCTACCAGACGTACTTTATCCGTCCGGTTCATATATGCAATCAAACTTTGCATTGCATCATACATCTTAGAATAATCCAGGTTACAAACATCAAAATAGAAATCCTCAAACGCTGCTTTACTCGTTCCGGCAAGCTGTGCCATCGCGGCATTAGGATAACGGAGTACTACCCAACGGGTTTTTGGAACGCGTATTTTATGATGAACCGGATCAGAATATAACTTATCATACATTTCCCTTTTACTTGCCGGTACGTCAGATAATTCTGAAGCATTCTCGGAGCCACGGACACCAATATAACAATCCATCTTGTTCATTTCTAATGCATCAATCTCTGCCATTAACTTAAGCTGCTCTTCATTGCACTCAAGCATCATCTGGCGTTGAACACTCTGGTTTGTATAATGCGGATATGGATTTCCTCCCGCTTTATAAACTTCCTCAATCAATGCCTTAGCCAAGTCTTCTGTGTCTTGTCCGATGTAATGGATATATACATTATCACCTTTCTTAACTTCACAGGAATACTGAACTAAATTTTTGGCCAATTCCTTAATTCTTGGATCCATTTTTCATACCTCACTTTTCTATTTTACATATGTTATAAATTCATTACCGTTTTGTGCAAACCACGTCGAAGCCTCAGACATGGATTTTTTGTATATCGTTCCCGTTGCCGGGTCCATTAAAGCAATTTGTGTTGTATTATAACCTACTAACAATACTGCTTTGTCCGGAGATAACATAGCTAACACCGGAATATCCCTATTCAAATAATATTTCATGGATTCTAACGAACAACCCGTCAATTCAAGAACATTTATCCCTTCTATATTATTTGTTAATATCTCGATAGCATTCATTCCGGAATCAAGCATTAAAGCACTATTTCTGACTACTCCTTCCAGGGAAAGGATGGTATCCAGACAGACAGCAAGAGAATTTCTGTCTTCGCTTTGCTTTTCACCTTTAATGGCTAATATCTGATTAATAAGAACCAGTCCGCCTTTGGACCATATATACTGTCCGTTATCATCTGTTACGGCACCTGATTCCTGTTGTGCAAGACGGACTGCCGCCGATGCATTTGTGGTAATACCACTCATGCCCCGCAGACTAAATACATAGAATTGCTCCGGCACATCCTCTGCAGACATAACCAATAAACGCTCTCCCTCATACATCATCTGCTTAGGTGTTTTGATTTTTAATCCCTTTACTTTCATATCCTGCGCAAGATTAATCTGTATAATCTTTTCATATGTCTGTGTAACAGGCATGGATAATGAATTGTGCATCGCTTCGCTGACTTTATTATTCAGTATCTGATCAGGCTCAATATACTCATATTTTCCGGATGCATTAATCTTTATTCTGTTTAGTACCAACTGATTACCAATAATCTGTCCGCTTGTTACATAAACACCGTCCTGCTCATATACTTTTAATATTTCCCCGATTTCATTCCGTATAATTACTTTTTGCATTGGGAACAGTACCGAACCGGAGGCTTCCTTAATAATATCTTCCTGTTTTGCCACACCATAGATAACATCATCACCCATAAATCCAAGCGGCATAAGATATTCCCCTTCTTTTGCCTCTATTAAACTTGAAGTCTGGGTATTCAGATTAATAAGCATCAGCTGCGAACAACGATATCTTTCTTTACTTTGTTGTAAAAGTATCATATGGTGATCATCCGATACCTCATAGGTATCTTCTTCCATATTGGAAGCAATAATCTCATAGTAACGCGAGTTCAGATCCACTCTGTATACATTACAATTCAAAATAAAATACAAAGCATTTTCTTTGCTCAAATAAGATAACTTCTCAATCTCATTTTGTAATATCTCATGTGATTTATCATAAGAAATAAATACCAGCTCTTCCACCGCGTTATACAAGCTATTATAGTAATATACACTTATACCGACACTACCTTCATGCTCTCCACGGGACATATATCCATATACCATGAAAGTAACGTTACCGGTTTCATCAACCTTTAATACTTCAACTTCTGATACATCACCGATAGTACGTACATCAAAATTATCGGTATCATAAGAACCGTATAAATAGGAAAGACTGTTGGTAGACGTATTCATACAAAAAACTCTGTCTTCATTCACAAACGCAACTACATCACCATTTGCCGATTCGCACAATTTAGGGTCATCACTCTGTATCCCCAATGTAATGGTTCTTGCCGTAAATATATCCTGCTTAACATCCATAATCTGATTCATTTGTCTTTCAAATTGCAAAAGATACATCCGGTCCTTCGTATATCTTACCCTGTAATACTCTCTTATGCGATAGTAATGAAGTACCTCTTCCTGATTGGAACTTACAATATAATCTACATGAACCGTGGCTGTTTCATTATTGATTTCGCGCAGTGTCATTACAGGCGATGTAATACACTCTATATTCAGTTCAGCCCATGTAATCTGATTAAAGCTGCTATATAAATTAACATTTCCAAGCGTTGTATTATCACCTTTATAGTTTGATTCCAAATACCTCGTTATATTTCTGGCTTCCTCTTTGTCAAAAGTACATTTATTGAAATATGAAACAAAATCCAAATGTTCTTTTACATGAAAACTATCTGCCTGTACAATTCTTGTGTAATAATGTATCTCTTTATTGTCTACTGTGAGAATAATGTCCAAAATATAATCCTTATTCTCTTCCAGCAAATCTTTCAGTGTTATCGTAGCAATTTGACTGTCCTCAAGCATAACCAGATCTTCAACCTGGGTATGCTCTAACAACCTGCTTCCATCCAGGCTCTTTACCTGAAAAGACACGTTTTCAACTACATTCCCGAAACGTTCTATCCTAAAGCTTATTTTACGTTCCTTACCGATTGGTGTGAGATTATCACGCAGATAGACTGCCTCCATCTCATTCGCATAACCCCGCAAATTGTTTATACTATATTCACCCATCTCAATATAAATATAAGGTATGGTAGGTTTTTCCATTTCCTTCGTCATATCCGTATTTCCTTTGTTCAGTAATTCACTGAACAGAAAAAGAGAAATAATAAAGACTATAACAAAAGATACGATTTCACTTACTAATAAAACTATCTTTTTCAACTTCGCCTAAAGCTCCTTTATCAGCCTTGCAAGTGTAGGTTCCACATTCAAAAAATCCATAAACGCATTATTTTTCTTAATGCCCGCCGAACTCATCATCTTGCTCTTATCATTTTTTACTGCACGGATTAATATATTCTTCGGTGTGTGCTCCATATCAATAAATTCCAATATTTGTGTCGTATATCCGCATTGTTCTAATATATTAGCCCTTATCGCATCTGTTGCCAATGCTGCAAATCTTTCCCGTATGATACCGTATTTAATCATCGGGGTTAATTCATCATTTTTCATCTTAGCATTCATTTCATGTTGGCAGCAAGGTACTGATAAAATAACCTGTGCGCCCCATTTTACTGCTTTGTATAATGCATAGTCCGTTGCTGTATCGCAAGCGTGTAAAGTAACTACCATATCAACTTTATCAACGCCCTCAAACCGGCTGATGTCCCCCATTTGAAATGACAGACCATCATATCCGTACTTGTCTTTTAATTCATTACATTTCTTAATTACATCTTCTTTTAAATCCAATCCGATAACCTTAATATTCATTCCTAACATATTATGCAGATAAAAGTACATGGCAAAGGTCAGATAAGATTTTCCGCAACCAAAATCAATAATGGTCAGTTCTCTTTCTTGTGGCAATGCGGGAATAATGTCCCTGATAAACTCCAAATATCTGTTGATTTGCCTAAATTTATCATATTTGGCATGTATCAGTTTCCCTTCCGCACTTTGCACCCCTAAGTCCACTAAAAACGGAATCTTTTCATTTTCTGAAAGAATATATTGTTTTTCCCGGTTATGCTTAAGACTCTGATTTATTTTCAAATTATCCGATACTGTTTTATTCTTTTTCTTTATGGTAATCGTGCCTTTTTTATTTAGGAGCACCGTTACCCTTATAGTCTTCCCATCTATTTCCATCTGTAAAAATTTAGATGGCAACATGGCACATATTGTATCCGCAAGCGCCTCTTTTTCGAGATTATCGTGCAATACTTTAGTCCCCACAAAACTGCTCATTTGAAAAAGAAGTTTGTCCTTAATAATGACCGGACGGATTTTTATCTTACTGACCTGCTCTCTGTCAACAGGATTGCTTAATACCATTTGTATAAGATGCTCGTCCGATGTTTCAAGAATAATATCTTTTATATCATTTTGAGTAAACTGTGCCATATACTCTCTCCTAATAAAAATGTAGCCACAACTTTTGTCATGACTACATTCTAATTCCTTTTTGCTCTCGTAACAACTAAAATTTCAAAATTCCTCTTCTATCTGTGTGTCTTCTTTTATATATCTCATAAAAAAGAAGAATCATCACCAATTCTTGGATCCATTCCTTCTTATCATCTGTAAGTAAATTGCCTGCTTTTTCTTCTTCTTTATAAATTATATCACTGATATCTTGTGCAAGCTTATATAAGGTTATCTGATCAGGGTACGCATCATAAATGAAACTACCCTGATAATCCATTTTATCTAATATAATAGAAATCCGACGCTGATAGTTTTTCGCATCTTTTGGATACATCTGCATCAGATAGTCGAGATCTGATTCTACCGTGCTTTCCTCTTGATAAGAAAAGGGCATCGGATAAGCAAGATAAAACGGCAGAATGCGATGATTTGCCATAAAAAACATCCTAAAATATTCTTTATGATTATCATATGCACTTCCTGCCGTTTTGACATGCTATTATTTTAATACATTTATTCTGGCGAGAGACTTTTTAAGTGCTATTTCTGCTCTTATAACATCTGTATCGCCTGACTTTTTCTCAAGACGTTCCTTTGCCCGATTATATGCAGATTCTGCACGCTTTAAATCAATTTCATCAGGCCATTCGATAATCTCAGCAAGAATAGTAACCCTATCCTGGAGAATTTCTGCAAAGCCGGCATGTAAAGCTGCATTTTTAACAGCACCGTCTTTAGTTATGGTTAAAATACCCGGACTTATGATAAGTGTTGTCGGAACATGTCTCGCATATATACCGACTTCACCTTCCGTAGTATTGAATTCAACCATTTCTACTTCATCCTGATAAAATACCCGCTCCGGTGTAATAATCTTGAGAGTGAATTGGTTCAT
This sequence comes from Lachnospiraceae bacterium, assembly GCA_045576455.1. Lineage (GTDB taxonomy): Bacteria > Bacillota > Clostridia > Lachnospirales > Lachnospiraceae > RGIG4034. Next base: position 34,260 of record JAZNGM010000023.1, on the reverse strand, counting down.
ATCTGCCATAATGGTCACTCCTATTATTTAACGCGAGCTACAACGTCATCAATGCTACCTGCATTAAGGAAATAACTTTCCGGAATCTCGTCATGCTTACCTTCCAGAATTTCCTTAAATCCACGAATTGTCTCTGCGATAGGTACATATTTACCTTCCAAACCTGTAAACTGTCCTGCTACGAAGAACGGCTGTGAAAGGAATCTCTGTACCTTTCTTGCACGGCTTACTACAAGTCTGTCGTCTTCTGAAAGTTCGTCCATACCAAGAATAGCAATGATATCCTGTAATTCTTTATACTTCTGAAGAATTTCCTGTACGCCACGGGCAACCTGATAATGTTCTTCACCTACGATACGTGGGTCAAGAATTCTTGATGTTGATTCAAGCGGATCTACCGCAGGGTAAATACCAAGTTCTACGATAGAACGTGAAAGAACCGTTGTTGCATCAAGATGCGCAAAGGTTGTAGCCGGTGCAGGGTCTGTAAGGTCGTCCGCAGGAACGTATACAGCCTGTACGGATGTAATAGAACCATTCTTTGTAGAAGTAATTCTTTCCTGAAGAGCACCCATTTCTGTCTGTAAGGTCGGCTGATAACCTACCGCTGAAGGCATACGTCCAAGAAGAGCTGAAACTTCTGAACCTGCCTGTGTAAAACGGAAGATGTTATCAATGAAGAGAAGTACGTCCTTTCCACCTTTATCACGGAAGTACTCTGCCATTGTAAGTCCTGTAAGACCTACTCGCATTCTCGCTCCCGGTGGCTCATTCATCTGACCAAATACCATTGTTGTTTTATCAATAACGCCTGACTCCTTCATTTCATGGTACAGGTCGTTACCCTCTCTTGTACGCTCTCCAACACCTGTGAATACAGAATATCCACCGTGCTCTGTAGCGATGTTACGAATCAATTCCTGAATCAATACGGTTTTACCAACACCGGCACCACCGAAAAGACCGATTTTACCACCCTTCTGATATGGGCAGAGAAGGTCTACTACCTTGATACCTGTTTCAAGAAGCTCTGCCTGTGTAGACTGCTCTTTAAACTCAGGTGCAGGTCTGTGAATCGGTTCGTATTCTACTCCTTCCGGAGCCGGCTGATTATCGATTGGATTTCCCAATACGTTGAAAATACGTCCTAATGTATTCTCACCAACCGGTACTGAAATCGGTGCTCCTGTAGCTACTGCATCCATTCCTCTTACAAGACCGTCTGTTGGTCCCATAGCGATACATCTTACTGTATCATCACCGAGATGCTGTGCTACTTCGACAACAAGGAGTTCACCATTTTTTCTTGTAATCTCGATTGCTTCGTTGATTTCAGGAAGCTGGCCTTCTCCAAACTTTACGTCAAGAACTGCACCGATAATTGTCGTAATTTTACCAATTACTTTATCTGCCATTTCTATTTTTCCTTTCCAAACTATTGTGGCTCATGCTAGTTAATAGCATTCGCACCTGCAATAATCTCTGTTAATTCTTGTGTAATAGAGCCCTGTCTTGCTCTGTTATACTGCAATGATAATTTACCAATCATTTCATCCGCATTGCTTGTTGCTGAATCCATTGCCTGCATTCTGGCACCGTTTTCACTTGCCACAGCCTCAACCAGACCACCAAAAATAAGACTTGTTACATATTTCGGAATAATCATGTCAAGTGCTTCTTCCTCTTCAGGCTCAAAATTCATCGGTGCTTTATTGTCATTATTAACAACATTAGCATCCGGTTTCATTGCTTCAGCTTCTACCGGCAATAACTTTATTAATGTCGGTTCATGAACAACCGTGTTTTTGAAAGCAGTATAAGCAAGGTATATTTCACGGATTTCACCCTTTGCATACGCCTCAAGCACTTTATTACTTAATACCATGGCATCTGCATATGTGGGTTCTTCCACAATGGATTCATTTTCAAGACGGATATCATATCCGTATCTTGCAAAGGAATCACGTCCCTTTTTTCCGAGTGCATAAATCGCCACATCGTCTTTCTTAAAATCACCTCTAGTAACAAGCTTTACAATATTGGAATTGTATCCGCCTGCAAGACCACGGTTTGATGTAATTACGATAACAGCTTTCTTACCACTCTCGCCTGCTTTCAGGTAAGGATGATCGATGGTACCTGCTTTTGCAAGTATACTTGTTACAGTTTCATACATACATTTAAAGTATGCTTTGGACTGTTCTGCACGAGCCTTTGCTCTCTGCAGCTTAACCGTAGAGACAAGCTTCATGGCTTTAGTTATCTGCTGCGTACTTTGTATACTACCTTTACGCCGCTTTATATCTCTCATTGAAGCCATTCTATATCACCATTACCTTTCGGTTTATTTGTTAGCTTTAAACAACTCTTTGAATTCTGTGATAGCTGCTTTAAGTTTCTCTTCCGCTTCTTCTGAAATAACCTTTGTATCTTTTATTGAAGCAGGAATTTCAGCATATTTTGTATCGATAAACTCAAACAACTCATCTTCAAATCTTGTAATATCTTCAACTGCTACATCAAGTAAATACTTATTAGTTGCTGCATAAATAATGATTACCTGATATTCAACAGCCATTGGCTTATATTGTGGCTGTTTAAGAATCTCTTTGATTCTTTCACCCTGTGCAAGCTTCTCTTTAGTGTCTGCATCAAGTTCTGATCCAAACTGGGAGAATGCAGCAAGCTCACGATACTGAGCAAGCTCAACACGGATAGGAGCAGCAATTTTCTTCATTGCCTTAATCTGAGCCGCACCACCAACTCGGGATACAGACAATCCGGCATTTACAGCAGGACGGAAACCTGAATTGAACATTTCTGTTTCAAGGTAAATCTGTCCGTCCGTAATTGAAATAACGTTTGTCGGAATGTATGCCGAAACGTCACCGGCCTGTGTCTCGATAATCGGAAGCGCTGTCAGGGAACCTCCGCCATATTCTTCACTCATTCTTGCCGCACGTTCCAATAATCTGGAATGTAAGTAGAATACATCACCCGGATATGCTTCACGTCCCGGTGGTCTCTTAAGGAGCAGGGAGAGTGTACGATATGCTGTAGCATGCTTACTTAAGTCATCGTATACAACTAAAACGTCTTCTCCGTTCTCCATCCATTCCTCACCAATAGCACATCCTGCATATGGAGCAATATACTGAAGCGGAGCAAGCTCACTTGCTGTAGATGCTACTACAGTGGTATAGCTCATTGCTCCGAACTCTTCCAAAGTCTTCACGATAGAAGCTACTGTGGAAGCCTTCTGACCGATAGCAACGTAAATACATTTTACGTTCTGACCTTTCTGATTAATAATCGTATCAATAGCGATAGCTGTTTTACCGGTCTGTCTGTCACCGATAATAAGCTCACGCTGTCCTCTTCCGATAGGTACCATGGAGTCAATCGCTTTGATACCTGTCTGTAATGGGGTATCTACTGACTTTCTGGTAATAACACCGGAAGCAACTCTTTCAATTTGACGGTATTTATCCGTCTGGATAGGACCTTTGCCATCAATTGGCTGACCAAGAGCATTAACTACACGTCCTAACATAGCATCGCCGACAGGTACTTCAACCACTCTACCGGTTGTTTTTACGATGTCACCTTCATTGATGTTTTTGTTGTTACCGAGCAATACTGCACCTACGTTATCTTCTTCAAGGTTGAGCACCATTCCGTAAACTTCTCCCGGGAACTCTAAGAGCTCACCCTGCATGGCATTTTCAAGACCATGTACACGTGCGATACCGTCTGCTACCTGAATAACAGTTCCTACATCGGATACTTCTAATGTAGCTGCATATCTCTTAATCTGATCCTTAATTACCGAACTTATTTCTTCTGGTTTTAAATTCATGGATCTTACGCACCTTTCTGTTTGCTCATTCAGAATTTAGATTAACCAAGCTGAATTTTTAACAGCTGTTTTTTCAAATCATCTAATTTATTCTGAACACTACTGTCAACAACACGGTCACCAATTCGGATTACCATACCACCAATCAACTCTTTTTTAAGCTGATAGTGCATTTCCATCTCCTTAAAGCCTGTTGTTGCGAGCAGTTTTTCTTCAACTGCTTTTTCCTGTTCTTTACTAAGCGGAATCGGAGTTTCTACATACGCTACGCCAATTCCTTTAAATTCCTTCATCTTATCAAGGAAATATTGAAGGATTGCATCTATTTCCTGATATCTGTCCTTCTCAATAATCAGACGGAAAAATCCTGTTATCTCGTCTGAAACACGACCCTTAAGCACTTCTTCGATTACGTTTACTTTATCTTCCTTCGTAATTTTTGGATGTACCATCAGATTATAAAAATCAGGATTCTCATTCAAAATATTACTAAGAGCCGTAATCTCTTCCATAAAAAGGTCTGTCTTGTTTTCTTCAACAGATAATTCAAATAATGCTTCTCCATAGGTTTTCGAAATTAGCTTAGCCATGTGCTCTCACCTATTTCTTTCAATGTCTCATCCACCAAACTGTTCTGTACAGTTGTGTCGATGGAAGCGCCAACGACTTTGCCTGCCATAATAGATGCTATATTAATCATCTCTGTCTTAACTTCATCAGCAACCTTTGCTTTTTCAAGCTCAGCCTCTGTATGAGCTCTTTCGATAATTCTGGCAGCCTCTTCTTTGGCATCTGCTATCATTTTTGTTTCATTAGCAAGCGCTTTCTTTCTTGCCTCACTTAAGATGATCTCTGCTTCTTTTTCAACATTACGAAGTTTTTCTTCGTATTCTTCTTTTAATTTAGCAGCTTCTTCTTTATCTGTTACTGCTGCATCGAGATCATTCTTAATCTTATCCTGACGTGCAGCCAACATCTTTCTTGCCGGATTAAAAAGGAAGTATGACATAATTAAGAACAGTACGAATACCGCAATAATTGTCAAACAGGAATCCGCAACAAGCTGCATATCCAGATTAAACAATCTTTCCAAGTAAATGCCTCCTTTCTAAGAGTAAATATTCTTTCGTCCAGAGGTTATTATACCAACGGTTTTACGAATAATAAAAGCATAGCGATAAGAAGACCGTAAAGACCTGTTGTCTCTGCTACAGCCTGTCCTAAAAGCATTGTTGAAGTGATTTCAGATTTAGCGCCCGGATTCTTACCAACTGCTGCTGCACCGTATCCTGCTGCAATACCCTGACCAACACCAGGTCCGATACCTGCGATAACTGCAAGACCTGCACCAATTGCTGAACATCCTAAAACAAAGTTTTCATTAAAAATTTCCATCATTTTTTCCTCCTAAAATAAATAAATTACGCTTCTTCTCCAATTTGGTTATTAATATATGTCATAGTCAACATACAGAATACATATGTCTGTATTGCGCCCGAGAACATATCAAAATAAACATGCAATGCTGCCGGCCAACCGATTGCAATCGTACTCATCAATCCGTAAATCAATGCCATCATAACCGTTCCTGACAAAACATTTGCGAACAGACGTAACGAAAGTGATATAGGAACTGCTATTTCACTTATCACGTTAATCGGGAACCAAATCGGTAACCATGGGGGCAGTGGAGAACACATGTCCTTCCAGATTGCCTTCGGCTTATTGTACTTAAATTGGTTAAATCTTATCAATACAAATGTAAGCACACCAAGAGGCAATGTGACACCATAATCTGCTGTTGGTGGTCTTAAGCCAAACAAACCGGATAAATTACATATCAAAATAAAAACAAACACGGTTCCGATATAGTTTCCAAACTTCCGGGCATTTTTTCCCATTACGCCTCTTGTCATTCCATCAAGTTTCTCGACAATCAGTTCTACAAAGTTCTGGAAGCCGCTCGGCACATCCGAAGCTTTCTTCATTTTTCTCCCTGCTACAATGGAAAAAACAATCAGACACAGCATTACAATTAACAAACAGATATGTGTCGTTGTTATCCAGACAGTGTGTCCGAAAAATGAATACTTAAAGACACCTTTGATCATGAAATCAACTTCTCCGGATAACAAAATTCCTTGTCCCATACTTTCACCTCCTCTTTATAATATTGTTAATAAAGAAGCTCGTAATTCTTTGAATTATTGTCTTCTTTTATACTTAGTAAAAAATTTATGAGTAAGCGGCTGTAGATAAGCCGATACTTTCAATCCCATGAGTCCTAAAAAAGCTGCTATCGGATTTGCAAACTTTGTAAAAAGAATTAGAGTAAAAACTGCTACAATAAAAAGGTATCTTAATACTGCCTGTAACCTTATCTTATTTGCTGCCACAGATTGTCCCAAATCTATAACTTTGCTTATTCCGCGGGCTATATTAATTGCCGTAAATATCGCAAGCGCCAAACCTATAACAAGACCAATACTGTAAGCAATTTTATCTTTTACGAAAAAAACACCCGAAAGTTCAACAAGAATACCCCATAGCATTATTATAGAAACCATTTCCGTTACGGTCCCTTTAAGACTGGTTTCCTCCGTTACCGGAACAATATCTATTTCCTCTTCTTCATCCTCATCATTTAACGGCGAGTCACTAAGAAGTCTTCCCCTGATTACTCCTTTTGCAATCAGTTTTTCAACTCTTTTGTTCTCAGGCGTCTTATGCTCAGGTTCTTTATTCTCTATCGGAGTGTTCTTCTCCTGTCCGTTCAGCATCTCTTCGTGATCCATTGTCAAATATTTCCTTCGCCATCATATAAATATTTCTTCCGCCGGCTAATGCTCCAACAAAAAAAAAGATGACCACCCAAAAGGAGGTACCTGCTTTTCTGTCAATAAATATCCCAAGAAATGTACATAAGAGAATCGGGACTAACATATTGACACCAAACTGCATTAACAACGCAAAGGACTTATATACACTATTTGAATATTTCTGTCGTTTTCTTTGCCTCATATCCCACGCTAAAACTCCTTTTATCATTATACTCATTTTTCCATATTGTGTCTACCTAAAAAACGGTAAATTTACTGATTTTTACGTGCTTAAAAGCATCTGTCAAGAAAGAAAAAAAACGGTCGGATATTGCAATTCTGTCCGACCGTAATTTCTTATTTATAATGTTTTAATAATTTTAAAAATGCTTTATAACCTATACAACCTGCTGATTAATAAAAAATGTGTCCGCCGATTATGTATTTGGGTGTTTTGCTCGGATGTGGCGTCCTGAAGAAAAGGCATCCCCCAACATTAGTAACACCGCTCATGGCTTCATCCGCCGCCGTATAACAGCTCTTTGTTGCCCTGTTTTGGGCAAGTGCCAATGCAAGGCGTCCGCTTCCTGCCGGAGAAAACTGGTTTTTCTGGTATATTACACCGGTGATGGTATTCGGAAATGCACCATTTAACAAGCGGTTAATAACTACTGCACCTACCGCAAGCTTACCGGCATAAATCTCGCCACCCGCTTCGCAATAAATCAAATTTGCAAGAAGATATCTGTCACCTTCATCAAACTTTACGCAGGACAAATCTCTTGTAATAGCCGCTTCCGCAAGCTTGGCAAGATACTCTTCCTCCTTAAGTTTCTTCTCAAGATACTTGATATCACTTTCTTTTTCTTTTATTTCCTTTTCATACTTCTTGGCAAGGCGTTCTGCTTCTTCCACCTGGTCTTCATATATGGTTATGTAGTTAGATGTCTCGGCAATAATATCTTCAATTTTTGCCTTCTCACTTTCCGCTTCTGCCTGTAAAGCGTCAAGCTCTGCAGCTTCCGTTTCAAGCGTAGCCTTAACTTCTTCAATCATACCACAGGTTTCCCTGTATATTTCAAGCATTGACCGGTCATACGCTTCCAGTTTACTGATATAATTGGCTCTCGTTACAAATTCCGAAAAACTCGTTGCCCCAAACAATACTTCAAGATACGCCGTTTCACCACGTTCATAAATAAACTGTATACGGTCTTTCATTTCCTGATATTGTACATCCCTCTGGTTTTGCGCTTCATTCAGTTCTGCTTCTGTCACCAAAATCTGTGCTTCTTTAGTCGCAATTTCAGTTTCAAGATATTCCAGACGTTCACTAACCGCTATCAGTTCACTGTCAAGTTCGGAAAGCTTACTTAACAGACCACCTATCTCTGTATTGAGATCATCGATTTTATCTTTGGTGTCCTCCAGACTATCTTTCAGATTATCTTTATCATTTTTGGCATCATTGAGCTTGTCCTGCGTTGATTTTTTCGCATCCGTTTCCACACGCGGAAAAGCTGCAATCATAATAACCAGAGCCAGCAGGATCAGCTTTTTCTTTATTCTTTTATACACTCTTTCTGTCAGCTCCTTTCGTTAATCTGATATAACTACACACTACACGTCTATCTCAAGCTTTCTGCCCGTATGCTTATATTTGTAATATTTTACACCGGCTGCATCTAACATCTTCTTAGAAGCAATCGTTGAACTTGTTCCCGCATACTTATCATCATCGTAAACAATAGTCCGGATACCTGACTGGATAATCGCTTTTGCACACTCATTACACGGGAAAAGTGAAACATAAATTTTCGACCCTTCCAGGCTGCCACCCCTGTAATTTAAAATGGCATTCAGTTCACTATGCGTTACAAAAGGATACTTCGTATTAAGAGATTCACCTTCCCTGTCCCACGGAAACTCATCATCTGAGCAGCCTTTCGGAAAACCATTGTAACCCATTGATAATATTTTGTTATCCTCACTTACGATGCAAGCCCCCACTTGCGTATTAGGATCTTTTGAACGCATCCCCGAAAGTTTGGATACACCCATGAAATATTCATCCCATGATATGTAATCTTCTCTTTTCATAAATTAACCCCCGTTTATATCCCCAACACTAATCTTCAATCTGATTAATTCTTCTTATATGTTTTTCTTCATTTGAAAATTCGGTATTTAAGAATGTGCTTGCAATCTCAACACCGAGATTTGGTCCGACAATTCCGCCACCCAATGAAAGAACATTCGCATCGTTATGAAGTCTTGTCATCTTAGCACTGAATGTATCTGCGCAAACCGCACATCTGATTCCCTTTATCTTATTAGCTGCCATAGAAATGCCTAAACCGGTTGTACACACTACAATTCCTTTTTCGCATTCCCCTGCGGCTACCGCATTGGCAACAGCCTTACCATATTGCGGATAATCACAGGAACTCTTGTCATAACAACCGAAATCCTTATAAGGAATCTTGTTCTCCTCCATATAGCTGATAATTGCCTGTTTTAAATCAAATCCGCCATGATCGCTTCCTATTGCTATCATATTTTCTCTCCTTTTTTTGTAAATATATTATAAATGTATTACTTTATGTCCTGCTGCCTTAATAAGTCTGTTCATAATAGCTTGTCCGATGCCCAAAGACTCAAACGATTCCGAATAAATAACCGTAATCTCTTCGTCATCAAACTCTCTTAATATACGATACAAATTATGGGCAATCGTCTCTTCGTCTTCCCTGCTTCCGGCACATTTTATGCTGTCCGCAAAATATCTTCTGACCGTCCGCTCAGTTCCTATAACCCCGACTCTTTCACCTTTCTCACGCGCAATACCCGTAAGTTCGTTAATCTTATCAACGACTTCTTCTTCGATACCTTCCACTATGGTAAGTTCACCTTTGGGTGCATAGTGTTTATATTTCATCCCGGGTGCCTTAGGTGCCAGATTGGTAGTTGAATCCATAATAGTTTTATCAACAAGAACCTTACCCACAACCTTTTCAAGCATTTCTTTGGTTATATATCCCGGTCTTAATATCATAGGGTGTTTTTGTGTCAAATCCACTATAGTTGATTCGAGTCCTATACCAACATCCCCTCCATCAATAATCATGTCTATGACACCGGTCATATCATCGGCCACATGATAGGCACTGGTAGGACTCGGTTTACCGGAAGTATTGGCACTCGGTGCTGCTATATATCCTCCGGCCTCCTTAATAAATGCAAGTGCCACCGGATGATTGGGCATTCTTACCGCAACCGTCTCAAGCCCGCCCGTTGTAGCATATGGTACCAAATCCGATTTATACATTATCATGGTAAGAGGACCCGGCCAAAACTTCTCAGCAAGCTTTTTTGCGTTCTTCGGTATCTCTTTTACAATGGCTTCCAATTTATCATACTCAGCAATATGTACAATAAGGGGATTATCAGAAGGTCTTCCCTTCGCCGCATAAATTTTTCGTGATGCATCAGAGCTTAATGCATCTCCTCCCAGTCCGTACACCGTTTCTGTAGGAAATGCCACCAAACCGCCTCTCCTGATGATTCTTCCGGCGCTTTTCATTTCCTCTATATTAATTTGTTCACCATCCGTTTTCATCATTATAGTATTCACAATTAGCCTCTTACTGACATTTACATACTTTCGGTTAAGTATAACACATTTCTGTTATCGTGCAAAGTCTAACCTTTAAATCCCTTTATCCCTGATTCACTAACCCTATGTACTCCATTACAGATTCCGTTATCTGTTTTACAAGCTTTCTCTGATAATCCTCTGTCGTAAGAAGCATTGCTTCATCAGGATTAGACAAAAAACCACACTCTACAATCACTAACGGTACAGAAGTTTTTTTCAAAAGGTAATACGAATCATTTCCCTTGGCTTTACGATGATTGGTAGTATCTATATTTTCAACTATTCCCTTTTGAATAATTTCTGCAAGTTTTTTCCCCTCCTTACTGGAAGAATAATAAAAGGTCTGTGCGCCCTTCACTTTTTCATCGCGATAGCTGTTTTGATGAATACTAAGTGCAAACATACAACCTGATTCTTTGATAATGGAAATCCGTTCTTTTAAATCCGCAACCTTTTTATTACTGTCGCTTTCTTTATAAAGTCCTTCATCCGTTTCCCGTGTCATAACAACCTGCACGCCTGCCTTTTCCATTTCATCTTTTAAAAGAAGCGCTATCTGAAGATTAATATCCTTTTCCCTTATTCCCGAAGCACTTGTTTTTCCGGCATCCCGTCCTCCGTGACCTGCATCTATTACCACTATAATACTTTCCTTGCCGGTAACCGGAAGCACCTTTTCATTTTTTCCGTGCATATGAAGATTATTCGCAGCCATTTTAGCGTTGGTAATATAAGCAATCTGTTTTGAACCAAACAAAACACCGCCCAGCATTATAAGCGTCATAATAACAGACAAAATGTGTTCGACGGGTTTCCCGGACATGAAAAAAAACAGTTCTTTTTCTTTAACCATATCATGAAGAAATTTTTTTACTTTTTCCACACTTATTACTCTTTTTTATCCTTAATTAAGTGTATGAAAAAAGCGCAGACTTCATGCCCACGCTTTTCATTAATTATGTTTACTTATGATACTTTTCAATAAACTCCGGTATCGGCATAGGCTTTGCGAAAAAGTAACCCTGAATCAAATCGCATTCCTGCTCTGTCAAAAAATCTACCTGCTCGCGACTCTCAATACCTTCTGCCACAATCTTCATATTTAACTTCTTAGCAAGGTCAATTACCTCAGAAACAATAATCATACCACGATTTTGAGAATCCGCTCCCCTGAAGAAATCTGCATCGATTTTCAGGATATCTATATCCATTTCTTTTAACGAATTCAATGAAGAATAACCTGCACCAAAATCATCCATAGACACACTGAAACCGGATTCCCTCAGTTTCTTTACTGTATTCAGTAAGAGTTCCTTATCATCAAAAAATGCACTTTCCGTAAGCTCAAGTTCTATTACATTATGCGGCACCTGATACTTATCTACAATGACACTTATATGCTCTGCCAGGTCACTTCTGGTAAAATGTGCCCTCGAAATATTTACGGAGATTGGTACAATCGTACGCCCTTCTATAATCCATTGTGCCTGTAAAGAAGCCACTGCTTCCAACATATAATCATCCAGTTTTGTAATTAAACCGTTTTTTTCCAAAATAGGAATAAACTTATTGGGCGGAATAAAACCATCCTGCGGATGAATCCAACGCACCAACGCCTCCGCACCTGCAAGAATCTCTTCTGAGGTCTTAATTTTAGGTTGCAAATACACCTGGAATTCTCTATTTGCCAACGCACGGTCTAACTCGTCTTCCACTCTTCGTTCCCAAAGCCTCTGATTATTCATCTCTACGTCAAAGAAAGCTATCCTGTTCTCAGACGCATCGCCCAACATATCACATGCCCGTAATGAATTATTATAAAGCTGCACGATATCGCTATCCGCTTCTTCTATCAGATATACACCCACACCAAAATATAACTTTATATTCGGTGAAACCGCATTCAGCGAAGCCTCTGTTTCCTCCATTCTCGCAATCAGCTGCTCTTTACTTTCATAAGTAATAAGGAGACTGAACTGGGCATTTTCACGGTGTACCATCAGTTCGTTACGCTGAATTTTATCCGTCAGCACAGCGAAACACTTCTCTATCAGCGCCTCTCCTTCTTTTACACCAAAGCAAGTACAATAACTTCTGTATTTACGCATCTTCAGATGAATCAACGCATACTTTATGCCCTTCCGGTTGCCTTTTTTCAGCAAAGCATTACCCTTTTTCTCAAAATACAGCCAGTTTAACCCACCGGTTACCATATCCGTATAAATAATTTTCGTCGTTTTACGCATACCGAAAATCAAACTGATAAAAGAAATAAGATAATATAGCACAAATACCCCGATGATAACCGCAAACAAAATACAGCATATCAAAAGAGCAAATAAGTCATAATCATAAACTTTCAAATTCTTCAATACAAATACGGTTCCGGCTTCTGTCGGTACTTCAAACCATACCTTCAACTGTGCCACAATCTTATCGGAAGATCCCTTAATTCCGTCGGTATCCAATATATCAAAAAAGCCAATGTTTCGGAGTCCCTCTCCATTAATGGTGATCTCATTATCTTTTACATTGATGATATTGTCGGGATCATCTTCTATTATCACGCTGACATCATCCGTAATCGTGATTACTTTTTCCGGTTCCATGGACGGATATCTGTCATCATTTGACCAGACAAATGTACTATCTTCTCCTTGTATTGCTATGCTCTCAACATCTGTTTCAATATCAGCATAAATCGACAGCAAATCCTCAAGATTGGTTGTATCATCAGAAGTTTCCGCCTGTTCAACCAGATTGGACACTTCCTCCACATTACTGACACCTTCAAAGATTTTGTTATATACCACATCGGTAACCTGAAACGCTACCACCGATATCATAATCCCGAAAAAGCAGATTAATAAAAGAAATAATACCAACAAGGACGGCCATATACGTTTTTTCTTTAATTTCTTAATTCTCTTATCTTTCGATTTGCTCATTAAAAGGTACCCCCGTCATTTGTACTTATGCTTCCTCTTAAGACTATTTATTAATACTATTTGTCATAACGTACGCCTTTATTAACGGCCATACCGTCGCAGGTTCGTATCCTAAACGCCACGCTCCTACACCACCGAGATTGTAGCTTAACATCATATTAAGCTTTGCATTAATGGACTCTTCATCCTCCATCCATATCTGATAAAAAGTATTGTTACTTGTTAATTCACCATAATATTGTCCTGTTTCTTCATCCCAGGAAAGATCTATTCCCTTTCCTTCTACCCAACGTTTGGCATTAACCATACTATCGGTGGTATCTTTCACCTTGTCATTAACAGTCTCCCATATACGGGTATAGAAAGGAATGGCATTAATTATTTTTGATGCCGGCACACCCATATCAAGCACTGCTCTAATTCCGTTCTTTTCAAATGGCAGTGATGCAACAGAACCTGCCGTACTGCAACCTGCCCAATGCTCATCATATCCCATAAGAATTACATAATCTGCAACTCTTCCCTGTTCAGCATAATTGTAATACAAATTACCTGCGTTAGGCATATAATTATCAACAGAAAGCACAATTCCTGCCTCATGCGTTTTAATGGAAAGCTCCCTTAAAAACTGGACAAAATGCTTGGCAGCGGCTTTTTTAACCCCTTCAAAATCTATATTTATACCATCCAGCTTATAGCGGCTTGCCGCATCCATAAGATTATTAATTAACTTAGTTCTTTTAGCCGATGAAGACAAAAGAATTTCTAAATCGACATCATACGTAATATCCTCTATCAACGCCCATACTTCAAGGCCTTTTTCATGTGCCTTTTGTACATATGAAGCAGAACCCAAATCAAGAATATTACCTTCATTATCTTTCAAATAAAACCAGGTCGGTGAAACCGTATTCAATCCCTGCGCGTTACTTACTAGTGCAGACAGATTTTCATTGGCACCCTGGCTTCCCACATAATGCCACGCAATAGCTACCGTATAATCTTTGGATAAATCAGGATATTCAATATCTACGGATTCTTTTGGTATTTTATTAGCTGCACTTCTTTCGTTTGTCAGATACTTGGTTTCTACATATCCCTTTATAGCATCACGTGTCTTAACCTCCGTCCATGTGTCCATCTTGTTAAGAACCGTTACAATGTCCCCTTCCTTAAGATGTGCTAAAATAGGACACTTAACCCCACCTAAGGTTCTTACCTGTGTATCCTTCTTAATGTCTGCAATCTCAGCTTCCGCTTCCTGTGTATATATCTGCAATCTGTAAGGTGATTCAAACAATTCGTAAGCAAAATCAGAATACCGTTTCACATAATCAAGCGCTACATAAAGTGTATTATCCTTGATAAATGCAATTTTATATCCCGTCGTTGTTGCCATATCATTCACATAATATGCCGTGCTCTCATCCCCTACTTTTACGGTAATAATATCTGTAGGCGTACTGTATAGAAGCACCTGCTCAGTCTCATTATAATAGAAACGGTCTGTAAAATACGTTTCTACCATCTTAATATCGACATAAACTTTTTCATCAAAAACGCGGGCACGTTCCGGTATTAAATCATTTTGTAACGTAACCAAAACTTCCTCGTTAGCATATATTTCATAGTACTCGTATAAATCAACTTCTTCTGTTGAATACGTATATTTTCCTTTAAATTCCGGCAAAACCCAACATACTGCTACAACGATAATAAGGACGACCGCTATAGCAAAGGGAATCAATTTTTTCATAAATCCCTATACCTCCTGACCGTCCCTATTATATCAGACTATTTAATAAACGTCATTACCAAATTTGCTTCTTTCCTTTACTCTGCCCCATTCTTTGACACATGGTATATGGTCCGGGGGAACACTGTATTTTCCATGTCTGTAATTTATGTAATTATTTTACATTTGCTTTATCTGGTCATATCTGACTTCTTTGAGTTCTCCTTTTTCAGAAATGACATAATCCGGCATATATATACCTTTTTCTTTAACGCAGCATGCATCTGCTATCTTTTCTGACGATGAAAGCTTACCGTCAAGATACATTTTCACTCCTTGTTTTTCAAAATACGAAAGCCTTGATATCATTTCTTTTTTCTCTGTTTTACCCATAAGTAATCTCCTTTTTTCGATTTTGGGCAGAGTTTATCACGTGATATATTAAAACATGGCGTATTAAAATATAAATTTGGTAAAACATAATGAAATAGACATAGATGTTATTTTGTAACCATCTGTGTATGTAATCTTTTGTTATTTGAATTATAATGTGTATTTTGGATTTTTGTTCTGAACAAGCAGATAAGCTTGTAAGACTTATTAGTATAGTATTTAAATTTTTAGATTAATCAGTAACTTAATTAATATAGAATTGTTTCTCATAAGTATTAGTTGTAATAAAGGATTCAACTCCTAAATCAAACTGAATATTGTGAATATATAGCCCCTATCCTCCTTTCGGGTTTACGTTAATAACATCTATGCAAAAATTATATCGGAATATATTCTTTTATGCAATACTTGCGCGATGAATTATCATCGCGCGCAATATATTGTTAATAGCCAAAAAATTCCAAAATACTTCATTTTTTAAATTTTTATAAACAATTTCACGCTCTATTGACTAAATATTGCAGAAAGTATAAGATAATTTTAATACTGGGATATGTTCCAGAAAGTGTTTTCAGTCACTGTATTTTTAAGAAACAATTTAAGAAGGATGTGATTGTATGAAAATAGAAAAAGTTAACGATCATCAGATTCGTTGTACCTTAACCAAAGAAGATCTGGCTGATCGAGAGATAAAGCTAAGCGAGCTTGCTTACGGAACAGAAAAGGCAAAAGACCTTTTCCGTGATATGATGCAACAGGCTGCTTTTCAATATGGTTTTGAAGCAGAAGATATACCACTCATGATTGAAGCAATTCCTTTGAATTCAGAGTGTATCGTGCTTATTATTACAAAGGTGGAAGACCCTGAAGAACTGGATACCCGTTTTTCAAAATTTGCACCTTCCGTTCATGAAGATGACGATATGGAAGACAGTTCTCCCGTATCAGCACTTACGGAAGCAGCTGACGGTGTTCTGGATCTCTTTAAACGCATCCAGGAAGCACAGGCTAACAGTAATAAAAACACTGTCAAAAAAGATAATGATAAGATTAATGCTACTGTTACCATGAAGCCGGCCGGAGCAGATTTATCACGTTTATATCATTTTAAGGACCTTGCTACTATCAGTAAACTGGCACGGGTACTTAACGGAACTTATGAAGGAATGAACACACTTTATAAGAATAAAGTTACCGGCCAATTTTCACTAATTATCAGTAAAGGAAAACACTCTCCTGAAGAATATAACAAAATTTGTAATATTTTTTCAGAGTACGGAACACCGGCAATATATTCAAGAGCTGTTGAAGCCCATATGCAGGAGCATTATGAACGCCTGATTGAATATCGTGCCTTACAATCCCTAGCAAGAATCTAACTCATATATGATACGAAAACACAAAATCAGGGTATGCCATCACAGCATACCCTGATTTCGTGATAATGAGAAAAACTGTAAAAGGAAAAAAAGATTATCGCTATAATCTGGCACTTACCGAATTATAACGCATTAAGCTTCTCTAATAACTTGTCAGCATCCATTCCATGTACCATAGCTGCTTCTTCCAGTGTTTCGCCCTGCGCTGACGGACATCCTACACAATGCATTCCTGATTCCATAAGAATAGGAGCTGCCATAGGATTTGTTCTTAAAATTTCACCGATTGTCATATCTTTTGAAAAATTTGCCATAATTATTTATCCTCCTAAAATCAATATATTTATGCAATATTACCTCTAAACAAATGGTATCATATCACACCTTTCATATTCTATCCAGTATTTTAGCAAAATTACCAACAAAATCAATTCTTTGTTCCCGAAAAAGTACACTACTTCTCTTGACGTGTATACAATCGTTAGAGTAAAATATGGAGTATCGGAAGGTATGAATTATTGGCTTTTTCTTATGATTAATAAGCCATAACAATACTTTAAATTTATCACAATAAAATAGGAGGAATTTCAAAGAAATGAGACCAGAATGGAAAGATTTTGTAGGCGGCAAATGGGAATCAGAAATCAACGTACGTGATTTCATCCAGAAGAACTATACTCCATATGATGGAGATGACGCATTCTTAGCAGGACCTACACAGAACACAAAAGATTTGTGGGCACAGGTATTAGAGTTATCTAAGAAGGAAAGAGAAGCAGGCGGTGTTCTTGATATGGACACAAAAGTTATCTCTACAATTACTTCACATGGACCGGGATACCTTGACAAGAGCAAGGAAACAATCGTAGGTTTCCAGACAGATAAGCCATTTAAGCGTTCTCTTCAGCCTTATGGTGGTATCCGTATGGCAGAGAAGGCTTGTGAAGACAACGGATATAAGGTAGATCCTGAAGTATCTGAATTCTTCTCAATCCATAGAAAAACACACAATGCAGGTTGTTTCGATGCATACAATGCAGAGATGAGAGCTTGCCGTTCATCACACGTAATCACAGGTCTTCCTGATGCTTACGGACGTGGACGTATCATCGGCGACTACAGACGTATCGCTCTTTACGGTATCGACAGACTTATCGAAGACAAATTAGAGCAGAAAGATTCAACCGGACGTGTAATGACTGATGAAGTTATCCGTCTTCGTGAAGAAATTTCTGAGCAGATCGTAGCTCTTAAGTTAATGAAAGAAATGGCTGCATCTTACGGATGTGATATTTCAAGACCTGCTACAAACGTTCAGGAAGCTATTCAGGCAACATACTTCGGTTACCTTTCAGCAGTTAAAGAGCAGAACGGTGCTGCTATGTCACTCGGACGTACATCAACATTCATCGACTGCTACGCAGAAAGAGATATCAAGAACGGAACATTTACAGAAGAGCAGATTCAGGAATTCGTTGACCACTTCATCATGAAGTTAAGATTAATCAAGTTCGCAAGAACACCTGAATACAACCAGTTATTCGCAGGAGATCCTGTATGGGTTACAGAATCACTTGCAGGTGTTGGTATCGACGGACGTCACATGGTTACAAAGATGTCATTCCGTTACTTAAATACATTAACAAACTTAGGTGCTTCTCCGGAACCTAACTTAACAGTTCTCTGGTCAACAAGATTACCTATGAACTTCAAGAAATACTGTGCTAAGATGTCTATCCAGTCATCTTCTATCCAGTACGAGAACGACGACCTCATGAGAGTAACTCATGGTGATGATTACGGTATCGCTTGTTGTGTATCTTCAATGGTTATCGGTAAGCAGATGCAGTTCTTCGGAGCTAGAGCAAACCTTGCTAAATGTTTACTTTACTCATTAAACGGTGGTATTGATGAAGTTACACGTAAGCAGGTTGGTCCTAAGTACAGAAAAGTTGAAGGCGATGTTCTTAACTATGACGATGTAATGGATAAGTTCACAGATATGATGGAATGGTTAGCAGATGTATATGTAAATACTCTTAACGTAATCCATTATATGCATGATAAATACTGCTACGAAAGAGCTCAGATGGCTTTACATGACAGAGATGTTCTTCGTTACTTCGCTACAGGTATCGCAGGACTTTCAGTAGTAACTGACTCTTTATCAGCTATTAAGTATGCTACAGTTAAGCCTATCCGTGATGAAGAAGGAATCATCGTTGATTTCGAAACAACAGGTGACTTCCCTAAATACGGTAACGATGATGACCGTGCAGATGATATTGCTAAAAACCTTGTTAAGACATTCATGACAATGATCAGAAGACATCACACATACAGAGATGGATTCCCTACAATGTCAGTATTAACAATTACATCTAACGTAACATACGGTAAAGCTACAGGTAATACACCTGACGGACGTAAGAAAGGACAGCCATTTGCTCCGGGTGCTAACCCAATGCACGGACGCGATACTCATGGTGCTGTTGCTTCTCTTTCATCAGTTGCTAAACTTCCATTCAACCATTCACAGGATGGTATTTCAAATACATTTACAATCATTCCTGGTGCTCTTGGTAAGGAAGACAAAGTATTTGCAGGTGATATTGAAATCGATTTATCTAAATAATTTAACTGACACAGATAGGAGCTTATATGGATAACGATGCAATGATTGAAGATTTGATTAAGATGCTGGATGACGGCATTTCAAACGGTGTAGGTCACGTTAACGTGGACTTTGACGAGAACTGCAATGTATCCAAGGAAGTACAGACCATGGGATGCTCTGATTGTTCAAGAACTCCTTTGGCTTGTAGCGTACCAACCCTTGAACAGGGGCTGGATGATTATAGTTCCTGTCCTACTAAGAAGTAATTGACTATAACAGGAGGTAAATAATATGATAGCACAATCTCAAATTGATAACTTAGTATCTTTGTTAGACGGATATGCAACAAAAGGCGGACATCACCTTAATGTTAACGTATTAAACAGAGAAACCTTACTTGATGCACAGAAGAACCCTGAAAACTATCCTCAGTTAACAATCCGTGTATCAGGATACGCAGTTAACTTCATCAAATTAACTGCAGAACAGCAGAATGACGTTATTACACGTACATTCCATGAGGCAATGTAATTGCTGACTGTATAAGTTATTTAGTGGCAGAACCAATTGGCTCTGCCACTTTTTTAATTGTATTTTGCATTCATAAATAGTATACTATCTATGGGTTTTAAGTAAATTTATATATTTGGAGATAAACATGAGCGGAAGAATTCATTCAATTGAGACCTTTGGAACGGTAGACGGTCCCGGTGTAAGATTTGTTATTTTTGTGCAGGGATGTCCTATGAGATGTGCATACTGTCACAATCCTGATACATGGCCTATGACCGGTGGCACTGAAATGGAGGTTTCTGACTTACTGGAACAATATGAAAGAAATGCGAGCTTCTATACCTCCGGTGGCATTACCGTAACCGGTGGCGAGCCATTAATGCAGATAGATTTTCTTATTGAATTATTTACCGAAGCTAAAAAGAAAAACATTCACACCTGCATTGATACCTCCGGCATTGGCTTTAATAAGGATAATGCTCCATATATTGAAAAACTGAATACCTTGCTCAGTCTGACAGACCTTGTTATGCTTGATATTAAACACATTGATCCGGACAAGCATAAAGAACTCACCAAACAGCCTAATGATGGAATTCTTGACTTTGCCAGACATTTATCTGAAAAAAATGTTCCTGTTTGGATCAGACACGTTGTAGTACCGGATATAACCGATGATGATGACTATTTGTACAAACTGGGATACTTTATCGGTGGTCTTAGCAATCTAAAGGCACTTGACGTATTACCTTATCATACTATGGGTGTGACAAAATATAAAAAATTAAACATGGAATACCCGTTAAAAGATGTACCACCGATGGACAAAAATAAAGTAATTGATAAAAAACAAATTATCCTAAACGGAATTAAAGATAAACGTAACGAGATGAATAAGTAAAAAATTAACTCTTGTAAAGCCCATTCATTTGTATTAGAATTAAATAAGCAATATTACAAACAACTAGGAGGAAATTAATATGGCATATCAGATTAGTGATGCTTGTGTAGCTTGTGGTGCATGTGAATCACAGTGTCCTGTAGGCGCTATCAGCATGGGAGATGGAAAATTTGAAATCGATCCTGAAAAATGTATCGATTGTGGTTCTTGTGCAGGTGCTTGCCCAACAGGTGCAATTGAGCAGCAATAATAATACACAAAATTTAGAGCGTCGTACTTGATATTCAAATACGACGCTCTTTTTTTAGTATATGTAACTATTTAAAACAACGTTTTTTCTTTTTCTGTTTATCACGCAACAATTCATCCAATCGCTTGAAATGCTCTTCTTCCTGTATTCTGAATTGATAATCCAATTCTTTTACTACACTTTCTTTAATACCTTCACACAATTTTTCATCATGCTCTTTTACTGCATCCGATATTATCTGCTGCAATAAACGTTGCAGCTTCATAGCCTTATCTTCTTTACCCGATCTTGCAATAACGCTAAAATGGGCATGTCCATTTTCATCAATCTCATTATCAATAATGTTAATTTCCTGCTTTTCGGATATTTCTTTTTCATTGCTTGGTTCCGTAAGATCTTCATCACCTGCGGATATTTTCTCAGCAATTATTTTCTTAATCGCTCTTAACTGATATCCTTGTTTCTTCATATCCTTAACAAATTGAAATGTTGAGATATCTTCCTTTGTGTAGTACCTGTGTCCTTGTTCATTTCTTCTGATTGTAAGTTCCAGCTCTTCCTCCCAATAACGTAAAACATGGCTTTCCACTTCTACAAGTTTCGCAGCCTCCTTGATCTGAAACCTAGTCTGTTGCATGCATACTCCTTTCAATTATTTATTCATATCTGTCATTTTTAACAAGATTAGCAAATTTGGTGTATTCCGGTAACCATACTAATTCTACAGTACCAATAGGACCGTTTCTCTGCTTAGCTATAATGATTTCAGCAATACCTTTCTTTTCCGTATCTTTATTATAATAATCATCTCTGTAAATAAACATTACAACGTCCGCATCCTGCTCAATGGCTCCGGATTCACGAAGGTCAGAAAGCATCGGTCTGTGATCCGGTCTCTGTTCTACCGCACGGGAAAGCTGGGACAATGCCAATACCGGCACATGAAGCTCTCTTGCAAGAGATTTTAATGATCTTGAAATGTCGGATATTTCCTGCTGTCTTGAGTCTGACTTGCCGGAGCCTGACATCAACTGGAGGTAGTCGATAATAATCATTTTCAAGCCATGCTCCAGTTTATATTTACGGCATTTACTTCTCAAATCAGCAATACTGATACCCGGGGTATCATCAATAATCAAATTTGATTTACCAATAACGCCTGCGGTTTCAATCAATTTTTCCCACTCAGAATCATCCAGGTTACCGGTTCTCATCTTCTGGGACTCTACACGCGATTGAAGTGACATCATACGGTTGACCAACTGTTCTTTTGACATTTCCAAACTGAAAATGGCAACACATTCATTATTTTTGAACGCTACGTGCTCTGCAATATTTAATACAAAAGCGGTTTTTCCCATAGACGGACGGGCAGCTATCAGTACCAGATCTGACGGTTGCATTCCTGCTGTTTTATAGTCCAAATCAACGAAACCGGTCTCTATACCTGTTACAGTTCCTTTATTATGGGATGCCTTTTCTATTTGATCCATAACATTCATAACTACCTGACGGATAGGTACGAATTCACCTGTATTACGCCTCTGTACCAGATTAAATGTTTTCTTTTCCGTTTCTTCAAGAATAACATCCAGGGGTTCCGTACCGGCATAGCAGGTGTTTGATATTTCTTCATTTAACTTAATAAGCTTTCTTAACACTGATTTTTCTGCAACAATATTAGCATAGTGCTTAATATTAGCAGAAGTCGGAACAGCATTTACTATATCGCGAATAAACTCCAGTGAGCTTACTTCCTGTGGCACACCTTTTTCTTTGAGCTTGTCCTGCAAAGTAACAAGGTCTACCGGTAAACCATCATTATTAAGTTCAACCATTGCTTCGAAAAGCGTCGCATATTGCTTTCCGTAAAAGTCATCCGATGTAATGATTTCAGACGCAACGACTATCGCTTCTCTGTCCATAATCATTGATCCGATAACGGATTGTTCCGCTTCTACGCTATGTGGCAATATACGCTTTAAAATAGCCTCATCCATTGCTGGCATAGTTTTTTCCTCTTTCTTCTATCTGCTTACGCTTCTTCTACCTTAACCTTTAATACAGCGGTTACTTTTTGATGTAACTTAACATCAACGTTATAGTATCCAAATGTTTTTATCGGTTCTGCAAGCTGTATTTTTTTCTTATCAATATCTAATTTTCTCTGATCAAAAGCGGCTTTTGCAATTTCCTTGGAAGAAACGGAACCAAATGTTTTACCGTTTTCGCCACCCTTTATTGAAACAACTACTTCACCCTTCTCTACTTCTTCTTTCAGGGCAAGTGCTTTTTCGTAGATTTCTTTCGCGATTTTTTCTTCATTCGCTTTCTGCAACTTTAAATTATTTAAATTTGCTGCACTAGCTTCTACTCCTAATTTTTTAGGAATAATAAAGTTTCTTGCATAACCATCATTAACATCTACAATAGTATCTTTTTTACCTAAGGATTTAACATCCTGTAATAAAATAACCTTCACTATATATCACCTTCCTTAATCATTGCATCCAATGTGTCTTTCACTAGTTGTTTAGCATAATCAACGGTAGCGTTTTCAATTTGCGCTCCGGCAATATTCATATGACCGCCACCACCGAGACGCTCCATAATAATCTGTACATTCACTTCGTCAATGGAACGCGCACTTATATAGATCTTTCCTTGATAATCCGTCAAAACAAAGCTTGCTTTTATTCCTGTCATATTAAGAAGTTCATTTGCCGCCTGTGCCGCAATAACGGTAGGACTTTCCAAGCCCTGTGACGGACTGATGGAAATAGCGTATTCATCATTATAAATCTCTGCCATACGCACGGTTTCTGCTTTAGCTTTATAATCCCATGCATTTTCCCTGAACATCTTACGTACACGTGTTACATCCGCACCATTTCTTCTTAAAAACGCTGCTGCTTCGAAAGTACGCACACCGGTCTTACTCATAAAGTTATTCGTATCAATCATTATACCTGAATACAGACAATCTGCTTCAATACTCTTAACCTTAATATCATCGCTTACATACTGCAATACTTCTGCAACCATTTCACATGCACTGGAAGCATACGGCTCCACATAAGATAATGTTGCATTTTCAATAGTTTCCAATCCCTGTCTGTGATGATCAAGAACTACTATTGACTTGCACATCTTTAATAAATCAGGACATTCCGTAATACTTGGCTTATTAACATCCACCACAACAAGTACATCGTTATTACCGACCGTACCAAGTGCTTCTTCACTTGATAAAAGAGTATCTTCTTCATAATCCGGAAGATTTTTAAGCGAATCAATCATTGGTCTTAATGAAGATGATACATCATTAATAACAATATGGGATTTTCTTCCCAGCGAACTGGCTATACATCTGATACCCACTGCAGCACCAAAACTATCTACATCTGCAAGTCTGTGTCCCATAACAATAACCTTATCTTTTGAAGAAATAATTTCTTTAAGGGCATGTGCTTTAACTCGTGCCTTAACTCGCGTATTCTTTTCTACCTGCTGGCTCTTTCCTCCATAATATGTAACGGTTTCCGGCGTCTTAACTACTGCCTGGTCACCGCCTCTTGCAAGCGCAAGATCTATGGAAGTACGTGCAAATTCATAATTTTGTGCATAAGACAAACCGTCAAGTCCCACTCCTATACTCAAAGTAACTGCCATTTCATTACCGATATTAACCGTTTTAACATCTTCCAATAAATCAAACTTAACATCTTTAAGGTATGCAACCGATTTTTTTCTAAGTATCATAAGGTACTTATCTTTCTCAATCTTCTTAACAATACCATCCAATGTCGTAATATATTTGTTTATCTTTCTTTCTATAAGTGCCGTTAAGAGAGAACGTCTAACTTCTTCAATACTCTCCAATGCTTCTTCGTAGTTATCAAGATAAATCAAACCAACGGACAAACTCTGATCATCATTTTCCTGTAACGCTATTTTTAACGCAGTTTCATCAAACAAATACAAGGCAATCAGATAATTATCATAATCCCGTGCCATTGCCATATCGCCTTCAGCAACCATATCACGGAATGATATTTTCTTCATTTTTGCCATATAAAAACTGCTTTCATATTCTAACTCAAATTGTGTTTCATCCTCTTCCAAAGGCATTCTGTCTCTGGTCAATTCCGGAAACAAAGTGGTAACGGAACGCTTATATCCTTTTTCCTTATGAACCACCTTTTCAAAGGCACGGTTTGTCCAAATAACCTTTCCCGTGTCATCTAAGAGAGCGTAGGGTAATTCAAGATTTCTTAACAGCCTCCTCTGAATCTGACCATACTGGGTTGCAAAGGTAACTAATTCATTCATAATGGATGTTCTGCTATGAAAATATAAAATAAGCATAGCAGCATAATAAATGACAACAAAACCTGTTACGGTTATACCTGCCCGTGGGGAAATAAAATATGTTCCTATATTAGCAACTACTAATAATACACCTAAAAATAACGACGCCTGTAAATAAACCTTTATTTTTCCTTTAAGCTTTATTGACTTTCCCATTAGGCTACTCCTCCCTTTTCATACATTCATAAGTATATCATTTCCGTAACAATATTGCCACACTTTATTATTGTCTTATTATGTAGAATATTATCGGTATTTTTATACTAATGCAAAAAGACTCATGGTCTTCATAAACCATGAGTCTAAAAACACTACATAAATAATCAAATTAATCCATTGTATATGGCATTAATGCAACGTGACGAGCACGCTTAATAGCTACTGTAAGAGCTCTCTGATGCTTAGCACAGTTTCCTGTGATTCTTCTAGGAAGAATTTTTCCTCTCTCAGATACGTATCTCTTTAACTTAGCTACATCCTTGTAATCGATCTCGTTGTCTTTACCACAGAATACGCAACCTTTTTTTCTTCTACGTAAACCTGTAGGTCTTTTCTTCATTCCACCTTCAGCTTTATCAGCTGCTGCTTTATTGTAAGCCATCTTTATAGCCTCCTATCTTAAAAAAGTGAATTAGTTAAACGGCAGTTCTTCATCTATTCCATCAGGAATATTCATGAAACCATCACTCACGCTTGCCATCGGTGCTGCAGAAGTCTGACTACCGGCAAAACCCCCGTCTGTACCGGAATTATTCTTACTCTCTGCAAATTCCTGATCCTCAGCAACAACATCTGTCGTATATACCTTAACGCCATCCTTATTAGTATAGCTTCCGGTCTGGATACGGCCTGTTACAAGTACTTTAGTTCCTTTACGGAAATATTTTTCAGCAAACTCACCCGCCTTACCAAATGCAACAATATTGATAAAATCTGTATTGTTCTCATCGTTACCACGGTTAAATCTGCGATCTACTGCAAGTGAATATCTTGCGACTGCCATTGGGCTCTCTCCCTGGGAATATCTTACCTCAGGATCTCTTGTCAAACGCCCCATCAGTATTACTTTATTCATTCAATTACCTTCCCTTTCTCGTTTTACTGCTCGTCACGTTTTACGATCAAATATCTTACGACATTGTCCATAATACGAACACGGCCTTCGAGCTGCTCAGGTGCTGTTGTATCTGCATCGAACTGGATAAAATAATAGAAAGCTTCTTTCATCTTCTGAACATCATAAGCTAATCTCTTTTTGCCCCAGTCGTCTACGTTAACAATTGTACCACCGAATCTTTCGATGTAACTCTTTGCCTTGTCAACTACTGCAGCTCTTTCATCATCTTCGATTTTTGCACTAACAACTAATGCTAATTCATATTTGCTCATGCTTTTTTCCTCCTTTTGGTCTCTGGCCCCCGATAAATCAGGAGCAAGGAATTAATATATCACGGAATAGTATGATATCATACACATCCACAATTTTCAAGCTTTTTCCTTAATTTCTTTTGTATTTTTTTCCACTAATTTTCTTGCAATCATTATCTGATGTCCGCAGCCCATGCATTTTAGTCGAAAATCCGCTCCGACCCTTAATATTTCCCATTCACTGCTTCCGCACGGATGCTGTTTTTTTAAGCGTACTACTTTACCAACTTCATAATCCATATATATTCTCCATATTACTTCCCTTGTAAATATAACATTATCAAATTTTCACGCAATCAAGCACTTCTCCGATACTTCCCTGAATAATTAAATCTGCCATGCTATCACGCGATGTGGAGGACTTGTTGATTAAAACAAGCTTATTACCTCTATAATAATCAATTAACCCTGCTGCCGGATACACAACTAACGAGGTCCCACCGATAATCAGCATGTCTGCCTCTGAAATCGCTTTCACCGATGCCTGAATTGTATAATTATCAAGTCCTTCTTCATACAAAACAACATCCGGCTTAATCACACCACCACATGTACATGTGGGAACGCCTTCACTATCCTTTATCTCCTGTGCAGAATAGGATTTGTTACATTTCATACAAAAATTACGAAGTACCGAACCATGTAACTCATATACATTTTTACTTCCTGCCGCCTGATGTAAACCATCTATATTCTGTGTAACAACCGCAGTTAATTTTCCCACGCTTTCAAGTTCTGCGAGTTTATAATGCGCTTTATTCGGCTTTTTATCAAGACATAGCATTTTATCCTTGTAAAACTCATAAAATGCTTCTGTATTTCTCATAAAAAAAGTATGACTTAATATAGTTTCCGGCGGATAATCATATTTCTGATGATACAGTCCGTCAACACTTCGAAAATCCGGAATTCCGCTCTCTGTCGACACTCCGGCACCGCCAAAAAAGACTATCTTATTGCTTTCTTTAATCATTTGATTAAGCTTTTCTATCTTACTTTCCATTCACTTTCGCCCCGTACACCGTAAAAACATCTGATTTATATACCATATTATAAGCATTATCATAAAGATACTTTGTAATAAGTTTCTCTTTGTCCCCCGTCATGGTAGTTATATCATATCCTTTTCCTACTATAACGAATGGTTTTTTTGCTTCGTCGGAAATCCGGCTTAAATCATCCTTTAAAATATCGTAACTGTTTGTAACCAAATCAATCCATATATCTGAGGTTACAATTTTCCGGTCCAGTATATAATGCAATCCCGGAACATTTCCGTAAGTAATGATTCCGTCTTCTTCCTCGGAAACAGACTGTATAAATTTATATAGCCCTTCCAACTCTTTGGTATTATCTTCTCTTGTTTTCATACCATCCAGTTTAGGAATATCCTGCACGGCCACATTCCGCGGACTATTCTTTTCATCATAATCGTTAAATGTAAATGTCGTTTTAAACATCATGCCCTGATAAAGGAAAATAAAAGTAAATAAAGCAAGAATCACCTTAGCCGGATAATATATGGTTTTCTTATTATTAATTACAAATTCCCGGCATTCTTTTACCACTAACGGAAGAATAATAAAAAGATTATTCATAATAGGATACGTTCCGTTATTACTTCCAAGCGGAGTAATAATCATGATAACGGCACATAGTGCTGCGTAGTATTTCTCTTCTTTTGAATTCTTTTTACATACAAATACTTTAATTATTACAATCCAACAAATGAGTAACAGTATTTGTGATAGTTTATATATTGAATCATAAGAATTATAATCAAAAGCCATTATACCCCTGAAATAGAACCAAACAAACATTGCTGTCGCAACCGGTATAAAAAGTATTTTCCCAAAAAGAATGAGTCGGTTTATATTATACTTCTTATCTTTTGCTTTATCTTCCTTCTTTCTGACAATCCAAAATACTGCCCCACCTAAAAAGGCTGCCAATAACATTACAAGTTCAAACTTATATGGTGTCTTATAACCTTCAAAAATAGCTCTTATCATATCTACTAATGAGTATCCGCTGCTGTTTTCAGAAAGAACAAATACATCACCAATCATATTGATAAAGCTTAAAATGCTGCCACCTGTAATCAAAATTACAACAAAACCTATGCCCAGGCCTGTTACATATCCTAATACGCAAAAACCTGTTACCGCGAGAATTTCTTTGATCTTTTTTCCTTTTAAGTACATGTAATACCAAACCGCAGCAATAAGCGCTACTTCAAGCACATTTGGAAAACGGACAAATACATTCTGTGCCAGTATAACGCCTGCAAGGATAATCTGCATTTTACTATTTCCTATTACGCCCTTATATAAAAGGATTACTGCTGCCATAAAGAAAAAATAGGTCATATAGTTATAAAGAATAAGCGTCGGACACCAGCATAACGAAATTGAAATAACACTTGCAAAAAAAGCTACATATGGTGTTACAATTTTTTTACAGAAAAAGTAACCTACGACCGCAATGATACTTACAAATAATGCCGAATATATTTTAAGCGCCAGCAGATTTTCTCCAAAAGGTAATTTAGTAAGAAAATTTCCCAGCATATTGGCATAGTAGTAACCATATCTCCAAAAATCACTAAGTGCATCAAGATTCATATAATTTACTACGCAACATGTCTCATCTGTATATGAAATACCCCTATTGACACCTATCAAAGGGTAAATAAATAATATTATCGGAAATAATTTATTTAACAGCCTTGTTTTCACATTTAATCCTCTCTTATACACTGACTGAATTAAGTTCCATATTTCAGTATAACAACGAAATAAAAATAAGTCCATCTCAAAAGATGAACTTACTTTTATTTGTATTATTTACTTTACCAATATTTATAAGGACATTTACTTTTCTTTACTGCGGCCCTCAGCTCGACATAACAGCCACATGCGTTACATGTTCCGTCCATAAGATATTTGCATCCGTTACATTTGCTTAGTCTTTCCTGATATAATTCTTCATTGACACGTACATCCTTATCCAAGGCAATCACGTACTTATGAATTTTTTCAAGATATTCCTCTTTATTTATATCCTGTAAAAGACAATGCTTACAGACTCTTCTATTTTCCTTGTCCATAATATGCATTTGCACCGTGTTTTCTGTAATAATGCT
This sequence comes from Lachnospiraceae bacterium, assembly GCA_045576455.1. Lineage (GTDB taxonomy): Bacteria > Bacillota > Clostridia > Lachnospirales > Lachnospiraceae > RGIG4034. Next base: position 4,244 of record JAZNGM010000023.1, on the reverse strand, counting down.
TATCTTGAAGTTCCTGTGGTGCAGGCTTAACCTCTGCATTAATCATCTCAGTTCTTGCAGCCATTTTAGCTACTTCTTCTAATACAACTGCATTATGAACTGCCTCAAAAGCATCTTTTCCCCATGCAAAAGGACCATGATTTTTACAAAGTACTGCCGGAACTGCCTTTACATCAATGTTTCTGTTTTTGAATTCATTAACAATAAGAAGACCTGTATTTGTCTCATATGCATCATCAATTTCTTCCTGTGTTAATACTCTTAAACATGGAACTTCTCCGTAAATATAATCAGCATGCGTTGTTCCATAACACGGAATACTTCTGCCAGACTGAGCCCAGCTCGTTGCCCATGAAGAATGTGTATGAACCACACCACCAATTTCAGGGAAAGCTTTATATAATTCAAGATGCGTTGGCGTATCAGAAGAAGGATTTAATTTACCTTCTACGCGCTCTCCGTTAAGATTCATAACTACCATATCATCCGGTGTTAAATCTTCATAAGGAACACCACTTGGTTTTATGACAAATAACCCGCTTTCTCTATCAATGGCACTTACATTTCCCCATGTAAAAGTTACCAAACCGTACTTAGGAAGCTCCATATTGGCTTCATATACTTTACGTTTTAATTCTTCAAGCATTTTGTATCCTCTTTTCTGTATCCTGATTTCATTTAAATTATTTAATGGAGTCTACCGCTGCTCTTTCAATGGCAAGCCCATTACGATAATTAACCATAAACTTATCAAATCCTTCAACATCTGCACTGTCAGGATTTTCTGTTGTACCTGTCATTCCTGCAAATACTCTGTCTTCAAGGAATTTTTCTAATGTTTCATTTGCATTCTTATCTGTCATGTATGCAGCAAGTAATGCGATTCCCCATGCACCACCTTCTCCGGCTGTTTCCATTACAGATACCGGTGCATTCATAGCTGCAGCAGTAATCTTCTGACCTACACCTTTTGTCTTATAAAGGCCACCATGACCTAACATCTTATCAATTTTGACATTTTCTTCTTTTAATAAGATATCTAAACCTACCTTTAACGCACCCAAAGATGTGAAGAGATGGGTTCTCATAAAGTTTGCAAGATTGAAATTGCTGTCCGGTTTTCTGACAAACATCGGTCTTCCTTCTTCAAATCCTGTAATATGTTCACCTGAGAAATAATTGTATGCAAGTAATCCGCCACAATCTGCGTCTCCGGTCAATGCTTTATTATAAAGAGTTCCATAAATGGTATTCATATCCGGCTTGCAACCAAAGCTTTCCAAACATTCTGCAAAAAGGTTAACCCAAGCATTTAAATCAGATGTGCAGTTATTGCAATGTACCATGCCGACAAGGTTTCCGGTTGGTGTTGTAACAAGGTCGATTTCGTCATATACCTTGCTTAATTCCTTTTCAAGTACAACCATGGCAAATACGCTGGTTCCTGCAGAAACATTACCGGTTCTTACCGCAACAGAGTTTGTAGCTGTCATACCGGTTCCTGCATCTCCTTCAGGAGGGCAAAGCGGAATTCCTGCTTCCAAATCTCCTGCAGGATCAAGTAATGCAGCACCTTCCTTCGTTAAAATACCTGCTTCTTCACCAGCAACCAATACTTCCGGCATAATATTCTCAAGTTTCCAAGAAATCTTCTCTTCACCTGATACAAGTTCATTAAACTGTGCCTGCATTTTTGTATTAAATTTCTTTGTTGCAAGATCAATAGGGAACATACCGGAAGCTTCACCTACACCAAGAACCTTTTTACCGGTTAATTTCCAATGAACATATCCTGCAAGTGTTGTAAAGAAATCTACATCTCCTACATGTTCTTCTTTATTAAGAATTGCCTGATAAAGATGTGCAATACTCCATCTCTGTGGTATATGATAGTTGAATACTTCTGTCAATTTGTTAGAAGCTTCTTCTGTCATTGTATTTCTCCATGTTCTGAATGGAACAAGGAGTTCGCCTTCCTTATTAAATGCCATATAACCATGCATCATGGCTGAAAAACCAATTGCACCAAACTTAGTAATCTTTACGCCATATTTAGCTTCTACATCCTTCTTAAGATTGCTGTAACAATCCTGTAATCCTCCCCATACATCTTCAAGTGTATAAGTCCAGATATGATCAACTAATCTGTTTTCCCAATCATGGCTTCCTGATGCAATAGGTTCATAATTTCCGTCTACCAAAACTGCTTTGATTCTTGTTGATCCAAATTCAATACCTAATGAAGTCTTACCATCTAAAATCTGCTGCTTAATTACTTCTAAACTCATAATATCCTCCAATATTCATTTTATTCTGCAATCTCAAGTGCAAGATGAAGAACACTGTGTGCAGGAATTGTAAACTTAATTGTATTGTCTTTTACTGTAACATCATCAAATCCAACCGTTTTAACAATTTCAGGGTTATCAAATGTATTATAATCTCTAATCTCGTTCTTAAGAACCGTTCCTTCTACAGAAAGAATCTTTGTCTCAGCTAATACACTTTCAATTTCAAAGTCTTCATCAACAGAAAGGTTTGTCATTGTAATATGAATCTTACCGTCTTTTCCTAATGAAACAGATTCGTTCATATTCGGAACCTTATTATCATCTTCAAGACCAACCATCTTGGTTTCAAGATAACTGTCAAGAAGCTCTGCATCCTGATGACACTTATACATATTAAATACATGATAGGTAGGCGTAAGAATCATCTTCTCGCCTTCTGTTAAAATAACTGCCTGCAATACGTTAACCATCTGTGCAATATTAGCCATCTTAACTCTGTCACAATGCTTATTGAAGATATTTAAGTTAATTCCTGCAACAAGTGCATCACGCATTGTATTCTGCTGATATAAGAATCCAGGATTTGTACCAGGTTCACATTCAAACCATGTACCCCATTCATCTACAATCATACCAACTTTATGTTGCTTATCATACTTATCCATAATAGCACCATGGCGTTCAATTAACTCTTCCATAAAGAGTGTTCTCTTCAAAGTTCTGTACCAGCCCTTTTCATCAAAGTCTGTTGCACTTCCCTTATCATCCCAACTGTTGGTATGTGTATAATAATGTAATGATAAACCATCCATAAATCCATGTGCTTGCTCAGGACATATGAAAGCAACACTCAATACGCCATCCGTCCAGCTGTAATCATCGACATTAGCACCGCAACAGATTTTAAAAATAGGATTCTTCGGATCATAATTTCGTACATATGTCTGGTACTGGCGATATTGATTTGCATAATAATCCGGTCTCATGTTACCACCGCATCCCCAGTTTTCATTACCTACGCCAAAATAGTCAACCTTCCAAGGCTCTTCATGACCATTTTCTTTACGCAAATCGGCCATAGGAGAAATACCGTTAAAAGTCATGTATTCAACCCATTCACTCATTTCCTGAACGGTTCCGCTACCTACATTTCCGTTTATGTATGTCTTACAACCGAGCTGTCTTGCAAGCTCCATAAATTCATGTGTTCCGAAGCTGTTATCTTCTACAACACCACCCCAATGGGTATTAATCATTTTCTTTCTGGTTTCCTTTGGTCCAATACCATCGCGCCAATGATATTCATCAGCAAAGCAACCGCCCGGCCATCTGAGCACCGGAATCTGCATCTCCTTTAAAGCATTAACAACATCATTTCTCATTCCGTTTGTATTTGGAATTTCAGAATTTTCACCTACGTATATACCTTCATATATACATCTTCCAAGGTGCTCTGAAAAATGACCTTGAATTTCACTATTAATATGACCTTTTTTATTCTTCGGATTAATGTAAAATTTAAACATTTTTCTCTCCTTTACAAACACATATTTGTGTAAAATACCGTAAATTAAAAGTACCAATTTTTGCATTTGATGTCAACCGTAAGAGGCGATTTTCTAGCATTTTCCCTTGAAACAAAAAAAGAAGAACTTATTAAGTTCTTCTTAAAGAGGCGTCTGCCGGATTTGAACCGGCGATAAGGGTGTTGCAGACCCGTGCCTTACCACTTGGCTAAGACGCCTTACTATATAATTATAACAAATCGATAAATCACATTCAATATGAATTTATCGACTAATATCTACAATATAAATGACTCCAACGGGAATCGAACCCGTGTTACCGCCGTGAAAGGGCGATGTCTTAACCGCTTGACCATGGAGCCTAAACTCCCCGAGTAGGGTTCGAACCTACGACCCTTCGGTTAACAGCCGAATGCTCTACCGCTGA
>JAZNGM010000022.1:0-64351 GCA_045576455.1 Lachnospiraceae bacterium | reverse complement strand
AACTCAATGAAATAAACCGAAGGTCTATGAATTGTGGTTGCATCACGAAATACGGATTTAACCGAGTTTCACAAATTAAGTTGCAAACTTAATTTGCTGCAACTTCTGTAAGAAGTTGCATATCCTGCCAGTCTTATCTGGCATTACTGTTTTTAGGTTGATTCTTTAAGAATCTGTTCTCTGAATTTTCCAAGCTCGAGACTAAAGTCTCTCGCTCCCGTTTGATTTCGCAATGCTTCGCATTGTCCGTTCGTTTGCCTCCGCCGGATGGTGAACAGGTTCCACACCATCCTCTGCAAACGTACTCGAGCGCGTAGCGCTCCGAAATCTTAATCTGGAATTTTCAGGGTTGCATTACTGTTTATTTGTCAAGGTACATGAACCGCTACGCAGTTCAAACGGAGAAGGAGGGATTTGAACCCTCGCGCCGCTATTAACGACCTGCACCCTTTCCAGGGGTGTCCCTTCAACCACTTGGGTACTTCTCCAAATTAGCTGAATGCTTCCGTCTTACGTTTTCGATTATGATAACAAAATGTTATCAGCGGAGAGGATGGGATTCGAACCCATGTGCCCGTTAGGACAAACGGTTTTCAAGACCGCCTCGTTATGACCACTTCGATACCTCTCCATTTTATGTTGACCGTCAACCAACGGCAAATGTTATTCTAGCAAAAAAGGTATACAGTGTCAACATCTTTTTTTCCAATTTTTTAAGTTTTTTTAGAGTCCCAAAAATAGCACGAAATATCATCATTTTCTTAATATGCTTTCTGCCAATTCATAGTCTTCCGGGGTTGTTATTTTAATATTGTTATAATCTCCCATCACCATTTTAACCATATGGGACGTAAAGTATTCAACAACCATGGCATCATCTGTAATTATTTTTCTTAATGACGCGTCTGCCTCATACATCTTTGTAAAGGCATCCATAACAATACTATATTCAAAACATTGCGGTGTTTGCACAGCCCAAAGCATTTTTCTGTCCGGCGTGTTTGTTACGGTTCCGTTTTCATCTGTAACTTTAATGGTGTCTTTTACCGGCACGCCTGCCACGCATGCCTTTGTATCCGTAACACAAGCTTTAAGTCGTTCCAACATTTCAACACTTACAAAAGGTCTTGCACCATCATGGATGTACACATATAGTCCCGTATCGGATTTTATATCCGGACAGTTTATCGCCTGTAACCCCTTCCACACGGAGTCATACCTTTCAGCCCCGCCTTCAACTATATTTACAACCTTCGTAAAACCATATTTTTCAACAATTTCTTTTTTGCAGTAATCAATCCCGCCTGCAGCAACTACTAAAACAATCTCATCAATAAAACTTTTTTGTATAGCGTCAATTGCATAACTTATTAACGGTCTTCCTGCAATCTCAAGGTATTGTTTCGGTGTCGTACTTTGCATACGCTTTCCGCTGCCACCGGCCAATATAACAGCAACATGCTTTGCTCCCATAGACTTCTCCTTTAACATACAAATCCGGCATCTGTAAACACTCAAATGCCGGATACTAAAAGCTTATTATCAGCGTTCTCCTAATTTCAAGTTTGGTACTGCATTTAAATAGTAAGAACTGCGGACTCCCGCCATATATTCATAATACCCTGCCGCACCAATCATCGCTGCGTTATCAGTACACAGAATCGGCGACGGATGATAAAACTCTATGTTTCTCTCCTTGCAAGCCTGCTTGAGCGCTTCTCTCAAACCCGAATTAGAAGCTACACCTCCGGCAATTGCAAACTTTTTAAATCCGTTCTTTTCCAATGCCTCCATCGAATGATCTACAAGCACATCTACCACTGCCTTTTGAAACGAAGCAGCAACATCCGGTACACTGATGGTTTCGCCTTTCATCTCACAAGAATTCAAATAATTAAGCACTGCCGACTTTAAACCGCTAAAGCTAAAGTCATATACGCTTTCCTCTACTTTGGCCCTTGGAAAATGTATAGCCTCCACATTTCCTTCTTTAGAAACTTTGTCTATTTTAGGTCCGCCCGGATAACCCAATCCGATTGCCCTTGCCACTTTATCAAAAGCTTCACCGGCAGCATCATCCCTCGTTTTCCCTAATATTTCATACTTACCGTAATCCACTACTTTAACAAGATGTGTATGTCCTCCGGAAACAACCAGACAAATAAATGGCGGCTCCAAATCTTTGTTTTCTATATAGTTGGCACTGATATGTCCCTCGATATGATGAACACCTACCAGTGGTATCCCCGTAGCAAAGCTGATTGCTTTAGCAGCCGAAACACCGACAAGCAATGCGCCAACCAGTCCGGGTCCATATGTCACCGCTATGGCATCAATCTCCTTAAGCGTAACCTTTGCCTGATGCAAGGCTTCTTCAATTACTTGATTTATTTTTTCAATATGTTTTCTCGATGCTATTTCAGGAACGACGCCACCATATACTGTATGTAAGGCAATCTGGGAATATATCACATTAGATAACACTTCTCTCCCGTTACGTACCACTGCTGCCGCAGTTTCATCGCATGAGCTTTCTATCGCAAGAATGGTTACATCTTTTTGTTGCATTACTCTTCTACCAAATCCCAGCCAAATATTCTCCAATAGCCGGATTTATCCTTTCTTAACACATATACTTCTTCAATAGTTGTCATCTTGGTTCCGTAGCGCATGGTATAATATCCGTACACTTTAGTCCATGTATAACCGTCCTTTTCAAATTTTGCTTTTTCGATATCCACTGAAGATGATGTATTGTAAGCTTTTATGACATATCTGTTCTCTGCATAATAGGCTATCTCTTTTTGTAAATTTTCATAATATTGCTCAATCGGATTTTTCTTTTTCAGTTCATCATCAAAAAGCTGATACGACATTTCCACAAGATCGTATAACTCTTCTTCTGTATATTCTTCATCATAAAAAGTCTTTGTTATCTCACTATATAACTTAACAACTTCTTTAGGTGTTGCCGGATATTTCTTATCGAGATTGTTAAGAAGGAGTTCCTGAACATGCGTCAGCTCAACATCTTCATCTTCATAACGTGGTGGTTTATTAGCCAGATAGCCAAAGTACACCAAAGCAAGCACAACCAAAACTGCCAGCACCACAAAAACTTTAACGCTGCTTTTTACACGCTTCTTCATGGAATTCTCCTTTCTTTTGTATTAAAAATAATTATTCTTCGTCAAAACACAAGTCAACGCTCATACCATCTTTTCCTGCTTTTGCATAAGGAAATATTTTTCTTACGTCATTCATATAATCCTCTGCACGTACAAGCGACGGACTATAATGCGTTAACCACATTTCATTAACTTCTGCCTGCTTTGCAAGTGTAGCCGCTTCATAAAATGTCATATGCTTGTTTTCTTTTGCCTTAGCAAGCTTGTCCGGCTCTCCATACATGCCTTCACATATAAACAAATCTGCACCTTTAGCTTTTTGGGCAATGACAGGCACCGGTCTTGTATCGGTACAATACGTTACTTTTAAGCCTTTTCTCTTTTCACCGAGCACCATATCCGGTGTGTAAGTAATTCCGTTCTCTGTCACCGTTTCACCATGTTGCAACAGATTCCAACACTTTAACGGAATATCAAGCGCCTTTGCTTTTGCTGCATCAAACTTACCGTTACGTTCCACTACTATGTTATAGCCGTAACACACAACATTATGATTAACCCGGAAAGCTTCTATTTTAAAGCCATTTCCTTCATATACAAGATTATCCTCGGATAATTCCCAAAAATATATTTCAAACGGGAGCTCCGGGGCAATAACCCGCAGGGAATTAACTACTTTTGCTAAACCTTTCGGGCCAATAAGCATAAGCGGTTCCGTTCTTTCTGCATTTCCCATCGTTAATAGCATCCCCGGCAATCCGCTTATATGATCTGCATGATAATGGGTAAAGCAGATTATGTCGATAGGTTTTGCACTCCAGCCCTTTTCTTTCATTGCAACCTGCGTGCCTTCACCGCAATCAATCAATATACTGGTTCCATTATATCTTGCCATCAAGGCGGTCAACCATCTGTATGGGAGCGGCATCATGCCGCCGGTTCCAAGCAAACATATATCTAACATATCTACCTCATTATACTGTATAAGTTATAAATACTCTGTTACTTCCGCCGTTGTCACGGGTATTTTAAAATCCTTTACCATCTTTTCGTAACAACTTTCGCACATATCAAATATATCTCTTTCCCCATCTCGCTCGGAAAAATAATCAAAAATATAATCCACGTGGAAACAACCTTCTTTTAATATCTCGTCTTCCACTTTAAGGTTCTTTCCGCAACAATTACAAATAACTTCTGTCAGTCTGATTTCATCCTTGTATATTCTCATATCTATCCTCCCGGTATACTGTTTCTTATTCATAAGACAATTTGTCTACCCTAGAGTATAATACGAATCCCTTATCGGGTGGGGTGGTAATTATTTGTATTCCTATGGTAAGCGTTTCCACATTATCACCGCATCATCCTGAGGCTTTGTATAAAAACCGGGCCGCACACCTTCCGATATAAAACCGAGCTTACCATATAGTGCAATCGCGGCTTCATTACGGCTTCTTACCTCCAGCGTAAATGCCGATATTCCCATGTCCATCCCCTGTGATATCAATTCTGACAGCATAGCAAAAGCAATACCCTTTTTCCGATACTCCGGTTTCACCGCAACGTTGGTAATTTCACCTTCACCCACAATATTTCTCACACCACATTGTGCTACGATATTACCGTCACACTCTGCCACTATATAAAGGACGTCTTTATCATTTAAAGCATTTTTAAAAGAATTGTATGACCATGGTTCAGAAAAACACATGTTTTCCAAAAGGGCCATACTCTCAATATCCTGTTCCTGCATTTTCCGGTATTGTATCATACTGCCCCGTTTCCCGTTTCCTTCTCTTTACGTTCTCTTTCCGCCTGGCTCAGTCTTAAATATTCCGGTTGATGTTCTGCTGCCGATTCATATTTTCCCTCGGCATACAATTTCATCGCAAGGCTTGCCACTGCCCCCGCACGTTGTCTGCTTAAGTGAACCGGCGCAAAAGAATACTGTACTTTTAATAAATCCTTCAACATTTCTTTATAGACAGGTACGCCATCCCCGAGGAAAATAACTTCTCTGCCCGTCTCATTAAGATAAGCTGCAAGTTCTTCTATCGAAACAGCACATTGTTCCTTTAATGTAACCATCTCATTCATTTCCCATGAATACACACCGGTATACACCTGATTTCTCCGCGCATCCATTATCGGACAAACAAGTTTATCCGTTCCATACAAGTTATACGCAAGCGCATCCAAAGTCGGAACGCTGATAAGGGGTACATTCCATGCAAGTCCCAATCCTTTCGCCGTCGCCGAACCAATTCTTAAACCGGTAAATGAGCCGGGTCCTGCCGAAACAGCAATGGCATCCACCGTACTTTTATCAAGTTCTATCATTTCAACCATCTGGTCAAGCATCGGAAGCAATGTCTGGGAATGTGTTTTTTTATAATTCATGGTATATTCGGCAATCATGGTATCGTCTTCCATCACCGAAACAGATGCCACAAGTCCCGAACTGTCAATTGCAATAACCTTCATTACTATACTAACCCTCGTTCTTATCTATTGTTATCTTACGATATTCAAACCCTTTAGTAACATCCTTCTCAATGGTAATTTCCGTATAAGAAGGCGGCAAAAGCTCCTCAATTAAATTCGCCCATTCCACAAGGCTGACACCTTCACCGTAAAAATAATCCTCGTACCCTATTTCATCCATTTCCGAAATATCACCGATTCTGTAAACATCAAAGTGATAAAACGGCATTCTTCCCTCTTCATATACCTGTACTATGGTAAAAGTTGGGCTGTTAATGGAATCCTCTATCAAAAGTCCTTTTGCAAAGCCTTGGGTAAAAACCGTCTTTCCCACGCCCAAATCACCCACCAAAGTATACACTTCACCGGGTTTAGCCTGCATCCCCATCCGATATCCAATCTCTCTTGTTTCTTTATCACTATAACTTTCAATAACCATTCTTTAATACCTGATTCTATTTTTTTTAGGGTCAAGATGCGTAGAAATCATCTTAATAACTTCTACCTGCTTATTTCCAAGATCTTTTCTAGGGAAAATGCACGCATTATAACGTGATGTATATAAAATTATGCTGGTGCGGGTGGATACGGCTTTATACATCGTCTCCCACGCCTGCATCTGCTCTGTTTCATTCTGTGAAACTGTAACCCCTTCTTCTGTCATCTTGTAATGAAGCGGTTCTTTAAATACCGGATTCAACGCCTGCGCTTTTGCTTTTAAGAAAAGGCTCACCGGTACATACAAAATAATAACCACACCAAAAATCAAATATAAAATCACCTTAGGATTCATCGTAAATGCCACTATGAGAAGTGCTCCCACCAGTGTTCCCAACATCCCCTGCGCTGTATGAAAATTATGTTGAAGCATATAATCATATAATACGTTCGAATTAATCTTTACATCAAATTCCTGTTCCATTTTTATACCATCCTGCATTTTTTAGTATCTTAACACAATCAAAACTTCTTGTCTATAAATGTGAAAGGAGAATGAACAGATAAATTGCTCTCTTCATTCTCCCGGACACTTCCATTTAACGATTCATGTTTTTCATCGTATTATTAATGTTTTATTTTGTTTTTACTCTGATTTTTTTCTTTGGATTCTTTCGTTATGACTATACTTAATAATAGGGCTTAACGGTTTGTATATTAATATGGTAATAACAGATATTCCCACGCCCTTCAAAAGATTAAGCGGGGCTACACAAATCATTACAAAAGTTGTAATATCCTTAACCGCCGAATTAATCTTGGTTCCCATGCTGATAATGATATCCATCCCGTTTTTGGAAAAGAACATTTTGGCAAAAGTAGGGATAAGATAAATGGCATTGAATGCCGTACCGAATATTGTCATACACAATGTACCTACCATACATCCGACAATCGCCATCTTCTTGCTTTTCTTAAGGTGATAAATGGATACGGCAGGAAGAATAAAGGTACAACCTACTGCAAAGTTTGCAAGGTCACCGACAAATGCAGTACTTGTTGATTTTAATATAAGCTTTACAAGTACTTTTAAAAATTCACTGACAACTCCTGCTACCGGACCAAAAGCGAAACCGCATATTAATACCGGAATTTCACTGGCATCCAATTCATAAAAGCTTGGTGCAATGAACGGAACCTGGAATTCAAACACCATTAAAATACCGGAAATAGCAGAAAACATACCTATCATGGCAATTTTACGGGTTGAAAGAATCTTGCCGGTTACATTGTTCTTCTTTTGGATTAACTTCTCAATAGCATATGCAAGTAAAAATACCGCAACTACAACTACGATGAAAACCGCAAGAAATGAAAGATTGTCGCCTACCTTTCCAAAAAAATCTTTTACGTTACTAAATAATTTACCCATGTTTTTTTCTCCTTTCATATTTGTTCCTACGGAACTGTTTTAAAGGAAAATTCTTGGTTAAGTGTCGCTTATGTAACAGCTATGATTTTGCAAAAAAGCCCCCGGAAAAACTTCCGGGGGCATAAAATCATAGCCGCACAAGCATTTTCATGGTTATTCCACAAAAACACCATACGTTCATCTTCTCTCATCCAGACTATACTGTCGGTTTCGGAATTGAGCTTAAGCTCTCACCGAATCAGCCGGGTATTACCCCGGGTCGCGGACTTTACCGCCGGTAGGGAATTGCACCCTGCCCCGAAGAATTTTCACTTATATTTGTCGGATCAGGTTCATGAGTATTACCTGATTCCTTAGATACAATATTACATCGTTATTTATTTGTCAATACCTTTCATGGTTAACGCAATACGTTTTTTCTTGACATCTACTTCAAGTACTTTTACGTCCACAATATCGCCAACGCTTACCGCTTCTAACGGATGCTTTATAAAGCGTTCCGTAATCTGGGAAATATGCACAAGACCATCCTGATGTACACCGATATCTACGAATACACCAAAGTCAATAACATTACGTACCGTTCCCTTTAACACCATGCCCGGTTTAAGGTCTTCCATATCAAGGACATCACTTCTTAATATCGGGGCAGGCATGTTTTCACGCGGGTCACGTGCCGGCTTTTCAAGCTCACTCAATATATCCGTAAGCGTTATTTCGCCGATACCAAGTTCTTTGGCAAGTTTTTCTTTTTCCTTAACTGCACTATGGAGGAATCCCTGCTTCACAGATACATCATCGGCTCCGTTGCTTTCCTTAACCGCTTTTTTAGCATTATCTTCTTCCAGAACCGTATTTCCCATAGCTAAAGCCAATGCTTTTCCCATCGCTGTATTTGTATTTCTGATTACCACCGGCTTCGGTTGTGGTTTCTTCTCCTTCTTAGGTGCCGCAGGCTTTGTCTTCTTAATCTGTGACGCTTCCTTCTGAAGTTTTCTTACATCCTCCATCGTAAGTCCCAACTTGTCAAGAAGTTTCATGGTAGCTTCATATGACTCAGGATGCACGCTGGTTGCATCAAGCGGATTTTCACCATCCATAATTCTCATAAAGCCGGCACACTGTTCGTACGCTTTCGGTCCGAGTTTTGCAACATTTAACAACTGGTCTCTTCTGGTAAATCGTCCGTTTTTCTCTCTGTAATCAACTATATTCTTGGCAATTGCCTTGGAAATACCGGAAATATACTCAAGCAGGGAAGCGGATGCCGTATTTAAATCTACACCGACTTTATTAACGCAATCCTCAACTACACCACTTAAGGTTTCGCCCAGTTTCTTTTGGTTCATATCATGCTGGTACTGTCCGACACCAATTGATTTCGGATCAATCTTAACCAATTCTGCAAGTGGATCTTGCAAACGTCTTGCTATAGAAGCCGCGCTTCTCTGTCCCACATCAAAGTTCGGGAACTCCTCTGTTGCAAGTTTACTTGCAGAATATACAGATGCACCTGCTTCATTAACCACAACATACTGAAGTGGTGTTTCTACTTCTTTAATTAATTCAACAATCACCTGCTCCGATTCTCTCGATGCCGTTCCATTACCTACGGAAATAAGATTTACATTGTATTTTTTAATAAGCTTTTTAAGTTCTGCCTTAGCTTCTTCCACTTTGTTTTGCGGAGCGGTTGGGAAAATAACTTTGGTATCAAGAACTTTACCGGTAGCATCCACAACCGCAAGCTTACAGCCCGTTCTAAATGCCGGGTCCCAGCCAAGCACAACTTTTCCGGCGATAGGCGGTTGCATAAGAAGCTGTTCCAGATTCTTACCAAACACGTTAATAGCACCGTCTTCCGCTTTTTCCGTTATTTCGTTTCTTATTTCTCTTTCAATTGCCGGTGCAATCAGACGGTTATAACTATCTTCTACGGCAAGCTTGATAAACGGAGTAGTAACCGGATTATCATTTTTAACCATCATCTTCATAAGATAACGGATAATCTGTTCTTCATCCACAAATACTTTAACCGTAAGTATTTTTTCCGCCTCACCACGATTAACGGCAAGCACTCTGTGTCCGGCAATTTTTGCAAGCGGTTCTTCATAATGATAATACATTTCGTATACGGTCTGTTCTTTATCATTTTTAGCCTCACTTACAAGCTTACCTTCTTTAAAGGTATATTCTCTTATGTAGCTTCTGTAATCTGCATTATCGGAAACACTTTCCACCACAATATCCATTGCTCCCTGTAACGCTTCAGGAATGTTATTAACGCCCTTTTCTTCAGAAACATATTTAGCCGCTTCCTCTTCAATAGGGGTTGTGATTGTCTGTTCAAGCAGAACTTCAGCCAATCCTTCCAAACCTTTTTCTTTTGCCACACTGGCTCTTGTTTTTCTCTTAGGACGATATGGTCTGTAAAGGTCATCCACCACAACAAGCGTTTCCGCAGCTATGATTTTTTCCTTTAATTCATCCGTTAACTGTCCCTGCTCCTCTATGCTCTTAATTACCTGTTCTTTTTTCTCTTCAAGGTTTCTAAGATAGGTAAGACGTTCATGTAAATTACGAAGCACTTCATCATTTAATGAGCCTGTCACTTCTTTACGGTAACGGCTGATAAACGGAATGGTATTGCCCTCATCTATTAATTTAACCGCAGCTTCTACCTGCCATGCTTCAACTTGTAACTCTTGTGCAATTTTCTTGTTAATATCCATGTTCATCCTCATTTCCATATTGCTTAAATGCATTATAACTAACGAACATATTTTACCACACAACGAAAATAATTCCCACACTAATTTTATTATTATTTAATTGTTTCAGCATAAGAATAATGGTATTATTAAATATATAAATGAACGAAACAGAATTATTATAAGAAAGGCATTATCATGAATCAAAGCTCGAATTTTTATGCCAAAGCCGCCATTGTACTGGGAATTATTACTATCGTAACCACGATTATGGCGACACTATATATCCCTTTTATTACCGGTAGTATGGCTATTCTGTTTGCCTTATTATCGAGAGGACGACGGAAAACAATGTGCCAGATTGCTTTTGCCGGTGTCATTACTTCCGTAATCGGTCTGATTATGAATGTAATGCTTATAATTATGTGTATTTCCATGTACTTTTATAATCCTGATATACGCAAACAGGTAAATCAATATATGGAAGATATTTCCGGTGTGGAAATAGAAGACGATGCTTCCATGAATGAAATCCTAAACAGTATCTACGATGCATATTATAAGTAAAAAATAATTTTCACTTTCTGAAAGGAGGACGTTTTATGATAGGTGGAATATCCGATTACCGTTCTTTAACCAACCAATGCGAAACCTGCAGTAACCGTAAATACCAGGACGGTTCCGATGAAATGGTTTCTTTTAAATCGGCTGCCCACATTTCGCCGGAGGCCTCTGCTTCCCGCGTTATGGCACACGAACAGGAACACGTTTCCAATGCCTATAAAAAAGCGGCATTAAAAGACGGTCAGGTCATATCCGCAAACGTCACTCTGAAAACCGCCGTATGTCCGGAATGCGGCAGAACTTATGTCTCCGGCGGCGAAACTACCACACAAATAAAATATTTCAATGAATCTAATCCGTATCAGCAAGACAAAAAACTGTCCGACAGCATCTCTTACAGAGGAATGAATGTTGATTACGAATGTTAAATTATTAATTTCTTGAGGAGCTTTAATTTATATGAATACTTTTAAAGATCGTGCAGAACTGAAAAGTGAAGCAAGACAATTTCTACTGGGTAAATACTCTAAATTCATATGTGCACTGGTATTAAGTGAATTAGTTATCACGCTCATTGGGTCAATGGTAGATTATGCTACCCACGGCGTTCCCTACGCACGGTATATCGGATTTGCGTTAACTATTATCGTGGAACTTTTTTCAGGAATACTGATCGCGGGAAGTGCTTACCTGTATTTAAATGCTGCCACCGGAAAGCCTGCACAGATCAGTGATATTTTCCATTGTTTTTCCAATTATCCCAACAAAGCGATTACCGTACAGGCAGTCTTTGTAGTCCTGTCACTTATAACCGCTGTTCCCGGACTTATATTTACGCATACTGCAATAACCACACCGCTTGATTTGATTAATCCTGTTTTTATCAGTATTGAACTTGTAAGTATTATCGTTGCTTTTGTTGCCGATATTTTTCTCGGTTTCTGTTTTTATATGATGCATGACTTTCCTTCCCTTACTTCCGGTCAGATTATAAAGACATGTATAAAGCTTATGAAAGGATATAAAAAGAAGCTGGTTCTTTTAAAACTCAGCTTCATTCCATTATATTTATTAGGTTTGCTTTCTTTTGGTTTAGGATTCCTATGGATATCTCCGTATGTTTCCATGTGCCAGGTTAACTTCTATCTTAACCTTGTTGAAGAAAAATCATCAACGAATCCATTTTAAATAGGCATTAATAAAAGTATCTATTCCACCATCTAAAACTGCCTGGGCATTCGAACTTTCTGCTTCTGTTCTGTGATCCTTAACCATTGTGTAAGGTTGCAGGACATACGAGCGGATTTGGTTTCCCCAGCCTATTTCTTTTACATCTCCGCGTATATCAGATAATTTTTCAGCATTTTCTTCCTTTTTCATAAGATAAAGCTTAGCCTTTAACATCTGCATTGCCTTATCCTTATTCATATGCTGGCTTCTCTCATTCTGACACTGTACCACAATTCCTGTCGGAATATGCGTAATACGGATAGCGGACGACGTTTTGTTAATATGCTGTCCACCGGCACCACTACTGCGGTAGGTATCTATCCTAAGATCGCCGTCATCTATTTCCACATCCAAATCTTCCTCAATATCAGGCATTACATCCAGGGAAACAAACGATGTCTGACGCTTACCCTGTGCATTAAACGGAGAAATACGGACTAACCGGTGTACACCCTTTTCAGACTTTAAATATCCGTATGCATTTTCACCATTTACCTGGAAAGTAATAGACTTAATTCCTGCTTCATCTCCATCCAAGAAATCAAGAACATCTACACTAAAGCCCTTTTTCTCTGCCCAACGGGAATACATTCTGTATAGCATGCCCGCCCAATCGCAGCTTTCCGTTCCGCCTGCACCTGCATTCAATTTAAGAATGGCATTATCTTTGTCATACTCGCCGGTAAGCAATGTGGAAATACGAAGTTCTTCCAGCACTTCAATAAATTCATTGAGTTCATTACGGATATCTGCCACAAGATCAGCATCTTCCTCTTCGTATCCCATCTCAATCAATTCAAGAATGTCGCCATACTGTTGCTTAAGCTTATTGCATGTCATGACAATATCTTTCAGGTTTTTTAATTCCTTAACACGTTTATTGGCATAATCCGGATTACTCCAAAACTCCGGTGCTTCTATTTCGCGTTCCATCTCCTGAATCATATTCTCTTTTGCAGACAGATTAAGAGAATCCCTTACTTCACTTAAGGGATTCTCATATTGCTGTAATTCCATTTTCATCTGATCTAATTCTATCAAACTATATATCCACCTTTATCTGCGTCCACAGCATTGTTTATATTTTTTGCCCGATCCGCATGGACACGGGTCGTTAGGATATACTTTTGCAGCCTCTCTCTTGATAGGCGCTTTTGCTAAAGTATCATCCTTATTCGTTCCGGTTACTTTCGCAACCTGCTCTCTTTCAACCTTCTGCTCAACTTTTACATTGAAAAGAAGTCTTACGGTATCTTCTTTTACCGCTTCAATAAGTCCATCGAACATCTCGTAACCGGCCATCTTATATTCCACAACCGGATCACGCTGTCCATACGCCTGAAGTCCTACACCCTGACGGAGCTGTTCCATATCATCGATGTGATTCATCCATTTTAGGTCAATAACCTTCAAAATGATTACACGCTCAATCTCACGGATAGTTTCCGGTTCCGGGAACTCTGCTTCTTTGCTCTCGTATAACTTAACAGCTTCTTCTTTTAACTGATGTAAAAGTCCATTCTTTTTCTTCTTTTCGATTCTGTCTAAGGTTATCGTCTTTAACGGAATGATTGGAAGTAAAAGCGTATTTAATTCGTTCAAATCCCATTCTTCGGCATCTGCATCATCTCCGATACACATATTGACACTACTTTCAACAATATCGGTGATCATCTTATATACAACATCCCGCATGCTCATTCCATCAAGCACCTGACGTCTTTCAGCGTAAATAATTTCACGCTGTTCATTCATTACCTGGTCATATTCCAATAAGTTTTTACGGATACCAAAATGGTTATTCTCTATCTTCTTCTGTGCATTCTGGATTGCATTAGACAGCATCTTATGCTGGATTTCCTGTCCATCCGGAATACCCAATGTGTTAAACAGATTAATCAAACGCTCAGAACCGAACAAGCGCATAAGATCATCTTCCAGAGAAATATAGAACTTAGACTCACCCGGGTCTCCCAAACGTCCCGAACGTCCGCGGAGCTGGTTATCAATACGTCTTGATTCATGACGCTCCGTACCGATAATCTTAAGACCGCCTGCTGCTCTTGCTTCCTCATCAAGTTTAATATCCGTACCACGGCCGGCCATGTTGGTTGCAATGGTTACTGCTCCGTGAATACCTGCATCCGCAACGATTTCTGCTTCCATCTCATGGAATTTTGCATTAAGTACCTTATGCGGAATACCACGCTTTGTTAATAACTGACTGAGTTCTTCAGATGCATCAATAGTAATGGTACCCACCAAAACCGGCTGTCCTTTATAATGAGCATCCTCTACTGCCTGGATAATAGCTTTTAATTTTTCACGTCTTGTCTTATATACGGAATCCTGATGATCAATTCTTGCCACCGGACGGTTTGTCGGAATTTCAACAACATCCATACCGTATATCTCACGGAATTCCTTTTCTTCCGTAAGTGCAGTACCGGTCATACCGGCTTTCTTCTCAAATTTATTAAAGAAGTTCTGGAAAGTAATGGTAGCAAGTGTCTTGCTTTCTCTTCTTACTTTCACATGTTCTTTAGCCTCTATTGCCTGATGTAAACCGTCTGAATAACGGCGTCCCGGCATGATACGTCCCGTAAACTCATCTACGATAAATATCTGGTCGTCTTTAACCACGTAATCCTGATCGCGGAACATAAGATTATGCGCACGTAATGCCAAAATAATATTATGCTGTATTTCAAGGTTATCAGAATCCGCAAGGTTCTCTATCTGGAAAAAGCGTTCAACCTTAGCCACACCTTCCGCAGTCAGATTAACCACTTTATCCTTCTCATTAACGATAAAGTCACCTGTTTCCTCTTGTTCAACACCCATGATGATATCCATCTTAGAAAGATTCTTCTGGTCTGCACCACGTTTCATCTGTCTTGCAAGAATATCGCATGCTTCATATAACTTAGTAGATTTACCGCTCTGACCTGAAATAATGAGCGGTGTTCTCGCTTCGTCAATCAATACAGAGTCAACTTCGTCGATGATTACATAGTGTAAATCACGAAGCACAAGCTGCTCTTTATATATTACCCTGTTATCCCTGAGGTAATCAAAACCGAGTTCGTTATTGGTTACATATGTTATATCGCAAGCATATGCTTCACGTCTTTCATCAGAGTTCATGGCATTCAGTACAACGCCCACCTTGAGTCCGAGGAACTCATGAATTTGCCCCATCCATTCAGCATCACGCTTAGCAAGGTAATCATTAACCGTAACAACCAAAACACCTTTTCCTGCCAGTGCATTCAAATAAGCCGGAAGGGTAGATACCAGTGTCTTACCTTCACCGGTTTTCATTTCGGCAATACGTCCCTGATGCAGTATCAAACCACCGATTAACTGCACACGGAAATGTTCCATATTAAGAACTCTCTTACCGGCTTCCCTTACTACCGCAAATGCCTCCGGAAGAAGATCATCCAAAGATTCCCCATCCGCGTAACGTTTCTTAAATTCCGCTGTCTTTTCACGCAGTTCTTCATCGGAAAGAGCCTGCATTGACGGACGTAAAGATTCAATTTTATCTATTATTGGTGCAATTCTTTTTAATTCTCTGGAACTATGTGTTCCGAACAATTTCTGGCCTAATCCCATTGAAAGCCTCCATACTACAAAATTTTTAAGTCCTTTTACATAAACCCAAACTGTATTGTATCAGATTATATTAACAAATACAACCAAATACACTTTAAACTTTCTGTAAACAAATATGTACAAAATATAAAATTTTACGTGTGTTGACCTTTTAAATAAGAAGTGCTATTATGGCTAAAGTCAGATAATTATTTTATTAAAAATATATAAGAGGTGTAAACAAATGAGCAAAACATTTAATGACTTGTTAAAAAGACTTGACGGCAAGAAAATGAAAACTGTTGCCGTTGCTGTTGCACAGGACGCTCCTGTCCTTGAAGCTGTAAAAGCAGCTTACGAACGCAAAATCGCTAACTCCATTCTTGTAGGTGATGAAGAAAAAATCCGTGAAATCGCAGCTGAGCTTAATATGGATCTTAGCAACTATACCATCATCAACGAAACCGATACATACACAGCAGCACTTACTGCTGTTAAATTAGTTCATGACGGTAAAGCCGATATGTACATGAAAGGTCTTATTGATACGAAATCTTTCTTAAAGAGTGTTCTTGATAAGGAAGTAGGTCTTAGAACCGGTAAGGCATTATCCCATGTATGTGTATTTGATATCGAAGGTCTTGACAAGTTATTATTCCTTACAGATGTTGCTTTCATGACTTATCCTACGCTTGAAGATAAAGTTAACATTATTAAAAATACTGTAGAAATCTGTAATGCCTGCGGTATTGAGAATCCTAAGGTTGCTCCGCTTGCTGCAGTAGAAGTAGTTAATCCTAAGATGCCTGTAACAGTGGAAGCTGCAGAACTTACAAGAATGAATGAAGAAGGCGAAATCACCGGTTGTATCGTTGACGGACCGCTTTCACTTGACCTTGCTATCTGCCCTGAAGCTGCACAGCACAAAGGTGCAGAAGGAAGAAAAATTGTTGGTGATGCCGACATTCTTCTTTTCCCAGACATTCATGCAGGAAATCTTGTATACAAGGCACTTGTTCATACAGCTAAAGTTATTAACGGCAATATTATTACAGGTACCGCTGCTCCGGTTATCCTCACCTCCCGTTCAGATGACTTCGAGACTAAGGTTAACTCTCTTGCACTTGGTGCCGTAGTAGCCGATTCTTTAAAAAACAATCAGTAAAACAACAAAATAATTAGAAAAGGAAGGTAATAATCATGTCAATTAAGAGCTTAATTATTAATCCGGGTTCAACTTCAACTAAAATCGGTGTATTTGAAGATGAAACATTGTTATTCGAAGAAACCCTTCGTCATTCTACGGAAGAAATTTCAAAATATGCTTCTATCGTAGACCAGAAGGATTTCCGTAAAGAGATTATTACAAATCTGTTAACAGAGAAAAACTTTGACATTAAGAGTCTTGATGTTATCGTAGGACGCGGTGGTATGTTAAAACCTATTCCGGGCGGAACTTATGCAGTAACCGATGACTTACTTAATGATTTAAAAATCGGAAGACAAGGACAGCACGCTTCAAACCTCGGTGGTATTCTTGCACGTGAAATCGCTGATTCCATCGGCGTACCTTCCTACATTGTAGACCCTGTAGTTGTCGATGAATTAGACACTATTTCAAGATACTCAGGTGTTCCTGAACTTCCGAGAACTTCTGTATTCCATGCATTAAACCAGAAAGCGGTAGCTAAGCGTTATGCAAAGGAACAGGGACGCCCATATAACGAAATGGACATTATCGTAGTTCACATGGGTGGCGGTGTATCTGTAGGTGCACATCACAACGGAAGAATCATTGATGTATTTAACGCCCTTGACGGTGACGGTGCTTTCTCCCCTGAAAGAGCCGGTGCAGTACCAAGCGGTGCTTTAATTAAAATGTGTTTCTCAGGAAAATATACAGAAAAAGAAGTATATAAGAAAATTGTTGGACAGGGCGGATTTAACGCTTACTGCGGAACCAACGATATGCGTGATGTAGAAAAGATGGCTAACGAAGGGGATGCACATGCAATTGAAGTACGCGATGCATTCATCATGCAGGTAGCAAAAGACATCGGTTCTATGGCTTGTGTACTTAACGGCAAAGCAGAAGCAATCGTTGTAACAGGTGGTATTGCTTACGACAAAGCGGTTGTTAACGGATTAAAGGAAAGATGTGAATGGATTGCTCCGTTTACAGTATATCCGGGCGAAGATGAATTACTTGCTCTTGCACAGGGCGCTCTCCGTGTTATGAACGGCGAAGAAAGCGTAATGCCATACTAGAAATAAACTAACCGAATCAGACATATTTAAAAAGGATATCCTTAAGACCTCAATCTTAAGAATATCCTTTTATTTTATTACGTATCACCAGACACCTGCATACAACTATAAATTACAGCATATCTTCCATCTTTGCTACCAGCTCCTGCAATGTAGTGGTATCATTATTATCGTTATTAAGAATCTGCTCTGCTACGCTCTTATCGTCATCATCAGAAGAATCATCGGTTACAATGGAGGCAAATTGTCCGTTGACTAACTCACTCAACACCTTTTGTCCGCTTGATGTCCTTAGCATATCCATTGACAGTTCTGTCAGATTTCCTATTCCCGTAATCACCGTCTTATCAAGTGCGGAGGCAAGTTCTGCATTACGGTTTAACTCGGTTATCTCTTCATTCAACAGTTTGGTAAAATCTGCTTCTTCGCTTCCTTTTTCGCCCGTTCTCAAAGCAGCAGTTTTACTTTCAACCGATGACACACTTGTCGTATCTTGTATATCCCTGTAATAATTCAGCATACTTGTAACGTCCATCTTCTCCCTCGTTTCTGAGCCATTTAATTTGCTCCCAATTTATACAATCCATATTTTAATACACAGAACATCTCATTGCGCTTTGTCAGATCCGTATACTCAACTACATAGTATGTGCCGCACTTTCCTGCCGTGTATGATAAATATGTACCATTCTTATTCTTCCTGATAGGTATTAATGCATCCCCTTGTTTATAATACACTGCATAGTCTGAATAAAGACCATAGTTATTGCATTTAACCTTTACAGGCACCGGATGCATTAAACTTTCGTCTGCATAGTTGGCACCATTTTCTTTATTATACTTACTCTGCGTTACAATCTCAACCTCGTATTCCCTATAATTTACATATTCTTTTCCCGCTCCCAGTTTAGAGCGCAGCACATTGCTGATATCTTTATTTGCCACCTCTTTGACGTCAAGCACATAATTATTTGCAATATCTTCTTCTGATATATAACCGCTCAAATTTCCGTACATATCTGCATACAACAGCGGGCAATATGTTATTTCAGTCATCATCATCTGTTCTAAATAACTTCTTTCCATAGTAACCGTTTTCATTCCGGTTTTAGGACTCATATCTTTGACATGCGCACTTATGTAATAATCGTCCAAAGCCCCTACTACGCAGCCACGCCCCGGATACCAGCCATGTGTTTTACCTGCCGTATCATATTGATAACCACAAAGATTAGCTGATACCACCACCATATTGTTGGCTATGGCAATTCCGGTAAGTCTTGAAGAATAATACGAAAGCCACTCATCACCGCCGGCCGCCGAAGCAGATATATTAATATAGTACAAGCATCCCATCCCCATATAGTATCGTGATAATTCCGGGTAGGAATAGGTATCCTTACATATGGCAATTCCCATTTTACCGAATTTAGTATCAACAACTAAAGGTTCGCTTCCCCGCTGGCACCATTTTCCTTCAACAATATGAAGTTTACGATACGTTTCTACCGTTCCGTCAGGTTTACAAACAAATGCCGAGTTATATGCCTTATCTTTTCCCGCAACATCCAACTTTTCCGATGCACCAAAGATAATATACATATCACATTCTTCCGCCTTCTCTGAAAGCCTCTTTGCATAAGAACCGTTCTTGGTTATTGCTTTATCTACAGCAAGCCTGTATTCCGGTTCTGAAGCATTATTGGAGACACAATATCCCTGTAAGGCCATTTCAGGGAAAACAATTATATCTGCACCTTCTTTATCGGCTTTTTCAATATAAGTTAGCATTTTATTAAGATTTGCATTTAAATCGCCCCATGTAGCATTAAAATCGACTACACTTATTACCGGCATCTTTAGTGAGTCTGTATCTATCCCCCTATCGGCAGAATCGGAATATCCGGCAGCTTTCTTATACCACTCTGTATATCGCTTCTCATTAAAGTTGGTAGCTGAAATAATATCCTCACTGGCAGGTCCCCATAAATTATATGATTTAGTCTTAACAGAATCGCCCGAACCCGAACCGGGTGCAACATCAATTACGGTAATTTCTTCCCTGCCATCAACAATTTCGAGCATTAATTCTGTAGGCGTATCTGTTCCGGCAAGAGGATTAAGTATCATTCTGCACCCTTTTGCCGTATAATATCTGGATAATTCAGGTACATATAATAAATCCTTACCTAAGGCAACACCAAAGCTTCCAAACTTAGTATTAATTATAACAGGCAGGCATCCTGCACTTTTGCTCTCATCACCGGGATGCATTGCCTGGTATTTATAAAACGCTCCCTCCGGCGAACATATATATACCGTTTCGTAATCATACTCTTCAGCCCCATACAAAATCCATATATTTCTTTCCGTTGCCACTTTAAGCATTTTATCAAGCAAGATAGTTCCGTCAATGGCAATATAAGGATATATTAGTATATTAGTTTCCTGTAGTTTTCCCGAAGATACCAGCGAATTAATTGCCTGACTATATTCTATCCATAATTTATCTTCTGACAAGGAAGCCGCATTTACTGCTACATTATCATCTATAACGGCACGTGCTATGGTAAACCCACCGGCAGCCTGCGCTTCCGGCTTATGTCCACAAAAAAAAGACAAGAAAACAATAACTATAAGAATACTACCAGTTATCCGTCTCCCTATCCTCTTCATGCGCTTTCTCCTTATCCATCGCAACATTCTACAAATATAAATAAATTTTACCATGTTATAGGGCTTTTTTCAAATAATTCCATCCACTTTCCGTGTATTTTCCCTAATAATTCAAAAAGCGCAAGCTGCTGAGCTTGCGCTTTTCTTGCTTAATAGGAAAATGCACGCACAATAGTGAAGGATAACAAGAATTTCTTCAGAAATTCTTGCTAGCGCAAGCTGCTGAGCTTGCGCTTTATATCTTACCAGGTTTCTTCCATGTCCGGTGTTATTACATTATACATATCCATATCTATATACAGATAATATATATTATCGACCGAAATATCCGACACACTATCATAACCAAAGGAGAACGCATCTCCACCCGGAAGGACAAACATAAGATATCCTTCCTCTTGTGGCTGTATTCCTACTCTAAACCGATCTTCCGCAGTTAATTCCCACTTTGGAACAGTGCCATCCGGCATATAAATAGTAAACATCATACCGGCATCGTATGCTATGGAGTATTGATCACAGAAATATGCAAAGAATTGTCCACCATACGGCTTATTAGCATTATTCCTTATCTTTACCATTAATTTAATGGTATCGCCGTCTTTTTCATACATCTCAATATCTGTTATCTCAAACGGCGCTCCGTCCTTGTCAACATTTCCAATAACCCATGCATCTATTTCAGGAATATAAAATGATTGGGAATACGGTTCTTCAAATTCGCACAATGGTGCATCACTATAATAATCATCTCCACCGTCCAAATAAGCATCGTATTCCTGAGGAGTCATAACGGAGATTGTATACAGTTCGCAATACGGATATCCTTTAATGGTTCTGTCCGGATAAAAAGTAACTGTGTCCGGAACAAAATAATGGCGTTCATACTCATCATATATTTCTCCCATCACACACATCATCCATGTTTCATCCGTACCAATATGCGTGAGTTCAAAATAAGTACATCCATCTCCTACATATCTGCTTTCACAGAAAAATGTATCATAATTGGTATAAGAAGAGGTTCCGTCTGTAGGACCATCCTGATACATTCCTTCCCTTGTGAACAGCATTTGGTCAAAATCTATTCCCTTTGCGCCTTTAAGAAGAATACCTTCCTCTGTAAACAAAACTGTATTCTCAGTTGCACTTTCGTCCATTGACATCTGATATAAGGAATATTCGTTAATACGTCCCGATTCATCAAGGAAAATTGCAAGACTCATATATCCATCCGTAAGCACCATAGCGGCAATGTTAGGGAATGCATCCCCTTCATAGATATCCACATAAAGTTCCCAGCCGTTTTCACCATACCATTTACCATATATATCGTCTTTATTATCTTGGTTCACCGGATATTTAGACACTTTCACTTCCGGTTTGCTTTCCGGTTTACTTTCAGGTTTACTTTCAGGCTTATTGTCAGGTTTAACATTATTATCATCCACAAATGGATTTTTGTCATTACCGGCACTTGTATCCAAACTAGGATTACCAAAGCCTGTATCACCTGTCAGTGGAGCCCCTCCGCCGCCACATGCAACAAGGCACAACAGCGTAGATAAAACAATTAACATTTTAATCTTTCGCATCCTATCATCTCCTTTGTAACAAAAATGTATTAATCACATTTTAATACAAATATGTATACCTTTCTTATGCTGTAAGCATAAAGAAAAGAAGGCGTATGCGCATTTTACTTTTCTTTATTTTCCAATTAATAAAAAAAGTGTCTCCATAGTCTTTTACGACTTTGAAGACACTTTAATAAACAATTTGTTAAATTAAATTATTTAACGTATGCTTTAAGCTGTTCTGTAAGCATTGGAACAATCTTATTAAGATCGCCTACGATACCGTAATCAGCCACATCAAAGATAGGAGCTGTCTCATCTTTATTAATAGCGATGATAATATCTGATTCTTCCATACCTGCAACGTGCTGGATTGCTCCTGAAATACCGATTGCAAAGTATACTGTAGGACGAACTGTCTTACCTGTCTGACCTACCTGAAGATCTCTTGGCTTCCAGCCTGAATCTACTACTGCACGTGAACAGCTTACTGTTCCGCCGATTGCTTCTGCAAGGTCATCAAGAAGCTTGAAGTTCTCTGCGCTACCAACACCACGTCCACCAGATACTAAGATCTTAGCGTCCATGATATCTACTGTATCAACTACAGATTTAACTACGTTTAAGATTTCAACGTACTTGTTGTCCGGTGTGAATCCAGGATTGAATTCTTCCACTACAGCCTTAGCGCCTTCAATCTTCTCACGTTTCTGCATAACACCCGGACGAACAGTTGCCATCTGAGGACGGTTGTCAGGACAAGCGATAGTAGCAATTGTGTTACCACCGAATGCAGGACGTGTCATTAATAACTGATTATGTTTCTGCTCTTTACCAGGAACAGCAACTAATGGGAAATCACCGATTTCAAGTACTGTACAGTCAGCTGTAAGACCTGTCTTAACTCTTGCTGATACCTTCGGTCCTAAATCTCTACCGATAGCTGTAGCACCAACTAATACGATTTCCGGTTTATATGTGTCGATAACAGAAGCTAATGCATGTGTATAAGGCTCTGTTCTATAATCTTTTAATTCAGGATCATCTACAACGATAACTTTGTCAGCACCATATGCTGCAAGTTCGTCTGCAAGACCTTTTACCTGATAACCAATAAGAACTGCTGTTACTTCTGTTCCTAAATCTGCTGCTAAATCTTTACCCTTGCCGATTAATTCAAAAGCGATGCTGCTTAACTGATTGTCAACCTGCTGAGCAAAGACAAATACGCCTTTATATTCATTTAAGTTCATTCTCTTCACCACTTTTCCTTTATTTTAGATTACGTGCTTCGTTGTTAACTTGTCCATGATATATGCAACTGCTTCTTCTGCATCAAGAGTAACCTTTTCACCTGTACCCTTTCTAACTTTATCAGAAGCTTTTGCGATCTTTGTAGGAGAACCTGCAAGACCAAGATCGCTATCATCTACGTCTACAAGATTAGCTCTACCCCAAACAGTAAGCTCTTTCTTGTAAGCATCGAAGATTCCGCCCGGAGTCATATAACGTGGCTCATTTAACTCAGCAAGAGCTGTGATAAGACAAGGCATCTTTGCTTTGATTTCATGATATCTGTCTTCATACTGACGCTCTACGATAACGCTGTCGCCATCAATTTTAATAGCCTGTGCATAAGAAATTACAGGAATTCCAAGATGCTCTGAAATCTGAGGACCAACCTGTGCTGTATCACCATCGATAGCCTGACGTCCTGTGATAATTAAATCATATTCTAAGTTTCTGATTGCACCTGCAAGTGTTGTAGAAGTAGCCCATGTATCAGCTCCTCCTAAGCATCTGTCTGTTACTAAGATTCCGTTGTCAGCTCCCATAGCCATAGCTTCACGAAGAACTTCTTCAGCCTTTGGAAGACCCATTGTAATAACAGTAACTTCTGCACCGTACTGATCTTTTAATCTAAGTGCTGCTTCAAGTCCGGCTTTATCATCCGGGTTCATAATTGTGAGCATTGCACCTCTGTCTAATGTACCGTCCGGGTTGAACTTAACTCCACCCTTTGTATCAGGTACCTGCTTTATACATACAACTATTTTCACGTTAAGTACCTCCCTACTTTAAAATGTTTCCTGAAATAACCATACGCTGAACTTCTGATGTTCCTTCGTAGATTTCAGTAATCTTAGCATCACGCATCATACGCTCTACATCGTACTCTCTGATGTAACCGTATCCACCGTGTAACTGAACAGCCTTTGTTGTTACTTCCATAGCAACTTCTGCTGCATATAATTTAGCCATAGCTGCTTCAACAGAATATACTTTCTGTGTATTCTTAGCAACTGCTGCCTTGTAAACAAGTAACTGTGCAGCTTCGCACTTTGTAGCCATATCTGCTAACTGGAACTGTGTATTCTGGAAAGCACCGATTGCTTTACCGAACTGCTTTCTTTCTTTTACATAGTTAATTGTTGTTTCAAGAGCACCTTCTGCAAGACCAAGAGCCTGAGAAGCAATACCGATACGTCCGCCATCAAGTGTGTGCATAGCGATAGCAAATCCTTTACCCTGCTGTCCTAAGAGGTTTTCCTTTGGAATACGACAATCTGTGAAGATTAATTCGTATGTTGATGAACCACGGATACCCATCTTCTTTTCTTTTGTTCCGAATGTGAATCCAGGTGTCCCTTTTTCTACGATGAAAGCAGAGATTTCTTTTGATAATCTGCCGCGTTTCTCAACAACGCCTGTAATAGCGAAGATAACATAAACATCAGCTTCTTTACCGTTTGTGATGAAGCACTTTGATCCGTTTAATACCCATTCATCTCCATCAAGAACAGCCTTTGTCTGCTGACCCTGAGCATCTGTACCTGCACCCGGCTCTGTAAGACCGAAAGCACCAAGTTTCTCACCTTTTGCAAGTGGAACAAGGTATTTCTGCTTCTGCTCTTCTGTACCGTATGTGAGAATAGGATCACAGCAAAGTGATGTATGAGCAGATACGATAACACCTGTAGTACCACATACTTTTGATAATTCTTCAACGCACATAGCGTATGTTAAAGCGTCACAACCCTGTCCGCCGTATTCCTTCGGAACAGGAATTCCCATGAAACCAAGTTTAGCCATTTTCTCAACTGTTTCTCTTGGGAAAACTTCTGTTTCATCAACCTCCTGAGCGAGAGGTTTAACTTCTTTTTCTGCGAATTCTCTGAAAAGAGTTCTCGCCATTTCATGCTCTTTACTTAATGTAAAATTCATGCTTTTATTCCTCCATTATTTTATCACTTATTTGCTGTAGTTAAAGAAGCCTTCGCCTGTCTTCTTACCGAGTTTGCCGTCAGCAACCATTTTCTTAAGAAGTGGCTGTGGAGCGTATTTCTCATCTTTTGTCTCGTTGTAAAGAACTTCCATAATTGCAAGACAAATATCAAGACCGATTAAATCACCAAGGTGAAGAGGTCCCATTGGATGAGAAGCACCAAGCTGCATAGCAATATCGATATCTTCTGCTGAAGCAGTACCTGCATCAAGAACACCGATTGCTTCATTAATCATTGGAATTAAGATTCTGTTTACAACGAATCCCGGAGCTTCTTTTACTTCTACAGGAGTTTTTCCGATTTCAACAGAGATTGCTTTAATCTTGTCTACCATTTCCTGTGGAGTATTCTCGCCTTTGATAACTTCAACGAGTTTCATTCTGTCAGCAGGATTGAAGAAATGCATACCGATCATCGGTCTGTCTAATCCTTCACCAATCTTTGTAATAGAAAGAGAAGATGTGTTTGAAGCAAACATACAATCTTTCTTAACAATACCCATTAACTCTTTAAAGATAGCCTGCTTAATTTCAAGTTTCTCTAAAGCAACTTCTACGATAAGGTCACATTCGCCACAGATATTGTTAAGACCTGTTGTAATCTTACCCATGATTTCATCTGCTTTTTCCTGTGTGATCTTTTCCTTAGAAACCAAGAAATTCATGTTTTTCTGGATTTTTGCTTTTCCGCCTTCAGCGTACTCTTCTTTGATATCGCAAAGACATACTTCATAACCATCTGTCATAGCAAATGCCTGTGCAATTCCGGAACCCATGGTTCCTGCTCCGATAATACCTACTTTCATTGTAGTGCCTCCTTGATTTTTTTATATTGTTGAATATTTTACTTATTTATTTTTGAATGGCTCTTTTACTTTTTCTTTATTCTTGTCTAAGAAGAATGCCATTCCGTATCTCTGGTCTTCTGTTTCGAAACAGTCACCGAACAATTTCTCTTCGATTACGATTGCCTGATCCATATCTACTTCAAGACCATCGTTGATAGCTTTCTTGCAGTTACGAACAGCGATTGGTGCGTTCTTAGCAATTGAAGCAGCCATCTTTTCTGCCTGAGCCATTAACTCTTCGATTGGATAAACTGCATTAACAAGACCGATTCTGTAAGCTTCATCAGCTTTGATGTTACGTGCTGTGTAAATCATCTGCTTAGCCATACCAGCGCCAACAAGACGTGCAAGTCTCTGTGTTCCGCCGAATCCAGGAGTAATTCCGAGACCTACTTCAGGCTGGCCGAATACTGCGTTTTCAGAACAAATTCTGATATCACAGCTCATAGCGATTTCGCATCCGCCACCGAGAGCAAATCCGTTGATCGCAGCGATAACAGGGATTGGGAATACTTCTAACTTACGGAATACATCGTTACCTTTCTTACCGAAAGCTTCGCCCTCTGCCTTTGTTAATGTGCTCATCTCTCCAATATCTGCACCTGCTACGAAAGACTTTTCGCCGGCACCTGTTAAAATAAGACATCTCACTTCATCAAGATTAACCTGATCAAGTGTAGCGTCTAATTCTTCTAATACTGTTGAATTCAAAGCATTTAATGCTTTCTCACGTGCAATGGTAATCTTACCTACAGCACCGTTTACTTCATACTGAATAAACTCCATTTTTTACCTCCATGTTTCAGGTGTAATGGTATGTACCATACAACCGTTTAATATTATTTTGATGCGACCGGAAGTATTTTCCGGGGATTCTATAACATACAAACAGAAAGTGCCATAAAAATAGCGCTTCCTGTCTGATAAGTACCCTATGGATACAATTAATCTCTCTCTACGATTGTTGAGCAGCCCATACCGCCACCGATACATAATGTAGCAAGACCCTTCTTAGCGTCAGCCTTAACCATTTCATGAAGAAGTGTTACAAGGATACGGCATCCTGAAGCTCCAACCGGATGTCCAAGTGCAATAGCACCACCGTTAGGATTTAACTGCTTCTCAACATCGATTCCAAGGTCTTTACCTACAGCGATTGACTGTGCTGCAAATGCTTCGTTAGCTTCGATGATATCGAAATCTTCAATCTTCATACCTGTCTTAGCAAGTACTTTCTTAGTAGATGCAACCGGTCCGATACCCATGATGCTTGGATCTACACCGCCAAGTGCACCTGCTACGAATGTAGCCATTGGCTTAACACCAAGTTCTTTTGCTTTTTCTTCGCTCATAACAACGATTGCTGCTGCACCATCATTAATACCTGATGCGTTACCTGCTGTAACATATCCGTCAGGATTGATTGCACGAAGTTTTGCAAGACCTTCCATTGTTGAACCAGGACGTGGACCTTCATCAACCTTAAATTCAACCATTTCTTTTTTCTTCTTAATCATTACAGGTACGATTTCATCTTCAAATGCACCTGAAGCCTGAGCCTTTTCAGCTTTTAACTGTGAGTTTAATGCAAATGCATCTAACTCTTCACGTGTAAGACCCCACTGCTCAGCAATGTTATCAGCTGTCTTAATCATATGATAATCATTGAATGCATCCCAAAGAGCATCCTTAATCATGGTATCAACTAATGTTCCGTTGTTCATTCTGTATCCGTAACGAGCCTGCGGAATTGCATAAGGAGCCATTGACATATTCTCCATACCACCTGCTACTACGATATCAGCATCTCCTGCCTGAATCATCTGAGCTGCCATATTAACACAGTTAAGACCCGAACCACATACTACGTTAACAGTTACTGCCGGTACTTCAATAGGAAGTCCTGCTTTTAATGTTGCCTGACGAGCTACGTTCTGTCCAAGACCTGCCTGGATAACGCATCCCATATATACATGATCAACCTGTTCCGGTTTAACACCGGCTCTGTTTAATGCTTCCTTAATTACAACTGCACCAAGATCAGCTGCCGGAGTAGTAGAAAGTGATCCACCCATTGTTCCGATTGCTGTACGACATGCACCTGCTAAAACTACTTTCTTTGCCATTTTATGACTCCTTTCTTATATCTCGATAATGATTGTTATTTTTTTATCATTCACGACTTTAATTATTGTAACATAGGCATTTTATTTTTGCAATTAGTTATAAAAAAAAGTATTGGAAAATTAAACAAAATACGGCATTACAACATTTTATTGATTTCTTTTACCATTTTATTATATTTTATTGCACTCATAATCCACGTCACGCCGTAAACAAGACTGTAACTTATCGCCGTTGATATAATGGCAGCCGGATATTTGTAAATAGCCCATATAAATATGCTGATAGGAAGCCACACTGCCGTGGTAATCAAGAAGTGTACTACTCCCTGCTTCAAAAAACTCCATCTCTCTATTTCAAAAATAGGGGCGCAGGCACCAAAAGTCCCCCCTATTACCCCGACAAGCAAAATCTCAACAAGAAGGGCCACGGATTCTGAAGGAAAAAACGCCATATACGCATCTAACATGGGGACATGGTTATCCGTTCCGACGCAGGATATTACCAAGGATATGATAATGTGAAGCATCGCAGTACCATGAAAGCTTAAAACTGCATTGAGTATTATCTTCTTAATCATGCTTTTTTCCTCCTTGTAATAATGCCTTCTTAATATAAGCAATGTTTCTTCTGGATACAAAAGTTTCAACATTGTCCTTTAATATTACTTTAACCGTCCCTGCCATACTGGTATCAAGACGTACAATCTTCCGGATGTTGACAAGTTCTGACTTGGATATTCTGACAAACATTAATTTATCAAGCATTTCTTCCAATTCATACAATTTGTAATGGAGATTGTAGTCACCTTCATTAGTGGTAGCAAGCACTTTCTGGTTCTGCGCATACACACGTACTATGTCTGTCTGTTGAAGCACTACTGCCTCATTATTCATATACCCTACAAGTGTTTCATTCACGGCACGGGATATGGTATCTGCAAGCTTTTTTACTTCACCATTCATTTCATGATTGCATATTACAATTTCCGGTTTTTCATACTTTTCATTTATACTAAATTTAATCTGCATGGCATACCTTCCTTTTTGTATTAACCATGCAGATTATATCATTTTTACAGTCCGATGTGAAGTTCACGGTTTATTTGATATCTTCTTTTCTGAATAATAAATAAGAAAGAAATGCCATTACAGACATAAAGATAACCGATACAATAAAAGAAAGTAAAATCGTTCCATATCCACTTTGCGCATTAACCTGGTTAGCCCCGTAATAATACGGCAGGCAACGCATAATCCCTTTTAATACTGCTGCTTTTTCCGCCAAAGAACAAATAAGGGCCGTTAACATTCCTATCATAAAACCTATTGCCGTAATTACAACCGGCTTTTTTACCTTAATGGCAATCGGAATGCATATGCTGATACAGCCCACATAGTTAACCGCGGAAGCTATATATACCAAAATGATTTTTACAAAAGAAGCATCTGCGTTTGTATCCAAAAGATTCATAAGATATATGGACGTCATAGCAGGCTCGGCGCCCGAAAAATCAACTCCTGCCGCAAGGCATCCTACAGACAGAAGGGTATACGGTAAAATCAGTATAAGAATCATAGCTATATATAAAATCATATATGCTTTTATAACGCCGCCCCTACCATGCCGATTCGCTATGGCACAATGAATTGACTTTGTCTGAAAGTCCGTACAAAAAATTACTCCTACCGCAAGCGAACCGGTCAGCCACATGATAAGTGCGTCACATAACCCGCTCACACTTCCCGCCATGCTTACATCCATAGCACCTGTTGCAATATTGTGCACCAGTACAAAATACAACACGGCTGCCACACAAGATATTAATATACATATTTTAACAGCACCGGTTTTTCTTAATCTGTAGGCAGTTGCTTTTAACACATTATTCATGCTTTTGTACCTCCTATCAAAGAAATAAAATATTCTTCCAGATTATCCTTTCCACACATCTCAAGTTCTTCCTGGGTAACTTCTTTTACTATTTGTCCCTTATCAATAATGATATAGTCTGTTGCCGTCTGATACAGCTCCGGCAGGTTGTGGCTCGATATAATAATTGTCATCTTTTTTTCATCGCTCAATCTTTTAATAAGATTTCTCATTTCCACTATTCCGATAGGATCAAGTCCGTTTACCGGCTCGTCCAGTATAAGCAGTTCAGGATTTCCTATGACAGCCACCGCAATACCAAGTCTTTGACGCATGCCAAGAGAAAAATCCTTCACTTTTTTCTTACCCGTACCATCTAGTTCCACCAGTCTTAACAGTTCATCCAGGCTTTTGTCCACTGTAATTCCTTTAAGTTTGTAAAAATATATCATATTTTCTTTTGCAGACATTGTCTGGTTAAGGCTCGGATATTCAATTAAAGTGCCCATCCTTGAAAGTGCTCCGTTGGCATCTTCACTACCAAAAAGCTTAATTGTGCCACTTGTTACAAAAGACAGTCCTGCCATAAGACGCATCATGGTTGTTTTTCCGGCACCATTTTTTCCTATCAGACCGTAAACCTTTCCCTTCTCGAAGGTAAGAGATACATCCTTAAGAGCCTGAAAGCTTCCATATTTTTTATCAACATGCATAAGTTCTACCGCATACTCCATGTTACTTTCCTCCATAAATTTTTCTTATTCTTTCTGATTACAAAGCTACATCATAATCTATCTGTAGGAAAGCAAAGTCACATGAACGGTCATTTTTTAGGTATGAACGGTATTTCCACCGCCGTTTCCCTATACCACTCTTTTGTGGAATCATCCCTTACAACGCGGGATCTGTTCTTATATAAAAACTTCGTCAACGCATAACAATCTATCCAGATTTCCCCGTTACCATCCTTTTGCGATTCATCAAAAATAAGCTGGATACCCATATGTAAATGCGTAACTTCTATATTATTCACGTTTTCTTCAACACTGTAACCGGTATGCCCCATATACCCAATTACATCACCGGCAGTAACTTCATCCCCTTGTTTTAGATTCAGCGCATACGGACGGTCTTTTCTCATGTGGGCATAATAATAATACCGCAAGCCGTCATAGCTTCGTATGCCTATACGCCAACCGCCATATTGATTCCAGCCCAATGCCTCAACCACCCCTGACTCTATTGCAATAATCGGTGTACCGGTCTGTCCCATCATGTCGTGTCCCAAATGCACTCTTTTGTATCCGTAAGAGCGTGACGCACCAAAATCATCATAATCACTATAAGGAAATCCGTATGCTATCGGATGAAAACAACGCAGCCCGTAGCATTCTTTATAGGAAGCGTTTCCGTTTTCATCTTTGACTTCTATGCGGTACTCCCCCACATATTCTTTTAAAACCGCACTGTATGCTTCAAGATAATAGGCATAATATTGCATATCCTGCGTTATACTTTCTATTGTAATTTCTTTATTAATTAACTCATCCGCCAGTTTATCAATCGTTTTCAGTGCTTTTTCATCAAATACACCACCATGTTTTGCCCCTGCGTATGCAAGCAGTTCTATAAAATCCAAATGTATTTCCTTGCCATAAGTACTGATATCATACTCATAAGCTTTTTGAAGTGCTTCATACGTCACTTTAAAATCCACCCATTTAATAAAAGATTTTTTTGCCTTTATATCAGTGGCAACAATAAGCGAAGAGGACACTTCCTTAACCCGCAAATCATCCTCAATATTTATTTCCACGAGTCCTAACAGTACATATAAAAAGAGTACCATGCCTGCTATAAACATCTTAAAAGTGGTGCCTTCTTTGTTTCCTTTTATCATGATTTTTCCCATATAAAATCCCTAATGTTTTACCATTTATATTTTTATATGAAAAAACAAACATAAAAAGACCGGTTGTTAACCTTTCAGTCTCAACCGGTCTGTCTTTCAATATTCAGTTATTACACGATTATTTCGTATTATAATTCAGGTTCAATCAATCCGTAGGTATCGCCTTTTCTCTTATACACTACATTAACCTGATCTGTTTCCGCATTACAGAATACATAGAAGCTATGTCCGAGCAATTCCATCTGGATGCAGGCATCTTCTGCATACATAGGCTTAATATCAAATTTCTTGGTACGTACAATCTTGATATCTTCCTCTTCCATATAATCGTTGTCAATGTACTCCTGCTGGAAATGACTGTTCTGTTGTTGCTTGTCCACTAATTTGTTCTTGTATTTCTTAAGCTGTCTTTCAATAATCTCTTCAACAAGATCAATTGAAACGTACATGTCATTGCTTACCTGCTCTGAACGTATGATATTTCCTTTTACGGGAATTGTAACTTCAATTTTCTGTCGCTCTTTCTCGACACTAAGTGTTACATGCACTTCCGTCTCAGGTGAGAAATACTTTTCAAGCTTTCCAATTTTGTCTTGAACTGCTGTTCTAAGGCCCTCCGTAACGTCGATGTTCTTGCCACTAATAATAAATTTCATGCTGACCATCCCTTCCGTTCTATGTCGTGAATTAAGTATAGCACATTTCCACAAAAAGGTATAGCTTTTTTTACTATTTTTATGCATATTTTATATATTTTTTATGTCAAGTGTTTTTCGACATTTTTTTCTAAAAAACGCATTTTTATAATAACTTAACAAAACGATTGTTCGTTTTAAATGGTTAAAATTTAATTATATTTTTCAAAACAATATGTGGATAATGTGTATAACTTGGTGTATAAGTCCATTTTTCACGCTTTTCAGGCACTCAGTTTGTGGATATCTTTTTTTCGTCCCGACAGCCGTTTTCGACAATTTTTTTCCAAATTTTACAAAGTTTGTGCAACGTGACGAAATTTATTTTTTTTCGTTTATCGGGTTGCATTTTTCTAAAAAATTCTTCTCACCGCTACAATCGTTTTATAGGTAGCCTTTGATATTTTAATTCCGGTTTTTGCAGTACTCGCATGTACAATTTGGTTATTGCCGATGTAAATGCCGACATGTCCGGAATAACAAATCAAATCACCCGGTTGTGCATTTTCAATTCCATCCACGGCATAACCCTGCTTTTGATCAGCATTCGCCGAATGAGGAAGTTTTACACCAAAATTCTTATATACCGCTAACACAAAACCGGAACAGTCCGCTCCGTTAGTAAGGCTTGTTCCGCCCCAGACATATGGATTACCGACAAACTGCAAAGCAAACTCAGCTACTGCCAAGCCTTTGTCATAGCTTGTCATATCTTCAGTAAACACTGTACTTTGTTGGGGTTTACTTTCTTCAGCTTTTTTGCGTTCTTCTTCTGCTTTTTTCCGGGCCTCTTCTTCCTTTTTCTTACGCTCCGCTTCTTCTTTCCTGAGTCTTTCCTTCTCCTCTTCAAGCGTTTCTGCCTTGTCGTATGAAAAATCAAGTGTTACATACTCTCTTGCTACATAGCCTTCCCTGGTTGAACACACAATCTTAACCCAGTCATTTAAGACTTCAAGTACATTAACTTTAGCATCACGTGAAAGCACTTTAATAACGTCTGCATCCTCTTTAGGCTGACTTCTTACATTCAACCCGTCTGCCTCTACAACAGCAATTTTCTGCATAACATCATCATACCATTTCATGGCTTCCTCGCCGGTTATACAATATGAAGAGGCAACATATCCTTTCACATTACCGGAAGATATATATGACCAACCGTTTTCCTCTGAAAGAACAATGCCCACGCATCCGTCATAAAGCTTACCTACGATTTCTCCCTGCACATCCGGCGTTTTCCGGACATTCACATAATTGGTTACATCGGCAATCAATATATTGACAGGTGCATTTTCATCTATAACCGATATGGTTGTAATGACCGGTAATTGCCGGCACTTATTTTTAATATATTCTGTTAAGGAAGCTTTTCCGGTTTGATTCTGTGCCAGCATATAAGGCGGCATAACTACTTCCGTAAGGGCAGCACTTCCGATTACTGCCTTTTCCTTAACCATGACCGGCCCTTGCGCCATCGCACTGTTTCCCTTGCAAAGAGCCAGCACCGTCATTAAAAATAACACACTTTTTAATATATAGAACCCTTTAATATAATTAATTCTTTTTATTAATCTGATCATAATCCAACTCCGCTATAATCCGTTTACAGTGACACGCAAAATATAGCATAGGGGATAAAAAAGTGTCAACGCTCCAGACAATAATGGCGTTATTTACCAGCGGTCAACAGGTAATTCTGCACGCTTGTTACTGCATTGGCACCATCTGCAACTGCCGTTACAATTTGCCTTAACTGCTTGGTTCTTCCATCACCTGCTGCAAAAACACCCGGCATACTCGTTACACAATCTTCGCCTGCAATAATATATCCTTTTTCATCAGCTTTAAGTATATCAGTAAATGCTTCCGTATTCGGATGAATACCCACTGCCACGAATACACCGTCCACTTTAAGTTCTGATTCCGTATTATCCTTTTTATTATGGAGAAGCAGCGATTCAACCTGATCTTCTCCCTGTATTTTTGTCACAACACTATCCCATATACACTCTACATTCGGAAGACTAAACAATGCTTCCTGTAATGATTTTGCAGCACGTAATTCATCTCTTCTGTGAATGAGGTATACCTTGCTGCAGGTTCTTGCAAGAAAAATTGCATCCTCTACCGCAACATCACCACCGCCAACCACGGCAGTAACACGGTTCTTAAAGAAAGCACCATCACAGGTAGCACAATAGGAAACACCCATGCCCGCAAGTTCTTCTTCTCCTTCAACCATAAGCTTCGCATGATTTGCTCCGGTCGCAATAATAACCGTTTTGGTTTCATACTCCCCATTATCGGTCAAAATCACCTTGGTTAGCCCTTTATCCTGAATTTTATCAACCTCTGCTTCCACAAAAGTTGCCCCCAGTGCATCAGCATGCTCTTTAAATTTCATACCAAGGTCAAAACCATTAATTCCCTTCTCGCCCGGATAATTATCTACTTCATAGGTAGTAAGTACCTGACCGCCTCCCATGGAACTCTTCTCAAGAACAAGTGTAGAGAGCTTTGCTCTTTGTGCGTAAATTGCTGCGGTAAGGCCTGCCGGTCCCGCACCGATAATAATCAAATCGTATACCATAAAAAATCCGTCTCCTATTCTGTACACCATACATACAACATATAGTAAAAAATACTATGCAAAACACATATACTGGTATCATTTTAACAGTTTTACCATATACAGGCAAGCAAAATACTAATATAATTCTTAACTTATCCTGCGCTTGCTATACAATTGTACATAATATATACTAAATAGTGTCATTTTACATAAACCGGAGGAAGAATGATGAAGAAAACAGCACTTGTAACAGGCGCGTCACGCGGAATCGGAGCAGCTATTGCAAGACATCTTGCAAAAATGGGATACTCCCTTATTCTCACCTGTAAATCGGATATCCGTTCATTGAATGAATTATGTGATGAATTAAACAGGGAATACAAAAACAGCACAAAAGACCAGGATGCTTTTTTTGCACGGGCCGTACAATGTGACAGTGCAGACTATATGCAGGTGGAGAACTTATTCAAGAGCATTCCGTCTCTTGATATTCTCGTTAACAATGCCGGCATTTCCGTAACCGGTTTATTACACGAAATGTCTTTGGAGGAATGGAATGCGGTTATTAACACAAATCTTTCCGGCATATTCTATCATTGCAAATTCGCCATTCCGCTTATGCTAAAAGAACATTCCGGCAAAATTATTAATATTTCATCCGTATGGGGCAACATGGGTGCATCCATGGAAGTTGCTTATTCTGCTTCTAAAGGAGGCGTCAACAGCTTTACAAAAGCACTTGCAAGAGAACTTGCGCCAAGCAACATCCAGGTAAATGCAATAGCATGCGGCATTATTGATACAAATATGAACGCTCACTTATCTTCTGAGGATATGGATGAAATCAAAAAAGAAATACCTGCCGACAGAATCGGACAGGTATCTGATATTGCTAAAACTGTTGAACTATTAATAAATGCTCCCGACTATATGACCGGGCAAATTATCACCGTAGACGGCGGTTGGACCTAAAAAAGCGCAAGCTCAGCAGCTTGCGCTCGCAAGAATTTCTGAAGAAATTCTTGTCACACCTCACTACTCTTCGGCATTCTTTTTTTATGTAAATAAGCGCAAGCTCAGCAGCTTGCGCCCACCAAAATACCTTACAGGTAGCCTTCTATCATTTTTTCCAGCTCATCCGCCTCTATCGGTTTTGAAAGATAATCGGAAAATCCGTTCTCAAGATACCATTCCCGGGAACCTGATAAAGCATTCGCCGTAAGGGCGATGACCGGAGTCTGCTTTTTACTGCCGGCTTCAAGCTTCCGTATCCTGTTCAGTGTTTCCACACCATCCATTCCCGGCATTAAATGATCCATAAAGATAATATCATACTTTTTCTTTTTCAAGAGCTCCAACGCTTCTTCACCACTCAGTGCCGTATCTATCTGAATCTGTGTCTGCTTAAGAAGTCCCGCAAAAACAAGCAAATTAACCTGGGTATCATCTACTACCAACAGACTCTTATCCGGGGCCACAAATCTTTCCTTGTAATTTCCGCCGTTCAAACTCTCATTGTTTCCATAGCTATATTCGCCTACCGGTATATGATCGACTACCTCTTGGGCAATTTCAAAATAGAACTTAGAGCCATAACCGTATGTACTGTCTACCTTCAGTTCACTATTCATCTGCAACAAAAGTTTTGAAGATATGGCAAGCCCGAGTCCCGATCCTTCTATATTGTTGTTATGCTGGATATCTGCCCGTTTAAACTCCTCAAACAGTTGCTTGATATCACTTTCGCGGATTCCGATTCCGGTATCCTCAACCATCACTTTCAATGTAATAATGTCAGCTTTTGGGTTTTCTTTAAAGTCTATATTAAGCGTTACACTTCCATAATTGGTGTATTTATATGCATTACTTAACAAATTCATAACGATCTGGCTGAGACGCACTTCATCGCCACATAAAACGGATGGCATTTTTGGATTCACCCGTATATCAAAGGCAAGTCCTTTTTTCTCCATCTGCGGTGAAATGATTGTAACCAGTTTGTCAACGAATGCGTTTATACTGTATTTTACCGGAACAATATCCATCTTACCGGTTTCAATCTTGGACAAATCCAAAATATCACTAATCAAAGTAAGAAGGGTCTGTCCCGCCCTTTTAATGTTTCCTGCATACTCAAGCGTAGATTTTTCCCTGCTTTCACGCAAAATCATTTCATCCATGCCGAGCACCGCATTAATCGGCGTTCTTATTTCATGGGACATTCTCGCTAAAAACTCCGTTTTTGCACGGCTTGCCCATATAGCCTGTTGGGTCTGTCTTAAAAGTTCCTTTATTGCCGCATAGGCAACCACCATAAATGCCAGTATTACCGTCGGATACATAATGGAGTATGTATTCAGCTCTTCAAAAAACATTTCCCTGATTACAGTTACCATAAATGAAAGCGTAATCATTACAACCGGCACTAAAATAAGCTTGATACTGTCTTTTATTCCTGCCTTATACTCCTGGATACTCGTAACTAGCACGATTAATAAGGTCATTGCAATTCCTATATTTTTGATATCCACAGAAACCGGCATATCCATAATTCCGCTCACCTGGAAAACCACACACAACCCGCAAATCAAATAGTTTGCCAAAAGTCCGAAGCGGTAGGTCGCATGATGCCTTCCCTTTTGTAACGAATCAAAAAACAACAAAATAGGAATGGAAAGAAGAACCGAACAGCACCGGTATAACATATACCAGAAAAAAGTATTTCCCCAGAAATACCGGGTCGCTCCGCTAAGATATAACGGATCGGTGCTATACATCAGCATTGCAATCCCCAAATACCCCATGCTCACGGTACTCATCTTAAATCCCATAGACTTAATAAGGAAATTCGCCACTATGATAATGGCACTGATAAATACCATAATGATTGCCGCCATAAAAATCGGCAATTTCATGGATACTATACGGTCTTTTACGCCTACTTCACTTCCTATAAAGGCCTCTCCGAAATACCCCTGTGCAAAATAGTATGTGGAGTCATAGACCATTTTGATTGTAGCTCCCGCATCTGACTTGTTAACCGGGATATTCATATAACCGCACAAAGAATGCTTGCCAAACGGCCGCACATCTTTATCATTATATATAGCGCGGACTTCTCCGTCCACATAACATATAACATCCGCATACGTTACCCAGAACACAATTACTTCGCCGTCTTCAACATCTTTAGGTACCGTACCGTACAAAACGTATTCCCCGTTTTCATCTACGCCTTCTTTCGTCGGTAGCGTTATATTTTTTCTGTTTCCAAGCTCATCAAATACATACCACCCTTCTGAAAAAGTGCGGCTTGACTTCGCTTTATTATAAGTATATGAATCTTTCACCGTAAGTGCTATCCACGCCAGCAAAATGACAGAAAAGCTAACCATTCCCCAAAACACTTTTTTAGCTAAAGAATTTTCACCTTTGTGCTTCATCTTCATTACTTACCTCCTCATAATCGGGGTCATTGTAACACATTTATCTGCAAATTGGAATATGTCCGGCTTTTTACAAGTTTACCGGGAAAGACACTGTTATAATAAAAATATTATCTTCCAGCCTTGCCGTTATGGAGCCGTTCATTTTTTCCGTCAGTGCTTTCGCTATAGAAAGTCCAAGTCCGGTTGACACTTTATTTCTTGCTTCGTCAGCCTTATAAAAGCGTTCAAATATCAGTGACATGTCGATTTCATCCGGATCTGATACCTCATTCTCTGCCACAAAACTAATCATTCCCTGCTCCGTCTTAGTCTTAAAAGCTACATATTGATTGCCATGTACCAAGCTGTTTTTGATAAGATTTTCAAAGACCCTTTTTAGAGCTGCTTCATTGGCATTAACATAAGCCGTTGTTTCCAAAATATCAAGCTTTGGTTCAATTCCTGCTGCCTCGAAATCATCATAATAGGAAAAAAGCGAACTATATAAAAGTTCCGAAAAATTCACCTTTTCCATTTGAATAACCATATCGTTATCCTGGAGTTTCGCATAGGTAAATAACTCTTCCAAAATGGAGCGCAGACTCTCTATTCTCTTACGGATGATTGCCATATACTTTTTCTTAGCTTCTTCGTCGGTTGTTTCGTTTAATAGCTGAAAATATCCATCCAAAGAAGTAAGCGGTGTCCTTATATCATGGGAAAGGCCGGTTATTGTATTTTTAAGTTGCCGGTTCTGTCTTTCAAAAATAATCTTTGATTCCCTGTACATATGGATCAATTCATTCATTTCTTCAATAAGTAGCTTTATCTCCCCATATCCGCTGTCTGCCGTCATAAGCATATGCGTATCGTTATTTCGCATAAATGCAACTTGGCGGCTCAGTTTCA
This sequence comes from Lachnospiraceae bacterium, assembly GCA_045576455.1. GTDB lineage: Bacteria > Bacillota > Clostridia > Lachnospirales > Lachnospiraceae > RGIG4034. Next base: position 24,594 of record JAZNGM010000022.1, on the reverse strand, counting down.
CAACCTGCCGCCTATAAAGTATTAATGAAATTATTAATATGAAGCTAAATAGTCCTAAAAGGATAACCGCTATCCACATATTTTTCTCTCTATACTCCGATTTATACTACATCTCTTTTGCTGGTTATTAAGTAACTTAAGCCGTTCCATACCACCAAGTGAATCAACGCTACAATAAGACCCATAATCATTTTATCTGAATTTGCATAGATATTCAGCTTAGTTATGTGAGTGAAAGTTAATGCATTGTTAAAATCTACTGTCAGCTTTCCGAAAATTGCTGTTTCAAGCACATTCATAAGCTGAGTAGCCATTAGATGGAAGCCTGATGAAAACAACACACCGATTGTAATACCAAATGCCGAACTTCTTGATAATGTAGTCAGGAAATCACAGAAAGAAGCAAATGCAAGATGCAAAACAAACTGCACGAGCAGAATCAACAGAAAATCTGTTGAAAATCCAAACTTCATTTCCGGATAAAGAATCATGGACATAACTACATTTACTATAAAGTACACTACAAATACAAATGCAGTATAAATTGCAATATTAGCAAGTCTGGCAAAAACCATATCTCCCTTGTGCTTTAATTGCGGTACAATATTTTTAACATATCCGTTCTTGTCATCCTTGTGGGCAAATATTACCGCAAAAATAGATATAAATAACAGAATCAAGGCACCTGCTATATCTGACATATAAGACTTACAAATAGAATTAACTTCCGGTTCTGCAATGTCGGTATAAGAAATACCTACTCCTTCTTGTGTAACACCCACCGTGTCAACCGTACTTTTGGTAAGTACTTCTGCTAATTTAGTTACTCCCATAGCAAAAATGATTAAGGATAACAATACAATTATTAAGACCTTAGCCGCCTTCATTCTTTTTAAATAATAAAAATTTAAGTTAAACGCCTTAAGCATGATATGCACCTCCTGTTATGCCAAGATAGAAATCTTCAAGTTCTCCCATTACTACCCTAATCTGTGCCACTTCACAGCCTCCGGTAATAAGCTGACGGTTCATCGTCGGCGTTCCCTCAAGATGCTCATATACACATACCGTATTCTGATTAACCACTTTAATCTGGGTAAGACCAAGTGATTCCAGTATTACACAGGCTTTTTGTGCATCATTGGTAATTATTTCAACATAACTCATGCATTTTGAATTTAACTCCTCACGGGAAAGCTCCATCAAGAGATGTCCTTCATGGATAATACCGTAAGTATCTGCAATTTTAGATAGTTCCTCTAAAATATGGCTTGAAATCATAATGGTAAGATTCTTTTCCTTATTAAGCTTAAGGAGTGTTTCCCTTACCTCTACAATACCCTGCGGATCAAGTCCGTTTATCGGCTCGTCAAGTACAAGCATATCCGGTTCACCCACCAACGCCAGTGCAATACCCAGTCTTTGCTTCATACCAAGGGAAAAACTTTTAACCTTTTTCTTTCCGGTATCACCCAGACCAACAAATTCAAGAAGTTCCTTAGCGTATCCCTTCTTATGTATTCCGAGAAGCACACATTTTGCTTCCACGTTCTGGAGCGCGGTCATATTCATATATAATCCCGGATTTTCAATAAGATTTCCGATTCTTCCATAATAATTTTTAACTTCTGCGCCGGAATGTCCAAATAAAGATACTTCACCGCTTGTTGCGGACGCAAGGCCGCAAATCATTTTCATGCAGGTAGTTTTACCCGCACCGTTTCTTCCGATAAATCCGTAAATTTCACCACGTTTAACATGAAGACTTACGGAATCAACCGCTTTTACATGCTTAAACTGTTTAGTTAGACAGTTCGTTGTTACTGCATATTCCATTTGAATTCTCCTCTCATCTCTTTCATAAGACTCATCATAAACACCAATTTCTAACAATTCGCCAAGAAAATGTAAAGAAATGGTAAAGATAGAAATTATTTTTTATCCTTTTTATCATTTGGAAAGTCTGAAACCAATTCCCCAAATAGTGTCTATATATTCTTTATCCGTTATTTTTTTAATTTTTTGTCTGATATTGGACACATGTACATTAATCGTCTTGTCTTCTCCCATATAATAGTCATCCCATGCATATTGGTAGATTTCCTGTTTTGAAAATACGCGGTTCCTATTTTTCAAAAATAGCTCCAATATTTTATATTCCTGTACTGTCAGTTGCATTTCTTCTCCGTTTACCGTTACCACATGGCTATTAATATCCATAACCATATCCTTGTGGGACAAAAAATCCGTTTCTTCGTCCTTGGTATTTTTTCTAAGTTGTACAAGAATACGTGCTCTTAGTTCATCCAGTTCAAAGGGCTTGGTGACATAATCATCAGCACCTGCCGTCAAAAGCTTGACCTTACTGTCAAGTTCATCAATGGCGGACAAAATGATAAAGGGAGCGGTTGAAAACTGCTTCCCTTTAGCTAATACTTCTTCACCCCGCATGCCCGGCAGCATTAAATCAAGCAATACAAGATCAAATGCTTCGCGTTCAAGCCTGAGAAGTCCCTCTGTACCTGAATATGCACATGTGCAGTCATAACCGCTCTGCGTAAGAGCCGTATTTAGCATACTGTTAATATCTGCATCATCCTCAATAATCAGTATTTTATCCATTTTGTTCCCCTTATTATAATACTAGTCCCGTTGCCGGTTCGCATCCCGTCATAATGTTAAAGCACTGAACGGCTGCACCGGAAGCCCCTTTGCCCAGGTTGTCAAAACGTGTTGAAACCACCATACGTTCATCATTACCATATACAAGTACTTCCATATAATCATATCCCGTAATGGTATTAGCAGACAGGAAATTTCCTGTAATCTGCTCATCATCCAATGCAAGCACTTTTACAAATTGCTGGTCCGCATAGTGCTTTTTAAATACCTCATGCAGTTCTTTAAGCGTCACCTTCTTAGCGAACGCTTCCGCATGGAACGGAACAGACACAATCATACCACTGTAATAATCACATACTTGCGGAAGGAAAATAGGTTCATGCGTAAGTCCCGGCACCGCCTTCATCTCCTTTAAATGCTTATGCTGTTGTGCAAGGGCATACTGACGCGGAGAACAAAGCGGATCATGCGCATCACCGGTAGTTTTTCCCTCAGCTCTCGTCTCAACATCCTGATACTGGGCAATTGCTTTTTTTCCCGCTCCGCTATATCCCGATATTGCCGCACAGGTAAGCAAAGCATCCGCCGTAATCAGCCCCGACTGCATCAACGGATATGCAATGGCATTAAAACCGCTTGCATAACAACCAGGTACAGCAATCCTGTTCCCTTCTTTTATTTTATTATAATGTTCCTCTGAAAGCTCCGGAAATCCGTAAGCCCAATCAGGATTCGTTCTGTGTGCCGTTGAAGCATCAATTATTTTAACTTTATCATCTGCCAGGGAAACTGCTTCTATCGAAGCGGCATCCGGAAGACATAAAAAAGTTACATCCGATGCATTAATCATTTTCTTTCTTTCATCCGGATCTTTTCTTAATTCCGGATTAATTACTAAAAGCTCTATATCCTCACGGTTTCCCAGACGCTCATGTATTCTTAAGCCGGTAGTTCCTTCACTTCCATCGATAAATACTTTTGTTTTCATACGTAGTATCTCTCCTGTTCTATAATATTAAATAAAAATAACACAATACTAACTCAGTGTAAATAAGCGGAAAGTCTTTTTCGGATCATTGGACCGATCAGGGCTACAACAATCACTTTCACTATATCAAATATAACAAATGGGAATACACAGGTAACCAGCGTTGCCCACAGACTCGTATTATAAGCATACATATACCAGGCTGTTCCGGATATATAACTTAATAAAAGTCCTGCAACCATTCCTACGGCATACGGCAATCTTTTTCCTTGAAATATTTCAACAAAGATTCCCGCCATGATTGCGGCTAATAAGAAACCTATAAGAAAACCGCCGGTCGGTCCCACAAATCTTCCTACGCCTCCCGCATAACCCGAAAAAACCGGAAGACCGCACATCCCTACTATAAGATATAAACCACAGCTGATAATTCCGGCTTTGCCTCCCAACAGATACACGGACAAATATATCACCATGTTGGTAAGGGTAAAAGGAACACCTCCGGGCAAAGGAAAAGACAGGGGACCCAGAACACAAAGCAATGCTGTCATTAATCCGATCATTGTCATTTTGTAAATCTTATTCCCTGTCACAAGTCTTCTCCTATATTCATATTGCAAAACTGCCTAATTATCATTCTTCTGATATATCGTAATATTTTTAAGACATTCTTCAAAAGCATCATGCGGCAATGGCTTATCATACAAAAAGCCTTGTGCCATCTGACATTGTATATCTTTCAAAAAGTCTACCTGGGTTTCGGCCTCCACACCTTCCGCAATTACTTCTTTATCAAGTGCTCTTGCCATCTCAACCACATTCTTAACTACTATCTTATCAGCAGACGGCGCATCCTGAATATTACTGATAAATGATTTATCCAATTTAATAATATCAACATCCAAATCCTTAAGTAAATTAAGGGAAGAATACCCTGTTCCAAAGTCATCTATGGATGTGCAAATACCATTTTCGCGCATAGCCGTAACAAAATCCGATAACTGTTTAAAATCATCCGCGTCAGAAAGCTCTGTTATTTCTATTTCGATATACTGACTTTCTACACCGCTTTTCTTTATAATGTCAACGATTCTGTCTGCCATATCCGAATGCCGCAAATCGTTTCTTGAAAAGTTAACGGAAACCCGTACCGGTTCAATTCCGCGCTTCATCCAGTCCGCTATATCCGCACAGACTTTTGCCAAAACATAGTAATCAAGCTCATCAATCCCGCCTTCTTTTTCCAGCACCGGAATGAACTCCATCGGCGGTACGATTTTTCCATCGTGAATCCATCTTGACAGTGCTTCGCACCCACATATTTTCTTCGTATTTAAATCAACCTTCGGTTGATAATATACATGAAACTCTCCCGCACGCAACGCTTTAGGGAAAAGAGCAATAACTTCTTTATCATGGGCAGAACGCTCAAGCATCTGCGGCTGATACCATACATGATAGTCATTATTCGCTTTCCGTGCCATGTTAAGGGCTATGGACGAACCACTCAATGCCGTTCCCATGGAATCTCCCGGTTGCACGGCATAAATACCCATTCTTGCCGAAATTTCTACCACAATCATATTGCCATCGGCATCCGCAACTTCAACTTTAAGTTCTGTCATATACTCAAGAAACTGACTAAGCTTTTCATTCTTGATAACTGCCAGGAAATTATCACCTCCAAGGCGGCCCATGGCTTCCTTCCCTTTGGTAAACTCCCTGCACATATGTCCGAATTTTTTAAGCACGGCATCCCCTACTCTGGCACCGTAGCGGATATTCACATACTTAAAGTTTCTTAAATTAATACATACTACCGTATAATCCTTAAAGTCATCCTGTTTTGATATCTCGGTAAGATAATCCTTAATACCTACGGAATTAAATAATTCTGTCAAAGGATCGGTAACGCTTGTCTTCTTAAGCATCTTCGTGTAATTAGCCCTGTCATAAAGAAGCATGAGATAGTGCGTTACAAAATAAAGCGTCTTCTTATCTTCATCATCCCATTGGCAGTTTTTTAGAGGGTAACTAGTAAAACGTATGTTACCTCCATCAGCTGCTGCAAAATCGTGGATACATGGTATATCATCATATCCGTCTTCGTGCTTGAAAATGGTTAAATTCTGATAATCCATCTTTCCCAGATGTAACTCATCGGCTATAACCCGTATTGCCTTTTCAACCTGAACAGCCATTTCATCCTGTGAAGCTGTTATGTCCGGTAAGCATTCGCAAAACTCAAAAAAGCCTTTTGGACAATTTGTATTTTTCATTCATTTCTCCCCACCGACCCAAGCTAATACAACCCGATTATTTCGCCCGGTCCTCGTCTTCAACAAATCCTTTTGTTTCTGATACTATGAATTTTACTAAAAAATTCCTTATCCCACAAGGCACTATAGTACTATATAGGATATTAATAAACCCCTTTTTACAAATTATTCCATTAATTCATCGCACAATTGTATTAGCGGAACTTCTACTATGAGCAATACACCTTCCCCTTTAGTGCTGTCCATATATATCTGTCCCTCCAGGATATCAACCAGAGGCTCTATTGCCGGCAAGTCGTATCCTTCTTTATCATTAGCAACATAAATACTAAATTTTACAATCTTTTTTTCATTAAGCATAACACCTAAATCAACATTAAGATGTATCTCTCCGTTCACCGGCGCCTTTTGTATCGCATCAACCATAATATGTGACAGCAGTTTCTTAAGATGTACGGCATAACCCATAAAAAATGCATGCGTCATATTACAATCAATATCAAAAACCAACTGCTTATGCTTACATTCCAATGCATATATCTGCATAGTATGTGTAACCAGTTGCCTTAGATCAAATGCTCTTTCTTCCTCGTTTAACGGAAGATTTTCTTCATTTGTCTCATTAATCACGGCATTAATACGTTCCAACATCCTGTCATTAGATTCTTCTATCTGACTAATATAGTGTAGTACCCGTTCCGGGTGGCGTACATCCTTTTTTAACTGACTTAAAAGATTATCAATGTCATTCATCGGAGTCCGAAGTTCCTCTGATAACCTAAGCAATGCATCGTCTTTTGTACCATTTACTTGTTCAACATATTTAATTCTTCCTACCAGAGCTTCTTCTGCATCACGGATTATATTTACTCCGAAGGTAATTAAATATATAGATACCGTAGACATAAAGAATAATGGTATTCTTAAGCCACCCACGCTTACATGCATTACTATGTCCAATATCAATCCGGCCAGACATGGCAACAGACAAAATGCAATCCTACGCTGTGTAACATTTTTCTTATTCTGGATTGCCTCAATATATATAATCATGATTACCATTATTTTGGCAAGTAGCATGATGACATATATAATATTTTCACAATTATGCACATCCATTACATTGGCAAGTTGCAGTATCAGGATAACCGAATAGACTGTAGCTGCTACCGTTGCTATCATATTCAGCATCTTCTGTTTGCCTTCATCCATCTGATATTTCATCATCCAGACAAAAGTGACTACCGAAAGAAGCAGGCAAACGCTATTTACTGCCGTCAGAATTAATATCCATTTGTGAAGCAGCAAAATGCCGAAATCGGTATAAGTAAATCCCCATGTCCCTAAGAAAACACCATACATACCGAGAAAGATAAGTCCTCTTCTATGACGTTTTCCTAAACTTCTGATAAATGCCAGACATACAAAAGTAAGTCCTGCAAATATCATAAGAATTGTCACAAAAAGGGTTGGTGCATCTGTCAACAACAATTCCCTATAAATTTCCGTAGAGGCTCCCACATACGCTTTGAACTCGTCCACAGCCGAGTCTTCATATATCGGATAAAAAGTAACCTGTACCGTAGCTCCCGCATCATTCCCGGTAAGCGGTATGGAAGACCAATACCCTACAATAGACCGTCCGTATATATTGTCCTCTGCTGCCTGCATGGAATGCCGCAAAACACCGTCTATATATACATCAACGTAACTATACTTAGAATATACGCACAAATAATTATCCGTGTCCCGCAAGCCATCCAGCGTCCACGTATACCGGCTTGCAAAAAGCTGTGGCGACTTGTAGCTTTCAAATTCGCTATACTCGTAATTATCTATGCGGGTGCAGGCCTTACCGCCACCATTATTGTAAATACTTAAGGTATCATATTTACTAATCCATAGTACCAGAATTAATGCCAGTAACCCAAGTATAATATATGTAATTGTTGCAGTCTTACTTAAGTCTAAGTATGGCTTTTTTATCTTTTGACTCATTATGCACCTCCGTCTTGAATGCAAACCATCTTCTTACGGATACAAAAGGAAAATATATATAAATTGTACTATAAATTCGCATTACACTCAACAAAATATCTCATATTTCTTTGAATTATCCACATTTTTACGGTTGAAATATTATAATACATGTGTTAGAATGATTTTCCCTTGCTTTATGCAGGGCAACTTAATATTTTACCTTCGGTATTAGTTGGCAAAATCCAACTAAACCAGACCGACTTGGCAAGATATGAAAATATAACTACCAGGAGGACGCAAAAATGATTACGATGGAACATGTGTGCAAATCGTACAAGATTGCAAAAAGAAACGCAGGCTTAGGAGAAGCCTTCAAAGCACTTTTTCGCCGTGAATATGAAACCATTCACGCACTTAATGATGTCAGCTTTACCATTAACGACGGTGAAATGGTAGGTTACATCGGTCCAAACGGAGCCGGAAAAAGCTCCACAATCAAAATTCTAAGCGGAATATTAACCCCCGACAGCGGTACGGTTCTGATTGACGGACGCATTCCATACAAAAACAGAATCGAGCACGTAAAAGAGATTGGTGTTGTTTTCGGACAACGCTCCCAATTGTGGTGGGATGTTCCCGTTATAGATTCCTTTGAATTACTAAAGGATATCTACTCTATTTCTACTCCCAAATACAATAATAATCTTGAAGAACTAACCGAATTATTGAATCTTAAGGAATTACTGCGCACCCCGACACGCCAGTTATCATTAGGTCAGAGAATGAGATGTGAAATTGCAGCATCTTTGTTACACAGCCCAAGAATTCTTTTCCTTGACGAACCAACCATCGGTCTTGATGCCGTTTCAAAGCTTGCTGTAAGAGATTTTATCCTTAAGCAAAACAGGATTCACAAAACAACCGTAATCCTAACTACCCATGATATGCAGGACATTGAAGCGTTAACAAACCGTATTATCCTGATAGGAAAAGGTCAGATACTGATAGACGGCACCTTAGACGACATAAAAAACGGGGACAACAGTATCGACGAAACTGTAGCTGAGTTATACCGTACATACGATATATAGGAGGATATGCCATGAAAAAATATATATCCTTTTTCCGTTTACGTTTCACAACCGGATTACAATACAGGACAGCGGCCCTTGCAGGTGTTGTTACACAGTTTTTCTGGGGTTTCATGCAAATCATGATATTTGATGCTTTTTATAATACCGATGCTGCCATGTTTCCTATGCAGTTTACTGCAACTTCCTCATACATATGGTTACAACAGGCATTCCTTGCCTTTTTTGCGGTTTGGATGATGGAAAATGAAATATTTGATTCCATTGTCAGTGGCAATATCGCTTATGAATTGTGCCGCCCAATCAGCATTTATAACATGTGGTATTCAAGAAGCATCGCAAACAGGCTTGCCCGTGCCGTCTTACGTTGTTTTCCGATATTGGTGGTAGCCGCTTTTGTACCGGCTCCTTATGGCCTTTGTGCGCCCAAAAGTCCAATTCATTTTATACTGTTTTTGATTACCCTGATTTTGGGCCTTGCCGTAACCGTATCTTTTTGTATGCTTGTTTATGTACTTACATTTTTTACGATTTCACCACAAGGACTGAGAATACTGTTTATGTCTGCCGTGGAATTCCTGGCAGGCGGAATTATTCCTTTGCCTTTTTTTCCGGAACCGGTTAAACGGATTCTTGAATTGCTTCCGTTTGCTTCCATGCAAAATGTAGCACTCTTAGTATACAGCGGAAGCCTTAATAATGCCGGAATGCTAAAAGCTATTATCCTGCAGCTTTTCTGGTTAATTATCATCACAGCTGTCGGCAAGTTATTGTGCTTAAAGGCTGAGAAAAAAGTATCCGTACAAGGAGGTTGATGGTATGACAAGAATAAAAAAATCAATAAAACTATATATGCATTATGTTTCCATAAACGTAAAATCCATGATGCAGTACAAAACCTCTTTCCTGCTCACTTCCATCGGACAGTTTTTGGTATCCTTTAACGTTTTCTTAGGCATATTTTTTATGTTTCAGAGATTCTCAAATGTGAAAGGTTTTACTTATAGCGAAGTGTTGCTTTGTTTTTCCATTATGCTTTTAGAATTTTCCATTGCAGAGATGGTGGTACGTGGCTTTGATTCCTTTTCTGGGATTGTAAGAAACGGGGAATTTGATCGGATATTGGTCCGTCCTCAAGGAGAAATATTGCAGGTGCTTGGCTCTAAATTTGAATTAACCCGGCTGGGACGTATGCTGCAGGCTGTCATCATGTTTATATATGGAATTGCATACTGTGATGTAACATGGAGTTTTACCAAAATACTTACCATAATATTCATGCTTATCGGCGGTACTGCCCTTTTTAGCGGATTATTCATAATCTATGCCGCCCTATGTTTTTTTACCTTGGAAGGCTTGGAATTTATGAATGTATTTACAGATGGCGCAAGGGAATTCGGCAAGTATCCGTTCAGTATTTACGGCAAAAAAATGCTTTTATTCACCACCTTTATTATCCCCTATGCACTTGTCCAGTTTTATCCGCTATTGTATATATTGGAACACCGCAGCAATTGGTACCTTATCTTTATTCCTCTTGCGGCATGCCTTTTCTTAATACCCGCCATGTTATTGTGGAAATTCGGGGTACGGCACTATAAATCAAGCGGATCATAAAAAACAGCACAAACAAATAATGGCGCCGGTACAGAACATATCCGGTGCCATTATTTTTTTAACCTTTTCTATCTACACATATCTTCCATTTCGGCTACTATCTTTAAGATTTTCCTGTCAAAATTTTCTTTCCCGTACAAATCTAAAAAGTAGTCCGTATACTTATCGGTTTTCAGATTATAGTTAAGTGACCACAGAACCCAGTAAATATCTATATGTCTGTCACCCACTCCTGCCAATCCCAAATCAATAAACGTGCTAAACGTCCAATCATCCAGCAATATATTGGGAAGACAAAAATCTCCATGAATAAAAGTATCTTTCTTAAGAAGATGGCTGTACTGTGAATTATCATATAATTCCATTGCAAGGGATACCGGAACATTTCCGATAGGCTTACTATGCAACAGCTTCATGGCTTTAGCCAGTTCTTCACACAAACGCTCCGGATTATTAAGGTAATTAAAACAATTTTCTCCTCTTGCCCGTTTTGTTACCATGTAATCTTTATCAAGGGATAAATGGGAAACAACTTCCGCACCGATCCCCATAGTATTAAATAAACGGGTCATTTTTGCTTCCATGGTAAGCTGACCCTTTTCAGCGGTCTTTATATAATAACCCAAATCACTGTAGTACACTTTCATTTCAGGATTGGAACTGGAATCATATACGTCCGTTTCCTTAAGGAAATCATGAATTTCACTTGGAAAATCATTGATATTAATTTCTATTTTCTTTTTCTGCATAATTTATTTTCCGCAACCGGACACAAGCTGTATAGCAATTTCTTCTTTCTTTAGTGTCCCGTTTTCTTTCATAATGTAATAGGCTTTTGAAGCGGCATTACTCTTTATATAATAGATTTCACCGTTATTTTCCACAAAAGCCGTGTCGCTTTCCATAGCAAGACCTGCTATATCTTTTTCCTGCATCAATCCGTCAAAATCCGAAATCCGGTCTTCATAATGCGGACAATAAGCAAATTCATGTATATTAAGCATGTTTTCTGCCCAGCCATACTTAAAACCTTCCTTAATTACTGCAAGTTCACTGTCTGTGCAACCGCAATTAAACCAACATATTGCACCGGCACTGATACCCATAAGCAGGGCACTATCTGTATCATATACCTTCTTAAGCAGCTCATCCAGACCGCACTCTTTCCATGAATTCATCATAAAAATTGTATCTCCGCCACCGACATATATAAGGTCTGCATGAAATACTTTTTCCTGAAGTTCCCCGGCAGCGTATGTATTCGTTGTCAACGTTAACGCATCAACCTTACATCCAAGCCCTGAAAACACCTCTGTTATACTATCAATATATCCTTCGGCGTCATGACTTGCAGTCCCGATAAACAATACTCTCTTGGCGGTACCTTCTATCAGCTTTACCGCATATTCATTTATTTTTTGATTGGATGCCAAGTCACCGGCAGCTATCGCAATAATTCTTCCCATAAAAAACCTCGTTTTCGTTCTATGCCTGACGTTTCATTTCTGCCGGGCATTTATGTTGCGTAAAAGGACCAAACTGGCACGCCTTACAGCCAAAACACTTAGTATAGCTTGTATCATTAATAACGGCATTGGCAAAATCCGGGTCTGCCAATATAGCTCTTGCCACATCGACCGTATCCACATATCCGTTCTCAATAAGATAATTAATCTGCACCGGCTCATTAAGACCCCCTACGCAGGAAACCGGAATACGTCCGTTAAAATGTTCCTTAAAGTATGCACCCAGGCTTTGGATATCTGACACTTTCTCATCATGGAACGGTTTCAGGGTTTCAAGAGAAGTAAGACCGTTAGACACCTGAAGGTATTCACAACCGGCTTTTACATATTCTTCTGCCACCATGATGGCATCATTTACGTCATTGTCATAACCGGATGTACGCACGGAAATAAGGAAATCCGGTCCGCAAAGTTCCCGTATTTTCCGGATTATCTCACTACAAAATCTTGCTCTGTTTTCTACGCTTCCACCATATTCATCTGTCCTTAAGTTCGCAGACGGTGCCATAAACTGGTTGATAAGATAGCCATGGCATCCGTGTAACTGAACGCCGTCGTAGCCGGCCTTCTGTGCCCTTACGGCTGCGTCAATAAATGCCTGCTGCATTTCATGTATTTCATCAAGACTCATTTCGATAGTTGTATACTCACCCCGGAAACTGTTTCTTTTAATTGCAGAAGGACCAATAGCCGGACCGCATTCAGGATTTGCGGTGTATCCTGTATGATTAAGCTGAATTATTACTACCGCGCCATACTTGTGGCAGCCTTCTGTTATAGCCTTATGACCATCAATCTGTCCATCTTCCCAAAGCCCCATATGCGTCTTGCAGAATCTTCCTCCCGGTGTAACCGCAGTTGCTTCCACGCAAATTAAGCCGGTACCGCCTTTTGCACGTTCCACATAATGCGAAATAAGTTTTTCATTGGCTTTACCCGAATCGTCCGTAAAATCAAATTTTACTGTTGGGGCAAATGTTATTCTGTTACGAAGTGTATGACTTCCTATTTTGATGGGTGAATCCACCTTTACCATTGTATTTTCCATGTATAAACCCTCCATATTCCCATTATAATTTATTTACAATTTATTTTTATACTTACAATTTCCGAATCCGTTCCCACTCTCATCGGGATTCCCCAATAGCCGATACCTGAGGTAACTATTACATGCGGACTGTTTTCATTCTTTTGATAATATCCGTAATCAACCGTGAACATAAGATTGGTTAATATTTCAGCCGGAAAAAGTTGTCCGCGATGTGTATGCCCCGATAAAATTAAATCTGCTTCATCAGCATAGGAATCTACTTCAATCGGATTATGGTCAAGGACAATAACCGGAAGTGTTTCATCTTCACATTGATAAAAAGACGATAATGCTTTTCTTTCTGCATAACCATATGTTCCTATAGGGGAAGCATCCAGTCTGCCGATTAGTACAAGTCTTTCATCAATAATTACATATTCATCCGTAAGTGCCGTAATATTACTTTCCTCCAAAAAGGTAAGCATATCCTCTGCCGTACTTCCGGCATCATGATTCCCAAGACAGGCATATGTTCCATATGTCGCATCTATTTTTTGCAACGTTTCTGCTGCCTTTTCAGTATTTCTGATAGCACGGAAATCGGTATCAAAAAAATCTCCCGCAATACAAACAATATCAGGTTTAAGATTATTTATCTCATTCACAATCTCTTCAAGTCTTGATTCGGACCCTACTGCGCCTAAATGCACGTCGCTTATCATAACAATATTCATATCTGAAACATCGACCTTGTCTGTAAGCTCAATCTCATATGAAACATGTTTTATATCACGGGCATGATATATTCCATAAGCTGAAGTCAATATAGTACATACCACTATTACAACGGATAAAATAAACCTATATAGTGAATGCTTTATAAATTTAAGTTTAAATAAACGGCATACCAACGTAAATACATCTGCCTGTACCGTATAAAAGAGCAAATACAGAAAAGCTCCCATCCAGCAGGCTCCTGTAATTCCCAGTAAATCTTTAACAAAAACCGGAATGGATAGGGATGCACAAAGGAATCCCGAAAGCATTATTACTGTCATAACCGCAAAAAACACTAATAAAATCCAGAATTTGACCCCCTGAAACTTTGCCTTAATTCCCTTGTAAAGGTTTCTCGCAATATAGTAATTCACGGCACATAATAATGCCAAAATAAACAGAATCGAAATAACAAACATTTTTATATTATCTCCCTTGCATTTATTTTTACCGCATCGGCGTTCCCACCTCAATCAGATTTCCATCCGGATCATAAAAACGGATTACCTTCTGTCCCCAGAAATGTTCCATTAACCGGTTCACATATACAACCGGTTCATCATACAATTCCAATTTCTTCTGAAATCCTTCAATATCACGTTCTTCAAAATACAGCTCCGAAGCATTGTTATTAAATACAACGTCCCGGTTAATAAAATTCTTCCATATCGTTGCATCCTGCAACACAAGACCTTCTGTCATAATTACATTGCCGTCATTATCAAGAAGCACCTCGAGTCCAAATAATTCTTTATAAAACCGGATGGATTTTTCTATATCATTTACTACAATTAATATATTTTTCAGCCGCATTAAAACACCTCTAACATTTTATTAATATCATATTCTTTATCAATAAGGAAATAATCAAGACCATAGCGCCTGCACATCTCTAAATTGTATACGTTATCTTTTTTTAAAGTTTCCTTATCGCAGTATTCATCCTCTCCCCGGTTTTCAATAACACTTCCGTATTTTTTTACATCATCAAAATGTGTATCCATATATTCTTCAGACATAATCAGGCAGCAATATTTAATCTTATCAAGATATTCCTTACTAAAACTATCCTTCCAGTTAAAAGGAATATAACACCCTTCCATAATCATATGCTGGTCATTTTCAATAGCTGTCTTAATCATATTACTTAAGATAGGCCACATATACGCAGTCAGTTTTTCATCTTCTTCAACCGTAATATCCATATAACCGCTACGGATGAGTCCCATTTTAAGATGGTCAATAGAAAGACAAGGATAATGAAGTTTATTAATTAAATGCTGGGAAAGATTCGTCTTACCCGTATGTGATGTTCCGCTAATCAGAATAACCATAATAGCTCCCTATGTAAAAATATTCTGTATGTAAGTAAGGCTGAGGAAGCGCTATGTCCTCAGCCTGTTCATTATTATATTACTGCTTTACTATCTGTTAGTTGGATTTTTTTCTCTTTATGATAAGTACCGCAACGCTTCCGCCAATAACTGCCACGCCAAGAACAACTCCTACGATAATAAATATCAGCTCATCATTTCCCGAATTTTTATTACCATTCATATTTTCAACATCAGCAGCCGTTTCCTCTGAATCGGTATCTTCCGGTTCTTGTGTAGTTCCCGGTTCTGTAATATCAGTCGAATCCTGTCCGGCGTTTTCAGGCTTGTTTGTATCTTCCGGTTCCGTAACTTCCGGTTTTTCAGGTTCAACCACTTCCGGCACTATTTCATCGCCAAGTTCCAACACTATGGTAGTAAGGGTCATAGCCGGTATTTTCATTCCCGGTTCGTATGTACCAAGCTCTTCCATATAGGTTTCTGTTGTTTTAGTTGAACGGTAAACTTTAGAATCTTTTATCTCACGGTTTATGTCAATAAAAAGATTGTCTGCTTTTACATAATTATTGGATACTACTACTACAAGCTCATTTTCATCAGGTGAAAGGAATGCACCTACCTTTGAACTGAGTTCTTCCGTTACATCCACTCTCTTATAACCATTCTTAATAAATTTTGAGAAGTGCATCATAATGTAGTGTCCCGGTAAACGCTTAATCACAGCGTCCGGTGCCCATGTGGAAATCTCAATAAGGCAGTTGCCGTTATCTTCAATCCATACACCATTCCAGTATAAATAAGCGGTCAGGTTTTCGCTTATCAATTCATTAAGGATTACATCGCCTAAACCAATATAATCATTGGAATACCACTCTGTCTGCCACAATCTGTAATCAGCGTAATTCTTCTGTAACTCCTGGAAGTTCGCAGCAGATAAAGAAGTACCGTATAAGTGATGCGCTACTACATCCAATTTTTCAGGATGGTCTTTAATAAGCGGTGCAAGATAAGCATCCATTATGGAAGGGGTTCCTGCCATGGTTTCCGCGCCGACAATGCTCGGTGCTTTGTCCCCGAATGCCTTCTTAAAGGCATCATATACCGCCAAGTGTGCTTTATAATATGCACAATAATCATCTGTTTCTTCCGGTCCAAAGAAAAAGCCTGCTTCATTACGGGCATTTCCCTGCTCATCCTTATGAAGCTCCTGCAACTCTATCTCATTTGAAATAGAAAAATAATGTACCGGTATTCCTGCGTCAAAGAAATACTGCATGGACTGAACACAAAATGCCGCAAGTTCATCATACATGTATTCTCCGTTTTCATCCTTAGCAAGGGTATAATATGAATATCCTTTTTCAGATTTTTCATTAAACGCAACAAATGGAAGACTTCTGTCATACTGGCCCCAGCTTGTTACAAGGACAATCGGATCAATTCCTCTTGCAACTGCCGCATTATAGTATGAACTGTATGCCTTATACCCTTCTATCGGAATATTTTTCTCATCGCCTTTTACGCCATTCAAATCCCTGAAACGCAAAATATTAAACTCAGCATCATTAAAAATCCAGTCATAACCCGTTTCTTTATCATTAATATTAGTCAGCCAATCGGAATACCAAGTGTAGGATGCACCAAAACCTTCTATGGTCTGATATGTTTTACTTAAATCAACTATCGCCGTATTCTTCTTTGCCTTCTTAACTTCTGCTTCTTCTGCATAGCTTGTAAATCCAAAAGAGAATACCAGCAATACTGTCAAAACAGCACTAACTAACTTTTTCATTTTAAGCCTCCATTATTATAAAATGCATGTCTCTATTTTAATCTAATCCTGCTAATGTTTACAACCACTTTTTGGATAAACCGCAAGATTAATATGTATATTTTAATAATTTTTACCAATACTATCCATACAAATTATAGGAAAGATGCGTTATGCTTATTTACACATGGGTAGGATTTTTACATAGGTGACTGACTGCATTATTGCGATTATATATAATAATGATATAATGAAAGCAATATACGATAAAATTGTTGGAGGGGATATATGAAAAAGATACTCGTTATGGATGCCAAAAATTATGACACTTCCTTGCCGGAACTTAACCGGGTGGCTGTCCGGGGCATTATTTTCGTAAATGGGAAACTATTATTAATCCGCTCCAAATACGGTGAAGTAAAATTTCCGGGTGGTGGCAAGGAAAATAACGAAAGTGATATTGAAACCCTGATAAGAGAAACCTTGGAAGAAACCGGTTACCATGTAATCGAAAGTTCCATCCGCGAATTTGGCGAGGTTGAAGAAATTAGACAGGCAACCTACGAAAACATGATATGGCATCAGATTAACCGGTACTATTTTTGTGATATAGAAAATGGCAGGGGAGAATGCCAATATTCTGAAAATGAACAGAAACATGGTTTTCACCAAGTATGGTACTCCTTAGAGGAAGCACTTAAGATAAACGAAGAGATGTTACACAAAGATAACGTGCGTGCCTGGAATGAGCGGGAATATAATGTATTAAAATTGTTAACTGAATATATGAAATAGATAATCATACATAATAAAAGGATGCAACTCCATAGGGAATTGCATCCTTCTCATATTATTTACCCTCTTGTAACAACTCAATTGATTTCTTAAGCTGTGATATTTCTTCCAACTGCTTATCTATCTCTTTCTGCTGCTTATCTATCTCTTTCTGCTGATTATCTATCTTTTTCTTCTGTTCATCTATCTCTTTTTGCTGTTCATCAATCATATACTGTACTGTATTTCTATCCAGTATACGCAATTCCTCGGAAAAGAACATATTCATCACCTTCTCAATATTAAGACACATTTGGTAAAGTGCCTCATACATTGGCTTAAATTCCGGATATTTTGCAATTAAGCAACAATTAAAATCTGGCCATCAATGCATCAAATACTTCTTCTACAGAAATAGCCTTAAGTTCACGATTGTTAATGACATCATCTTCCATAAACTTAATGGCAGCATCCACACCGGTTTTATTCCTGACGGAAAAATCTTGTAACATAAAATTTCTTTTATTTATATCCTGATTATAGAGAAGTTCCCTGACAGTTTGAAACGCCCGTTGCATGTCAGAGAGCTCATTATCAAGCCATGTTATATTAATTCCTTTGCTTTTCGCAAATTCGCTGCTGTCAATTAAATACATGGCTCCGCCATACACATCTCTTGCTGCTATTACAACATTACGGATATGTCCCATAACTAATGTTCCCATGCACATTATGCAAGGTTCAAGCCCTGCATATAAAGTATACTTTTTAGGGTAAGGATATTTGCTTATATTAAGATTTCTGATTGCCTCGGTTTCTGCATGCGCGGTTGCCGGATTAGGGACATTACACTCTGAAATCTGATTCCTTCCCTCTGAAACAATTTCTCCTTTTTCATTCAAAATAACGGCTGCTATAGCCTTACTTCCTTCGCAAACGGATTGCCATTCAAGTTCAAAAATTCTTTTCCACTGTATTGGTAAATCAGCGTATCTCATTTTGTTATCCCCTTTTATCTTTATACTTTAGTTTTCTACTCTTATCTCTCCAGCATATATTTCTACACTCGTCCCTGCACCAAAATTTTAAAGTCATTTCCGGTTGCTTCGACTTCTACCGTTCCGCCAACCGGATAGGTAATCATCGGAAATACATGTCCGAAATCCACGCCAAATATAATGGGTATATTAGGACCTACTTTGTCTTTTACAATTTTCTTTATTACTTCTCTATCAAGCTTGCAGCTTTCATCAAATCTCCCGAAAATAATTCCTTTTACAGATTCCACACCTTTTACTTGTAGTAAAGATTGTAAATTACGGTCAAATTCGTAGACAAAATAATCTCCCATAATATTATCATCTTCTATAAACAAAACAGCATCCTTTAAGTCCGGCATATAAGGTGTCCCTTGCAAAAGATTAAGTGTGCACAGGTTACCGCCAATAATAGTACCTTCACACTTACCTTCCTGAATCACATAATATTCCTGTGCTGTATTGGAAGGTGTCAGCAAAAATGGCGTATCATTCATTACACAATCATATAAACATTTTTTAGTATATTCTTTTTCATTATCAAACCCAAACGAGCTAAAATGCGGACCATGATATGTAACTAGTCCTGTTTTAGCATAAATTGCATGTAATAATGCCGTAATGTCGGAATAACCGCACAAAATCTTCGGATTTGCTTTTATTAAGTCATAATCTAAGTATGGCAAAATCTGATTTACGTTAAATCCACCCCTGCAGGTAAAAATCATCTTAACATTTTTATCTGCAAAAGCATCATGAATATCTTCTACCCTTGACTTTATGGACGATGATTTGAATTCATCCATTTCCCTTGCATTTTTTGAAAAAGTAATTTTGAAGCCTTGTTCTTCAAGGTAGGAAAGTGCTTCATTATATATTTTTTCCCATACACACGAAAGGCTGGTCGATGGTGCAATAACACGGATTTCATCGCCATATTTTAATCTGTCAGCTATCATTTTTTTAAATTTCCCTTTTCTATATTTTCTTTAATTATTTGGTCTATCACCTCGTAAAGCTTTTCGGAACCTGATTTTGTTTTTTTCTGGCGGTTATATACTTGTTCCGCCCGCACATTATGTTCTTTCCAATCATTTCCATTGTTACTGTTATTCAACATAATGGGTTGCAAATTATCCATTACGTGTGCAAACTTTGATTCCGCCGTTTCATATGCCTCAAACTCATCAAACAGGGCTATGAATTCCTCTTTTTGTTCAGGCGGTAAAAGAGAAAAAATTCTTTCTTTTGCCTTATCTTCTCTGATTTTCTGCGTTTTTATATTCTCTGTGTCGTAAGCATATGTATCTCCCGCATCAATCTCTACGATATCATGAATCAGACACATCAACATGACTTTGGCTATATCAACTTTTTCATTTGCATACTCTTTAAGTAAATACGCCATAATAGCCATATGCCAGGCATGCTCTGCATCATTTTCATTTCTTCCGTTTCCGGATAAATGTGTCTGCCGAAATACATTTTTTTCTTTATCTATTTCCAAAGCAAAGGTCAGTTGTTTTAAAAGACGCTCATCCATCTCAAATCCTCTCCGTTAAATAATCTTTATTCCATATAGATCATACGCTAACGGTTCACAATATCGCGCATAAGTTCTTCGTGCTGCTTGCAGAACAGTTCCGGTATATTATCTAAAGAAAAATATTTTAGTTCCATCGTTTCCTCTTTGTCGCAATATAATTCACCGCCCATTACCTTAAGTTCATAAGCAATACATATACTCTGCGCTTCATCTCCGCTTGCATACTTCATATCGCAGTCCGTATATATCCCTATCAGATTTCCGACTTTAACATCTAAACCTGTTTCTTCTTTTGCCTCTCTAATGGCAGCCATTTCCGGTGTTTCTCCAAGTTCAATGGCTCCGCCCGGGAATCCCCATTTATTGGTATCCCCCCGCCTCTGTAATAACACTTCACCCTTTTCGTTAAAAATGCACCCACCAGCAAATACAAGAATTATCTTTTCATGTCCCACTTTGCTCCGAATCCACTGAATATAATTTTTGTTTCCCATATAAATATCTCCACGCCTTTCCACATCATAATTTATTCGCCAGAGTATAGCGTCCTAATCACACGGACATTCCGTTAATCCCAACATTTTTTCCCCCAACGAAAGCGTTTCTTCTATTGTTCTTTTTTCATCCCGCAAAATAACATTGAAGCCGCAATTTAAAAACTCGTTGTAGATTTCTTTTGTATTAACCCTCTTTAAACACTCCCTAAAGTTTTCTATTGCCGCCTCAGGTTTTTCCTCTTTAAGCAGCAACTGATATAAAAACTGTTTTTCTTTATCCGGTCTTTCAAAAAAGCGGGTGACGGATATTTCCGGTTCCGCTAACATTATTACTACGTGTTTCTTATCCGATATTTCTTTTAATATCTCTACCGGAATGTTTGTATCTACAAATATAGGTTTATCCTGCTTTGCCAGGTCTTCAAGAATCTTTAACTCTAAAATAGTGCACTCTTTTGTCACCTGCTTAATCCATGCCTCGTATTCATCCGGTGTCCGTCGAATAAAGTCACTCCAGTTTTGTAAATCTCTCGTGTATGTCAATCCCGGAAACTCCCGGCTATCCAAATCTGCACTCAGCGCATCATGATAGTTTTCTTCACAAGCTATTCCCTTATATTTCTTTGCAAGTAACTTTACCATTGTAGACTTACCTGCGTATGCCGTTCCGTTAAAAAAATAAACATTATTAAACTTCATGCGCGCATGTTCTCCATTCTTCATCAAATCTTAAGTTCCAATTTTAACTGCTGTTCTTTCAACGATTTCACCTGCCGGTCAGTTATCTTATCTTGCTCATCCGGTATACCGCACAACATCGGCGAATGGGGGTCATATAGGCGGCAATTCTTAAGAAGCCTTTCCTCATTATAATTCGCATAACAATATTTGCATCCGTTTTTACAGGTATCATATGTACCAATTTCAACACTTTCCACACAGCCACACTCAACACGCTGATTTTTGTCTTTTCCCACCTTTAGGCTATAACCGGTTATCTCTTCTATAAGTGCTTTATCAATGCAACAATTATGCACAATGCCGCACTCCTCCAAATCTATATTCTCTGCGCAACTTCCTATCGTCATTTTATTTTCTTTTGCAATTTCAGCTAACTTCTTTGCAAATATCAATAGCTCATTCGGGGGAAGCTCATATACTCCGAGTGATTCCATGCTTTTCTTATTCTTAGCATATGTATCAACAAAGCTTATAACGCACTTCTTTGTGTAGCCCTTAAGTGATTTTGCTATTTGTTCAAAAGCCTTCAGATGATACTCCGGCGTATATTTCCCGGTAAAAATAATAGGGTCATATCTCCATATTACTTTTTTTGCACCAATCTTTTGGGATAATTCCTGAAATATAGGAATCATCCTTTCTTTTTTGTGCGGAACATTACATTCTATGTCTTTTCCATATCCTGTCAGGGTAAACTGAAAAAAGTAATCATATGAAACAAGCTCATCCAGGCGGTTTAGCATCGGTTCCGGATTTTTTGTCCAAAAAACAATGCAATCAACCACCTCAGGAGTTATCACAATTTTGCTCACCTGATGTGGATTCATTGGATTTCTAACACACACAAAACCTTCTTTTATTCTGTTAAAAAACCATTCCGAATAATAATTTGGAATGTCTGTTCTGCGGCTTACACTTAAAATCATTATATTCCGTCTTTCTTGATTTCTGCATTTATATTAACTATTTTAACAAATTTAACAGATTACACAATCCCATATACCATTTACCGATAGTCATCTTTTCTCATTATACGATAAAAGAAAGCCACAAATCGTGGCTTTCCTGATGTTTTGTTATGCATGATAATAATTAAAGAATATATATCTTCTCTCTGAATTCTTTACAAATTGCCTGATATTCTTCTTCCTTGAATGTACCCTTTTCCTTAATTTCATTCAAATAAGCTTCACATACTTCTTTTGCCTTTTCATCTTCACCAGCTTTTAGGTATGCACTCATCTTGCTGAAATTCATTTTCTTAAGCACCCATATCAAAGTATCCGTCACAAACTCCGGTTTAGTAGCATATGCATTAAGAACGGCTTCACTCCAATCACATACTTCAAGTGCTTCTTCCAGTGTTCCGAAATAGCAATAATGTGTCGTCATTGTATTAATCTGATGAACAAGTACATCAAAGAAATGCTTGCCAAATACAACGGTACTATCCTTCATTGCTTCAAAACCTTTTTCAAAGAACGCCAATGACATATTTAATTCTTCACGGATACAATGGCCTTCTAATGCCGGAAGAACATTTACATGTTCTCTGGCATTATCATAGTCCTTCATATGAATATAAATCCATGCCAAAGCATAGTGTGCTTTATTTATCTTCTTCATATCATTGGAATAGCGGATTACATTGATCCCCTTCCTTATACCATCCTGCAAAATAGCTTTTGCCTTTTCCGGTTCTCCTGATAAAAAACCTTCCATATCAATGTAGTAGCTTAAAGAAGCAACATTCTGAGCATATTTCAGCACCACGTCATAATTCATAGGATTCTTGTTCGCTTCATCTGCTAAATATTCACATAATCTCAGCTGATTTCCGCTTGGATCTGTTACATCCGAAAATTCTTCTAATCTTTCAAAAATCTTTTTTGTTATAATTTCATCCTGACTCTGCGAATTATATCCCAGAAGTGCATCTGTGGTAATATTTAATGTCTGTGCAATCGGAACAATCATGGATACGTCCGGAAGTCCTGCCTCTGATTCCCATCTGCTTACCGCCTGTGGGGTAACACCGAGCATTCCCGCTAATTCTTCCTGCGTAAATCCTTTGTTTTTTCTGAACAGCTTTATATTGGCTCCTAAATTATTCTTCATAATTAAATCTCCTTATATTACTAATTTCTAAGTTATTCACCTAAAATAAACTGCAGATTTATTTTGTAATTTAAGTATACGCATATCGCATTTAGGAATCAACCAACGCTACATTGAGAAAAAAACAACGACCATACTGCAATTGCAGCTACAGTTCTATCTCCAATTCTTTCATTAACTTTTGTGTTCTGTCCTTTTGTAAAAAATAATCTTCCATGGGATTTCTGAAATAATGTTGCATCTCATCCGCATCTTTTAATATCTCATCAAAAGGAGTATCCTTTTCTTTTTTATTGCTGTGATTATAAATTGCGTTATATATAAGTTCTATTTCTTCTTCTGAAAACTGCGGAATATTTTCTAAGATTTTTCTTGCACACAATGCAGATTTTTCTGCATGATTTTCCTCTTCATTATATACATACTTAGTATAATCATGAAGCATACCTGCGATTTCAGCAAGTTCAGCATGCACTCTTGAAAAGCTTCTTTTCATGGCAATAAGGGCTGCTGCCTGACCTACGCCATACAGATGGACATAGGCACACCTTTTTACTTCTTCGTTCGTTATTTCTTTTAAATCTTTATCTAATGCTTGTCTTACTAAATCTATCCGTGTATACTGCCGTTCCATATGACACTCTCCAGAAATATATAGCGATATTATAGCATATTATAGTATATTTTTTACCTCCCTGTGTCTTACGGGGAGCTGCCCAGGGCTTTCCGAGACTATGGTAGACAAAGGTGCAAACTGTTAGTTTCCGCTGTGATTATGGCTACGATTGACACCCTCGTCGTGGAGAACGAGGGTGCTTGTAATATGTACGAAAGTTCAAAGCAAACGACATTCTTTATGTTGTATA
>JAZNGM010000021.1:0-22152 GCA_045576455.1 Lachnospiraceae bacterium | reverse complement strand
ACGCCTCCTCAATAAGCATTTTCTTCATTCTTATCAGTTCTCCAATGGAAAAATCACATCGGTCAAAAAAGCCGTTATCCATTCTTTCTTTAAACATTTTTTCAAAAAAGGAACGATACTGGATACGTGTGTTTTTATCTTCCTTAAAAATATCGATTATCGAAGATATGGTTGTATCGGCCATATATACCGCGATGGCTTCTTTACTTACATATTTCTTCTTGGTATTCATCAATTCCTCTACCAGTTCCTTTGCTTTTGGAGGAAAATCAAAAGCATCATTTTCAGTCAGGAAATCTTTACTTTTACCTTTACGCTGCTTTTCTTCAATGATTTTCCAATAATAAGACGCGGTCTTAATAGCTTCCTCGTCCAGACCAAATTCCACTGCAAATTTACCTGTAAGATATGAAGTATGTATCGCACGATAATAAAGTGCCGGTTCTTCTTTTTTAGCATCAATAAGTACTACATATTCTGTATCGTTTATAGTCAGATATTTGTCCCTGAATTTGTTATAAAACAAATAATTATACGCTTTTAATACAACCAGCATTAAAATCATGGAAACAAAAATATTAACTATCGGCAGCAACAATATTTCCAGTGTAATGGTTGTATCCATGAATAATACCACATTCGCTACGGACGACAACATAAATACACAAAGGGAAATAAAAATCGGCAATCCGATTTTAAATGATTTATCCATTTTAGCAAATAACAAAATGACCACTAAACCGCATATAAAATAAAATGAAAACACGGATACGGAACATTCTTTTATCTGGCAGGCAACCATAAGTAGTAATGAATATGAAAGCAAGCCCTGCAGCATGTCAGAAAAAAGACAGAACAATAGCGCTATCACCAAAAATGGCCATGACAATACAGACATCATAGGAAATGCACAGACCAAAACACCCGATGCCAGTACAACCCAATAATAAAATTTTACCGGCACATCCATTCCGGAAGCATTTATATTTTTCTTATTACGCCAATAATATTCAAAAACTATAAATCCAAAACCAAACATGGTAATGACTATCATTTGGAGTAAATTTTCATAATTTCTGTGATACAGATAACTGGTTATCGTTGGTAAAAGTACAAAACATGCCGACAATACCACGACAAAGTTGATTTTCAGCCAAATACGCTTTAGTTTATTTTCGCTTTTCATCTATCCCTTAAATCCTTTTCCATTTCTTGCATTTAGACGTTCTTCATAAACTTCATATGCTTTAACTATCTTCTGTACAAGCGGATGCCTTACAACATCAAGGCTTGTCAATTTACAGATTTCAATGCCTTCTATCTTACTTAATATCTTGGTAGCTACGTCCAAGCCTGATTTTACATCTTTAGGCAAGTCCTTCTGTGTGGCATCACCTGTAACTATGACTTTTGAACCGAAACCGATACGGGTAAGAAACATCTTCATCTGGGCCGGCGTTGTATTCTGTGCTTCGTCAAGAATAATATACGCATTATCCAAAGTACGGCCACGCATATAAGCAAGCGGTGCCACTTCTATAAGGCCCTTTTCCATATTGCGGGCAAAGGCTTCCGCACCCATTATCTGATGTAATGCATCGTAAAGCGGTCTTAAATACGGGTCTACCTTACTCTGCATATCACCCGGCAAAAAACCCAATTTTTCACCGGCTTCAATGGCAGGTCTTGTAAGAATTATTCTGGATACTTCTTCATTTTTAAATGCTGTAATAGCCATTGCCATAGCAAGATACGTTTTACCGGTACCTGCCGGTCCAAGGCCAAATACAACCATATTATTTTTTATAGCTTCAACATACTTTTTCTGTCCTATCGTTTTAGGTTTAACCGGTTTCCCGTTTATGGTATGGCATATGCACTCTGCATCCAGTTCAAGCAATGCCGTATCATTATTTTCTTTTATCATTTCAATTCCGTAATCCACTGACTGTTCCTGTATCATATTTCCCTTTCTTGATAATGCGAGCAATTCTTCCACAAGCTTTGCAGCTTTAATCACATTATCTTCATCCTCACCCTTTACACGTATACTACCATTTCTGTCGGTAACTACTACGCTAAAATCTTTTTCTATTTTCCGTATATTGTAGTCGTTGTTTCCGAATACATTTATCAAATGCGTGGTTTCCGCATCAATCATTATTTCTTTCATAAGCACTGTCTGTTAATACCAAGCTCCCTGTTAAAGTATATAAATTCCCATACAAATCTATATTAACATTTTTTTCAATAATTTGTACCCCTTTTTCTTGTAAAGATAACAAAATTTCTTCTAGTTTTTTATTTAATATATATTCTGCCTCTTCCATACTATAATACTTAATTTGAGTTGTATATTCTTTTTCACATGTCTTTCCCCAAAAAACCGGCAAATACCAGTTATCAAACAGGCATAACTGTTTAATTACCGTTACTTTTTTATACTTTTCATATTTCGTTTTGTGAAAGGGATTATCTACCATAAATTTACCTAGTTTTAAATAGTACGATTCCTTTTCTTTTCCGGTATAAATTGTATCCGTATATTTTTTGCTAAGATTCAATGTTATATTCTCGTTATAACGGATTATAATATCTGCATCACATGGTACATAGCGCGTCTCTTTTACCGTCAAATCGTCATTATACGTGTAAAGTTCATTACCGACCAATTCCTGTCCGCGCGTTACGGTATCCCCTTTTTTCACCTTAGGAACACCGCTTCTTACTATGATTGATTCCACAACACCATCTTTACCGGCGACAAGTTTACCGTTTTCATTTAAAATTGCTTTATAAGACGGCAAAATGCGCTCCCTTATTTCAATACTGACAGTCGTTCCTTCAAGCGAAACTGATGCCCATGAAATTTCTTCAAAGTTAATTCTCAGCATCCTTTCCACTTCTTTATAATCAATTTTATTTCTGTTGGTTCCGTAAAAAATATTATTATCTTTTAAAAAACCAAATATAGCTTCATCCGTTATCCTAAAATTACCGCTAATCTCTATCCGCCAAACCTTTTGCATTAAGAGCATCAATACTACTACACATATAAAAATACTCAAAAGAAATACCCATGCTTTTTTCATTTTCATAACAAAAAAGGGCAGTCCACTTTTTTTAAGTATGACTGTCCTTGTATGTGTTTTCCGTAAAATACTATGCATTTTGAAATAATCTGACGGTTTAACCGAAAACTCCACTTCATTACGTGTTCCGTCGTCCTTCTTTTTAATATCATACAGAAAGACGCTTCGGTTGACACACAGATTCATCATTCTTTCTAATTCCGTACCCGTCGCTCTCAAATATATCAATGTGTCCATAAAGAAACTCTCCATTTTTATTAATCGGATTTATGAAGCAAATTTAATAGATTTTATACTGCCCGTAATCAACATATTTTCCTGAGTATAGTAGTCAATTACAAGGTTTTTTCCTTCTATTATCATCTGCATATTTTTGAGTTTTAGACGTATAATCCCGCTTTCGTATTCTAAAATGGATTTGTAGTTTTCAATATAAACCTGACGGTTCCCTGTTATTTCAATATTAGGAAGCCTTAAGGCAATATCCATTGGTATTTGGACGCTTGAAAGTGCCCTATTTATCAAATTTTTACCTTTACCCATTTATTGCCCTAAATAAGGTTTACCTAATTATATGCCGGTAATAATGTCCTTTATGAATAGAGTATCTTCAGGCTTTATTTCAGAGAATGTATAGGCATTTAAAAATCGTTCTGTCGCCGTATCAAGCTTATTTTTATCATTAGCATGCATAACAGCCAGTACTTCACCTTCATTAACGTAATCTCCGACCTTTTTCTTGAGAACCATACCTACCGATAAATCAATAGGACTTTCCTTCGTTTCCCTTCCTCCGCCTAAAATGATGGAGCAGATTCCTATTTCCTCACAATTTATCTTCTTAACATATCCCGACACCTTGGATTTTACTTCTTTAATGATAGTAGCTTTAGGTAATCTGTCATAATTATACACATCCTCCCTGCAGCCGCCTTGTCTTTCCACAAATTCCGCAAGTTTTTCCAACGCCTTACCATTATTTATTACGGTTTCGAGCATATTGTATGCTTCTGTAACATCATCCGTCTTACCACCCGCAATAAGCATATAGGCCCCAAGTGTCATGCATAGCTTGGTAAAATCTTCAGGTCCTTTGCCCTGCAAAGTGTCAATTGCCTCTTTAACTTCAAGTGCATTTCCCACCGCATAACCCAAAGGCTGATCCATATCCGAAATAACGGCAATTGTTTTTCTGCCTGCACCATTACCGATTCTCACCATTTCTTCTGCAAGTTTTCTTGCATCTTCTTCATTCTTCATAAATGCGCCACTACCGGTTTTTACATCAAGTACAATAGCATCTGCGCCGGAAGCCAGTTTTTTACTCATGATGGAGCTGGCAATAAGCGACATTTGATCTACGGTTGCCGTAACATCGCGTAACGCATACAGTTTCTTATCAGCCGGCGCCAAATCAGCGGTCTGACCCATGATGGAAATGCCTATTCTTTTTACATTGTTTTCAAAGTCTTCTCTTGAAATTGATGTTGAAAATCCGGCAAAGCTTTCAAGCTTATCAATTGTACCGCCGGTGTGCCCTAATCCTCTTCCGCTCATTTTAGCGACAGGAACGGATAGTGCGGCCACCATAGGAGCAAGTGCCAGACTCGTTTTATCTCCTACGCCGCCGGTACTGTGCTTATCCACTTTAATACCCGGGATTTCGGACAAATCCATAAAATCTCCGCTTTTTGCCATCGCCATGGTAAGATTTAACGTTTCTTCTTCACTCATTCCGTTAAAATAAATAGCCATCATAAGCGCAGACATCTGATAATCGGGAATATTACCTTTCGTATATTCCGTAATAATAAAATCAATTTCCGCTTTACTTAAATTCCCATTGTTTCTCTTTTTAATAATGCAATCATACATTCTCATAATGCATAACCCCCACGATTATTTATAACTGCTTATTCTTTAATATTTTAGCACTAATACAATATGTTATAACCATTGTAATACACACCAATAAAAATACAAATAAAAATATGATTAGAAATAATACATTTTCACTAAACTTTGAAATGAAATTTATAATTCCATTAAAACTAATTTTTATACTTTCAAATTTATTGAATATAAATGCACCTATCATGCCAATGACAATTAGAACTCCAGCAATACCAAACATAAAAATTCTTGCTTTTTCTGCGTCATATTTAATCTGGATTGGTATCATAACGTACGCAACAATCAGGATGATCAGCATAATCAATACGGAAATATACGTTTCTACAAAGAAATTAAATGTTTTTCCTTTCGCTAATACTATCCCCATGCTTAATGCATACCCATATACCCAAGACAACAGGCAAATTACCGTAGTAAGAATGTATTTTTCTTTAATATATCCTTTACGGGTTATCGGCAAAGTAAACATAAACGCATAACCATTATCAAGTTTATCATAACTGATGGTTCCAAGGGCGAGCATCACAAAAATAATACCTACATATGTTATTACAAATGACATTTGGTCATCTTTACCCATTCCAACCAAGGCAGAAACCGCTGCAATGATTAATATGATTTTTTTCTGCATAAACAATATCTGCAAATCCTTAGCTACTAATCCTCTCATTATCTTTCACCTCTCATTTCCATCAAAATCAAATCATCAATATTACCTTTTTCAATAATAATATCCGGATAATTTTCCTGATAAAACTGCCTTTCGTTTGTAAGGATGCTGTAACCGTACTCTTCCTTTTTCTTGTACAGGATGTGTTCCTTCTCAATCTTTGTAAACTGTTCGTTATTTACTTTTATTAATGCATAGTTATTTAACAAAACATCAGTTTCTTCATGTAAGACAATTTTTCCGTCATTCATAAGGTATATATCATCACACAAGTTTTCTAAATCCGAAGAAATGTGTGAACTAATCAATATACTTCTGTTTTCATCTTCTTCCATATATTCTCTTAACATGTCGAGAATATCTTCTCTGGCTCCTACATCAAGCCCCGCTGTAGGCTCATCCAAAATAAGCAATGTTGCTTTGTGGGTAATAGCCGTTAGCACTTTTAACTTAGCTTTCATTCCTGTTGAAAACTCATTCACCTTTTTATTAAGGGGAAGATTAAATCTATTACATAAGTTAACGAACTTTTCTTTTTCAAATGCATCATACATTTTAGAAAGAATCTTTACGATACCTTTTATCGTAAGGTAACCGTTAAATCCGGAATCTGCTAAGGAAACACCTATTTTCTCCCGGTCCTTTGCTGTAAAATCATTAATATCCTTATCAAACACTGTTATTTTACCTGCATCTGTACTAATCAGACCAAGAATGGCTTTAAACGTTGTACTCTTTCCGACACCGTTCGGGCCGATTAATCCGGTAATGCAGCCTTGGTTAATTTCAATCGAACATTCTAATTTAAAATCTGTATATCCTTTTTTAACATTATCTACTTTAATCATTCGGCAAATCCTCCAAAATAATTTCAAACATATCTTTTATTTCACTCGTCATTAAACCGTACCGGCACCCTTTTTTTACCGTGTCTTCCAGTTCCTTTTCAATTTCTTTACGGTACTCTTCAATAAGTTTTTCCGCATTGGTTGCCGCAACGTATGTACCTTTACCATGAATCGTTACGGTAAATCCCTCTTCTTCCAATATGTCGTAGGCTTTCTTAACTGTAAGTGCGCTTATCTTAAGTTCTTTAGCCAAAGCACGTACTGAAGGAAGTATTGTGTTTTCTTTTAATTCCCTGTCTACAATCATTTTCTTAATCTGTTCTATAATCTGTTCATAGATAGGAACCATTGATGAATTGTTAACAATTATTTTCACTGCAAACCCTCCTTGCAATAAACACTATATAACAGTATTGAACTGTTGTCAACTGTTTTATACTGTTTATTTACATTTTTTTAAAGTAAACAAAAAAACACCCTTAAAACAATAGATTTCTTCTATCTTTTAAGGGCGTATACCTATCTTATAACACTTCTTATTATTCTACCGATAATTCAACTCCGGCATTTTCCATACCCTCTGCCGAAATTGTAACATTAACTTTTCCGGACTCATAACCGGAACGTATAATTGCCATAGCACGGCCTCTGTAACTTACCGTACAATCATCTGTATAATCCTCATCCGTTATCGGATTCGCAGAGCCAAAACCGGCAAGGGTTGCACATCCGTCTATGGTTGCTTTCAATGGCAATGCTGCATCCGGAACCAACTTTCCGTCCTTATCCCTAATTTCAATCTTGAGACAGATAAGATCATGTCCGTCTGCTTTCATATTTACTTTTTCAGGAAGCAAAGTAATTGAAGCAGGTTCTCCTGCCGTAACCAATACATCGCGGCTAATTTCTTTACCGTTTGAATAACTAACAGCTTCTACTTTTCCCGGTTCATATATTGTTTCAAAATGTACGGAATTCGGCATTGGACGCATCATGTTAACCGGCTTTCTTCCGATAGAATTTCCATTGACAAACACTTCCACTTCTTCAGCGTTGGAATATACCACAAGTTCTATAGGCTTTCCTTCATAACCGCTGTAATTCCAATTTGAAAACACTGCCGGAAATCCCCACATCGTCATCATTTCTACTTTATGGAACGACGTAGGATGCATGGAAAAGAGATGCGTTTTTTTACTTCCCCAAACAACACTTCTATAAGCGCCTTGCGGTAACATGTTTCCCGTAATGTCAAAGTCAGCATCATTGGCAGTTCTCCAAGGGAACGGCGAACCTGACGGCGGCATTAAAGACCATGATCCTTTTTTTACCAGCGGATCATCTTCATCAACATACACAGCTTTTCCTATTCCGGCTTCCCCGAGATAATCCCATGCAGTCCATGTAAAGTCACCGATTACATACGGAAGACGTTCTACCATAGGCCATCTGAAACCAATTTGCACAGCAAAATTCTCAGAACCCAAAATTACTCTTTCCGGGAACATTTCATGGTCACGTTCATATATATCTTCTATATAATTATATCCCACAACATCTAACCCGTTAGTAAAAGGCTCCGTAACCTTTTCCCACATGATGGATGAACCATCTTCAGCTGCATTTTGCTCCAGGCACCGTCCTGTCGCAAGTGCATCATCAAGTCCTGCCCAAAGTGTACAAATACCATTGCTGATTGGTCTTCTTCCATCCAGTTTGCGAATCGTTTCTGCAAGTTTTGTTGCTAAATTATATCCGTTTCCCAGACCGCCTCTCTCCGGAATTTCATTTCCGATAGACCAAAGAGTTACACATGGATGATTTCTGTCTCTTTTTATAAAAGATGTTAAATCTTTTTCCCACTGTGTTGCAAAATACTGGCTGTAGTCCCCGGCACGCTTTGCAATTCCCCATGCATCAAAAGCTTCGTCAAATACATACATTCCCAATCTGTCACAAGCTTCAATAAGGGCAGCTGACGGTGGGTTATGTGCGGTTCTTATCGCATTAAAACCTACTTCCTTCAGCTTTTTAATCTTTCTTGCTTCCATTTCATATAAGGAAACTGCTCCAAGCAGTCCGTTATCATGATGTACACAACCACCTTTTAATTTGACGGTTTTTCCATTAATTTTAAGACCGCGGACCGAATCCGCCGTAATTGTCCTTACACCAAATAAGGTCATACCTTCATCGACCGTTGTATCTTCTGATTTTTCAAAATGTGTCCGGTATGTACCCAAATCTTTAACAAAAACCTTCACCTGATATAAATTGGGATTTTCAGCATCCCAAAGTTTAGGTTCCTTAAGATTAATTGCCATTCTTGCGATTTCTTTACAGCCGGAATTCACCCGAATAACTCTTTTTGTATTTGCAACTATATCTTCCTTGCCATCTTCTAAGATATGTACCGTCACTTCTGCCATTCTGTTTTCTAATGTAGCATTTTCAATTTCAATCTCTGATTCAAGAAAAGCATAACCGCCAGCAACTTCTTTTGTATATACATATATACCATCCTGCGTAATATGTACCCGGGGGCCATGACAAAGTTTGACTCCGCGGAATAATCCCGAACCTGTATACCAACGGGAATTTGGCTGCATGCTGGTATTTGTATTGATAGTAATACGGTTTTCTTCACCAAACGTTACGTATTTTGTTAAATCAACATAAAACGGTGCATATCCGTAATTTTGAAGGCAAACTCTTCCACCATTAATATCAACCGTAGCATTCATCATAACTCCGTCAAATTGTAATCCGACACAGTCATTTTTCCATTCAGAAGGAATCATAACATATTTTGTGTAATTAGTAAGTCCACCCGTAAAATAACCGCTATCCGACTTGGCAGGTGCATCAGGGGTAACCGGCGTTCCTATCATTCCGTCATGCGGAAGATTTACTATAACTCCCTTATCCTCTGATAACATTCCGATACTATCCAGGTAACTTCTTCTAAAAGTCCACTTTTCATCTAAAGCAATGCTTTGCATGTATATATCCTCCCATTTTCGTCAACTTGCCGAAATTTCTTTTCACTTTTTAAATATTGTAACCATAATAACATTGAAATTCATTCCAAGCAAACTTGTTTTTGTATTAATTTCAAAAAAAATTATAAAATTTTGGTAATTAATTGTTGAGTATTAACAACGACCGTGATATACTTACATTTACAGTGCGGTACTATTTAAAAAAGCACTAAGAAAATTTATAAGGAGATTAAGTTTTATGAAAAAGTTTGTACTTCGACTTACGGGTGCCTTAATGATTGTTGTCATGATGGTACTCACAATGGGCACTATGTCCGACGTAAAAGCTGCAGAAGAAAAACTCGATATCGCTACACGCGTATTTAAGAGCGGCGAAGAACCTGCAGACAACGCTGATGGTTCTATCACATTCAGCGATCAGAAATCAATGAAAGCTTCTTTTGCCCTTCCTAAGGTATTAAATGCCGGAGAAAGCATCACTGTAAACGTAAAATTACAGTTCGATTCAGCTGATGACGCAGGCGTTCGTTTCTACCTCATCAATGGTGGCGTAGATTCTAATACAGCTTCTGAAATCCAGGCTATTGCTAATGAAGCAACAGGCACTGTAATTGAAAAGACATTTACATTAACAGCTGCAAATACTTCATCAGAACTTTTATTTGCAAGCTCAGGTTACGGAATTAACATTAACAATGTTACAATCCATGAAATCACTTTAGGTGAGAAAGCTGCTGAATCAGCAGATGGTCTTGTTTCTATTAACCTTGCAGAAAGAATCTTCAAGAGCGGTGAAGAACCTGCTGACAATGCAGATGGTTCTATTACATTCAGTGACCAGAAATCAATGAAAGCTTCTTTTGCACTTCCTGAAACATTAACAGCAGGAAACAGCATTACAGTTAACGTAAGATTAAAATTCGACTCCGCTGACGATGCTGGTGTTCGTTTCTATCTCATCAACAACGGAAATGATTCAAATACTGCTACTGAAATTCAGGCTATTGCAACTGAAAACGTTGGAAAAGAAATCGAGAAGACTTTCACATTAACAGCTTCTTCTGATTCAACAGAAATCTTATTCGCAAGCTCAGGTTACGGAATTAACATTAACAACGTTACTGTTTACGAAATCACATTAGGTGACAAGCCGGTTAGTGATGTACCTGCAGATGTACCTTCAGGCGAACTTGTTGATGGCAAGTATGAAGTTCAGGCTGGTGATACACTTTGGAAAATCTCCAAAATGTTTGATGTTAGAGTTGAAGATATTATGAAAGCTAACAACATCGAAAACCCAAGATTAATCTTCAAGGGTGCTAAATTAACAATTCCTACTCTTGATCCTAATACACAGTACAAAGTTGTAAAAGGCGATACACTTTACAAGATTGCTAAGCAGCACGGCTGTGATTTAGCTGAACTTGCAGCTGTAAACGGAATTACTAATGTAAGATTCATCATGGCTGGTCAGATTCTTATCTTACCATAATATAGACTTACATAATGTAGATTCATTCCCGTCCATTCTCTTGAATGGGCGGGTTTCTTTTTGTATATATTGCGTCAAATCATTAGAAATGTATATACATATATTCTCTATCTATGATACAATCATATATTATATGATTTACCTTAACTTACATTGCTATGGTTAAGATATAATCAACAGATAAAGAAAGGATACATAACAATGTCAACAAAAAAACTAAAATCAACACTGCTTTGTATCATATTGGTTATCTCCTTATGTTTACAGGCATGTGGTTCATCAAAAAAGGAAAATGACCCTTCCACTACTCCCCCGGCAATCTCTGACGATACAGAAAACACTGATGTACCGGTAAATACAGACACATCTGAAAATACCGATACTTCTAATGATACAAATACTCCGGAAGATACCGATACAACGGATGATGAAGATACTACGACCGTTGAACCGGAACAACCGGTGGAACCGGAAGAACCTAAGATTCCCATCTCCGAAATCGAACCGGCTGACTGGTTATCCGCTTGGGCAACCACAGAAGAAAAATGTAATTTATCCGGTGCTACCGATAGTGCCATGCCTAAAATGGCATTAGAAGGAACTACCGTACGCCAGATTATCCGCGTTACCGTTAGTGGTCCTTATATACGTTTCAGACTTTCTAACCAATATGGTGAAAGCGACGTAGAAATAAATTCCATGCACGTTGCAAAGCAGTCTCCTGACGCACTTGCTGATACAAAAGGATTCGGTACTGCAAAAGTTGATATGTCTACCATAGTTCCATCAACCGATACTGAGGTTACAGTTAATGGAGAAACCTCTTTCGTAATTCCAAAAGGCAAAGTAATTATTACCGATCCTATTGATATAAGCGTAAAAGGATTAGACAACCTTGCCGTTTCCATGTACTTTGGAAAAGCTCCAAAAATTAATATTACAGGCCATAGAGGTGCCAGAGCCACTACATACCAAGTAAGCGGCGATCAGGTTTCCGCAGAAGTTTTATCCGGCTATCAGACAACTACCAGCTGGTTCTATCTTGCCGACTGTTCTGTATTATGTCCTGACGGAAAAGCTGTTGTACTGTTTGGAGACTCCATAACTGACGGCTACGGTACAGATGCAAGCTACTTAGGCAAAAAACCGGATAGCTACACACGATATGCAGACTACCTTGCTAAGAGACTTCAGGAGAATGAAGACACTAAAAATATTGCCGTCCTCAACGAAGGACTTGGTTCAAACTCCATTTTAGGCGCATATCCAACCGTATCCGGAAAAGACAGATTCAAACGTGACATTCTGGAACATGACAATGTAGACTATGTTATCATTCTCTTTGGCGTAAATGATATTGGAAAAATAACAGACGACAAGAAACACGAACAGTTAATTCCTGAATACAAAAAAATGATAGAACTGTGTCACGAAAACGATATTAAAGTTTACGGTGCTCCAATTCTTCCATTTGGAACAAGTAACTATTACACCGTACAAGCTGAAACAGTAAGATTAGCTATTAATGATTGGATGCGTTCTGAAGAATCCGGTTTCGACGGAATCATTCCTTTTGATGAAGCCGTTGCCGATAAGAATAACCCTAGAAACATTTCATTCTTATACACAAAGTCAGATGGTTTACATCCATATGAAGGCTATAACGTAATGGCTAACTGCATTGACCTTAACATGTTTCTTGATTAATTAATAAAACACGAAATACCCGGCAGGCAGAAATGCTCACCGGGTATTTTCTTTATAAACTCTTTGTAAACTCTTTATATAACTCATCATATAACATATTAAAACTTTTTACTACGTTTGCATTAACTTCTACTTTCTTGTCCCCAAACTGCATGCCACGTTCACCCATAAAATCAACACAAAAAAGCAAACAATAAAACAAGAAAGCTCTATATTCTACGTCATTACAACTACGTTCTTCTAACAGGAAATCAATATAATCCGTTTTACAGCCCATATTCTTAAGTGCCACGTATGTCATTGAAATAAAGGTCAGATTATCGCCTATACCCATCCAATCAACATCAATAATACCGGATACTTTACCATTATAGATAAGCAGATTTTTTGTACTTATATCATCCAGATAAGCAATGGGTTTAATATTAAGGAAATAATCATTTAAAAGAGGCATCTGTTTACGAAGCTCTGCTACTCTTCCCTTATCAAAGTATCCATTTTGTACAATTCTTATTTCTGCCCTATCAAGCATTTCATTCAAAAAATCATACCATGTCCAATTATCCTTGTTTTCATCTAACTGTAATCCGGATACCTTTCTCTGAATTTCCATGACATCCTTTGCTATTCTTCTTTTCTCACTCACAGTCAGATTTTCATACACCAGACCGATATCTTCACCCTCTATATAATTTAAAATCAAATACATATATCCTTCATATTTCCCGTGAAAAAGCACCTTAGAAACAGGAATATTTAAATCTGCTAATCTTTCAAGCCAATAAATAGTATCTTTATACGCATCCTGCTCCATACTACACCTGAAAATATATTTATCATTTTCACATTTAACAATATACACCTGATTCCCGATACCGACAGCACATCTATTGATATCCTGCGTTTCTTCATTCAAACAAGATTTAAAAATATTTGAAATATCACTTGTGTTCATTATTATTCTCCTCGTGTATCACATATCATTCTGTCTTTAATACTGTAATCATGTTTTTATTCTGACGCATTTCTACTCAGAAAGAAAGCACACTCCAACTTCAAGTATCCTGCGTTGCGCTTTCAATATTTCTACTTCTGTCCCCTTATAATTATCAATATCTTCACTTATAAAATAAAGTAATCTATCAGATAAATTCATCAAGAATCTTGCAACTATTTTTCCCGAAGCACCACTTAATCCCGCTATCAAAGTTTCATTATCCAAATTTCTCAATATTGCTTGAATTTCAAAATCGCCAAATAATTCAAAGCCTTCCAACAAATCCGTTTTATTGGAAAAAAGTCTCTTTTTCATATACTTACCAATAATTTCATCCCTATTTCTTTTGCCTTGGTTATCTTTCTTAGCATTCTCTAGTTTTTTCCAATAACCTATCCCTACATAGGATGCTATAATTTCCCGTAACACCTCAGTACTCTCACCTGAAGCTATTCTATGAAGTATATCAACAATCATATGACCCTCTCTTTGCTCTTCAACAGCCAACGTGGTTACATAATTTTCTAAAAGTTGAAATGTAAGTTCATAACTCATTCGCTTCATAACCGACTGCAAGAAAAAATGTATAGCAAAAGGTAGAAATTTACTATCCCCATTATACAACTTCAAGTATTCATCAAGTGCCAGCAATCCTTCATTTCTGCTTATTTCACTGCACATCAATAGTTCCTCAGCCACTTCAACAAGTTGCAACTTCTCATTGTCATAAATTCCTACTTTTGTAAGATACTTTTCTTCACGTCCCATCAATTCATCAACACTACAGTCAAAATAGTCCGCAAGGTCGCACAGAACTTCAATACTAGGATTAGCAATATTCCGCTCCCATTTTGAAACAGCCGTCGGACTTACGCAAAGTATCATAGCTAATTGTTCTTGCGTCATACCTTTCGCTACACGCAACGAACATATCTTTCCCCCAATTGTAATTCTGTGATGTTGCATAAAATAAGTACCCCCATCGTAAATATCAATCAAACTTCTTCTATATCGATTATATCCACCAAAAAAGGACGTGTCAAAAGACAAAACATCAATTTACTAAACCATTGGTTTAGCAAATTGATGTTACTATAGATACTCTTTTAGATATTATTCAATCTCATTTCAATCAATAGTTCGACGTGATTTAAAACGGATATCGTTAATAAGCACCAACTTTTTACCTTCCGCATCGCGAACTACATATACATTTTGCGATACGTCTGCACTCGTATGTTCTACTGCTTTCTTATTAAGTGCATCTAGCCTCACTTTATAAGCAAGAAGCTTTAATTCGTAAAAACAGTGCAGGTTACCCCGCACTGTTTTCTCTGCCCTAACTTATTCCATTCGCTCAAGATAATATAATAATCCCGGCTCATAGTATTCTACTTTAACGCGATACTTTCCAGGTATTCCGGCTATTGCTTCCACCACAAATTCTCTCTTTCCTGTTTCTTCCGTCTCTTGCTTCATTGCTTCAAAATCAAAGTTAAAGAAGGAAAGTCCCAGTACCTCATTCAGGTCTCCGTCACCATCTACATCATCGCTGTCAGTTATGATATGCTCCATAACTTTTAACCTACCGGTATTTGCAATTAAATCGTCAATCATAAACTGTACGCCCATAGCACATCCGTCCCGCATGGCAGTTCCTGTACCGACTTCCTGCTTTATCATTTCCAGTTTTTCAATAACCTCTTTAACTATGGCTTTATTAGGTTTGTAATCTTTAAGTGCCAGTGTAAGATGCTGATAAACCTTCTCTGCAAATTCTTCTTTTGTTTCACAATTCATGAACGAACAGGCAAAAGTGAAGTCACCATAGCCCTCACCCCCAGCAAAATTAAAAGTAAATACCGAAACATCATCCGTAGATTTAATCTCAGTAATTAGCGTTCCGTCCTCAGCAATTTTTGATCCCAAAATGGATCCATATGGATGTTCTTCTGTAGGGTCTATCAATATAAATTCTGCATGTCTTTCACCAACACCTACAGAATCCTTAAAACAGGCTTTCTCCGTATGTATCTTAGAAATACTTCCTGATAAATATCATCCGCATTGTCTTTATTTCCGGTTCTTGCATATGCAATCCTATACACCATATCGGAATACGTCCGTATTGCAACCTCTGCTTTCACTGATTGTCCTCCTATTGTCTTCGTCCGCGAACAAAACAGTTTTACTGTTTCACTAATAACACCCCGCTAATATAAAAAGTGTTACACAAAAAAACGTATTTTTTTCAATAAATAAATTAATTAAAGGATAGCACATTAACAATGTCATTTAGTTAAGATAATTAAAAAAACTGTCGTCTAATTATAAAAATAGACGGCAGTTTTTTTTTAGAATTATCCTTAGCTTTAGCAAGATTAATTCCTAATAATTATTTTTTCCGCACCTGTACAAGCCTTTATGTCTTTCTCAGATTTCTTATAGAAATCACTAAACTTTTTAGGACAAGTAATGATAAGTTCAGGAATAGAATCCTTCATAGACATTTTGCGTTCAGTCTTGCTTTTTCGTACTTCGGCAATAACCTCTTTCAAATGCTCTCCAAATTCAACATAAATCTCATCTGTTTCAGTTGTTTTCCAAAGCGTTTCATGTAACGAGATTTCCTTTTCGTACTTTCGATAAAAGTCCTGATAGATATATTCAGTTACATACGGTGTGTAAATTGCATACAATTTTAAAATGCCAAGCAGTCCATAATAAACGGCGATTTGTCCTGAATACTGTTGCTCGATACCATGTATTAGAGGCTGATACAGTCTTTCTTTTGCAATCTCTATATAATAATCACAAAAATCCCGCCAAAACAAATTATCGATTTCATGTCTGGCTTGACCAATTTCATAATTGTTCAACATACCGGTTACTTTTATAGTCGTTTCATTTACTCTATTAAGAATCCACCTATCAACAGGCAATAATTGTAACTCCTCATACGATTCCGGTTTCTTAAAATCATTCAATTGCATAATTGCAAACTTAGAAGCATTATACAACTTGTTTATGAACCTTTTTGAAATTTTCAATTCAT
Source organism: Lachnospiraceae bacterium (assembly GCA_045576455.1). Lineage (GTDB taxonomy): Bacteria > Bacillota > Clostridia > Lachnospirales > Lachnospiraceae > RGIG4034. The sequence continues at coordinate 5,375 of JAZNGM010000021.1, read as the reverse complement.
CTTCACTGAAAAATGTATCTGTTCCAAGTTTACTGTTTGCAGCCCAATAACGTATTGCGTCAGCAGAGTGCGTTTCAATTAAGTTTATCGGCGAATTAGAATCATTATTCGTTGATTTTGATTTACTTATTTTTTCGCCTGGTTTTGCCAAAACAAATCCGCTGATCATAATATCTTTCCATGGTATCTGCTCCGTATGATACAAACTTTTTACAATGGAATAAAACGCCCATGTGCGAATAATATCATGAGCCTGACACCGCATACCCATGGGTAATATTTCTTTAGAAATATCATTTGTTTCTCCATATTTTGCATTAATAAGTGTAGTTACAGAGGATGTTGCCCAAGTATCAAAAACAGCCTCTTCCGGCACAAACTCATTACATCCGCACTCACACGGATGTAACGGAGACATTTCCAAAGGATTTGCCGGTAGTTGTTCTTCTTCTGCAAAAACAGGCTTTTTACAATTCTTACAATACCAAACAGGAAATGGAACTCCAAAATATCGTTGCCTTGAAATACACCAATCCCACTTCAAATTCTCTACCCATATTTTATAGCGGTTCTTCATATGCTCCGGATACCAATTTATTTCATCCGCTGCTTTTAGAAAGCGTTCTTTTTCTGTTAATACATCAATATACCATTGCTTTGAAGGAATAAATTCAACGCCATTACCACATCGTTCATGAATTGCAATCATATGATTAATTGTCTCTTGTTTTTCAATGAGATTTTTATCATGTAAAACTTCAATAATACGTTCTCTTGCTTTTTTAATTGTCATACCGCCAATAAAAGCTATGGATTCGTTAATAGTTCCATTTGGCATAATAACCTTTTTGTATGCAAGTTTATGTTTTTGAAACCATTCAACATCCACACTATCGCCAAAAGTTGCACACATTACTGCACCGGTTCCTTTTTCCATAGAAACAGTTTCGTCTGTCAAAATTGGAATTTCAAAATCATATAGGGGAACTCTTGCGGTTTTCCCTACATATTCTTTATATCGACAATCATCCGGATGAACAAAAATGCATTCACATCCTGCCAACAGTTCCGGTCTGGTCGTAGCAATCAGCAAATTTCCCTGTGATGTTTTAAAGTTTAAATAATTAAATGTTGTTTCACATTCTTTTGTTTCCAGCTCCGCCTGTGCAATAGATGTCTGGCACTCGGTACACCACAATACCGGAGATTCTTTCATATATGCCTTATTATTCTTTGCCAATTCAATAAAAGATTTCTGTGATATTTTTTGCGACAAATCCGATATAGTCTGATACTGTAAATTCCAATCTACACTAAAGCCTAATCGTTTCCATAATTTTTTAAACGCGCCTTCATATTTTTCAATTGTATTAATGCACTTCTCTCGAAATAAACTACGAGGCAACATACTTGCGTGTAACTTTTCGTCTTTTTCAACTAAACGTTCTGTTGGCAGTCCATTGTCATCAAAACCAAAAGGATAGAAAACATCATATCCTTGCATACGTTTGAAGCGAGCAATCATTTCTGCCTGCGTGTAGGAAAAAACGTGTCCTATATGCAATTTGCCGCTTACAGTTGGCGGTGGTGTATCAATAGAATAGATTTTCCTATCTTTTCCATGTTGATACCTGTAAATACCCTGTTCTTCCCAAAACCGTTCTAATTCATTTTCTATGTTTTGAAAATCATACTTTTTGTCCATGCGGATACCTCCTATAAAATATAATTATTTTACAAAACAGACAAAAAAAGACGCCCTAAGCAAACGCTTAGGGCGAACTAACATGTCCGTGGTACCACCTAAATTCAGAAATTGTTCTGCACTCACTACAATACGGGAATCATGTACGCATTCCGATATCGTTTCCCCTGATAACGGTGGGAATCTCCGTTGGAGTCTACTTAGAATAATCTGTTCGGTCCAAAGCTCAAAGGCTACTTCCACACTACCATCACGAAAGTTTTCACCAACCACTTTCTCTCTGTTCATCCGGAATAGTATGTACTCCTCCTCGTCGATGCTTTTGTCTGTAATTGTTATTTATTAATATATCTCATGAAATTACTATTTGTCAATATTATATTTTCACTGAGGAAATTATGATTCTAAAATCACAATACCATAGGGCTCCAGACATACTTTACCGCCTATTTTTGCATCGTCTAAAATATTTACATACGCTCTCTCCTCGTTTCCAGATGATTTTGAAAAATCGATGCATTTTGCCTCATCGGAGAAATTACCAATGAAAATATATCTCTTTGTTTCATTTTCCCTGTAACAAATTCCGATTCCATCCGGAATGTCAGCATCTCCTAATATGCCGGTTATCTGTGCTTCCGCAACTAGCTGACGACATAGATCTTCGATAAGAGCATCTTCACAATTTGCAGCAATATGATATGCAGTTCCTACACCATACGTATTCTTCGTAATTACCGGCGCACCTTTGTAATAATCTTTTCCGTACACTGCAAGTACTTCTGCCGTTGTAGTATGGATTACTTCACATATTTCCTTAAGTTTATATGTATTTTGATTCCAACTGGTTTCATTTGCTTCTTCATCAAACAGTGCATCCGTCTCTTCAACCCACATTCCCAAAACATCAGAGAGTTTCTCCTGTGTAGCTTCACCAAGAAAACAAAGATCGTTTTCATCCACCACACCTGAAAATGCAGTGCTTAGCAACACGCCTCCACGTTCAACGAAATTACGCATCTTTTGTTGAATATCATTATGGAACATATAGAGCAGAGGTGCTATCACTATCTTATAATCTTCAAAGTCTGACCTTGAATCTAAAACATCAACACCTATACCGTTTTGCCAAAAATATTTGTAATACTGTGCACACAGATTGTCATAGTCCAAACCACAATTTCTTGGACCTTGCGACTGATTTAATGCCCATTTACTTTCTTTGTCATAAATAATTGCTACTTTTGCCGGATTATCACTTCCATAAATTTTTTCTGATATCTTTTCCATATCAGCACCAAGCATAGACACTTCCCGAAATACTCTCGTATTCTCTGTACCCACATGAGAAATCACAGCAGAATGCATCTTCTCTGCACTTCCCCGTGACTGACGAATCTGAAAATACAATCCACTTTCAGAACCATGTCCTATGGCATTTAGTACTGCCAGCCTATGCATACCCGGCTTTTTCATTTTACTTACAGGACGCCAATTAACCGTAGATGGTGTACACTCCATCAAAAGAAATGGTTGTTTTTTCAAGCCTCTGATATAATCATGAGTGAAACTTTCTCTATAGGCTTCTATGATATTATTATTCGGGGTATGCCAATAAGGGTAACTGTCCCATGATATGATATCCAACTCTTCAGCCAGATCCGGATAACATAATCCATCATACAGTCCCATCATATTTGTGGTTACCGGAATATCCGGATTAACTGCCTTAACAGCATCTATCTCCGCTTTCATGAAATCGGTTGTCTGATATGTGGTAAATCTCCACCAATCAAGCCATAATCCATTAATTGCCGTCTCACTTATCGCTCCCGGTGCCTCTACCTCATCGAAGCTGGAATATGTATGAGACCAAAAGCGCGCCCACCAAGCATGATTCATTTTGTCTACAGTATCATACTTCTTTTTCAGATATTCCCTAAATGCCTGCTGACATAACGAGCAATAGCATTCTCCACCATATTCATTAGAAATATGCCACATAATAACAGCCGGATGGGAAGCATATCTTTCTGCCAGCTTTGTATTTATTTTTTTCACACGTTCCCTATATGCGGGTGAAGTCATGCAATGATTATGTCTGCCTCCAAAGTGAGCTCTTAATCCCTTATCGTCCACCCGCAATACTTCCGTGTATTCATTTGCCAGCCAATGAGGGCGAGCTCCCGAAGGTGTTGCCAGATTCACATAAATTCCGGCATTGTATAATTTATCTATGATTTCATCCATCCACGAGAAATCGAATTCATCCTTTTTTGGTTCCAGATGTGCCCAAGAAAATATACCAAGACTCACATTATTTATGTGAGCCTTCTTCATTAATTCAATGTCTCTTTCTACAATCTCCGGATAATCTATCCACTGATCCGGATTATAATCTCCCCCATGCAAAATATGTGGATATTTTGGTGTCATCGATGCAAATTTCTTTCCCATGTGTTTTCCTCTCTTTTGCCTTTCCTCCAGCTTTCTCTCGGTCCGAGATACGACTCCGGAAGTTTTGTACCATCCTTCCAAAGCAGAATTCTCTCTATTACTAATGCAGGGCTCATGCCATATACATATAAACGATTTATTCCAGCTCTACATGTAACTGTTGCCTCTGTTATTTTGATATGCTCATAAGCTTCTTTCGTCCACTGCGCACTCAAAAAGAAAGGCTTATTTTCTTCTCTGACCGTATTAATAATCCGAATCCCGTCTTCATTCACAGAAAATCCAATATACTGTTTAGCTTCAAAGGATCCCGGAGTAGTTGCCGCCATATAAAAACGAATCCTATAAAGTCCTTCCTGTTGTGCAAAAAAATCATATGCAACCCATGGCCGCTCTTCTTCATTGTAAAAATCAACTGTTACGGGAAAAATCTTAATTGCTTCTCCGGTTCGTCCATAAGGAGCAAGTACTTTAAAACCACCGTTCTGTACATCCTTTTTTTCGCAAAAGTGACTGGCTTCCATTGCCACATAGCCATCCGTTTCCAGAAAAACATTTGTCGGAAAACTTTTATTTTCCGGTTCTGCCTCTACAAAAACAGTGGTTGTCCCATGTTCTCCATTGCTGATAGAAAAACATCCCTTTTCTCGCCCTTTTAGTTTCTGCTTATCAATAAACACCTCTAATTTCTCCGTTTTCTCCACATCCCCTTTCATGGATGAGAAGTGTAACCATGGACACTCCGTTTTAATTTCATAAGAAACCGGGATTTGACTTCCGCAAGCAATCTCAAATCCAATTTTATTCACATCCGGCCGTAATGCATCCTTCCATACTTGTGGCTTTTCACTCCAGAAACCACCCGTAAGGTAGTTTTCATCTTCTGTTCTTGCTACAATCATTCTCGGCTGATTCACAGGATAAACATAAATACGCTGAGGATATTTAATATTTTCACAATTCCATGTAGTAAATCCAATATGCTCTGACAAACCAAAACCATCAAACCAACCATTTTCAATAGAGTGATATTCCTCAACCAATTGCTTATCAAAAGATAAACACGTGGTTAGTTCATCCGCCAAATCATTGGCTTCAATCCGGTTTTGTGATGCATACAATTTATTACGTCCTGCCAGAATCCACATTCTCATCAGATTCGCAGTGCCGCATGCCGGATAATACAATAGCGTAATATATGCTCCCCATTTAT
>JAZNGM010000020.1:0-2856 GCA_045576455.1 Lachnospiraceae bacterium | reverse complement strand
GTTGAAGACGTTGAGGCTGAATATGAAAAATTACTTTTAATGGGAGTCGAGATAATTGAAAAACCTACGCGACGTCCATGGGGAACTATCAATATGAGTTTTTATGACCCTGATAGGAATGTTATCTATTTCAGGAGTTTTCTTAACTAAATCCCAATTTGTGGAGGAATGATATGTTGCAATTGATAAAACGATGTCCCGAATACACATTAGGATATAAAGAGTATTGCCAGGAATTGTACGATAATCACATCATATATTTTAGACCTACCAATCCGAATAGTATTGATGAAGATTGGTTCGCACGCACAAAATCGTGGTATGAGAAAAAAGAAAAAGGACTGATTGAAGGACAACCTATTAGTTTTCACTATTGGGCAGTAGATAATGGTAAGTTTATTGGTGAGTTTCAACTTAGAACAGAATTTCCGGAAAAAGTGATGTCAGACATTGGAAGTATCGGTTATGCAGTAAGAGTGTCAGAATGGGGAAAGGGATACGGAACAGAAATTCTTCGTCGTGGACTGGAGATTGCAAAAACGCATGGAATGGAAAAGGTTTTATTTACAATTAACGAAGAAAATACCGCCTCTATTCATGTATGCGAAAAATTGGGCGGAAAATTAGAAGATACCATAGAGGCACATAATGAAGCAGAGGGGCATCACTTTCTAAGACGTTATTGGATAGTATTGTGATTAAGAAATTCCAATTTCTGGGAGGGAAATTAGAAAAATGTTGTTAGGCATTGGTATAATAAGCATAATTGCCGGCATTTTATCTTTTTTATATGCGGCACTAAATCGAAACGGATACTATCATCTTCTTGACGGAGAAGGAGATATGTACATAAGAATGCACCGGAAAATGATAGTCTTTTTTGCAATTGGAATTATTCTGACGGTGCTTGGAATAGTATGTATAACCGTTTACTCTAAAACATAAATGCCGGCTTTTTTAAGAGTTGGAAGCAATAGATTATTTGAAGTTGTAGGAGGATTACCATGAGAGAAAAAGAAAAAGCAGCGGCGGGTTATTTATATAATGCCAATTATGATGAAGAAATATTGAATGAGATAAGCAGATGCAATGATTTGTGTCATGAATTTAATCAAATAAAACCTTCTGACCGTGAGGCACAAGGGGAAATTTTAAAACAGATTTTGGGAACTATGGGAGAACAGGTTACAGTAAATACTCCATTTTGGTGTGATTATGGATATAATACCTCCGTGGGTAATTATTTCTTTGCTAATCATAACTGTCAGATACTTGATGGAGGAAAGGTGACATTTGGAGACCATGTATTTATTGCTCCTAACTGTTTGTTCACAACAGCAGAACATGCTCTGGATGCAGAACAACGTAATGAAGGGCTTGAAGTAGCATTACCGATTACTGTCGGAAATAATGTGTGGATTGGTGCAGGAACCATTGTTCTTGGTGGGGTTACAATCGGTGACAATACTGTTATAGGTGCTGGAAGTGTAGTGACAAAAAGCATTCCTTCAAATGTAATTGCTGTAGGTGTTCCGTGTCGTGTTGTACGTGAAATTACGGTTGCGGATAAGAAACGCTATCCGATATATAGGGGAGAGTAATTTGCTTTAATTTTACGGAGAGAATGAACGCAACGTGAAATTTTAGCTTGACGGAGAGTCAGATTCCAATTGAACCGGCTCTTTAGGGCGGGCGATGTCAATAATACATGGAGACATTTATGAAAAATGCAACAAGAGAAAAATTAGCAGAGATTGCAAGGGAAAAGGCACTCCTGCCATTTCATGGATATCTTGAAGATAAGGAATCAAATATTGAGCCAATTATTAAATATTTTCCGAAATGGAACATAAAGGATGCGGATAGGTTGTGGTGTGCTGCATTCGTATATTATTGCTGTATTGAAGCCGGATTTCAAATTCCATATAGTCCGGATGAATGTGTTACTTGTAGTTTGGCTGGTTGCGGAGGTTGGGAAGAGTATGCCATGGGTGACAGCCGGATAGAGTACCATAGAAAAGATGAAAACTTTTTTCCAAAAGCGGGTGATATCGTAATTTACGATCGTGTATTTATAAATGAAGAACACGACCATATTGGAATCATACTTGAAGTTAAAGAAAATTCAATTATCGCAGCAGAGGGAAATACTTTTAATGATAATATATCAAGAGTGCTTGAACGTACGATAGATGAGCACATAAGAGCATATATTAGAATTCCCGATGGTTATGCATATGTATCGGGGAAAAAGTAATATTGCGATATACATTTATAAAAAGAGGAGTGCAGCATGGATACTTACGTAGATGCGAGAGATTACAAATTATTAGAAGGTGACAAATATACTTTTTTTGTACTGAGACGTATTATTGACGGACCATGCAAATTACTGTTATCTGATCATGAGCGAATAATCATTTGCTTTTCAACTGAGCCGTTTCCAACTTGGATATGGACGGCGGATGATGCAACGGAAGAGGAAATGGAAAAAGCATACAGACTTTTGCTGGAAAATAATCTGATGAATAAGGAACATACTTTTAATCTTAAATATGAACTTTCAGATTATTTTATTAAAAGAGCGCTGAAGGATGGAATAAATTTATCGGTTAAGACAAATATGTTTGCTTATGACTGTCCAAATCCAATAAAACCGGATGAAATTGCAGAGGGCGAAATCTGTAGGTGCAAGATGAATGATAAGGAAGAACTTGCCGATTTTATTGAAATGTTTCGTGAAGAAACAGGCGTAGATCAGATGGATCGGAAAGCCTGTTTAGAATATGCGGAAATCAAAATAAATGAGGGAAGAACATTCTTTTGGAAGGATTCGCAAGGAAATCATGTAGCGTC
>JAZNGM010000019.1:0-11790 GCA_045576455.1 Lachnospiraceae bacterium | reverse complement strand
GCGATTGATAAGGGAATGCCGATAGAACAAGTACAAAAATTATTAGGTCATTCACAAATTGATACGACGATGCAATATGCGATAGTAAACCAAACCAATGTTAAAACATCCCATCAGAAATTCATAGCGTAATACAACTTCAAATTTATCTACCTCTTTATTATAATACACTACACAGATACTAACAATCCACATCATTTGTACGCCGTTCTCCAAAACTAACCTTGCTCTGCCAAAACCAATCTCTTTTTCCTCACACAAAAAATCTCCTCCTCTAACCGTTATGGTTTGAGGAGGAGAATCCATATTTTTATTAAGTTTCAGTAAGCGTTATTCCAACGCTAACCCTACTTATTATTGAGTGCAGCCTATGCTGACAAGTATGGAAGATATGCATTGTAATGTTTTTTTGACGCTTCAGCAAACTGAAAGTTTCCGTTTGTTATAAATTGGGATTGGGCTAATTCCAACGCTTAAAAACTACAATCTCTGCCGCTGAACCACCATCTCCGTACTCACAAACCAGCAAATATTTCTCATCAGCAGTTAATCCATAACATCTTGTACTATTTTTCTTTTCAAGCTGATTAATATAATAGGTTTTATCATTTTCCCAAAATTTGACCGTCTGTCCACAAGGCAACGGAAAGTCCAAATTTACAAAACTTCCTTTTCCTTCATGCAGTTCTTTTACTTCTTCCATATCTGTAATTCCTAACTTATTAAATTCCTTGATTAACAGTTCTTTCATGATATTATTCCTCCATATTCTGATTTTCATTAACTAATTCTTTCCGTGCTTTTTACAGGACATAACTCAATATACCCTCTTGTTCCAAGCGGTTCTAACTGAATTCGTGGATTCGCATTATCCCAGCAATAGCCAATCTGCTTAGGGTCATATTTCTTGATAGCCTCCCACACTTGCCCGATTGCCTCTGCAAAATCTTCTTCCTCAAAGGGTTCTCCCTGAAACATGATATACTTGCAACTCGGCAATTCAATTACATCAAACCCTTCCGGAACTTCACCCGAATAGTCTATAGCAACCTCAACTCCCTGCACATATTCCGAAGTATTTGGCTTAATATATTCTTTCGGAAGCCATAAGCATACCGGCTCTCCTCCGATGGATTTAATGCTGGTCAAAAGTCCCCAAACATCACACCCCACTTCTTCACAATACTTCCAGTACTCTTTTGCTTCCTTACCCCGCTTGATAATCACTTTTCGCCTCGGCTTTTCAATTACTTGAACAAATACACTTTTTACTTCTCTCATAATTGTATCCTTCCTTATCCTTGCATATTTCACACCATAAGGTTTAAAAAGATAAATCGGTCTCGGACACTTTGAATATTCATAGGGATTACAACCAAACTCCTGATAAAAAGCTCTTTGATAACCATCTACACTTTTAAATCCGACATCCAATGCAACGTCTAACACTTTAACCGTTTCATCCCTGAGTCTTAATGCGGATTTCGATAGTCGTAATCTCCTGATATATAATGCAGGGGTCATATCCAGGAATTGAACAAATAACCGATAGGAATACCACGGAGAATACATTGATGCCCGGGCTAAATCTGCCATGGTAATATCCTTCTCAATGTTCATTTGAATATAATCCTGCATTCTTTGTACCGCTTCAATATGTTCTATCACCTTATTACCTCCTTGCAATAACAGTATATAGCACAGTAAGAAAGAGTTTCTCGACTTTTTTTGCCCTTCTCCATACAAAATCTGAAATATCTTCTTTATACTTTGTTTGAATTAGGGCATGTAATGATCCATCCTTCACTATGAAATTCAAAGTTTCTGTTCCTTACAAATTGGAATTTTCGTGTGCGTTAACAATTGGAAATTGAACATTCATAATCCATAGGTTATCGCATGCTTACTTTATCTCATCTTTTCTATGACATCCTTTATAAGCTCCACATTCTTCTCTTCACTTGCTTTTAGTTCCTGTATTATTTTAATAATCTCCGGATAGCATTCCTTATTCACTGGTTCAAACAAGTTATTCCACCCCTCGGTTCCACCTTCCAAGATATCAAACATTAATTTGCGGTACAAACCAACTGTTACTTGAAATGCTTCTATGAGCTTTTCCAACGCTTCACTCGGCTGTTCCTTATGCATCTCTTCCAAGTACAGTAATAATGCATCCTTCCTCTCGTAATAAATTCCGATGCAGTATTTGAAGCCAAAGGAATCCAGTCGATTCTCCCGTACCGCTTCCACAATAGTATCATATACCCCAAAACCATAAGTACGCCCGGAATCATCCTGGGATGTCTGCATTCCCTCTACATACAGCTGAAGAGCGTTCCAATAAGCCTGATTCCAATCCACCTCATGTACCACTTCCGGAATTTCACAATACAACACCGGTGCCCATTCAAATGTTTTACCTAAATTATTATATAGCACCGGCATACTGGTATTCGCATTTTGATTCCCGATTCCTTTCGGGAAGAAAACCTTGTCCTCATCATCGTAACCGTATATTATGCCAAACTCACCAGTATCAATGCCCCACACTACGCATGCTTTATTGTCATCAATACCTTTCTTGATTGCCTTAATTGCTTCCTCTTGTCTTGCAGAATACTCCTCTACCTCCGGTGCAGCATAATACTTCTTTGTCTGAACTCCGATTCGCTCCATAAAATCAGCATGTTGTTCCATCCAGTCATAATCCGTAACCGGTAGCGAACTGCAATTTGCATCCACACAAAACCGGGCTGCAATTCCCGTTACACTTAGGAATCTCTGAAAGGTATACTCCTTATTCCACATTCCACAGTGTTCCAGTACACTCATCATACTGATTGCATAGGTATTCCACGCAGAAAACACCTCAATGTCCAAACTCTTTTTTGCCATAGCAAACGCCTCCTTTTTCTTTATATTCCTATTATCTCACAGGAGGTATGACATATGATGTCACAGCAACGACATCAGTTGAGATAGCCTTTCCTTCATATGTTCTCTCAACCAATTAGGCTTACTAATCTTAAAATCTAAGTGACTGGCAATCAGCACGCTGATAAACACATCCGGGTCAAAAAAAGCATAGGTATACTTCTCCCCCTCTACTTTCCCACAAAGAAAATAGTCTAACGGTACCGTAGAAGTTCTACCTCCGACCATCTCTATTTCCGCAAAATAAGGCTCCTTTTTCATGGTTCTGTTTTTGTCGACCTCAGATGTGCATATTTTAGACAAAATGTCCGCTTGCCCTTTATATTTGCCGTAACCGAACGTCCCAAGAGTACGATTTTGTTCCGCAAGTAACCGCACAATCTCTTTCTCTCCTTCTGACAAAAAGAAACTCGGTAAAACATACTCTTTTTCATATCGATATCCGCGTTTTTTTGCACAGTACACCAACGGTGCATACATAGAATCCCTCATATACTCAATATCCCGCTGTGCCTGCCGTAACGAAATCTCAAAATTCTCCGCTAACACTCCGGCATTCGGATATTTTTCTCCATTAACTCTGTTATGAAACCAAACAATTCTTTGATATGCTGAAATAAGAACACCTTCCTTTATATCATATTTTCACTTTTTTCATTTTACCACTAAGCTCGCTCAATGACCGCTCTAATCCGATGCGCCATGGCCAATGTTTCATCTATGCTTTGTACATATGTTGACCATATAGTATTCCTATTAATCCTCCACAAATTCAAATTTATCGAGTTAAACAATAAACCATAATTGCTTGTTGGACATTAAGCAAATGCTTTTTAAACTCATATCCAACAAAATAATCTGAATCAATCACATCAGCAGAAACTTCTTCTCCACGATAAAATGGAGGACAAGGATTTAGTACAGCTCCTTCATTTGCCATTTGCATAGTTTCTAATGTAACCATACAATCTTTGAACTTATCAAGAATATCAGACGGTAACGAATCGGTACATATAATATCTTTTCCTATAATCGCTTCACATATATTACTATGCGATATTAAACCCTCTATTCCATAACCATTTCCACAACACTGCTCCAGTTTAAAGCCCATAACCGTTGATGCTTCTTTCCACGCCAAGCCAATGTTACCATTTGTACCACAAAACAAGAAATTGTCATTTACAAAATTCTTTCGAATTTTCGAAAGTGCATACATATCCGTAAGTACTTCACAAGGATGATTTATATCTGTCATTGCATTTATAACTGGCACGGATAAATACTGCGACATTTTCTCTATCACATTTATATCCTTGTGTCTAACAACCACCATATCTGCCCAGTTATTCAAATAACCACAAACATCTTTCAAATCTTCTTTTTTATCAAGGGTTTCAGATGGGAACAATATAGGTTGTCCACCTAACAAATATATCCCCTTTTCAAATGTAACTCGTGTTCGGATACTGGAATTAGGAAAAAATAAAATTACACTTTTGCCTTTTAGAATATCTTGGTATTTTTCTTGCCCAATGTCATCTGCTATGTTAAAAATATCATAAATATCATTCGCATGATAATCTGTCAATCTTATAAAATTTTTCAATTATATCCACCTCGTCAAATTCAAATTTATCAAATTCCATTAACTTCATACAATTGAACTTCGTTCAATTGTCATCCCTCGCTCCAAAGAGCTCGGTCAATTCAAATTATCTATTGCTTTCAACTCTTAGAAAAGCTGAAAGTTTCTTCACTCTTCACAATCAATTTGTAATTTACGGCCAAATATGCGTTTCCATCAATATAGCCGTATATATTTTTATGTTTTTCGGCTCAATTTGTCATTATTTAAAAGTTAGCCGTCTTTTTTCTGGTATTTTTCGGCTACTTTTAAAAAAGCAACTATCTCAACCGTAAATGCCATATTGCATTTACGGCTACAGTTGCAAATCTCTGAAACAAGCCGAAAATCATTCAAAATATTACGGCTGAATAATCAAAATCTCAAAACAAGCCGAAATCTTACCTAATACTTACGATTATATTCCAAAAAACTAAAATACAAGCCGTATAACAACCAAATTCTTATTTATCAAATTCCATTAACTCCATACAATTGAACTTCGTTCAATTGTCATCGCTCGCAAAAGAGCTCGGTCAATTCAAAGTTATCTCTCAGCATCTGCTATCAATATAGCTCTGCATGGCGAACCGTCCGCACCGGATAAATTCAATGGTGCAGCATTTAAAAAATAAACCCCTTCTGAAACCTCTGCCAACCGAATTCCTTCAAGCAATATAACATTGGCAGCCAAAAGAATGTGATGCACTTCCATCGGTGCATCTTCCGGTCCAACAGTCTGAGATTCATTCCCCAGGAGCACGATTTCTGAAGAAGCAAATACTTTCGCGGCTGCCTCCGACACTTCTGCTGCTCCCTTAATCAGAATTCTCTTTGCCGCTTCCGGATTATTTGCTTTTGCTCTTTCAATCATGGCTGCAGCATCATCTCCGGAGACAATTCCCTGATGTTCTGCCACATAAGCCATTCCCACAAATGCCTCTAAGCATAAGGCATCCACCGTTTTTCCATCTTTAAAAAAATGAAATGGTGCATCTATATGTGTACCGTTGTGAGCACACATACTAAATGCCGTCAGATTATACAAGTCGCCTTTTTCCATTAAACTAAGCGTCTTTTTTTCCGGTGCCGGGTCGCCGGGATATACCCGGCAATTAAACACTTCTTGGGAAATATCAAATATTTGCATTGCTAATTCTCCATTCAAAACTTACCTATTCCGTAACCATGCATAATCCATTACTTTCAAGGCAGATTTTCCTGTCTTAATATTTTTGATTTCATCTATCGCTAATGCTATATACTTTTCAACAAACTCATCTAACATTTCTTCTGTTAAAAAATGGGTTGCTCCGACCGGTTGTGCCGCAAAGTCATGTGCTATACCCGTTATGCATTCCTTTGTCTGAAACGTTGCGATTTCGCTTAGCGGTTCTTTCTTTAAATCAATCTCTTTTTCAAGTATATTATGAATATTATATTTCTTAACAATATACGCATTTAGTAAATAATAATCGTTATGTAGTATTTTAACTTCCTCTTGCGTCTTGGGCATCTCAAATCTGTCTTGATAAATAAAAGATCTGTAAAAAACATCTTCAACCAAATGTATATAATAGCCCAAATACAAATCATCCTGAATTATTTTTTCAAGATATTTTTTACTGAATGACTCGAAATCATAATAAGAATGCGTATCTGTTCTGATTTTAAAGTGTGCCTTATCCCTTTCACTTGCGTCTACCGCATCCGTAATAATTGAACCAAATAAAAATCTGGCTTTATCTTCTATTTCAACATGTTGTGAAATGATATCCCCAAACAAATAATGAATCGTTCTTTGTGCCATGCATATTCCGCCTTTCTCAATTCAACCCCTACTTTATTCCCCGCTGTCTTGTAATCTCATACATCATAATGGAAGCCGCACAGCTTACATTAAATGACGATGCATATGATTTTTCTGACATAGGAATAGTACAAAGCAAGTCGCAATACTCCTTGTACGCCTTGTTAAGTCCCATCGTTTCATTACCCATCATCAGCATGAGCGGCACCGTCAGGTCTGCAGAATAAATCGGATTTTCTTTGTGCGCGGTAGTTCCCAACGTAAGGAAATTCGGATACTGCTTTTTCAATTTATCCATGTAGTCAAATAAATCCGTGTTATTTGCAATTCTAATAACCGGCATATTAAAAAATGATCCCATGGCAGAAACCACAACATCAGGGTCATACAAGTCAACAGCATGTCCCGTAATAATAAGCATATCTGCGCCCAGTGCATCACAGGAACGTATCATTGTGCCGAGATTTCCTTTGTTAGACGGGCGGTCAAATAACACAATAAAAGGATTTTCAGAAAGCTTCACATTCTCAAGCTTGTCCTCTCGCATCTCAATAATGGCCATTAATTCTGACGTATCTTCTTTATTACTGAGTTCACGCATAAGCTCCGCAGAAAGGCAAAAATTCTCGTCCGTTTTAACATTCGAAATCATTTCTTTTGCCCAGTCGGATAAATTTCTGCTGTCATAAATAAAGGATTTTATATTCCAGTTATTTTTCACCGCTTCGTTAAGGCTCCGCACTCCTTCAACCAAAAATTCATTGTACTTATATCTTTTATTTCTGTTTGTTTTAAGCACTTCAAATTTCTGATATGTACTGTTTTTACTGTATATTTTTGTCTCACGCATAATTTATTTTCCCTCGCTTTTCTTACTGTCAAACCACACGTCAAGTCTTA
The DNA here is from genome assembly GCA_045576455.1 of Lachnospiraceae bacterium. Classification (GTDB taxonomy): domain Bacteria; phylum Bacillota; class Clostridia; order Lachnospirales; family Lachnospiraceae; genus RGIG4034. The sequence continues at coordinate 4,516 of JAZNGM010000019.1, read as the reverse complement.
CTTCTTGTATCTCATAGAAATACAGGTTTCTTTAAAACCACAACTTTGCCAAAAAGATAGCCCCCTATTATTCCAAGGCAACACATCAATATCCATCGTCTCGACATTTAGATATTCCATAAGCTTTTGAAATGCTTGTTTGCCATTCTTCTTCCGCCGATATTCCCTCTCGATAAAAAACTGGCGTAAGTATAAAGGATTTGAAGTGCATCTGACAAGGGCATAACCTATAACAACATCCTCTTCAAGAAAAAAATAAGCCGCATATTCTCCCTCAAGGAACTCTTTCATCCTGCCTTTTAATTCCTCTATATTCATGGGATTATTACTTTTTTCGTCTTCTATCAACCTTTTGTTCATTTCTGCCAACATATAACTATCTGTAGCCGTACATTCTTTTATCTGCATAATATACCTCAGTATTCAATTAAATTCATTTATTTCCTTACAAACAAATAGCAAGGAAAAATCCTACGGCTTTTTCTTAGTATGTGCCGTAATAATGGAACTCCATTCAGACAATCCATTTTCATTGAACATATTAATCCTTTCGTCGATTACTCTAAGCAATTTCTGATTTGATATATTTTTTCTATAGCTATCATCCTTAAAGAAATCATTCTCCAACTTTTTTACTAAACATGTACAAAAGCTATGATTCTATCCGCTTATACATAACAGAAACACAATCCTTATCTAATCCGGATTTTTGGTAAAACATTTCATTATCTTGGATTGAGATTAATTGAACAGTAAATATTCCCTTCTCTTTCAGATGTTGCTCTAAATTTGACAGCAAACATTTACCAATACCCTTCTTTTTCCACTCCGGAACGACAAATAATTCCGATACAAAGAAAAAGTCCTCTTCTGCATAAGGATCTATATATCCAAGTATTCCACCAATCGTTTCATTTTCGCAAATAGCCGCTAACCCAAAAGCTTCATAATTGCTCATTATTGCCTTAACTCTTCGTTCAGCGTTTTCATTAGTCCAAACCTCATTCCATGGTTCCTCAGAATACGCTTTCCCCATTGCCATTGCTAAACCGGATATATCATTTTTATCTACTACTCTATAATCAATCTGCATAATCACCACTCCTTTTGTATTTTGGTTTCCATCATTACCTCCAGAAATCTTTACAACAGCCTATCCTTTATACATTCAACCGCCCATCTATGATGCGGATGATATAATTCCTGCATGCACTCTTCAAAAGGCATCCACAAAACCTCATTTCCTTCTTCCAAAGGTTCGCACTCTTTTTCATATCTATCAGCATAATAAAAATGTCCTGTAACGTGTGAATAACTATTATTATTCTCCAGAAAAAAATATCTTTCACCTACCGCATAATAGTCCTTTAGCGTAACGCTGAATCCCATTTCTTCCATGCACTCCCGCAAAATGCATTCTTCCATCGTTTCGCCGTCTTCAATTTTACCCCCCGGCAAAAAATACTTTCCGGAAGGCGTCCTAACAATCGCAATTCTACCCTTATCATGCAAAACTACATATGCAGCTATACGTTCGTTATATTTTTCTGTTTCTATCTTTTCCCCAAATATTTTTCTTTGCATTTTCCTTCGTTCTCCACTACGTTAGCCAATATATCTCTTCATTTCCTGCGCTATTTCCGTAACCGATTTATTATCCGTGATGTTCTATCCTGTTTAGGCATTCTAAATCATCTTTTCCTACACCCAAATAGCCATTACCAATGTTCCACAAACCATAAGCAGTAGTCCCATTGTCGCTTTTTTAGTAAGTTTTTCATGAAATACTATGTAAGAAAACGCAACCGAAACTAAAATACTCATCTTATCAATCGGAACAACAACACTGACAATCCCTTTTTGAATGGCATAATAATAACAAAGCCATGACGCTCCCGTTGCCAGTCCTGACAAGGCAATAAATAAGAGTTCTCTTTTGTCCAGTGATTTAAGTTCAGACTGCTTACGCTTTGCAAATACAATACCCCATGCTATTACCAAAACAACTCCCGTTCTGATGGCTGTTCCAAGGTTAGATTCAACTCCGGTAATTCCTACTTTTGCAAGAATCGAAGTCAACGCTGCGAACACCGCCGATGCAACTGCATAAGGAAGCCAGGCACGTCTGATTTTAGTATTTCCGGCTGATTTTTTATCAATCATCAAAAATACCCCTACTGCCAACAATACTGTACCTATGAGCTTCACTGTAAGATGATTAGTTTCCCCCAAAAGAATAATCGCCAGCAAAACACTCAATATCGTGCTTGATTTATCGACAGGAACAACTTTATTTACATCGCCCATAGACAATGCTTTAAAGTAACAAATCCATGATGCTCCCGTAGCTATACCGGACAATACAAGAAATATCAGCGATTTTGTTTCTATACGGGTAATTGTATTAGCAGACCCAACGATGAGCACCATAATCCATGAAAACATCAGAACTACTATTGTTCGAAGTGCCGTAGCTACGTCAGAATCTGTTTTCCTGATTCCACACTTTGCCAAAATAGCGGTCAGACCTGCGAAGAGAGCAGAAAAAACTGCCATTACAAGCCATAGCATATTTCAATTCCTCCGTAAAATTTAAAATTAATTCGTGTATTTTCTCAACTTTCCAGGATTTTGTCCGCACCCTCAGTGACCTAAATTTAGATTAGCATAAACAACTGGCATCTATGTATTCTTCTCTTTCCCTTTATTTTTCCCTAGTTGCTTCTTATCAATCGCCTTAAAGAAAGTCTTCTTCAATTCTTGTGGCTTATAGAAAAACTGGTTTTCTGATTTACTCAATCTATTTTCATTTTTCTTTATTTTCAGCAGCTCCATACTACAGATAAAATCAGCTGCCTGCAATAAACGATATTTTTGCGGTTCTGCCTTTCGAAACTCAACATTGGAAAAATGAATTGAAAATACCGTATTTAGAATTGCACCAAGTTCGATTTGCCCATTATCGTAATATACAATAATTTTGTCGAATCCAGCAAAAAACGCCTTATGTTTTACTATCACGTTTGAAATTTCGCGTCCCAACTTGCCGGAAAGCAAAATCTTATCCGGTGCTTCTTTTCGATTTACCACAGCCATCTCATATGCAATTGGACTGCTAACAATAAAATTTAACATCTTAAAAAGCAGCTTTCTACGTTCGTCTATAGACAATCCGAAAAACACGTCTTCACGTCTAATAACAGGTCCCGTATGTATATACTCAAAATCAAATCCGGAATTCTTGGTACTATCCTCAAGTTTTTTAACATTTGAAGCAATATCATTCTTTTGGTCATGAAACAAAAGCGTTACCAAATAATACGCTGGTCGCTCCGTGATTTCTCCAAAGTCTCCTGATTCATCTATAAATATGCTAAGTTCTTTCATAAACTCATCCAAAACTTACGACCATAGTAAAAATGGCGGGAAATTCTTGCCCCCTACGGTGGTCCAAAGAGCTTTCGCCCAGACCAAAACTGTAATGCATTACAGTTATATCCTATACACATAATACCACAAGTATTCCCTTTTTCCAATAGAATTTCAAAATATTTTCATGCCTCGCAGAGCGAAATACACCCTTCGCACAAATCTTCGATTTGTACTCCGTGGTATTTCTACTCATATATAAATTAGTCGCTTAAGTAAAAACATTTAGCCATACTGTAATCAGTGCATCGTATACACCATGCGCGATAATAACCGACAACAACGTGCAATTCTTAATTTTAACTCTACAGATACAAAAGATTGCGCCAATAAAACCTGTTAATATTATTTGTCCGATATTTCCGCCCAAGAAATGAAACAAACCAAACAAAATGGACGAACCTATAATCGCACCTACGGCGGAACCGAAAAGTGTTTCTAACTTCTTGTAGAAGAATCCGCGAAAAACAAACTCCTCCACCAGCGCAACTGCACCAATACATTGGATAAAATCATATATATACTGCCATGCATAAATATATATATGTTGATTATTCACCCAGTCACTCTTTCCGATCAGATGCGGTATTACTGTAAATACGAATGACATACACAAAGCAATGGCAAGACCAATCAACAACTGATATCCTATCTTCTCTTTGGAAAAACCGTAATCCGACCACTTTTCCTTATTAAATATCACAATACAAAAGGGAACCAATGCAATCGGTAAATATGTTACAATCATCAAAACCATACGAACAACAAGCGGAAGACTCATAAGCACATATTGATTAAATGCATTCACTCCCAACAAACCACCAACCACACCGATGATTGCAATTACCATCTGTATTATTATTTTATTACGTTCCTTCACTTTCATCTTCATCTCTCTCTTTCTTTGTCAGTACTTTCAGACACCATCTCCATTTGCCGCAATGCGGGCATCGCATCATTCTTAACGCAACGATATTCATTCCTACTGTATAGTTAATGAAGCCGGGAACAAAGGTTTCTTCACAATGTAAACACTTATAATATCCGAATGTGCGTCCGCCCTCCATCAGGGCAATCAAACCAACCA
>JAZNGM010000018.1:0-28988 GCA_045576455.1 Lachnospiraceae bacterium | reverse complement strand
ATAACATAGCCTTCAGCTTCCAGTCTGTCGACTGCTTCTGCGCTGAACAATGGCTTGAATCCTTCTAATATGCGTGAGCCTGCCGCTGCCTGTGCACCTTTGACAAGGAGTGTATCATCGACTGCAATAGTACCCGCATCTGATAAATATTCTGCATAATATTTCATTGTCATACACCTCCTACTTTACTAATCTTGGCACTTGCCAGCTGTCTTCACTACGTTCCGGAGCTCCTTCAAGCAGTTTTTCTCTTTCAAATTTCTGCTCTCTTTTATCCTCCCTAAGAACATTGGTCATAGGCATTACATATATCATCTCTTCAACATTTTCCGTATCAATGTTTTTAAGCGCATCTTCATGCTCTTTCATCATTTTGAAAATATTCTGCATATCCGTTTCTTCTTTGTCGGAAAGAGATAACTGATTGAGCTGCTGCGCATTGGAGAAAGTAGAACGTTTTTCGCTGCGCTTATTACCGCCGGCACTTGGTACACCACGGTTAGCAAGCGCGCTGCCGCTTCCAAGCAAATGTACATCTTCAAGCTGCTGGTTGGTAACTTCACTCGGTGCCCCCAGTAAAAGATCCTGTGCATTACCGTTAAGCGGGAATGCAATAACTTCGAGAATCTTTTCTTCTCCCGTAAGAAGCATTACCGTACGGTCAATACCCGGTGCCATACCTGCGTGTGGCGGTGCACCGTACTGGAATGCGGTATAAAGTGCATTAAATCTGCTCTTCAATTCAGTTTCTGAATATCCGGCAATCTCAAATGCTTTCTTCATAATATCAATATCATGGTTACGTACCGCACCGGATGCAAGTTCAATACCGTTACATACAAGGTCATACTGGTATGCCAAGATTTCTGTCGGGTCATCGGAAAGGAGTGCTTCCATTCCGCCCTGTGGCATGGAGAATGGGTTGTGTGTAAAAATGGTATCGCCGGTTTCCTCATCGATTTCGTACATTGGGAAATCAACGATGAAACAGAATTCAAACGCATCATCGCGTATTAAATCAAGCTGATCTTTTCTGGCAAGATAAGAACGGATATGTCCTGCTTTCTTTTCCGTATCGTTCTTCTTATCATCACAGATAAAGAAAAGGGTTTCTCCTTCTTTAACGCCTGTTAATTCTATAATTTCTGCCTTCTTGGCATCTGTTAAGAACTTCGCAATAGGGCCTAAAAATACGCCTTCTTTTAAGGTAATATATCCGAGACCGCCAAGTCCCACCTCTGCAGAGGTTGCAAACTTCAAGGAATCTTCAAAGAACTTCTTGGACTTTCCGGTACAGTCAGCAACAATACCTCTTACCGGTTTACCTCTGAATGCAGGGAATTCTACGTCTGCAAAGAAGTCCGTAAGGTCACAGATAATAAGCGGGTTTCTAAGGTCCGGCTTATCTGAACCGTATTTCATCATGGCATCTGCATAAGTAATACGGCGGAATGGTTTCGGTGTAACCTTCTTGTCGGAAAATTCTGTAAATGTATCATAAATAACATCTTCGCACACCTCAAGAACTTCTTCCTGGGTTGCAAATGCCATTTCAAAGTCAAGCTGGTAAAATTCACCCGGTGAACGGTCTGCTCTCGCATCTTCATCTCTGAAGCAAGGTGCAACCTGGAAATATCTGTCAAAACCGGATACCATAAGAAGCTGCTTAAACTGCTGCGGAGCCTGTGGGAGTGCGTAGAACTTACCCGGATGTTTACGGCTCGGTACAAGGAAATCTCTTGCACCTTCCGGAGATGACGCCGTAAGAATCGGTGTCTGCATATCAAGGAAATTCTTTTCCTCCATTTTGTTACGCATATAACGGATAATCTTGGAACGCATAACAATATTGTCATGGTTCTTCGGATTACGAAGGTCAAGATAACGGTATTTAAGACGAAGCTCATCCTTGCTTAAGTGGGAGTTTCTTACTTCAAACGGTAACATATTGTGGCTCTTACCAAGTACCTGAAGAGAATCTGCCACAAGTTCCACATAACCCGTTGCTATCTTTTCATTAACGGTTTCCTCATCTCTCTTATTTACAATACCGCTTACTGAAATAACGGTTTCACGGTTTACGTTTTTAAGCAATTCCTCATTGTGGACAACAACCTGTGTCACACCGGTGTAATCACGTAAATCAATGAAAATAACGCCACCATGATCACGTACTACATCAACCCAGCCGGCAAGTTCAACTGTCTTGCCAACATGCTCGTCGCGTATGTCGTTACAAAATAGTGTTCTATACATAACAAAACCTCCTATGATAAAATAAAAATCCCGGGAATATTCATCATATTCCCGGGACGAGTAAACATAATTTAACCCGCGGTGCCACCCGCATTGATACCACTTAAGGTATCCTCTTTTCCATATAAACTTTTTGTACTTCCGGAGTGTTCCCAAGCTTACTACCCATCTCAAACGCGCTTTCAGTCGGTGACGCATTCTCCCTGACAGACTTTCCACAAAAGCCGAGTCTCCGAAATGAATCATAACAAAACCAAAAAAATTTGTCAACAAAGTTTCTATAGTAATATATGCAAATATTTACAATGTTATGCAATATCATCCATCTGTGAAGTATACAGGCGGTAATAATATCCTTTCTTTTCCATAAGCTCCTCATGGTTTCCGCACTCTACGATACCACCCTGATCTACATACATAATCTTATCGCAGTTTTTAATCGTAGAAAGTCTGTGAGCAATGATAAAGGAAGTTCTTCCCTCAAGCATCGCATTAAGACCCTGCTGTAATGCTTTTTCTGTCTGCACGTCGATACTGGAGGTTGCTTCATCAAGTACCAGAATGGAAGGATCGGATAACAGCGTTCTGGCAAAAGAAATAAGCTGCTTCTGTCCCTGTGACAATAAAGAACCACGTTCTTTTACTTCCATATTATATCCATCCGGGAATCTGTTTATAAACTCATCGGCACATACTGTCTTACTGGCATTCACAATTTCTTCCTGTGTTGCATCAAGCTTACCGTAACGGATGTTATCTGCAATCGTACCTGAGAAAATGAAACTGTCCTGAAGCATAATACCCATCTGTGAACGAAGGGAATTCAGTTTTACCTTCGCAATATCCTGTCCGTCAATAAGTACGCGGCCATGCTCTACATTGTAGAATCTGGAAATCAGGTTTACAATCGTACTCTTTCCTGCACCGGTAGGTCCTACAAGGGCAACACTCTCACCTGCTTTTACCGTGAAAGATACGTTCTTAAGAACATCCTTACCTTCTTCATACGCAAAAGTAACATTTTCAAAAGTAACATCACCCTTAATCTCCGGCATTGTCACCGCATCCTCTGCGTCACTTACCGTTGCCGGCTCATCTAAGGTTTCAAAAATACGTTCCAAATACGCAATATTATTTATAAAGTTATTAAAAATATTACCAAGATTCATAATCGGCTGCCAGAAGCGGGATGCATAAGAGGTAATGGCTACGATAACGCCTAAGCTTACTTCTCCTTGTCCCATGAAAATAAGTCCGACAATAAATACCGCCGCTCTTACCCATACGGATATATTATCAATTCCCGGCCATACGGTATTACTGTACATAACTGCTTTAAACCAGGTCTTTCTGCATCTGTCACACAAGCCTGCAAAAATTTCTGCATTTTCGTCTTCTCTTGCAAACATCTGTGTAATTCTTGCACCGACAATGTTTTCCTGCAGGTAGGCATTTAAGTTTGAGTTCTTATTGGATACCTGCTGCCATGCTCTTCTCTGCTTATTCTTAATCCAGAACATAAACACCATAAGAATCGGCACACCCGCCAAAACAACAAGCGACAATTTTACATCAACCATAAACATAAACACTATGATAAAGAGAAGGTTGATAATCTCAAGGACAAGGTTTATTAAGCTGTTTGACAACATATCCGAAACGGAATTTACGTAGTTTACAACACGGATTAATATTTTTCCGTGTGGTCTGTCGTCGTAATACTGGAATGGCAATTCCTGCAAATGTTCAAAAATATCTTTTCTTATATCATAGATAATATTCTGGCTTACCTTTATCATGATTCTTGAACGTATTGTAGTAAAAATAATACTTAGGATAAAGCTGAAGCAAAGCAATGCCACCAGCATAAGCAACATACGCACATTTTTATTAGGGATTGCAACGTCCAATGCTTTCTGTGTAATCATCGGACCGAAAAGGCCGGTAATTCCACCGACAGCACTTAAAATAAGTGCAAACACCATTTTGCCGATGTATTTCTTAATATATACAAAGGCTCTTAACAGATGGTGGTAGTCAAAGGGGGTTTCAAGCACTTCATCTTCTTTATATGTATTCCTTCTTGCCATAATTATACCTCCTCCCCTGTCTGTAACTGGACTAATTCATAGTAATAACCTTTTTTAGCTACGAGTTCGTCATGTGTACCTTCTTCCGCAATCCTTCCATCCTTAATAATAAGGATTTTGTCTGCGAACTTGGTGGTGGAAATTCGCTGTGCAATAATAATCTTGGTACATGGGAAATCCAGTTCCTTAAGACTGTGCTGTATTTCCTTTTCCGTTTCCATATCCACCGCTGAAGTTGTATCATCCAGAATCAAGATGGCAGGTTTTACCGCAAGTGCTCTCGCAAGCGATATTCTCTGCTTCTGTCCACCGGATAAACCGACACCACGTTCACCTACAATCGTATCGTAACCTTCCGGCATCTTGGTAATAAATTTTGCTGCTGCGGAATACTTGGCAAACTTCTCAACCTCCTCTTGTGTAAGGCTTGAGTCACCATATGCTATATTTCCGTCAATACTGTCCGAATATAGTAAAACATCCTGTGTTGCAAGACCGATATTATGTCTTAACTGTTTCAGTTTCATGCGGTTAACATCAATATCATCCACTAATACCGTTCCTTCATTCGGTTCGTAGAATCTCGGTATAAGCTGGATAAGGGAAGTCTTACCACATCCGGTCTCACCCATAATGGCAACTGTTTCTCCCGGGTTAGCCACAAAGGAAATATCGTGTAATACCGGCAGCGTGCCATCTTCATATTTAAAGCTTACATTTTTAAATTCAACCTTACCTTTGAAACGCTCCGGTAAATCAACCGCATCTTCACTATCCACGATAGTCGGTTCACTGTAATAAATTTCCATAACCTTATCGGAAGCAGCAGCGAAACGCTGGAATTCATTCATGATGTTACCGAGCATACGCATCGGGTTCTGTACTGCCCATATAAGGGATGAAAATGCAACATATTCACCCATTGAAAGCTGTCCGTTCATAATAAAGAGACCGCCGACAATAAGCAATACAATCGGCATTAAGTTTGCAAAGGTTTCAATATATGGGAAATATTCAAGCCAAGTCATTGCTGTTTTCATATTGGTCTTAGAATACTCAACACTACACTTATCAAACTTATCTATCTCATAATCTTCTCTTGCAAAAGCCTTTACAACACGGTTACCGGATATATTTTCCTGTGCTGCCGTATTGAGACTCGAAAGCTTCTCTCTTAATTCTTTATGGCGGGGTGCTACTTTATTTCTGAAAAGAACAATAACAATCAAAATAAACGGTGCTATGGCAAGCACTGCGATTGCCAGCCGCCAGTCCATATAGAAGAAATAAACCATGGTCGCAAGCAACAGGGCAAACGATTCCACAATACATCTGATTACCCATGCAATCATGTGACGAACGGCATCAAGGTCACCTGTCACACGTGTCATTAAATCTCCGGTACGGTATGTATTATAAAACTGCATATCCTGCCGTTCGATTTTGTCAAAAAGATGGGTTCTGACACGGTACAACACCTTTTGGGATACATGCTCCACATCCATACATACAAGATACACTATCAATGTTCTCAGCAAGGTCAATAAAACCATGGCAATAATCAGCTGGAAAAAAACATCCCTCTTGTTAGTCAGATTGGCAGCGGCGTCATCGCCTGTCAAAAACAAATCTACCAGAATCTGCGTAATGTACGGAACGACCAATTGCATAACATTGTATACTATCGTTCCCAGAATACCGATAAAATAAATCGCTCTGTAGCCTTTCATATTTTCCCAAAGCCAGGCTAATTTAGATTTTTTCTTAGTATCCATTTGCATCCTCCTTCACACGTTTTGTGTAATAACGCAACATTTCTCTCTAATCTCTATCACAGCATAAATCTTAGCACAGGTATTTTTTTCTCTCCATGTGTTATCTTGTGATTTTTCATGTACTATATCTACCAATCCGTTTACTTTTGTCTATAGATAGGCTGCTAAGAATGCTAAAGCGCCATATTCACTATCCAAGGACCTTGAAAAACGTCGGCACTTAGATTGCGTACTTTGCAATCCTATGTGCCGCTACGCTTTTTCACGGAGCAAGAGCATTCCTTTTAGTGTATATGGCGCTTCTATTTAATTTAATGCACTTTGATTTCTGCTTTAGTCAGGTCTATTGTCATGGCGGGCCGTATGCCGAAGCTTTCCACCCCTGTTTCCCATGTATAAATATTGTCTTCCTTGTAGCCGTTTCCGACAAGATAACATTCAGAAGAAGAATCAGACGCAGGCTCCCTGAGCCACCACATCATATTTTCCACACCATAGTCAAGGCAATAATCCCTGTACCAGAAGGTTTGGTTTTTCTCTACCGCTTCTTCTGTCGGAACACAAAGCATGGAAACATTCGCCTCTGAAAACCAATCAAGTTCCTTAAGGGAAAGTAAAAATACTTTATCCTCCGTTACCACCATATCGGTACCCGAAAGCACATTTCCCTTTGTCTCAACTTTAGTTACCTTAATGGCTTCAAGCTCTTTTTTAGAAAAAGAACACAAAAATCCTTCTTCACTGCTGTAACCGTTAACACCTTCTGCCATCGCCTCCGATACCGGAGCCTGTCCGTCGTATCTGACAGTTTCCTTATCCGAATTAAGCCACGTTCTTATGGTGGATTTTTCCCAACTGTTGTTGCCCTTGACATACGCCTGCAGTTCATAATCGGAAGCCAGCTTTTCTTCAGCAAAAAAGTAGTTTTCCTCACCATCATGGTTGTACCGTCCGCTATCCGGTGCATCAAATGCCTTTACGCTGATAACATCACGGGCTACAAGTACGGCTTCCTTACCGTCATCGGATATTTTAAGCACACGCCAATACATATCCTGACCGTTATATTTACCCATGATAACCGTGTCACCAAGGGCTATATCCGTAAAAGATTTGTCCGGTAACAAAAACATAACAACAAGAGCAGCAATAACCAAAACTACCGCTAACATCCCTGCAAAAAGCATGGGGCGTTTGCGGGTTGCCTTCTTAATTACCGGTTGCCGGGGTTTCTCTTGTTTAGGCTTTTCATGACTTTTTTCATTCTGCCCGGACTTCCCATCAGCACATTCAAGGTTATGAATACATGCCACCACATCAGCATAGCTGTCTTTTCCTGCTTCCATCCATTGTCTTGTCATCAGGAAATATTCCATTGACTTAGTGAGTCTAACATCTCCCAGCTTATATACCAGAACCGGTATGCCTTTAGATACCGCTCTTTCTATCTCCCGCAAAACATGGGGCGAATTATTGGATGCCTCGCTCAACAGTAACAAAACGGCATCCACCGAATCTATACCGTTAGCAATTTCCTCGGCATATTCGTGACCTAAGCGGATATCTCTCGGTGCAATAAAGCAACGGTTTCCCGCCATTTCAATCGCATTTAATAATTCATTGGCTATCCCCGCTTCTTTCGAGGAATGCGAAATAAAAATATACATAACTTATAATTCCTTTTCTATAGCGTCAAGCACTTCTTTTAATTCCTCACAAAATACTTTTCCGTCCGCAAGTAATACTTCCGCATTTTCTGCTTTGGCTGCTTCTTCCATCCTTAAGGCTCTTTCTGAAAGCTTTATCGCCCCGATTGTCTTGGAAGAACCTTTTATGGCATGTGCAATTACCGCATACACCTTATAATCTCTTGCCTCAAGACATTCCGTAAGCTGGTTAAGATATGTTTTTCCCTGTGTATAATAGACTTCTAAAGCTTCTTTATATAAGTCCTCCCGGCCACCGCAAAATCTTATACCGGCTTTTCTGTCAAGTAAGCAGCTTTTATCAAATGCAGCCCGCTGACTAAACCGGTCATCACTTCTTTTATAGTTCATGACCTTATTGCGGGGAAGATATTTTGAAAGCATTGCTTCCAGGTCATCCGCCATAACCGGTTTGGAAAGGTAATCCAAAAATCCCTCTTTAATATACTCCTCTGCCACACCGGCAATCGCATTGGCGGTCAATACTATAACCTTCGTATCACGGTTTATACTATTTTCATCCTGACGGAGTATATGTAAGGTTTCAATACCATCCGGATCCGGCATCATATGGTCCATTAAAATAATGTCATACAATTTTTCCTTACACATCTCAAGACATTCCCTGCCGCCCGAAGCCAAATCCGGCTGTATGCCGGTACGTTTCAGTAACGCTTTGATAACCGCCAGGTTTGTATTATTATCATCTACAATAAGTACGGAAGCGCTTGGTGCGTATAAAGCACCTTCCTGTGTATTTTCTTCCGTTTTTTTACTGATAATGCGGTCGCCAAGCTTTCCTAACGGCATTTTACTGCTTACGCCCTGTGGTAATATTACGGTGAATACAGAGCCTTCTCCATACTCACTTTCAACCGATATACTACCGCCCATTAAATCAACCAGTCTCTTGGTAATGTTTAATCCCAGTCCTGTTCCTTCTATGTAACGGTTCTTATCCTCTTCCAGTCTCTGGAAACTTGTAAAGAGTCTGTCTATGTCCTCCGGCTTAATTCCCACGCCGGTATCGCGCACCGATATCTGTAAATGGAACACATTTCCCATGCGGATTCCTTTTACGCCAAGTGTTATGGCGCCCTCTTTTGTATATTTAACCGCATTCGACAAAAGGTTATTCATTATCTGACGTATTCTGATTTCATCACCTTTTAAGACGGAAGGTAATGTCTCTTCAATTTTAGAACACAACGTAAGATTCTTACTCTCTGCCCTAAGCGAAATGGCATTAATTACATCCGAAAGCATTCCGGCAAGTTCATAATCCGTCTCTACTATATCCATCTTACCGGCTTCTATCTTGGAGAAATCCAGCACATCATTGATAAGTCCCAACAAAAGGCGGCTTGAATTCTGTATATTAACGGCATATTCATCTATTGCCGCATCTTTATTTTCACGCAGAATCATCTCATTCATACCAATGATAGCGTTAATCGGCGTACGGATTTCATGTGACATATTTGCAATGAAATTTGCTTTGGCCGCGCTGCGGGCTACCGCCATCTGCTTTTCCTGCTCGATATTCAGCATATCCTGAACGGTTTTAATACCCGCCATAAACAGAAACATAATCAATCCGAAGCTTAATGCAACGCCACCTAAAAACGGCAGTTCCGGGAAAAAGGTAATAGCGGTTTCCCAAAGCGATGCAATAATCATCGCAATAAAACCTAACACAACAACACCATACTCCTTAAGCTTCTTACGCTTTACATCTATAAAAATAGTAGCTGCTATACACAATACCATCACTATAATCAGGAAATATGAAATAAACATGGTATCCGCAAAATCAGCGGCATTAATTACCTGTAATATCGTGGATATTATAAAGTTCGCCATGATTACTGCGGAAAGCACAACATGTACTTTTCTGTATCTTCCCTTCTGTATTCTGTTAGTATAAACCAAAAACGGAAACGGCAATATCATCGTCAGCATGAAACCAACATGCGATGTCAGCGATACATTCGTTATAAAAAACTGTCTTATTCTAGATTCCACCATCATATTCAGTGAAAGAATCAAAATACCCAGTCCCAAATAAATAATATCTATTTTCTTTTTATATACAAACCGTAATATACAACCCAAAAATACCGTAAGTGAACTGATAATAAACATAAGAATGGATACCAGAAGTACCAGGCAACTCTCTTTTATTACCATAAGTGCAATATCAAACTTATCGCCGATATATACCTCATTGATAAAACCTGAATACTCTGATTGGCTTATTGTCTCGATGGCAAGCACCTTACCCGCATCCTGCGCAGTAACTTTGAAAAAGACAAAGGCACTGGCACTGTCTTTTCCGACAAGCCGGGTTTCTTTGGTGCTGTACGATGTACGGAGTTCATCCTCTACATAAACATACATATCCTGCTGGGAAGCGCGCATGCATAACCAGGTACTCTTTAAATCCTCAGGCAAGGTAGTCTCCAAACGGACCGTCGCCCCTCTTTTAGCATTGTATTTTCCCGGCACCTTAACACTTTCCCTTGTTCCATCCTCAAGCACCACTTCCCACTCTCCTTCATAAAGAGAGCATGTACCGCTATTGGACGGATCTTCCGTCGGAAGCACCATTTCACCCACAACAAGCAGTAACAGAATTGATATGAGTATCGTACCAAATAGACTTTTTAATATGGTTGTGCTTTGAATTCTTCCCTTTTTCACGTTTACATCTCCTTATTTTGCAAAAAACACCCTATTTTTCAATTGTATTGAACAACAGGAATTATTTCAACAAAAATTACTAACCTGTTAGTTTTTATATACAGCATACAACATTTTTCATAATTTTTTTTAAAAATATGGTCTTTTTTTATGCAATATTATATAATGGTAAAAATGGGTCTTAGGAGGATATGACATGTTTAGTCAATTATTTGGAAAATATCTCGTAGAAAAAGAAATAATAAAAGACGCTGATTACATAACAGCCATCGAAAAACAATTATCCATTCGCGTAAAATTGGGAACCATTGCTATCGCAGAAGGTTTATTAACCGAAGACGAAGTGGAAACCATCAACAAGCTGCAAATGCAGTTTGACAAACGTTTTGGTGATATTGCCATTGAAAAAGGTCTTCTTTCAGAATCCGAAATCTCCGGTCTGTTAGAAAAGCAAGGCAATCCATATATGCAGTTTATCCAGGCTTTAACGGAAACCACAGGATTATCTCCTGCCGTTCTTGACAAAACGCTGGTTTCTTTCCAAAAGGAAAAAGGCTTCTCAGACGAAGAGATGGTTGCCTTAAAGAGCGATAATATAGATGCATTGATTCCTATATTTGCTGCTTCAGCAAAGCCGCATGTAACTGAGCTTGCAGGTCTTTTCTTACGTAACATCAACCGTTTTGTATCAAGAGACTTTTACGCTGACAGAATAAAACATATTAAATCTTTACCATATAAAAATCTTGCAGGCCAGCGCATTGTCGGCAATGCAACCATTAACCTCGCACTTTTGGAAACCGATGAAAACGGTGCTTTTACAACAGTTGCTTCCGGCTTCTTTGACGATTCTTATAACGGCACAGAAAATGACGCTTTTGACGCCGTTTGTGAATTCATCAACGTAAACAGCGGTTTGTTTGCTTCTGAACTCAGTAAAGATGAAGTTGACTTTGACATGGAGCCGACTTTCGCATATAAAGACCAAAGCGTTGAAGGCGATTTCTATGTATTACCGATTTATATTGAAAACCGTGCAATCAGCCTTGTCATTGCTGTAAATTCACCGGTTGAAATGGGTAAAATCCCATATGTTTATTCAAGCAACGAAGACATCGTATATACCGCAAGAACCGGTTCTAAGGGAAGTGTTCTTATCGTAGACGACTCAAGAATGTCAAGAAATATGTTAAGCGCCATTTTAGAGGACGAAGGCTACTCCATCATTGCGGAAGCTTCTGACGGTGTACAGGCTGTCGCAGCATACAAGCAGCATAAGCCGGATCTGGTAACCCTTGATATTACCATGCCGAACATGGACGGTATTGAAGCGTTAAAAGAAATTCTCAAAGAAGATGCTTCAGCAAAAGCCATTATGATTACGGCTGCCGGACAGCAGTCCAAACTCATTGAAGCATTGAAATTAGGTGCCAAGAAATTTATTACAAAGCCTTATGAAAAGGACGAAGTAATCAATAACATCAACGAAGTAATGAAATAATTAAGAGCGAAACTATTAAAGGCATGTAAAAAGCCGGTTGCTGATATATAAGCAACCGGCTTTCATATATAACCCTTTACCACAAAATATCTTTATTTGTAACAATGTGAAAATATACTGGAGGATTTTATAATAACTTCTCCGTTCTTCTGAAGTATGGACTCAAAATATTCCCTGAGCTTTACTTCAGCATCCGTAATATTCTTTTTATGATATGGATATCTTCTGTACACCCTGTCAATTAACTCATTTAAATCTGTATAGCGGAAAGTATTTAAAAGCTTTACTTCTTCTATTCTGGAAAAGTATTTTGATAATACTGCTTTTCCATCTTCATACTTTTTATAAATAGTCTTAGCGTATTCCTTGGCAAAACTTGCATTTATACCGGCGTTTTCAAATACTTCCTGCCAGAAAGAAAGCTCATCATCGCTACTATAAGTATTAAACGAAAACATTCCGTCCTCTTTAAGAACTGCTGATGCATTCTGCAAAAACGTCTCAATATCTTTAAGAAATGAACCTACATAATGTGCCACTACAAGCGAATACGGTCCCTGCTTTTTAATGGAATCCCATGTAGCCTGCTCTTCCACATCTTCATAAATAACCTGAATATCGGTTCCCTGTTTAAGCGCACCTTTATTCTCTTCCAGGTATTTTTCAAAATCTTCTGCCCAGCTTCCATGTAAATCGTAACCATATACCTTAAGGTTATCCGGGATCTTATCGAAATTGTTTCTCCAGAGCTTACTGTAGCCACAGCCTAAATCAAGTACATTCATTCCGGCACGGATATTAAGCGATTCATATATCTTTTCATACCAGTCCACCGGGTCAATGGTATGTTTTAAAGCATCCATATGTCTGGTATCGGCGCCCTGATCCTTCTGGATACTCCACATAATCTCTGCTATGGTATCCCAATCGGCCTTACCGTCACACCGTGTAATTGCATTCTGAATACATGTAATGGTTTTTTCTATCTCAGCCTTACGCTTATTAAGCATATCAAGCTGATCCTTAAGCGTTGTAAAAATATCCTTATCTTCATCCTGTGCCAGATGATCACGGATTTCCTCCAAAGAAAATCCTACCTGCTTTAACGCCATAATCTTTTCGAGCACAAACAAGGCTTCTTTGTCGTAGAGTCTGTAATTTCCCTCCGAATAATCAGAGGGCTTAAGCAGCCCCTTTTCATCATACAGTCTTACTGTCTTTTGTGAAATACCTGCCTTTTTAGCAATTTCACCGGATGTCATTTTTTTGTCCATTTTCGTTCCCTCTTTCTTACGTTTGATTTATTGTTTACTGCTTTACAAATCGAGCGTAAGGGGTCCCCTTAGGGAAGAGTCAACACATTTTTTAAGAAAAATTATTCTTTTTTATGAAATCGTAAAATTCATCCTGCGGAACCGGTCTTGAGAAAAAGAATCCCTGGATATAATCCACGCCCAGTTCTTTCATCTTTTCAAACTGTTCTCTTGTCTCAATTCCTTCCACGACCACTTTCAGTCCCATATCATGAATCATGTTAATTGCTGTTTCCATGATAACCCGTGCTTTTTCTTCTACAAAAAAGGCATTGGTCATATCTCTGTCAAACTTAACAATCTCAACCGGCATTTCAACTATATAGTTAAGATTGGAATGTCCCGTTCCGAAATCATCCAGCGAAAAGCTTATGCCGTACTCCTGAAGGGCCTCCAGATTCGCTTTAAAAATATCTCTTCTCTTAAGCTCAGCCGATTCCGTTATTTCAAAATTTATGCGGTCCGGTGCAATTTCATATTCATTTAACATAGCTATAAAGGAAGATGCCAGTTTTTCATCCGCACACTGGACTACCGATAAGTTTACTTCAATATAATCCATACCCAGCTTTTGCGGTTCCCTCTCCCGAATGAAACGGCACACTTTTTCAAGTATGGAATTACCCAGTGTCAGTATTTTACCGTTCTTTTCAGCAATTGGAATGAATAATCCCGGAGGAACAAGATTTCTCTCCTCATCCCGTATTCTTACAAGCGCTTCTGCTGTTGTAAATTTATCTTCTTTGATGGAATAAATCGGTTGATAGAATACTTCCACCCTGTCTTCCTTAAGTGCTTCTTCAATGAGCCGCTCTATTTCTTTTTCACGGTTCATCTCTGCAAGCACCGTTTCGTCCACCACAATACGCTTACTGCGTTTTCTGTCGGCATCCAAATACTGTGACACTTCAACAAAGCGCAAGAAATCGAGAAGTTCATCCGTATTTTCAAAGATGCTTGTACTGTCAAGCCGCACCCATAACGCCTTACGAAGACAACGTGCATTATTATCGGATGCGTTATGAATATCTTCCAAAATCTTATCCTGCCATGCTTCTGCCTGGGAAGCTTCCTGGAAAATTAAAATTCCTTCATCCTCTGAGCTTCTAAAAGCGATAGCCTCTTTACATCTAAGCAGGATTCCTGCCTGTGCCCAGTTAAACTTAAGCCCCTGCATCTGGTTCATGGTATTATCAAGCCTGAATAATACCAGTGCAAAATTTTTACCCCTGTCACATTTCTGTTTAATATATTCAAGCAGGGCATTCTGGTTATATAACCCACTTTCCTTATTAATGTTCATTCCGGGGTCTTCCAGCTTAATATACAAAATCATCATGCCGACACTGGCTGCAAAGCTGACAACCAACAGACCTTTAAATACAAACTGTAAGGATGCTGCCATTGACCATAAGCCCATCCAGATAAGCACCGCTACTAACCGGTCACGGTTAATGCGTTTCCTATACGCTACAGCCCGGAAAGTAATATTAACAAATCCATAGAGTACCGTAATGTAGGTTGCCGTTGTAGCCGGACCATACGTATGCACCCATTTTCCGTCGTCAAAAATACTTATCGGAAGGAACATAACCCCTTCTATGCCTATTATCGTCAACACATTATATAATAACGTGCCGCGGTAATACTCCGTCTTTTTCCTAAACACATCCTGGCTGATATAAGAATAAACCGCCATTACGATTACGATTAATGACACCAAATACAATTTACAAAGGATTTCTACTACAGATGAAGGAAGTGTATCCCTCTCTTTAATGGCATACAAAGAAAGAATATCCAACCCATGTGTTAACAAAGTAATAAACAGCATTCCCAAAAAACTTTTCTCTGTTTTTAAATACAATTTCTTCTGGGCAAGATAAAATATGATTAAGACTATCAGATTAACTATACCGCAAACCTGCATTAATATGTTCATATAGTCATCCTCTCATAAGATAAAACGTTAACATTTGCCTAATGATATATCCAATATAACACATTCTCTACCTTTTTCGCACGTTTTATTACATTTTTGTAAGAAAAATAGTAAATTTGTACTAGATTATACACTGATTTGATTGAAAAGATAAACAAAATATACTATAATGTATTTAATTATACTTATTGTTTTTACAATCGAGGTAAACAAATGAAGAAGAAAATTGCTGTTTGTGGTAATGGATGGAGTAATGAATATTTAAAAATCGTAATGTCGGGTATCCGTAAATGCGCGTCTGAGAATAATGTTGATATTTTTCTGTTGTTAAATTATTCGGTTGAAGAAGTAGAAACTTATAAAAATGTAGGCGAAGCCAACATCTTCCGTTTATTGGATTATGCTAAATTTGACGGTGCCATTATTTTAGGAAACACCTTACATTTGGAAGAAGAATATTCTTATTTAACCGATAAGATAAAAGAACTTAACATACCTACTGTTTGCTTAGAATATGCGTTACCGGGTTGTGATACGATAGCCTCTGACAATTATTCCGGTATGTATGATTTGTGTGCCCACCTTGTAGAACATCATGGTGTAAAAGATGTCCTCTACATGAGCGGTCCTGTCGACAATATAGAAAGCGAAACAAGACGCAAGGCTCTTGAAGATGTTTTAACCAAAAACAATTTATCACTCGATAAAAACAATATAATCTATGGCAATTGGAATTATTATGAAGTTCAGCAGGAACTTCCTATTTGGCTTAAGAATCATACAAAATTACCGGATGCCATTGTATGCGCCAATGACGTAATGGCTATGGCAACCTGTATAGTATTAGACCAACACGGTTACGAAGTTCCGAAGGATGTTATCGTAACCGGTTTTGATCACCTTAATTCTGCTAAAAACCATAAACCGAAGATTGCCTCCGTCGACCGTAATTGGACTAACATGGGTTACCAGGGTCTTAAGTACGTACTTGAGAAAATAGACAACGAAAGCACTACGATTTCAAGACAGATTAACTCCATTGCCGTTCCTAATGAGAGTTGCAGATGCTTTTCTGATGTAATTGATAAAGAATTAATAGAAAGAGAAAACCAGAACCTTTACGGTGCATTTGTAAACGGTGCTTTCTGGGGCGGCCATTTGTGTGATGTTGCTGAATGTCTTTCAGAAGTAACCTCTGCCGATGATTTCCATGAAGCTTTTAACGAATTTCTTGAAAGAGAGCACAGATACGAAGGAAACGAAATATACATGTGTCTTGTCGAAAACTTCTTCTCTTCTCTCGTTACCGGCAAGAAGCTTAAGCAAAAAGGATATACCTCTAAAATGGAGGTAATATGTGGTTTAAAAAACGCTTTGCCATATAAGCGTATAAAAATTGATACGAAAAACCTTATACCTGAATATGATGAAGATAGTGAAGCCAGCCGCTTATATGTATTCGTTCCGATTTACAGTTCCGATGGCTGTTATGGCTACATCGCTTTTGGTGACGAAATTGAAATGATGTATGACTACTCTCTCTATAATTGGATGAGAAACCTGAAGCAAAACTTTGAACGTGTACGTCAGAACATCCTCATGCTTGAGATGAACAAGCAGCTCTCCGAATTATCTGTAACGGACGGTCTTACCGGTGTTTACAATCGTATGGGTTGTGAAAAAGTGGCTTATCCTTATCTTGAAGAATGCCACCGCAAGGGCAAGCGTGCCGTGCTTATGTTTGCCGATATTAATAAGATGAAAAAGATTAATGATAAGTACGGTCATCTTCAGGGCGACATCGCCATCTGTACGGTTGCCAAGGTAATAAAGGATGTTCTTCAAGAAGACTGGATTATCGTGCGATACGGTGGTGACGAGTTCTTAATGGTGGGTGAATGTATTGACAATGAGCACACACAGAATTTGTTAAACCAGATAAGTATACACTTAAAAAATACTGCAAAAGAACTGCATCTTCCGTACAACCTGACAGCAGGCGTCGGTTGTGTTTACATTGAGCCTAATGAACATTTGGATTTATCCGACTGTTTGAAACGTGCCGACGAAGCTATGTACGCGATGAAGAAAGAATTGCACAAAAAATCCACAGTATAGAAATGAATAGAAACGATAAAACACCTTGGACAAAATATCCAAGGTGTTTTTAGTTCTATTTATATTTTTAGTTTTATTTTTAGTCCCTGTATCCTGCTATCACATATAGATGCCCTGCTTCGTATACCTTGTATTCGTCCGTAAACTTAGGCATAACCGCCTCGACAATCTGTATATCCGTAGACACATACAGTGTATCAATATCAACATTTCCTTCCACAACGTCAAGAAGCGCCAGATAAATCTCATCATATATATTATAAGATGTTTTTCCGTTTCCCAGCGTTGTATTGGCTTCCTGCAATTTATGCTGTCCGATAAACACTACCATCTCACGCACGATTGCCGCTTCATAGTCAAGGAACTTAATTTTCTTATGATCTTTTCCCAGAATATGTAATTGCTCATTATTATAGATATTAGAAGCATACGCTTCTTCAATTACATCTTTATCAAATTCATGATGCTTTTTGATTAGTACCGCGGATAAATCCATCAACTGTACAGCACAAAGTACGGCAAGCAATATTTGTGCCTGATACTTAATACTATTAGCTTTAAACTGTACCAGTTCTTTTACGACCAAAAGCACGATGAGATAATTCACCGGATAAAGCATCCTTCCGCTGGAACGGAAAACGGAGCACAAATGATACAGCCACTTACTTAACTTTATTTCAAAAAGCACTTTATCATTAAGGGTAACTACACTGGATATGGCAAACACCGTAAATACAATACCGGCAATCAAAATTCCCGCATTTCTCTTCATAAACTTAAGCGTATTTTTAATCCGTGATATTTTAATTGCCACAACAAATATCAAAAAGCTTAGGACACCAAGGCCCAGATAATTAAATCCATCAAAATTACCGAGTACTTGCGGATATTGTCTAACGACACGTGACCAGTCATAATCTCCTGCGCTGCACGGATTGATGAGCGAATTAATATTCATACAGTAATATCCGTATCCCTCAGCTTCAAAATTATTACAAAATCCTATCGCACCTATGAGATACCCGAAAAGAGCCGTTGCCGCTATATTAACCGCTATAAATAAAACAATCTTTCCAACCAGTAAAATGCTCTTCTTTTTAGCTATCAGCATATCTAACAGGTGTGCACACATAATACCGAAAATCATCGGCAAAAAATACGGATGAATGCCGATGGCAAGCACATGTAACACAATATAGCCGTATCGGAATTTATGCCCGTTATGCCTTGCATGAAAATAAAAATACAATGCAAAAAGTATCAGGAAATGAGATGCAAGTGCCGTATGTCTGAACGCCCTTTCTATCATAATCGGCGAAAGGCAGAACAACACAGAGGCAAGCGCTATTTTCACTTTACTGTCTGTAAATTCATGTACCAGCATTGCCGAAGAAACACCCTGCAAAACAAAGCACAAAAACACATAAATACCAAAAAACTGGAAAGTCTCAGGCAGCATAAAGCTTATTAACTTAAAAAATATAGATACCGCAGGAACCGAGTCTGTAAAACTGATAATCTCGCCTTGCGGATACATTAACAGATTGGTAAGTCCCAACGGAAATGCCCAATCCGAATTCCTGAAATTAACCCAGCCACCATAATGCTGAATTATGTCTGTCTCCACATATCCGTTTAATATCCAATGATCATTGGTGACATCTAACGGCACAAATCCGTATATAAGCAAAAAAATAACCGCACCTATAAATGCCGGGAACACAAAATACGGGCACTTGTTCACTCCCGTGCACAAAATGCCCTTTATCTTACATAAGTATTTCTTATTCATTTTCTCCCCTCATGCCACACCTAAAGACTATCTCCCCCTCAGCCATTTCAAGTGTGGCATATTCATAAAAAACTCTATGCATGTAGTCTACCATAAACTACATGCATATTCAAGGAGTTTATTAAGATTTTCTTAAGATTTATTAATGTTTTTTAAACATTCCGTTTTAATTTCTTGGATAAATCATATATGTACTTAAATTCTTCATCGGAAAATCATCTTAAAAAATTACTTAAATATTATTTAAATACTTTTCTTGCGAAATTATAAAAACCGATATACCAGATATTAAAATCATGTCCACCCGGAAGTGTATGCCAAGCAAAGTTCTCACCGTCCGTAAGCTTATCGGTAAGTCCTGTCAAACCGGTGATGGCAGCTCTTGAACTGCTTAAAGCAATTCCGTCATTCGTTCCGCACATTGCATAGTAATAATGGATATCATAGTCTTCAAATTCTTTGAGTTTTTCTGCTATCTGGGATGCTGTATATGTAGTCGGCGCCGCTGAAAACGCACCAAAGTAGCTCATAATATCAAGACATTCACACATACCTATATTGGTTGTCTGCATGCCACCCATGGAAAGCCCTGCCATCGCACGGTGATCACGCGCTGCAGTCAAATCATATCCGTCTTCACTATATTCAGCATAGGTAGCATAGTTTGCGTCGATATAAGGAATCAAATCATTTCTGAGTTCCTGACCGAACTTGTAAAATGCATTATGGTCTGCATTTGTATTCGCAAAGTCAGCGCTGGAACGGCCATTTGGCACAACGATAATGAACGGTTCAATGTTCCCATTATAAATCAAGTGGTCCATCATTGCCTTCACTTTGGAATTGATATCATACATTCCCCATTCTCTTTCATTACCACCGATACCATGCATTAAATAAAGAACATTATACTGTTTTTCTTCATCGTATCCGTTCGGTAAATATACATATGCCTTTTTGGTTATCTCTTCTTCATTACCGTAATAAGCTTTTGTCGTATAGGAAATCTCTTCAATCTTACCACAGTCCTTATATTTCGGAAGTGTATGCTTAGCCGGAATTACGTCTACTATCGCACCGTCATCCTCTACAACCTCCGGCTTTTTCACTTCTTCTTGCTTATCCTCTTTTTTATCTTCTTTCACTTCATCTTTCACTTCATCTTTTACTTCGTCTTTTACGTCTTCTTTTACATCTTCTTTGTTATCTTCTGTTGTCTGATTATCCTTATCAGTCTCACTCCCCTGAGCATTATTTTCTGATACAGGCACCTCATCTTTCTTACTGCAGCCAACCGCTGATATAACAAGAACACCTGCTAATAATAATGTAATAATACGTTTTTTCATATTCTGTACTCCTTTCCTAAAACATATTACTAAATCATTAATTAGAATTCTAATCAGATACTGGCAAAATTTATTCACATATTGCTCTGTTTTATTACGTAGTAATGACCAAGCTTTCTTTTTTAATGGAAAACGCATCAAAATAAGCATTTTCCTTCGGAATCCACTCATTCAAAAAACGGGAAAGCATGACCTCACCGTTACGTTTCTTAATCCGTCTTATCTGCTCATCCGGTTGTGTTTCCATGTAAATTTTAATATCGTAAACCTCTTTAAAATAAGGATGCCGGCTATATGAACCTTCAATAATATTTAATCTTCTGCTTTCAAAAAATGTACCTTCTGCCACTTCACCCGTCGTGCAGTCATATGGTCTGTATTTTCCCTTTTTATTATCCTTTAACGGTTTTATTACCTCTTCAAAAAAACGTTCGTAGTCTACATTGCCGCCGGTTTCTTCCATTCTTTCTTTTGTCCGTTGTTCCTTCCGCAAGAAAAAATCATCCATATGGAACACATTAACGGCTATTTTTTCCTGTTCATAATATTGTTGCAATTCCCTTGCCAAAGTAGATTTTCCCGCCGCACACATGCCATCGATTGCAATTATTACAGGCGTATCCTTTTCTTTTAGCTTAGCATTTATTTTACTAAATACAGCTTCCTTATCCATTTACGTCCTCATTTCTCAACGATAATAATCTCGGTTCATTTTCATTACTATACTTACAATCGGAGGAATTATGGCAAGCTGGATAATAATTCCCGGTATTGCATTCATAAAAGCACCAAACAAAAACATTTTCGATGTAAACACACTATCCATCATGGTATATACCAAATATGATGCACCATACCACATCATTCTACCTGCTAACATGGCAACGATAAGAGAAATATACAGACAGATCATATTTTTCTTTAATAGCCTGTATAATAAACCGGCCACCATACCATAGGCGAGCAGTTCAAACGCCATGGGAATTGCCGTAGGTACAAGCGGCGGCATACCTCCCATAATCAAGCTTCTTAAAACCGGCATGATAAAACCAATCACCGCACCATACCACGGTCCGCAAATAAAGCCGCATAACAATGCAGGAATATGCATTGGCAAAAGCTTCTTCCCTATTTCAGGTATCTGTCCTGTTACGAAAGGTAACAATAAACCGATAGCAAGAAACATCGCAGCAAGTACCATATTTCTTATTATGTTTCTCTCTCTGATTGCATTTTTGCCCACAGCAATATCTCCTTCCATAAAATATTGTTATTGTATCTCTCTATATCTATATTAAATTCTATATTATTTACGATAAAAAACAATGTATTATTTTGCACTAAGTCACACACTTTTGCCACTTTCGCCTAAAAAAAGTTTTTTTCGCCATATCCTTTTAGAGTAGATTGTAGGCACATCAATATTGTGCTAGACTATATACAATATTAGTGTATAAAGAGGGGAGGAAAACAATGAACGGATTACCTGAACCCAAAGATCGGAGTTTACACGATAAAAAAGAACATATTAATCTTGAATATCCGGTAGATATGTACCGGCTTGCTCCCGGTAAGATGAGTCTTGGCTATATGCGCTGGCACTGGCACGAAGAAGTGGAAATTTCTGTCGTAATAAGCGGCACTGCAGATTTTAAAATTGCAGATACTTCTTTCCGTTTGGAAACGGGACAAGGAATTTTTGTTAACCAGAATGTCCTGCATTCCATTCATCCCGTTGGCGATGAAGAATGTATTCTTCAAGTAATAGTATTTAATCCGGCCTATTTGTTTGGCTACGGCGAAACCTATATGTGTACAAAATACCTGACACCTATCGTTGGTTCTCCGACCTTTAAATATTATGTTCTCACCAACAACGACGCGTTTTCACAAAAAGTATTCAAATTACGTGAAGAAATGTTAGCGATTAACAATCAGCGTTTTTTTGGCTACGAGCTTTCCATTAAAAGCTGTTTATGTTCTTTTTGGTTACTGCTCCTTGAACATTATATCAGCGAAAAGCCTAACATCAAAGACACCTCATTAAGTTCTGATGAAGCACGTGCAAAACGTGCCCTTACCTATATGCAGGAGCATTATGCTGAGGCCATTACGCTTGATTCCATCGCAAACGCTATCCATGTAAGCAAAAGTGAATGTTGCAGGTGCTTCAAACGTACCTTACACATGACACCTTTTGAATACTTAATAAAATACCGTATTTTTTCCGCAACCATAATGATTGTGGAGAATAATCCCAGAGCGGAAACCATTTCTGATTTAGCACTTTCCGTAGGATTTAATTCTACAAGTTACTTTAACAAATGGTTTAGGCATTACTTAAAATGTACCCCTACACAGTATAAGCAAAAGCTTACGGCATTTAAAAAATCCGATGCCAAGGAGCTTTTAAAAACCAATCTCGAAGTACTGGGTATTTCTTAATCAACAAAATTTTCCTCGTAAAAAAAACAAGGGAGAATCGCATCATACGATTCTCCCTTAAGTATTATGCCTTAAACATTATATCTTAAATATTTAACCTTATTTTCTCCCGGTTAAACCCTGATAATATAATTCTCTTTTCTCGGCTTAAGCGGTGCCACTTCATGTGCATATCCTAACAGGCAGTTACCGATGCCTTCATAGTTCTCTCCGACTCCCCATTTATTAAGAAGCGCTCTTCCTTCCGGGGTTTCAAAAGTTTCCCTGGCACGATGTATCCAACAGGAACCCAAACCAATGGCATGTGCTGCATTCATCAGGTTACCCATTACAAGACTGCCGTCTTCCTTATATGTATTAATTGTCTTATCTGCCAAGACAATAACAACCGTCGGTGCCCCAAAGAACGGATCCATATTCTCATTTCCCAAAACTTTTGCATTCATTTTGGAAAGTACTTTAATAGTTTCAGGGTCCTGTACAACAACCATTATGGGTGACTGCAAACCTCTGCCTGTCGGCGCATACATGCCTGCCTCCAACACAGCATCTAATTCTTCATCCCTAATCTGTGCCTTTTCATAACTCCGGCAGCTTCTTCTTTCCTTTAAGTCCTGTAATGTTTCCTTCATTGATAACCCTCCTGTTCATATAAAGCAATCTTAAATATGATTTGCCACTTCAAATGCATCCCAGATAGCATACATAATATTAGATACTTTTTTAGCATCTCCTAAAAGATATATCTCAGGTACATCAAACTCCACTTCATGATAAAGCGAATTTTCTTCCTTGTATCCGACCGATAAAATAACACTGTCACAATTAATCTGTGTATTGCCTTCCGCATTTTCTACCGTAAGCACACCGTCTTTGTACTCTTTTACTTTAGCACCGGTCATAATCTTGACATTATTGAACGGGAGCAATGCTTCCAGCATGTCTTTATTAGAGTGACAGATTGGGCCGTTAACCGCCATAATCTTATCTAACGCTTCAACAATTGTTACATCTTTGCCGTTTTGTGCAAGCCATAATGCCGTTTCGCATCCTACCAGTCCGCCACCTACGATTACGGTTTTATTGCCGCAGTCTTTTTCTTTTAACAACACCTGTGCAGCGGTATAAACATGCTCATCATCTCCCAATGAGAATACCTTAGGCGTAGAACCGGTTGCCATGATAACGGTATCATAGTCACCATTAAGAATGTCCTGCGCATTGATTGTTGTATTAAGATGAACTTCTACATTTAAGCGCTTAAGTTCATTGGTATACCAGTTAGCCAGTGCGATATCATCCTCTTTAAACTGAGGTGCTCCACCCGGATGTAAATTTCCGCCAAGGCGGTCAGTCTTTTCAAAAAGTACCGGCTGATGTCCTCTTATCGCAAGAACTCTTGCTGCCTCACATCCGGCCACACCACCGCCGACAATGAGTACTTTTTTCTTGGTAAGAATAGGTTCATACGCCATGAAACGCTCTCTTGCCGCCTGTGGGTTAACCGCACAGTTAATAAGTGAAAATTCGGCAATACGTCCCATACAGCCTTCATGACAGGAAATACACGGACGGATTTGTTCGATTTTACCAGCACGCAGTTTATTACAATAATCAGGATCTGCAAGCAATGGTCTTCCGAGATCAATCACATCGCAAACGCCCTCTTGTATCGCTGCCAATGCCATATCCGGATTATCCATACGGCCTGCACAGAATACCGGGATATTGACAACCTCTTTTACCAGCTTACAGTAAGGACGGTATAAGCCCTTTTCCTGATACATTGGCGGATGACTCCACCACCATGCATCATAGGTTCCGACATCGGTATCAAGCGCATCATAACCATACTGCTCCAGTAATTTAGCCGCCTCAAGACCTTCTGCGATATCTCTTCCTTTTTCCTCGAATTCTTCTCCCGGAAGAGCCCCCACTCTCCAGTCCTTAATCATACTCTTTAAGCTGAAACGAAGTGTTACAGGGAAGTCCTGACCACATCTTGATTTAATTTCTTCAACTATTTCCTTGGCAAAACGGAGTCTGTTCTCTAAAGAACCGCCGTATTCATCTGTTCTTAAATTAAACATGGAAATAGCAAACTGATCCAAAAGATAACCTTCATGTACCGCATGAATCTGAATACCGTCAAATCCGCCACGCTTAGCATTATATGCACCATCACCAAAAGACTTTACAATACTTCTTATTTCTTCTTTGGTTATGGAACGGCACATCTTATCAAGCCATCTGTGCGGAATTTCCGAAGGTGCTACCGGTGGAAATTCTCCGAGGTTTGTAGGTATGGTAACACGGCCAAATCCACCTGACATCTGAAGGAAAATTTTACTGCCGTATGCATGCACACGTTCTGTCATCTCGCGGCTTGTTCTTACAAAATGAACAGAATTATGGGTAGATACCGGAATGATTGACTGATTCTGCGGTTCTACCTGCTGGTCTGAAAAGGTTACACCGGTAATAATTAAGCCGGCCCCGCCCTTGGCACGCTCTACATAATAATCAATTCCCCTTTGGTTCCATCCTCCTTCCGAATCGCCCAAACCAAGCGGTCCCATCGGAGCCATGGCAAAACGGTTTTTAATAGTAATACTTCCGATTTTCACCGGAGTAAAAAGTTCTCTGTATTTCATTTTTGTTCCTCTCCTTATAAAACGTAAGAAATTGAAAATATTATACCATATTTACCCTGTGTTTTCATCAAGATTTTATGTTTTTGTATTGTATTATTTTCTGTATAATTTCCATTTTCTGTGCTATATTCTTATTTTTTTGCTTCGTATGATTTTCTATTTTCTGTGCCGTATGATATAGTATGGTATATAATGCTTTTACCAATATATTGTCTTAAGGAGATACAATATGCAATTATACATACCTACCCAAATATATAGTGAACCGGATTGTGTTCTTCATCATGCCAGGGAAATTTGTTCCTATGGCAAAAAAGCACTTATCGTAACCGGCAAACGCTCTGCCAAAGCCAACGGTTCTTTAAAAGATATTACGTCTGTTTTGGAAAACGGGCATATTCCCTATAGTATATTTGATGAAATTGAAGAGAATCCTTCTGTGGAAACGGTTATGAAAGCCCGCGCTTTCGGCCTACAGGAAGCGGTCGATTTTGTCATTGGTATTGGAGGCGGTTCTCCTTTGGATGCTGCAAAAGCCATCGCTCTTATGATTTCAAATCCTGAGAAAACCGAAGAGATACTATATGAAAATATCTCCTTACCTTCCCTGCCGGTCATTGCCGTTCCTACTACCTGCGGAACCGGTTCCGAGGTAACACCTTATGCAATCCTGACTTTACACAATAAAAGAACTAAAAAAAGCATCAGCCACAGAATTTTTCCAAAGCTTGCTTTGCTTGACATGAAATATTTAAAATGTCTGCCCTGCGAAACATTGGTTAATACCGCGGTAGATGCCCTAGCACATTTAATAGAAAGTTATCTTAACACAAATTCCAATGAACTGAACCGGATTTACAGCAGCGAAGGACTCAGGATGTTTAAGAAATGTAAAAATTGTTTATTGGAAAGGACTTTCTCAGACGTTGACTACAATAGTCTATTACATATGTCCATGCTGGGCGGCATGGCGATTGCGCACACCGGTACTTCCCTGCCGCACGGATTAAGCTACGCCGTAACTTACGAGCTTTCTGTCCCACACGGAAAAGCGGTCGGAATATTCTTGAGCAGCTTTGTAAAATATTATCCGGATTATAATTCTGCCAAAGAGGTACTTCATTTTATGGACTTTGATAATATAGATGAATTTGAAAAACATATGGCACTGTTGACCGGAACAGTTAATATCGACAAATCACTGACCGACCGCAATATAACAGAATTACTTAAGAATCCTGCCAAGCTAAAGAATTATCCGTATCCAATATCGGAAGATGATTTACGGCGTTATTTTACCTAACCGGCAATTGCTATACCAAACCAAGAAATTAAAATCCAATAATAACATACAAAAGATATGACAAAACATAAAAAGGGTGTCCTGCAAGTCATTTTACTGACTCACAGGACACCTTGCATTTTGCTTACTATTTTTACTTCCGATACACGAATTACTCTTCGGTATCAAATCCTGCCATCTCTTTATTCTGCATTACACCATAGTAAGCATATTTTGGTTTGTAAACCATAGTAAAGAGTACCGGATTACGCTCTGATCTCCATGACTGTGCATCATTAAAGCCCCAGATAGTTAAGGAATCCATTTTAACCGTACCTTCTTTTACTCTTGAAAGAAGTCCCTCTACAAGATTGTAATAAAACTGTCCCTGTATCTTAAGATTTTCTTCTGTCGCAGGCTTAATTACCGGCCATGAGCCAAGGCATACATCAAGCTCTGTAAGATTTACCTTGATTCCGAGAGAAGCAAGCTTATCCACGGTAGCAAAGTAATCATCTAAGCTGTCTTCCGTGTAAAGATGTGCCTGGAAACCAATTCCGTCGATAAGATAATTGCCATCTTCATCTTTTAACGTCTGAACGAAATTGTATAATGCTTCTGTCTTAAACTGTTCATTAAAGTCGTTATAGTATAATTCAATATGTTCCGGTGCATATTTATCTGCAAAATAGAATGCCTGCCATAAATAATCATCACCGATAGTCGTTCTCCACAAGCTGTCACGCATTGTTCCGTCATCAAGCCATGCTTCATTGACAACATCGTAAGCATAAATCATATCACTGTATCCGGTAGCATCTAACTGCTCGAATACCTGACGGATATAGCTTTCCATACGTGCAAGCATAACGTCTCTGCTTACAAGCTCTTTACTTGGATCAAAATCCTCATAGAAAATCCATGTCGGTGTCTGGCTATGCCAAATAATGGTATGACCACGAACTGCCATTTCATTATTTTTACACCATTTTAAAAGTTTCAAGGTATTATCATTGAATTTAACAACGATATCGCCTGCTGCCACGCTGGCGTTTTTATCAAGAATATAATCCGGCTTCATATCATTCTCAAATGTAATACTGTTGAAGTTCTGCTTAATAATCTTAACGCAGCTTGCATTACCAAGCATATTGTTTGTAAGACAGGTTCCTGCCTTCAGACCATATTCACCCAATATGTCTTTGATGCCGAGAACTACTTCTTCTTTTTTCTCTTCTTCCTTATTCGCATCTTCTTTGTCTGTAGAATCTGCATTTTGTCCTTCGTCTTTTGTTGAATCTTCTGCACCGTTATTGGCATCCTGCTCTGTTGCATCAACATCTGCCGGCTTATCATTTTTCTTAGATGAGCAAGCTGTCAAAGCAAGAACAAACACTAAAACAAGTGCTAAAATCTTCCATTTTTTCATGTTTTCCTTCTCCTTTAAATTTTTATCTCCCCATCATCATTATAGCAACACCCTCATCTGCATTCTGTGCATTTATTGTGCAAAAAAGCATGAATATTAGGCATTTATTGCTCTTTAGCACTAGATAAGTGAAAGTGCATCTTCATCCGCAATAAGAGTAACATCCTTATGGAACTGTAAGATGGATGCAGGAACTTGCGGTGTTACCGGTCCGAAGAAAGCTTTCTTCACAATCTCTGCTTTATCTTTACCGCTTACGACAATCACTATTTTTTCAGCATTCATAATAGTACCGATTCCCATAGTGTATGCCTGTCTCGGCACTTCGTCTGCTGATGCAAAAAATCTCTTATTTGCCTGAATTGTCATTTCCGTCAAATCAACACAATTCACATCTTTTACAAAGTATTCTGCCGGCTCATTAAATCCGATATGTCCATTGTGCCCGATTCCCAGCAACTGTAAATCAATACCGCCCGACTGTGCAATAATCGCATCATAGTCTTTACATGCTTTATCTGCATCCGGTTCCAGACCGTTTGGAACATTGGTATTTGCTTTATCAATATTTACATGGTTAAAAAGATTATCGTTCATAAAATAACGGTAACTCTGGTCATTTTCCGGTGAAAG
>JAZNGM010000017.1:0-80519 GCA_045576455.1 Lachnospiraceae bacterium | reverse complement strand
AAAGAAAAACAATTTAGAAAAATTAGAGTTTAAAAACACTTGGAAATATGGATTGATTGTTAGTATTTTATGGCTAATAAGTGTTCCTGGTTGGAGATGGTTTATTATAAATGTAACGTCTTCTGATGCAAATACTATTTTAAATATTTTGTATCCATTAGTCCCTTTTTATATTGCATATATAATTTCAAGCTTTATAGATGGTTGGTTCATATCTAAGGGAAAAACAATTTATAATACAATTAATTCATTTTTAGTTAATATAGTATATTATGGAATTGCATTTATTCTTTTTAATAAAGGATTATTTGAGCTAAATATTATGTTTGTAATTTTGCTCTTTGGATTTGGAAATGTATTTCATATGTTAATATCTATGTTGCTATATAAAATTGAAATCAAAAGAAAAAATAAAGAAATTTAAAAAGAAAAGAGACTTTAGGAATAAGGTCTCTTTTCTTGATTTACTCAATCTAATGTTAAAATTTGAGATTTTCAAGGGCAAGAAAATAGCTATTTTGTATGATTTTCTTGAAAAATGCCTAGTTTAAGCCATTTATAAGCATCCTACTATTTGTGGATAATATAAAAATCCGAAATATTTTCTTGACATTCATAGTTGAGTTTTGTAAAATAGCACTGTTGTGACAGGTTGCTATTAATCAGAGGATTTATTTAATACTTCTGCCCAGATAGCTCAGTTGGTAGAGCAGAGGACTGAAAATCCTCGTGTCACTGGTTCGATTCCGGTTCTGGGCACTAACCTTCCAACATATAATATTAATAGATTATTTTAATAATAATTCATGCGGGTGTAGTTCAATGGTAGAACACTAGCCTTCCAAGCTAGATACGTGGGTTCGATTCCCATCACCCGCTTATTTTTTTAAGCGGGTGATTGCACCCTGCTTATTTTTTTATTTTCCATGGAATCCCCCTTAAAACATAGACAATAGCAAAAAAAGATTGTATAATATCTCTTACGTGGGTAATCCACAAAAAGGAGAATATCCACGCAGAAACTGCGTGGTTTTTTTATTCGGAAATTTGAAAGGAGAAATCGATGGGATTAATTAAATCATTAACCAATGCCGGTGGTGCTGTCCTCGGCGATCAGTGGCGTGAGTATTTCTACTGCGACTCACTTGCCAACAACGTACTTGTGGCAAAAGGCCAGAAGAGAACAAGCAACACCCGTAGTTCAAGTAATACAAAGGGAGAAGACAATATCATCAGCAACGGTTCTATTATCGTTATTAACGAAGGACAATGTATGATTATTGTTGATCAGGGTAAAGTAGTAGAATTATGTGCTGAAGCGGGCGAATTCATTTATGACGTTTCCACAGAGCCAAGTTTATTCTACGGAAGCCTTGGCAAAAACATTCTTGATACATTCAAAACAATCGGAAAACGTTTTTCTTTTGGTGGTGACCCGGCTAAGGATCAGAGAGTTTATTACTTTAACACCAAGGAAATCATTAATAACCTTTACGGAACCGCCACCCCGATTCCATTCCGTGTAGTTGATAAGAACATTAATCTTGATGTAGATATTTCTGTAAAATGTAATGGTGCATACTCATACCACATCATTGATCCGCTTCTTTTCTATACTAATGTTTGCGGTAACATTACAGACGAATTTACACGCGACAGAATTGACGGTCAGTTAAAATCAGAAGTTATGACTGCCCTGCAGCCTGCATTTGCCAAGATTTCTGCTATGGGAATCCGTTACAGTGCTGTTCCGGGTCATACAGAGGAGCTTAGTGCTGCACTTAATGAAATTCTTTCTGCAAGCTGGAGTCAGACACGTGGTATTGAAATCGTTAAGTTTACCGTTAATACCATTACTGCAAATAAAGAAGATGCAGATATGATTAAAGAACTTCAAGCTACTGCAGTATATCAAAACAGAAACATGGCTGCCGCTAAACTTGTTTCTTCACAGGCAAAAGCTATGGAATCAGCTGCAGCTAACACAGCTACAGGTCCTATGATGGCATTTGCCGGTATGAACATGGCAAGCATGGCAGGCGGCATGAATGCCAACACATTATTCGAAATGGGCGCTGCCGACAATAACGCAGCTGCTTCTCAGGCTGCCGCTACTCAAGCTGCTGCTCCTCAAGCAGGCGGATGGACTTGTGCTTGCGGTCATGCAGGTAACACAGGAAACTTCTGTGAAGAATGCGGTGCTAAGAAGCCTGCTGAATCCGGATGGTCCTGCTCATGCGGTGCCGTTAACAAAGGCAAATTCTGTACAAACTGCGGAGCTAAAAAGCCTGCCGGTGCACCTCTTTATCAGTGTGATAAGTGCGGATGGGAGCCGGAAGATCCTAAGAATCCTCCAAAATTCTGTCCGGAATGCGGAGATCCATTTAATGACGGAGATGTAAAGTAAAATGGATTACATACCATTGATAATTGTATTGGTTCTTATATTAACTGTTATAATCAGTATATATACGATATATAGAAAAATTGTACGTAAGGTACGTTCTTTTACAAAGGAAGTATACGGAACCACCTCTTTAAGAGAAACTAAGGCTAAAATGAAGGCTGAATACGAGACGACACCCAAGTCCGTTTCAGCCATGACGAGCCTGTGTCTTCCTAAGATTACAAGGGATTTCCCGGACTTTTCATATAATGAGATGAAAGCCCGCGCGAGAAACCTGTTGGTATCTTACCTGAATGCCATTACATTAAATGAACCTTCTGTTTTAACGGAAGGTACACAGGAGCTTAAAGATAAGCTTAATAACCGCTTAGCAATGCTTAATGCACGGGGGCAGTCGGAACATTTTGATAACGTCAAGCTTCACCGGACAGAAATCAGCCAGTACCGCAAATCCGCCGGCCGTTGCATCGTTACCTTCCAATCATCTGTTGAGTACCGTCATTACCTGACTGATGGAAGCAGCAAAGTAATAAGCGGCGACAAACTGGCAAAGTTCCAGTCCCGTTACAATGTTGACCTTATATACATTCAGGACAGAAGCCTCGTTGAATCAACGACAGATGAAACTATCGGATTAAAATGTCCTAACTGCGATGCACCATATTCTTCATTAAATGCAAAAAAATGTGCTTACTGCGGAACGCCAATAATTGAGTTCAACATAAAAGCATGGGATTTTAATGATATTACGGAACTATAATCTTTTTGCCGGAATATGACGATATTATTATTACCAAAATATAAAGAAGGGAGATGGGCGTATGGATATTACGATGAGCATTGCTTCACTGTCTACTGCAATGGCGCAGCAACAGGTTGCTATGGATGTCGGAACTGCGGTTCTTGACAAATCACTTGATTTTAACAAAGAAATCGGCGCAGACATTGCAAAGATGATGGAACAATCCGTTACCCCATATCTCGGTGGTAACATTGATTTATCCATTTAGGTAAAATCGGAAAAACCGTTTACACGCATATAAGTGCATGTAAACGGTTTATTCTTTTATTCATATAAACATTGTATCAAAAACTCTCTCATAGGATTCTTAAAATTTCTTAATATTTTTGAAACAGTAACTTGACAGAAAAAATCACCCGTGCTACTATCAATAAAACTAACATAAGAAAAAGCGATGACGGAAACAAGTAACACATTGGTAGCATCCAGAGAGAACATTGTTTGGTGGAAAATGTTTATGTATATGATGTGCGAAAACCATTCTAGAGCTGCAATGCCCAAAGTAGATGTAAGTATTGCCGTATACCTGCGTTAAAGGTTAGGATTTGTTGGAATCTGAAGTGAAAAATTAAGGTGGAACCGTGCAATATAGCACCCTTAAAAACGTTTTATAGCGTTTTTAAAGGTGCTTTTTCTTATGTTATTTATGATTTTTATATCACAATAACACTCACACTAAGAAAGGATGATACGTATGAAAATTTATCTGAAAGATGGTTCTATCCACGAAGCTGCATTTGAAAACGAACTTTGCAAAGAGGCATTCCGCCACACATCGGCACATATTTTAGCGCAAGCCGTAAAACGCTTATACCCTAACACAAAATGTGCCATCGGACCGGCTATAAAAGACGGTTTTTACTATGACTTTGATTTTGACTTCGATTTTTCCGCAGACAACTTTGAAGAAATTGAAAATGAAATGAAGAAAATCGTAAAAGAAAATCTTCAACTAAGACATTACACATTATCCCGCGAAGAAGCCCTCAAAATGATGGAAGCAAACGGGGAAATTTACAAAACAGCACTCATTAATGATTTACCGGAAAACGAAAACCTAAGTTTTTTCCAACAGGGAGAATATATAGAATTATGTGCAGGCCCTCATGTACAGTATACAAGTGCCATAAAAGCCTTTAAGTTGTTATCTGTCGCCGGCGCTTATTGGAGAGGGGACGAAAAAAACAAGATGCTCACACGTATCTACGGAACTTCTTTTCCATCAAAAGAAATGTTAGAGGCACATCTTAACCAACTTGAAGAGGCCAGAAAACGTGACCACAGAAAACTCGGAAAAGAGTTAGGACTTTTTGCACTACTTGATGAGGGACCGGGATTTCCGTTCTTTTTACCAAAGGGACTGATACTCAAAAACCTTTTGATTGATTACTGGAGAAAAATCCATACAAGAGAAAATTATGTAGAAATCTCAACACCGATGATACTTAACAGACAGTTATGGGAAACATCCGGTCACTGGGATCACTACCGCGACAAAATGTATACAACAGTTATAGATGATGCTGATTATGCCATCAAACCAATGAATTGTCCGGGCGGCATGCTGGTCTACAAGCTTGAACCTCACTCCTACCGCGACTTACCGATGCGGGTCGGTGAATTGGGTCTGGTTCACCGGAACGAATTATCCGGTACATTACACGGTCTTATGCGCGTACGTTGCTTAACACAAGATGATGCACACGTGTTCATGACAGAAGAACAGATACAAGATGAAATCATTAACGTAATACGCTTAATTGACGAGGTATATTCACAATTTGGTTTCACATATCATGTGGAATTGTCCACAAGACCGGAAAGCTCCATCGGAAGTGACGAGGATTGGGAACTTGCAACAAACAGCCTTATAAACGCTTTAAAACACCTGAACAAAGAATATGTAATAAACGAAGGTGACGGCGCATTTTACGGACCTAAAATCGATTTCCACTTACAAGACTCCATCGGAAGAACATGGCAGTGCGGAACAATTCAGTTAGACTTCCAGTTGCCGCAACGTTTTGAAGCTGAATATATCGGTAAAGACGGAAAGATGCACCGCCCTATTATGATTCACCGCGTTGTATTAGGTTCCGTCGAACGTTTTATCGGCATACTGATAGAACATTTTGCAGGCAAATTCCCACTCTGGCTTTCACCTGTTCAGGTAAAAGTTCTTGCCATCTCCGATAAGTATGTTGATTACGCAAAATCGGTAAGCAATGAATTAAAAGCGCTGGGCTTACGTTGCGAAGTTGACTCAAGAGATGAAAAAATCGGTTACAAAATCAGGGATGCCCGCACAGAGCGTGTTCCATACATTCTGGTTGTCGGAGAAAAAGAAGCCGCTACAGGAAGTGTATCTGTACGCAAACGTGATGAAGGCGACTTAGGCTACATGCCGCTTGATAACTTTGTTGAAATGCTTCAAAGCGATAAAATTAAAATATAATAACATCAAGAAATAAAATATATACAACAAAGAGGGAATCCCCGGGTGCGGTTCACAAGATAAACATACCGCGGGATTACCCTCTTTTTTCTTATCTATTCCATTAGCTGCCTCAACTTTTCTTCATCCGGTACAAAATACCCAAGTTTCGTTTTTTTCAAAATACCTTCTTTTACGAATTCTGCAATAACATATAATAAATGCCGGTAGGTTACGCCTAAAAACTCCGCCACTTCCGTATGAGGCTCACGATAGTAACCATTTACAGACATCTTCAAAATAAATTCCGCCAATCTGACTTTCAACGAATATGATTGGTTCCGCATATAATTGTTAGTATTCTGCGTTGCCTTTTCACTTAGAAATGAGCACAAATACCGCAAAAATTTTGTATCCTGCAACAGTTCATTCCGACACTCGGATATCCGGATCTGATAGCATCTGCATAATGATATAGCCTTAACGCCCTGCGCCAGTCTTTTCTCATCCAGCAATTCCATTTCACCTATAAAACAAGGGGCTTCTATAAAGTTAATTAACGAAATCCTGCCATTTTCCTGAGACAAAAAGAGCTTTGCCCGCCCTTCTGTCAAATAATACAGATTAGCAGGACGTTCCCCCTCACGTATAATAAATTCATCCGGCTCAAATTCGCTAATGCTTATATAAGGGCTAATGTCAATTCCAAAAAAATGCTGTAATGGATTATTTTCTTCCGGTCGTTCCATCTTACATCCTCCATGTGAGAAATCTCATATATCGTTTTCATTATAACCGTTATAATACAAAAAACAAAGTCTTAAGGAGCGATATAACACTATGGAAATTAAAAAAATATGTTTTGTTTGTAATGGTAATAACTCAAGATCCATCATGGCTGAATATATTGCGCGCAAAATTTGGCAAGATAAGATTGATGTATGCAGTTGCGGCATTAATGCCGATGATGATAAAAAAGTGTCTCAAAATACGCAGACGGTGTTGCGGGAAATCGGAATAGATATTAGCGGAAGAAGAAGGTATAAAATATCGGAAACATTCATTGGGAATGCCTATTATTATTTTGCACTGGACAATACAATTAAGGAAAGTCTTATAACAAAGTACAATATCCCCGCTGACAGAGTGACCATTTTAGACAACAAGATTATTGATCCGAAAGATTGTACAATAGAGATTTACAGAGAATGTCGTGATGTTATTGAACTCGCAGTAAGAAACATTGATCTCGACCGGATATTACTCCAGCCGTCCATGAATTTAAAGGATTATTGGAACAGTGTATCCGGTACAAAGCAATTTACGACTCCTTTTCAGGCAGATGTATTTGGGCAATATGTAAATACAGATGGAAAAATACTGGATGTGGGATGTGGATATGGAAGAATACTTAACGAACTTTATAACATGGGCTATACGGATCTAACCGGCATTGATTTTTCAAGCGGTATGATTGAGCGTGGAAAAATCCAATTTCCACATCTGAATTTGTTTGTAAAAGAAAATGAAGCCATTGATTTTCCGGACAATCATTTTGATGCCGTTATCCTCTTTGCAGTACTAACCTGTATACCTTCTGATTCCGAACAGAAAAAACTTATTACAGAAATTAAACGCGTTCTTAAACCGGGTGGGATTTTATATATAAACGATTTTCTACTCAATACAGACGAACGGAATATTACACGATACCAAAAGTATGCTGATCATTACGGAAACTATGGTGTCTTCGAACTTGCGGAAGGAGCAACGCTCAGACATCACAGCGAAGAGCATATCCATAAATTGACTGCGTCTTTTGAAACTAAACAATTCAAGCCTCTAACTTTTACAACGATGAACGGGAACCTTTCCAACGGTTTTTTCTATATTGGAACAAAAAAAGAAATACAGCGGTAATGCTGTATTTCTTTATTCTCCATATCCTTAGATTAACAAAATTTAATTGGGAACACATTTCCTACTTTGCAAACTCTTCATATTGTATCACGCACATATATCTCAAATTTTCTTTTACCTATAATCTGCTTTTTCTTTCTTATCCAAGCCGGATGCATTACCTTTTGCTTTTTATCCATAGAAATTGCCAATATCGTATTTTCATGTGAAATACATGCCAACTGTTGTAACATATCATATAACGGATCACTACTTTCCGAATCCCATTCCACCAAGTTTCCATACGGGACATCTGTTATAATAATATCCGGAGAAAGCTTTGGTAATTCATCTGTACAATCCGCTGTAAATATTTCTGTAGCAATATCATTTTTTACTTTTTTTCTTAATCTTTCAATACTTTCCAAAGCATCCTTATGAGATGATTTTCCATGCATATCATAAAGTGCTTTGATTTCTGCATAACGTTGTGCTAATCCTTCCTCACTTAGGAGTGCCAGATTTTTCTTAGCAACTTCTACCATTTTGGTATCAACATCACTTCCGCATAATCTCTTTATAACATCAGCATTCATTAATCCTAAAACAGTCAAAGAATATCCGCCGCCACAGCATGGATCATACACACATAGGTCATGCTTCTTTACAGAATACTCTTTGGCATAACCAAATATTTCATTTACCAAACGCACCGAAAAATTAGCCACACCTTCGGCTGAGTATAATACCCGACCACTTGCATAGTCTTCAAAATTTTCATTCTCACAGTATTTATATTGCATTACTTACTCCCCGCATTTTCTCTGCAATCCATTCCTTTACTTCTTCTACAACTTCATCCAATTTCTTACCTTCTGCTTTTTTATTCCATTCGTGATTTCCGCACTTAATACATTGGGCAATCATTATGTATCTCCTTAATAATTATTTCTTACTCCTTAAATATACCACTATCACTATATACAAATAACTCACCAGAAGAATTCTCAAAATACATCTTAGACAAATCCTCTTCTGCTCCATACAAGAATAACTCCGGCACTTGATTTTGAATTTGCTCCCGCTCTTTCTCCGTTGTCTGTGTCAACAAATCGTAGCTTCTATCGCAACGCTCAATCCATAATCTTTGATATTCATCACCTGTCAAAATACGATTTTCTAAATGGCTTATATTCTCTATATGAAATCTATTACACCATTCAAGATCAGCACGATATAAACTCTGCCCAATATTTCCTGTGATTATATCATCGTTATTATATATAATCGGGACTTGTGTAATTCCATACTTATATGCAACATATGCTCTGCTATGACCATCTACAATTGTATATTTTCCATTGCCGAAATCATGTACAGATATAGGCTTAAATACACTCATATCATCTTGCTTAAACCATTTCTCTATCTCTTTTATCTTGTCCGCATTAAGATATATTTGACTCATACCCAAATCTAATAACGGATAATATTCTTCTATAATTTCGTTATACATTTTTTCTCCTTATTTATTTTGATTATTCCTGAGTTTTGCCAGTTCCCATGCCTGCTTAAAATAACGCTTCATAAAACGGGCTTTTCCAGTATCCGCATCAAGTAAATTGCGCATTTCTATACCCTTTGCAGTTCTCTCCAAACGCTCTGCC
Source organism: Lachnospiraceae bacterium (assembly GCA_045576455.1). Classification (GTDB taxonomy): domain Bacteria; phylum Bacillota; class Clostridia; order Lachnospirales; family Lachnospiraceae; genus RGIG4034. Next base: position 71,310 of record JAZNGM010000017.1, on the reverse strand, counting down.
TGTACTTCTTCTGAAGCATCATTAAATCTGGATACCTTAAACAAGCCTTCCCTCTCATATCGCAGTAATTCTGCATACACATCCGGCACAAAAATAGTTTCCTTAACTTTTACTGCATCCAAACTATAATACATATCTTCATGTGTTTCCGGCATATGCTGCATATTGTTAGTTTGTTCTACACAGTACAAATAACCACTTACACCTTCATAAAAATCCTTTAACTGATCCGAAAACATTTCTTCATAATGTACAACTCCACCTTTAAGTGCGCAAGTTACATATTTTCCACCAAAACTTGTCTTTTCACTATCCCATATATACACCAAAGCATACGGGATACTTCCGCTCATATATACTACTTTTTCATTTTGTGAGCCGTGCAAATGCGAACGTGGTTCCAAAAAAGTAATATCAGCAACCGAACTTCCGTGATACAATGTCATATTATTTACGCCTCCCTACCCAAGTACTAATCAAGCTATAAATATCCTTCATATAATAAATTTTTTTAATTATATGATTATGCCCTTTTTAATACAAGAATTGAAAATTAATACAAAGCGTAGTATAATATAAATCAGTTAAAAGCAAATGAAAACCATTGTGTGGTTTATTCGTTTGCTATTTTTTTGTCATAAATCATATTATAAAATAATTACCTCTACAGCTAAAATCTTACCACCGCCACCTTTCTGCGATTTATGGGTAGACTTTTATCTCATTTTTACTTGCATTTTCCTGTGTTCTTCTTCCCATAAGCACCGCAACTTCTCTTTTGGGCAGAAAACACGACCGAACTGAAATCACTATTCAAATTTTAGAGACAGCAGAAAGAAATCAATGACGATATCATTCTTTACGCATTAATTACCTGTATTCTCCTTATATCGATAAAACTTTATACTAAACTGAATAAAAATCGTTAAATATGCTACAATGATAGCACCCAAGATCACTCCAAATGCAAAGTTTCCATAGGTAGTGAAGCATAGGATACATTGTGGCACAAATATTGCGCAAAACACAATCAGCATGGGGATTACTCTTCCCTTAAACACTCGTTTCATCATTTCTAATCTTGAACTGTCATTACAGAAAATTTCTTCTTTTCCATTCATCTCGGATGCGGGCTTTCTAAAATAACTATAACCAGCAAAATCCGTTGTGTATTCCCAACCGCAATCTTCAAACATTTGTACATATTCTTCCTTATGCTTCAATCCTTCTTGATTATAATCTAATTGATAAACAACATCTTCCGGCTCACATTCCTCAAAATGATACTTCCCTGTACCCGTTACTTTTACCAATTTCCATCCCTGCTTATGTTTCTCTTGAAGATACATTTGCTCTTTCTCATATTCCATAATAGTAAAATTTTTCGATTCTTTCTTGGTTTTCATACTCAGATGACCTCCTGTGAATTTTTATATAATCGTCGGATTCGTTTTAATTCTAACTGCAATATCTCTGTGCCCAAATCAGTAATGGTGTATAGTTTGCGCTTCTCTTCCTCACGAATAAAACGAATCAAGCCGTCTTTCTCCATTTTTGACAAACTTCCATACATAGTTCCAGGACTTAATCGTATCTCTCCCTCTGTTAAGCTTTCTACCATCTGTACAATCCCATATCCATGATTGGGTTTTTGCAAACATAACAAAATATAAAATCCTGTTTCCGTCATTGGAACATAAACTTTTTTAATATGAGTATCCATACAACTCTTTCCCTTCTATATATTCTCTTTTTACTATAACGCACTTCGATATATCGTTGTGCTTAGTATATTGCACTGCGATATATTTGTCAAGTATAATTTTTCTATTGCTGGTTATCATGTAGAAAAAAGAAAAGCTACCAAAGTAGATGTCATAGATATATTTTTTCTCCACCATTTTGTTTCTAAAGCCATTCTAATATTCCACCCAGATGAAACACATCCCCGAGGAATATCGTATAAATGTGGCATTCTCATCATTACTCGCGCAAAAAAATAAGAGAAATACGGCATTTCTGCTGTATTTCTCTCATCAAGTTTTACTTCTGGTGACCGGACTTGAACCGGCACGGTATTCGAAAAACCCTCGAAGAAAGGAGCTATTACAACTTCCAAGTTAAGTTTGCATACATCCCCATTATGCCTGATATAATGGGGATGTTTTCTATCCTTTAGTAATCGAAGCGATAAGACACTCCTCTTTCCACACTCCAATTACCTTCTTCATCAAATCCGCCGTAAGCATAGCTTGATACTACTCCCTCTTTATCTATGTATATTGTTCCGTCTGATACCGATTTATAGGGGAAAGTGTATCCATCTTCAGTTGTATAATATTCGATAACCCTTTTGGGAGAATGATATACATCCCTTCCCCACATATCTAATGGATCATACTCCCAGTTAGTTTTATACCACTCTCTGTCATGTCCGGTTAAGTCGATTAAAGCTTCATCAATAGAATTATAGACTGCTTCAAACTTAAGATTATCATAATCTTGAATTCTCGGATAAAACTCGAAAACATATACTTGATTAGATTTTGCAGGACATAAATTTTTCAATCCGGATGCTTTGGGTTTACTATCTTGTTCCACAAAATATCCTTCATCCGTTTGATAGAACCATACATTCTTGCCTTTATATTTTTTTACCACTCCTACACAGACAATCGAATCATCCACTGACAGAGTTTTTACAACTTCGGAATCAGTACTGGGTTCTGTGTAAACCTTCAATTTCTTTCTCGCATAGTATGTCTTGGCGTCTCTTTTTTCCACTGTCCATTTAGGGAACTCATAACCACAGGCATCGCAACGATAATCATTGTTTACACACTTTTCATTGTTTGTATATGGGCAACACTCAAAAGTACAAGTTACATTGTGTGTTCCATCTCCTACAGATTCACATGCCAAATTGTGTTCATGGGTCCATGCACATTCGGTACATACAAATTCTTCATTTAACACACAAGATACAGTTTCGTTAAAATCGCAAGTATCACATGTCTTATTGTGCGTTCCATCTGTATTGCTTGTTATCACTATATTGTGTTCATGAACGAACCCACAAACCTCACATATGCACTCTTTCGAATAAGTACAATTCTCAGTTGTGCTATACTCACACTCTTCTGTTTGGCAAGTAATAGTATGTGTTCCATCCTCATTAATTGCATAAGCATAGGTGTGTTCATGTTTATGTCCACAAGTTTCGCATACATACTCTGCATTATAAATACAATTCTCGGTGTTGGTATATTCGCACCCATCTACCGAACAAGTAATTGTATGTGTCCTATCCCCATTTATCGAATAAGCATAGGCGTGGTCGTGTTTGTATCCACAGATTTCGCATACATAATCTGCTGAATATTCACATGCTGCACTTTCAGCATATTCACACTTTTCTCCCGCACAAGTAATAGAATGTGTGCCATCATTATTCGGAGCATAAGTATAACTATGCTCGTGACCACATCCGGTTAATGAAATGGAAAGTAAAAAGATAAAAACCATTGTAACCAATACTCTTTTTTTCATTTGTAAGCCTCCTAAGAAAAATTAAACCCCATACCCATACTCTAACACAAATATAAATTTTTGCCAAATTTTACAAATTTCCTATTAGTGACAAAACTTGATTTCTAAAACATTCTTTATGATTCCGTTTCTAGGGGCATAAGAAAAAGACAGCCCCTTACGGTACTGTCTTTTTCTTATGCCGGCGACCGGAATCGAACCGGTACTGTGTTGCCACAACAGGATTTTAAGTCCTGCGCGTCTGCCAGTTCCGCCACGCCGGCGACTTATTAATTCGTATTACCATATTAAGTAATACGAAATGGATGGAGGTGGATTCGAACCACCGAAGCAATTTGCAGCAGATTTACAGTCTGTCCCCTTTGGCCACTCGGGAATCCATCCATGTTTCAGAGCTGAAAACTCATTTTTTCAACCCTGACAAGTAGTTATGTTATCATAGTATTAATCAAATTGCAAGAATTTTTTAGTGTTGTACACGTCTTCCATTTCCGGCAATTTATTATCTGCAGTTCCCGGTATCTCTCCCTTGTGCGTAAGCACAACCGCCGATGTTTTTGGCAGCGTAATCGTTATCTTGCCGTTTACAACCGGATACATCTTAATCTCTGTGGAAAAACCGTTTTCATTCGTCTCGATCAGCTGTTTAAGCACAGCTTCCTTCGGAACTCCCACATCGTATACATATACTTCTTTTGTAATGGCATTATCACCATTATTGACTAAAACGATACTTCTTCCTTCATTGTTGAATCTTCCGTAAGCCAGATAATTAAAATCATGTCCCATATACTTAATGGAGCCGTTTAATATTTCAGGATTCTCCTTATGAATACGGATCATCTGCTTATGGAAATCAATCATCTCATGGTCTTCTTGTCCCCACGGATACGTACGTCTGTTATCCGGATCCGTAAAGCCACATAAGCCTGCCTCATCACCATAATATATCGTAGGTGCACCGGTCCAAGTCATCTGAACCAGTACTGCTTCACGCATTACCGCTTTATTTATGCCTTCATTTGCCGCCTGCGGTCCAAGTGTATTAGTCCTTCCGACTCTTCGGTTTGTTCTTGTTAAAAAACGGGAATGGTCGTGATTAGAAAGCTCATTCATCGTAACTGCTAACGAAGACTGTGTAAAACATGCATTATGATAATTCATAGCACCCCAGAAATTATCTGCATTCCCCAACAAATCCTGTCTGAAATCATCACTATGCTTCTGCATACCGGTAAGGAACCAGGTTAAAGGCTCCATGAAGGCATCATAATTCATTACGGAATCCCATTCTTTACCATTAAGCCAATCCGCTGCACTTCCATAATGCTCTGCCAGTATTATGGCATTTGGATTAGCCGCCTTAACCGCCTTTCTGAAATCTGCCCAGAATTTATGATTAAACTCCGGCGTATGTCCTAAATCGGCAGCCACATCAAGACGCCAACCATCACAATTATACGGTTCTGACACCCATTTTTGTCCAATATATAATATATAATCGTAAAGGTCTTTTGACGCCTCATAATTCAATTTCGGTAACGTATCGTGTCCCCACCAGCCATTATAGTGCGGATTGTACGGCCATCCGTGCTGCGTAAAATCAAAATAATTCCTGTACGGACTGTTTTCACTTACATACGCACCTTTTTCATACCCCGGTGCATTTTCATAAATGCGTTCACGGTCAAGCCATTTATTAAAAGAACCGCAATGATTAAACACACCATCAAGAATAACCTTCATACCTCTCTTATGCGCTTCTTCCACTACTTTAGCAAACAGTTCATTGCTGGCATCAAGATTAGCTTTATTTGTCACACGGTTAATATAACGTGTTGCATGACTGTTATCCCTGTCACCTGCATTTAAAAGCTCGCCCGCATCCTCTACTATCTTACCAATATGCGGGTCAATATTATCATAATCCTGAATGTCATATTTATGATTGGAAGGGGATACAAAAAGAGGATTAAAGTAAATAACATCTATGCCCAACTCTTCCAGATAATCAAGTTTATCCAGTACGCCCTGCAAATCACCGCCATAAAACTCCCTGACTCCCATGGTAGCCGGATACTTATACCAATCTGTTACTCTTTCCGTATGTTCATTAATATAAGTATATTCATGGTCTAAAACATCATTAGTTTCATCACCGTTATAAAATCTGTCCACATATATCTGATACATAACCGCACCTTTTGCCCATTCCGGCGTAGAGAATCCCGGCAAAAGGAAGAAATTGTAATGTGCATCCGGCACTTTTACAACTCCACGCTTATCATAGTAGCAGGTAATACGGCCGGACACTACTTTAAAGTAGTATTCAAACCGATTATCTTCTACAAATACATCGATTGAAAAATATTCGAAAAGAGAATCTTCCTTCTCCTTTAACATCATCTCTTCCTGATTTTGTGACACGAAAAAAACGCGGTCAATATTATTTCTTGCCGCGCGGAATCTAACAGTAACAAGCGAATACGGCTGCGGTTCACATGGTGACACATAATCCGCAGTCATATCCGAAAATAATGCCTTTTTATCGAGCACAGGTCTCATACCTGTAATATACATTTGCTGTTGCTCTGCTTTTAAAAAACGATCAAAATCCATATCTGCCTCATGCAATCATTGTATTAATCTCTGAAATAGATATCCCTCGTATACACTTTATCTGCACAATCAGCAAGATCATCACAAAAACGGTTTGCTATGATTTCATCACACATTCCCTTAAATTCATCCAAATCGCGTATTACACGGCTTCCGAAGAATGTTTCATCTTCCAGTGTAGGCTCATAAATTACAACCTCAACACCTCTTGACTTAATTCTCTTCATAACACCCTGTATTGACGACTGACGGAAGTTATCCGAGTCTGCTTTCATTGTAAGACGATAAATACCAATTGTCGGTATCTTGTTAGGGAATCCGGCGAGCTCAAGAATTCTGTCGGACACAAAATCCTTACGCGTTCTGTTTGAATCTACTATCGCCTGCACAATGTTCTGCGGAACATCCTGGTAATTGGCAAGAAGCTGCTTCGTATCTTTAGGAAGACAATAACCGCCATATCCAAAGGATGGATTATTGTAATGCATTCCGATACGCGGATCATAACCGATTCCTTCAATAATTTGCTTCGTATTCAGTCCTCTTACTTCTGCATATGTGTCAAGCTCATTGAAGAAACTTACACGAAGTGCAAGATAGGTGTTCGCAAATAATTTAACTGCCTCTGCTTCCGTAAGATCCGTATATAAAACAGGAATGTCCTCTTTAATCGCACCCTGCTTTAATAAGGATGCAAAAACCTCTGCAGCCTTTGTCAATCTCTCATCATTAAGCGGTGCTCCTACTATAATACGGCTTGGATACAGATTATCATAAAGTGCTCTTCCTTCACGTAAAAACTCCGGACTGAAAATAACATTTTCCGTATCAAGCTCCTTACGTATATTCTCTGTATAACCCACAGGAACAGTTGACTTAATTACCATTACAGCATCCGGATTATATTCCTTAACTAACTTAATAACTGCCTCTACAGAAGATGTATTAAAATAGTTCTTAATAGGATCATAATTGGTCGGCGTTGAAATAATGACAAAGTCAGCACCCTCGTATGCTTCCTTAGCGTCCGTCGTCGCACGCAGATTCAATTTGTGATTAGAAAGATATTCTTCTATTTCCTTATCAACTATCGGAGAAATTCCCTTATTTATCTTTTCCACTTTTTCCGGAATTATATCAACTGCAACTACCTCATTATGCTGTGATAATAAAACGGCATTTGATAATCCTACATAGCCTGTTCCGGCTACTGCAATTTTGTATTTTTTTTCCATACCTTTTACTCCTTAACAGTTATAGTTTAATCAATCTATATGTAAAATGCAAGACTTATCATATTCACAAAAGGTAAAAGAGCACATCCGAAGATGCGCTCTTTTAGAGAAGGTATTTCTTACTTATGGGGTATAGCAAAAACTATATAATATATGGGGGGGTTACATGTTGTATTGTAACAAAGCATACCTATAAAGTCTATTCATAGGATTCACAAATATTACAAATTTCACATGTTGTTTTTGTTAATTTTGCACAATGCTTTCTGTGTTTCCATCAAATAAGCCCTCAAACTCTGCTCTGTTTATTCTTTCTTTTTCAAGAAGAAGCTTTGCACAGTTATGAAGAACTGTCATATTTTCCTTAATCATTGCCTTAGCCTTGTCATAGCAATCATCAATAATTACTTTAACTTCTTTATCAATCTCACCTGACATTTCTTCACTATGACTTCGCGGATGCGCAAGGTCACGGCCGATAAATACTGCATCGTCTTCATCGTCATAATTAATTACACCGATTCTATCAGACATACCGTAACGTGTTACCATACGGCGTGCTTCTTTGGTTGCTACCTTAATATCATTGGAAGCACCGGTCGTAATATCTCCGAAAATAAGTTCCTCCGCTATACGTCCTCCGAGGGATACCATAATATCCTGTAGCATCTTGCTCTTTGTAAGGAACATTTCATCCTTTTCAGGAAGCGGCATAGTGTATCCTGCTGCCCCAAGTCCCGTCGGTATAATGGAAACTGTATAAACAGGTCCGACATCCGGGAGAAGATGGAACAAAATTGCATGTCCCGCTTCATGATATGCCGTAATCCGTTTTTCTTTATCAGAAATGATTCTACTCTTCTTTTCAGAACCGATTCCAACTTTAATAAAGGATTTCTTCACATCCTCCATCGTTATGAAAAGGCGGTTTTCTTTTGCTGCCTGAATGGCTGCTTCATTTAATAAATTCTCAAGATCAGCGCCTGTAAAGCCAGCTGTCGTCTGTGCTATCTGTTTAAGGTCTACATCTTCACCAAGCGGTTTCTTACGCGCATGGACACGCAAAATTTCCTCACGTCCGCCGACATCCGGAGCACCAACGCTTACCTTTCTGTCGAAACGGCCCGGTCTTAAAATAGCAGGATCAAGAATATCAACCCTGTTAGTTGCTGCCATGACGATAATGCCTTCGTTAACGCCAAAACCATCCATCTCTACAAGCATCTGGTTCAAGGTCTGCTCACGCTCATCATGTCCGCCGCCCATACCGGTTCCACGGCGTCTTGCAACAGCATCAATTTCGTCAATAAATACGATACAAGGAGCATTCTTCTTCGCATCACTAAATAAATCACGCACACGGGATGCACCTACACCAACGAACATCTCTACGAAATCCGAACCGGATATGGTAAAGAACGGAACATTGGCCTCACCGGCGATTGCTTTGGCAAGCAATGTTTTACCGGTTCCCGGAGGTCCCTCAAGCAGGATACCCTTCGGTATTCTCGCACCAACTTTTGTATACTTATGTGGGTCTTTTAAGAAATCCACAATTTCAGATAATTCTTCTTTTTCTTCTCTTAATCCGGCTACATCCTGGAATGTAATCGTATTATTAACGGCAAGTCTTGCACGGCTCTTACCGAAATTCATCATTTTGGCATTGCTTCCGCCACCGCCGGAATGACTGGCTGTAAACATTACAAATAAAAATACAATTACTACCAGCATTATCAATATTGGGAAGAAATACTTAAGGAACCAATTCGTTGACGGTAAATCCGTGACCTTCAACTCTACTTCGCTGTACCCTCTGACAACATGTTCAATCTCACTAATATCTGTTGCAAATAACAGATGGGAGGTATCATCCTTAAGCTCTACCTTGGCAACACCTGTCGGTGTCTCCTTATTCGGCTGAACGGTTACGGTTTCTACATTGCCGGCTTCAAGATCCTCTATCAACATATTATATTCATAAGAATCCTCTTCCTTATTCATCGTACTTATCCAGACACATATACCCAATAAGATTAATATGAATATAAAGTACTTTCCGGCACCCTTTGACTTCTTATTCAACTTTTTTCTCCTCTCTAGTCTTCTAAATGTACAATTCCGATATACGGAAGATTTCTAAACTGCTGGTCATAATCAAGACCATAGCCTACTACAAATTCATCCGGAATCTGGAATCCTGTATAATCAACATTCACGTCAACTACTCTTCTTGACGGCTTATCAAGCAACGTACAAAGCGCCATACTTTCCGGTTCTCTTGCACGGAGCATTTCAAGAAGATAACTTAACGTTCTTCCCGAATCCACAATATCTTCCACGACAATAACATGTTTTCCTTTTATCGGCTCGTCCAAATCTTTAACAATCTTAACTACCCCGCTTGATTTTGTATCACCGCCATAGCTTGATACCGACATAAAATCAAGTGAAACCGGCACGGTTATACGTTTTGAAAGCTCACACATAAAATAGCTTCCGCCCTTTAATACGCATACCAGATGCACTGTCTTACCGGCATAATCCCTGCTTATCATTTCTCCGAGTTCTTTAATTCTCTCATCCACTTTCTCTTCTGAAAGAAGAACACTTATGTTACTTACTTTCTTGCCCATCAAAAACTCCTCCTTGTATTTCAACCTGCAAAATCTCTGCTGTTTTATCCGTCACTTTATAATACTCACTTATTCTATGACCACATACCCATACAATATGCTTATCATCTGCAAGCAAAAGTAGGGAATCTCTTTCTTCCCGGGGAATTTTTTCATTAATAAGATATTCCTTTAACATTTTTTTCGCCCCATCTTCACACAATGGATAGGCTATTGTAAGAAAATCACCCTTTTCCCTATTTCTTACACTCAATGACTTACCTATTTTACCATAGTCAAACCATTTCGTACACACATTTTGTGGAACATTCTTCCTATTTTCACAGCTCATCCGTGTAAAAGTCATCTTAATATCATCCATTATATTTACGGTATATCCCCGGTTCGGACACAAATCCTCTACATTTACCGAAAGTGGCTTGTTGAGTATTGTGTCACTATCAGAAGTTTCCCGCTCATCTTTTGGGGCTATCACAATAGCGCCATATTCCCTTGATGCCACAAAACCGTACGGAAGCTTAATGCTTCTGCCCGTTTGATTATGCATAAGATCTAAGATATTGAGAATATGTTTCCGGGTAATGTCTTTTGCACCCTTTGTCAAAAAACCAATCCCCTTCATAATCACATACTTTGCAATAAGCGGATCTTCTTCTTTCAAAATATCAATATTAACCGAAATCCCCTGTGCCTTTTCAGTTACACACACTTCATATACCTTATCTGAAATTTTCTCAAGATACGCCTGCGTTTCCTCAATCAAATCGGCCGCCTCATTAATATGCTTAACGGCATTTTTACATATATGCTCGTCTGCATACTTTACAATGTGTTTGCGGACCTTATTTCTTGTATAAGTATCTTCATCATTTGTTTCATCTATACAATATGCTATATCGTTTTGTTTAAGAATCTGTTCAATTTCTTTTCTGTCTAAAAATAAAATCGGCCGGATAACTTTATCCCTGACAGCCGCTATACCACCTAAGCCTTTCAGTCCGGTCCCCCTGAAAAGATTAAACATCACGGTCTCTGCACGGTCGTTCCGGTTATGCGCTACCGCAATTTTACCCTTGCCGTCAAAAAATTTATCAAGCGTTTCGCTAAATGCCCCGTATCTTAAGGTTCTTCCCGCCTCTTCATCCGTCATATGATTTTCCTTGGCAAAAGCATGCACATCTTCTTCATACAACACAAACGGAATATCCCACAAAGCACACATATCCCTTACATAGTCCGCATCCTTAAAAGCGGTTTTTCTAAATCCATGATTCATATGCACAACAGCCAGTTTCAAAGCATACCGGTTGCTTATTTCATGCAATAAAAAGAGAAGGCACATGGAATCTGCCCCTCCCGATACGCCTACGACAATATTGTCATTCTTCTGAATCAAATGATTTTTTTCACAATGCAAAATAAACTTGTTAACCATATTATAAATATAGACAATTTTTAGCTAAAATGCAACGTATTCTCCCAAATTCCAAGCACCAGCACCGTCATGTCATCCTCAATAATCCCACCTGCTTCGTGAATCGTGTAGCTCAAGATAAAATTAGCAAGCTCCTGGGGACTTTCATACGACACACCACTCAGCATTTCTTCAAACTTAGCTATTTCCGTATCTCCTCCCAATCCTTGTATAATGCCATCCGACAGAATTATGACATAATCACCGTTTACAAGCTGACCATTTGTTTTCTCTATTTCTACCCGGTAAAATACGCCCAGCGGAAGGTTTGCCGACATGACGATTTCTACCAGCATATCACTCTTTATATAAGAACTGCACGCACCGACTTTAATAAACTCACACTGGCCCGTGTGCGTATCCAGACAACATATATCCAGTGTAGATAAATGCTGCTCTTCTTCAGAAGATAACAAAACTCCGTTAATCATCTGAATGGCAATTTCTACCCCAAATCCCGCATCTATAAATTTTTCCAAAAGTTCAACCACCATTTTGCTGGCGCTGTTAGCCTTTTCCCCGCTACCTGCCCCATCCGACAGGGCAATGTAATAACGTCCGTTTTCTCCTTCTAAAATCATGTAGTTGTCACCGGATATTTTTTCACCCTCTTTGGTTGCTCTTGCTATCCCCGTCAAAACCTTGTAGCTGCTTTCTTCCTCATACATTACGCTTACCTCTTCTTCTCCCAGCACTTCCACACTTCCTTTCGCAAGCTTAAATCTGATACCAAGATATGTAGAAAAAATTTCCCCTAAATCCTTTGTAGTAAACTGCATGAACCGTTCCTTAGCCCGTCCCCCCTTTTCGTTTGAGATTTTTTCAGGCCGCATTACAACAACCAGTTTGTATCTGTCCCTGTTATCCACCAATAACGTTATCCCCATCAGCTGTATACCATATTCTTTTAAATCACGTTCAATTTTATTCCTTTTTTTATCTTCTATTTGGATGCCACTGACAGATTCCTGTGCTACCTCGGACATAATATCTGCCATTTCATACAAATGTTCTGCTAAAAGCGTTCTGCTCTCCTCCTTACTTTTTTCAAGCAGCATACTGTATTTATCCGCACTACTTTTTTTAATATTTTGCGCAGGCATTTCCAAAAAGGTTTTTGCCAAATCCTGAAATGAAGCAGAACAGTCCAGCAACCGTTTCTTACCGTAGTCTCCAAAAACTTTTGTCTTTTTCAACACAACTTCCTTTTTCACAAATAATCCTCCGATACCACTTATAAATTCTTACTGAAAAACATTATACGGAGTATGTCCTGAATAATTTGTAAAAAAAAGAAAGCCGAAACATGTTTTATTTCGACTTTCATTAATTCTTGTTCACTAATATGTATTTGCTATTCGGCTTTAAAAATAATTTCGCCGGGATATACAAGACCCAGTTTTTCACGGGCAATCTGTTCATAGTAAGCTTTTGTCTTGGTATATTTTTTAAAATCTACCAGTTCATCCGCCCTTTCATTTTCCGCATCTATCATTTCCTGGAGCTCTGCCTTATTCTCTGCACATTCCTGTACCTTAGACTTCAAAGAAGCTCCGTTGATTGAAACCACAACCATAAGCATGAGTACAACGACTGTTACCAGAAACATACCCATATGATTTTGCCGACCGTGACGTCGTCTCATCCCATATCTGCTCGCAGACACGATGTACTCACTCCCCTCGTTTTTTGTGTTTACATAATGTCATTGTAACCACTTTTATGCAAACCGTCAAGCGAGTTTTCAGCAATTTAGCAGGCTTTTTCGCCACCTTACAAACCGCATAAATACTGAGTTTAAAGGGCTTTAACACAACATATATGGTCTTTTTCATTATTGTTGACATAACAGCTACAATATATTGACTTATTGTCCATTTATAAAGAAGCATTCCTGATGCAATGGAAAAAATTGCATATCCTCGTAAAATACCGGAATTCATATTATAAAACAATAAAAATACTGCTATCGTTGATGCCAACAAAAAAATACTGTTTTCTATAAAAATCAGTATTCTTATATGACGAAACGCTTTTCTTAAAGAAATGAATACATCATACACTACTGTAATACATACACCGAGCAAAAAAGAATGGAGAAAAATTAGCGCCTCGCGGAGAATAATATCCGACATTACTGCTTCTCCTTATTTGAACAATCTGGAAATAATAGATTCCCCTTTTGCATGAAAAGAAGTATTATCTGAATACGAAAAGCTGTCTACTCTACCCTCAATATCAACCTCACCCTTTTCAAGCGTAAGGCGGCTCACGTGAAGATCCTGCCCCTTTATCGTTAACATCCCCTGCTCTGTTTCCAGAAGAACTTCTCCGGTATCAAAAGACAGTACATCCATAACTCCGGACAGATTACACTGCTTTCGGTTATTCAATATCAGTTTATGCATTTTATTAATATGATTTATATTCTCCATCATCGCCTCCACACAATTTACATACTTAATCGTATGAAGACCCTTTCAAAAATATGCGCCGATTATACAGGTTGTATCACTCATAACCGTAACATTAACCATAAATACATAAACTATAAATAGCGGTAAAGTTCCTTTGCTTCATCCTTCTTCATGGTTTCCTGTACATCAAGCACTTCTACTTTAACATCCTTATTACCAAATTGTATGGTAATGATATCTCCTACTTTTACATGGGAAGATGCTTTGGCAGGCTTTTCGTTAATTAAAACCCTGCCTGCATCACAGGCTTCATTTGCCACAGTTCTTCTCTTAATCAGACGGGATATTTTCAAATATTTATCAAGTCTCATGATTATTCCTTTCTACACTAATATATCAAATATAATGCATTACTCTATAAAGCAAAGATAAATAAGAAAGCGACTACGTCAGACGCAGTCGCTTTTATCTTCATCTCAATTAGGGCTAAATTATTTAGCGTTTACTAAATCCTTTAATGCCTTACCAGCTTTGAACTTAGGTGCGTTAGAAGCTGCAATCTTCATAACTTTACCTGACTGAGGATTTCTTCCTTCTCTAGCTGCTCTCTTAGATACTTCGAAAGTACCAAATCCAACTAACTGAACTTTTTCACCCTTCTTTAATTCATCGCTAACAACATCTGTAAAAGCCTTTAATGCTGCTTCTGCATCTTTCTTTGTTAATCCAGCCTTATCAGCCATAGCTGCAACCAATTCTGTTTTGTTCATTTAATATTTCCTCCTCTTACTGAAATACATCAGATTTATTCTTTTTACGTTCCGTATAAAAACGTCTATAATATATATAGTAGTTTTTACCTTTTTTGTCAAGGTTATTTTGCCCTATTTGTTGATTTTTACTCCTATTTTCCAATACTTTCACACCTTTTTGCCACATTACTCATTCAATGACAACAATGGGGCAAAATTGTACGTCGCATCCTTATTATCTCCATCTATGGAAATAGAATAACTTCTTGTCTGATACCCCGTTCTTCTGAGCGTAATAACATAACTTCCTTCCTTTTTAGGAAAACTAAGAGGAGCAATCCCTATATATACTCCATCAACATAAATTTCCGTTTCTTCAGGTGATTCTATATATACAAGATACTCTTTCGGGGGTGTGTTTTCATTCTTATCCTCAGCAGCATCTTCTTTTTCCTTTTCACCGGCATCCTCACTCTTGCTGTCATCGGAATCTTTTTCGTCCACATCCTTGTCTTCGGTATCCTTATCCTCGGATTCTTTATCTTCCTTATCTTTTTCGGTATCTTTATCGTCTTTGTCCTTTTCCTCTTCCTTACCGATTTCATCTAAAGTAAAATCCAGGGTAGATGTCACCGTTCCCACCTTAATATATTGCGTGGAAGACACATAACCGGGTGCCTGAAGTATAATCTGATGAATTCCGGTTGAAAGATATACCGGTTTAGAAACATCTGTTTCGACAGAATCAATGTATACGGTAGCCGTTGAAGGCGTCACATTAAAGATAACCATACCGGTAGACGCTTCCTCCACCTTAATCACTGACAAATCAAGCTCCGTTTCTTCATTCCGCTTAATAACAACAGGAATACTTTCATTAACTCCGCTACAACTAACCAGCACATTATATTCGCCTTCCGGCACCGTAAGAAGCATTCCTTCCTGAACCGGCGTTATAATATGTCCTATTTCCAGCCATCCATCCTTAATTCCGGATACATTCATTACACTCAAAAATCCATGGCCTTTGTCCACAATGATGCTGTGTACGGTCCTGTCTATCCCCACAATGGTTACCACATCATCTTTATGGATATCTTCAATATTCAACAATCCTTCTCCGGTTGCAACAATCAAATCCTTGGACAGTTTATATACATCCTCGCCAAAGGTAAGGCTATTATCATTCTCAGACAATGTATAATTTGTTATCCCGGAAAAATACCACGCACTGTCACTAATCTTGATAGAAGCAAGACGCTTCTTGGCGTGCATGAATTTAACGTCAACCACATCACCTCTTCTAAACTGTGACATAATCATAGGACTTCCGTATTTATCACTGATAACTGTAGTTCCGTCATACGAAAGTGTATATTGCCTGCCAAGTTCCAAATTCAATAATGTAATTGTCATTGCGTCCGAATCCGTCTTGATAACAACCGCAGTGTCTGCACTGTCATAATTTCCCGCAACCGCAGGAACAAATCCGGTATCTATTTCTTTATCACTCTCCGTATCCTTCTTCGCACATGCCATTATCATTAACGCCATTAACGTAAGCATACAGAGAGCTTTCAGCTTCATCTTAATTTTCACGATACTTCCTCCGTTAATTAATTAAGTATACATGAAATTAGTTAAAAAATAAATGCTTATTCTAAAAGATATACTTATTAAGAAGGGATTGCTTTATCTCCTCCTGTCTGATTAAGGTACTTAGTTTCTCCATGTTTTTTATAGGAATCCATGATTTTGCACTGTTGAAATAGAAATTGACTATTTTCCAAAACTTTTCAGGATATAACAGGCGAAGGTATATTTGCCGTTTCTCCAGCGGCGTAAGCGTTTTTTCTTTATCATAACCTTCAAGAATACTTACAAATATTCCTTCGTCCCAACCATTTTTCTCCATGGCTTTACGCAAATAATAATACACATCTTTGACACAAGTGTCAGGAACTGCCTTTTCAAAATTAACAACTGCTGCATCTTTTTCTCCATAAAGAATATTATGGTACTGATATTCCCCATGAATAAATGCACCTTCCCGGATACTTTCCTCATATAACGAAGAAAAATCCTCCTGTTCTACAAGACGTTTTGTTTCCTTTGCCTGCTCTAAAAAAGGTTTAAAGTGATGTAACAGATAAAGCTCAAACTCACTGCGTTGTCCTTTATCGCTCAAATACCTGAACGCCTTAATAAGTTCACGGTTATGCTTAGCCACTTCCTCTGACAAAGGAAAAGGTGTCATTTTAAATTCTGTTTCCGGCATTTTATCCGCCGGCAATTTCATTACACGATGCAACTTGGCAAGCAACGTAACACCTTTTACCAAATCCTCTTTGCTATGAATATCGCATTCACGGCCGTCATGATAATCTTTTACTATATATGTAATTTCATCCTTGTCACAGACAAAATATTCTCCTTCTTTTGTTTTTATATATTGGTCCACACTACAAATCCCCGCTTCGGAAACTTGATTAAGCAGTCCGGCAAGAAGAGGTAATTTACTTTTTGGTCTTGCATACTCCCGTATTTGCTTAACTCCCTCACTTGTCTCAAAAATAATAGCGCCCCGCCCTTTCCAGGAGCGAAGCACTGTAATATCGTAGTTTTCCAGTAATGCAATCACTCTGTCATTCAACCCTCATATCCTCCTCATGTAAATCCTATCCTATCTTATGAGCAAGATAAAAAAAGTATGATGACTAGTTTTAAATAAGTGAAAGCAAAACTTCTTTTTTATTTTTGTCAGGATCAAGGAGCACTTCCTGCAAAAGAAATTCCAACGTCTGCCCTAATTTTTCTCCGGGTTCAATCCCCGCTTCAATCAAGTCTTTACCGGTAACAGCAAGCTTTTTAAGTGAAGTACAGTCTCCCCTGTCCCGGACGCATTTATATATTTGCTCAAATTCCTCCAACAGTTGAAGACTCTTGGCAACGGTTTCGGGTGCTTTTGAAAGATTATCCGCTCTTTTTACAAGTAGCAGCTTCGGATATAAATCCTCACCCACCTTATGCATACCCATGCGCACTTTAATCTCTGTTAACTCAACTTTAAATTGATGATACAGGATCAGTGTAGTCACCTGTTTAATGGTATCATTATCAAAACGGAGTCTTCGGAGTATTGTTTTTGCAAGCTCACTGCCTTCTTTTGCATGATATTTAAAATGATCCCTGCCCTCTTCATCCGTAGAACGGGTCAAGGGTTTAGCACAATCATGCAATAACATCGTAAGACGCAGCACCTTGTCCGCTTCAATATTTTCAAGCGAACATATCGTATGGTCACCAACATTGTAAATGTGATACGGCGTATTTTGCGGTGTATTCATCATAGCATCAAATTCCGGCAAAATAACTTTTGTAATACCATATTCATAAAGCTGCCTTACTTTTCCCGGATTAGGGGATACCAGCAGTTTAACAAGTTCTGTCTGGATACGTTCAGCACTTATGTTACTAAGCGTTCCCGCCAATTTACATATTGCATTTTTAGTTTCTTCTTCTATATCATATCCCAACTGGGCACTGAATCTGACTGCACGCATAATACGAAGGGCATCTTCCGAAAAACGTTCCTCCGGATTACCTACACATCTGATCAGATGGTTTTGAATATCCTCAAGGCCGCCAAAACAATCGATAAGTCCTTGATTATCATTATATGCCATCGCATTTATCGTAAAATCACGGCGTTTTAAATCCTCGATTAAATCTGACGTGAATGTCACTTCTCTCGGATGGCGGCTATCCTCATATTCACCGTCAATCCGGTACGTCGTTACTTCATAGCCCACCTTATTCATGAGCACCGTAACCGTACCATGCTCAATACCGGTATCAAAAGTACGCTTGAAAAGCATTTTTACTTCGTGGGGTTTTGCTGAGGTCGTTATGTCCCAATCATCCGGCACACGCCCCAAGATACTATCACGCACACAACCACCAACCGCATATGCTTCATATCCGGCTGTTTCAAGAACTTCGATAATTCTTTTTACATCTGATGGCAGTGTAATTATCATTTTTTATCTCCCCATCGCTGCATTTAAATCCGATATATCTTCAAAACCGATTACACGGAAGTTATCTGTCTGAAACACAAGGTTTCCGCCTGCCTGGTCTTCATACCACACAATCTTATCCGCCGGCATAATAATAAACACTTCACCTTCCGGATATTCTACTGCATGACTCTTTTCCTGTAACCATAACTGCGGTGTAAGATAATCCACTTCATACACCGTCCACATTTCAATTTCACCATTCGTATGCTCTGTCACAATATTGCTATACCAAAAAGTTGCATACCCATTTTTATAACCGCTTTCTTTAAGCCAGTTAGAAATTGTAACTATTTCACTGCTTCCAATAGTCATCGGTTCCTGCGTATTTACCCCTTTCAGTGTTGCATAACTGCAAAGTAATATACATGACGCAATTCCCAATGCACCTAATCTTCTTAATATAGGAAACTCAAATTTTTCCGTCACACCCTCAACATGTAATACCATAAAAGCAAACGGCATAATCGGTATCCAATATATAGTTCCATAGCCACCATATCCTGTGAATTCCACTACACTATAGACCAGTGTTGAAACAAGAACTGACAACCAAAATGATGCCAGTATATACCGCTGAAAAATAGTTAATCTATTCCAACGGAAAATTAAACGTATGGCAGAAAACAGAATTAATACAGGAAGCACAAGTCCTACAAAAGATATAATACCTCTTAACGACACTAAAACAGGCTCTTTAACCAAAGTTCCCGTTTGCCATCCAAATATTCCAAAGAAATCGGAAAATACTGCCAAAATATTTGAGATGCTGATATCCTTAAGGATTACCTCATCTGAAAATGCAACAAAGGAATATGATTTTGAAAAAATTCGGCTATTAATAAGATACCCGATGCCGGAGCAAACAAGCATTACAATTATCGGTACAGATAACCGTATAAGTTCCGATTTGTTTTCCCTAAGCCTTTCTTTTGCCTGCGCACCCAAAACACAACTTACCCAAAGAACTATGCCTGCTGCAAACATCGGCACATAATAGTTCATTAAAGAGCGCACACCGCCCAAGCCGTTAACAAAGGAAACACCGGCTAAAAGGATAAGAAAAATAATTCTTACATATCTTTTTTCTGATTTGGCTACTCTTAAAAGAAAGCCAAATGATAACAGAAGGGAAATACATAAAGGTGCATAATACCCTCCATATGTTATCATAGACCAGTAGTAACCGCTAAACGGCATTAACAGTGCACCGGCTATCCAAAACGCTCCCCTTTTTAAATTGCTGCTGTAAGCAAAAAATATATAAGAACCTGCTAAAAACAACATTAAAACCGCACAGGCAAACACACGCACCATGTGCCAATTATCAGGAAACAAATACAATCCTATACGAAACACCGGTTGCAAGGCAACCACGCGGAGTTCTGTCGAATAAAACCATTTAGTAGAAATAATACTTTCTAAGCCTGTTCCTTCGTTCAAAAAATCTGCAAGGACCATTTCTGATGCCATATCAGCATCGACCATATTCTTTCCATATAGCACCATAAAAGCAACAGATACAAAGTATGCTCCGATAAGCCAAATAATTGAAAGGGTTCTGTTATCCCATATTTTTTTCTTTAACATGCGCAATACGCCCATATCTTATCCTCCGATTATACAGCACCTCATTACACCAGCTTAACGGTCTCACGTGCAATAGCAAGTTCTTCGTTTGTCGGTACAATCATGACTGTAACAGGGTCTCCTTCTTTAGAGAGAATAACTTCCTCACCACGTATTTTATTCTTTTCAGGATCAATACTTGTTCCAAGGAAAGAAAGATATTGTCCGATAAGCGCACGTGCTTCTGCATTATTCTCACCAACACCTGCCGTAAAGGCGATTACATCCACACCACCCATGGCTGCTACATATGATCCGATATATTTACCGACACGATATGCGTATGCTTCTAACGCTGTAGCTGCAAGCTCATTTCCTTCTGCCGCTGCCTGCGCAAGATCACGGAAATCGCTTGATAATTTTGACAATCCAAGCACGCCGGACTTTTTGTTAAGTACTGCCGTAATCTCTTTTGAAGTTACGCCTTCTTTTTCAGCAATATAATCAACTATTGCAGGGTCCATATCTCCGCTTCGGGTTCCCATAATAAGTCCTTCAAGCGGAGTCAGTCCCATACTGGTATCAATACATTCTCCGTTTTTAACAGCAGAAATACTTGCACCGTTACCAAGATGGCATACTATAATTTTTAAATCTTTACGGTCTTTACCCATAATTTCTGCAACACGGTTGCTGACAAAATCATGGCTTGTTCCATGAAAACCGTAACGTCTTACTTTATAATTTTCATAATATTCATACGGAAGACCATAGAGAAATGCTTTTTTAGGCATTGTCTGATGAAACGCCGTATCAAATACACCAACCTGCGGCACCTTCGGTAATAATTTACTGATGGAACGGATACCGATTAAATTAGCCGGGTTATGAAGTGGTGCAAGTTCGTTACATTCAGAAATTGCTTCAACCACATCATCTGTCAGTAACACAGAACCGGAAAACTTTTCTCCTCCGTGAACAATTCTATGTCCCACGGCATCAATTTCTTCCATAGATTTAATACAACCATTTTCACTATCTGTAAGAGCTTCAAGTACAAACTGTACTGCTGCCGTATGGTCAGGCATATCAAGCTCTTTTTTAATCTTGTCTTTGCCCGCCGGCTGATGTGTTAACATACTTCCTTCAATGGCAATTCTCTCACAGAGACCTTTTGCTAATACCTGCTCTGTTTCCGAATCAATCATCTGATATTTAAGCGATGAACTTCCGCAATTAATAACCAATACTTTCATGTATCGACCCTCCGTTTTTTAGTATGCTCTTCCCCAATAAACCATTTTCTGTGCAGGTTTACCGCAGCAGATACAATAATCAGTTATATTTTCCTGTTCAAAAGGAATACAACGGCTTGTAGCACCGGTTTTTTCCTTGATTTCATCTTCACAATCCTGATTACCACACCACATAGCTTTGATAAAGCCCGGTTTTTCATCAAGGAAACGGTTGAATTCATCAAAATTAGCTGCACTGCAGGTATGCTCCATAACATGGGCACGTGCTCTCTCAAGCATATCTGTCTGAACACTCACAAGAAGCTCAGGAATCTTTGTCTCAAGTTCATCTAATGCTACTTCTATCTTTTCTCTCGTATCACGGCGTACTACAACGCACTTTCCGGCCTCGATATCCTTAGGTCCGATTTCAATACGGAGAGGAATACCTCTCATCTCCTGCTCAGAGAATTTCCATCCCGGACTCTTATCCGTATCATCTAATTTTACACGAATTCTTTCATCATAGCATGTTACTTTATTTAATCTGTCCTTAAGCTCTGCTGCCTTTTCAAGCACACCTTCCTTATGCTGTGCGATAGGAATAATCATAACCTGGACAGGAGCAATTCTTGGAGGAAGCTTAAGTCCTGAATCATCTCCGTGTACCATAATGATTCCGCCGATAAGACGGGTACTCATTCCCCATGATGTCTGATGAACATGTTTTAATGCATTATCTTTATCTGCAAACTGGATACCGAATGCCTTAGCAAATCCGTCACCAAAGTTGTGGCTTGTTCCTGACTGGAGTGCCTTACCGTCATGCATAAGTGCTTCAATAGTATAAGTAGCCTCTGCTCCGGCAAATTTCTCTTTATCTGTCTTACGGCCCTTAATAACCGGCATAGCAAGTACTTCTTCACAGAATGCTGCATAAAGGTTAAGCATCTGGATTGTACGTTCCTCTGCATCCTCAGCTGTTGCGTGAGCCGTATGACCCTCCTGCCATAAGAATTCTCTGGAACGGAGGAACGGTCTTGTTGTTTTCTCCCAACGCACTACGCTGCACCACTGGTTATATACCTTTGGTAAATCACGGTAAGACTGCACAATATTTTTATAGAAATCGCAAAACAGGGTTTCTGATGTAGGTCTTACACACAATCTCTCCTGTAATGGTTCCAATCCGCCATGTGTTACCCATGCTACTTCCGGTGCAAATCCTTCTACATGGTCTTTCTCTTTCTGAAGAAGACTTTCCGGAATAAACATTGGCATATATACATTTTCAACGCCTGTTTCTTTAAATCTTGCATCAAGCTGTTTCTGGATATTTTCCCAAATAGCATATCCGGCAGGTTTAATTATCATACAACCCTTAACGCTTGAATAATCAATAAGCTCTGCTTTCTTAACTACGTCTGTGTACCACTGGGCAAAATCAACTTCCATGGAAGTAATTGCCTCAACAAGTTTCTTGTCCTGTGCCATTTCTCTCTCCTCTTTCTAACTCATAAACATTTTCTGAAACAAAAAAGGTCGTACGCCATCACGTCCCAAAAGGGACCGGTTTTCCGGCGGTACCACCCTAATTAATGCTTGCACATTCAGCTCTTTACCGTTAACGCCGGTATACGCTGTATTTTCATACAGAACTCCGAGGTAGGTTCATAAAAAGATAGCTTTCAGGACTTCTCAGCCAACATCCCTCTCTGTAGAAATTCTTCTTATTACTATTCCTCTTCACCGTTACTTAATATATGGTTCGATTTTAGGCTAGAAGCGGCGGTTTGTCAACAGTTTTTGAATTAACACCCATCGTTTGACGATATTAAAAATATAGAGTATTATTAATCAAAATAAACTATTGGAGAAAAAATAAATGGCAAAAAAGGGACGCTTGGTCTGGATCGATATTACAAGAGCAGTTTGCATTGTTCTCATATGTTTAATTCATATGCGTGGAGTGATTTACGATAGCTATATACTCGAAAAATCCTTCTACTTTTCGGTTGGCTTTTTATTGATTATTTCCGGCTATGTAACTTACAAAAGCACCGCAGAAAAAGGACTCGTAGAAGCCTATCTGAAAGCCTTCTACCGTTTTATAGAAATTGTTGTTTTGTATGTACTTGCCTCTTTCATCTATATTATATATCATGACAGACAATTTGATTTTCCTGTGTTCATCAAACACTTAAAAGATTTTAGCGCAAGCGGACCATTATACTATTTTGCCTTTTACCTGCAATATATTATTATCGGTCCTCTTCTCGTTAAAATTGTTAAGCTTTGCTCTTCCAAAAACCGCAACAGCTGGTTGAACACCCTATGCTTTTTGGCTGTTACGGTAGTGGCAACACTTTGTGTCTTGTATACCCGTATCGGAAACATTTTCGCCGGCGGAAACATGGTGTTAGGCGGTACCCATCTCATTGTATTCTATTTAGGAATGCTTATTGCATGCGTGGAAACAAGCTTATATAAAGTTTTACGGCATATACTTGTCCGTATATTACTTACCGTTCTTACCATCGGATGGGGATATGCTTATGCTTATGGTTATCTTCCTTTCGACCGGTGGTTTAAAAAATTATGGCTTGGCGGCACAAATCCGCCGGGATTTTCATTAATAATCTTAGCCTCGCTTGCAATGCTTACCTGCATGGCCTGGTTCAAAGGTTTTAACAACCACTCCGGAATATGGTCTCCTTTTATATGGATTGGACAAAATACCCTTTTTATCTTTATGTTCCATATATTGGTAATGGACATTTTATTAGACCGGGCATTTATAGAACAAAATATTCATTTTGTCTGGATGAAAGTATTACTGCTAATTGTAATCATCGTAAGCTGCGCTCTTGCAGAAACCGGATACAAAAAACTGAAACATAGCATCAAACGTGAGTCCGTAGATTAAGTTTTACGGACTTCTTTATATATTTCCATAACAAGCATAAATGCAATAGGACCGGTAATAAAACCAATAATCCCAAATAACCGTACCCCTAAAAAAATAGCAATCAATAATACAATAGGATGAAGCCCCGTTCTTTTCCCCATAAGTTTGGGTTCCATATATTCCCTTACGAATACACAAATACCATACAGTAACAGGCAGCCAACCGCACGCAGCACATCTCCTGAAACAAGTTGCAGCAAAGCCAGCGGCAAAAGTGTTATTCCCGTTCCAATAAAAGGAAGCATTTCAAGCAATCCGACCACAAAACCTAACAGAATAAAATGCTTATAACCAATCAAAAGCGTTCCTATCGAAACTACTACCCAGATACATAATAAAATAATCACCTGGGTACGCACATAAGAAGTGAGCATATGATAGATTGACGAGCCTACTCTGTGTGTCGCATGAAACCATTGATATTCATCCGCTTTTTTACGGATTTTATCGTAATCTTTAGCCAGCATGATACAAAAGATAATTAATACAGCCCACATTGCACTGATTACTGAAATCCATTTCACAATCTCTAAGAAGGACCCTGCAAGTTTTGGTAAAAGAGCCGTATTTACACTGTTTGTAAGCATTTCCATACATTCATTGCAAAAGTGAATTACTTCTTCCTTTTCGATGTTACAGGTCTTTGCCACAAAGGAGCAACCTTCCACAAAGAGCGTTTCCAAATCACACATTAAAGAAGCAATTCCACTCTTAATCTCATCTACATTTTTTAGCAGATATTGAACAAGAAAAAAAACAAGTACACCGGGAATACATCCCGTAATAAAAAGTATCGTGCCTATCGTAATACCTTTTCCAACTTTAAGATGATTTTTTACATACTTTAAAAAAGGATTCAGAATAACAATTATTCCGATACCTAAAAGGAAGGGCAAAACATAAGTAAATGCATATTTCATGAAAAGAAACACACAAATAATTATGACAATAAGTTTTATGATATTTTTCTGATTATTTGTCAATTCCTTCCACATAAAAATACCTCATACCAAGAATTACTACGCATTCTTAGTATGAGGCGTTACCGCATCTATAAATCTTTAAAAATATGGAAAGACGGTAAAGATGGCGTAATTTCGTAAGTGGTATCTTTTCCCGTTTTAGGATTACGGAACGTTAGCTGGTATGCACACAAAGCAACGGCTTTTTCACTTGTATTATTACCGTACTTTTGATCTCCGATTAACGGAAATCCCGCATTTGCCATCTGAAGCCGTATTTGATGATGTCTTCCGGTAATCAGCTCTACACGAATAAGGGCACGGCCTTCTTTCCTTTGCAAAACACGGAATATTAGCTCCGCTTTCTTTGCATTTTTATCATTTTTATTTGATATTTTGGATATATTATTCTTTTTATCGGTTACCATATAATCGCACAACCTGGTCTCACCAATACAGGCATCCAATGCCTCAACATCTTCCACCACCGCAAGATAGCATTTTTTCATTTTGTGTGCGGTAAGTTGTTCACTTAACATTGCTGCGGCAGCTGTATTTTTGGCCACGAGTACAATTCCTTCCACCGGCTGATCCAGGCGGTTAATTAGTGATAATTCTGATTTCACTTTACCATCCGTGTTTATCCTAATATGATTTTTTAACTCATCCATCAGGTCTTTTTTTCTAATATCTGCGGTTTGCGTAGGCATCCCTGATGGTTTATGGCACACGATAATATTGTCGTCTTCAAAAAGAATCTTCATAAGTCAACTCTCCACAATGCCTTCTTTTATTTTTAAGAAATTGCTGCATCAATTAATCTTAACTCTTCCGTTGAAAAAGAAGTATTGCCTAAAGCTTTAATGTTATCCGTAACCTGTGACGGTTTAGATGCCCCCACAAGGACACTGGTTACAATTCCATCCTTAAGTATCCAGCTTAATGCCATTTCTGCAAGGCTTTGTCCACGCTCTTTTGCTATATTATTAAGCGCCCTTACTTTACTTAAACGGTCCTCATTAATCATCTTTTCATTTAGGAAACGACCATCTGTTTTCACACGGCTATCACTAGGAATGCCGTTAAGATATCGGTCTGTAAGAAGCCCCTGCTCCAACGGACTGAATGCAATAATTCCTTTTTCCAATTTTGCAGACATTTCTTTAAGTCCGTTATTTTCAATAGTTCTGTCAAATATGGAATAGCGGTTTTGATTAATTATAAAAGGACAGTGTAATTCCTCTAATATCGCTGTGGCTGCTGACAAGGTATTTCCATCATAATTGGATAATCCCACATATAATGCTTTACCGCTTCTAACCGCCTGTGCCAGCGCTCCCATTGTCTCTTCCAGCGGTGTTTCCTTATCCATCCGGTGATGATAATAGATATCAACGTATTCAAGTCCCATACGCTTAAGGCTTTGATCAAGACTTGCAAGCAGATACTTCCGGCTTCCGCCATCCCCATAAGGGCCTGCCCACATATCATAACCGGCTTTAGTACTGATAATCATTTCATCACGATAGTTCATAAAATTATCTTTTACAATACTACCGAAATTGCTCTCGGCACTGCCCGGTTTAGGACCATAGTTGTTAGCCAAATCAAAATGGGTAATTCCATTATCAAAAGCCGTAAATAATATCTGCTTCATATTTTCATAAGAAGCTGTATCTCCGAAATTATGCCATAATCCAAGCGAAACCGCCGGTAATTTAAGTCCGCTTTTTCCGCAGCGATGGTATTTCATTGTATGATATCGTTCTTTAGATGCTTGATACATAATATCCTCCCCATTCTTTTTCCTACATGGCACGCTCCTTCGCCAATACTTAAATTATAACAGATAACAGCAAAAAAGATACTACGCATTACGCATAGTATCTTTATATTTATGTGACTATGTATTTATCAGCCTTTATTTATTCCATGTATAACCTTTTGATTTATAATCTTCTATATCTACTTCAGTAAATCTAAGCTCATAATCAGTTCCGACACCCTTGGCAAACACACCCGGTTCTATTTCTTCGTACTTCGAATTTTCGCCATCAACAATTTTAAAAAAGCTTTCTACGGTGTGCGTATAATCAAGTACAATCTTATCTTCATAACTAAGCACAGGGTTATATTGAAAATAAACCTCTTGATTAACACCGTTATCATTTGCAAATGTACACTTAAAAAGCACTGTTATATATGGTTCGTTTCCTCCCGAAGCTCTTCTGCTATGGTATTCGGTTACTACCCTGTCTATCTCCATCTTATCTATTTCATACGGAATAGTCATTTCGACGCTTTTTTTCTTAGTTACGCATTTTACCAGTTCCTGAACAGCCGCATCAACTTGTTCATAATAAGGTGCCTTAAGTCCCGAATCTTTACCTTCGTCTTCTTTTGAGGAATCACTTTCACCTTTATTCTTTCCTCCACACGCTGTTAACATTACCGCCATTATTAATAATAATAAAACCGATATTCTTTTCTTTTGCTTAATCATAAAAATCTCTCCTTTGTAAAAATAATATTGTAATAAATTATATCGGAAAAGCAAGAGACATTCAAGTTGTTTGTCATGGTTTTCATGGCTGATACTCATTTAAAATATCAAGAATTCCTTTTTTATAAACGTTGTCTTGAAGAACATCCCCGTTAGGCAAAAAGCTTACTGCCCTGACATCACATGGATCATCGTCATAAGGATTAGAGTAATCAGTATTTTCAAAATACTCCTTAAGATATACCAAAGCATTTCCACTTGGAAAAACAACATTTCCCGATCCAAGCGGAATATTGAGACTATCAAATTCCCTAAGGATTTCTCTTGTCTTTACATTGTATGGATTGTCATCATCTTTGCTCACCAGCCACGCCGGGCTCAATTCCATATGTATCTTAGATTTTGCTACGCATTCAGCAAAATATTTCACCGGTGCAAGCGGAATGGTCTCCTGATGAAATGCATCCACTGATAATAATATCCGGCACACTCCGCTATCCTCAAGATTCTTAACCACTGTTGCAATCCTTGCAAAATCTTTGGAAAAGAAACCGTTCGTAATCAAATCCCTTTTCGGAATTCCCATTTCTGCCGCAGTACTATGAATAGCGCATACCACTTCAGGGTAGAGCAACGGTTCTCCTCCAAATGTCATGATAGATTCAATTTTATAGTTCTTACATATTTCACGGACTGCTTTTACTGCAACATCTCTATCAATATGACCCGTACAATTTGTATGCTCCCCTTCAGAACAATGTTTACAATTTCCCGTGCAAGCCATTGTTACAACAAACTCAATCCGATTTAAATTTTTAACATATTCATTCATAATAGGCTACCTCTACACCTTAATCTTTAATCAAACATTTATCTTATTCTAAAAATAGTTCGATTAACATTTCCATTAATCAAATCTGGTATTGAATATTTGGGACTACCAATTATAACAGTCGTTCCATTCTTAATCGGTTCCTGTATGTACTGTAATTTTGCTAACATTCCATTTGCACCTTTTCTACTTGCACCATCGCAAAGCTGAAACAGTCCATTCATATTATCTATTAACTCATCTACATTCTTACCTTCCACCGTTTTAATTAAAGATGCTGGGTCGTGTGCATCTTTTAGCAATCCTTCTGCTGATGTAAGTATTAATAAATATTTTGAATTTAACAGAACCGATAAGCGTGATGCTGTTTCATCATTATCAATACACTCCGCTACTGATTCTTGACTCTTGTATAACTCACTCAATTCCATCTTGAGAATTTCGTCATTACTAACAGAGTCGTTATAATTTATAATTGGAATTGCTTTATGTTTCATTGATTCCAATAACAAAGTCTTGATATATTCGCTTTTTTCATTATCATTAAAGTGGCTATGTTCTAATAATATTTGTCTTACAGAATATTCTGGCTTAATAAATTTTCTATAGTTCTCCATAAGAATACATTGCCCCTGAGAAGCATAAAGAGATTTTGCAACATCATCTTCTGGTTCAAGATATTTGTCAGTTCTTTTATAATAATCAATTTTGCCTATTTCAACAGCACCAGAACTTACCCAAACATATCCTGGCTGTAAAAACTTACCAATTCTACTAAATGTATTGTAATCTAATTCATTAATCTCTCGATTAATCAACGCCATAGACCCAATCTTTCCAACTAATTCACAATCGTATTTCATAGCAAATAGCCAACCTTTCTTTATGCTTTTTGATATTTTTTATCTGCACACAACACAATACCAATTGGTGGATTATCTCCCTCATTCATCATTTCACGCTCATAATAATGCACATACATTTGCATCTGTCCTAAATCCTGATGCGTTAAATCACCTATCTTTAAGTCAATTAATACAAAACACCGAAGTAGATAATTGTAAAATACTAAGTCTATTCTGAAATGCCTACCATCAAATCTAATCCTCTTTTGACGTGCAACAAAGGAAAAGCCTCTTCCCAATTCCAACAAAAACTTTTGCAAATGAGAAATCAGCGCTTGCTCTAAATCATTTTCATAAAAATCATCTTTGGGACTTAATCCGAGAAACTCCAATACATACGGATCTCTAATAATATCTTCTGCTGAGTTCGGTTTCTCAAGTGCGGTAATTTCATTAGCAATATCTTCTTTATTTTTACTAGACAACAAACGTTCATAAAAGAAAGAATTAATTTGTCTTTCCAATTGTCTTGTACTCCAATTAGATTTGACAGCCTCTTCCAAATAGAATTGACGGGCGTTTTCATTTTCTACTCTCATTAACATCCGATAGTGTGTCCAACTCAATTCACTACGCAGTGCGTAGAAATTTGAAAATGTCAGATAAAATTGACGCATATTGGCTAAATTTGCAGGTGTAAATCCTTTCCACCTTGTTTTTCAACAATACATTTTCCGATGTTCCAATATGCCTCTACCATTGCAAAATTGGCTGTTTTATAAACTTTTTCTCTCGCAGAATTCAAAATCTGTTTAACTTCACCATAAAAATCCTGCTCAATTAAATTAACATCTCCCAAATCTAATACCTCTTTCAATACCTTTACACCTTAAACCTGTACCCCACACCCCATATCGTTTCAATGTATTGTGGTTTTGCCGTATCATATTCAATCTTTTCACGTATCTTTTTAATATGCACGGTTACGGTTGCTATATCACCAATGGAATCCATGTCCCAAATTTCACGGAATAATTCTTCTTTGGTGTAAACATGGTTCGGATTTTCAGCAAGAAACGTAAGCAAATCAAATTCCTTCGTCGTAAACGCTTTTTCTTCCCCATCAATATATACACGGCGGGCCGTTTTATCAATTCGGATTCCGCGGATTTCAATAATATCATTTTCCTTACTCTGACTTCCGACAAGACGGTTATAACGGGATAAATGTGCCTTAACACGCGCTACCAGTTCACTTGGACTAAAAGGTTTTGTCATATAATCATCTGCTCCAAGTCCCAGACCTCTTATTTTATCAATGTCATCCTTCTTAGCGGATACCATAATGATTGGAATATTTTTTACTTCCCTTATTTTTTTACAAACTTCGAAACCATCCATTCCCGGTAACATTAAGTCAAGAATTACAAGGTCATAATCTTCCTGAAGTGCTCTTGAAAGACCGGTATCTCCGGCATTCTCAATCGTTACGTTATATTCATTAATCTCAAGATAGTCTTTTTCAAGATCTGCAATTTCCGCTTCGTCTTCGATAATTAATATTTTACTCATCGTCATCCTCCTTAGATAATAAGTATTTTTATATTTGATCTACTTCCGGTTCTTTTTCAATTATTTCATATTTCCGAATGACAAAATGCATACACATGCCTTCGTCCTCCCGGCTGGTCGCCCATATATAGCCACCATGGTCCTCTATAATCTTTTTAACAATCGATAAACCTATACCGCTACCGCCCTGTGCGGAATTACGGGAAGCATCCGTACGGTAAAATCTCTCGAAAATTCTTCCTAATTCCTTAGCAGAAACGCCTTTACCGTTGTCTTCAATCTCAACACGTATAGAATCCACTTCATCAAGAATTCTGATATCAATAACACCTCTTGGTTTATCAATATATTTTACACTGTTTCCGATTATATTATCAATTACCCTCTTAAGCTGCTCAGGGTCAGCAATAATCAGCGTATCCGGCGACACCAGATTGGTGTAATTCAATTTTATATTTTTAGAATCCAAATCCAAACCGACTTCTTCAATACAATCGCTGAAATAATCCGCTACATTAAGCTTGTGGAAATGATATGGAATTCTATTTGCATCAATATTTGTATATATCGTTAATTCATTGATAAGCCTGTCCAAATCATTCGTCTTATTATATATGGTCTTTATATACTTTTCCATCTTCTCAGGTGTATCCGCCACACCGTCCATAATTCCTTCCACATACCCTTTGATAGAAGTAATCGGTGTTTTTAAATCGTGTGATATATTACTAAGAAGCTCCCTGTTCTGCGTATCGGTCTGTATTTTCTCATCCGTTGTATCTTTAAGCCGAAGCCTCATCTGCTCATAATTTGCATAGAGGTTATAAATCTCACCTTGGTTTTTCTTAGAAACATGCGGAACCGGCAAGGAATAATCCAAATTTCCGTCAGCTATATTTTTCATGGCATTATTCAAATCCCTAATAGGAACAAACACACCGCTTTGCATCCAACGGGTAAGTGTAAAGCTTGTAAAAACAAGTATAACAATAATCATAATGATGACATTTCTGATTATTTTCCCGGTAATAAAAGTTGTAACCTTAGTAATAATGAAGGCACTTCCTTCACTTCCATCCGAAAACCGGAAATCAACTTGTCGTACTACTCTTTTCATATTATCAAGGAAATAACCGCTTTTTTCATCCGTATATTGCATGCCGTATTTGGCAAGATTCAAAAACACCTCATTTCCCAGTTCTTCATTTCCCGTATAATAAATATCATTTGCTTTTCTTACTAATAAGAAGGAAGACTTTTTCAAAAGTGCTTCATTTACTTTTTCCAATGATTCTTTATTTTCAAAAAAATGGTAATTTTTTACCCGTGCCTCTTTAAGTATTCCGTATTCTTCATCTGTCAGTTCCGCAAATCCGTGCACGGGGTCGAGCAAAAGCGATATGTTAACCTTATCAAGCCCGTACGCTTCTTTTGCATTTTTATTAACATAGCAGGATATACCGAATATAGCTAATGCCGATAAGAACAGCGGTAATATGACAATCGTTAAAAAAGTTATTAATAATCTTGTTTTTAATTTCATACGGATTCCTCCATACGCTCATAATTACTTCAATATATTAAATATAACATACTTCACTCATTATACCATTAAATGAAAACTATATTTTTCTAAAAATTTTATATATTTTTTTCAAAAATGTGTTGACTTTATTTCTAAATGTGTTATATTGATATCAGTAATCATTACTGTTATGGAAAACACGGTATACAGTTCTTGTTTACTCCCTGATTAATAGGGAACAGACTTTTTGAAAGGAGGGCAAGATGGCAGAATTACGGCACAGCAGACAAAGAGAAGCAATTATGGAATTTTTGAAAACGAGAAAAGACCATCCTACTGCTGATGTTGTCTATCAAAATGTAAGACAAGAATTCCCAAACATCAGTCTTGGTACAGTATACAGGAATCTGACATTGTTGTCAGACATCGGTGAAATCTTAAGATTGCGGTTGGGAGATGGCACAGACCATTTTGATGCAGACACTTCTAATCATTACCATTTTGTCTGTACAGAATGTAAAAGTGTCATAGATTTAAATATGGAGAGCATTGAATCCATAGAAAATACAGCCCGAGAAAATTTTTCCGGTACAATAACCGGTCATATAGCATATTTTTACGGAACTTGCGAAAAATGTGTTAGAAGTAATAAACATTAATAACAATATTTTACAAACAACAATTTTTTAAGGAAAAGAAAGGAGCTATTTATTATGGCAAAATATGTATGTTCAGTATGTGGTTATGTTCACGAAGGAGACAGCGCACCGGAGAAGTGCCCACAGTGTGGTGTACCGGCAAGCAAATTTAACGAAGTATCAGAAGGCAAATTATGGGCTGCAGAGCACGTTGTAGGCGTTGCTCAGGGAGCAAGTGAAGACATCATGGCAGACCTTCGCGCTAACTTCCAGGGTGAATGTACAGAAGTTGGTATGTATCTTGCAATGGCAAGAGTTGCTCATAGAGAAGGATATCCGGAAATCGGTTTATATTGGGAAAAAGCTGCTTGGGAAGAAGCAGAGCATGCAGCTAAATTTGCTGAATTACTCGGCGAAGTTGTAACAGACTCAACAAAGAAAAACCTTGAAATGAGAGTTGAAGCTGAAAATGGTGCAACAGCAGGTAAATTTGACCTTGCTAAACGTGCAAAAGCAGCTAACCTTGATGCAATTCATGATACAGTACATGAAATGGCTAGAGATGAGGCTAGACATGGAAAAGCATTTGAAGGACTTCTTAAGAGATACTTTGGCTAAAATATAATGTCAAAATCAAAAAGATATGCTATCCTCGCGGTAGCATATCTTTTTGTCATAATCTACAAAATTTATTTTCAATTACTTTTTTGCAACGTATACATTCAACGCCGCTCCATATTTAGAAAAGCCCTTAATCTCCGAATAATTCTCCCCATACTTTTGTCTTGCATAACTATCTGCATATTGCCAGGCAGCTTTTATTAATCCTGGTTCAGTAGCTTGTAAATCTGAATGTGCACCGGTTTTCATACGATGTAATCTGAATTTCAGTTTATCGGTAAAAATCTCTGTAAATCCTTCAGCAATTTTGCTGTACGGACTTTCAAAATACTGCTGCAATGCATCTTCGTATTCTCGATTAAAAACAACACTCTTATAATTATGTTCTTCCAGATACTTGTAATAGCAATCGCTTATATCAGAAATCACCTGATTACAATATATGTTTTGCTCTAATTCTTCTTTAGTAAGCTCCATTCCCCAAGAAGTATATCTTATTAACTTTCCGTTTGGTTTTAACACTCTTACTATTTCTTTAATTATCAGTTCAGGCTCATCAACAAGATGCAACATAGAATTTTCAACCACAATATCAACACTGTTATCAGGAAGCATCAACTCATACGCATTCATCTGGGCAAGTATAAGATTATCAAAACGGTTATTGGCTCTTTTTGCGGCTGTATTCAGCATTACTGCAGAGATATCGGCAGCAATTGTATATATTCCATTTTTAGCAAGCGGAATGGATGCTGTTCCGAGTCCCGCTCCTAAATCAAGCACACAAATATCCGTACCAAATTCTTGTGCAATCAAATCACTGCAAGCTGCATAAACTCCGTATCTATCAACATTATTAGCATCCCAATAAGTTACTTCCGGCTCAAAATCTTCACCAATATTATCATAACCTATATACTGTTTTTCTCCCTCAATCTTAACAGCCGCAACATTACAAAAATGATAAACCGAATTTGACATTGGAATCTTATAATTACACACCTTGCAACTAGGTAAAATCATTCGTGATTTGCATTTCGGACACAGAAAATTTTGTTTCATATATACCTCCGCAATTTAATTATTTGTATGTAAACTCTTATCTGTTTCCATCCCAAAAATAATCCTGCAAAATATCAAGCACTTCACCTGGTAATACTCCTGCAACCACTGCTGCTTCTATTTGACTTGTCAAATTATCAGCATACGGAATCAGAATTTTAATTAACCGCCAATCCATTTCACCATTTAATATTTTTTGAAAAATGGCTTCTTTTGACTTACTGTTAAGAAGAGGCATTAACTTTTTTAATTCTTCAGCATCTATATCCGCATTGCCTTTTTCCATCTTTTCCCATACAACTGTTTCAGCCTTAGAGGGCTCTCCGAAATTAATCAACTCACTAATCGTCATACCAAATAGTTCGGCAATTCTTAGGAGAACTGAAATATCCGGGAAACTTTCACCTCTTTCATATTTAGATATTGCCTGCCTTGTCAGATTAAGTTTATATGCCACATCATTCTGAGTTAATCCCGATTTTTTTCGGATATTTGTTAAGCCCTTACCAAATTTTTCTATATCAAACATCATCACACCTCTTTTAACCTAATATACTGCACATCATTTACCTTGTCGAGCAACATTCCGTTGCGCCGTTTTCTGAAATCCCCTCCTTGTTGCAACTTAGATTTTTTATATGTTATACTGACTAAAATACACATATTTCAACAAAATGGAGGCTGTTTTGAAAAAGAAAAAATTATTTCTTATCGTCGTTCTTCTTATGTGTTTTCAAATCACTTCATGTGGTAAGGCAGATATACCTGATAAGCAGTTTGTGGAAGAAATCCCTGTTACGAGTACTGAAAATACCATCATTCAGGAATCTTCAAACCAAGAATCTGACCTTGAAGAAATCCCTACGCAAGAACTACCTTCAGAAACACTTGACACACCAACGGTTAGTGAAGATATAACGCAAAACGAAAATATACAGGAAACCCTACTTACCCAGACAGGAACACTGCATTTCATCGATGCATGGGGAGAATGGCATGATGCCAATGTCATAGGCGGACTCAAAAAATATCCGTATAACCTTGAAGCACTTAAGGTCGACGGAAACAATGTTTCGTATACGGCAGATGACGGCTACACCGTCCGTTTTGGGATAGATGTTTCCAAATGGCAGGGAAAAATAGACTTTAATAAAGTAAAAGAAAGCGGTGTGGAATTTGTTATTATCCGTCTGGGTTTCCGTGGATACGGACAAGCCGGAAATATTAAAGAAGATGTAAGATTCCACGAAAATATTAAAGCTGCCAAAGAAGCAGGACTAGACGTCGGGGTATATTTTTACGCACAGGCTATTAATGAAGAAGAAGCTTTAGAAGAAGCCGAATTCGTACTTAAAACAATTGAGGGGTATGAACTTGACCTTCCTGTCGTATATGACCCCGAACTTATCCGTGACGATACTGCAAGAACCGATAATGTAACCGGTGAACAGTTTACCAAAAACACGATTGCTTTTTGTGAAGCAATAAAAGCAGCAGGCTATGAACCGATGATTTACAGCAATATGATCTGGGAAGCGTTTCTTTTTGATATGTCCAAGCTTCAGGAATACAAATTCTGGTACGCAGATTACGAACCATCACCGCAAACACCTTATCACTTTGAATTTTGGCAGTATTCGGAAAAAGGAAGCGTCAAAGGCATCAGCGGAAATGTAGATTTGAATATTCAGTTTATACACAACCAAGATCCAAAATAAAATAATATATTATTGATTTTAACAGCAAAAAAGAAGCAGGGAAATCATTCCCTGCTTCTAATACTTTACTCACAAACTATGTAATTATTTTTTCTTCTTTAATGCCACAACTAAAAGAATAATACCAATAATAATAGCTATAACTCCTAAAATTAACCATATGTTACCCGGATTAGCTGAACCGTTTGAGAAAACGCTCTTTAACTGCGCCTCTATACTGTTATTTAATGAATTTCCATAGATAGCTGAAATTACGCCGGCAACGATTAAAATAATTGCTAAAACTAACATCTCCATTCTCCTCCATTTATAGTTTTTATCATAAGAACAAAGATATTGTATCAAATATTTACAACAAATACAATATATAGCTATAATTCTATATCGGAATTCTACACATTACTCCATATAGTCCCGGATTTTACTAAAATTGCTGTTTAGCATATCAAAATCAACAACGCCTTCCTTGTTAAACGCCGTTGCTTCTACCGTAAACGTCTTATCATAACCTGTCATCTTTACATATTCAAAAAACTTGTCAAAATCCACATGACCTTTTCCCATGGATAACGTTTTGAGATTCGCCCAATCCATATACCCTCCGGCATAGTCATTAACATGATAATGCTGAATTTTATTATCTTTATAAAGCCATTCGTAGTCTTTTTGATATAGTAAATCCATCTGCTCATGAAAAGCGGCCATTTTCGTATCATACACAAAATGAATTCCCGGATATTTTTTTGCAAGTTCTACCCAATGCTTCATCGGATTTTCCCTGTTGCAGACAACATTCTCAATAAGTAAATCAATATCGTAATTCTTTGCAATGTCAGCCAACTCTTTATATTTATCAATATTAATATCAATTTTACCGTCTGATGCTATTCCGCCCCACAAATGCAACACCATTGCTTTAGAACCGATTCTGTTTGCCAGATCACAATTTATGGCAAATAGACGAACTGCCTCCTCTATTGATTCCAAATCCCCTTGGCTTATTAGCTCGCCCACTCCTTTTGCACAGTGCATAACCGGGATATTAAAATTATTTACCTTAAAAAAATCTATAATCTCCTCTTCTTGTCCATACCAGGTCGAATACATCATAAACTCATATCCGTCACAGTTAAGTTTTTTGGAAAAATCTTTTAACAATCTATAATCCCTGTTATTAGGTTTGCCGATTAAAGCACCGGTTGAACATAAAACCTTACTCATAATTATCCTCTTTTCCATTACCCATCTTACAAATTAGATATGCCGTAAATTATACAATACACGTTTTTATAACACAAGTAACGATGGAATAAATTGACATATTTATTTTCAAAATGTAATATTAATCTTACGAAAATAATAGAAAAGGGGTTACAAAAATGAAGAAAAAAATTATCTGCCTTGCAATAGCTGTAATAGCCATTCTTTCAGGTATTGTATTGGTTAACAAGTTATTTTTTCCTAAAGACAAGGTAAAAACATCTGATGCCGATCAGTCTCCGGTGGATGATACAGTTGACGATACCGCCGAAGATACGGCTACCGAAGGCGATGATAGCAATACAGAGGAAGCTGCAGAAGATTCTGCTACGGAAAAAGAAGAAGATTCATCTGTAGCTGAAAAAGCTGAATCAAAAACGGAAGAAACACCGGATGCTTTTGAACCGGTTCTTATCGGGTCCTCCGATAATGATAAAGCATCTTATGAGTATATGGACAGCATGGAATTTGAAGAAGATTGTCCTATATGGGTTAAAACCAAAAAAGATGGTGTTGCCTACGGAACCGTAGTTCACCAAACATACGCTTCAAAAACTACCGGTCTTGAAAGAGGTGTTAATATACTTCTTCCTGCAAATTACAGTACAGACAAGAAATATCCTGTTTTTTACTTACTGCACGGTATATTTGGTAATGAACATTCCTTTACCGGTGACAGCAACATGAAAATAGTTGAAATTTTCGGAAACCTTATTGCAGAAGGCGTGGCAGAAGATATGATTGTTGTGTTCCCAGACATGTTTGCAAAGACTTCTGAAGATCATAAACCGGGCTTTGACGAAGCAAGTTTTGCCGCATACGATAACATTATTAACGACTTGGAAAATGACTTAATGCCATTTATTGAACAGAATTATTCTATTCTGACTGACCGTGAGCATCAGGCTATCGGTGGTTTCTCGATGGGTGGTAGAGAAGCTCTTTACATAGGCGTTACAAGGCCTGATTTATTCGCATACTGTTGTGCCATCGCACCGGCACCGGGCGTAACACCGGGTCAGGACTTTGCCGGATATCATAAGGGTATGTTACAGGAAAATGAGCTTTATGTAAAAGATATGGATAATATGCCTTACATCCTTATGGTTTGTTGCGGAAGCAAAGACTCTGTAGTAGGCAAATTCCCATCTAGCTACCATAACATTCTTACGACCAATAATGTTAATCACCTCTGGTATGAAGTAAATGGTGCAGACCATGACAATCGTACCATCCAGAGCGGTATATACAATTACGCAAGATACATCTTTAAAGCACAATAAAAAATAACCCCTTTCACCGGACACAAGGTTTACCTGTATTATCCCGGCTGAAAGGGGTTTTTCTTTATTCTTATAAATTATTCTATTGTTCCGCCACCAAGCACTTTTGTTCCGTCGTATATTACCAATGCCTGACCTGCGGTAACGGCCCGCACCGGTGTTTCAAACTCTACTTCAATACGATTATTATCCGCAGGCGTAATCTTTGCAGATACCCTTTTTGAATGGTATCTCGTACATACCTGTGCCACAACCGGCTCTTCAGGTTCTTCCGTAATCCAATTTACATTTTTTGCAGTACATGAAGTCGAAAATAAATCTTCATTACTTCCCAGCGTGACCGTATTCTTTTCTAAATCCTTACGGAGTACATACAAGGGTTCTATATAAGAAATACCTAATCCTTTACGCTGTCCGGTAGTATACCGTACAATTCCTTTATGCTCACCAAGAATTGCGCCGTCCTTATGGATAAACTGTCCCGGTTCATATGTCTTTCCTGTATACCGTTCCAAAAAGGAAGCGTAATCCCCATCCGGTATAAAACAGATATCTTCACTATCTTTTTTATTAGCATTAATCAATCCTTGTTCCTGTGCAATCTTACGGATTTGTTCTTTGTCATATGCACTTAACGGAAAAAGAGAATGTGCCAGTTGCTCCTGGGTCAGGGAATACAAGACATAAGTTTGATCCTTGCTGTTATCCTCGGAAGTATGCAATTCGTATTTACCCGTTTCCTCATTATAAATCTTTTTAACATAATGACCTGTTGCGATAAAATCACATCCCAATTCTTTGGCTTTTTCGTAAAGCTTTCCAAATTTTAAATGCTTATTACAGTCAACACACGGATTAGGCGTACTTCCATTTTCATAAGCAGTAACAAAGCGCTTAATTACCTGTTCTTCAAATTCATCTGCAAAATCAAGCGCGTAAAACGGTATACCGAGTTTATCCGCTACCTTCTTTGCATCCTCTACATCATCCATACCGCAAACAGATTTATTAGGGCACTGTTTTGCCATTAACTTATCATGCAAACGCATCATAACACCGATACATTCATATCCCTGCTGCTGTAAAAGATACGCGGCTACGCTGGAATCAACACCACCGCTCATCGCAATCAATACTTTTTTCATATCAGATACTTCCTTACTTCCAGGCTTTTACAAATTCATTAATCACCTTAGCATTGTTGGCCGAAGCTATTTTTACAAATTCAGGATAATCCATATGTGAATTGTCATCAGCAGAATCAGAAATAGCTCTGATAACACCATAAGGTACTTTATTCACATAGCAGGCCTGACCTATGGCCGCGCCTTCCATCTCACATGCAATGCCATTAAATGCCTCAACAATAAAAGCTTTACGTTCCTTATCTACCACAAACTGGTCCCCGGAAGCAATTGTACCGCATTCCGTGTGGATTCCCACGGTTTCAGCACATGCTGTAATCGTTTTCACAACCTTTTCATCACAAGGTATTTCAACAATATTAATACCTGAAATCAATCCCTTAGGGTCTCCTAATGGTGAAGTATCCATATCATGCTGGACAAGCTGTTTTGCCACTGCGATATCCGCAATATTTAACTCTTTTACCAGAGTTCCCGCAACGCCGACATTAAGAATTACTTCCGGTGCATATTGTAAAATCATTGTCTGGGCGCACATACCGGCAAATACTTTTCCGATACCGCATATAGCCGTAACCACTTCTTTGTTTTCTATTGTTCCTACACGAAAAGGAATGCCGCTTATTTCCTTTTCCTCGCGGATTTCCATAAATTTACTTATTTCATCCATCTCACTTTTCATTGCACAAATAATACCTATCATCTGTAATCCACCTCTTTAGCTTACTTGTTATACTCAAATGTGTTTTCTTTTGAATTAAGGACATTAAGGTAAAGCTTTGCTTCTTCCTTTGCCAAAGATACATCAAGGTTTCTGTAATTACCACATTCCACTTCGCTGCATCCAAACATTTCACCGTCATGGTTAATTATTTTATCCAATACATCCTTAATTACTTCCAACACCTTGTTATTATCCGCGTTTCTGATTAACAGATAACAGCCTGTCTGACAACCCATGGGTCCAAAATAAATTACATCATCTTTGATGGAACTGTTGCGGATATAGGTTGCAAACATATGCTCTATAGAATGCAGTGTTGCATTATCCACAAGATTACCTGTATTAGGTTTTCTCATTCTAAGATCATATGTAGTTATATCTCCATCTACCCTTGATACATAAATACCCGGATCCAAAATACGGTGATCAACCGTAAAGCTTGTTATTTTACTAATTTCCATTTTTTCCTCCATCCCGAAGCATATTGCTGTCGTAAGTTTATTTTCCTGTAACTATATTTCTTTCTTCACCCTGAGAGAATGCTTTTATATTAAGCGCAACCTCTTCCACTAACCGCTGTCTTGCTTCTCTGCTTGCCCATGCCATATGAGGGGTAATAATTAAATTTTCCATATCAAGAATTTCACACAAGGGGTTATCTTCCCTAATTGGTTCCAAAGACAATACATCCAGTCCTGCTGCCGCAATCTCTTTATTTTGAAGCGCCCATTTCAAATCTTCCTCTACCACTACTGGACCACGCGCAACATTAATAAGAATTGCCTCTTTCTTCATCTCCTTAAGAAATTGCTTATTAACCATTCCACGCGTTGCTTCCGTAAGCGGACAATGAACGGAAATGATATCCGACTGCGCACATAATTCTTGAATCGTGCATCTTGTATAGCCTTCCACATTATTTTGGCCGGTTGTTGAATAATAAATCACTTTACATCCAAATGCTTCTGCAATCTTGGCAACCTGTTTTCCTATATTTCCCATACCGGCGATACCCCAGGTCTTACCGCTCAACTCATAAAATGGCTCTTCTATATGACAGAAAAAAGATTCCTTCATATAGCTACCACTTTTAACATGATTGGAATAATATGAAAGCTTACCTGCAAGCGCTAACGCAAGGGCAAAAGTATGTTGTGCCACAGAAGCGGTTGAATATCCCTTAACATTAGCAGCCCGGATACCATGCTCCTCACAGTATGATATATCAATAACATCATACCCTGTTGCAAGCGTTGCAATCAACTTAAGCTTCTTGGCTTTATATAACGTTGACGCATTCATAGGACACTTATTAATTACAACTATATCCGCATCCTCTACCCTATCTGCAATCTGTTCCGTAGTCGTATTTTCATAAGCCACAATTTCTCCCAGCCCGTCAAAGCAACTAAGATTAATATCTTTTCCAATACTGTTTCGTTCTAGTATTACTATTTTCATTTTTTCCTCATTTCAAGTTCATGCTTACTTTTACATCATCTATCCCATTGTATCAAAAAAGCCATACTATTTCCACATAAGAAATAGTATGGCTTATATTACCTACAACCTTTTTATAAGTTTTTCTCTTTCAGCCTCATATCCCGGTTTTCCAAGTAAAGCAAACATATTTTTCTTATAACTTTCCACGCCCGGCTGGTCAAACGGATTCACGCCAAGTAAATAACCACTTACGCCACACGCAAACTCAAAGAAATAGAAAAGTTCTCCAAGATGATACTCATTAACTTCCGGCACATGTATCATAAGATTCGGTACATCACCATCCGTATGGGCAAGCATTGTTCCGTTCATGGCATTCTTATTAATGAAATCAACTGTCTTGCCGGCAAGATAATTAAGTCCGTCAAGATCAACCGGCTCTTCTTCTATGAAAATCTCTTCCCTGGACTGCTCAATATCAATTACTGTTTCAAAGAGTATCCTTACACCATCCTGTATATACTGTCCCATAGAATGTAAATCTGTTGTAAGGTCTACACTTGCCGGGAAAATACCCTTTTTATTCTTGCCTTCGCTCTCACCGTATAACTGCTTCCACCATTCTGACACATAATGCACACTTGGCTCATAGTTTGCAAGAATCTCGATAGCTTTTCCTTTTCTATATAAGATATTACGGACTGCAGCATATAAAAGCGCATCATTCTCTTCAAAAGGCTTTTCCATAGCAGACTTTCTTGCCGCAGCTGCTCCTGCCATCAATTTATCAATATCTGCACCACTAACTGCAATCGGAAGAAGACCCACTGCTGTAAGTACGGAAAAACGTCCTCCGACATCGTCCGGTACTACAAAAGATTCATAACCTTCTTCATTCGCAAGATTTTTAAGTGCTCCTCTTTCTTTATCCGTTGTTGCATAAATACGGCCGGCTGCCTGCTTCTTACCATATTTTTCTTCCAGCATTTTCTTAAACACTCTGAATGCAATGGCTGGTTCTGTCGTAGTTCCTGATTTAGATATAATATTAATGGAAAAATCCTTATCACCAATAACATCCATCAAATGTTTCATATATGTCGAACTGATAGAGTTACCTACAAAATAAATCTCCGGTGTCTTTCTGATAGATTTATCAACCATGTTATAGAAACTGTGTCTTAAAAATTCTACAGCAGCACGCGCTCCCAAATATGAACCTCCGATACCAATGACAAGTAAAACATCGGAATCTTCCTGTATCTTTTTAGCACTCTTTTTAATGCGTTCGAATTCCTCTTTATCATACTGTTCCGGCAAATCAATCCATCCTAAAAAATCATTTCCCGCACCGGTTTTAGACACTAAAATATCTCTCGCACTTAATGTTTCCTTCTTAATATCTGCTATTTCATCTCCACTGATAAACGCAGATGCTTTAGAATAATCAAAAGTAACTTTTTTATTCATCTTACATCCAGCCTTTCTAAGGATTATTGCATTACCATTCAGTAATTATTTACATACTGATAAATCTAGTGTAACAAAGCAATTTTGCTTTTTCAAGTCAAATATTCCATCAACAAATCACCTAATTCCCTTGCATCTACCGTACTTCTTTTCGGCGGCTCATTTGTCTTCCAAAACGGAAACTCTTCCGGCTCTCTACGTTCTTTTCTAACCGTTCCTCTTGATGTATTACCCTCTCTTGCAAATAACTTATCATTTTCTTCTTCCTTAAGCTTCATAGCAAGCGTATTTTCAAGATAATCAACAAGATACAACTTAAGCATTTTCCGTTTTCCCTGTATATCCACTATTCCGGATACCGTAAAATACAAATACAATCCCAAAAAACAGACAATATAATACGGTAGCAAATTAAAAAAATAAGTTCCCTTCCTAATATCCAGATAAATACCGATACCGGCAACTAAAGAAGCAAGCAACATAAGCTGACCCGAAAAATGTGCCATTGTGTTTACCTTAAATCTGCCAATACGAAGTCTGTTAATAAATTTATCCACAAACACACTTACATTTGCCACACCTTTGTTCATCTGATAACATGCACTGAACTTAGTCTTACAGGATTTCAAAGCTTTATTCCTTGT
Organism: Lachnospiraceae bacterium; assembly: GCA_045576455.1. Lineage (GTDB taxonomy): Bacteria > Bacillota > Clostridia > Lachnospirales > Lachnospiraceae > RGIG4034. The sequence goes on along the minus strand of JAZNGM010000017.1, from coordinate 26,530 downwards.
ATCCGTCATATCTTCTGCTTCATTCATCATATTTTTATATAGAGCACCAATTACAATCTGAATTATGATTCCACCAAGCATCAACAACAAAACAATCATCAAAAAAATATTCTGCATATACAACCTCCATAAATCATATCATTATTACTATGTTCATTATAAACAAAGAAAATATGGCATCTCAATAAACTTTCATCGTGGTAATACGACACAATAATACTGATACTGGAAAGGTTATACATTTTCTGCTATAATTCCTTTTATATTAAAATCGTTTAAGAAATGAAATAAGTGTGAGCAATCACATTCTCGGAATGGGAGATATTATGAAAAAAATACTTCTTACCGGCGGAGGAACAGCCGGACATGTAACACCCAATATTGCCTTAATTCCTTCCTTAAGGAATTTGGGATATGAAATACATTATATGGGATCATTTGACGGAATCGAAAAGAAATTAATCGAAGATTATGACATTCCTTATTACGGAATATCTACGGGTAAATTCCGCCGTTACTTCAGTGTAAAAAACTTTACAGACCCTTTCCGTGTATTAAAAGGATTCCGAGAAGCAAAAAAACTGATTAAACAGCTTAAACCTGACGTTGTATTTTCAAAAGGAGGATTTGTCAGCGTTCCCGTTGTGCGTGCTGCCTCCTCACTTAAAATACCGTGCATTATTCATGAATCGGATATGACTCCGGGTCTTGCCAATAAACTATGCCTTCCGGTTGCCAAAAAAATCTGCTGTAATTTTCCGGAAACACTTAAAAATCTTCCACAGGAAAAATCCGTCCTGACAGGTTCTCCTATCAGAGAAGAATTACTTACCGGAAACAAACTTACCGGACTTAAAATTTGCAATTTTAATTCGCAAAAACCTATTGCCCTTGTAATCGGCGGCAGTACCGGTGCACGTGCAATTAATACGGCCGTACGGGAAGCACTCCCGCAATTATTAAAGGATTTTCAGGTTATTCATATTTGCGGTAAGGGAAATATCGACAATACAAATCTTACAACAGAGGGTTATGCACAATTTGAATATGTAAAAGAAGATTTAAAAGATTTATTTGCAGCCGCTGATGTGGTTATCTCCAGGGCAGGTGCAAATTCTATCTGCGAATTGCTTGCACTCAAAAAGCCCAATATCTTAATTCCTCTTCCGCTTTCATGCAGTCGCGGCGATCAGATATTAAATGCGAAATCTTTTGAAACACAGGGATTTTCTAAAGTCCTCAACGAGGAAGATATGACAGCTTTAATTCTGACCGATATGGTACATGAGCTATATGCTGCAAGACAGACATATATTGATGCCATGAACCACAGCGGCCAAATGAATGCTGTTTCTACAATTATTAATCTGATAGAAGAAGTACAAAAATAATTATTTAGTCAACTCATCCCGGATAGCATCAAGTTGCTCATCTGTCGGATGGGTTGGAACCATCGTTATTGTCTGATTATCATCTTTATATCTCGGTATTAAGTGAAGATGGAAATGAAATATCGTTTGTCCTGCCACTTCACCATTATTCTGTAAAAGATTAAATCCATCACTATTCAGGCAATCTTTCATCTTTGTAGCCATCTTTTTAGCAAGTTTCATAGCCTCAGCTGCTGTTTCTTCCGGTAACTCAAATAAGTTAGCAGCATGGTCTTTCGGCAATATTAATGCATGTCCCTTTGTAGCCGGCGCATTGTCCAAGATTACCTTAAACTTATTATCTTCATAAATTGCTCTGGTAGGTATATCCCCATTCGCAAGCTTACAAAAAATACAATTATCGTCTTTCATCTTCTATTCCTCCTCTTCTAAAAATGGAAACAACTGATCCAAAGTACGGAGCGCTTTAAAATCGCCTTTCATCTTCATATCGCCACCCATAAAGGCTCTTTGGAACGTCATACGTCCACTTACTATTTCATTCATCGTCGAAAGTGACACGCTTGCCTCAACGTCCTGCTTATCTACACTTCCGTAGGAGCATTCACAACTCGATGCGTTTACTCTTATTACAAGCGGTCGTCTACGGCCATCAATAACAAACTTGTATACCGCTTTAAATCCGGGAACCGGTTTAAATTTCTTCTCAAAATCCTTAACAAAAAGTGTGGTATCTTCGGCTTCTGCTTTTTCAAGCTTACCCTTAAACAAACTTGTTAATTCCTTAATATCTTCTTTCTGCGTCTGCATATAGCTGTCATCCGCAACATACTGGGATAACTGCTCAGTTTCCTGCGGTGTAAAGCTGATATTCTTAGTAATCGATATTTTTTGCTTTACTGCCTGATTACTTGCAGGAAAACTTGACACCCTCTGGTTAATTGTGCGGTATACATTTTCTGCTTTGCGCTCAATTAGGGACAAATATTCTTCATTAAGTTCAAGTGAAGCCGGATCCGGAATATATCCACAAATTCCGCTGCAAGGAAGACCACCTAAAATTTCCCATGCAGACTGCAGATTTAATTTCCCTTCTCTCTCCCCATACGTTGTAGACATTACTACAGGGCACATATAGAGTTTCGAAATCTTCTCTTTATCACCATACAACCAGCAAGCATCCAAAAACTGACTCATATATCCGCCGATACCAAACCATTCTACCGTAGTAGCTAAGATAATACCGTCTGCTGACTTTAAAGTCTGAGGAAGAGTAGGTATATTATTTTTCTGCTCAAATAGATTATAACGCTCTACCGTTACATTCAGTTCTTCGAGCACCCCTTGCATTTTATTTATAACATAAAGTGTAGGATCATCCATTAATCCTCTTCCGCCATAATAAATGTGTACTCTCATTCTCTTCCCTTATCCTTTCCTGACACAAGTGTCAAAACAGTCATTATAATGAAACCTGTTAATAATCCTCCGATGTGCGCGGCGTTATCTATATTCTCAGACATCAAACCATCATATATCAAAAGTGCTATGGCAAATATAAGCCTTGGTAAAGAAATCGTGCTGAAGCTTCCCCTGTTAATAATAACCAAAAGGAGTAATGCACCAACCATACCAAACACCGCGCCACTCGCTCCTATTGAGCTGACAATATTGTCACTATAATATCCGTATCCTATAGATGTAAGTCCACCGCCTATTCCGGCAATTACATACAGTATGAAAAACTTAACATGTCCTATCTTACGTTCCAGTATATCTCCCAATGCAACAAGAACTAACATATTACTTGTCAGATGGCTCATTCCCGAATGCAAAAACATACACGTAATAAGACGATAAAATTCTTTATCTTCAAACACACTCGGACCATAGAGCATACCTGTATTATACAACAAATTTCCCTTAACTGTACATAATAAAAATACAATTACATTAATAGCTAATAAGCCATAGGTAATATACGGACTATTTTTATAATTCCTTTTATACACAACTGTTGTCTCGGACTGAAAATCAGTATGAGGAACAGGTTTAATATCATTCTGCAAAAAACACTCCAACATATTTTTCAAACCATAAAAATCACTTACCTGCGTTTCATAAATCAGTAATTGTTTTTCAAAAGCACTAAGTAGCCAACAAAAAGGATTATCCTTCAGCAATTCTTTATCTCTTTCCGGATTATCGGTAAGAATAAGCATCATTACATGAACACATTTGTCAGGAAATATATGCTCTATCTGTTCTTTCAGTACCTTCATGGAATCCCTTTTTACCACGATGTCCTTACGGTTATCCAAAAGCAAAACAGCATTAACATACTCCGTTTCATTCATATATAAAAGCGTAAATTCTTCACGGCTAAAATGCTGTACCAAAAAACCTAAATTTTCAAGGTGCGAAATCAATTTCTTTCTCATGATGCCACCTCATATACACGTTTATATGTAAGGTTAGCATCTAAAAACTTTACTGTCAACGAACCCTTTCTTTATAATCGAACCATAAAAACAAGGGAATTGTCAGGAACAGAATTCCCATAATATAATCTGCCAGCTCTGCCGGACCCGGTTTTATTAATAAAACATATGCTGATAAACAAACTAATAAGAAAAGACTTATACAGGATATTATCAAACGTTTCTTTTTCTCCTTTGAAACTTCCTTTTTATGATATTCGCCATACGACTGCCGTAAATCCTCTTCTTCAGAATCTATCCCCTCCATAAAGTCACTTACATCAATTTTTGCATAAGTATCTTCTTTTTCAATTTCCTTATTTTCCAGCTTCTTCATTATATTCTGAAGCGTAAAAGAATCCTCCCTTGATTCCTTAAAAACAGAATACGCAAAATCAAGTGCTCTTTCATCCTCATGGTCCGTATGTGCAATTATAAATTCGGATAATTCACGAAACCCTTTGGAATATTTATGACATTCCTCTGCATAGGGATAAAATACAAACTCTATTTGCCGGGTATTTGTATCAAAATAGATAAAATCCTGATGCAACAATATACACGCTTCATCCAACAGAAATTCCTGCATCCTGTTAATAACCATCTTAAGTGCTACAAATAAATCTCTCAGATTTGCATAACTCATATCTACGGTTTCATACATTTTCTGTAGCGAAATTTTATCACTTATATCATACGAATATGAACCTATTCCATTCTGGAACTGTTTTGTTACAGGCAATATACCTTCAATGTGATTATGCAAAAGCATTTCATACTGATAATCACTTACCACCGGATTTTTATCCGGAAGAATTAACCTGTAGCAATTAATATCTTTTCTATACTCAGGATACAACATATTTTAATTCTCCTCATTATCTCTCTTATTATCCTTCTCTTTTTCTTTTCCGTCCGTCACCAAATCTTTTATTCTACGATAATTACGCGTAGCAGCTACCGGATTAATTTTTGAAAACGAAACGCTTCCTTCTACTATAAAATAATCTTTTCCTATAAGATCTCTCATAAATCCCGAAAAAGGACTTATTGTTTCATATGAGTAACTTAGTTCAAGCTTATCGCCGTTAATCTTAAATGAACCTTTTTCGTTTTCAATGGATATTCTTGTTCCCTTTGAATTTAAATAATACTCTCTTTGAGCTACTGAAATTCTTTCATCCGCATCGGCATTTAACGTATTGTTTGCCGCAAGCACAGCATGACTTGCCTGATGATAAGAAATCAGATTATTGTATAAATGGAAACACAAAAACATAATCATAATAATAATCAATGTAATAAACGGAATAAGAATCGCCGCTTCAACCGTGAAACTACCTTTAACTCCCTTTCCCTTTGCATTAGTTTTCATAATAAGCACTTAAATAATCCCCCTAAATGTCATATACAATGAACCGCAAAATAAGAACGGAACAAACGGTATTACCATATCCTTATTTCTTCTTTTAAAGTTTTTTATAATAATAAAAACAGCAAAAATAAAACCCAGGAAAAAAGCAACCAAACAGACGCCCCATATGTACCGTGTTCCCATCCATGCCCCTATGCCGATAAGAAGCAGGGAATCCCCGTATCCGATTTTTTCTTTACTAATATAGGAAATAAGCAAAAAAGAAAAACCTGTCAGAATCCCTCCCAGCCACAAAGTTATACTCATATCCGAAAAAAACACATTGTAAATAAGACCACTGAAGAAAAAAAGTACAAGACCAATTAATGGAACTTTCCTGTATTTTATGTCACAAAATGACATGACCAACAAATACAAATTTACTGCTATCGTCACTTACTTTCACCTCCGCATCGGGAACAAAGCGGTACGTTTCCTGCATCTTCCTTGAGTACCATCCTGACTCTTCTGATAAGACCCGTACATTCTATATCATAATGGTAATGTTCTCCTGATTCCGTAGCATAATACTTACCAATATAAGCAGCAGACGTTACACACATACTGCAAGGCGTAACTTTGTTACCTGTCTTTAGGACTCCCGCATCGGCTTCTTCTTCCGTTATCTCAATAATATCCATATCCAAATAGCTGCAATGGAGATTTATATGATACACTTCCTGATTATCTGTAATATACACACACTTTTCCTGTACGGCATTTTGGGTATTATCGTAACCTGTCCATACCCTTACCCTCGCCCTTGCAAGAAACCACAAATTCTTTTGAATCAATGCAACTTTAGGCGTTTCCTTATAATAGTCAATCAAATCAATATACTCTGTTTCCAATGGCAAATCTTCCGACACATATGAGTATTCAGCCAGTTTCTTGCACGACTCATATAGGGACATGGATTTTACGGAATAGTTATAAAAAACAGTTAACAAACTTATCAGCTGTAGCGCTGCTAACAGAAATACCGGAAATGCAAGTGCTGCTTCTACAGTCAGACCCGCTGTATAAAAATGTGAGGTACGTGATGAAATCCCCTGGAGAAACCTTTTTATAATATTGGGACAATATTGAATACCTGATAATTTAAGACGGAGAGATAAACCTGATTTTTTTGCATTGTTTACAGTTACCGTTTCTACAGGGAATCTCATCACGTACCTCCATTTCTTAATATACATACGAATATTGCTGTGAAGCTTTACACATAAAACCATATCTGCTTCTTGTCCTTATCTTGGCATGAACTGAGCTTATACAGGCATCTAAGCGGAAATAGTGATTTCCTTCTTTCAACCGCATATACATTTCCACTAAATCCATCGCCCGGTTTACAACCTTACCTTCTTTTTCAATTGCAAGAAGAACCCGTAAATACGCCGTATAATCAAGACCTTTTTCATTCTTCCCATCACTTCCGGAAAATTTATCATAATCCAGCATACCTTCCAATGATAAATTCCAATCCTTTTTGCTTTTGATAATAGGCACTTTATCACCTGACAAAAGATGTTTTACATCCACCACGCTTTCCGCATATGCCCATGCCGCAAGAAGCGTATACTTTACTACCGGTTGCAGGTATGGCGCCAGTAATGCGGAGGTTATGGTAAGTGCCAGTGCATCAGCTTCTGCCACCTTCAAACTATCCGTCATTAAATAAAGCAGATTAGCTACTTCCCTCATCAATACAAGCGTATTGCAAACCCCGCGTAAATTCTCTATATCACTGTTATGTCCCTCCAAAAGATATTCAAGCTGATACTGTAACGGCTCATCCGTCGCCGGATTTGTATAGCACCCCATTTTTTTAACACAATACTCATTAAAAATAATGTTATCGATAAGGGAAAAATCTGACGATACTGTACTGAAATTTCCCTTGCCCAATTCTCTTTTTGAACGATATACGCTTAGATCAACCGCATTATTAGAAAGAGAACTGACGTCTTTGACAGTAAAATTAAGTATACCCTTGGTTCTATTTGCATTTACCTTATTGGCAGGATTATCCAGTGATACTTCTACCCATTCATCCTCTGATATTTGTATCCCATCCTGCTCTGCTTTACTGATAGTACTTTCTGCAATTTCACGCTCTGTATCAACATCAGTTTCCAGCAACGCATTATCTGACACGCTTGTCACATCATTTATAATACCTTCAATAAAGCTGATACCATAATTTGTCTTTATGTATTCTATAGCTTGTTTCTTAAATGCTTTTCCCCCATTATCCGTTAATAACTCGATAGCATTAATTTCCACAAGGTCGGTCTGTAATTTACACACATCATTAACACCATAAACCGGAATGTTATACGAAGGATTAAGATTATATTTGGTATATTCAAGCAAATGCTGCTCCGTATAATGATAGCTTGCATTTTTAGTTCCATACGAAGTATCAATACCGAAAATGTCATATCTTTCAAGCAATTCCCTGTTAAATTCCGCAAAGGTGGAAAGCAACCCTAATTCCAAAGCTTTCTCCGTTTCAAGCCGGCACATACTATAACGGGCTGAATGAATACACGCAATAAACAGACTACACAGTAAAGGAAATATCAACATAAGATATATGGTTACTGCTCCCTTATAATTTGTTTGCATTAGATGCCACCTTACTAAAGAGCGACTCAACAATTGACGTTATCTGGTCTTTGAAAATAAGAACCAAACCGATGAGTACTACAATAATGAGAATAACTTCTATTGTCCCCATACCTTTTGTATCCTTAATAAACATATTTATTTTAGTTTTCTTTAGTAACCATGATAATTTATGCATACATTTTTTCATTTCCATTCTCCTTTTCATTTTTCACATAGTTAAAAACGCCGGCGCCATAATAATAATCATTACGACAAAGAGCAGCATTACCATAGGTAATAAAAGTTTTGTTCCTGCCTCTTCCCCTTTCTTTCTGGCATTACTTTTTCTCTCCTCTTTCATTTCCTGTGTCTCATTATTTAACAGCTCAATTATTTTACTGCTTCCTCTTTTTATATTTTGGGTAATTAATGAACTGAACCTAAGATAGTACGGTTCCCTACACCGCTTTCCAAAGCGGGTAAACGCCTCTACTTCCGAATATCCCTCTTCCATCTCATGATAAGTAATTATCATCTGCATCCAAAGACTGTTACACACCCTTTTTTCCCGGACTATCCGTTTCCATGCCTCTCTGACACTTGCTCCTGCCCCCATAAACAAAATCAGTTTTGTTACAAGTTCCGGATATGCATATCGCAATTCCTTCTGCCTTTTTAAAGTTTTATTATGTAAGTCATAGTCGTAGAAAAAATAAAGCGCAATGATTACCGATACAATCAATATAATAATTGTGACTGCAGGGTTTTGTGACTGCTCCTCTTCCCATATAATTTCCTTGTCGCCAAACACAACAGGAAGTCTCAGATATTCTTCTTCTGATTGCTGTTCATCCGTATTCTGAATCATCTTCTCAATCCGGGCATATTCGCCATACACTTCTTGTTTTCTATAAACAAAACCTTCTTTAACATATTTGACACAAGTGTCATTGTATTTAATGGTAAGTTCTACACTTATTGCCACACCACTATCCGTAACCTTCTCATACGAAATACTTCCATCCCATAAAACTATTTCCGGATTACTTACCGACCACTCCAATACAAAGGGATATTTTTCATACGTTTCCACAAAGTCAAGGTTTTCAGTTATCTTTTCATAACTTTCATTTGAACCGAGTGCAGTCAGAAATATATCTTCATGAATCGCATCCGCTACAGCTGTAAATTCTTCATTGGTATAGCGACGTTCATTTACATCAATTTGATACTTATGTTTTTCTTCACCCACAGAAGCAATTAACGTAACAGCCTTACTCCCTTTTCCTTGTTCATTCCGTTTTATGACATGACCGTCAATAAGATTGTGTTGAATACGACTGCTAACGGATACACAAAGTCCCATACAGCATCCCAAAAAACCTACTGCAAGCAAAATACCTAACTTATGGATAACAAACCGTGATTGTCGCTGTGATGATGCTTCTGTGGGATAAAGATATTTCAAATCATTTGCTACTTTTGATGACAACTTTAAATTCTTTTTACCGGGCACAAAGCGATTTACCAAACAAAATGCAATTTTAATAAATGGTATAAAAAATTTACTGTTTTCGTTTCCTGTTTCAAGTTTTGTCTTAAAAGTGCAAATGATAAGAACCAGATAGATACAGATGACGATGATAAGAACTGACATAGACAACCTCATATTATATTTCTATTTTTACAATTTTACCGGCAAGTATAACTGCCATAATATAGATAAAGAGGCATACTGACATAATAGCAATTCCGGTAAGGTTATGATACAGAATATCAAAATAGCCGGGGGAAGTTGCACTGATATAAATAATGATAAAAAAAGGAATACACATCAGAATTTTTGCTTCTGTTTCTTTGGCAGCAATAACCGTTCTTATCTCTCTTTTCATATCTATTTTGTCTTGGATTACGTCCGAGCAATCGCCTATCATTTTAGTAAGATTTCCCCCACTATATCTTGCTACCATAAACACTTTGGCAAACTCTTCAATCTCTTCCACAGTGCTGCGTACTCCCAGATCCAATAACAATTCACCTATGGAAGCATTATTCTGCATGCTGTACATAAACGTTTTAAATTCCTTAAGCAGAACGGCTTTATTATCATGAATCATTAACATATCTTTATAGGACTCATTAAAAGCATTCTCTATCGAATATCCTGCTTTAAGATTAACGGAAAACTTAGATAAAAAATCCCTGAACTCCTGCTCCATCTGCTCTTTCCGCTTTCTTAGCAACAACTCCCTTTTTCGTTTTAAGTACATTTTGCATCCCAATAACAACACAAGAAAAGCGACAACAGAGTCATAAAACAAATAACTCATAAGGCTAATGATTAATGCATACTCAAGCACATAACGGACTACTTCCTTACCGCTAAACGTATAGCTATGATAATCCTGCTGCACAGAGCTTTTCCTTATGTTTAAGCTCGCTCTTTTTAGTAAGAACACCTTTGATTTTTCCATTCTCTTCACCCTTTTCCATAAATTCATAAAGAACATTGAGCCGGATTTCGCCCTCTGAAAATCCCTCTACCTCAGATATTTCCAACACTTTACGGCTCTTATCACGCAATCTTCCAAGATGAACTATAATGTCTATACCCGAAGCAATCTGCCTTCGTATTGCCTCTAGAGGTAGATTCATCCCCATTAGCATCATCGTCTCAAGTCTGGTTAACATATCCTTTGCACTGTTTGCATGACCTGTAGAAAGCGAACCATCGTGCCCTGTGTTATAGGCCTGAATCATATCTATGGCCTCTCCTCCCCTAACTTCCCCCACAATAATTCTATCCGGCCGCATTCTGAGCGAAGCTTTGATTAAATCCCTTATACTGATTTCTTTACAACCTTCTACATTTGCATTACGCGTTTCCAAACTGACAATATTGTCAATTCCTCTTATTTGTAATTCTGCACTGTCCTCAATGGTAATAATTCTCTCTTCCTTTGGGATAAATTCAGAAAGTGCATTAAGAAACGTTGTCTTTCCGGAACCCGTACCGCCACTGATAAATATGTTATAACCGGCAACGACAAGTTTATTGAGAAAATCCACCACTTCACAATTTACAGACCCGATTTCCACAAGTTTCTTTATACTGATAGGATTGTCAGGAAATCTACGGATTGTAAGAATGGGACCATTTAGGGCAACCGGAGGTAATACGACATGTACTCTTGAACCATTTTCCAAGCGTGCATCCACAATAGGTGTACTTTCATTAACAACCCTGTTACTCTTAGCAACAATCTGTTGGATTACACTCTCAAGCTTTTCCTTACTTGTAAAGTGCTTTTCCCAGCAATACAATCTTCCCTTACGTTCGATGAATATACTATCAATCCCATTTACCATAATTTCTGTAACATCACTGTCATCTACCAGCTCCTGAATGATATCAAGTTTCCTTATAGCGTTAAAAATTTCCACGGCCATTTTTTCCCGCTCATAGCTTCCTATATAATGCTCACGACATAACTTAACCATATTTTCATTAATAAGCTCAAAGACTTCTTCATCCTCTACATTTCTGCTGATATCAATCTGCTCCATTACAAGTTCTTTCAAATAACATTTCATATCATCATAATTAAAACTCGTCATATACCTTCCTCCCGTAACACTTTAGCTACATAATCCCCAAAGCAGCTATAAGTAAGCTCCTCGGGATATTCCGGCATTTCCTTGTCCTCATCCCCTATTACCTCTTTTGGAATGCTTAAATAGCACGTTTTCTCTGTCACAAAATCGGCATGAATAAACCTAACCATGTTCTCATACCATTTCTTTTTCCGTACGGCATGTACACTGTCATCGTCTATGGTATAAATCCTGTGACATATATTCAGCATGTCAAAAATCCCCTGAACAGCCTTTGTTATGTCGAGAAAAATATAATCGTATAAACCACTTTCAGAAATATAATTAATCATGTCTATCCATTGGTTAGCATCAACCGACTGGATATCCATATACGTTTTAGCCGGTGCAATATAATCAACCTTGTTTAAGGTAAGCTTCATTGTGGAAAGTTTAGTAAGAAAGTTTTCTCTGGAATGCATAAAGTAGAAGATTAAATCCGAAAGATTAAACAGAGAATGAAAATCCTGTCTGTAAAAAGAGTTACAACCATCAAAATTAAGATATAAAACTGACTTTTTTCTTGCCAGTATTTGTCCCATCGTTAATGCAAGCGGTGTCTGCAGCATTGAATTTACCGGCGTAAAGAAACCAATCCTCTTTGTAGCAGCATCACACATATTTTTAACCGGAAGCCTGATATCAACCGTACAGTTCTGATAAATGAACATCATAATATCCTTTGCCGAACGGTAACGGTATATATATCTGACCTCTTCATCACATCCTTTACATTTTTCAATATTGGATGACAATACAAATATGTTTTCCGCATATATTTTCCCGCCAAGTTCATTCACGATTTCTTCCTGGACCAGCAATAAAAATATCTTATTCTCTTCCATAAAATTAACTAATGCATGAATTTGTGAAAAATACCATAAGGCAAACGGAAATTCCTCCTGCTTTGAAAAGTATTCTGCAAGCCGGTTAGCATATTTTTCATCCGAATCACAAATAACCAATATTTTTTTATCGCTCATACCCTGCATAGATAAACCTCCTTATTGCATACTGACAACGGTATGTATTGTCTAAACTCTTACAGGGAACACTCCAAAAAAACATTTTTGTAAGAGGTGACAAAGAACAATAACTCATTGGGCGGAATGAAACTGTTCAAAAACATAGAATCTTGTATTCATGTGTGTTTGGAGAAATAAACGGCATAAACGCCTGAAGCAGTATTCACTGCTTTATGAAATACCTTACGGTATTATGAAATACTTGAGGAACATAAGAAGTGTTCCCTGCTGAGTTGTAAATCGAAGTTTAGCAGACTCCTCTAGCTCTGTAAAGAGGTTTTTATTCTCTTTTTGCGTTTTCGTAAAATAGTAACAAACTTTATTTCCTTTTTTTGTATAATACTAAAAAAATCTGATTATACTGTTAAAAAGTGTATTTTATAACGAGAAAGGTATATGACATGAAAGCTTTTTTTAGCCGAAATTCTAATGAAGACCCTGATAAAATCAGCCTTCTCAACGACATTGAATTAACAAAAAAAGCACTTCAGATAGCATATGACGGATTTGATAACGCTACCGACCCCGACTTAATTGACTGTTATATATACGAGGTTAATTCTGTTTTAAAGCGATATAAGTTCTTATTAGAACAGGCAGCGAAACTATATTCGCTGCCCATTAGACATACTGATATGGATTTTGTAAATGAACTTGAACTAAACGCAGATGCCGCGGGAGCCGCCCTGACTATACAGGCTCTCATTGAGATCTGATTTACCATACGTGAGTCCTGCGTATACTGCCTGCGTATTGTGCATTAAAGCATCACTTTTATCTTGTTCACTGACTTTACGGAATGATTCACACAATCCTTTTATAACCATTTCAACAGCCTCTAATCCCTCAGGCCGGTTACGCACATCTACCAGTGCAAGTTCACGGCTTACATAGAGGTATAAATTAGATAATCCGTAAGATATTTCATAAGAATAATCCAAGGAAGCTAATAATTCTTTTACACAGCCATTGGCTTTTCTAATGCCTTCCCGGAATGCTGCTCTGTCTTTATTGGTATGTGCTTTTTTTACATCATCGATATAACTCAGCAGCATTTCATAAAGAATAACCGTCAACTCGCTTCTATTTGCCTGGGAAATACGAAGCGTATATTGTTGCTTAAGCGCGTCTGTCATAATCAATTCCTCCCGGTTTTACGATTATTGTAATAACTGTAATATCTGCTCCGGCTGCGAATTAGCTTGCGCCAATACGGAAGTACCTGCCTGAACCAAAATCTGTGAAGTATAATACTCTGTCATTTCTGCTGCCATATCCACATCCATAATACGTGAATATGCGCTTGTCATATTATCTGAGCTCACATCCAGATTTGTCATCGCGCCTTCCAATCTGTTCTGGTAAGCACCGATACGGCTTCGTATAGAAGAAACCTGTGCACTGGCATCCGCAATCATGGCAATCGTTTGCTGACAGCTTGTCTGTGTAGAAAAATCAATTTTATCAAGGTTTAATGATTCAATAGAAACAACCGGGATTCGCATTTTAAGCAACTGGCCTTCACTTGCTCCTACCTGTACATTCATTTCACCTATACTCTTAATATCAAGATTAATATCAAGATTTGCAGGAACCGTTCCACCGTTATCTGCTTTTAATCTGTCTAAATCAAGGAAAAATTCTATAGTCTTTCCCCTTCCGTCAGTAACGGTAACTGCATCCTCTTTTGTCGTAATAACAGCGTTATTAAAGAATTCCTCTCCTCCGGCAACATCCGGCGCCACTGTCATAGATGCTGCAAATGCATTTGTTCCCACGCCGGTAAGGCTAAAAGAATACACACCGGCAGGAACCGCATCCGTATAATCATCAACATATACACCATAAGCATCCGTATAACCTTTTAAATCAAAGTTTCCGTCCATCAATGTCTGACCGTTAAATTCTGTTTCTGATCCGATTCTGTTGATTTCATCCTTTAACTGTTCAATTTCTTCACTAAGTGCCACACGGTCTGAATCAATCATAGTTCCGTTAGCACCCTTAACAGCAAGTTCATTCATTCGCTGTAAAATAGAATGCACTTCGCTTAATGCTCCGTCTACAATTTCGGCAACGGATACACCGTCACCGGCAGAAGCCCTTGCACTATCAAGTCCTCTAATCTGTGCCTTCATTCTTCTGGAAACTGCATAACCCGCCGCATCATCTTTTGCAGACATAATTTTAAGTCCTGTTGAAAGCTTCATCGTCGAGTTGTTCTGCATGCTGTTATTTCTTTCCAATGCCTGTTTGGCAATCATGGCTGTTGCGTTGTAATTAATCTTCATAGTTACTCTCCTTTTTGACTCTGTATGGCTATAATAAAGGCTTTTGCTATATCATACAGCGTCTTCGTTGCTATCTTTTTATCTTCTGAATCATCTGATATATGCTGTCCCTGACCGGAAAGTGTATCCACTGTATTTATATCTACCGATTTGCTAACGGTAAAGAATAAATCTTCTACAATACATTTATCGGTAGTTAACTCCTGTCTGATTACCTTTTCTGCTTTTTTTAGTAATTCAATACCTTCATCATCAGAACTTGCAATCATACCGCTCACAACCGTTGCTTCTTCCGGATAAGCTATTTCTTTTGCCTGGAAAGAAGCATATACCTTACCATACACATCCGATGAAAACGTAATTTTAACCTTGCCTGCATCTTGCTCATCGCTCACTATTTGCAAGTTGATTGAATTTATCTGTCCATTTATTAAAACAGGAACTTCATAATTCTCTTTTTTTGCAAGATTTCTTGCAAGTGATATCTGTTTATGGAAATTGCTGATGGATCTCACATCAATGTGTGAGCTTGCTTTTTCCAACGACTCATCCAGCACTTCTTCCACTTCATCACACAGTGTATCATATGCCCTTAAAGCAGTTTCTTCATCAGTAAGGTTACGCTGCAATTTATACATCGCCTGTTCAAGCCGGTCTCTTACTGCCGTACCCTGTTCACCCGCACGGCCAAACAGTTGTCTGAACGCCGAACCTCTGTACTGTAAAAGATAATCTGCTGCCATCAGGTTATCTGTAGTTATTTCCTGATCAAACTGTAAAAGGTTAGAAAGTGTTTTTTCATTTATATAGCGGACATTCCTTGTTTCATCTAATATCTCCTTACGATACTGTCTTAAAACATCCGCATCTTCTTCTACTCCCTGATCCTGCATAGCCTGCGCAAATTCTTCAAGTGTCATACTGTCATTAAAGTTAATATTAGCTATCTTTTCAGGTGATAACGTGTCATAAATCTCTTTTGTAAGACGGGTATAATAGCTTTCAATCTGTGACGAAATAGACTTATTCCTAAAGGAACCCTCAACCCCGCCGAAATCATCATCCACATAATAATCCATAGCTTTACTTTTTGCCGTTCTTACTGCAGAAAGAAGATTCTTAAAACTTAATTCGGCACCTTGATTGACAAGACTTCCGATTACGGCACCATCCGATTTTTCTACCTGACGGATTAAGCGGTAAATACCGATATAGGCTTCTTTTTCCTCAGGTGTTATTTCGTGATTTCTCTCAAGCTGGTACAAATACCGGCTATACTTTTCAGCATCTGCTGCCGGTGTCTCCATATTATTAAGGTATTCATCCAGTTCCTCAAGATTCATGGAAAGAGGATTAATGCCATCCCTTATTAATTGTAAGGTTGTTCCCGGTGTCAGTTTTCTGATAACACGGTTAAGTGTAAGGTCTGCATCCTTAATCAAAGCGATATTAGCTTCATTAACAGGCATATTGTTATATCCAAGAATTCTTACAGCCCTTTCATTAACATCATTAACTGCAAGGTCCAAATTCATTAAAATATCATCAACATTTCTAAAAGCCTTTTGAATACTATCTCCCAAATCCGCTCTCGGAACCGTCATCACCGTTTCATAAGCAGCCTGTACCTGCTCATAATTGCTTTTAAGAACGGTTCCTTGCAAATATACATAATTAAGATTAAAGAATACGCTATTTCCTGCCACTTTTCCGATAACATGTGCAGGAAGAGATGGTATTTGTGCCGTTTTCGTGAGAGTTTCCTGATATATCTGATCACGTTCTTTCAATAACTCAGGATTTTCTGTCTGATACAGCACTTCTTTTTGTGTCTGTTCTATCGCTTTCAGTTTATCTACTAATTCTGACAGTTCTGTCGTATCAATGGAATAGCCACTCTTCAACAATCTTAAATTAGCTTCAAATGTCATTTGAAGGCGGATTTCTTCAAGCTGTCTTCTTGCCGTTACGAAAGCTTCATCATTTTCATAAGCAGCTTCCTCCTGCCTGTTATATGAAGCCTCACCACCCTGATCCTGAAGCATTTTTAAGTTCTTTATTGTCAACGGAACCGCTTCTGTAACCGCGGTACGTAAGGTATCTTCTGAAATAGAGTCAACGGTATTCCTGATACGCTCTGCTTCGACACATATAGATTCCGTATCAGTTAAAACCGCTTCATTGGTTCCTTTATTCTTCCATAATGCATTGACAATAGCATTAAGCGCACTATCCGTATTAATCGGGAAAGATATACTGTTAATCTTATGCATTCTGCTGACATTATCTTTCGTCAGCGGAATACCTTCCATAATAAGCCATTTAGCTTCTTCCTGGGTTTGAATATCATTAGGTATACCGGCTTCTTCTATAATGGCGTTAATCTGTCCTTCAATACTATCCCAATTAATGCCTTCTGCTTTTTTAGCGTAATATCCCGGCATTTCTTCCGCATAATAACCATATCCCTGACGGGTAGTTCCTGATACAGAAGTAAATTGGGCACAATATACGTTTTCAATAGTAAGCTCTGATTTATTCTGAATAAGATATTTTTTAGCACCGTCGCTTAGTCCGTTTATTTCCTCACACTTGCGTAATGCCTCATTTATATCTTTAACATTCCTGCTATTGACAGGCATGTCATTTTCTTTTAACTTGTCTGCAATGCTTCTGCCACGCATTTCACTTCCGGTAATGCGCGCCAACTCTTCGGTACTAAGGTCGTCATTATAACCTTTTATCTCAATACCGGCTTCTGCAAGCTTAGCTTTTATTTCATCTACAACGGTAACAATTGTTTCTGCATCAACACTGCCCGGTTTAAACCCATTTTTTTCAAGTTCCTCATAATCACCGGCAGACATAAAATTAGACATAACTGTCATAAAGTTCTGCTTCGCATCCAAAAAACCCTGCTCCGCATTTTGCATAACGTCTTCTGCGATCTTTCCTTGATCTAAGATTGATGAGTTATCCATAACTGTTCCAGAAATGTCCAATGCATATGCGCCTGACAATTTCGTCGTTGAAATTGTCTCGCCCATTGATGAAGTTGTTACCCTGTCAACATTTTGATTTGCATTCAGTGAATCAAACGATATCTTCATACTGTCACCACTTTCATGTTACAGGTTGTTCTTTACATGATATATTTCGGCTTTTATATGTATTTTCTTAATATATATCACAACAAAAAAAGATATGGGCAACTGCTTACCCATATCTTTTTTTATTTCTTAAGGTATTAAAAACATCATTGCACCGTATGCCGGTAAAGAAAAGGAAATCGATTGTTCCCTATAATCACACGGTATTTTTTCAACTATAATCTCTTTATCAATCTGGTGGCCCTGTCCGCCAAATTTGGCCTCATCACTGTTTAATAATAGTTTTACCTTTTTTACATCCGGAACACCGACTCTGAAATCATCTCTGGCAACCGGCGTAAAGTTAAGCACAACTAAAATACTGTTTTTTCCGGTGTGGTCTTTACGGATAAAACTGTAAGTACTTCTGTCTCCATCATCAGCGTTCACCCATTCAAAGCCATCCCAACTGTTATCAATTTCATATAATGCAGGATACTCGCGGTAAAGCTTTAACAGAGAACTTACATACTCTTTCATTCCCTTGTTAAGCGGTTCTCCCAGCAGGAACCAGTCAAGCTCCCTTGCTTCACTCCATTCACGCTCCTGGGCAAAATCCTGACCCATAAACAAAAGCTTTTTACCGGAATGACCAAACATGTATGTGTATCCTACACGAAGGTTGGCATATTTATCAACGGTATATCCGGGCATTTTGAAGACCATGGAACATTTAAGATGAACCACCTCATCATGCGACAAAGGAAGAATATAATTTTCACTTCCGTTATAAGACATGGCAAAAGTCATCTTATGGTGATTATTTTTTCTAAAATACGGATCCAGCTTCATATACTCACAGAAATCATGCATCCAACCCATATTCCACTTAAAGGTAAAACCAAGTCCGCCTTCTTCAACCGGCTTAGTTATATTAGGCCATGCGGTTGATTCCTCTGCTATCATCATAACGCCGGGATGCTTTTTTACAACTATACTATTTAAGTGTTTAAGTAATTCTATTGCTTCAAGATTTTCGTATCCGCCATACTTGTTAGCAACCCATTCTCCGTCCTTTTTACCATAATCAAGATAAAGCATGGAAGCTACCGCATCAACACGTAATCCGTCAATATGGAACTCCCGGATCCAGAATAAAGCATTCGCAATCAGAAAGTTACGTACCTCATTTTTACTATAGTTAAAAATCTTTGTACCCCAATCCGGATGTTCTCCCAAGCGTTTGTCGGGATGTTCAAACAGACATTCTCCGTCAAATTCCGCAAGACCATGCGCATCACGCGGAAAGTGCGCCGGTACCCAGTCTAAAATTACGCCGTAACCATTTTTGTGCAATTCATTCACCAGATACATAAAGTCTTCCGGTGTTCCATATCTGCTGGTTGGTGCATAATAACCGGTTACCTGATAGCCCCATGATCCGTCAAACGGATGCTCTGCGATACCCAGTAATTCCACATGGGTATACGGCATTTCTTTGAGATATCCTATCAATCGGTTAGCAAACTCCCTATAATTATAGAAACCATCCTCTGTTCCGTTTGGATGTTTCATCCAGGAACCAATATGGCACTCATAGATTGACACAGGCTCTGCAAAAACATTTTTCTTGCATCTTGCATCAATCCAATTGTCATCATTCCATTCAAAATTTGTTATATCGGTAACAACAGACGCTGTTTCAGGTCTTAATTGTGCTTGATTGGCGAACGGATCTGCTTTATATAACTTGTCTCCCTTTGAGGTAACAATGAGAAACTTATATATGGAACCTATAGAAGCTTCTTCTATAAAGCACTCGTATATACCACCCGCTCCTATCTTTTTCATTGGATTTCTGTATTCATTCCATCCGTTAAAATCCCCAACCACATAAACTTCCTTGGCATTCGGAGCCCAGACTGCAAAATACACACCCTCTTTGCCATCTTTTATCGAAAGATGTGCACCAAGCTTTTTATATATTTCATAATGTGTTCCTTGTCCAAATAAAAATTGGTCGTCTTCGGAGATAAAGATTTCTTCTCTAAAAATATTAGATTTATCAGCCATCATTATACCTCACTTCCTATTTTTTATGATGCATTAACAAATAAAATCATCTTCTTTTAATATTATCATATCTTCTGCATCGTATCTCTTGGAAAAAACTACATTAAAGAAATGCTTTATTGTTTTGCGGTTTGCACTCCAAATTGCTTCATCTACTATTTCCCGTACTTCTGCAAGCGTCACACTATGTTGTGCGGTCTGCTTATTGGAAATTCTGGTCTGAAGAGCAAGCATTCCCATTTCATCAATAGAGTACTCTTTTTCATAGGCGTATTTCTTACCGTAACGCGCCAACGCCCTGTCATCCATGCGGGCAATGTCTATTCTTGCATTAAAGTTCTCATTAAGTCCTTTATGTTGGGCAAGGAATCCGCGCATTGCACGCTTCGTATCTTCAAGAATAACTATTATACCGGTACCTTCCCTATTAATATAACGTAATATCTGTTTAACGGTATCCTTGTTCAAATCACGGCATCTCTCAATAATAATTGCACCATTCATTAATTTTTCCAATGTCTGGTTAATGTCCTTCTTATTAAGTGCCTGTCCGGATATCTTTGCTACACGGCCGGAAAAGTTAGCATCTGTCTGCTGAACATTTTTTATTAATGTCTTTGCAATTCCTATCGTATCAGCAGTATTTTCACCGGTAATCAATACATTTCCCGTATAAGAAGCAAGACTGATTTTTTCAAGTGCTTCTTCTATCTGCTTTGTTGTAGAGGCGGAACCAACGGTTTCCTCAAACAACTCTTTTTCATCATCCGATAAATCATCTGCCGGTTGTGCAACTTGTACTTCCGGAGTTTCCGGTACGTCCGCTTCTTCCGTTTCCTGTGGCTCTTCTGTTATTTCTGCTTCGTCCATGCCTTCCACATTATATGTCACTTCATCGACTTCTATTTCTGCTTCAACATAGGTTACTTCAGATTCTTCTGCAGCTTCAACTTCTTCTGTAGCTTCCGCATCTTCCATAGTTTCAACTTCTTCTGCGGCTTCCGCATCTTCCATAGTTTCAACTTCTTCTGCGGCTTCCGCATCTTCCATAGTTTCAACTTCTTCTACAGCTTCCGCATCTTCCATAGTTTCAACTTCTTCTACGGCTTCTGCATCTTCCATAGTTTCAACTTCTTCTGTAGCTTCCGCATCTTCCATAGTTTCAACTTCTTCTACGGCTTCCGCATCTTCCATAGCTTCAATTTCTTCTGCGGCTTCGGAATCTTCATCGGTTTCCGCTTCGCTACTTTCTGTCATATAAGTGCCGAAACTATCCACCACTTCCGGTGCCACATCGTGTAATACTTCTTCTTTACCAAAATAAATATCTTGATCTTCACCCTCAATATTTTCTTCATCCAAAGAAGCCTCTGCCTGCGCACTCATATTTTTTGCTATCTCTGCATCTGCCACGGCTTCCAGTTCATCCAAAGTAGAATGACGCTTAATTACATCAAACTCCAGTAGCATTTCACTGGTCTGTTTTTCTACCCGTTGCTTAACCTCTGCTTCACTTCTTGACTTAAGATCCTGTTTAATTCTCTCCCACTCCGCAAGAATATCATCAAAGTTAAGCTGGCCGGTTATCTGCTGTTCAACCATATCGTTTTCAGGAATAACAAAACTAATCTGACCGTCATATTCCTGTGAGAGCTTGTCCGCATATTCAACAGGCACTTCTTCTCTCTGTATAACTTCATCTACATTGGTTACTATCGAGGTTGTTCTCATCAGTCTTTCTTCCTCGTCCTCTACAGGTTCATTGGTTACCAATTCGTCAGTTACAATTTCTTCGGCGACAGGCTCATCGGTTGTGGGTTGCTCAGTTACAATTTCATCATCTTCCGGCTCATCATTGTCCGGTTCCTCTTCTTTAAAAATAAGTTCCTGCATATTTCCTTCCGGATTCACTCCGGTAGAATTATCAATCATAAATTCAGATATAACAGCTTGCTCGATGGTATCATAAGTCGGCTCAACAAATTCACGTCTCTCCGGTTTTTCCGTCTCTTCAAATACCGCCTTGGTTTCTTCTGCCATTAAATCCTGCATACTCTTTGCAATCTCTTTTTGTATGTCAATGGTATTAAACTGGCTGCCTGCATCAAATGTCCGCACTTGAATTCCTTCATCGGCATTTTCTATACTTACAGGCTGCGCAAGCTTATTACGGTTCATATATTTATCCTGTTGCGCCGGTGTTAAAGGTTCATGAATCATTTTAAGTTCTAATGCTTTAGTTACATATTTACCGCTACCGAACCAAAGGACTATTTCATCACATTCTTCAACACACTTTGTTGTCATACCTATTTTATGATACAAAAAAGCAAGCTCATAGCACCACTTTTCACGGCGCTCATGGCTTTTGAATTCTTCAAGTACCTGAATAAGCTCTTCCGTGTTAACTCCTTGAGCTTCATATAATTTATATTGGAGAATATATCTTCCCGTATCTTTAGGTGCAATCCTTACAAATTCCTTGTAATACTCTACGGCTTGCACATAATCGTTCATTTTTATACACAATTCGCAAAGCGAATATACGATAGACCGACCACCCGGATATCTTTCATATGCAAGCAATAAAACGTCTCTACTTACATCATATCTCTTGTTAATCTTATACAAATCACTGACCGTCGTAAGCATCATAACGCTTTTTACTCTGGTCCAGTCAATCGTATCTGCTATCATCATCGCTTCTGCGTATTCTTTATTCTCAATCAGGGATTTTATTTCCTCTGCCCGCTGTTTGTATTCATACTTATCCAAGGTGTCCACCCCTTTTTCTAGTTGTCTGAAATCTTAGAATATACCAAATATAGTGTATCATAGGTATTTGTCTATGTCAAAATGTATCCACCTTTTTTGACTATAAATCTATTCCTTCGACAACTAAAAAAACTTTATCCGAGCAGATTCGATAAATAAGCAAACTGTTCAAGCGTTAGTGCTTCCCCACGTATGGTCGCACTTAACCCCATCTCATTAAGCGCATTTAATACTTTATCCTTGTCTATGCCATGAAGCCCTGCATTGCTAAGACTGTTAACCAATGTTTTCCTTCTTTGATTAAATGTTGCACGGATAATTTTAAACATCAGTTTTTCATCTTTTACCTGCACCGGCTTCTCCGCATACCTGCTGAGTTTTATTACGGCACTTGCCACGTTAGGTCTCGGCATAAAACAAGTAGGCGGAACTATCATCATAATCTCAGGCTTTGCATAAAACTGTACCGCTAATGACAATGCCCCGTAATCCTTTGTACCCGGCCCCACCTGCATGCGGTCCGCCACTTCTTTTTGTACCATAATGGTAACGGAATCCAGTGGCACCCCACTTTCAAACAATCCCATTATAATAGGTGTTGTTATATAATAAGGAAGATTTGCAACAACCTTAATTGGCTTTCCGGCATTTTTTTCGTCTGCAATCTTATTAATATCAACCTTTAAAATATCCTCATTGATTACTGTCACGTTATCATACGCCGACAACGTATCTTTTAAAATAGGAATAAGTGCTTTATCAATTTCAACAGCAATTACCTCTCGCGCATTTTCTGCAAGATACTGTGTCATCGTACCGATACCCGGACCAATTTCCAAAACGCAATCATCTTTCGTAATCTCTGCCGATTTTACAATATTCTCTAATATATTTGAATCAATGAGAAAATTTTGCCCAAACTTTTTTTGAAAAGAAAAATTGTATTTATCAAGTACTTCTATTGTTTTTGTCGGATTTCCAAGATAAGCCATTTTTAATACCTCAACTAGTTAATTCTGTAAAGCCTTTTTGCATTCTCATATAAGATTTTAGCCAGTGCCTCTTCTTCCATACCCTTCAATTCCGCGATTGCCTTTATTACATAGCGGATATTCCGGGAATCATTCCTGCTGCCGCGATATGGATCCGGCGCAAGATACGGACAATCAGTTTCCGTCACAATCTTTTCCACCGGAATATATTCCACAGCCTCTTTTACTTTTTTAGCATTTTTAAAAGTAACGACACCACCGATACCGATATAAAATCCCATATCTAAAAACTTTGCCGCCATCTCTTTAGAATAAGAAAAGCAATGTACAACGCCTCCGATTTCGCCGGCACGCACTTCCTTCATGATTTCATAAGTATCCTCAGCTGCTTCCCGGGAATGAATAATTACCGGCTTGTTAGCTTGCCGTGCAATCTCCATCTGACGCACAAACCATTTCTTCTGTACATCGCGTTCAACACTATCCCAATAATAATCAAGCCCTATTTCACCAACTGCAACAATTTTATCATCATTAATATGCTCCTCTATAAAAAGCATATCGTTTTCAGTCAAATCCTTTGTCTCATCGGGATGTACCCCCAATGCACCATACATATAAGGATACTTTTTAATAAGCTTAAGTGTATCCTCGCACCCTCTCATGTTCGCTGCCACATTTACTACACACTGAACATCAGCATTAGTAATGTCCTGTAAAAGCAGCTCTCTATCCTCATCAAAAGATTTATCATCATAATGTGTATGTGTATCAAATATCTGTATCATATCATCTAAAACCTACCATTTTATCCGTTTTTTTGCCGCAAAAAAATTTTTTAAATTATTTAAAAAAAGTACTTGCAAACCAATAAACATTATACTATAATAACATTTGCGTTGTAAAGAAAGAAACGGACCGCTAGCTCAGTTGGTAGAGCACCTGACTCTTAATCAGGGTGTCCAGGGTTCGAGCCCCTGGCGGTCCACTATGAAGGACTGATTTTGAGGACGTAGGAGCCTTGGGGTTGGTTCTTTTTCTTTGCGATTCGAGAGAGACGTGCGTATAAAAATGCGGAGACATTTTGAGGGAGCTTGCCCACAGAGAAATGTCTCTGCTTTTTTATACATAGGGCGAACGCCCTGCATGAGCGAAACGAAGTGTAGCGAATGACGCACGTCGGGTGCGAAACCCGCAACACTGAGATGGAGCAAAGCGAGTTTTATTTCGCCGCCACAGTGTTGGCATGGGTTAAAACAATGATCATGTTTTTTGGGGGAGGAGAGGAGTTTGGCGGCGATACAAATAAAAATACCGCCCACATTATACAAATGCGAACGGTACTTAGAGTTATTCTCCTACAAACTGAAAGTTTGCGCGCAGCAATGAGCCATGCGCAGATGAGCTTAATATGCCTGTTGGGAGCTTGCTCACATAAAGGCATATTTAAGCGAAGATGCATACGGCGAATGCCGCGACACTGAGCAAGCTCTGCTTGCAATGTGTCGGCATGGCTCATGCATAACTTCAAATATTCTAACTCTTCTACATATTGGAATTTGTTTATCAAAGCTTTTATAATGAATAAATCAGCATACCAAGCCCTGCCGATATAAGTATCATCAGTATCGGAGATGATTTTTTCTTAAATGCAAGCTTTGCTACGACGCTGATTGCTATCAATATGGCAAATATTATAATGCCCTTGAAGTCTATAGCAAGTGCATCATCTATGCTGCTGAAGCCGATTGCCGTACTCATAAACATCGTGATTGCCGTTGCGAGTATCAAACCAACAATGCACGGACGGATACCGCCGAGGAATGCCTTTACACCTGCATATTTCAGCAAGTTGCGTATCAAAGCTGCGATTATGAGAATGATAATAAACGATGGCAATACCACACCAAGCGTAGCAAGGAGAGCACCGAGAAAACCACCTTGTGCCGAACCAACAAAGGTTGCCATATTAACTGCTATCGGTCCGGGAGTGGATTCAGCTACGGCAATCATATTGAGCATTTCTTCCTCGGTAAGCCAATCGTACATCAGGACCTTTTCTCTTATCAGCGAGATCATTCCGTATCCGCCGCCAAAGGAGAATGCACCGATTTGAAGGAAGGTTAAGAACAATTTGAGATACATCATTGTTTCTCCTCCTTCCTGATTTTGCCGAGAAGATATACCACTACACCGCAGGCTCCGCTGATCATTATGTAAAATATCGTTGAGAACTTCACCGCAAACAACGAAAACACGACCATGCAGATAAGCGTTATCGAAATAATAATAATGTTAAATGCGTTTTTTTTCATATGCGCCAGCATCTTCAGCCCTGCTGTAAGGATCAGATACACCACGCATATCTGAATACCCTTGAAAGCGTATGCGACCAACGTCAACGAAAGAAACGCATCAAAGAACAGTGATATAGCGTAGATAATAATAAACGACGGAATACAAATGCCAAGCGTAGCAATAATTGAGCCGATAATTCCGGCATTTTTGTATCCTATATAAGTTGCTGCATTGATAGCAATAGGACCGGGCGTGGATTCGGCAATCGCTGCAACATCCAAAAATTCATCTTTTTCAAGCCATTTCTTTTTTTCTACGAACTCATTTTCAAACAGAGCTATCATAGCGTATCCACCGCCAAAGGTGAACAACCCTATTTTCAGCATTGTTAAAAAGAGCGAGAGGTAACCTTTTATTTTCTTCACAAGCGTCTCCATT
>JAZNGM010000016.1:0-53502 GCA_045576455.1 Lachnospiraceae bacterium | reverse complement strand
CCTGAACCGTGTCCACGACCTCTTCTAAAATTATCACTATGCTTAGAGCCAGCTGCTGGCTGTAAATTTGATAATTCCATTCTGACACCTCCTTCTTTTACGCTTCTTCAACTTTTAATAAATAACCTACCTGCTGAATCATTCCTCTTGTTGCAGCATTATCAGGTAAAGTAACTGTTTTGTGAAGTTTCTTTAATCCTAATGCTTCAACAGTTTTTTTGTGCTTAGGAACTGCACCAATTGTAGATTTAACTAATGTAATATTTAACATTTTAGCTTTAGCTGCCATTCTCAGTGCCCTCCTTATGCTCTAATCTCTTCTACGGATTTTCCACGATTCTTAGCAACTTCTTCCGGAGTCTTAAGACCTGCAAGACCAGCGATAGTAGCAAGTACTACGTTCTGCTTGTTGTTAGATCCAAGTGACTTTGTACGGATATTCTTAACACCTGCAAGTTCACACACGCTACGTGCAGGACCACCTGCGATGATACCTGTACCTTCAGGTGACTTCTTTAAAAGAACAGTTGCTGAACCGTATTTTCCAAAGTTGTCATGTGTAATGGAATTGTTTTCGTCAAGTGCAACTTTAACTAATCTCTTCATTGCATCTTCTTTACCTTTACGGATTGCTTCCGGAATTTCAGTTGCCTTTCCAAGACCGGCACCTACATGTCCGTTACCATCTCCTACAACAACTAAAGCAGTGAAGCGGAAGTTACGACCACCCTTAACAACCTTTGTTACACGTTTGATGGAAACTACTTTTTCTGTTAATTCTAATGAACTAGCATCAATGATTGTACGTTTCATGTGATATGTCTCCCTTTCCTAAAATTCTAAGCCAGCTTCTCTGGCTGCTTCTGCTAAAGCTGCAATTTTACCCTGGTATATAAAGCCGCCTCTATCAAAGACTACTGCGTTAATACCTTTTTCAATTGCTCTTTTTGCAATTACTGTGCCTAAATATGCTGCTGCTTCAACGTCATTGGTTTTCTTAAGTTCAGCTTTAACATCTTTCTCAAGTGTTGATGCAGCTACTAATGTGTTTCCAACTGTATCGTCGATAATTTGAGCATACATATGATTATTACTTCTGAAAACTGCTAAACGCGGTCTTTCAGTAGTTCCGCTGAAACGGTTACGAATTTTATTGTGTTTTTTAACACGTACTTCTGTTCTTGATTTCTTACTAACCATTTTTCACACTCTCCTTATCTATTTCTTACCAGTCTTACCAACTTTACGTCTGATAACTTCATCAGCATACTTAATACCTTTGCCCTTGTATGGTTCAGGTCTTCTCTTATCTCTGATTTCAGCTGCGAATTGGCCAACTTTTTCTTTATCAATACCTTTTACGATAATGATGTTCTGACCTTCAAGTACTGTTTCAATACCTTCAGGATCTGTCATTTCAACCGGATGAGAATATCCTAATGAAAGAGTTAATACCTTTCCTGCTTTAGCTGCTCTGTAACCAACACCGTTTACTTCAAGCTTCTTCTCATATCCGTTTGTTACACCAACTACCATATTGTTAATCAGTGTTCTTGTAAGACCATGTAAAGATTTCATTCTCTTTAAATCATTAGGTCTTGTTACTGTAACTGTATCGCCTTCTAATTTGATATCCATTTCAGAAGCTAATACTCTTTCTAATGTCCCTTTTGGACCTTTTACAGTCACTTTATTATTTTCTGCAATATCCACTGTAACGCCAGCTGGAATTGCGATTGGCATTCTTCCTATACGTGACATGCCCGTACCTCCTATAATATTTTGGGGTTAATGGTTTCAATTAATAATTACCAAACAAATGCTAATACTTCTCCACCAACATTAAGCTCTCTAGCTTTCTTGTCTGTGATAACGCCCTGGTTTGTAGAAATAATAGCAATTCCAAGTCCTCCAAGTACTCTTGGAAGTTCGTCCTTACCAGCGTAAACACGAAGACCTGGTTTTGAAATTCTCTTAATTCCGGAGATGATCTTTTCATTCTTATCTGCACCGTACTTTAAAGTAACGCGGATAGTCTTGAAGTTACCATCTTCTACGATATCATATTTCTTGATATATCCTTCATCAAGTAAGATGCTTGCAATAGCAAGTTTCATCTTTGATGCAGGAATGTCTACTGTATCATGCTTTGCAGTATTTGCATTACGGATTCTTGTAAGCATATCTGCAATAGGATCGCTCATTGTCATTTTTTCTGCCTCCTTCTTACCAGCTTGCTTTCTTAACGCCTGGGATTTGACCTTTATATGCTAATTCACGGAAGCAAATTCTGCAGATTCCGTATTTTCTTAAATAAGCATGTGGACGACCACAGATCTTGCAACGATTATATTCTCTTGTTGAGAATTTCTGTTTACGTTGCTGTTTTAACTTCATTGCTGTCTTAGCCATGAATTTACCTCCTCTTATTTTGCAAATGGCATGTTGAATAATGTTAACAGTTCACGTGCCTCTTCATCTGTTTTAGCAGTTGTTACGACGATAACGTCCATACCTCTTACTTTGTCAATCTTATCATACTCGATTTCAGGGAAGATAATCTGCTCTTTAATACCAAGTGCATAGTTACCTCTTCCATCGAACGCATTAGGATTAACACCTCTGAAGTCACGTACACGAGGTAATGCTAAGTTTACAAGACGATCAAGGAATTCGTACATCTTCTCACCACGAAGTGTTACCTTACATCCGATAGGCATACCTTCTCTGATTTTGAAGTTAGCAACAGCCTTAGAAGCTTTCGTTGTAACGACTTTCTGACCTGTGATAGTCTCAAGTTCTTTTACAGCAGTCTCAAGTACTTTAGCATTGTCTTTAGCTTCGCCAACACCCATGTTGACAACGATCTTGTCAAGCTTTGGTACTTCCATGACATTTTTATATCCAAACTTTTTGATCATAGCATCTACGATCTGGTCATAATACATATCTTTAAGTCTACTCACCTTTTAGACCTCCTTCCTAGAATTAATCAATAACTTTACCTGTTGATTTTGCAATACGAACTTTCTTGCCGTTTTCTACTTTGAAACCTACTCTTGTAGCTTTTCCGTCGAATACAAGCATAACATTTGATGCATCAATAGGAGCTTCTTTCTGAATAATTCCACCATTCTGATTTGCTGCTGATGGCTTAGCATGCTTAGAAACTACGTTAACACCTTCAACAGTAACTTTTCCGTTCTTCTGATCAACAGAAAGAACTTTACCTTCTTTATCTTTGTCTTTGCCGGCGATAACCTTAACTGTATCACCTTTCTTAATTTTAAATGTAGCCATGCTGTACCTCCTATAATACTTCAGGAGCTAAGGAAACAATTTTCATAAACTGTTTCTCACGAAGCTCTCTTGCTACTGGTCCAAAAATACGTGTTCCTCTTGGAGTCTTGTCATCTTTAATGATAACAGCAGCATTTTCGTCGAATTTGATATAAGATCCGTCTTTACGGCGTGCGCCTTTTACAGAACGAACAACAACAGCCTTAACTACGTCACCCTTCTTTACAACACCGCCTGGTGTTGCATCTTTAACAGAAGCAACGATAACATCACCAATATTAGCATATCTTCTTGTAGAACCGCCTAATACTCTGATGCAAAGAATCTCTTTAGCACCTGTGTTATCAGCTACTTTAAGTCTTGTTTCTTGCTGAACCATGCTTATTCTCCTTCCAAATCACCATCATGCCAATCTTAATATCAACAGAGGATGGGATTTTAGCTCATTAACTATTTTACTTTTTCTACGATTTCAACAAGTCTCCATCTCTTATCTTTTGAAAGAGGTCTTGTCTCCATAACTTTTACGATATCTCCGATACTACATTCGTTGTTCTCGTCATGAGCTTTTAATTTAACAGTTCTCTTAACGATTTTATTGTAAAGTGGATGCTTTACGTGATCTTCTACTGCAACAACGTTTGTTTTCTGCATTTTATTGCTGACAACTTTGCCAGTACGTGTTTTTCTTAAATTTCTTTCCACTTTTGATTCTCCTTTCTCAAATCAATTAAGCCTGTGCTTTGGCTTTTTCAGTGATAACTGTCTGAATTCTAGCGATGTTCTTTCTAACATCCTTAATTCTTGATGTGTTGTCTAACTGATTTGTTGCATTCTGGAAACTCAAATTGAAAAGTTCTTTCTTAGCAGCTACTAATTCTTCTGCTAACTCTGCAGCTGATTTTGCTTTTAAATCTTCTACATACTTAGTTGTTTTCATTTGATGCACCGCCTTCCAAGTCAGCTTTAGAAACGATCTTACATTTGCATGGAAGCTTGTGAGATGCAAGTCTTAAAGCTTCTCTAGCTGTTTCTTCTGCTACTCCTGAGATTTCAAACATTACACGACCTGGTTTAACTACTGCTACCCAGTATTCAAGTGTTCCTTTACCGGAACCCATACGTGTTTCTGCTGGTTTTGCTGTTACCGGTTTGTCTGGGAAAATCTTAATCCAAACTTTACCACCACGTTTGATATGACGAGTCATAGCAACACGGGCTGCTTCTATCTGATTTGATTTGATCCAACATGGTTCAGCAGCTACCAAACCATATTCTCCATAAGTGATCGTATTACCACGTAAACATTTACCTGCCATTGTTCCACGGAACTGTTTACGACGTTTTACTCTTTTTGGCATTAACATTATTTATCGCTCCCTTCTTGCTGTGAAGTTGCCTTTCCTTCACTGTTTGCCTTTGTAGGAAGTACCTCGCCTTTGTAGATCCAAACCTTAACACCAACTTTACCGTAGGTTGTATCTGCTTCAGCAAATCCATAATCAATATCTGCTCTCAATGTCTGAAGAGGAATTGTTCCCTCGCTATAAAACTCTGTACGAGCCATATCAGCTCCGCCAAGACGTCCTGAACATGCTGCCTTGATACCAAGTGCTCCAGCTTTCATTGTTCTTGACATACAGGACTTCATTGCTCTTCTGAATGATACACGGTTCTCAAGCTGCTGAGCTACGTTTTCAGCAACAAGCTGAGCGTCTTTGTCAGGTCTCTTGATTTCCTTAATATCAACAAGCACGTTCTTTCCTGTCATCTTGGAAAGTTCCTGCTTTGTAATTTCAATTTCCTGTCCACCTTTACCAATTACCACACCCGGTTTAGCAGTGAAAACAGTTACTCTTACCTTGTCAGCTGCTCTTTCGATTTCGATTTTAGCAACTCCGGCACTGTATAATTTCTTCTTTAAGTATTTTCTGATGTTGTAGTCTTCTACGAGATAATCAGAGAACTCTGCATCAGCATACCATTTGGAATCCCAGTCTTTAATAACTCCGACTCTCAGTCCATGAGGATTAACTTTCTGTCCCATAAAATTTTATTCGACTCCTTTCACTATCTTTCATCCAGCACGATTGTAATGTGGCTCATTCTCTTTTCGATTCTGTAAGCTCTACCCTGTGCTCTAGGTCTTACTCTCTTCATAATAGGGCCGTTATTTGCATAACACTCTGCAATATAAAGATTATCGGCATTCATACCGTTATTGTTTTCTGCATTAGCAACAGCTGATGCTAATAATTTCTTAATGACGCTTGAAGCGTATCTTGGATTGTACTCTAAGATTGCTGCAGCAGTCTGAACATCCTTGCCTCTGATGGCATCTAAAACGAAGCATGCTTTCTGAACAGGGATTCTTGCATAAGATAACTTAGCAGAAGGTCTCTTATCACAGTTAGCATTTCTTTCTCTTTTTATCTGGGATCTATGTCCTTTAGCCATGGATGTATCCTCCTTTCAAATTGTACCAGGTTCTTATCTCACTTTTGACTTCTTTTCGTCCTTACCGTGTCCTCTGTAAGTTCTTGTTGCAACGAACTCACCGAGCTTATGTCCTACCATATCTTCTGTAACATATACAGGTACATGCTTTCTTCCGTCATGAACTGCGATTGTGTGTCCAACGAATGAAGGGAAGATTGTGGAACGACGAGACCAAGTCTTAATTACTTGTTTATTTCCTGCAGCGTTCATAGCATCTACTTTTTTAAGTAAGCTTGCATCTGCAAATGGTCCTTTTTTAAGTGATCTAGCCATCTAATTTTTCCTCCTAATTATTTGATTGCCTTTCCGTCTCTTCTTCTTACGATTAACTTGTTAGAAGCTTTTTTCTTCTTACGTGTCTTAAGACCAAGAGCCGGCTTGCCCCAAGGTGTACATGGACCGGAACGACCGATACCGGTTTTTCCTTCACCACCACCGTGTGGATGGTCATTCGGGTTCATAACAGAACCACGAACTGTAGGTCTGATACCCATGTGACGCTTACGTCCTGCTTTACCGATGTTAATAAGGTTGTGATCTCCATTACCGATTACACCGATAGATGCTCTACAAATAATTGGAACCATTCTCATTTCGCCTGATGGTAATCTAAGTGTTGCATACTTACCTTCTTTAGCCATGAGCTGTGCGCTGTTACCTGCTGAACGAACAAGCTGTCCACCCTTGCCAGGATATAATTCAACGTTGTGAACCTGTGTACCAACCGGGATTTCAGATAATGGTAAGCAGTTACCAACTCTGATTTCTGCTTCCGGTCCGTTCATAACTTTCATTCCGTCCTTCAATCCTTCAGGAGCGAGGATATATGCTTTTTCTCCATCTGCATAGCAGATAAGAGCAATGTTAGCTGTTCTGTTTGGATCGTATTCGATTCCGATTACGGTTGCCGGAATTCCATCCTTGCTGTTTCTCTTGAAGTCTACAAGTCTGTACTGTCTTCTTGATCCGCCACCGTTATGTCTTACTGTAATCTTTCCCTGATTATTACGTCCGGCATTCTTCTTAAGTGAAACACAGAGAGCTTTCTCAGGTGTTGACTTTGTGATTTCAGAGAAATCAGAACCGGTCATATTTCTTCTGGAAGGTGTATATGGGTTGTATTTCTTAATTCCCATTGTTGTTTCTCCTTTCAAGTAGGTTATAAAACCTAAAGTTTATTATCGCACTTTACTGTGCTTAAGTGTGTTGATTAAAGTCCTGCAAATAATTCAATATCCTTGCTGTCTTCTGATAACTGAACAATTGCTTTCTTGGTCTTAGCTGTCTTACCAACGATTGCACCCTGTCTTGTGTTACGTCTCTTGCTCTTACCATCGTTATTCATTGTGTTAACGCTGATAACCTTTGTTCCTGCGAACATTTTTTCAACAGCTTCTTTAATCATTGATTTATTAGCTTCCGGATGAACTAAGAAAGTATATTTCTTATCGCTCATTCCTGCCATACTCTTTTCTGTAATCACTGGTTTGAGGATTACATCATAATATTTAATATCTGCCATTATGCGTACACCTCCTCGATTGTCTTAACAGCATCCTTTGTTACGATAACTGTTCCAGCTTTCATTACATCATATACATTTAATGTATTTGTTAATGTTGTCTGAACATCTGCAAGATTTCTTGCTGATAAAATTACGTTCTTATCATTGTCGTTAAGAACTACAAGTGTTTTCTTAGTAATCTTAAGATTATCTAATACAGCCTGGAATTTCTTAGTCTTGATTTCATCGAACTTAAGCTCGTCAAGAACAAATAATTTCTGTCCGTTCACTTTGTCTGTCAAAGCAGATTTTAATGCTGCTCTCTTTTCTTTCTTGTTTAACTTGAAAGAATAATCTCTTGGTACCGGAGCGAATACTACGCCGCCTCCTGTCCACTGCGGAGCTCTTGTTGAACCCTGTCTAGCATGACCGGTTCCTTTCTGTCTCCAAGGTTTTCTTCCGCCACCGGATACTTCAGAACGTGTTTTAGCTTTCTGAGTTCCCTGACGATTGTTGGCAAGCTGCTGTACAACTGCCATGTGTAATAAGTGTTCATTAACTTCAACACCAAATACGGCATCGCTTAAGTCGATCTTTCCAACTTCCTTGCCTTCCATATTATAAACAGATACGTTTGCCATCTGAATGGTCCTCCTTTCGTCCCTGCGACCGTCTGTTTTCATCGGTCACCGGTCACATTCTATGCGTTAGCCTTAGTTGTTTCTTTAATTGTTACTAAAGCTTTCTTTGGTCCCGGTACGGCACCTTTTACTAAAAGTAAATTCTTTTCTGCATCAACTCTTACTACTTCAAGGTTCTTAATAGTAACTTTCTTGCTTCCCATGTGTCCAGGCATTCCTTTTCCCTTGAATACACGGCTTGGGCTTGAACAAGCACCGTTTGAACCCTGATGACGATGGAACTTAGAACCATGCTTCATAGGTCCTCTGTGCTGACCAAGTCTCTTGATAGCACCCTGGAATCCTTTTCCTTTAGTAATTGCAGATGCATCTACTTTATCACCAACTGCGAAGATATCTGCTTTGATTTCCTGTGCAAGCTGATACTCTGCAGCATTTTCAAACTTGAATTCTCTAACGAATCTCTTTGTAGAAACGCCAGCTTTCTTAAAGTGACCAACTTCTGCCTTTGTTGCTCCATGTCTGTGAACAACTTCTTTCTTGCCGGTTTTGTCTTTGTTAACGATTTTTTCTTTCTTGTCGCCAAAACCAACCTGTACTGCTTCATAACCATCGTTCTCAACTGTCTTAACCTGTGTTACTACACATGGACCAGCCTGAAGAACTGTTACCGGAATCATCTCGCCTGTTTCAGCAAAGATCTGTGTCATTCCGACTTTTGTTGCTAAAATTGCTTTTTTCATTTTTAATTTGCCTCCATTTTGTTCTACATTGGTATAGGTCTGCTCCTATACATATAAGTAGGGGTCTTATTTGTTTTTCATTTTGATATCGATATAAACGCCGGCCGGCATTTCAAGTCTCTGCAATGCGTCAACTGTCTTTGGTGTCGGTGCAATGATATCAATGAGTCTCTTGTGAGTTCTCTGCTCGAACTGTTCACGGGAATCTTTATACTTGTGAACTGCTCTCAAGATTGTTACAACTTCCTTCTTAGTAGGAAGAGGTACCGGTCCACTCACCTGGGATCCGTTTTTCTTAACTGTTTCAATGATTTTTTTGGCTGATGCATCTACTAATTGATGCTCATAAGCTTTAAGTGTAATTCTCATTACTTGACTTGCCATAAAAAAAGTCGCCTCCTTTTCGCACTTTCTATAAATAAGTACGACAAGCGGTGACTGTACACTTCCCCGTGTGTGTCATGCCTCTCCATTAGATTAAGAAGCTTTCGCTTCTTTCCAATTAATCGGCGCCGTTTCACACGACTGTTTCTACTCGTTGTAGACCTTAATTGTTGTACAGTGACTTGTCGTCAGGTTTCGTGAGCCACCAGTTAAAATGGCTCCTTGACATTCGCTCCACGGAAAAACCTGCTTATGTAAGCAGCAACCTCACGCTTCACAGCTATCATGCCACAGCAAGTGTTATTATACACAACCACATTCTACAATGCAAGTACTTTTTTTATTTTTTTTACATTTTTTTCAAGCGGCCGTTTTACACCCATAATCCGGTCATCCGCTACGCTTTTTCACGGAGTGCAAACGTTAAGTTGGCGGGCTTTCGCTTTTTCACGGAGTGCAAACGTTAAGTTGGCGGGTATACCCCCCTGACAAACAAAAACATCTTACCTTATTATAAAGCAGGATGCAAGTACCAGCAACATTCCAGCTCCGCCTGCCGGTGTCATCACTTCACCAAAAAGCGCAACACCAACCACCGACGCTACTACCGGCTCGACAGATGCCAGAATGGACGCCTTTCCGTTTTCTATTCCTGCAAGTCCTTTAGTATATAGAAGATATGCTGCTACCGTTGTGATAAATGTCATTACAATGCCAAACGGAATCAAGGTCACATCACCTGTGATGCAATTAAGCATATGCCCATAATCAACAAAAGGAAGCGTACCTATCGCCGCAAACGAAAATGTATAGGTTGTAATCGTATAAGATGAGTAACCCTTTAGTATTGCAAAGCGGCTAAATATACTATAAAGTGCATATCCAAATCCCGCTCCCAATCCTGTCAAAAGACCGATGGTTCCTATTCCCTCTTTTGATATTCCGCCCGAAACAAGAATACAACCTGCAAACGCTAACAGGACTGCCAAAATCTTTTTTACGGTAAATCTCTCTTTAAATAGGAAGAAAGACATCACCATTACAAAAGATGGTGCTGTATATAGCAATATTGCAGCAGTCGATAACGATGTATAATTCATACACGAAAAATAACACACATTAAAGAATACCACGCTCAAAAGTCCTGTTCCTAAAAAGCACCAGATATCTTTTACTCTAATTTTCAATTCTTTCCTATTAAATAGGAACATATACATAAGCATCAATATGGCTGTTACAAAAGAGCGGATGGATACGACTTCCATCGCACCCAACCCGCTCTTGTTCATTTTTCTTACCATAATCCCCATGCATCCCCACAAAATGCCTGCGCACAATACGAAGAACATGGAAATTCTGTTATTTGATTTATTCTTTTTATTTCTATTACGCAATACGTCCATCTTACTCTGTTTTTTCCTTAGCCGCATCAAAAAGATCTGTAATTTCTTTTGAAGGTTTCTTATCCGCAAGAGAAACCACAACCGCTACTATCATACCCGCAATGAAGCCCGGGATAATTTCGTAGATTCCTGTCTTTGCAGATAACCATACATACCAAACAGCGTCTACCAAAAATCCTGCTACGATACCTGCGATAGCACCTTTGTATGTAAATCTCTTCCAGAACAAGGAAAGAATAATCGCCGGACCAAATGCTGCACCAAATGCACCCCATGCACACTCTACCAATGCCATAATACCTGCACATGCCGGGTTAAGGGCAATAAGTAATGCCACAACGGCAATAACACCTACAATAATTCTTCCTGCCCAAAGCATTTCTTTATCAGAAGCATTCTTGCGGATAACCGGTTTGTAAATATCTGATGCAAACGCAGACGATGAAGCAAGAAGCTGTGAATCTGCCGTACTCATAGATGCTGCCAAAATTGCTGACAAAAGAATTCCTGCAAGTAATGGTGGGAATACATCACGAACCATAGTAATAAATACAAGGCTCTTAGAACCGGCATCTAATGCAGTTCCTATGTACTGATGTCCTACAATACCCACAACCGAAGCCATAATAAGAATGAGGGTAATCCAGCCGATTCCTACAACGCGGGATTTCTTCATTTCTTTTTCAGACTTAATAGACATATAACGGATAAGAATATGTGGCATACCGAAATATCCGAGTCCCCAACCAAGTCCGCTTAAAATATCTGCAATACTCTTCCAGTCAAATGATCCGCTTGACAACAGATTATAGTAGTTATCTCCTGTCACTACCGGTGCCATCGGTGCAAAGTCACCTGCCTGCATCATAAATAATGCTACGATAGGCGCTGCCATAAGTGCCGCAAGCATCAATAATCCCTGGAAAAAGTCTGTCCAGCAAACTGCGTTGAATCCACCAAGAAATGTATAGAACAAAATAACTGCAGTTGCTCCTACCATGGCAATCAATTTATCCATACCAAATACAGTATTGAACAAATCACCACAAGCAACAATACTGGATGCTGCATATACACAATATGCCACAAGAAAAATTATGGCACATACAATCTGCAACGCATGACCTTTAGATAAAAATCTGTTTGTCAAAAACTGGGGAATCGTAATGGAATCCCCTGCCTTAATAGAATAACGGCGTAACTTAGGTGCCACAAACACCCACGCACAAATTGTACCAATCCATAAACCTACCGATATCCATACCTGACCCATTCCAAGTAAATATATAGATCCCGGTAATCCCATAAGTACCCATGCGCTCATATCGGATGCGCCGGCACTTAATGCTGCCACCCATCCGTTCATATTTCTTCCGCCAAGGAAATAATCCTTATCGCCGCCTTGGGATTTTCTGGATTTCATAAAGAAGAATACTCCCACTGCAAGTACAAGTAAAAGATAAACAGCAAACGCTGTTCCTTCTAAAACTTTTCCGCTCATAATTCACCACTTTCCTACATAACAAAATTATGTATCAAATTTTATTAACAATATACTTTAGCATTGTACAAAGAAAAAGTGTAAAAATCAAGTCTTTTGACAAATACGATATGCAAAACCAAAAAATCATGATACTATTACTTAAAGAAATTTTAAACGATTAGGAGTAACTTATGTGGATTGCCAAAGATTGGAAAGATTATGAAGTAATAGACACCTCAGCAGGTGAAAAATTAGAAAGATGGGGCAATTATATTTTAGTCCGCCCCGACCCACAGGTTATCTGGAACACCGGACATAACGATCCCGGATGGAAAAAGAAAAACGGACATTATCATAGAAGCAATAAAGGCGGCGGCGAATGGGAGTTCATTAACCTTCCGAATGAATGGAGCATTAATTACAAAGAACTTACCTTCCGTTTAAAACCGTTTAGCTTCAAGCATACAGGCTTGTTCCCCGAACAAGCGGTTAACTGGGATTGGTTTTCAAACCTTATAAGAAAAGCCGGACGTCCCATAAAAGTATTAAACCTTTTTGCATACACCGGCGGCGCAACACTCGCAGCCGCAAATGCGGGTGCCAGCGTAACCCACGTTGACGCATCTAAAGGAATGGTCAGCTGGGCAAAAGAAAACGCAGCTGCCTCAGGTCTTGCCGATGCCAAGATACGATGGTTGGTAGACGACTGCGTAAAATTTGTGGAGCGCGAAATCCGTCGCGGAAATACATACGACGGTATTATCATGGACCCGCCTTCTTACGGCAGAGGACCTAAAGGAGAAATCTGGAAGATAGAAGAATCCATCTTCCCATTCGTGGAATTGACCGCCAAAATACTTTCGGACAACCCACTTTTCTTCCTTATTAATTCCTATACCACCGGCCTTCAACCTGCCGTATTGTCTTATATGATGAACACGGTTCTTGTTCCAAAATTCGGCGGCACCGTCGAAGCGGATGAAATAGGCCTCCCTGTAAAAAACAACGGTCTGACACTCCCTTGTGGTGCCAGCGGACGTTTTTATATACCATAATATTATGTAAAGACAATTATTTTCATCCACTGCTAACGGATGAAAATCGGATTAATTCCTTGAATAGCGGCGGCTGCCAGTTCACTTTCTATCGGCAGGATATTCATTTTTTTATCCTTTAGATAAGGTTCTGCGGCATTCGCTATACAAGGAAAAAGATAACGGGGATTCTCCTGCGTTTTTACTACAAGCAAATAATCCGTCTCATCTTCTTTTACCATATTAATAAGATACGCTCTCGAAATATCTCCCGACTCTTTCATATATGCACATAAAGCTTCAACAAGGCCTTCCGGAAAAGCAGAATAATCCGTCATTAATTCTTCTTCGCCTCCCAGAACAATCGGCTTTCTCACAATCCGCAGTCTCTGCTTAATCTTATTAAGATATTCCTTTTTTATTATTACATTTTCCCCAAACGGATTGATAACAAACCCCGCATGAGGACATTCCGGTTTTTCAAGAATACCGGCATATTGGGGCAATGCCCAAACAAGTGCCTTTTCATCTTTTTCCCTACGCCATTTATAGAGCTCTTCTTCATCGGTAAATGCCATAAGATAGCTCGCACCACCTTGTGCATTTAAAACATACATAGTGAGTTTTCCCTGTATCGTAACAGGTCCTTCACCCTTTGTTATTTCCGGTTTACCATCTATTTTGGCAGGACACAAAAATCTTGCTTTCAGAAGTTCCTTTATAAATTCGTCTTCATTTCCGTTCCGTAAGTTTTTCATTGCTTCTTTTAAAGAAGGATTTTCAAGTTTTATTTTTTTATCCGGCATATTTCTAACCTCATCCCTTATTTTTATCTCTACCAAAATATTCGTATTGACTGTATTACATTTTCAATTTATTATCAACACAGACACATTATATACTACATTCATACGAGGATTTATATGAAAAAGAAATTATTTTCCTTATTAATGCTTACTTTTGGTATCTGTCTGCATATGACGGGTTGTTCTTCCAAAAAGAACAGCGATACGCCAAGCACTCCGCATACCTTAGATATAAAATATACCATTGACGGTAAAGAAACCGACAAGGCTCCAAACGGTCAATTCTATGATGTCACCGGAATCACCGGCGGCAAAGAAGTGAATGCCGTTTGGGACACCGCAACCTGGAGTCTTAATATTGATGAACCCCTTAATGCCGACGTCATATGTACCGTAGATTTTACATATACCAAATCTCCTTTTAAAATGAACAACGTCGGATACTCTTCCTTACAGGAAGCACTGAATGCCGTGCCTACCGATGCAGAAACAACCATTGATTGCACCGCTTCCTATAACGGTTACGGAATAACTGTAGTTGACACCTTTGTTACCCTGAACCTTAACGGCTTTACCATTGACGGCATGGGAAACGATACTATCACCAATCAGGGAAACCTGACTATTACAGGCGACGGTACACTAACAAACAGTATATCCGGTGACTACACCAAAACGATTGTAAATTATGGCACGTTAACATTAAAAGATGTAAAAATATCTAACCAAACCGATAACGTAACGGTATGGAACAGTTTCAACGGCTACTCCACAATTAACTTATACAACTGTGATGTAACCCATGCCATAAGCAGTTCCAATGTTATCATTAACTCGGGTGTAATGAATCTCTATGGCGGGCTCTACCATGCTGCCTCCAATGTCGGATACTCTGTCATCAAATCAAACCATTTTGACGCGGTACTTAACTACTATGATGGTTCCATAGTAAACTCCGGAGACGGATTTACCGTAACCCTGGTAGAGGGGCTTGTAAATAACTACTCTCTTCACACGATTGAAAACGGTAACAATTTAGGTGAAAGCGCAAAACCGCAATCATCTGTCACAGAATAATTAGTAATCCGCTGTTTTCTTAACAGCCTTTTTATGCAAGGCATGTAATATAAGAAATATCACAAGCACTAATGGGAATACTGCTGCAAACAGTATTCCTTTTTTCATATCTCCGCCCAAAGCATCCACCATAAAACCAACCACTGTCGGTCCACTGCTGCAGCCGACATCCCCGGCAAATGCCAGGAATGCAAACATAATGGTTCCGCCACGCGGAAGCGTTTCCGCGCTCAAGCTAAAGGTTCCCGGCCACATGATTCCTACCGAAAATCCGCAAAGTGCACATCCCACCAATGACAAAAGCGGGATAGATGAAAAGCCTGCAAGCAAATAAGAAGCAATGCATAATACGGAGCAGAATAGCATAAAACGTTCCAGATGCATCTTATGTCCAAGCTTACTGTAAATTACCCTTGATATTCCCATCAGAAGGGCAAAAAACATCGGTCCTGTTAAATCTCCCAAAGTTTTACTGATGCCCAGTCCTTTTTCCGCAAAAGCGGATGCCCACTGGCTCATTGCCAATTCACTTGCGCCGGCACAGAGCATCATAACCAACATATAAATAAATACTTTTGAGCCAAACAATTCCTTTAAAGACATGCCTTTTTCTTCTTTCAAAAGACTGGTCATCGGTGCTTTAAAGAATGAAAACATATTTAAAAACGGAACCAGCGCCCATAAAAGGGCCAGTATCTTCCAATTCTCAATTCCAAAAAAGTAAAAGTATGCCGTTGAAAGCAAAACTACGCCCAACTGTCCCCAGCAATAGAAAGAATGCAACAAGCTCATGGTAGAAGCTTTATGGTCTGACGGGCAGGCTTCCACTATCGGACTTACCACAACTTCTAAAAGACCACCACCCAATGCATATACAAATACTGCCATCAATAGCCCCACAAACGGATCCGGCAGAACATCCGGCAGAATGGCAAGCATCACAAATCCCACAGCAGCAAATATGTGTGCCATAATAATCGTCGCACGGTAACCTATTTTATCAACAAAACCAATTGACAACACATCAACCAACAACTGGAACAGGAAGTTAAAGGTTATCAACAGTGTAATTTTCGATATGGATATCCCGTAATGGGAACCAAACATAATAAATAGTAACGGAATAAAATTATTAACGATTGCCTGCACAATATAGCTTACAAAACAGGCTCTTATCGTTTTTTCATATTTTTTATTTTCACCCATACACACCTCATATTGATATCACAAAAGGTTGTAACGCAAAGCGCTACAACCTTATAGTGTTCAATCTTCTATCTCTGGTATTAACAATTCACTAATGAATTAAGCCTTGCCCTCTGAACCAAGAACTGTTTTAATCTTGTGAGCAACAACTTCCTTACAGTAGTCACGACCTACTGTTAAGTACTGTCTTGGATCGAAGTGATCCGGATGCTCGAACATATGCTTTCTGATACCAGCTGTTAAACCAAGACGTAAGTCTGAGTCAATGTTGATCTTACATACAGCTGATTTCGCAGCCTGACGTAACATTTCTTCCGGGATACCGATAGCATCTGCCATCTTACCGCCGTTAGCATTGATAATGTCAACGTACTCAGGAAGTACTGAAGAAGCACCATGAAGAACGATAGGGAATCCCGGAAGTCTCTTAGAAACTTCATCAAGGATATCGAAACGAAGCTGTGGCTTCTGGCCCGGTTTGAATTTGAATGCACCATGGCTTGTACCGATAGCGATAGCAAGTGAGTCAACACCTGTTCTTGAAACGAAATCTTCAACCTGCTCAGGCTGTGTATAAGATTCTTTACCGCTTTCTACAACAACATCATCTTCGATACCTGCAAGAGTACCAAGCTCTGCTTCTACTACAACTCCTTTATCATGAGCATAGTCAGCAACTTTCTTAGAAAGTGCGATATTTTCTTCATATGAAAGATGTGAACCATCGATCATAACAGATGTAAATCCACCATCGATACACTGCTTACAGATTTCGAAATCTGCGCCGTGATCTAAGTGAAGAGCGATTGGAATATTTGTCTCTTCAAGAGCAGCTTTTACTAAGTGAACAAGGTAAGCATGCTTAGCATACTTTCTTGCACCAGCTGAACACTGAAGGATAATAGGAGAACGAAGTTCATCAGCAGCTTCTGTAATAGCCTGAACGATCTCCATGTTGTTAACATTGAAAGCTCCGATAGCGTATCCGCCTTCATAAGCCTTTTTAAACATTTCAGTAGTAGTAACTAATGGCATATTTTTTACTTCCTTTCATATATGGTATAAAATCTAATCGCTACCATTATAACAGATATCCCATAAAATGCAATGGATTATTATTTACTTTTGTCGTTTATACATCAGAATAAACAAAATAAAGGCCAGTAGCATATTAACAAATACAACAATAAAAGAATCTATTTTAAATATGCCGGACTCCATCTGGACAAACAACCGCCCCATTTGCTCTGTATAGACAACATACGCCAATTTGCGTACCGGTTCATTGAACATTGCAAGCATAGGGACAAATGCAAAAATCATCATAACGGGAACCGACACGGAAGTTGCCACCATCACATTTTTGCAACCGATTCCAATGGAGGCGCCGATAAACAAGGAGGTAATAACACCCAACACCATTATACAAAGATATACCAGCAACTCTTTAAGTCCATAGCCGCCGTTAAGTCCGATAATGAGCGAACCGACGGTGCAGCAGATTAATACGTA
This sequence comes from Lachnospiraceae bacterium, assembly GCA_045576455.1. Taxonomy (GTDB): domain Bacteria; phylum Bacillota; class Clostridia; order Lachnospirales; family Lachnospiraceae; genus RGIG4034. The sequence continues at coordinate 35,910 of JAZNGM010000016.1, read as the reverse complement.
GCTCCCCGTTCCGAGAAGATACTGCCATGACTTTACATTAGCCATTATTAGCACGCGCAATGTATTCTTTTCTTTTTCCTCCGCCACAATCGAGGAAATACTTACAAGCGGTGCCATACCGATATACATACCCGAAAACAAATGCACAAAATAGTTGTGCGGCATATCCGGTATTTTAACGGCGTTACTCATGACAATACATATAACCGGGAACATGACAAACTGGATTAGCACGGCCTGATTTCTAAGCGTCTCTTTCAACTGTTTCCAAAATACAGCTCTTATGTTATTCATCCGCCTCAAGCCCCCTTCCCGTCAGTTTAATAAATACCGCTTCCAAATTCGGTTCCGTGGAATGCATGGATGCCACCTGGTTTTCTTCCATTAATTTACCAAGTATCTTTGCACCTTCTGCATCGTTACCCACCACCACTTCTTCTCCGTTTTTCTTATATATCACTATTTTGTTTTCTTCATTGTATTTACGGCAAATATGCGCCGGATTACCGTATTCCACTATTTTCCCTTTATTAAGAAGCGCTATGTTATCACACAATTCCTGTGCTTCCGACATATTATGGGTAGTAAGGAAAATCGTTTTCCCCTGCTCCTTCTGTTTAAGAAGAAGCTTGTGGATCTCCTTTGCCGTAGAAGGATCAAGCCCGCTTGTCGGCTCATCCAGAAACAGGATGTCGGCATCATTCATTATGGCTCTTGCAAACGCAAGCCTTGATGTCATTCCTTTTGAAATCTTCATAACAGGCGTTTTCCTGGCCGCGTAGAGCCCTGTCGCTTTTAAAACCTCATCCACCCGTTGCATGGACACGCCGTAAATTTTTGCAAAAAACTTCATATTATCATATACCGGCAAGCGTTCATAAAGGCCACAGTTATCCAACATGACACCGATTTTTTTATAATCTTCACCGGTAAGGGAACCTGTACTTTTTGTAAATAACTCAGCTTCTCCTTCCGTCGGCGCAAGCTGCCCCGTTAATATCTTTACAATAGTCGTTTTGCCGGCACCGGATGGACCCAGCAGCCCAAAAACTTCTCCCTCTTTTATCGTAAGATCAATTCCATGAAGAACACGGTTATCCTTAAAGTCTTTTACTATTCCCTTTAATAAAACTGCATTATTCATTGACTTTATTTTCCTCCTTATAGCGCAAGAGCGCTTCTTCCATGCGTTTGTTTTCAAGTTTCTCCTTCAGCGTCACCACCACACCGCTTACTATGAAACTAACCACAAAGCAGAAAACAAACAGAACCCACGGTTCCCATGCATTCACCGGAAACCACTTAAATATAACGATGAAAGCAGAAACGGTTCCCACTACAAAAACAAGCATCAGGCTGACCCTTAAGAGAACCGGCATATTTTTTATCACCGTATCCGTACAAAAAACGAACCGATACAACGTTGTTAATATGGCAACGCCAAAATATTGCATGGAAGTAGCCACACTTATTCCCTTACTTCCGAGGGAAAACATGGCAGAATACCCTTCTTCAACATTGCCAAACACCAGACAAAAAACATTAAGCAGCAACGTCATAATTCCATATATCAAAAAAATTTGTGCCAAATATCCGAATACACTTTTTCTTTCTTCCATTTATTTCACCCCTAACTTCTTTTTCAATTCCTCTGCATACTGTCTCGATACCATAATCTTTTCCCCATTGGTAAGCGTAATCTTAATACGTCTGTTAATATCCGCTTTCAATGATTGTATGCATGTAAGCTTCAGCAAAACAGACTTACTGATTCTAAAAAACCCAAACTGTTCCAATTGTTGTTCCATCTCATACAACTTAAAATCCGATTCGTATACATCACTTTTTGTATAAACAAAACACTTTCTTTCCACGGCCTCTATGTAAATAATATCAGCCACCTCCAAAAGATACGTCTCATCTTCTTTTTTTACCGCTAATTGTTTATTCATCATAGTAAGCGTCGCTATAAGCTTTGTTATCTGCTCAGTCATCTGATTGCAGGTAAGCTTTACGCTTACGTCGGTTGCATTTTCATCAATATTGATTTCTATTTTCAAGCAAGCACCACCTTTCGTTGTTTATTATAGCATTATCTTTATGCCATACAACACTTCGCTACTCAAGTTGCCATTTTCATAACATAAGTTGCCCTATAATGCCTTTTCACAATAACTTCACTACCAGCGGACTTTTTCCTATTAACTAAAAAAGCGCCCTTACCACCAGTTATCACTGATAATAAGAGCGCCCATATTCTTTAATCCTTATTACTTAACTTCTACTTCCATCTCTACCCATTTAAGCTTCTCATCAAGATCCCTGTCTGCCGACAAATCAAATACCGGTTCACCATCAATATTAAAGTGTACACGGTGTATAGCATCACATCTTAAGTGATTGTCTATTTTATCCTCAGCATGATATGCAATCATAAGATTTCCGTACTTATCGGTAAAGAAAGAATTATGTCCCGGTCCGTAAATACCGTCAATGGAATAGAAAGACAATACGCCTGTTTTATTCTTTTTCCAATTATCAACCTTTAAAAGATCATCTGCCACATTTCCCGTAAGCAAACCAAGAACATATGTATATCCGTTTGCTGCACCGCCCGAATAGGTAAGATATACTTTCTCATCCGTGACAAATGCATAAGGACCTTCATTATTAATGGTTCCCTCTGTATTTTCCCATCCGTAAAGCGGGCGTGTTAACAATACAGGTTCACTGTTAAGCTGCCATGGTTTTGCTTCATCAATCGTAGCAATATAAATCATGGAACCGGTATCCATCGGTGAATTAATATACTGTCTGTATGACCAGGTCACGTAAGATTTATCTCCCGCTTTAAAATATGTCATATCCAGCGTAATACCGCCTTCACCCAACCAGGAACCATCCATCTTTTTAATTCTTATAGGATTTTCCCAGCTTGCCGGGTCTATGATGCTTCCACCCTTTTTGAATTTCATAATATGGCACTGCGGACTCCATTGTTTACCGCCAACCGCAAATAAAATATACAGTTCCCCACCGATAACATGGAATTCCGGCGCCCAAAAGGTCTGATAGAATCCTCTTTCCTCATCATAGTCAAGTATGGCATGCTGTTCAAAGTCTTCTTTAAACAAGTCTGCCACTTCATCGGCTTCCCGTACATAAATTCCGATATCATTCAGGTTGTCATTAGTTCCGATAAAATAATACTTTCCTTCCCACGGTAAAATAACCGGGTCGCCATATCCGTTTGCTAATGGAAATTTGTATTTTTCGCACAAGACTTCACCTTTGATACTATAGGTACCCGGCTTTTTAAAGTCAATTTTGCTTGTATCCCAATCTACCTGCTTCATGGCTGTAGAGCCATCGGAATAAACCGCTGTCGCCATCACCGCATCTACTTCTTCTGCAGATGAAGCAACTACTGTTTTAGGAACATTGATTTTAGTATTATATAACTTACTGTAACGAAGAACCGCTTTATCACATACACTTAAAGGTACTTGTATCATATTTCCCGGAATGCTTTCAAAAGGAGCTGACATAGGTTTAATTACCTGCATGGAAGCATCCGCATAGGAACAGGGGAAGTTGTTATCCTTACCCAAACAGGAAACATCCACAAGCCCCTCTTCTTTAAATTCAATAAAGTCTCCGGTAGTGAAAAGTAATACTTTGCCCATGCTTTCTTCGTCATCAGAACCATCCTCGTTAGTGCGGACAGCTATAATTCCGTACCGGTTATCCGGCATCAAAAATATTCTCGGTTCTTTTAACGCTTTAATCTGAATTGTATTTTTTTCACTGATTGTTGCTGTCGCAAAAAGAATACCGTAATTGGAATTCATTTCTGTAAAATTCTTACCGTCATAGCTGTATGCGAAATGAATTCCCCGTGCAAGTCCGTCCGGATAAATACCCGGATGTGCTTTTCTTGTATACGGCATAATGTATGCAACAGGCTTATTATAATAGTTCAACATCATAACAACACCTCAATTATCCGATTATTTCAACCAGCAAGTTGCCTTTTCTAAACATTTCTTTTCCTTCGGTAGTCCACTCAACCTTCTTAGTCTTGTCATCATATGTAATATGTGTTAATGCATACTCTCCGTTTTCATAGCCGTATCCATCGCCACTGTCTTCATATAACGTAAACTTACCATCCGCTCCCGCGAATACTTTTAGCGTAATATCTTTTCCTTCCAGCGCCGCCACACTTACACCTGCTTCACAAGTAGGAATAACAGAACCTGCTTTGACAAATACCGGAATACTGTCTATATCAGCCTTTACGGTAATCTCCTGTCCACCTGTATACTTCTCAAAAGTATGGAAATCATACCAGTCAGTGCCTTGTGGCAAATATACTTTTCTTGTCTTATCGCTGTCAGTAATTTCTTTATTGCCCGCTTCATAGTACATAGGCTTTGTTACAGGACAAACCATTAATGCCGGTCCGAACATAAACTGGTCGGATACCATAAGTGCTTTTTCATCCTGCGCAAAATCAAATGCCAGCATACGGAGCATCGTACCATCCTGTTTCCATACATCACCTGCAAGAGAGTAAATATACGGCATAAGATGATAGCGTAATCTGTTAGCCTTCACAAGTGCATCGTAGAACATTTCACCTTCGTTTCCGAAATGCCAAGGTTCTCTTCTGCAGTCCGTTCCGTGACTTCTGAATATAGGTAAAAATGCACCGTACTGGAACCATCTTACATATAATTCCCTATATCCGTTATCCCCGGTAGTTTCATCATATTTTCCATCCCAGAACCACTGTGCACCATTTTTTACAAAGAATGCACCGATATCAAGTGTCCAATACGGAAGTCCCGTAGCCGTAAACTGAAGTCCTGCCACAATCTGCTTTTTAAGGGTATCCCAGCTTGCACAGGTATCTCCCGACCAAAGAATGGTTCCGTATTTCTGGCTACCCGTATAGCCGTTTCTGGTAAGATTGGTTACACGCTTTTCATCGGTAACGCCTCTTTGTCCGTCATATAAGGTTTTTGCATGATAAGAACCGTATGCATTGGACTTCTCAATCGGCATGCAATTAGCTGCAGAAGTAACAAATTCATGGTACATATCGTTTGGCAGCGGTTTTGCCCGTCTTGTCCATTCCGGTGTCAGCGGCTCACTGGAGTCACACCACCATGAATCAATGCCATGTTTGAAAAGGGCACGGTTCACCTGATCCCAATACAATTCCCGTCCCGCTTCATTAAAGCAGTCATAGATTTCACTGGCAGGGAGTAATAATCCCTTCTTCAAAAATTCCTGATGATTATCCGTAATCATCGCCATATTAGGCCAAATGGAAATCATAAAATGCGTATCCATCTCATGTAAATCCTCAACCATCTTAGTTGGGTCAGGGAATCTGGTTTCATCAAAGGATTTTTGTCCCCACTGATTGTCAGGCCATGACAACCAGTCGAGCACTATCGTATCAATACCGAAATCCCTTTTTCTGAATTCCTGTACCGTCTTTATTATTTCATCCTGTGTTTCATATCGTTCCTGTGACTGTACATAACCAAACGCCCACTTCGGAAGCATTACTGCTTTACCGCTCAAAGAACGATATCCGCGTACAACATCATCAAAAGAGCCTGCTATAAAGTAATAGTCAAGATATTCGTCTGCTTCTGTATATAAATAAGAACCATACTGCTCATCGCTGAAAATAACCGGACTTTCTGTCGAAAGAAAGATTCCGTACCCCTTTGTCGAAAGAAGAACCGGCATTGCAATTTTCAAATTTGCCTGATGCAAATACTGTGTCGTGTGTCTTAAATCCCACACGCCTTCTTCTGCCTGTCCAAGTCCGAACAGCTTTTCATCCTCCGCAAAAGCTAAATGCAACTTGGTATGATAAAGCTTTTTATCAAACACTTTATCTGCAGAAGTTACTTTAAATTTAATTCCGTCTGCCGTCTGAATCTTTTCAAGCTGGGTATTCTCATTTACAACCATTTTGTAGGAATCGAATTCTTCAAGCGTCTTGCTTTCCCTATCCTTTTCACAAAGTAAAACGGTTCCGTCTTTTTTCACATAACTTATGGAGCCGGTAAGACGCGCTACCTTAACCAAAAGTTCTTCCGTGCTGATAATAATATTATCCTCATCTTCACTAAAATCCCATGTGCAGGATGCTGATAAATCTGCAAGGTTGCTTCCCTGCAAATCCGGAAAATTACCGTTCTCTGTATAAGAAACCCTGATAATATTCCCGGTCTGTGGCCAAATACGGATTAAACCGGATTCCTGTTGTAAAAAAAGCACATTCCCTTCACGGTACACTTTTTCAACAATTCTCTTTCTTCTGTGAAATACGCCTAACATATCTCCCCTCCAAAATCCCCTGATGGGTTATTCACAAATAAATTTAAACTCTTTAAACTGAACATTACCGCCGCCGGTATACTTAATATAAATTGGCCACACACCATCCGGAAGGTTAACATTAGTTACATACTCTTCCCAAACATTGGTGTTCTCGATAGTAACTTTTCCTAACACTTCGCCATCCCACTGATTACGTATTTCAAAGGTACCGTTACCATAGCATCTTGCCGTAACACTCATTTTCTTAACGCCCTTACAGTCAAAATATTTAAAGCCTGCAGTTGCTCCGTCAGTAACATTACCGATATAGCCTAATTCTTCATCTCCGTCTCTACCGTCCTGCATAACTCTCGGGAACTGGGCACCGCCTACATACATGGAAGGCTCTTTCCAGAACAGGTTACATGCAAGATATGCCGGATACGTTCCTTCACCTACAAGCGGACCGCCGTTAAGACCGCAGGATGTAAGTTCAACCTGTGGAATACTTCCGTCCTCAAGAACGGTAATCTTTTCTGCACATCCCTGTCTTGAATACCATGTTCCGTTTGTCTGACGATGATAGAAGATGTACCAGTCATCATTAATCCGGACAATACTTCCATGGTTGTTTGCACCGTATGCCATAGGCATGTTGGCCGGTTTGTAAGTATCAATATGCATATCACAGTTACTTACAATAACACCACCATACGTAAAGTCCCCAACCGGGCTCTTACTTGTTGCATAACATAATTCATGCATTACTTCCGATGAGTAAATGAAGTAATATGTATCACCTATTTTACGGATAGACGGCGCTTCAAAGAAAGCATGTTTCTCAAACTGGGTTCCGGCACTGTATTCACTACCCGGAACGATAATAACCGGTGCTTCTTTTATGGTTAACATATCTTCTTTTAATACGGTTGCCTGTGCACCTAATCTGGATTTATCTCCACGTCCGCAGAAACCGGTGTATAAGTATGTTGTATTACCTTCTGTTAACACACCCGGGTCAAACTGAGGCTGGTCGCCTTCTCTTTCTCCCAGACGTGTTCCGTCTTCATAATGAACATATCCGTAGAACTCATATTTTCCTGCCGGTGTATCACATACGGCTACCGAAACTACAGATACATGATCTAAAACATAATATAAATAATATCTTCCATCCGGTCCGATTGTTACGTCCGGTGCGTATAAACACATTTTTCCGTCTGTATTAAGCGGATCTTTTGTCTTTGGATAAATAACGCCCTCATATCTCCAATTTCCCAAATCGTCTACAGGTGCAGACCAGCATACATAATCTCCGAGACAAAATACATGACCGTTGTATAAATCATGTGAACCATATACATATACCCTGTCCCCAAATACATACGGTTCTCCGTCCGGAATATACTCCCATGATGGTAAGTATGGATTAAATGCTTGTTTCTTCATAAAAAAATTCTCCTTCTCTCTTATATTGCTCCGTATCTACTATATTCGTTATAACGCATTGTCAGCAATGTAATATTTTGCTGAGTAAATGGAATATTTTGTAGATAGAATTAACTGTTTTTATTGCTTATATTTTAATAATTATTTTAATATATCGGTATTATGCTTTCCTGTCTGGACAATAGCATCAATAATGGAATAGTAGTTTGGCTTCGGCTGGATATCCTTATCAAACAGACAATAATTATTGGAATCGCTTGCATACAATAAATATCCATCCATTAAGCTGAATACATTCACAACCGTAATATTGGCACTGCCGCCGTTACTGTCATCGGAAGCCATAACAAACTTCATGAACTTGTAGTACGCATCCGCCTGAATTTTATAGGATTCCTCCGAAGTATCTGCCGCTACTATGTTAAGCTCCGTAACCTGTAATTCAAGACCTGTTTTTGCATACTGTACAATGGTATAAAAGATTTTTGAAAGGTCAACATCTACAGAAAGATTACACTGCATACCGAAAGCATCAATTAAGCCTTTTCCTTTCAGGTATTTTAACAATTCACAGATAGCAGCACATTTTGTACTATCCTGTGTATTGTAATCGTTATATACAAGGCTTACACCCGGGGCAGCATATTTACGTGCATATGTAAAAGCAAGCTCAACGTACTCGTAGCCAAGAATATCATACCACTGGTTCGTGTTATTCGGGCTGTGTCCGCTCGTTCTGCAGTACCAGCCGCTTTCTTTTTCCCTGTCACCCACTTCAACACATTCATTTACAACATCCCAGCAATATACAACACCCGGATATTTCTCCTGGCAATGTGTCAACATCTGACGGATATAACTCTCCAAACGGTACTTCATGGTTTCCGCATCAACATACTCATTATTTTCATCATAACCAACCCTAAAGAACCAGTCCGGTGTCTGTGCATGCCATACAAGCGTATGTCCTCTCATTCCGATACCGTTTTCCCGGCAAAAAGCCAATGCTTCGTCAGTTACGGCAAAATCAAGAACCGGGTCTTCAATACCGTTTGCAGACGCTTTCTTGCACTCTGCCTGCACAAGCATATACTGAGGTTTCATCAAGTTAGTTGCTGTTGTGGTATTGCAATGATATTTTAACAATTCACGCATTTCCGGACTCTTAACTGCAAAAGTACTTGCCTGGTTACCTGTCATGGCCATACCGAATTTAAAATAAGGTGCTGCCGCTTCTTTTAATGGGATAGCGGTAAGTGCAGCTTCCATATCAAATTTACTGTCGGCAATTTCTTCCGGAACTACATAATTCTCTACTACCCTGTAATCGTCCGGTGAATCCCACACTTTTGCCGGTAGGGTTTCAACTTCCTGTTCCGTATCTTTGCCCGCATTCTCTGCACCGGTTCCTGCCTCACCGGCATTAACATCCGACGCATTCTGTTCTTTGTCATCCTTCTTGCCGCATCCTGCAAAAAGTGCGCATACCAATAAAGCGCATAACATGACTAATAGGTGTTTTCTTTTCATCACAATCCTCCAAAAATATTTCTAACTTTACTATTATAACATGAGTACTTCATAATTGCTAATGATATCTCCTTGCCTGTACATCCCACATTTTTGCATAAACACCATCACTTTTTGTAAGTTCCTCATGCGTGCCCGATTGCACAATCCTGCCCTCTTCCAAAACATAAATTCTGTCGGCAAGCCTTGTGGTAGACAACCGGTGGGATATGTATATAACCATCTTATCCTCTGCCATTTTGTTCATGGTGGCATTCAGGTGATACTCCGCTATCGGATCAAGGGCAGAAGACGGTTCATCCAACAGAAGCATACCGGCTCCTTTATAAAATGCTCTTGCCACGGCAAGTTTCTGTTCCTCGCCTCCTGATAAATCCACGCCATTATCGTCAAATTCCTGGGTAAGTTGGGTTTTTAGCCCGTCAGGTAACGTTTCATACCGGTTCATAAATCCGCTCATGTTGATTGCCTTTAAGATTTTTTCCTTAACATCAGAAGCAGCATAATCCACATTGTCCATTACCACATTCTCCGCTATGTCAGCAGCGAACATCTGAAAATCCTGGAAGACAATACCAATAAAATTCCGGTACTCTTCTATATCATATTCCTTAATGTTAACCCCGTTTAAAAGTATTTCGCCTTCCGTCGGGTCATATAACCTTAAAAGCAACTTGATAAACGTTGTTTTTCCGGCACCGTTGTATCCGACAAGCGCTATCTTTTCCTTACTGCTAATCTTTAAATTGATGCCGTTTAGAATCAACTTATCTTTCGTATAACCAAACGATACATTGCGAAATTCAAGTTCTGCTGCCGTGTCCGGAATCGCATGAAGCTTTTCATTCTTAATCTTCGTTTCATAATTTAAAAATGAACGTATCTTTTCCACATACAAACCGGTTTCCACCGCGTACGGTCCCAAATCCACTACCGTACTGAAGCCTCTTCTTAATCCTGCTGCCGAATTATAAAGCACCACTACCCCGCTAAAGGATAAGGCATGATATACCGCCGCCTTAATAACCAGATATACTACATACACAATATCCAACAGAAAATCGGACATAATGTATTTTGCCACAAAGGAAAGCAGCACCCTCCTTTTTCCGAGGCGCTTATTCAATGCATATAACTCGTCATTAACCTTATCAAATTCTTCATGCATGGATTGCGAAACTTCTTTATTAAGCCGCATGTCCTTAGCATATTTTTTCAGGTAAAAAATTCTCTTTACATACTCCCTTTTTCTCTCAAGCGGAACCGATTCCATCCGCACTTTATAATTCCACTTATTAAGCAGATTAGAAAACAGCGTTCTTAATACGAACGAGCCAAAAACAAACAATATCGACGTCATATCCTGCGTCAACACAAAACTTCCGTAACAGATTAACAGGGTTATGCTTGCAAAAAACATACGCACAAGATTTTCCGCCCTGTCAATTGCCCGGTCAGCCTCTGACATAACCAACACAAAATCATTGTAATATGCCGTATCATCATAGCAGGAAAGGTCAACCTTCCTAGCCTTTTCATACAACATAAGTTTAAGATGTTTTTTTGCAATAGGCAGATACTTTAGTTTTAGTGACTGTTCATAAAAATTACTGATAGCCGCTGCCACAAAGTCAAGCGCAAGGAAAAGCAACACTACAATAACTACCACTTTGTAAGATTTTCCCGTTTCTATTGCATCAAGAATAATAAATACACATATTGTCTGTTCCAAAAAATTAATCAGATTATGTCTTATGGCCTCAACAATGACACTAACACCATATATCGGCGTTGCTTTAAACAGTGCCTTTAACACAAAAAAGTTATTGGAAAACAACTGCTTCATACTTAAGGAGGTTTTTGCTTTTTTACTGTTCATATGCGTATCCCTCCATATCTTCTGCATCCTGTGCAAAATAATTTTTTTCCTGCATGCGATACATTGCCGCGTATTTTCCCGAAAGTTCCATTAACGAATCATGCGTACCACGTTCTATAATCTGACCCTGTTCCAGCATCAGCACATAGTCAGCATCCTTAACACAGGACAACCTGTGCGAAATAAGTAAAGCCGCCTTATGCTTCGTTGCCTCAAGAATACTCATAAACAATTCGTTTTCCGCAATCGGATCAAGGGCGGAAGACGGTTCGTCAAATATTACCGCCGGTGCACCTGCGGCAAAAGCCCGTGCTACTACAACTTTCTGTGTTTCTCCACCCGACAATATCTCGCCGCTTTGTATAAACTCTTTCGTAAGCTGGGTATTGATACCTTCCTTAAAGCTCTCTATCTTCTCATATACTCCTGCCTGCTTCAGGGCACATATTACCTCTTCGTCACTACCCTCACGTCCCATCAGGATATTATGCTTAACCGTTCCCGGGAACAGCACCCCATCCTGAAAAGCACAGGCAAATAATTTACGGTATGCTTTAAGGTTGTATTCTTTTATATTGATGCCGTTAACAAGCACTTCTCCCTCTGTCGGGTCATAAAGCCGTAACAAAAGCTTAACAATAGTAGTTTTCCCGGCACCGTTATGACCCACAAGCACCATCCGCTTATTACCGTCAATCACAAAAGATAAGTCTTTTACCACATTCTTTATGCCGTCATAGGAAAAGCTCACATTTCTAAACTCTATGCTTTGTATTTTATCATCCGGCATAATACCGTCATAATCTTCCGGAATCGTCTCTTTATATTCCATAAATATTTTAAGATTTGCTACGAGAATACTACTCTGTGTTCCTTTGTTGAATGCATTTATTACGCGTACCCATACCCAAGATGCCGTAATCATTACACTCGTTAATACTGCCATCTGAGCAAAAGAAATCATGTTTTTCTGCGGTACAATGGCTTTATACGCACCGTACAATAATATGCCTTCAAAAATAATGACATAGGAAAATATGTATTGGAAAATTCCCAGCCAGAACGCTTTATTAAAATATTTTTTCCATACGGAAGCCTTACCGTCTACTGCTTTTTCATAATGTGTCCTGATAACATTAAATACATTAGACAGCCTGAATTCTTTGGCATATTCCGGCAGATACATTACACGGTTCACATACCCCATCTTACGTTCGTACGGCACACCGTCCCTATATCTTCCGTAATCGATTTTGTTTAGACGCGGTGCGAAAAAGAAATTACCGATAAACGGGGCGATTAAGAAGATGATGGTAAACGGGTCTATCTCTATCATCGTATAGCAGGCAAGAATACCGCCTATCGTCCCACCGATAACTACACTCAAATTCGTTACCGCTTCACTCAGCTTCGTCCCCATATCATCGAGGGCAATGGAAAACTTGTCATAAAAATCGCTCTTTTCATAACAGCCAAGTTCTACATTTTCTGATTTTTTATATACCTTTTTGTAAAGTCCGTGGGTAATCTTTACGTCCTGCAGCGGGAAAAAATACTCATAACATAAGTGCAGGAACAACTGCACCAAGAGGCTTACGCCTCCGATGATTCCTATCGCTGTTAAAATTTCCTTAAGCGGTTTTTCATTTTGTATGGCATCCAAAATAAAGCGCACAAAAAAGGCACTATAAAACACCCATATAACATGCTCCAATATCTTTACCAGTACCGTCAAAATAACTCTTGCCTTTGATATGGAAAAAGCCATTTTGACAGCATATAAATTATTCTTTAGTATCTGTCCGCTAAGACCCTTTTCTTTTTTCATTCGTTCTCCTTTTACTCAAGCGGAAAAACCCGCCTATATTTCAAACTACTTATTATTACAAACTAAGGTCAACCTAAAAGGGTTGACCTTGTACCTTTAAATATGTATTAAGGGCGGTACTGCGTGTTGTAACCGGGATTTACGTCCGGACGTAACGCATTCGGATAATGGATATCCGCCTGTATATCCATAACTGTTTTCTGTAACATGGCATAAACTCTCTGCGGTTCTTTGATATCAAGGATGGAAGCCGTTCCTCCTTTAGCTCCTGCAGCATTTAGCAAAAGTGCAATATCCCCTACCTTAAGGATACTGTCAATCATACCTACTTCCAACATTACATTCGCTATATCCGTATAATACACGCTCTGATAATTATATCCGATGAGTCCGTTACGGATAATAACACGCTTATCGGTTATGGCATACTCCGTATTCTTCCATCTCTTATTCGCTGTAAGGACGTTAGAAAGCCATATCCACACCGGTATAAGATGAATGGCAAAAAACGGAACCAGGAAAAACGCCATCTGTGAAAAACCGCCGGTTTTCACAAAAGAACTAATAAAAAAGCTATCAAATAAAAGCCAGATAATTGCCACCGGCATCATCTTTGCCGATGCATTAATAATAAAAGCACTCTTCTTCGGTTTGTCTTTCCATAAAATGTTTTCGCCTTCCATTAAGAGGGACTCTAACATAAATCCTTCCGTCATGCCGTCTCTTAAATACTTGTTCATGTGTTCCTCCCTAATTACTTAGTCCTATTCAGATTATCACAAAGTCTGACTATTTTCTATAAGAAGTTCCATATCATGTATATTATTGTAGGTCACTTTTTAATATAGCATGCCATACTTCATCACAAATGCCCTGATTATTTTTTCCGGCAGCTCTTAAAATGCCTTCCGTTTTCATACCTGCTTTATCCATAACCCTTCCTGATTTCGGATTATTAACATCATGCGTTGCCGCTATCCTGTTAAAGCCTATCTCGCTAAAAAAGTAATTAATCACTGCTTTAAGAGCCTCCGGCATAATGCCTTGTCCCCACCAGGCTTTTCCCATACAATAACCTATATCTGCCGCTTTGCAAGCTTCATTTACTTTAACGGCAGCAATATTTCCTATAATCTTACCACTTTCCTTAAGCTCTATTACCCAATTATAAAATGCCGGGTTTTCATATCTTGCAATCCAGTCCGTAAGAACATGCTTAGTAACCTCTACCGAAGTATGCGTAGGCCATGTAAGAAATTTTGTCACCTCCGGGTCACTTGCCCAGTTGCTATACATCTCCTCTGCATCCCCAATTGTATATCTTCTTAAGATAAGCCTTTCTGTTTCGATTGTTTTTGTTCCTTTGTGATCCATAAAAATTCCTCCTTTTTTTAATTTTTTAATAAAAAAGCAGCTTACCCGTTTTTAAGATAAGCTGCACTCAATCTGAAAAATATGTATCATCCCATTAATGAAATACTTTAATCGTACTGCTTCATCTTATTTTTGTATATGAAATTAAAGCCATGCATATAACAACACTGCATCGCCTTGTACCCTTCATATTCACAACAAACTGTACGTAATACTGTATTCATAGTTACTCCTGTAAGCGGATATTGCTAATATCCTAAAAGATTTTTATTAATGTATCACTTGAAAGTATTTCTGTCAACAACTTTTCAATTTACAGTGATGCCTTAAGTTGTACCCGCATGAACAAATATTCCTTTTGTGTAATGCTAAGCGTCAGATAATTTCCGTCACTGTCATATGCCTCATACCATGACTTTGTCTCATATGCATTTACAATAAAACCTTTTTCTTTGCAGGCATCCCGATAAGCATCAAAATCATCTGTTGCATCTAAAAGCAATTCAAAACTGATTTTAGTATCGTTTTCTTCAAGGATTTTCCCATACTGTTGGGTGGGTGCAGGAAGTTTTTGTGCCACTCCCTTAACCTGCCATACCAAAGCTTCCAAGCTATCCGTACTCATTTGCATTCCTTCAGGTAGTACGTCATTAATGTTTGAACCGTTCTCCTCTACATCAGCACTGTTATATCCTGCAAAAAAGTACTATATATGCATACTGCTCCCATAATAACCATCATTAATACCGGTAATACCCATGCAAACTTTTGCATCATTACAGTTATTGCACCAGAGCACAATTATTTCAACTAAAATCTACATACAATATTGCACAGAAGTGCAAATTATGAAAACCAGCCATAGCATTGATAAAATAATCCAGGTAAATGATATTTCCATTGGTAAAAATATTGCCACACTGCGTAAATCACTAAAAATCAAGCAAATTGAAATGGTTGCAAGATTACAGGTTCTTGGCATCGACATATCTATTTACTCTTATAACAGAATAGAAAAAGGCACGCAGAACCCGACTGTTTCGTTTTTGCATGCCTGTTGCACCGTTCTTGATTGTGATATGAACAAACTATTTAATTTCCATACACACTCCTAAAAATAATGCCCGTAAGCATTACCCAACAGTAATTACTTACGGGCATTTATATAACCCCGTTTACATCATTCAATTAATAAGTAACTATCGTATTGCAATTTCCACACCTTGGAATGCCTTCCGCGTCAAATATTACAGGAACGTTTTCTACTATCTGTGGTGCTTCTCCGCACATATCACAAAATCTCATACAGGTTAGTTCGGAAGGGAATCCGGTTTCCGGACTTATCTCACCATATTCATGATAAGGAAGCATATCCGGATTATTATAGGTATGCGAAAGCACAGGAATATCCTGCGTATCCTGGAAACCACAGATTGAACATCCTCTGCTCCGTGAACCCGTTTGATAACAGGTTGCATCATAATTTACCGCCCAGGCTGTCCATGCATGTGTACCATTCGTTTCTACCCTGTTTTCTGTCAAACCGCAAATGAGACACGCTCTTTGTGAACTTCCGTTTGCCTGACAGGTAGCTGCTGAAACAACATACCATTCTCCCATACTATGTCCGGTAGCTGCAATCGTACCGCTTTCCAATACTTCCCCACAAACCGTACATACCTTTTGGTTTGCTCCATCTGCCGTACAAGTTGCTTCGCTTACTGTCTGCCAATCACTTGCTTTGTGGCCCAACGCCTTTATGGTTACCGTATCCACCACTTTATTACAACGCTCACAGTATGCAACCTTTTCTCCTGCATTCGTACAATTTGCTGCTTTGATTACTTCATATGCACCCTTCAGATGTCCAAGGGCTGCAATAGTCTGTTCTTCACATACTGCCTGACACTTTGAACAAACCTTCTGCTGTTTTCCTTCTGTTTCACAGTCTGCTTCCGTAACCTTTGTAAATTCACCCGTTTCATGACCGGTTGCCGGAATCACGGTTAATTCAGTTACTTCATTACACACGCTGCACCATGTATGTAACTCACCATCCTCTGTACAGGTTGCTTCTTTCTTAGTTGTCTCCATCTTGTGTTCTGCAAGTCCCGTATAATCCATTAATAATTCTTTACCTATGCACAGTGTTTCGCCATCATCGATATAGCTTACAAGAACTGTTGCTACATCCTGCGGAAGTGCCTTATAATCTATGCTTCCTGCTTCCTTATTATCTTCTCCCAATACAAATTCCGAAACTTCTTCATTACCACGGATAAGTACAGACTCTCCTGCCACGAATGTTCTATTAACACCATTAAATACACCATCATTCGTTTTAAGTTCAACATGAACCTGACCTTCAAATACTTCCAGTAATACATATAAATAACCATCCGCACCCATGTATTGTGTTACCCTGAATACGGTTCCACGTACCGCCAACGTAGCATTAGGGGTATCTACCTTAAATTCCTCCCCTTCATTTAAGTTGTTCTTAATGCGGTTTAACACGGAACCATCTTCAAGATGGATAACCGTTTGGTAGGTAGGTTCTTTCCCTTTGGATTCCAGCGAAAAGCAAGTGTTTTCCCTGGCATAAACATATTTATCCATATCGAGAAGCATTGTCATATCTGATTCTTTCTGTACCGCCACATCGTCGCCGCCATACAAATGCTGTCCCTTATAGGCATCTACCGTGTCTTTCCCGGTACCGGACACTACCGTCTTACCATGTAAGTCATCTACTACAATGGTACGGTAACTTTCTTCTTTGTTCTTGTCTCCCGGCAAAACCACTACCACAACGGCCACTACTGCCGCCACAACTGCCACGGCCGCTGCACCTAAAATAATTTTGCCCTTTAGTGTTTTCAATAACTTCTTCATGTACTTTCTCCTTTTACAAACAAGCTTCCATATATTCCACTATTTTTTTATCAATACGTCCTGAATCCGCCATATCATACATTATTTCAAAAGCCTTTTCTTTTGGCAGCGGCTTTTTATATGGCCGGTCTGTTGCCAAAAGTGCATCGCAGATATCCGCAACTGCAAGAATTCTTGATTCAAGACATAATACATCTTTCGTAAGTTTTTTCGGATACCCCATACCATTTAAGCATTCGTGATGCTCTACGGCAAATCTCGGTGCTTCCATGTAGTTAGCCTGAAAATGAACTTTATTAAGTATTCTTTCGGTTACCTCCACATGGCTTTCCATAATAAGACGTTCACGCTCGGTTAACGTACCTTTTTTAATAAGCAGGTCTTCTTTTTCCTCTTCGGTAAAATACGGAATTATTTCTTCCCCATTAACATAGGAAAGTTTAAAGTCTTTTTCAAGTTCTTCCTTCGTCTCATCCGGCAGGAATCCGCTTGCATTAACTTTAATAACAAGTTCTTTTATCCTGTTAAGTTCTTCACTCTTTTCTTTATATTCCGCTTCGGTAATTTTTCCTTCCAGCCATTCCACTTTATACTTTAAGTCAATAAGCTTAAACCGGTTCACAATATCCTCAAGCTTATCCTCAAGCTTGGTTGCTTTATTCATAACCTTCGTCGGAATGACCAGTTTACCTAAGTCATGTAACAATGCTCCTAATACAAGCTGTTCCCTACGGTTTATATCGAAGTATTCCTCTTCCTTACCCTCTGCATTTAGCTTGTTAATATAATCTGCTATTTTACCGGCATATACCGCCACATTTCTTACGTGGTTAGCATTATAAGGGGTTCTGGTATCAATTGCTTCTGCCATAGCCTCCGTAAACGACCACATCTGATCCTTTATCTCTTCCTGATAGCGGATATTGGAAACTGCTATGGTTGCCTGTGAAGCAAGTGACAAAATAATCCGTTCATATCCTTTATCAAAAGGTATTACATTACCCTCTGCATCCTGTGCGTTAAGAAGCTGTAACACACCTACGGCTTCTTCTTCCTGATTAAGTAACGGAATGGTAAGCATGGAGCAGGTACGGTAACCTGTTATGGCATCATAACGTTTTGGCCCCGAAAAATCAAACTCCGTACTGTTATACACATCCTCGATATTCAGTATTTTCTTATGAATAAGGGTATGTGCACATATATTTTCTTCCCGCATTTCTACCGGCGGCAAATCAATGATTTCCCCATTTTTTCCCTTATCCACGTTCTGGGAAATGGTTTTCATCACGCGGAAATACAGCTTATTATCCTTTTCAACATAAAGGGTACCGGCATCACAATTGGCAATCGCCATACCGGTGTCAAGAATCATATCAAAAAGTTTATTCCGGTCTTTTTCTTTGGATAAGGCAATTCCTGTATCCAATACTATATTGATATCTTTCGCAAAATTCATAATCCCCCTCCTTAAGTCTATAAATTTGTCATATACTTAAGTGCTCTTTCCTGTGCCGCAACACCCGTCACTTCCAATAGTATAGGCGCGTTATCAGCATATTCACGGTATAACTCCTTAAACTTGTTTAAGTCAATGGTTCCGTCTCCCGGCGGCAAATGCAAATCACAGTTTAAATCATTATCATTCAAATGTATGTGTCCTATGGAACCTTTCATTTGTGAAAACCAGTCTTCCACTTTTGTTGAAGTAAGGCAGGCATGTCCGTAATCAAGACATAAAGAAAAGCGGTTTTGTTCGCATAACCTGTTTTTTAACCGCATAAGAGAAGACGGTGTATTCTCAAACGTGTTTTCCATATAAATATTAATAGTGCTATACCGGCTAAGCATTTTTTCTATAAATACTGCCTGTGTCTCCACCCAATGTCCTATATATGATTCAAATTGTAATGCATCAATGAGTCCCGTATGAAATACCACGCCACGCGCTCCGAGTCTTTCCGCAATCTGGATAGAATGCTCCATGCGTTTCTGACTATATTCACTGATTACAGGATCCTGACTTGCCGCAGAAATATCGATAAAAACTCCATGTACCGTATCCTTGCTTCTATCCCTGTTAAGCTTTTTGTAAATGCCAATACGATGTTCTATTTCATCTTCATCACAATAAACCAACGGGCTGAAAAAATCATTATATTCAAAAGCCGTTCCATACATTTCAGACAGCTCCAACGATTGTGCCAGATTTTTATAATCAGGAATAATCAAAAAATCCTGTTTCATCTTTAATTCTCCTTTATACCAATAAGTCTGTATACTTTAACCGGTATGCTCTTTCCTTTTAATTCCATTTCTCCGACAGGCTCGGCATTAATACGCGCATTTACCTCTTGATATACGGCTTCACTTATAAGTATCTCGCCTGCCTTTGCACGGCTTTCCAAACGCGCTGCCGTATTGACGGTATCTCCGATAGCGGTATAATCCATTCTGAATTCACAGCCTATATTACCAACAACGGCATCCCCGAAATTAACCCCGATTCCATAACTGATGGTTTTACCGAATTTTTCCTGCAGTCTCTTCGCAAGCTTCTCTGATCCGTCACGTATATCGAGTGCGGTTTTAATTGCCTTAAATATGTAATCCTCCAAATCAAACGGGGCATTAAACACCGCCATGGTTGCATCTCCGATAAACTTATCCAACGTTCCTTCGTTGTTTAACACAGAAGAAGTTGTTAACGCCAAATATTCATTGAGAATATTTACTACTTCCTCCGGCTGCAAGCTTTCGGACATTGGCGTAAAACCTCTGATATCCACAAACAATACGGCTATTTTTCTCTTTTCACCGCCAAGCTTCAGTTCAAATTTTCCTTCTTTTGCAATCTTATCTACAATCTGCGGTGCCACATATTTCTTAAATGTGGATAGCACTTTTTTACGCTTATATTTTTCAACAAAATATTTTTCGATTATAAAATACAAAGCAATAAGACTCACGACTATAAGGAAATACAGCTGTAGTATGATATATCCTTTTTCCGCCATATACTTGCCGGCAAACATATGTATTGCAACAAGCACAGCCGCTTCCAATATTACCGGTAAAAGTTTCTGCTTTTTCGCCATCAGGAAAAATACATAAATAACGCCCGATGTAATTAAAAGATATAAATAATCCGGGACAGCTACCGCTGTCTTTCCCTGCAGTAATGCCTGAATTATATTGGCATGTATTTCCACACCGTACATAGTCTTACCACGGTCCACTGCCGACATATAGGAATCCTGGAATCCCGGTGCATACGCACCTACAAGAACAATACAATCTTTGAATTCCTGTGCCGGTATTTCTCCATTCAGCACACGCTTTATTGAAAAATGTGGATATTCTCCCTGTACGCCTGAATAAAAGAAAGTAAAAATACCCCTGCTGTCACTTTTAGGCATTACCGGTCTTATGCCGGAAGCCTCTGCATATTTTTTATATAACGTATAAGCAAAACTGTACTTTGTCTCTTCCCCGTACTGCTGGGTTAGTTTTGTGTATCTTACACAACCATCCTTTGCAATATATACATTTGCGAAACCGGCTTCTGAAACTTCAAGGAGCGCATCATACGGTTCTTCTGCCATCGATACATTCCAGGAATCGTAATAAACATTTCCGTTTCCATCGGTTTTGGTAGCTCCACGGTATACAAGATTAGAAGCAAAAACTACATCAGCTCCATCTTTACATGCCTCCACCAACAAGGCATCCGTTTCTTTTTCTGCTTCGTCAACAAACAAGAAGTCGAGTCCGACAACTTTAGGAGCATTCTTTCCATCTGCATATAGCAGCTTTAAAAGCTCCGCACTTTTTTCCCGCGACCAATTGGCAAAACTTCCGTATTCTTCCAAAGCTTCTTCATCAACCGTTATTATTTTAATATTTCTGCTTACACCTTCAAGCTGTTTATAAAGGGTATCCGTAAGTCTTCCTTCCATGGAAAAAAACGGAGTCATTATAGTTAAAACAACTAAAATCATTACCGGTATTAACGGAAATACTATATTAAGTACGCTCTTTTTGATATTCTTTTTCACTTTATCCCCACCATTTGTTTTTTATTATTTTACTACATATATAATAATTAACCCAAACTAATTAAATATTATAATCCTTAAATTTCATTTTCCTATTACCCCCGGGGTAGTATTCCTTTTCATTTAGGGGTAATACTAATCCCAACGTGAAAAGGCCGGTATTAGGGCACCGACCTTCATATATGTTTTCTATCTTACATTTATCTTATCAAACAGTTCTGTTCTGTTGCTTACATTTAATTTTGAAAAGATATTTGTTATATGCTTCTTAACGGTATTCTCCGTAATAAATAAATCCTGTGCAATCTCTTTTCTTTTTTTGCCTTCAATAATCTTCTTTAAAACATCCTTCTCCCGTTCTGAAAGTTTGTCTATCTGCGGCAAACAGCACGTCAAATGCTCCATAGCGTCTTCTGCTTTCCTTACTTCTAAGGCTTCCTTATTATCCACGGTACGTTCTTTAACCGCACTTTCGTAATCCTGTATCATGCCGTACAAAAACAATAATAACAATTCAGAAGCAATATAGGACACTGCCAGAAATTCAAAATTCCAATCAATAAACTGTTCCACAAGCCATATTGCAATATTAAAAAGAACTACTACTGCCAAAAGTGCCGCATGCTTATAAGAAGTAATCTTTTTCTTGGCGGTAGCATAGCATACTACCCCAATCATGGTTAGCAGATAGGAAAACAAATATACATAATACACGCCATGCAGCGGACCATACTCCTTATGGAGCTTCGCCATGCCGTCAACCACTTCCATCGTAACATCTTTGTAATACCAATCAGCATAACCCTGACTTGCCGCAATAAAAAATACTGAAAAACTTATTGTAAGCAAAAACAGCAAAATGCTCTTTTTGCATTTAATTAAGCATACCTTCATAATGGTCATCAGCATAAACAGCGGTAAAAATACGCAACCTAAGTACGCCAGTCTGTTGGCAAGCAGTGCTTCTTCCAGGTTCTTGGATATAGACAAGGTAAAATATCCCAAATTAGCAATAAATACAGAAATATATAACCATATAAGCCATATTTCTTTTTTCTTAACGAATGCACAGTATCCGGCGGCAAGCAAAAGCGCTATCAGCGTACAGATACCATACACTATCGAAATATCCAATGTCGTTTTCATATGTTACTCCGTTTTACTTATTCAGCCATTCCTTCGTTAATTCCACAAAATGTGTACCATACGGGGCATTCTCAGTAAATGTAGGGCTTAAATTCTGCTTATCCATAAGCTTCTTATACTTATCGGCAATCTTTTCATACACATTGTCTGCCACAGCCTCCCCGGCTTTTTCATACACGGCATACTGAAATGCGTATTCGTACATCAGTGCTCTTTCCCAGTACACTTCAAATTCTTTTTCAAAACAGGACTTAAACTCCAGCATATCTCCAAGCGCTTCATAATCGCCTCTTCCTGCCACGCTCTCTATCAACCTCATACGCTTATCAAGCTTTCCTTTGTCCTCTTCTTTAATTCTGGTTACCACAAACGCTACAGAAAATATCAACACCAAAAGTGTGATGATTACTTCAAAGGTCACAAAAAATACAACGAAGCCAAACTTCTGCTTTACTTTTAACGGTCTGTACACGAAGATGCAAAACAGGATAAGAATTGCTAAAAAAATAGAACCAACAATCATCACTCCACCCCCTGTACCTTCTGCATAACAGCCTCTAATTCAGTAGTCCACGTAGTACTGCCAGGATATCTTTCATACTCTCCATCCGCAGGAATCAGAAAAGCGCACTGCTCTTTTGTCAGACCTAAATATCCTTGAAAAAATGCAGTCGCAAACAAGTAATATTCATCCCACAGCTCATCCGTGTCGGCCTTTGCCAATGCAAGATATGCATCCCTAAACATATCATCAAAGAAATATTCATCGAGAGGCGCATCGCCTTCCTCCCATTCCAGATACTTTTTCACGCTTTCATGAAAATTCCCGAAATGATATGTCTGCTTACTTTCAAAGTCATTTACATATATCTTCGCATAGCTGTCATTCGCCGGTTTTTTTACTACAAAATCATGAAATAAGAAACAACCGGCAACCAATAAAACATTAAGCAAAAGCAGGATAACTGCCACACGTTCAACAACACGGAGTGCAAGCTCCGGTCTTTTCATTCTCCTAAGAAACGGTCCCAACAACCGGTTTCTTTCTATTTTCTGTTGTACGGCTCCCAAAAACTCAATGGCTTCTTCGTTTTCTTTACCACAATAGGGACACGTAATCTGATTATATTTAACCTCACCGTTGCAATGTGGACACTTCATTAATAATCCCCCTTCTTACTTAGTAAGTCCCCAATAATAGTCGCTTATTTTATTAACTAAGGTATTATACTTGGTACTTTCTCTATCCAAAGATATTTCAGCAATTTCTTCTTCCGTAAGCCCATAGCCTGCAAGTATCGCCATGGTAGCAAAGTACATATCACCCAGAATATCTTCATTGCCCCAAAAATTATCATCATCGGCATATTTTTCATAGTAGCCCATAACATTTCCGCTTAGAATAATAATCCGCTTAACGTGAAACAGTACAAAACCTTCCCAGGTTTCCCTGTCGTTATCCGGCTCCCCTTTATGCCACTTAATATTTTCATCGTTTCTCAATATGCCGCTATATGCCACATAGGTATCACGCACCTCATCATACTTGTCATATCCGTAACCCAGCCGATACTGCTCCATATAGCTTTTTAAGCCTTCATAATCTTCATCAAGAAGAAAGGCTTCCATTTTATCAATACGTTTATTCTTCTCATTAAGTCCCTTGCGGCCCTTGTTACGGTTTCCAAATACCGCGACAAGCGTAATCATGGCGCCTATTACAACCACCGCCACTACAATCAACACGATTTTACCGGCAAGGCGGTTGGCTTTCTCTTTCGGATACTTCTCAGCTTCCGCAATAAGATGTTTTGCCGCATCATCATAGCCTTCCAGAATATCCTCTTTGGTTTCTTCAACGGCCTTTTCATTTTCACTATGACAATACGGACATATTAACAGGTCGTCTGCATATTCTCCACCACAGCTGTTACAAATCATTTTTTATTCCCCACATCAACAAATAAGTATATATTTCTACAAATATATATTTTATCACAAAAATAATTATCTGCCTATTATTTTTCCATTCCTTACATCTTCTCCAATTTTCAGGTAAATTCCAGAAGAATTATAGAACCAGACAGACAATTATGCTAAAATATATATACGTTTTACATAGGAGGTAGCATATGGAATATAATGAGAAACAATTTAAAGCACTGGCCAATATAAGAGTAATGATAATGTGGGCATCCATCTCGCTTGTCCTTACCACCGCTTATATAATTGAGTTTATTAAAGGCGGTAGAACTCTGGAATATGTATTAGTATTTCTTGTAATGTGTTGGGGACCTTTTATTTCCGGCTTGCTAACACTCAAAATTAAAGGAACAGATACCACAATATATAAGGAGATTGTATCAATAAGCTATGGTCTGTTTTATCTGTTCGTAATGCTTACTACAAATACGGTACTGGCAGTTATTTATGTAATTCCCGTTGTCAGTACATTAGTATTGTATAAAGACCGCAAGCTGGTTATCAGGGTATGTATTGAAAATGAACTTTTACTCGTTGCCTGTCTGATTAAGGACCATCTGGAAGGCGTTTTAACCTCTAAGGTTATCGTAGATTATGAAATACAGTTTGCCGGTATGCTACTATACTACATCGCCTGCGTCATGGCTATCGATTACATGAACAAATCTGAAAAAGCCATGCTCGGTGCAGTAAAGTCAAACCTTGACAGGGTTATAACCACCGTCGAACAGGTAAAGGTAGCAAGTACGGCCGTTGTGGATGGTGTTACCGTCGTACGTGAACTCGCTGAAGAAAACAAGCAGGGCGCTAACCTTGTCGTTGAAGGAATGGATATGTTAACTAAAAACAATGGCGTTTTGCAGGAAAAGACAGACCATTCCATGGAAATGACTCAAACCATCGACAACCAGGTAGTGAATGTCGCAGCACTCATTCAGGAAATGGTTTCTTTGATGGAAGAATCGGTAACCAATGCAAAAACAAGTGCCGAACAGCTTGCTGAAGTTGTGGAATCCACCAATACCATGGCAGAATTATCCGCAGATGTTGAAAATATATTGGTTGAATTCAAAAAAGAATTCAATATGGTTAAAGAAGAGACCGGCACTATTGAATCCATCACTTCGCAGACCAATCTTCTCGCACTGAATGCTTCGATTGAAGCTGCCAGAGCCGGAGAAGCCGGAAAAGGTTTTGCAGTTGTAGCTGACGAAATCCGTAACTTAAGTACCGGAACCCAGACTTCTTCTACTCGCATTATGAGTGCACTTAACCATCTTGAAGAAACTGCCGAAAAGATGACCGAATCTATTGGTCAAACACTTGAATTAATACAGACTACGCTTAAAAAGGTTACGCAGGTTAACACCAGTGTAACAAGCATTGCCAGAGACTCCGAGCAGCTTGGCGAAAATATCCAGGTAGTTGACTCTGCTATGCGTGAAGTTGAAGTATCCAACAAAAACATGGTAGATAACATGAAGCAGATTTGCGATGTTATGGACGTGATGACGGAAAACATCGGTGAAGCCAGTGAAACTACCAAGGTTATGAGAAGTAAATACGAAGAAACTTCTAATAATGTCATCAACATTGAACAGGTTGTAGGTAAACTGATTGAGGAATTAGGTGCCGGTGGTTTCATGAGCATTAAAGATCTTCAACCGGGAATGCGTTTAAGTATCACAAAAGGAACCGGTAAGAATCAGGTTGAATTCAAGAGTGAAGTTGTTTCCATTAAAGACGATTTAATTTCCATCGGCGAATTAGTTAATGAAAGGGAATCCTTCACGTTAGAAAAGAACGATAAATACTGTGCTCAGGTTATCGTACATAACGAATTATACCAATGGGATAATGTAACTGTTAATCCCAAAATGGACGGTGGCTATCTTGTTAAAATATCAGGTAACCCATCTGTAGTAAACCGAAGAAAACATCCGAGAATGCCGATTCAGAATGCCTGCACCATTAATCCAAAGAATTCACAACTTACCTTCTCCGGAAAAATGGTGAACATCAGTGCCGGCGGACTGGCATTTTCCTCCAATGCAAAAGAGCTGTCCACTATCAAGGGCGAATTGGTTAATGTACAAATCGAAGGCTTCGCACCTGTAGCAGGCGTTACCTTAACCGGTAAGGTTATCAGAATTTCAAACAATGACGGTGAATTCTACTTCGGTTGCCGCCTGTTGGAAGATAACAAAGATATCTTGGAATATGTAAATGAAAATTATAAAGAGAAGTAAAAAAAAGAGAAGTAAAAAGATGTTAAAATACCGGGGCCAATGGCTCCGGTATTTTTATTAATTATATGATAATTCTTTTTCTTTTCCTGTAAGTCACTTCCTGCAATCCGCAATCTGCAGTAAGTTTCTTGGCAATATCATTGTCTGCACCAATATCTTTTATTTCATGGGCATCCGAACCAATCGTTACATACAATCCGCCGCACGCTTTATATATCTCCAGCAATTCTTTTCCCGGCATAGTCTCACCATGTCCTTTTCTCAGCGATGAGGTGTTAACTTCTATTACCATGTCTTTTTCCAGTAAACGTTTAAAAATATCTTTAATTTTTTCTTCTGCATAATATATTTCCCCATAATATCTTTTCGGAAAATCTATATGACCCAAACAATCAAAACTGCCTTGCTTAACCGTATTTAATACTTCTTCCCAGTACATAGTATAAAATTCTTTTGCGGAATATTGCTCTCTGACTTTTTGGCAAGGAAACATATCACCAATCCAATGAATACTGCCTATGATGTAATCATACGGATGAACCGACAACTGTTTTAACTTATCTGCATACAAATGGGGTTCTCCAAACTCAATTCCCGCATATACCTCAATACAATTATCATATTTTTCTTTCACTTGATTGAATTTTTCAAAGAACCGTTCCGGCACATAGTAGTTATATCCGTAATCATGTTCATTCAAATCAACATGCTCCGTAAAGCAAACCGCTTGCATTTTCTTATGAATGGCATGTTCTACATATTGTTCCATATCCGCTTCACTGTCACATGAAAACGCCGTATGGACATGCATATCCGCTATCATCTGTTTTCCTCCGTAAAATCATCTATTTGTATTTGAGCGTAATCCTACCATTCAAAGCTTAACGGAAGCTTCGCACCCAATTTAAAAGCGAACCCTGATGCGTATTCACCTCAACGGTTCTTCTCATATCCTCAGTCACCGGACCGTTCTTTTCCATCTTGGCTAAGATAGATGCCTGTAGTTCTTCAATGGACATATCTTCATATGGCTTGTTTAAATCGGGCACCATTTCCTCGGTTGCGGTTTCCCCGGTTATGTTTTCCCCGGTTGCGGTTTCCCCGGTTTTGCTTTCTTCTGTTTTGCTCTCTTCTGTTGTGCTTTCTTCTGTTGTGCTTTCTTCTGTTTTGTCCTCTTCTGTTGTGCTCTCCACTGCATATGACGGTAGTTGTGCTTTTTCCGGTTCTGTTTCCGGTTCTGTTTTTGCTTCAGGCACCCAGATTTCACCGGAATTTCCGGCAATCTCTGCCGTAAATCCTCCCCCTGATGCCACTACTTTCTTACCGGATAATGCGCCTGTATATACGCCATCCTGAACGCCTGCATATATATTGCAAGGACTATCATCATTATTTACCATTACGACTACAGAACTGCCTTCATAACTTCTTGAAAAGGCATACTGTCTGTTCGTAAGATTCAACTCTTTATAATCGCCATAGCTTAAAGCTTTCACCTGCTGCCGTATTTGACCCAATGCCGCTATTAATTTCGTGTATACGTTATCTTTTTCTGCTCCTTCCCACTCTTCGTATACCATTTCCGGGCGGAGTGCGTCGTCAGCTTCTGCACCACGTCCCTTCTTACCCTCAATACCAAATTCGGAACCATAATAAATGGAGGGCACACCGGGTAAGGTATACAGTAAAATGTGTACCGGCATAAAGCCTTTCGCTGTAGAAAGTTTTGACATAATACGTTCCACATCATGATTATCCACAAAATTATATAACTTGAACACTCCGCCACACATATCATTGAGTCGTTTTACGGTATGCGCAATTTCAAAGAAATTGTGGTCATTGTAGCCCGAGTACAACGCTTTATGAAGATGATAGTTGGTTACGGAATGCAGGGTGTCGTCATTTGCCCATCGGATGTAATCTCCGTGAATAACCTCTCCCATAAGCCAAAAATCATTTTTTACTTCAATGGCAGTACGACGCAGTGCTTTCATAAAATCAAAATCCAACACATCGGCCGCATCCAAGCGGATACCGTCCACATCAAATTCATCTACCCAAAAACGGATCACTTCACAGATGTAGTTAATTACTTCAGGGTTCTTCTGGTTTAACTTTACAAGCAAATCATGTCCGCCCCAGTTTTCATAGCCGAATCCATCGTTATAGGAATTGTTTCCCCAGAAATTCACATTACAATACCAATCTTTATAGCGGGAATTTTCCCTGTTTTCTTTTATGTCCTTAAATGCAAAGAAATCGCGTCCCGTATGATTAAAGACACCGTCAAAGATAACCTTTACCTCCTGTTTATGACACTCAGCCACAAAGTTTTTTAATGTCGCATTTGTTCCCAGACGGCTATCCAACTTCTTATAGTCTGTGGTTTCATAGCCATGTCCGACGGATTCAAACAATGGTCCGATATAAATCGCATTGCACCCTATTTTTTTAATATGGGAAATCCACGGTAAAATTCTATTCAATCTTTCTACCGGTTCTCCGTAGTCATTATGCTTTGGTGCCCCTGTCATACCGAGGGGATAAATATGATAAAATATAGCTTCATCATACCATGCCATTTTTATATTCCTCCTAATTGGTAATATCCTAATTAATTGCAATTCTTATTATAAAAGATTAAAAATTCTTGATAAATGTCATCCTGCTTAATTTTGATCAGCTGTTCAAAACTATATGTTTTACAGAGATATTGTACAAACCTTGTTCCGAGATAATATCCGACATCTCCTCTTCCACAATAGTTTACCCAATCACCAAAATATTTTTGATTGCACCTCGTCATCGTTGGTAAATCAGCATAAAAGTCTTCCAATATTTGATTAAAGTGATTGTCACACCAATTTAGCCAGCCATTCCGGTTCTGGTGATAATAATTGAAGTCATTAATCAACACCTGTTCAAAATACATGGCTATCCCTTCTGCAAATAGTTGCCAAACAAAGTTACGATTGCTATCATCACTATTTTGATAAAATGTTCCGTATTGTTTGTGATACACATGCCCTAATTCATGATAAATGAGCCCATACATCGCATCTTCATCATACCATTTAAGTTCAAGTATCTTTTCAATTCCTAACAATATAACATCCCGACCATTAATCCGCGTCACCCAGCCCGCTGCATTACAAAGCCCGATATACAAAACAATGTCAATATCTAACTCCTGCCCAAAGCAATTAATGATTCTTTCATTCAAATTCTTTGTAGCCTTATTAAAGGAAGCATGTAATGTTTCTAAGTCCTGACAACCATGGACCGCATTAATAACCGGTAAAATATCCTTTTCAAATGTATAATCACTACCGGTCAAACATTCTTTTAAATCGTTCTTAAAAATGTCAGCAGAATTATCATAAATAGAATTGATGTATGCTTCCCATTTTTCCATATTAAAGATTCCATTATCAAACACAGCGTCTATTTGCGAAAGCGTATCAATTATATTTATCATATTCATTGTCCTTGTACGTCTTATTGTCCGGTAGTATTATAAAAAACTTCACAGTTACCATTATATCAAATACGGGCGGAAATTTCTCTCTTTATTCCATTTATTTTTCTTACAATATATGACACTACAGTCGCGGCCGTCGCCGCTTAAAAATAAGCATAAAAATACCCTGGAGAACATTAATGCTCTCCAGGGATTCTTATACTTATTTTATAATCTTCTCGTTGTTAACGCGCAGATTACTCGATGATTGTAGCAGCACGGCCTGAACCTACAGTACGTCCACCTTCACGGTCTGATTTTGCTTATTTAGAAACTTAATCGTTACGGTTTTTGCCGTTTTTTGGCTCATATTATGGGTATTTTACCTATTATTTAGCCTTTTTCCGGGGGAAAGTAGCAATTGTGTATCACGGATTTCTGCTACTATTCGTCCACCTAAGATTATTTTAACATGAGTAAAGTCATAAGTAAATCGGGATTTTTATAAAATTCGGAGTGTGATACACATACCTATTTTTTACACCCACTTAATTCTATGAAACCTTTTAAGTCGCCGCATCTACGCAAATAGTCTAAACCACCCTCAACAACAACTACACCGCATTTACAGAATTTGAAATCATGTCGGTGGGTGCTTTCTATTTCATCATCCGCTTTCCTTAATATCGAATCGCCTGCATTTACCAAGCCAATCCATACTCTAACACATGGTTCAAAATCTTCCTTGGTTCAACTCCATATTTTTGCACTAAGTCCTAATAGCCTGAACCACTTTATTGTTAGTAAGATGTTTGAGCCATTTTTCTTTATGGAGAACTTCTTTAATAAGTTCCGTTTATAATTATCAAAAAAGCCGAGGTATTTACACCTCAGCTTTTTATTATATCACAGCAGCTTTACGAATTATTTTGGAAAACTCCAATGCATCTATAGAATTTTGTGTTCTTTTGTAGTATAAGTAAAAGAAAGTTTTTTTATCTTCTTTTAAATCAAACGGAACTGATGACACATCTTTCATCTGTGACACTAAATTTAATTCACGATCAAAACGAATAGGTAATGTTTGAAAACCCGATTTATAAAGACCGCTTTTGAACTGCTCTTGTGTAACTATAACCAAGTCAAAGGGGACACCAATACCTTCTAAATAACCTTTTATTTGGTTTAGAATATCAATTTCTATTTTTAGTGTATCTAAATTAGACTTTATTGTCGCCCTTTTCGACTCTGCTATAGTAGTGTTATATTGAGATTCAAGTTTAGCATAGTCATTATTTAAACGATTATAAAAATTATCGTTTAAGCTATACACTCCATATTTGCCTTCCAAAAGCATAGTTTCCCATTTCATTAAAATCTTTATAAAAGAATCATTGTGCTTAAAGTCAAACAAAGAAGAAAACTCCGCTTCGGATTTCCAAACAGGGTGTCTTCGCAAACTCCGATCACAATACTCTTTAACAGCATCACTTTCGTCAAAGTTCCGTTTTGCCAAGAATAGTATGTCGGAATCAGAAAGTAAGCGGATAGTTTCAATATCCTTAAATTTTTCACCTTGTACTGTAATCGAATTATAAGAAAACAATTTTTTATTATCTTTGTTATATTTTGAATTCAGTTCACGAATAATCGTTTGCAACAAATACCCTTCATATTGTATAATTGGATGTGATTGAACCCAACGCCGTTCCATATCATGTGCAATCAATACATTTTCCAATACACTCAACGAACTTTTCTCATATCCTACAGGATATTCCCCATCATTTACAAATACACCACCAAGTAGCCTTTTGTAATCAATTGATATTGATGAATAACCAGACATATAGCTATCTCTTATTAAATAATCCAACTTGTCAACATCAATAATGCTTGAGTTCAATAGTTCGATACATGATTGATAAATAGGTAACCTACGTTTTTCACTCTTGGTTGCTACATTAATATTTTTATATTTCAATCCAATAATACAACGTGCAAAAAAAGCATGGTCTGGAATAAAAGCACCAAACTTATTAATAGACAAAAGCGCACTCATAATCTCATGTTGTTTTCCAACAACCGTTTGTCCGTTTTTGGTATCCTGCTTATAACATCTATTGGCAATGCTAGTAGACAATTCTTTCGAGATTTTAGGAGCATCATAGAACTTTTCTCCAGTGTGCGAAAAAGGAGAATGCCCTAGATCATGACATAAGCATGCCATAATAAATGTACGGCGTGTACCTTCTATATCCTTTTTTGTTAGTGCTCTAATTTCCTTGGAACTATTATTAAGTAAAGCCTCAAAAGCAATATTGCCAAGCCAAAACACTCCGAGCGAATGAGTGAAACGATTATGTAAAGCAGAAGGATAAATAGATGTATAGCTTGTTTGAATAACATCTCTTAATCTTTGAAACTCAACCGAATTAATTATTGGTAAAAAATCATCTTCAATAACTATATAATCATAAATAGGATCTCGTATTTTCTTTGACATACTTGATACCTCTATGCTGCATTAATAACTTCCAGCGTACTTTCATCAAGTAATGCTAATAAAATATCTACTGAAATATATGACAAAATATGTTCTCTTATATCATCAATTGACACGCCGGATTTTATCTTTATATAATCATTGTCAAAAACAAAAAAGTCAGAATAATCCGTAAGAAACTCTCTAGTATACTGATTGGAATACAACAATATGGCTTGTGCATCTTTGTTTCTGTTTAAAACTTTTTCTACCTTGATTCCATAGTTGCGAATATCTTCCAAAGAAATCTTGTCAATTTTTTTATTTTCATAAAGTTCAACCAAAGCATTTGCAACCAAATACTCCATTTTTATAAATGTACACATACCCTTTGTTCTGTATAGCGGTGTAACAGCTGTACACTCCTCCAATCCTTTTTTGTAAGAAATATTGTACATTGTTTTCTCCTTTTTTTCAATAATATTAAGCAAATTTCTTTGTAAATATTTATGCTCATTACTGCAGTATTTATACTTAATTTTAACGCAACACAGCCGCAGGAGAACTCGTCTGTGGCTGTGTGATTTGAGGCATCTCTTGGTTTCATATTGTTTACTTAGTTCACTCGTTTTTTCCTTCTTGGTGGCGTTTCCAGCACTGTTGTTCTTGTGTGGTTATTATTCTGCATAATCACGCTTTTCTTCTTATGCAAGATACTTCTGCATAATCGGTAGCAGTATTCGTACCAAAGATTCCATTTTATATTTTGGAATACCAAATCATTATGAAGCTTTTTCTTCTTTCTCGGCATGATTGAGTATCCTTTTTTCTTATTTTTTTGTCTGCTCGACAGCGATTCTGTCAAATATAGGTTGGTAATGTAGGGACTGTGATGTTCCAAGGTTTCACTGGTCATTTTTTATTCTCTGACGTAATATGCTTCATAACAGCTCCAATCTGGTCCTTTCTTCCTTTGTAATTGGGAACACTGGTAAACTCTTCAATTAATAGCGCATTTACTGGTTTGGCCGGTGTCTTGATTAATGCTTCTGTCCAATACTTAGCAATTATCTGCATTGTACATGGATTACCAAACATAATGACTTTCTTTGCAACTGTCTCAACTCCATGAAACTCATTAATCTTGCATTTACCTCCTGCATAGTTCTCCGTAATATTTTTTGCCGTTCGTTAAGTCACATTACCCATTCGAAGCATATAAAGTTTTTTCATCTATACTATCTCAACACAAAAACAAAAGAAAGCCGGACGCATCCGACTCCCTTAGGCATAGTCCGCAGACGTCCGCCGCAATTCCAACCATATTATATAGTATTGATGGGGAACCTCCCCATCTGCTGATGGACCCGGGTCTTTCGACCAGCCCAAATTATTACATAATATTTTCTTTAATGTTCATCTCTTCTATGGTATGAAACCATAAGGTTAATGGAGACCTCTCTGCAGATAATAATATGACGATTATAATGCTGCGTCAACTATAACTATATATTATCCATTTTGTATCTTCCCTATATCTTGCAAACTTCATCCTATATCCACAGTCTTAAAAATGGCGACACGTCGCCATTTTTATCCGCATCATCCAATAAATTCTCTACAACACT
Organism: Lachnospiraceae bacterium; assembly: GCA_045576455.1. Classification (GTDB taxonomy): domain Bacteria; phylum Bacillota; class Clostridia; order Lachnospirales; family Lachnospiraceae; genus RGIG4034. The sequence goes on along the minus strand of JAZNGM010000016.1, from coordinate 1,595 downwards.
TCCAGTTCAATAATCTGCATCATTTTACCCGAATGCTTAAACTTGGCTACGTACTCTTCCACCTTCACGATATCCATAGTCTCCACACGATTCCTGTACGACCCGATAATCTCCTTATAATAGTCAAATGGCAATTTGCCACGGAATCTTACAAGTTCAATCAGCATTCTCTCCAAGTTATAAATGCATATCTCCGTGTTATGATATGACATCTTAATCTGTCCCATATCATAAATATTCTCTATTAAAAATGTCTGCTTTACCCGTTCATCTTTAATCCTGCCATCGGTTCTGACTGTTGCCAAATGATAAAAATTAGGAATCACATCCGTTAATCCATGATAATAAAAAGCACTCTCACCGGTAAATACAGCTTTCGGATATTTCGCACTGATAATTTCCAGCTCAGAGCAATTTCTGCTCAAGGAATAAATGCCCTTCTCCTTTTGAAAAAGATTCCCTTCCGCTATTTCTTTTTTCAACATATGGTCGCTACCATATTTCTCTATACATTGTTTATATGTCAAAACCATAATCCACCAACTTTATTTGAGTATTTATACACACGATTGAAGATTATGTGTATCTTTCTACATAAACTCCCCATCCGTCCAATCAAACAGATAATCCGGATCATTCCAATACTTTATATCCCCATACTCTCGCTCATACACACCGAATTTCTGCCTTGCCATCTGCAACGTCTTTGCATACTCTATATGATTAAAAGGAACATAAAGCTCCGCCTCTTCTTCACTGCATCCAACAGTACGCAGGTGGGGCTTCTTATCCGGTGACATCGGGTTCACCTCATACACCCACTTCATCGGTTTCGGATGACACCGGCTATGCGCATAAACCGTCTCAAAATATTCTTCCCATGAATACTTTCTCCCGTATTCATCATAAATCTCCAAGTCCGCCTGATGCTCCCGGTAAAACGCCTCCAACTCCCGAAAACTATCAAACGCTCTATGCTTCTGGAACAAAGGCCGCCATCCGCAACTTAATTTATTCAGGTGTATCAGTTCTTTATTCCTGCTCATAAAATAATAATTGGTTCCCATAACAATCCTCCTCTCCCAAATAAAAATATCCTCTTACCGGAACCCATTTCAAAGGTCCTGATAAAAGGATATCTCAAAGTCAAGTCTTTGTCATTGGACAGATAGTCCAAAACACTTATGCTGCCCTCTGTAGGCGTTGGGCGTAGTATAAAAGGCGCTTTTCCTTCGGCTCCTGCACCACCTTATACAATCCTATATTCATAGGCTGTCCCTGCAAAACCAGCAGTTCTTCCATATGCACACCAAGAAGAATGCTTAAGGCATAAAGTTTCTCTACCGTTGGCAGATTCTGACCTTTAAACCAGCGGTAAATCGGCTGCGGACAGGAGAGGTTTAAGTACTCTTGAATGTACTTCACATCGTAGCCTGCCAGTTTGAACATGATTTTTAGTTTTTGTCCGGTTCGTTGTTGGTCGATTAACATGAACATCTTTATCCCTTCTTTCCCCACATCACATATAAACTTTCATTTATTCATTTGCTTTCTTTACCCATACTACAAATCTTTGATGAGTTTCCGTTTTATGA
>JAZNGM010000015.1:0-45964 GCA_045576455.1 Lachnospiraceae bacterium | reverse complement strand
TATGTGAAACCATTGATTCTTGAGATGATTTGTGCTGCATCCTTACCTAAACCATTTAAGATAACTCTTAATGGTTTCTTTCTTACCTTGTTAGCCTTTTCAGCAATACCGATAGCACCTTCAGCAGCAGCGAATGATTCGTGACCTGCTAAGAATGCGAAACAATCTGTATCTTCTTCAAGTAACATCTTACCTAAGTTACCATGTCCTAAACCAACCTTTCTTTGGTCACCAACAGAACCTGGAATACAGAAAGCCTGAAGACCTTCACCGATTGCTGCAGCAGCATCAGCAGCTCTTCTGCAACCTTTTTTAATTGCGATTGCTGCACCTACAATGTAAGCCCAACAAGCATTTTCGAAACAAATTGGCTGGATTCCTTTAATCTGATCATATACATTTAAACCAGCGTCTTTTGTGATTTTCTCAGCTTCTTCAAGAGAAGCGATTCCATAGCTATTTAATACTGCATTGATTTTATCAATACGTCTTTCAAATGATTCAAATAAAGCCATTAAATTTTCCTCCTCTTAATTATTGAATTTCCTTGTCTGTTCTAGGATCAATGATCTTAACAGCATCTGCAACTCTACCATACTGTCCGCAAGCTTTTTCATAAGCTGTATTAGGGTCATCACCCTTCTTCATAAAGTCAGTCATCTTTCCGAAGCTTACGAATTTATAACCAATGATGTGGTTTTCAGCATCAAGAGCGATACCTGTTACATAACCCTCAGCCATTTCAAGGTAACGAGGACCTTTTTTAAGTGTTCCGTACATTGTACCAACCTGGGAACGAAGACCTTTACCTAAATCTTCAAGACCGGCACCGATTGGAAGACCATCTTCTGAGAATGCACTCTGTGTACGACCGTAAACGATCTGTAAGAATAATTCTCTCATAGCTGTATTGATAGCATCACATACAAGGTCTGTATTTAATGCTTCAAGTACTGTTCTACCCGGTAAAATTTCAGAAGCCATTGCTGCTGAGTGAGTCATACCTGAACAACCGATTGTTTCAACTAATGCTTCCTGAATAATACCTTCTTTAACGTTAAGTGTTAACTTACAAGCACCCTGCTGTGGTGCACACCAGCCAATACCGTGTGTTAAACCGCTAATGTCAGCAACTTCTTTTGCCTTTACCCATTTAGCTTCTTCAGGAATTGGTGCGCAGCCATGGTTTACGCCCTGTGCTACTGGACACATTTCTTCTACTTCTTTTGAATAAATCATGAGAAAACTCCTTTCAAATACATATTTCAATATTAGTTAAAATAAGAGCATACGCTCCTTATAACCCTGCATACTACTATGCCATAAAAAGTGCTTAAAATCTAGTGTTTTTTTCAAAACATCACATTTTTTTACAAACAATATGCTGTACATCCTTATATATGCTGTTCGCAGGTATCAAACCACGTACACTGGAAAGCGGATATATGTTGGAACCCGGGCCTATTACGGTTCCCGGATTTAATACACTGTTGCAGCCTACTTCTACATTATCACCGAGCATTGCACCAAATTTTTTAAGTCCGGTTTCAATCTCGTCATCACTTTTTACAATTACCAGTGTTTTATCGCTCTTTACATTAGATGTAATGGAACCGGCACCCATATGTGCTTTATAGCCTAAGATGCTATCTCCCACATAGTTATAATGGGGAACCTGAACATTATTAAAAAGAATGACGTTTTTAAGTTCCGTAGAGTTTCCTACGACACATTTTTTGCCGACAATGGCACTTCCCCTGATAAATGCACAATGTCTTATTTCTGCTTCTTCATCAATGATAAGTGGTCCGTTAAGACATGCCGTTGGTGCTATGGTGGCTGATTTAGCAATCCATATATTGTCACCGCGCTTTTCAAATTTGTCTTCCGGAAGTGATTTTCCAAGTTCCATAATGAAATCTTTAATGTCTTTCAGTACTTCCCATGGGTAAACTGCATTATCAAATATAGATGCAGCTATGGTTTCGCTTAAGGTATACATTTCTTTAACCGTAAATGCTTTCATTTAAATTTAATACTCCTTACTTATAATATTTTGCAACTTCCCTAAATAATGGTATTAATACATTTGAATCTCTGATCTGTTTGACAGCGTCGGTTCTTCTTCTTACAAAGCCGTCGAGTTTTTGCATATATTCGTCACCGGTTATTTGACCGTTTGCCACTTGCGTAAGCCCTTTTTCCCAACTTGCGGTAAGGGAAGGGTCCAAAAGGGAACGTATGGAAGAATTTACGACTTCGTATATGATTTCACCTAATTTTGTAGGGGTAATAATTTGCGTTTTCTTATTAAGATTAAGATATCCAATATTAAAAAGTTTCTTTAATATTTCTGCTCTTGTCGCGCTTGTCCCGATACCCGATCCTTTAATCTGTGCGCGGAGATCTTCATCTTCAATAAATTGCCCGGCATTTTCCATGGTAAGAATAATAGAACCGGAATTATAGCGTTTAGGTGGTGATGTTTCTCCGTCCTTAATGAAAAAATCTTCATAAGGCAAGGGTTCGCCTTTTTTTAACTTACTTATAACTTCAAAGAAGTTGTTATCGCATGCGATTTCTTCCTCTTCTGTGTTTTCCGCTTCATTAGCAACGCCGTTTTGGTCGGAAGAATTTGTTTTCTTTTTTGCAAAAGAATATGCAGTTGCTTTTAAGTAGCCTTCTTCCGAAAGCACCTTAAAGTTTGAATAAAATTTCTCTTTATATTCCTTTTCGTAAGTATCGTAAGTAACTTCGCTTACCAGAGAAATTTTTTGATAAACCGCAGGCGGTAAAAAGATGGATAAAAATCTTCTTACGACAATTTCATATACTTTCTTGGCGGTATCGCTTAAGGAATTAAGGTTGTTAATCCCCTGTCCGGTCGGTATAATTGCATAATGGTCTGTGATTAACTTATCATTTACATATTTTGTAGATGCAATTTTTTTATATGATCCCGAAGCCAAAATTTCATCAACAAACTGAGCAGCCATAGGGTAATTTTTTAAGCCGTTCAGATTTTTTGTTATCTCTTTTGACACGGCGGTGGATAGTACTCTCGCATCGGTTCTCGGATATGTCAAAAGCTTTTTTTCGTACATTTCCTGGATTAAACGTAATGTTTCATCAGGACTGATTTTAAAGTACTTCGAACAGTCATTCTGTAGCTCTGCCAGATTGTAAAGTAGCGGTGCAAGCTTTACTTCTTTCTTTTTCGTAATACTTTCAAGGATAACTTGTTTATTATTTATATTATTAATTAACTCTTCTGCAGTTTCTTTGTTTTTAAAACCGTTTTCTTTATATAATAAAGGTGAATTATCATATTTGGAGTCTTCCTGTACCTTCCATTCTCCTTCAAATTCATTGCCGTTTAAAGCATACTTAACAAGAACCCTGTAAAAAGGTGTTTTAACAAAGTTTCTGATTTCACGTTCACGGTTAACAACAATTCCTAATACACATGTCATGACACGGCCTACAGAAATAACGCTTTTATCTGCGTTAAGGAAGTTTTTAACCGGATAGCCGTACTTTAAGGTAAGAACACGTGAAAAATTGATACCCATAAGGTAATCTTCCTTAGCCCTAAGATAAGCGGCTTCAGAAAGGTTATCATATTCTGATAAATCTTTTGCCTCTTTGATACCACGTAAGATTTCTTCTTCGGTTTGTGAATCAATCCAGACGCGTCGGCGCTGTTTGTCTTTAACATTAGCAGCCTGTTCGACCAGACGGTATATGTATTCTCCTTCACGTCCCGAGTCGGTACAAACATAAATGGTTTCGACATCTTCACGGTTTAGTAATCCGCTTACAATGTTAAACTGTTTCTTTACGCTTTCTATTACTTCATATTTGTAAACATCAGGAATAAAAGGCAATGTATCTAATGCCCATTTCCTGTATTTTTCATCGTAAACTTCGGGATAACTCATGGTAACCAGATGACCTACACACCAGGTAATAATACAGTTATTTGATTCAAGATATCCATCTTTATTTTGTGTATTTAATTTTAGTGCTTTGGCAAATTCTTTTGCGACACTTGGCTTTTCTGCAATAAATAGACTTTTACCCATGTTATTCCTCTAAAAATCCTCTAAAATCACAGTCTTTATATTACCTTTTATTTTAGATTCCAATAATATTTTTTCATCAAAACCACTTATGGCAAAAAGATAAATAAAGGATGGCTTTATTTGTGCCTGTGTTAATAAATACGTAAACCATTCATAATCATCATTTGTCATAATAGGTTTTTCATATGAGCAGTACCCTGCCATATAATGTGAGCCTGCATCTGCTATAACAGGTATGGTTCCTGCTTTTCCCAACCATTTACCAATACGGTTATAAGGAAATGCCAGCTTTTGTTCGGCATTTTTTGTAACAAAATATTCTGTACATATATCTTCGAATACGGAAGCGGTATATGCTCTTAATTTACCTAAGATATAGGTCTTTAAATAGTTATTTTCGTCGCCCTGTTTTATGTGCATACCATGAATAAAAGTAAAATAAAAACGGATAAACGGATGGGATATACGATACATTCCCTTTTTAGTGTTTTCTCTTCCTTGCGTTTCAATGGAATACATTTTTTCTACAACTTCCAATTCCATTAAGTTTTTCAGATAAACACTGATTTTTGCTCGTGAAAAAGATGTATGTTCATGTATTTCGTTAAGTTTATTCATGTCATCTGCAAGGCTTTTTAAAATGGTGCTGTAAACATTAAGTTCACGCAATTCGTCGTTAAGAATATTCAGCGCTTCTTTGTGTAAAAAAGAATAAGGGTTTAAAATATTAAGTTCAATATTTTCTTTTACAGAGCGGTTAATATCAAAGTAATACCAAAGTTCCTTATAGCCACCCAAAATGGAATATATCTGTAAACATTCTTCTTTTGAGCTGTTATAAAAATATTCACATAAAGCTTTAAAAGGTAATGGTTTTATCTTTAAAAAGCCATTTATATTAAGTGCACTTCTTCCAATGCGTTCAACCATAGAATTTTCAATAAAACTTACTGCCGAACTAATCAGAAGAATCTGAACGTTACACGCTGAATTTATAAGTTGTACTAATGCTTCAAAAGATGATGCGTCTGTTCTCAAAAGATAATCAAAATTTTCAATAATAAGAACAAACTTTTTGTTATGAATTGCCTGAATCACATCCATAATTTCAATAAAAGAAGGATAATCCGAGAGATTTAATCCCCTATCTGCCAGATGTTGTGCCCACATATAGCATTGTTGGCGTGTTGTGGCTTCACAAGCAGATAAAGTTATACTCGTCTTATCCTTAAGGTATTCCCTAATTATTTCGTCAATTCCGACATATTTTTGTCCATAGACAACAATCATCTCATTAGAATCTTTATAAAAAGAATCTTCAAGATACTGTAATTCATTATTGCGATATGTCCCCATTTTACACATTCCTTTCATATTCAATCAATAACTTACAGTAATTTAATAATAAGCTGTTCTAAATGCTCCGTATCCATAGGTTTACTTAAGAGGAAACCTTGAATATAATCACAGTTGATTTCTTTCAGATACGTAAGCTGTTCATTGGTTTCAACACCTTCAGCTACAGTTTCATAACCAAGCCTTTTCGCCATTTCGATGGTAGCTTCTGTTATAATTCTTGTTGCTTTATCTGTTGATACGGTATCAATAAAACTCTTATCAATTTTAAGCGTATCAATCGGCAATCCTTTCAAATACGCAAGCGAAGAAAATCCTGTACCAAAATCGTCTAATGATACTTTAAAACCATAATCTCTTAGGGCATACATTTTCTCAACAACTTCTTTAAAATCATCGATTAATATACCTTCTGTTATTTCAAGTTCCACAAAATGCGGATCTACGCCATATTTATCAGCAGTTGCAATAAGGTCACCTACAAATTCGGGTTTTTTATATTGTATTGCCGATATATTAATGGATATCGTAAAGGCAAGCTGGTATTTACGCCTTAACATGGCATAAGTTTTCAGTGCTTCTTCTATTACCCAGTTGCCTATAGGTACAATAGTACCGTTTCTTTCTGCTATAGGTATAAACTCGCCCGGACTTATCATTTCGCCTTCGCGGTCTCTCCAACGCAGTAATGTTTCGATTCCACGTAATTTTTGTGTTTTCAAATCATACATTGGTTGGAAATTCAATAAAAATTGTTTGTCTAGCAATGCTTCTTTAAGTTTATTTTCAATAGAAAATGCACGAAGGAAATCATTAAGTATAGGTGCATCAAAATACTGGATTGAATTTTTACCTACTGCTTTTGCTTTAAACATTACAATTTCTGCAAAATTAATGAGTTCCAATGCAGTTTGGGAGGCTTCCGGATATTCTGCCACTCCTACACACACGGAAATGTTTAATTCATTGTTATTGGTGAGTAAAAGTGGTTTTTCAAGACGCTCTCTAATAGAATGATAAATGCTTTCAACACTTCTCATTCCGCATGGATCATATATTGCCATGCAATACATATCACTGTTAAAATGCGACACTATAACATTATCATTTGAAAAAGTGCTGAGTATCTGTCCAAATACCTGTACAAGCTCATCTCCTACGATGAGTCCCATTCCGTCATTAATTTTTCTGAAATCGTCGATATCAATGAAAAGAACGGCGATTACGGAACGCTCAGTCTGTGCTTTATGCATCCAATCCGTAAGAACCCTTACAAAATAATTGCGGTTATATAATCCGGTCAAACTATCATAGTAAGCAAGATATGCCAGCTCATCATTCTGGTTTTTAAATTTGGTTATATCTTTAAAACGTATGATTTTTTCATCCGGTGTACCGTCTTTTTTATAGACAACGGTAACTTCACACTCCAACCACTGTTTCTTGGACTGTATACATATTTCATAACTGGAGTGCTCATATGACTTTTTCTCGAGGAACAATAGTTCTATTAACTGTAAACGTTGTTGTTCATTAACGATTTCAACAATGCGGTTTAAATCATTAATTGAGTTTACTTTAAAGTCAAAGAAATTATCCCATGCAGCCAAAGTCTCAAATTTATCATTCTCAAAAGAATAATAAAGGAAGGCATTTGAAGATGTCTGAATTAAAGAATTATACATCTTATCGTTTTTTTCAAGCTTCATATTCTTGGCTTTCAGTAAATCGAGTTGATAATGTAATTCATCCATCTTAAGTCCTCCCTTAAGTTATCTTTTGAAATTATTAAACTAAAAAATTATTTCTTTGTAATATAACCCTGTGCTTTTAATAACTCTGCACATAATACGGCACCGCCTGCAGCACCTCTTACTGTGTTGTGGGAAAGTCCGACAAACTTCCAGTCATAAACTGAATCTTCACGGATTCTGCCTACACTTACGCCCATACCGTTTTCATAATTAACGTCAAGCTGTACCTGCGGTCTGTTATCTTCTTCCAGGTACTGGATAAACTGCTTAGGAGCGCTTGGAAGATTAAGTTCCTGCGGAGCACCCTTGAAATTAACTAATTTTTCAATTAACTGCTCTTTTGTAGGCTGCTTTCTGAATTTTACAAATACAGCTGCTGTATGACCGTTTAATACCGGAACGCGGATACACTGGCAGGTAATAACCGGTGATGTAGCAGGTTCAATTACGCCATCTTTAATCTCACCCCAGATACGAAGCGGTTCTTTTTCTGATTTTTCTTCTTCTCCGCCAATGTATGGAATAATGTTTTCAACCATTTCAGGCCAATCTTTGAATGTCTTACCGGCACCTGAAATTGCCTGATATGTTGTAGCAACAACTTCATATGGCTCAAATTCTTTCCATGCAGTAAGAACCGGTGCATAACTCTGGATAGAACAGTTAGGTTTTACCGCTACAAATCCTCTTGTTGTACCGAGTCTCTTCTTCTGGAAATCAATAACTTTCATGTGTTCCGGATTGATTTCAGGCACTACCATAGGAACGTCAGGTGTCCATCTGTGGGCACTGTTGTTGGAAACTACCGGTGTTTCTGTCTTTGCATAAGCTTCTTCAATTGCCTTAATTTCGTCTTTTGACATATCTACTGCACTGAATACGAAATCAACATTTTTAGCAACTTCATCAACTTCATTAACGTTCATAACGACAATTTTCTTAACTGCTTCCGGCATAGGTGTTGTCATTTTCCATCTGTCGCCTACAGCTTCTTCATATGTTTTTCCGGCTGAACGTGGGCTTGCTGCAATAGTTGTTACTTCAAACCAAGGATGGTTTTCAAGTAAAGAGATAAATCTCTGTCCTACCATTCCTGTTCCGCCCAAAATACCGACTTTTAATTTTTCACTCATTGTTTTTCTCCTCTTTCATCATTACACTTAATTAATTATTTTATTTAATCCAGTCATTATTAAGATAATCATGACTTGCTTTAATAACTTCTTTCATTTTCTCACTTGCCGGTGCACCGGTAGTAAGTCTCTTTTCAACGCAGGTCTTAAGACTGATGGCATCATAAATATCTTCCTCAAAAACAGGGCAGATAGCTTTCAGTTCATCAATTGTCAGATCTTCTATTGATTTTTTGTCTTCGATGCATTTTAACACGATTGTACCGATAATACCATGTGCATCCCTGAAAGGAACCCCCTTTTTAACAAGATAATCTGCAGCATCGGTTGCATTGGTAAAACCGTTCATAGCACTTCTTGCCATAATTTCACCATTAAATTTCATGGTCTTAAGCATTCCTTCAAAAAGCGCGATACAGCCTTTAACAGTATCAATGGCATCAAAGGTTAATTCTTTATCCTCCTGCATGTCCTTATTATAGGCAAGCGGAAGTCCTTTCATTGTCGTAAGAAGTGACATAAGCGCTCCGTATACACGACCTGTTTTGCCTCTTACAAGCTCTGCGATATCCGGATTCTTTTTCTGTGGCATAATACTGCTTCCGGTTGAATAAGCATCATCAATTTCCACAAAACGGTATTCGTTACTGTTCCATATGATAATTTCTTCACTGAAACGGCTTAAATGCATCATAATAGTAGAAAGTGCACTTAAGAATTCGATACAGTAATCCCTGTCGGATACGCTGTCAATACTGTTAAGGGTAGGTCCTTCAAAGCCAAGCATGGACGCAGTATAGTTTCTGTCAAGATCATAAGTGGTTCCGGCAAGCGCCCCTGCACCCAAAGGACAATAGTTCATACGGTAATAAATATCACGCAGTCTTAAACGGTCACGCTTGAACATTTCAAAATATGCGCCATAATGATGTGCAAGCGTTATAGGCTGGGCTTTCTGAAGATGTGTAAATCCCGGCATATATGTTTCGAGATTTTCTTCTTCGGTTTTCAATATGGTTTTTAATAAATCTTTTAACAATTCATCAATAACTAAAAGCTCTGTTCTTACATAAAGTCGCATATCCAGTGCAACCTGGTCATTACGGCTTCTTCCGGTATGCAGTTTTTTGCCTGCATCACCAATTCTGTTAATAAGATTGGCTTCTACAAAGCTATGGATATCTTCGTACTCTTCTGTTATTACAAGCTTTCCGGAATTTAAATCTTCTCTGATTTCTGTTAAGCCTTTTACTATTTTATCTTTTTCTTCAAGCGTAAGGATTCCTTGCTTTTCAAGCATTACTACATGGGCAATGCTGCCGGTAATATCCTGCTCGTAAAATCTTTTGTCAAAAGAGATGGATGCATTAAATGCATATACCAGTTCATCTGTCTGTTTGGTGAATCTTCCACCCCAAAGTTGCGCCATTGTATTTCCTCCTGCTAAGGATAAACTCCTTAATTGTTAAATCTGCATTTTATACTAACATAATTTATTCGTGATGACAAGAAAACTATTTGATATTCCACACAAAATACATAGTTTTACATAAAATATGATATAAATATCAGGAATTAAAATATGAGTGTATTATTTGAATTAAATCATGTAAATTTTTGTTATCAAAGCATTTCCGGTGAAACCAGTGCTCTTTCTGATATATCTTTTAAAGTAAATAAAGGTGATTTTATTTCAATTGTTGGTCCCAGCGGATGTGGTAAATCGACACTTCTATCCCTTATTGCAGGATTAATTAAGCCTGACTCGGGCACGATAGATTTTTACGAAGACCTTTACGTAAATAACCCTATACGTCCTATAGGATATATGCTTCAGCATGATACCTTGTTAGAATGGCGCAATGTTTATAAAAACTGTATTTTAGGTCTTGAAATAAATCATGCTCTTAATAAAGAAAATACAGATTATACCATAAAGCTTATAAAAGATTACGGATTAGATAGCTTTTGTGAAAAAAAACCTTCAGAATTGTCGGGAGGTATGCGTCAAAGAGTTGCGCTTATAAGAACACTTGTGTTGCGGCCGGAATTATTATTACTGGATGAACCGTTTTCAGCGCTGGATTATCAGACGCGTTTAATGGTATCGGATGATATATGCAAAAAAATACGTAGTGAAAATAAAACAACCATACTGGTAACACATGATCTTTCAGAAGCAATCAGTTTATCTGATAAAGTTTATGTTTTATCTAAAAGACCGGCAAAACTAGCGGCTATTTTTGAAATTAAATTAACAAAAGATCCAAATGATTCATTATCTTCCAGAAAAGCGCCTGAGTTTCAAGATTATTTTAAAAAGATTTGGGAGGCACTATATGGATCATGATAAATATATAAAAATGATTAAGCGAAAGAAAAGGAACATCATACTGGCAAGAATTTTAATTTTGATAATTTTTATTTTGGCATGGGAATTAGCCGTTAGATTTGAAATGATTGATAAATTCTTTTTTAGTTCTCCTACCCGGGTGTTAAAAAGTCTGAATGAAGTTGATTTGAATGGAAATGTTATAGTTCACACCGGTGTGACTTTATATGAAACTATTATAAGTTTTGTATTAACTATTATTTTTAGTTTGTTTACCGCAGTTATATTATGGTTATTTACAACGTTATCCCATGTTATTGAACCGTTTTTAGTCGCCCTAAATTCCCTGCCAAAGTCGGCGCTTGCACCGTTACTGATTGTATGGCTTGGAACAGGAACAACTACTATTATTATCGCAGGTATGAGCGTGGCTATTTTTGGTTCGATAATAAACCTATATTATGGTTTTAGGGAAAATGACAGCGAAGGAGCAAAACTCATTTATACGCTGGGCGGAAATCGTGCCTGTGTTTTAAGGAAAATCATATTACCCGGCAGTATCCCGATTATTATAAGCAATTTAAAAGTCAATATCGGATTATGTCTTGTCGGTGTAATTATAGGTGAATTTCTTTCTTCAAAAAGGGGTTTGGGTTACCTTATTATATATTCAACGCAGGTTTTCCGGCTTGATTGGCTTATTATGAGCATTTTGATATTATGTATTATTGCAATGGCTCTTTATTTTATTCTTCAGGCGTTTGAAAAGATAATTAACAGTCATTATAAGAAATGAAAGTAATAAACATTCACTTTATCAGTATGATAACAGTGAATGTTACATAAAATAAATTGTACATTTTCTTCTTGCCAAAATCGATATTAGCATATATAATAATCCATGGTTATTGTATAACTGCTTCCGTGGCTCAGCTGGTAGAGCAACGCATTCGTAATGCGTAGGTCGCCGGTTCGAATCCGGCCGGGAGCTTTTTTTATTTTCATGAATTTCCCCCAAAAATTACTAAAAAGAAGTTTTCGTATGTATATTCAAAAGAATAAAGGGAGCCGGCATATTCCGGTTCCCTTATATTGTTAATAGCTATTTATTATTTTGATTCTTTTACATGTATGTCTAATTGGTTATATGGAATATTGATATTATTCTTATCAAATTCCTCTTTCACCTTCTCGGTAAGACGCCATTTTACATTCCAGTAATCAGCTGTACTTACATAACAGCGGGCTCCTATATTGATAGAACTTGCGGCAAGTTCGTTAACATATACAACATAATCTTTATCCTTAAGTGTGTCAGCATCTTCTTTCATTAAATTCAAAAGAATTTCTTTCGCTTTTTGTATATCCGAATCATATGATATCCCGAATACAAAATCTAGTCTTCTGAAAGTGGCTGTTGTAAAGTTAGTCATACTGTTATTAGCGAGTGTTCCGTTAGGAATCACAATGGTTTTATTGTCACCCGTAACGAGCTTTGTGTAAAACATTGTTATTTCTTTTACGGTTCCTTCGTTAGCATTGCTGTCTTCTTTAATATAGTCTCCCACTTTAAATGGTTTTAATAACAAAATCAAAACACCGCCGGCAAGATTACTTAAGCTTCCTTGAAGTGCAAGACCGATAGCAAGTCCGGCCGAACCGATGACCGCAACAATACTTGCTGCTTCAAGTCCGAAGGTATTGGCAATGATAAAGAGTAAAATGATGTATAATCCTGTTTTTGCAAAAGAATCCAAAAACTGTACAACACCTATATCGGCATTGGCTTTTGATAATGTTCTTTTAAGGATTTTACGAATTACTTTAATTAACCATACGCCAATTATTAATACTAAAAAGGCGAAAAGTACTTTCATGCTTACGCGAAGCATTTTTTCAGGTAGTTCATTAATAAAATTTTCTAAAGCAGGTATTTTCATTAAATGCCTCCGTTTTGTAACTCTTCTTGTGCTTGATTATACTCTTTTGCTAATTTGTCTTTAAGAAGTTCTTTATTCTTTAATATGCGTTCTTTCTTTTGTGAAGAACCCTTATCTTTACCTTTAACAACAATGTCGTTAATTACAAATACTATGATGCTTAATGGCGCAAGTTTTGCTTTAATGTAGAGTTTTCCGCTCTTGTTTTTGTCTAAAAGAGTATTTTTTACACGCGGATTAACGAAACCGCTTCCGCCATATGCTTCATTATCCGTATTAAATATTTCTTTGTATTTAGCATCATACGGAACCGGAACTTCAAAATCATTTCTGCTGACATTCTCAAAGTGTGCTACAACCAGTAATTTTTCATTCTTGTCCTGACGCGTAAATACAAGTAAATTATTCTCTGCATTAACGGCATCTACCCATGTAAAGCCTTCTGTTAAGTAATCAAGCTCGTATAGTGCAGGATGCTTTAAATATAATGCATTAATATCTTTCATAAATGTTGCAAAAGTAAGCTGTTCTTCTGTAATATTTATGTTTTTTTGTTTTACATTCCATTCATTAATTATTGGCAAAGTATTTTCATAGAAAAATAACTTTTTACCAGGATGCATCATAGTATATGCAAAAGCAGCTCTTAAATTAGCATATTTATCTGCTTTTACCCCCGGCATATTTTCATAAATAGATTTTCCTTCCAGATTGTCTATATTATGCTGCAGGGTAACAATAAATTTTTCACAATAATTATATATCATACTGAATGACAACTCAGAATGGTGATGTTTTCTGAAATATGGGTCATATTTTAAGTAATTAATTAAATCATGGGTATAACCGTAATTCCATTTAAAATCAAAGCCAAGTCCATCTTTTTCAACCTTTTCCGTAACTAAAGGATAGGCACGTTTTTCCTCCGCAATCATAATGGCACCCGGACATTTTTTGTGTACGGCGTTATTTAGCTTTTTGATAAACTCAATTCCCTCCAGATTTTCATTGGAGCCATATATATTGGTAGCCGGATAATCACTATTACCGTTGTCATAGTATATAATGGAATCCACGTCATCAATACGTAAACCGTCAAAATGTAAATCCCTGAGCCAGTAAAGTGCACTACCTATAAGGTAATTTACTACCTCGTTCTTACCGTAGTCAAAAACATTGGTTCCGATATCATTACGCTCACCCTTTCGGTTATCTTCATAATCATATAACTTAGTACCGTCAAAATATGACAGACCATATGCATCTCTTGGGAATCTGGCAGGAACCCAGTCCATTAATACGGTAACACTATTTTTATGAAGTTCATTAATTAAATATTTCAAATCATCTACGCTACCGTGGCGAGAAGTCGGTGCATAATAACCAATTACCTGATATCCCAGCGATTCATCTAAAGGATGTTCCATGATACCCATTAATTCAACATGCGTATAATGCATCTCCTTAACATAATCGATTAATGGTTTTGCCATATCTTTATAGTTAATGAATTCATTAGGTTTACTTTCAAAAAAGGTTGCCGGATGTATTTTCAAAATATTGACAGGAGTTTTATAAAAGTCCTCGTTCTTTTTGCCGCGTAAGAATTTGAAATCTGTCCATGTAAAATCAGTTTCTTTAGTTACAATGGATTTTGAGCCCGGACGGAGTTCATGACATAGTTCATACGGATCGGCTTTTAAAGAAATCATATCGTTTCTAAATTTAATCTCGTATTGATACAAATCGCCTTCTTTAACACCGGGAATAAATAACCAGAAAATGCCGGACTGGTTAACACGCATCATTTGATTAACACGGCCATCCCATTTATTAAAGTCACCTACTACACTGACTCTTACGGCATTTGGTGCATATACTGCAAAAGAAGTACCTTCTATGCCGTTTATTGTCTGTAAATGTGCTCCTAAAACTTTGTACATTTCATAATGTATCCCTATAGAATACTTATCAATATCTTCTTTTTTTATTGTTGGTTTGAATTGGTATGGATCAATTATTTCAGTTTCATTATGGGAACTGTCTTCTATACAAAATTTATAACTGTTTACTTTTTTCTTAGGTAACAATAATGCAAAAAAGCCCTCTTCATCAACCAGTTCCATTCTATGTTCTACATTATCATCTTCATCTAAGAAGAATACTGCCTTTGCATGTGGCTGATATGTTTGAATAAGCATATTTTTACCATAGTAATGTATGCCGAGTATATCTTCCGGATGATCTTCTTCTGAGTATACTATTCCTTCAATTCTTGGCCAGTTCATCAATTTGTATAATTTTTTGTCCATATAAATTCTCTCCTTTACTACTTAATGGAATGAATAAAAAGACCACTCCTTAATTTAGGCTCAAACCATGTTGATTTTGGTGGCATAAGCATGCCTGCATCAGCCACTTCAAAAAGTTCACTTATGCTTGTTGGGTACATAAGGAATGCAACCTTACAATCCTTTTGCACTCTTCGTTCAAGTTCTTTGATACCTCTGATTCCGCCGACGAAATCAATTCTTTTATCGGTCTTCGGGTCATCAATACCAAGAATAGGACCGAGTACTTTGTCCTGTAATATGGAAACATCAAGTTTCTTTACAGGATCATTTGATTTTTCACCTTTATAGGACATATGATACCATGAATTATCAAGATACATAGCTACCTTATATTTACAGTCCGGTCTGATATCGTCATTTTCAAGTTTAACAATATCAAAATCAACAGAAATTTTTTCTAATAATTCGTTTACGGTATATCCGTTAAGATCCTTTACTACACGGTTATAATCCATAATCATCAACTGTTCATCTGCAAATAATACGGATAAGAAATAGTTGAACTCTTCGTTGCCGGTATATTCTGCCATTTCTTTTCTTCTTTTAAGACATACTTTAACGGCAGAAGCACATCTGTGATGACCGTCAGCAATATATATTTCATTAATGTTATTAAATGCAGAAGCGATAGTATTAACATCATTCTTATCGTCTACTATCCAGACTCTATGCGTAATACCATCATCTGACACAAAATCATATACCGGTTTTCCGGCTTTTGCTTTGTTAATAACTTCTTCAATGTTGATATTTTTACGATATGCCAGGAATATAGGTCCCGTTTGTGCATTACAGATGTCTACATGTTTAATACGGTCAATTTCCTTATCTTCCCGGGTGTTCTCATGCTTTTTGATGATTTCATTTAAATAATCATCTACTGATGAAGCAGCTACGATACCGGTCTGACTTCTTTGATTCATTACCTGCTCATAAACATAGTAGCAAGCGTTATCATCCTGAACAAAATCGCCTTTTTCGATCATATCCCACAACATATCATGTGCTTTTTGATATACTTCAGGCGCATACATGTCATAGTCTTCAGCAAACTGTGTTTCTGCACGGTCTATTCTTAAAAAAGTATAGTTATCATTTTTAACTTTTTCTCTTGCTTCCTCCCTGCTGTATACATCGTAAGGTAATGCAGCAATTTTATCTTCAAGTCCTTCCTTAGGTCTTATTGCTTTAAAAGGTTTAATAACAGCCATTTTATCCTCCGTCCTTCACGTTAAATATTTTATATTCATAATAATAGCAAAAAAAAATACAATTCACAATATTACATTATTACTATATTATCCTTTAAGATTAGCTTTACTTTTGACTTATTAATTATTTGTGTTAAAATATATAAGAATAAAATATAATTAAATGGAGAAAAAACTATGGATGATAAAATATTTTTAAAAAGAATTAATGATTATTCAGAAGTCGTTTTGGCTGATATAGACCCACAGAAAGTTCCTGTTTCAGAACAGCTTAACAAGTTAAGACCGGTTATGGAAGAACTTAGTAAAGAACTTAATATGCCGCTTGAAGATGTTTTTATAAAGTATATGGATTTGGCAAGTACTGCTTCTGTAGAAAGAGAAAATGAATTTAAAGATATGTTAAATAACTAAAGAAAAGCCGTAACTTTTTTTGTTACGGCTTTTTTGTTTCATTATTTTACTTTTCTTACTCTGTAAACGCCTTCAATGCTTTCAAGCTTCTTAATCATTTCATCAGATGCTTCATTTTCAATATCGATCATTGTGTAAGCGTTTTCACCTTTTGATTTACTCATCATGTCTGATACGTTAATTCCAAGGTCACCAAAAGTAGCAGTAAACTTTGTGATCATATTTGCAATATTAGCATGGAAAATACCAATTCTGCCTGCCTGGTTACAAACACCCATATCACAGTTAGGGAAGTTAACAGAATTTACTATATTACCGTTTTCAAGGTAATTCTTTAATTCTTTAACTGCCATTTTAGCACAGTTATCTTCTGACTCTTCGGTAGATGCACCAATATGAGGCATTACAATACATCCAGGCTTTCCTGCTACTGTTGTAT
Source organism: Lachnospiraceae bacterium (assembly GCA_045576455.1). Classification (GTDB taxonomy): domain Bacteria; phylum Bacillota; class Clostridia; order Lachnospirales; family Lachnospiraceae; genus RGIG4034. Next base: position 28,946 of record JAZNGM010000015.1, on the reverse strand, counting down.
TAGGGAAATCTGTAACATATTTCTTGATCTTACCTGCTTCAAGCGCTTCAAGAACATCTTTTTCATTAGCAAGAAGATCTCTTGCAAGGTTGAGGATAACAACACCCTCTTTCATCTTTGCAATAGCCTCTTTATTAATCATTTCTCTTGTTGAATCAAGAAGAGGAACATGAATTGTAATGAAATCACATGTTTCATAAATCTCATCAACATTTAATACATGTTTAACATCACGGCTAAGATTCCATGCAGCATCAACTGATACATACGGATCATAACCATATACTTCCATACCAAGGTGTTTTGCAACGTTTGCTACTTTAACACCGATAGCGCCAAGTCCGATAATACCAAGTTTTTTGTCCTGTAATTCGGTTCCGGCAAAGTTTTTCTTTTCTTTCTCTGCAGTTTTTGCAATATTTTCATCAGCAGTATTGTTAGCTACCCAATTAATACCGCCAACAATATCTCTGGCAGCAAGAAGCATTCCTGCTATTACAAGTTCTTTAACACCATTAGCATTGGCACCCGGTGTATTAAATACTACTACACCTTTTTTGGCAAGAGCATCTAAAGGAATATTATTAACACCTGCGCCGGCTCTTGCTACTGCAAGAAGGTTATCACTGAACTGCATTTCATGCATAACAGCACTTCTTACAAGAATTCCTTCGGCTTCGTTAACATCATCTGTTTTAACATAATCAGCAGTAAAGTTATCAAGACCGATCTGTGCTATCGGATTTAAACAATGATACTTAAACATTTTTATACCTCTTTTCTATAGAAACGAAATTAACTATTTTGTATTTTCAGCTTCAAATTTCTTCATAAACTCAACAAGCTTCTCAACACCTTCCTTAGGCATTGCATTGTAAAGGCTTGCTCTCATACCGCCTACTACACGGTGACCCTTTAAGTTTTCGAAACCTGCTTCTTTTGCTTCTTTAACAAATTTAGCGTCAAGTTCAGCGTCACCTGTAACAAAAGTAACGTTCATAAGAGAACGGTCTTTCTTTTCAACAGGATTAGAGAACATCTTGCTTGAATCAAGGAAATCATAGAGAACTTTTGCTTTCTCTTCATTTCTCTTCTTCATTACTTCAAGACCACCCATTTTCTTAATCCACTTAAATACCTTACCGCAAATATAAATACCGTATGCTGGCGGTGTATTATATAAAGAATCATTATCTGCATGAATCTTATACTGAAGCATGGTTGGTGTTCCCGGAAGGGTATCTTCTGTAATTAAATCTTCACGGATAATTACAATAACCACACCTGCAGGTCCGATATTCTTCTGTACACCACCGTAGATTACACCGTATTTGGTAACATCTACAGGCTCAGAAAGGAAACAGCTTGATACATCACTTACAAGTGTTTTTCCTTTAGTGTTTGGTAATTCCCAGAACTTTGTTCCGAAAATAGTATTGTTCTCACAAATATATACATAGTCCGCATCATCTGAAATCGGAAGATCAGAACAATCCGGAATATAGGAGAATGTCTTATCCTCGCTGCTTGCTATTTTGTTTGCCTTACCATAAATTAAACCTTCCTGGTATGCTTTTTTAGCCCACTGACCTGTTACGATATAGTCAGCAACTTTGTTTTTCATCAGGTTCATCGGAATCATGCCAAACTGCTGGCTTGCTCCACCCTGAAGGAATAATACCTTATAATTATCAGGAATATTCATAAGTTCTCTTAAATCAGCTTCAGCTTCTTTAATAATGTTATCATAAGTTTTAGATCGGTGACTCATTTCCATTACGGACATACCGCATCCCTTATAATCTAACATTTCATCTGCAGCTTCTTTTAAAACTTCTTCAGGTAGTACTGCCGGACCTGCTGAAAAATTGTACACTCTGGACACAACTTTCTCCTCCTATTTTCTTTAATACTTTAATAAATTAATACATTAAAAACACGTTAAGTGTTATTCTACATTTTTCGTTTTTTATTGTCAACCTAATAATGCATAATTACTGGCATTCCTTTAAAAAGTAGCTTATATAAGTCGGGCATAACCGAAGATTGCACATTTATACAGCCATGTGAACCATGTTGTAAATAAGTTTCCGGCTTGAATTCCGACTTTTTGCGCCATGATGCATCGTGTATACCGATTTTTGATTTATATACCGGAACCCAGTATTTTACCGGCGTTTCATAATCGGCCCCTTTTAATATCCTGTTCCGATATTTTCCTGCGACATAACATACTGCTTCAGGAGTACCGTCATCCTCAGATAGATTACCGGTAACTACAGGTGTGCTGAATATCATCTGTTTGTCTTCAAAAACATACAGCATTTGTGATGTCATATCAATCTCTACATAATTAGGACCGATATCATCTTTTCCCTGATATAATGCTTTTTCTGTATATTCCGGTATTCTTTTTAAAGGTTCACTATAATCTTTCAGTGCATTTATTAAATAAGTTACTTCTTTTTCAACATCTATTTTGTTGCCATATGTACCGCCCGGAATGGTAACCACGCCTCTTTCATATGATAAAAACTGTCTTTCAACATTATAGGTGTCGTACTTTTCACTTAAAAACTGAATATATTTACGGACTGCATTTTCATTAATAATTAAATCATCATTTTGAAGTAAAACATTTTGATTATCATCAGTTAAAATGAAATCAACTACTACGGAAGCATCAATTACTTCTATTTCTTCGCCAAATTCATATTCACAATAGAATTTATTAAAGTCTTCAATCTTTTTATATGTATTAATTACCTCAGACATTTCATCTGTTATAACTAAATCATAATAAAAATCATTCATTGATACCGCGTTTTTTTGTTGAATAATAGCTTCTTTTATTTCAGATATTGCTTTTTCTTTATCAAAAACATTTTTTGTACAATCGTGAAGAACATATTTATTACTTTCAAACTGAATAAATAATCCTTTTTTGTCACATGCATCTTGTTGACTTATGAAGTCAAGGTTCGAAACAGATTCTATAATTTTGTTTTCTTTAAAAAAATAATCAGGTTCTATATTGTGATTATATATTTCTTCCTGGGTAAGATTGTTATTTTGTTTATCTTTAATAGACTTTAATGCACTTTGATAATTTACTTCATATTCATCTGCAGATAGCTCATATGAATATACTGTCCCGTCCACTAAAACAATATCAATGGACGGCACAGTTGAATTTGCTATAAGTGCTTTATTAACCTCGTCAATACTTTTTCCGGTACAATATACATCATTTATCCAAGTATTAGCGGAAAATAAATTCTTATAATAATTATTAAAGAACATCTGTGTAAAGATGGAAATAAATAATAAAACAGATATTATTCCAACAAAAATACTTATCTTCTTTTTCATTTTCACCCAAAATTATTTTTTATCTAAATCATCCTGATCAAATACCTGATCAATTGCAGCACCACCCGGAACCATTGGGAATACTTTATCATCTTCCTGAATTATACACTCAATCACTACAGGTCCATTATGTGCTAATGCTTTTTCAATAGCAGGTGCAACTTCTTCTTTCGTAGATACACGGATAGCCATACATCCTAAACCTTCCGCTACTTTAACAAAATCTACCTTATCATTAAGAATCGTCTGTGAATATCTCTTATCATAGAAAAGAGTCTGCCATTGTCTAACCATACCAAGAACATGGTTATTAATTACAACCTGTATAATCGGAATGTTATATCTGCTTGCCGTTGCAAGTTCATTAAGGTTCATTCTGAAGCATCCGTCACCGGCAATGTTGATAACCTGCTTATCAGGACGGGCAACCTGTGCACCGATACATGCACCAAGACCATATCCCATTGTACCGAGACCGCCGGATGTGAGGAAGGTTCTTGGTTCTGTATATTTATAGAACTGGGACGCCCACATCTGGTGCTGTCCAACGTCAGTTGTAATTATAGCTTTACCGTCCGTTGCTTTATCGAGTTGTTCTATTACATACGGACAAGTCAATTTGTCCTGCGGATATTTTAACGGATACTTATCTTTGAATTCTTTAATGGTTGACATCCATTCATTATGCTCTTGCTGTTCAAGACGTGAATTAATGTCATTAAGAACAGATTTCAAATCGCCAACAACAGACGATGCGGTTCTTATATTTTTATTAATTTCAGCAGCATCAATATCAATATGCAATACTTTTGCGCCGCTTGCAAATTTAGAGGCATTACTTACAACACGATCTGAAAAACGGGCACCAAGAGCAATCAATAAATCACACTGGCTTACTCCGTAATTAGATGTTTTGGTTCCATGCATACCAATCATGCCTGTATAGCGTTCATCATAAGCATCAAATGCACCCTTTGCCATCAAGGTATCGCATACCGGTGCATCTACTAATGAAGCAAACTTTCTTACTTCCTGATAAGCACCGGACATTACAGAACCACCACCAATATAAATATATGGTTTTTTGGATTCTTTTATTAAAGATATTGCTTTATCGATATCTTCATCGGTATATGTTTTTACTGGCTTGATTTCTTCAGGAGCCACATATTCATACTCATATGTATTGGCTGTTACATCCTTAGTAATGTCAACTAAAACCGGTCCCGGTCTGCCTGATTTTGCAATTTTAAATGCTTTTCTGATGGTATCCGCAAGAATACTGATGTCTTTTACAATGAAACCATGTTTTGTGATTGGCATGGTTACACCTGCTATATCAACTTCCTGGAAAGAATCTTTACCAAGCATAGGAAGAACTACGTTTGCAGTGATAGCAACCATAGGAATGCTGTCCATATACGCTGTAGCAATACCAGTTACAAGGTTCGTTGCACCCGGTCCGCTTGTAGCCATACAAACACCCACTTTTCCGGTTGCTCGCGCATAACCGTCAGCAGCATGTGCAGCACCTTGCTCATGAGAAGTTAAAATATGGGTTATTTCATCCTGATGTTTATATAATGCGTCATAAATATTCAGGATGGTTCCGCCAGGGTATCCAAACACTGTATCAACCTTTTGTTCTTTTAAACACTCAATTACGATTTCTGAACCTGTTAATAACATGAATCATTCACCTCATTATTTTTTATATTCAAGTATAGCACCTCTGTTACCGCTTGTTACCAATTCACGATATCTTGCAAGATAACCGGTTGTAACTTTTGGATCCCTAGGCTGCCATTTTTCTTTTCTCTTATTTAAAGTTTCATCATCTACAAGCATGTTAATGGAATTCTCAGGAATATTGATGGAAATAATATCGCCCTCTTCCACTAATGCAATAGGACCACCCACTGCAGCTTCCGGTGAGACATGACCGATAGAAGCACCTCTTGAAGCACCGGAGAAACGTCCGTCAGTGATTAATGCCACACTGGAACCGAGTCCCATTCCTGCTATTGCAGATGTCGGATTTAACATTTCCCGCATACCAGGTCCGCCTTTTGGTCCTTCGTAACGGATAACAACTACATCACCTGCCACAATTTTTCCTGATTTAATAGCGTCGATAGCATCTTCTTCACAATCAAATACTCTTGCAGGGCCTTCGTGAACAAGCATTTCTTCAACAACTGCGGAACGCTTAACTACGCATGTATCAGGAGCAAGATTTCCCTTAAGTACAGCGATACCACCCACTTCACTATAAGGATTTTCAATAGGACGGATGATTTCAGGATTTTTATTGAAGCTATTCTTAATATTCTCACCCATTGTTTTTCCTGTTACGGTCATGAGATCAAGGTGAAGAAGATTTTTCTTACTTAATTCATTCATTACGGCATATACACCACCGGCTTCATTCAAATCTTCCATATAAGTATGTCCTGCCGGTGCTAAATGACATAAATTCGGTGTTCTTGCACTGATTTCATTTGCAATATTTAAATCAATATCAACACCTGCTTCGTGCGCAATTGCCGGAATATGAAGCATTGTATTTGTAGAGCATCCAAGTGCCATATCTACTGCCAAAGCATTTTCGAAAGCTTTTTTCGTAAGAATATCACGTGGACGGATATTTTTCTCAACAAGCTCCATAATTTTCATGCCGGCGTGTTTAGCAAGTCTGATTCTTTCTGAATATACGGCAGGAATGGTTCCGTTTCCGCCCAGTCCCATACCAATGGCTTCCGTTAAGCAGTTCATTGAGTTTGCAGTATACATTCCGGAACATGAACCGCATGTAGGACATGCTTTTTCTTCAAATTCAAGTACTTCCTCATCTGTCATTTTTCCTGCAGCCTGTGCGCCAACGGCTTCAAACATACTGGACAAACTTGTTTTACATCCTTTTACCCTTCCTGCGAGCATAGGTCCGCCTGATACAAAAATGGTAGGAATATTAAGTCTTGCAGCTGCCATTAAAAGACCCGGTACGTTTTTATCACAGTTAGGTATACAAACAAGACCATCAAAACCATGTGCCATAGCCATACATTCCGTGCTATCTGCAATTAAATCTCTTGTAACAAGAGAATATTTCATGCCGACATGTCCCATAGCTATACCATCGCAAACTGCAATAGCCGGGAACATTACAGGAGTACCCCCCGCCATAGCTACACCCATTTTTACGGCATTTGTAATTTTGTCAAGATTCATATGTCCCGGTACAACTTCGTTATAGGAACTCACAATACCGATAATCGGTCTGTCCATTTCTTCTTTTGTATAGCCTAATGCATTCCATAATGATCTGTGCGGTGCCTGGCTTGCACCGTTTTTAACTGAATCACTTCTCATATTAATTCCTCACATTCTTTTATCAAACTATATTTTTTAAATATTTTTAATTGCTTCGGAAATAAGTTCACCCATCTGCGAACAGGTTACTTTTTTCATACCTTCAGAATAAATATCTGAAGTTCTGTAACCATCCTTTAATACTTTTGCAACCGCATTGTCAATATCATCCGCTTCCTTATCCATATCGAAGGAGTATCTTAACATCATAGATGCAGATAATATAGTTGCGATTGGATTTGCAATGTCCATTCCGGCAATGTCTGGAGCAGAGCCATGACTAGGTTCATAAAGACCGAATTTAGTATCATTTAAACTTGCTGAAGCTAACATACCTATAGAACCTGTTACCATACTTGCTTCATCGCTTAAAATATCACCAAACATATTTTCCGTTAAGATAACATCAAATTGTGCAGGATCTTTAACAAGCTGCATTGCACAGTTGTCTACCAGCATATGCTCAAGCTCTACTTCAGGATAATCTTTAGCCACTTCATTAACGATGGCTCGCCATAATCTTGAAGAATCAAGCACATTGGCTTTATCCACACTCGTAACTTTTTTACGGCGTTTCATGGCAATATCAAATCCTTTGATTGCAATTCTTCTTATTTCGTTTTCGTTATATGTAAGCGTATCTACCGCAGTTTTTACGCCATCAATGTCTTCTGTTTTTCGCTCGCCGAAATAAAGTCCGCCTGTAAGCTCGCGCATGATCATCATGTCAAAGCCGTCTTTGATGATTTCTTCCTTAAGCGGACAAGCATCTTTTAATTCATCATATAATACAGCAGGTCTTAAATTGGCAAAAAGATTCAATTCTTTACGTATTTTAAGCAAACCTGCTTCCGGTCGTAAATTTGGAGGTAATTTATACCAGGGTGAAGTTGTTGTGTTACCGCCGATTGAGCCCATAAGAACCGCATCAGAATTTTTCGCAGTTTCTATTGCTTCATCGGTAAGCGGTACACCGGTTGCATCAATTGATGCTCCTCCCATTAATATATCCGTAAATACAAATTCATGTCCATATTTTTCTGCAACACTATTAAGAACTTTTTGTGCTTGTGTTACTATTTCGGGACCGATTCCGTCACCTTTTATACATCCGATATTTTTCTTCATAATATCCTCCAACAATAATTATAGTACTTATTAAATTAAAAGAAAAAAATAAGGCGTAAATACATCACGCCTTATCTCCTATAATTCGTTCTTATTCCACATCTGGTTTTTCAACCTGTACAATCGCAGATTTCTGCATAGGTATACGGCAGTTTTTATTATTACCGAATTCTATAATAACGGTGTCATCTGTTACATCAATGATACTTCCATAAAATCCACTGCTTGTTAATACATTATCTCCGATTTCTATTGTAGAAAGCATTGTAGCGTGTTTCTTCTGTTCTTTTTTCTGTGGTCTGATGAGAATGAAATAGAAAAATGCCACGATAACAGCTAAATAAACAACAATATACAATACTTGTCCTGTTAACAATGTACCCATTTGATTTCCTCCAATATTTTGTTAAATTACTAACTTGTATCATACTAAACTTTTTTCAATACATCAAGTCTTTTCTGACATTCCGTCAATTTTTCTTTTTTTATATTCTTTATAATTTCCTTTTTCAATGGCATCCCGTATTTCTTCCATCATCGTATTGTAAAAATACAGATTATGCATAACGCACAGACGCATACCTAACATTTCGCCCGCTTTCAATAAATGTCTTATATAGGCTCTGGAATATGTCTTACAAGCCGGACACATACAACCTTCTTCAATCGGCGAATTATCCAATTCATATTTCGCATTAAAAAGGTTAATTTTACCTTTATTCGTATATAAATGCCCATGCCTTCCGTTTCTTGTAGGATATACACAATCAAAGAAATCTACGCCCCTGTCAACAGCTTCTAAAATATTAACAGGTGTTCCAACCCCCATAAGATACGTCGGCTTATTTTTAGGTAAATACGGAACCGTTTCGTCTAATACATTATACATTTCTTCGTGGGACTCACCAACAGCAAGGCCACCAATAGCGTAACCCGGAAGGTCAAATTCAGCGATCTGTTTGGCATGCTCAATTCTTATATCAGTAAATACGGCTCCCTGATTAATACCAAATAACAATTGATTTTTATTAATGGTATCCTCAAGACTATTCAGTCTATTAATTTCGTCCTTACAACGTTTTAACCATCGCGTAGTACGGTCTACAGAAGCTTGTACATATGCCCTGTCTGCTTTTGCTGAGGGGCATTCATCAAATGCCATTGCTATGGTAGAAGCAAGATTAGACTGTATCTGCATACTTTCTTCCGGACCCATGAATATTTTTCTTCCATCCACATGGGAATTGAAATATACGCCTTCTTCTTTTATCTTTCTGAGTTTGGCCAATGAAAAAACCTGAAATCCACCGGAATCGGTTAAGATTGGTTTGTCCCATACCATAAATTTATGAAGACCGCCAAGTTGTTTTACTACTTTATCACCGGGTCTAACATGAAGGTGATATGTGTTACTAAGTTCTATCTGAGTCTTTAATTGTTGTAAATCTGTTGTAGATACGGCACCCTTAATTGCTGCCGCAGTACCTACATTCATAAAAAGAGGAGTTTGAACCGTACCATGAACTGTTTTAAACTCCGCTCTTTTTGCATTACCATCTTGTGCTATTATTTTATACATTAACTGATAACTAACCTTTCAAATGCTATTTTGACTATTTTAAATATTGGGTGGTAAATTCTTCTAATGTTAATCCCTCATTCATAATAAGGGTTGCAGCTTCTACACCTACATATCTGAAATGCCACGGTTCATAATCAATACCGGTTATATCCATTTTCTCATACGGATATCTTAATATAAAACCATATTCACAACTATGCTCTTTTAACCATTTTCCTGCATCACAGTTTTCAAATCCGTAATCAAGGGTACGGTAATCATTAGAAATAAAGTCAAACGCAAGACCAATCTGATGTTCACTTGCCCCCGGAACGGTTACTGTCTGGCTGGTTATCTTATATGCCTCAAGATATGAATATCCTTTGGCCATATATTTATTAACTTTTCTTTCAAATAAGACTTCCTGCTTTTTCATATCTCTGTAAGGAGAACATATAACCAAGGTTACCCCGTCTTGTTTTGCCGCCTGAAGCATGCTGAATAATGGCTTAAGTACTCTTTCATCGCACTGCATATCACCTTTAATCGTACCTAGTGTAAAGGTATAATCATCCGGTATCGGATGCTGTTTATTAATCAGCACATATCTCCAGTCATCTGCCAGAAATTCATAATTACTGAAATCCAATGCAGATTCAACTAATTTATCAGAAGTATTATTATCAGACACTTCTTCCATTTCATCAATGGAGAAAGTATCAATTTTCACATCATCATAATAAAATTCATCTTCATAATAAAATACATCATCAAAAACTTCATCCGGTATTACTACCTCATTATCGTCTATAACAACTTCTGTAGTAACATTCATTGTATCTGAAAGTGCAACTTTTTCATTAGAAAGTTCATCTTCCAAATCCACACTAATATTATTGTCATATGAATAAGTTTTAAAACTGGTATTTACGAGTACGCAAATAACAGCACACGCAATAAGAGAAAATCTTCTGCCGTTTGCTTTTATATAAAAAATCGCATTATGCACGCTAATAACAGGCATTAACAAAATTAACGCCAATTGTCTTGCAAAAATATTCTTTTTACCAAATTTAGTCATTCTACGTTTGTATTTTTCATACCATGTAGTCTTCATAGAAAGCTCCTCGTGTAGCAAATGATAAATTTCGACATTTTTACACACTATATAGTAGCACATTACATAAATTTTTGCACTATATATTTATTAACTTTTTAAATTAATCGGGTGTATTTATTGATTTGTCATTTTGTTTCAAGTATAATTTCAAATCATATACTTTTAAGAAAAGAGATAAATTGGTATGGCTGGTTCAAGTTTTGGAACAATTTTTAGATGTACTACATGGGGAGAATCCCATGGAAAAGCACTGGGTGTAGTAATCGATGGGTGTCCTGCAGGTATCCCGTTATCCGAAGAAGATATCCAGTTTTATTTAAACCGCAGAAAGCCGGGACAAAACCCATACGGTACTAAAAGAAACGAAAGCGACAGCGTTGAAATATTATCCGGAGTATTTGAAGGGAAAACTACAGGAACCCCTATTTCACTAATGGTTAGAAATAACAATCAGCAATCGAAGGATTATAGTGAAATTGCAAATGTATACCGTCCGGGACATGCCGACTACTGTTTTGACAAAAAATACGGTTTTAGGGATTTCCGCGGAGGCGGACGTTCTTCCGGACGCGAAACCATTGGCCGTGTAGCTGCCGGTGCTGTTGCCATGAAGTTATTAAAAGAACTTGGCATAGATATACACGCTTACACCCGTGCTATCGGACCTATATGTATACCTGATGAAATTACCTATAACGACATAGATATCAATTATGCACTTCTCTCTCCAACCGGAATGCCTATAGATAAATTCAGTCAGGATGCAGAAAGTTATTTAAAAGGTTGCATGGAGGAATGCGATTCTGCCGGTGGCATCATCGAATGTTTTGCTACAAATGTTCCGGTAGGTCTTGGTGAACCTGTATTTGAAAAGTTAGATGCAAATCTTGGTAAAGCGCTGTTTTCCATTGGTGCTGTTAAAGCGGTCGAAATTGGTGATGGCATAAAAGTATCTTCCATGAAAGGAAGCGAAAATAATGACTGCTTTATTAATCAAGATAACAAAGTGTCAACAAGCACCAACCATTGCGGCGGAATTTTAGGCGGTATAAGTAATGGTTCGGATATTGTACTTCGTACATATTTTAAACCCACCCCTTCTATCTTTAAGGAGCAAGCCACTATAAATAGAAATGGGGATGATGTAAAAATACAAATCAAAGGCCGTCATGATCCGATTATTGTCCCACGTGCCATTGTAGTTGTAGAATGTATGACAGCCCTGACTATTGCTGATATGTTGTTATTAAACATGTCATCTAATATGGATAACATTAAGAAAATATATAAATAGTAAAAAGCGCAAGCTCAGAAGCTTGCGCTTTATTTATTTTCAAATCTTTATCTTTCTTAAGAATTTAGTTTATGAAAAATAACACAATTTGGCTTTTCTATTGAAATCTCCTTACCATGCATAACAATGACATTTTTTTCAAGATCAAGATTAAAGAATGTCATGGTGTCAGATTCATGATTAAGACTAACGAGGTGACGGTTGTCCGGGAAAATAGCTACATCCTTCGGATAAGAACCGCTTATCGGAAGACAGAATCTCTTATCGAGGGTGCCTTCATCCTGATTAATCTTATATACAATAACACTGTTGTCCCCTGCATTTGAACTAATCATATACTGAAAATCATCAGAAAAATTCAATGCACTCGCTGCTGAACCTCCTGCATGATAATCATTTAATGTAGAAATCGTCTGTATCTTTTCAAATTCAGGATTATCATCTACTTCATAATAGTGATAAACGTCTATACAGTTTTTAAGCTCATGAACAATATACAGGTATTTTCCGTCTTTTGAAAATTTTAAATGTCTTGGTGCAGATTCTATATCACTTCGTATAACATCTACAAGTTTCAATTTTCCGTTTTTATAATCTAATTTGTATACATTCGTGTGGTCCAGTCCTAAATCAGCAGCACATAAATACTTATTGTCTCTGGTCATCTTCACGCAGTTAACATGTGGGCGGAAATTACGCTCCGCAATACTGCCGAGTCCTTTATGAAATATTTCATCTGTGATTTTAGCTACTGTTCCGTCATCATTAAGCTTTAACACCGTAATTTTACCATCATGATAACCTGCAACAAATAAATATCTGTCAGTATAATCGGTAGACAGATAACAACCACGCATACCATTTATGGAAGCTGAATCTATTTCAGTAAGCATTCCGTCATCTTCAATACGGTATGCTTCTACGCCCATATCGGTAATGGCATATAAATACTTTTTATCATGCGTTATTGTCATATAAGAAGAATTCGATAATTTTACTTCGGCTTTTTCTGTAAAAAGTCCGTTCTCCATATCGACATCATAAATCTTTATACCGTTTTTATCCTGCATTGTATATATTGATACATAGGCAATATATTTATCTTTTCCTGGCATATATACCTCCGTTATTATCGTATTCTTTCAGGAAATCCTACTTTTTTCTGAACCTTGCGCAATGTCTTTGTAGCAAAATAATTTGCTTTTTCCGCATTGTTTTTAATAATATTGTCAATATATGCTTTGTCTTTAATAAGTTCATTAAATCTGTCCTGAACCGGTTGTAACGTATCAGCTACGGTTTCACCAACTGCCAGCTTAAAGTCGCCGTATCCTTTTTGGTCAAATTCTTTTTCAATATCTGCGGGTGTTTTTCCGGTACAAGAGCTGTAAATATCAATAAGATTATGAATTCCAGGCTGTTCATCATTATATTTTACACAACCAAGGGAATCCGTTACTGCTTTTTTGAACTTTCTTATAATGGTATCCCTGTCATCCATAAGGTATATACTTGCATTTAAGTTCTCATCAGATTTTGACATCTTCTTGGCCGGCTCCTGAAGACTCATAATCTTCGCTCCTGCTTTTCCGATATAAGGTTCCGGTATTGTAAATACATCTCCGTATATATTATTAAAACGCTGTGCAATATCTCTTGTAATTTCAAGATGTTGCAACTGATCTTTACCCACCGGAACTACATCTGCCTGGAAAAGCAAAATGTCTGATGCCATTAAAACGGGATAAGTGTATAAACCGGCATTTATATTGTCCGCATGTTTAGAAGATTTATCCTTAAACTGGGTCATTCTGTTAAGCTCACCCATGTATGTAAAACAATTTAAAATCCACGATAATTCAGCATGTCCCGAAACATGCGACTGATAATAAATACAATTTTTCTCAGGGTTAAGACCTGCCGCAATATATAAAGTCAGAAGGTTACGTGCCCTTTTTCTAAGTTCTGCCGGATCCTGTCTAACAGTGATGGAATGTAAATCAACAACGCTGTAAAAGCATTCATATTCATCACTTAATGTAACCCAGTTTTTAAGTGCTCCCAGATAATTACCGAGTGTTAATGTACCGGTTGCCTGCATACCACTAAAAAGCACTTTTTTATTGTCTATCATATGAAACCTCCAATTAATTCAACATAATGAAAAATTGTAACATTCTTAGAATCTTAAGTCAAGATAAGCCCCTTTCATAGCATGAAATTAAAAATCCCGTCTTTACCTGCCACATTGTGTATATGCAGCAAGAATAAAGACAGGATTTTAATTAGCATTTATTAATTATTTTCTGATTCACATCCGCACGTATTGCAATTACCATATGTCGGATAATTATGGTGGGATTCTCTGCTATGTCTTGTGTCGCAACCACAATCGCAAGTATTTCTTGGTTCAATAAGGTTATTATCACATGTGTCATTGCAACCGTTGTTACCAAACCATCCGAAAGAATTACCGTTATTACAGTTGCAGAATAATAAAATTATGATAATAAGAAAACAAGAATTCATTATGCTCTCCTGCTTAGACTTTATGATAATATATGCAAGCGAAGCATAATGGTTATTTGTAATTTTTTAAAATGACTTTCCTAATATAGCGGAACGTTTTTTCTTCTCCGTCCTTAGCAAGCTTTTTTAATAATTTCTCGAGAAATGCTGCAGTGTTGGGATGAATTAAATCCTTGGCTTTACTGTTCTCATAATATTTTAACGGGCTATCGTCACGATAAGCCTCTTTGTTATAAACTTTTGAAGCACATACCCTGTCTACAAACATTTCCACCGCATATTTTACAGGCATTTCAACCGGTCCCATTTTTCCGGTACCCGGAATATAATCAGACCAGTACTCGTAATGATGTTTATTTCTGCCATAATGGTGAATCCATGCAAGTGAATAGCCTTTATCTTCGCGTTCGGCATTATTCGGGCTACGGGTCCCCTGATAGAATTTAGCTCCAATAAAAAATTCGGTAGGGGAATATTTTGACATATCATGAAGTATCCCCTGCTTATATAAACCAAGCTTGAAACACCCTTTCATTACAAGCCATTTATGATACGTTATTGTCTTAAAGTGTCCTATAATATCCATCTGAATGTACCTTCCTATATTCTTGACAAAATACAGATACTTCTTTCTTTTACAGTAACAAAATCCGCTATTTCTTCACCGGGATTATGATACATGGAAGTATCCAACAACACACGCCATTTTTTTGATTCCATAGCAGGAAGGGCAAGTTTTAGCTCCTGCCAGTACATATTATACGCAACATAAATATCTTCATCATGGTGTACATATTTGCCGCTATACATAAGTCCCATGGCGTAATCGTAATTTTCCAGTTTTGCCATCCAGGCTTCATCAGAATGTACAGACAAATCCGGCATCCGGTAGCCAAGGTTATCCGACATGGTATATTCCTGTTTTCTTGTAAAATGCGGGTATTTTTTTCTAAAAGCAATTAATTCTTTCGCATATGCAAGAAATTCCTTGTTTTTTATTTTATCTTTCCAATCAAGCCACGATATTTCATTATCCTGATTATAGGGATTGTTATTACCATTTTGCGAATTTAAAAATTCATCTCCGGACATTATAAACGGTACCCCTTGTGATAACATAAGAAAGGCCCATGCATTTTTATACATTTTGTTTCTGAGCGTAAGAACCTGTTTTTTACGCGTAGTACCTTCCACGCCACAATTCCAGCTATAATTATAATCCCTGCCGTCTGTATTATTTTCACCGTTAGCTTCATTATGCTTTTTATCATATGCATATACATCATACAAAGTAAAAGTATCATAATTGGTCAGATAATTAATATCCGCACAAGTTCCCGAATTACGTTTTATAAAATAAAAAGCATCCCGGATTGTATCACTATCTCCTTTTAAATAGCTTCTTACACGGTTCATATAATCATCGGTAAAGGAACCCAAATTACGATAAGCAGGTACGCTTTTACCATGGTAAATACTGCCGGTATCAAATCCGTAATAGATAAGTTTGGTATCTTTTAAAAATGGATCATTTATAATCATATTTAGAGGAAGTCCGTTTCCTTTTAAATGAAAACCATCCACATGATACTTAGAAACCCAAAATCTCAATACATCTAAAATGTAGGCATCATCTATACTTTCCGGAAAATAAAGCTGCATAATGAGTTCCATATTGTTATCATGTAAAGTCTTTACAAGAAACGAAAACTCCTCTTGCGGATTATTATCGGAAGCATAAGCATATTTAGGCATCATATAATGAGCATGCATATATCCCCAATAATTAGAGATATTATTAGTCGTATCGTCTTTAAAACGGTTAGAATACATACTGTCTTTTGTGGCATATACTTCATCAAATTCATATGCTGGCAAAAGTTCTACTGTAGTAATGCCTATACTTTTTAAATAATCAAGTTTTTCCGTAATCCCTTTAAAAGTCCCCTTGAACTTACATTTAGATGAGTCATGCGCAGTAAAACCTCTTACATGCAAACCATATATAATACTATCTTCATAATTTAAACGTGGACGTTTATCATTTTTTAACACTTCATCAGCATATAGCAATTTATATCGGTCACGTTTATTTTTTTCTCCCCATGCCACTCCTTCATAAAGCGCTACCGCATATGGGTCCTGTACTGTTTCGTTATCTTCATAAAATGAATAGCTTAAATCGTCTGTATTTATACCGGTTATCTCTAAAGAATAAAGTTCGCCTGTTTTATATTCATCTTTAAAAGGAATAACCGTTTTTTCGTTATTCTGATATAAAATAATACCGCATTCGTTAAGTGCTCGTCTTGTGCATACAACCCTTATGCCATGCGGGACAACAGATACTCCCATAGGATAATGCACGGATTTAGCTGTTTGAATGTTTGATTTCATATCACTATTCATCCTTTCTGCTTAATATTAATAATTTTACCATATTTTTATATTCCGATAAATCTTTTTATAAAAAAACTTGTAAAGTTATCATCTTTTGCTTATGATAAAAAAAACAATAAAAAGGAGTTTTTACTTATGACTGATATAAAAAATGATGATTTCTTTGATGATAAGGATATGACCGTTGATATAATGCTTGATTGCGGCACGGTTACATGCAAGATTGTTACCATTCTTACTGTAGGGGAACAGGACTATATCGTACTTTGTCCGGAGAAAAATCCGCTTTGTGAAGAAGGCGATGTATGGATTTACCGTTATTCTGAAAATCCGGATGATCCTAATGAAGAGCCGGTGCTTGATTATATTGAAGATGATGAAGAATATGAAATGGCGGTAGACGCTTACGAAGAATATCTGGATGATTTGGATTTTGATGATTTATGATCTTCTAACTTAAGTTCATCAATAAACCGTGAACGTACAAATTGTTTTTTACCACTAGTATTATAAGAGAGAAGATACAATTTCTGCTTTGCCCTGGTAACGGCAACATAGAACAATCTTCTCTCTTCTTCTATGTTTGCGTTTCTTTTGTGAGGCACGATGCCTTCAATAAGTTCCGGCATTATTACAACCGGAAATTCAAGCCCTTTTGCCGCATGATATGACATAAGTTTAATGCTGCCTTTTTCACTGTTTAGGGGTGTTTTATTCACAAATTTATTTATACCCACTAATAAATCATCATATGTTGCATAATGTTTTGCAAAATTTGTAAAACCGTTAAGTATTTCGTATAATTCAGAAATGTCACTTCCGTTTTTCAAGCTATACTCCTCTACGTATTTATCATACGCTCCATATTTCCTGATGTATATAATAGCTGCATAGGGTTCCAGTTCTTTAATCATGCTAATAAGATGTTTATATTTTTTTACATTCATATAAATTTGAGGTTGGTTAATGTAATAGTGTTCAATATCATCAAAGGAAACCGTACTTTCTGTTATGCAGCTTCTGCTAATTGAACGATTAGGCTTATTCATTGTTTTATAAAAGTCATTTCTTGTATAACCGGCGTTAGCAAGATTCATATATGCAAGTAAGTCATCTACAATAAAGTGACCCAATATATCGTTATGCTTTTCGTGGCATATATATTTTATATTTTCTGAAATAAGATACCGCGAAACCTTTTTTAGCTGTATATTCGTTCTAACTAAAATACATATATCTTCCGGCGGTCGGTATACTTTTTCCTCTTGTATTACCGATGCTATCTTTTCATACATTTCAGTACTGTTTATAAAATCAAAACAGGTGATTTGCCCCGCCGTTTTATTGTAAGAAACTAATTCTTTAGAAACCCTGTCACGATTATTGGAAATTAAATGCATGGCATGTTCTGTAATAACACTACTCGATCGGTAATTATATTTTAATTTTATAATGCTGACCGGATTATAATCATTAATAAACATATTAACTACTTTAGGTTCAGCGCCACGGAATGAATAAATCGACTGATCATCATCTCCTACCGCAAAAATATTTTTTTCTGCATTGGTAAGCATACGGATAATGTTATATTGGATTAAATTAGTATCCTGAAATTCATCAATCAAAACATGTTGATACTTATTTCTCCAAAAAGATTGCATCGTTTCATTATTCTTCAAATAATCATAGGTAAAATATAAAATATCATCATAGGTAATTTTACCGTTTGCTTTTTTGAAATGAATAAGATGCTTGTTTATATTATTTTTTTCCGCTTCACTAACTGCTGAAAACCAATTATTTATATCATAATCACTTTTATTAAGATTATAGGTTTCTTGTATCAGTTGATTGCGTAAATAAAGATTTTCCTTATCAGATATTATTTCGTATGAAATATGCGGAGTCAGAGATTTTAGGATATGGAAAAAGACGGAATGGCATGTGCCGAAATTTACTAATGAATTTTTTGTTCCTATCAGTTTAAGATAGCGTTCCTGCATTTCAAGTGCAGCCATTTTAGTGAAAGTAATAACAAGAATTTGTTCAGGATTTATATTTAGCTGTTTAACAAGAAAGTTTATGTGATGTGTGATGACAGTTGTTTTACCACAGCCGGGCCCTGCCAATACAAGACAAGGCCCGAAACAGTGATTAATTGCTTCTTTTTGATAGATGTCAGGTTCATTAAGAAAGTGCTTTTTCAAGCTTCTCAATTCCCTTCTTAATTCTAAGTACCGATTCCTCTTTGCCAAGGATTTCCATAATCTCCGTTGCGCCGGCAGGTGTCATCTGCTTACCGGAAACCGCGGTTCTGATTGGCCACAATACATAGCCGTTTTTATATTCCTTCTCTGCTACATAATCTGTTAAAGTCTTATATAAAGCATCATTGGAATAATCATCCTGTGCCTCTAATACAGGTAATAAATCCTTTAATACAAGAAGTGAGGATGCCGCATCGGTTTTCATCTTCTTGTGGGTGTACATTTCAATATCATATTCCGGCAGTGCTTCAAAGAAATCAACCAAATCTTTAATATCCGTAAACACTTCAATACGTGTTTTAATCATCTCGGCTATTTTCTTAAGATTCAAGTCTTTTGTTATAGCCTCTTTAAGATATGGCTCAGCCATTTCGTAGAATGCATCAAAATCCATTTTCTTAATGTATTCACCATTCATCCATTTAAGCTTAGTATAATCGAATACAGCCGGTGATTTTGAAATATGCTTATAATCAAATGCTTTTACAAGCTCATCCAACGTGAAAAATTCATTATTATCCTCCGGACTCCAACCAAGAAGTGCAACGAAATTAATAATGGTTTCTGTTAAAAATCCCTGCTCCAAAAGATCCTCAAAGGAGGAATGTCCGCTACGTTTTGCAAGTTTTTTATGATTCTCATCCGTAATAAGCGGAACATGGATGTATTTAGGGACATCCCAACCAAAAGCATCGTATAAACGGTTATATTTCGGCGTGGATGATAAATACTCATTACCTCTTACTACGTGGGTAATGCCCATAAGGTGGTCATCTACCACGTTAGCAAAATTATAAGTCGGATAACCGTCAGACTTGATTAAAATCATATCATCAAGTTCTGAATTATCTACGGAAATGTCACCATATATTTCATCGATAAACGTTGTCGTTCCGGTATTCGGATTATTCTGTCTGATAACAAACGGCATGTTAGCATCAAGCTTTGCCTGCACCTCTTCTTTTGAAAGTTTAAGACAATGCTTATCATAAACATTGATTTCTTTACCGCCGATACTCTGGTTTAAGGTAGCAAGCCTTTCTTTATCGCAGAAACAGTAATACGCCTCACCTTTTTCAACAAGCTTTTTAGCATACTCAAGATATATACCGGTAGCCTGTCTTTCACTTTGTACATAAGGACCAAAGCCTTTGTCCTTGTCCGGTCCTTCATCATGAATAAGCCCGGTTTTCGCCATTGTTCTGTAAACGATATCTACTGCGCCTTCTACCAAACGCTCCTGGTCTGTATCCTCAATTCTTAAAATAAAATCGCCATTCTCATGTTTGGCTATTAAATACTCATATAAAGCTGTTCTTAAATTACCGACATGCATACGTCCTGTTGGACTAGGTGCAAATCGTGTTCTGATTTTAGTCATTTATTATTTCCTCCGGTTAATCTACATTCATATTAAAATTTAAATTATTATTCCGTCATATTCGGTATCTTAATAGCAGTCTGTTCTTTAAATGCTTGTACCTCTTTTACAGCCTGTGGAATGGTAATATTCGTTCCCGCACCGGCTATACAACCGCCCGGACAAGCCATTCCTTCAATAAGACAACCATTTTTCTTTCCTGCTTTTGCAAGCATTAATATTTTCTTACACTCTGACAAACTTTCTGCATGTTCAATATGCACTTCAACATCAGGATAGTATTCCCTTATACAATCCTCAATCGCACTGGCAACACCACCTGCGACACCATAACCACGACCGGAAGCTGTTGCATCCTCCATAACATCTTGTGCTTCAATTTTTTCTACATCAATTCCTTTAGCTTCAAACATGCCGGCAAGTTCTTCAAAAGTAATTACAAAGTCAACATCCGAACGTACACTGGTTCGCATCGCTTCAAGCTTTTTGGCAGCACACGGACCAATAAATACAACTTTTGCTTCAGGATGTTCTTCTTTAATTTTGCGCGCCGTAGCTACCATCGGGGTTAACTCATTACTTATACTGCCGATAGTCTCCGGGAAGAACTTTTTAGCAAGCATTGACCAGGATGGACAACATGATGTTAACAGGAAATCCTGTTCCTTGGTTGCCACTTTTTCTGCATAATGCTTTGCTTCTGCAATCGCACCCATATCGGCACCAATAGCTGTTTCATATACTTCAGAAAAACCAAGCATTTTTAATGCCGTTTTAAACATATTTGGTGTTACTTTTGGACCAAACTGTCCGACAAACGCCGGAGCAACCTGTGCAATAATTTTGTTACCGGTCTGCATCGCACGTATCAACTGGAATATTTGCGATTTATCGGCAATGGCACCAAAAGGACAGCTAACCATACACATACCGCAGGATACACATTTTTCATTATTAATCTGTGCTCTTCCGTGTGTACCGCTTTCTATGGCACCTACGCCACATGCACTCGCACAAGGACGTACCTGGTGTGAAATGGCATCATAGGGACAAATGTTTTTACATTTTCCGCATTTAATACATTTTTCCTGATCGATGACAGAGCGTCCGTTTTTCATCGAAATCGCGCCTCGTGGACATACTTCCTGACATGGATGTGCAAGACATCCCATACACTTATCTGTAATCAGATATTGATTCTCAGGGCACGCGTTACATGCAGAAGGTATTACCTGCATCAGGGGTGGCTCATAATACTTTTCACTTATATTACTCTCCTCCATCCCCTGGGTAACATGTACCGGTGCATTTTCAGGCCGTAATGACATACCCATCGCAAGGCGCATACGTTCTCGTACAACCGCCCTTTCTCTATATATACTTTCCCAATACTCTGATTCATCGGAATTTACCAATTTATAAGGTAAAGCTTCCATATCATCAATCAGATTGGTGGAATTATATGCAATATTGGCTACTTCTTTAAAAATTCTTCTTCGTACTTTCCTAACCTCGGTATCAATACCTCTCATATTTATCACCTTAATCCTTTAGTAAGTTCATTTTATTTTGCCACAATCATTCTTTAAAATCAAGTGAGAAACAAAAGCAGCAATAATAATCATTATTACAGGAAGAATACCAACAAGTAAAATATATGCAAGCATTATATGGGAATCCGGATAAACAACTAAATCCTCATATAAATACATTTTTGGTTCAATGGAAATATTATCTTTAAAAGAAACAATATCTTTAAGTGCATTAATAAAAATCGAATAATTTGCACCATCTGAAATACTGTTTGCTTCTTCATCCAATATAAATTCACTTGCGAATATATAAGCTTGTGAAAATCCGTTTTGTGTTTTCTTATCAGCTTTTAAAGCAAGATAAAATGGTCCGTTTGGTTCATCCTCTGCTTTTTTCGTTCCGGTAGGACCGGTTATATTTAAAATTCTTTCATTTTTAATTGCAAAAGATGAATTTGAGGAAGCAAGGATGGGTTTAATCGTAGCATCATTATGATTACTTCCTTCTGAAATTACCTTAGGATACATAAAAAATGCGTACTGTTTTTGCTCAATAATACTATCAGTAACTACAGAATTAATAAGTTCCGGTATTATATACCATTGACACATATAATATTTATTTTCTTCGGTTTCAAGTACAATACCTTCCTCAACATTTAGACCATACCACGCAGCAAGCGATTCATAATTTTTCATATCTTCATCTGTTGTTGCAGAAAACAAAAATATAGCATCCCCACCATTTTCAAGATAATCAAGTACTACATTATAAGCATTATCGCTTAAATCAGCAAGCGGACCCGCTATAATCAGCGAAGCCGCATTTTCAGGTATATATTCGCTGCTATCCAAATCGATATAAATAAGTTCTATATTGGTATTATAAACTTTATTGATCAAAGCATTTGGAATGGTATATTCCGAAAAACCGGTTGATACATATACTACAGGATGTTCATCAACCATTAAATATCTTATGGCCGATGCGAGTTTTGCCTGCAAATCACTCCCCTTAACAGGGAAATAGCCATTTACAGACATATATTCAAAATCCGTTGTGTCCCTTATATATAAATCATCATAATTTAATGTAATGCTTTTATTACCATCCGTAATAATAAGACTGTTATACGGAAGATATTCCGTTGTATAACTTAACATTACATTCATTACATCTTTTTTAGGTACATAGGAAACTTTTATATGGTCATTTACTTCCCTGAGTTGACGCAATAATGTTCCGATTACATTATCCTCTTCTCCCTTATCGTTTAAAACCATTATATCAATATCATGTTCCAATTCTTTTACAAGGCTTAGTATATTATTATCCGGTGAATATAATTTTTCTGCAGTTACATCGAAATTTACATATTTAAAGTTGATACTGTTTGCCAGTAAATTTACAAATAACATACTTAGTAAAAGAATCAAGGTAATAAATACATCCGTTGAAAAATCAACCTTCTCTTTTGATTTTTTTACATTAGTTTTTATCTTTAAAATACAAATTGTCAAAAAAATAAAGAAAATAATATAAGAACTATAGTATAAAAGGGAAGGTATACTTAGTATTCCGTTTATAAGAGGATTAAGAAAATAAGAAAAATCCACCGGAGTAATAAGAATACTGTCACTAAAGAATCCGGAAAAAATGAAAAGACAGACCGCAAATATAGCAATTAGTGCTGCTATCAGTTTTTTATTTATGCAAAGATTTATGCAATAACACACTGCAGTCAATGCCGCACCAAACATAAAGTATCCAAAGAGCGATAATATAATTTCGCCCATAGGTAATTTATTGGATTTTAATAACGTCATACCGGATAAAAAACTAATCATCAAAGCAGAAAATAAACAACTTAACAGACTAAAGTACCCTGCCAAAATATTTTTAAGGGTATGACTGCCTGTTAGTTTCTGTGCATTCATGCATAATACCGGTATAATGATTACATATCCCATTATGGTATTGGATATAGTATAACCGTAATATACAAATCCGTTATCAATATTAAAATAAGCGGTAGCAAAACCGTTTATAACTAAAAATAAGATTACGGAAATCCACATCGATACTGACGAAAGCAATATTCGGATATTTTTTTTATATAAACTCAGCATCTTTAGCTCCTTTTTGTCACATTGTTGCTTTATACAAAAAATAATTCTACCATGCTTCAGTTAAAATAAAAAGTGCGAAAATGCATTTATTAAACACATTTCCGCACTGTACGTTACGCATTATTCTCTTCGTCAAGTTCTGTTAATACATTCTTTTCGGTTACTTCTACTTTTTGGTTATAACAGGTGAATATTTCTTCAATACGCTCTTTATCTTTATTTCTTGTGATTAAACTAACTACAGGAACAAGAATAAGTCCAAGTATCATAGCTGCAGCACCCGCATTAATTGGAGAATTGAAGAAACTAAAATACATATTACTTACTGTTATTCCTACACCACCGGCAAAACTTGCCCATACAGCTGCTTTTGTGACCTTTTTCCAATATAATCCGTATAAGAACGGAGCCAGGAAGGCTCCTGCAAGTGCACCCCACGAAATTCCCATAAGCTGGGCAATAAAGGTAGGAGGATCCAGTGCAATTACAACTGATATTACGATAAAGAACACTATCATTATACGCATCAATAATAACTGTGTTTTATCAGACATCTTTTTAATAATATTACCTTTAATAAAATCTAATGTCAGGGTAGAACTTGAGGTTAATACCAATGACGATAACGTTGACATAGATGCTGATAACACCAGTACAATCACAATTCCTATTAAAATATCAGGAAGTCCCGATAACATGGTAGGTATTATAGAATCATATGCAACTGCTCCGTTCGCACCAACCGCTACTTTATCAGAAAAAAGTCTTCCGAAACCACCCAGGAAGTAACATCCTCCCGAGACAATAATAGCAAAAATTAATGAAACAATGGTTCCTGTCTTAATAGCATGTTCATTCTTAATAGCGTAAAATTTATGAACCATCTGCGGTAATCCCCATGTTCCAAGTGAAGTAAGAACGATTACCCCCAGTAAATTTAATGGGTCCGGTCCAAAGAAAGAAGTAAACACGCCTTGTTGTCCTGTTGTAATAGAAGGATCCGTTTTCTGTGACAGTTTAATAAATGCGTCCATAAAACCGCCCTGTCCGTTTAAAACGGCTACTATAACGGCTATTATACCAAATATCATGATAATTCCCTGTATAAAATCATTCACGGCAGTTGCCATATAACCACCTACAATTACATATATACCGGTAAGAACTGCCATTCCGATTACACAGTAGGTATATGGTATATCAAATGCCATGGTAAATAATCTGGACAGGCCGTTATACACAGATGCTGTATAGGGAATAAGGAATATAAATGAAATAACAGAAGCTGCTATTTTAAGTGCATTACTGTTATATCTCTTACCAAAGAAATCCGGCATGGTTGATGCTTTTAACTTATGTGTCATTATACGGGTTCTGCGTCCCATAATTACCCATGCAAGAAGACATCCTATAAAAGCATTGCCTATACCAATCCATGTGGATGCAATTCCGTATTTCCAGCCAAACTGTCCTGCATAGCCGACAAATACTACTGCCGAAAAATAACTTGTTCCATAGGCAAATGCCGTGAGCCATGGTCCGACTCCTCTTCCACCCAAAACAAAATCATTAACGTTGGTTGCATGCTTTCGCGTTGCAATGCCAACACCTATCATTGTTCCAAAAAATACAATTAATAAAATAATTTTTATAGCCATACTACTAACTACTCCTTGTTCCGCGTTTAAATTCTTTTTATTATCGCTTGCAGTTTATTGCATTAAAGTGTAACGCTTTTAACTTCTTTCGCTTTAACGTAGTAAATTATATATCAACTAAATATGAAAAGCAACAGTTTTTATAAATTTGTGACAAAATATTTTTTCTTACATAATTTATAGTAAAGAAATATATGAAAGGCATACAATGAGTGAATATAAGTTTGAAGAATACTTTGATAAATTTCCGGTAGGAATGGCTTATGTACCATGGCAAAACATGGATAAAATATATGAAAATCCTGAGGAAGCTTTTAAGATAGGTACCATTTTCCCTGAGCTTAACAAGCCCTTCACCGGACGGAGGTGCGTCAAATGAGACAATGTATGTGTCAGGAACAACGAAAATTGCTGCATGAAATATCAGTCGTTGATTTTATTATAGTTGAGATGACTTTATATCTCGATACACATAAAGATGAATCCGATGCGATTGATTACTTTAATCATTATGTGCGGTTAAAAAACCAGCTTATGAAAGAATATGCTGCTAAATTCTATCCGCTTACCTTATATACAGCAGATGGATACAGTAAAGAATGGAAATGGGGAATGGCGCCTAATCCCTGGGAAGGAGAAATATATTAATGTGGAATTATGAAAAAAGATTACAATATCCGGTTAATATCAAGAATCCGAATGCTGAAATCGCACGCGTCATCATAAGTCAATATGGTGGACCTGACGGTGAACTCGGTGCAAGCATGCGTTATCTTTCACAGCGTTACAGTATTCCATACCGCGAGGTTGCCGGCTTATTAACGGATATCGGTACAGAGGAACTGGCACATTTTGAAATGGTAGGCACTATTGTGCATCAATTAACCAAAGATTTATCGATGGATGAAATCGAAAAACAAGGTTTTGCTCCTTATTACGTTGACCATACTTTAGCACTCTGGCCACAGGCCGCCGGCGGCGTTCCTTTTAATGCAAACCAGTTCCAGTCAAAGGGTGATGTTATTACAGATTTACACGAAGATTTGGCCGCTGAACAAAAAGCACGTACGACTTATGACAATATTTTAAGACTTGTAAAAGATCCTGATGTATGTGAACCTATCCGCTTCTTACGTGCAAGGGAAATTGTACATTTCCAACGCTTCGGAGAAGCACTCCGTATTGTGCAGGATAAACTTGATTCTAAGAACTTCTATATGTTTAATCCTGAATTTGACAGATGCAAGGATTAAAAAAAAGAGGTATGGCATTAAACCATACCTCTTATACTTAGCAATACTACAATTTGTGCCTTGTAAATAACCTTTTAATCTTTCTGTTATACGGAATAATCGGTTTAATATAGGATTTACCATCAATAGTTTTATTAACAACAAGAAAAAGGATGGTAATAATAATTCCGCCGGCAAATCCGAAAACATCAAATATCGCAGTAAGAATAAGTGTTAATATACGCATAAACTTAATAGCATATCCAAGTTCATAGTTAGCCTGTGTATAATTAGCAATTGCAACAAATGCCATATATAACATTACTTCAGCCGAAAACCATCCGCTGTTTACCGCAAATTCTCCCAGAACAAGTGCAGCCATAACGGATAATGGCGTGCTTAGCATATTTGGTGTATTTACTGCAGCAAGCCTTAATCCGTCAATTGCCACTTCTAATATTAAGAATTGCCATATAAGCGGCACATTCGCTGTTTCCTTCAACATTATAAATTTAAAGTTTTCCGGTATCCACGCAGGATTTTGCATTAACAATAAAAATAACGGTGTTAACAGATAATTAAAAATACCAATCAAGTATCTTGATAAGCGTAAGTACGTTCCCGTAATCGGCGGAAAGTAATAATCATCCGCTTCTTCCATTAAATCCCATATGGCAATGGGCAAAATCATTGCCTGAGGTGAATTATCAACAAGAACAATAATATTTCCCTCTAAAACTTGTGCCGCAGCCGTATCAGGTCGTTCCGTGTAACGGAATTTAGGAAATGGATTCAACCATTTGCCTTTATAAAGCTTTTCTGCCAGACTTTGCTGATTCATTGTAAGTGCATCAACATCTATTTTATCAATTCGCTCCCTTAAATCGTTAAGGAAACGCTTATCAACCCTGTTTCCCATATAACATAATACAACATCAGTTCTTCCGCTTCTTCCAACGCTCTTTATTTCCATGCATAAGTCGCGATCCCTGATTCTTCTTCTAATCAAAGCGGTATTAAATACAATAGTTTCAACAAATCCATCTTTAGACCCACGTTGTGCCTTATCTTTATCCGGTTCGGAAACGCTTCTTGCAGGATATGTTCTTGAATCAATCAGTATACATCTGTCATAGCCTTCTATAAAAATAGCAAATACGCCTGATAAAATAAAATATATAATATCGTCCCACTTATCCTTTAAATCCACTTCAACATAAGGTATGGAAGTTTTTATCAGGTCATACGCATTATCTGCTTCTTTTTCTTCTTTTAAATCCATTAAATATTGCAACATTTTCTGCATTAATTCATCTTTGCAGAAACCATCAATAAAGCATATAGCTCCTCTTTTACTGCCAATATTTATTACTCTGTATACTACATCAAAATTATTGTCTGCATTCAATTCATTTTTTATATATGCAACATTTTCATCGAGCGATTTGCTGATTATCTCCATAATAAAAACTCCTTTCCGGTAATTTCTATTTTTACCGTAAGGAGTTTTATTTATTCATATTATTTCGTTGTAGAACCAAAACCACCGTTTCTTACTTCACTTACATCATCATCATAAGTAATACCATATTCAATAAAGATCCCCTGCATAAATCCTTTGCCGGTTTCAATCTGTAAGGTTTTACTTTCTTTAGTGTCGTTGGTTAATTTAGCAAAAATATGACCTTCGTTATCGGAATAATAATAATCGCTGTCAATAATACCCACCGTATTATTTAATTGCAGACGGTACTTAAACCCAAGACCGCTGCGCGGGAACACCGCCAGAACGTAATCCTCCCGCATAAAAGCCCGGATTCCGGTTGGTATTTTAATGGTTTCTCCCGGCTTTAACGTAAATGCCAACGGACTGTAGAAATCGTATCCTGCAGAACCCCTGGTAGCACGTTTCGGAAGCTTAATGCTTTCATAAACCTGCACTGCAGCTGCTTCCTGTCCCCCGAAGG
>JAZNGM010000014.1:0-25281 GCA_045576455.1 Lachnospiraceae bacterium | reverse complement strand
AGATGTATATGCTGAATGTATATGCAAGTAATGATGTATATGAATAATGAGTAGGACAAATGATCGCGGCCGCATGCGTTTTACGTGTGCGGGTGAGGAAAGTCCGGGCTTCGCAGGGCAGGATGCCGGATAACGTCCGGTGGAGGCGACTCCAAGGATAGTGCAACAGAAATATACCGCCATAAGGTTTTCCTTATGGTAAGGGTGGAAAGGTAGTGTAAGAGACTACCGCTTGTGCAGTAATGTACAGGGTCCATGTAAACCCCATCCGAAGCAAGACCAAATAGAAAGCTTAAGACTTGCCCGGTCTGCTTTCAGGTAGGGCGCTTGAAGCTGCTGGTAACAACAGCTCTAGATAGATGATCATTCAACGACATAACCCGGCTTATCGTCCTGCTCATTTCATAATAGATTTTGGAGGTAGTAAAAGTGACAAAGATTGATATTTTTTCCGGCTTTTTGGGTGCAGGAAAAACAACGCTTATTAAGAAGTTATTAAAAGAAGAATTAAACAAAGAAAAAGTAGTATTAATTGAGAATGAATTTGGTGAAATCGGAATTGATGGCGGATTTTTAAAAGAGTCCGGTATTGAAATAAAAGAGATGAATTCAGGATGTATCTGTTGTTCGCTGGTAGGTGACTTTGGTACTTCTTTAAAAGAAGTAATTGATACATATGAACCTGAAAGAATACTTATAGAGCCATCCGGTGTAGGTAAGCTTTCTGATGTTGTTAAAGCGGTTACGGATGTCAAAACAGATGTAGAAGTTGTGTTAAACAGTTCAGTGGTAGTAGTTGATGCAACTAAATGCAAGATGTATATCAAGAACTTTGGCGAGTTCTTCTTAAACCAGATTGAAAATGCGGCAACGATAGTGCTTAGCCGGACAGATAAAATAGACGAAAAGAAGCTTACGGATTGTATTGCAATGCTTCGTGAGCATAATAAGGAAGCCGTTATTATTACAACACCGTGGGATGAACTTGACAGCCAGGTGATTATTTCTGCGATGGAAGGCGGAAGCAGAAATCTTAAAGAGGAAATGCTTCATGAGATGCAACACGAGCATGAGCACGGCCATGACCATGAATGCGAGCATGAGCACGGCCATCACCACCACCATGAAGACGGTGAGGAGTGTTGCTGCGGACATCATCACGACCACGAGCACGGCCATGACCATGAATGCGACCACGAGCACGGCCATCACCACCATGAAGATGGTGAGGAGTGCTGCTGCGGGCATCATCATGACCACGAGCACGGACATGACCATGAATGCGACCATGAGCACGGCCATCACCACCACCATGAAGACGGCGAGGAGTGCTGCTGCGGACATCATCATGACCATGAACATCACCATCACCATGCTGATGAAGTGTTTACAAGCTGGGGTAAAGAGACTCCGGTACGTTATTCTAAAGAGAGAATTGAAGAAATTCTTAATGCATTGGATACCGGGGAATATGGCATTATCTTGAGAGCAAAAGGAATGATTCCTTCTGACAGTGGAAGCTTTATATATTTTGACTATGTTCCGGGCGAAATTAATATCAGGGAAGGTAAATCTGATGTTACCGGAAAACTTTGTGTTATCGGTTCAAAAATAGATGAAGCGAAGTTAGAAGAGTTATTTGCTTAAATTCAAGCATATTTGGCCTAAATTCAGTTATGAAATGGAGAGTATCAGTAAATGAAACCGGTTTTTGTAATAAATGGTTTTTTAGAGAGTGGTAAAACAGAATTTATCAAATATACAATATCCCAACCTTATTTTCAAACGAAGGGAACAACCCTTCTTATCGTGTGTGAAGAAGGTGTGGAAGAGTATGAAGCGGAGCTCTTAAAGAGAACGAAGACGGTTATGGAAGTAATAGAGGATGAGGAAGAGTTCACAACGGCTTATTTGATGGAACTTGAAAAGAAGTATAAGCCGGAGCGGATTATCATCGAATTCAACGGTATGTGGAATTATAAGGATGTTAAATTTCCGTGGCATTGGTCTTTATCCCAGCAGGTAACCTTAATTGATGCTTCTACTTTCCCTATGTACTATACCAATATGAAGTCGCTTCTTGCGGAGATGCTTCGTAAGTCAG
This sequence comes from Lachnospiraceae bacterium, assembly GCA_045576455.1. Lineage (GTDB taxonomy): Bacteria > Bacillota > Clostridia > Lachnospirales > Lachnospiraceae > RGIG4034. The sequence continues at coordinate 23,177 of JAZNGM010000014.1, read as the reverse complement.
AGTTAATTATTTTTAACCGCTGCGACGGAATTAAAGAATTAAGTACATACAAGAGAAATATCAAGGTTATTAACCAGAATGCACAGATTGTATTTGAAGATGCCAATGGAGAAGTAAATGAGATGATGGAGGATGAACTTCCATACGATTTGAATAAGACTTCTTTGGATTTAAATGATATGCAGTATGTCATCTGGTATATGGATATGATGGAGCATCCGGAGCGCTATTTCGATAAAGAAATAACATATGTGGCACAAGTTATGAAGCCTGAAAAATTCCCGAAGGGTATGTTTGTGCCGGGAAGAATGACGATGACATGTTGTGCGGATGACATTGCCTTTTTAGGATATGTGTGTAAGTACGATGGCATCGAATCTGTTCCGGAAAAGGAATGGGTAAAGATAACCGTTACGGTTAAAGTGGAGCATTCGGATATTTATGGTTCTGAGGGGCCGGTATTATATGCTAAGACCATGAAGACCTGCAAAACACCGAAGCAGGAAGTAATAAGTTTTTCTTAGATATTGTAACATACCAATAAAAAGCAAGTTTGTATGAAAAACTGGTAGGTACTTGCCAAGGCCTACCAATAACAAAGCAAGTTTGCATGAAAAACTGGTAGGTACTCGCTAGGGCCTACCAATAAAAAAGCAAGTTTGTATGAAAAACTGGTAGGTACTTGCCAAGGCCTACCAATAAAAAAGCAAGTTTGCATGAAAAACTGGTAGGTATTCGCCAAGGATTACCAATAAAAAAGCAAGTTTGCATGAAAAACTGGTAGGTACTTGCCAGGGCCTACCAATAAAAAAGCAAGTTTGCATGAAAAACTGGTAGGTATTCGCTAGGGCCTACCAATAAAAAAGCAAGTTTGTATGAAAAACTGGTAGGTATTCGCTAGGACCTACCAATAAAAAAGCAAGTTTGTATGAAAAACTGGTAGGTACTCGCCAAGGCCTACCAATAAAAAAGCAAGTTTGTATAAAAAACTGGTAGGTACTCGTCGAGGCCTACCAATAAAAAAGCAAGTTTGTATAAAAAACTGGTAGGTACTCGCCAAGGTCTACCAATAAAAAAGCAAGTTTGTATGAAAAACTGGTAGGTATTCGCTGGGGCCTACCAATAAAAAAGCAAGTTTGTATGAAAAACTGGTAGGTACTCGCCAAGGTCTACCAATAAAAAAGCAAGTTTGTATAAAAAACTGGTAGGTACTCGCCGAGGTCTACCAATAAAAAAGCAAGTTTGTATGAAAAACTGGTAGGTACTCGCCGAGGTCTACCAATAAAAAAGCAAGTTTGCATGAAAAACTGGTAGGTACTCGCCGAGGCCTACCAATAAAAAAGCAAGTTTGTATGAAAAACTGGTAGGTATTCGCCAAACCCTACCAACAAACCCCAAATATTAAATGAAAAAATGGTAGGCATAATCATGCCTACCATTCAATTTCTATTTCAATTAAAATAAAAATTCAAATTCAAATTTCTATTTCAATTACCAATTCTTATCATTATCTGGCCCATTTTTCTTCGCAGTATTTGCAACGATAGATTTCTTTTTCTTCATCTGCAAGAACAAAAACATGCGGAAGTTCCTGTTCAATGGAAGTAATACATCTTGGGTTTTTGCACTTCATAACATTTCGTATCTGTTTCGGAAGTACTAATTCTTTCTTTTCAACAATTTCGCCGTCTTTTATCACGTTGACGGTAATGTTGTGGTCGATTACTGCAAGAATATCCATATCTAACATGTTAATGTCGCATTCTACTTTAAGAATGTCTTTTTTGCCCATTTTATTACTGCGGGCATTGTTAATTATGGCAACCGTGCAACCGGTTTCGTCTAATTGTAATTGATGGTACAGTGCTATACTTGTTCCGGCCTTGATGTGGTCGAGCACAAATCCCTGTTCAATTTTACCTATTTTAAGCATTGTGGATACCTCCTTATCCTACTGAAGCGTTCAATATCTTAGACCGTTATGTTTAGCAGTGTAAGAATTAATGCCATTCTTACGTAAACGCCATATTGTACCTGTCTAAAGTAAGCTGCTCTCGGGTCATCATCGATTTCTACGGAAATCTCGTTAACACGCGGAAGCGGGTGAAGAATCAGCATATCTTCTTTGGCATGGATCATTTTCTCTTTATTGAGAATATAGAAATCTTTTAATCGTACATAATCTTCTTCATTAAAGAAACGTTCTCTCTGTACACGTGTCATGTAGAGAAGATCGAGTTCAGGCATAACATCTTCTAAGCGTATTACCTCTTTGTAAGGGATGTTTTTATCCTTTAAGAGTTCAATAATGTAATCCGGTATACGGAGTTCTTCCGGAGATATAAAGATAAAAGAAATATTGTCGTAACGTACCAGTGCATTAATAAGGGAATGTACGGTACGGCCGAATTTTAAATCACCACAGAGACCAATTGTGAAGTTATCCAATCTTCCCTTAAGGGAACGGATAGTAAGGAGATCGGTAAGTGTTTGGGTAGGATGCTGGTGACCACCGTCGCCGGCATTGATAACCGGGATGGAAGACTTGTCTGCCGCTACCATCGGAGCACCTTCTTTGGGATGACGCATTGCACAAATATCAGCATAACAGGATATCATACGGATGGTGTCGGATACGCTTTCGCCTTTGGCAGCGGAAGAGGAGCCGGCATCAGAAAAACCTATTACATGTCCGCCGAGGTTTATCATGGCAGCTTCAAAACTAAGTCGTGTACGCGTACTCGGTTCATAGAAACAGGTTGCCAGTTTCTTACCTTCGCAGGCATGAGCATATTTTAATGGATTTTGTTCAATGTCATTAGCCAGGTCAAATAGCTTGTCCAGTTCTTCAACTGTAAAATCAAGCGGACTCATCAAATGTCTCATGGTAAATTCTCCTTTATAGTTTATGTTTTCTTAAAAATACGCGAAGAGAAATCCCTTCGCGTTACTGTATGATTTGCTTTTGCATATTGTATCACATGAGAAGAACCGTTTCAACCAAAAATCAGACAAAAATCTCACCATTTATACTTTCATTTTATGCAAAAAAATATTATACTAAATAAGTAGTTGCTTTTAAGTAACTTAAGTGTAAATTAGTGCAAATCAAGTACAAATCAAAGTGAATTCAGTACAAATCAAAGCAAATTAAGTGCAAATCAAGGTGAATCAAGTACAAATTAGTGTGAATTAGTGTAACTTAGGTGTAAATTAATGTAAATTCAGTTTGGGGAGGATGGTTATGGAATTTAAAGAAAGAAAAAGATGGTTGTTTTTTGGATTACCGTTTACATTTACCAAGTATACGATTAAAGAAGACTTAATTACGGAAACCAGAGGCTTTTTAAGCAAAGAAGAAGACTACTGCTATATGTATAAAGTACAGGATGTGCGCCTTAAAAAGTCTTTCTTGGAAAGAATCGTTAAAATCGGAACCATTATTTGTTATACCGGCGACACAACGGATAAGCAGCTTGAGTTAAAACACATTAAGCATGCGGAAGCAATTAAGGATTTTCTTATCGAGGCTTCTGAGCAGGCAAGACTTAAGAGAAGAACGCTGAATACGTTGAATATCGGCGTAGATGATTTAGAGGGTGCAGACCCTGCCGATATGGACATTTAAACAGAAGATACATTTTACAGCCGACATGAATTTGATATGTACCCAGAATTCTAGATACATTGATTTATGAATTAAGCACAACAAGACATGGATGTTTCCCTGTACTTTACAGGGGCATCTATGGTGTATCTGGAAATCTCCCTTGCTTATACAATTCTACACATTCGAGTTTATACTCATAAGAGTAATACATAAAAATACCCTCCTTACTGGATGTCCGGTAAAGAGGGAATTTTTAAATATTGTAAAAGGAGACTGCGATGAGAAAGAGTATAATCGTACTTATACTAATGACTTTTTTGTTTTGTTCCTGCGGTAAAAGTAATAACGATGCTGCCCCCATACTTAACGAAAACGGCAAAGAAGAGATTGTTCTATCTATTTCAAGGATGCCTGCTTATATGGAAAATGTCATTGTAAACTATAATAAGCAAAGTGATAAATATGAGATAGTAATTCGCGAATGTCCGGAAGATATTTCCGTATATGATTTTAGAAGAAATATACAGCTTGAAATTACAACCGGAAAAGGTCCGGATATTCTGTTTTTTACTAGCTTTACAGACTGCAACATGTTTCCTTGTGCCGAAGACGGATATCTTATGGATGTGACGGATTTTCTTAATGAACAGACAGATATCATTGATATAGCAAAAGGATATACAGAGGTTGACGGTAGGATATATGCAGTTCCTATAAATATGGCTATTCATACAGTATGTACCTTTGAGCGCTATGATACGGAACAGAAAGATAATACGCTTAAATACTGGATGACGCTAACTGAAGATACAAACACGGAATATGGTCGAAAAAACGCTTCTCTTTTGGAGATGTTAGGCGTAGGAGTAAATGGTATACAGCTTTTTGTTGATGAAGAAAAAGGTAAAAGCAATTTTGAACAGCAAGAATTTATTGAATTATTAGAATTTGCAAAAAAATACGGGTATAAAAATATTGGGGAAACAATTTCTGAGAGAGTTGCATCCGGTAAACAGATTTTTTGGGAAATCAACATTCAAGATTTTCAACAATTTTGGTTTCAGGAAGCTGCTTTTCAGGAGTTACCTTCGTATATAGGATTTCCTACAGATGAAGGCGGAAGACATAAGTTGTCTTGTTTAAGTTACGCTATTAATAATGCATCAAAGCATAAGGATGGCGCCCTTGATTTTTTGAGTTATCTTCTAACGGATGAACAACAGAGGATATCGTTTATTGGCGGACAAGGCTTTCCGGTGCGGGAAAGTGTTTTGACTAAGTTGTGGGAGGAAGCTATTAAGGAGCCTTACACCGGAGATAAAGAAACTATAGGTTATGAAAGTCGAGGAGTATATTATGAACCCCGCAAGATGAAAGAGGAAGAAGAAGCAATATTCTGGGAAATGCTAAATAATCCGCTTTATAATTATTTTTATAATTCGATAGGTGAAATTGTAGAGGAAGAAACACAACCCTTTTTTGAGGGTAAAAAGACAGCAGAAGAAGTAGCAAACGTTATTGATAACCGTGTTCAGATATTCCTTTATGAAACTGAATAATTGAATTCTTTCGTTGTTATAATAATTTATATATTCTTCGACTACTTGTGAAAAACTTTCAAAAGACTCGTAGTCCTTTTCGTGTCCATATCTTATTTCTCCCTTTATGCCTTAATGCATTGGGACTCTGAGCGTTTTACATTCGATGCCATTTACGAACCGTAACCTTGAATGCCTCTTCATAAATCCCTCCTTACTGGGGGTCCGGTAAAGAGGGTACATATCAATTGTGCCGGCTGTTTTCATTTTTTAGAGGCAGCACGATGTTTTAGCAGCCATTCATAAAATAATCCGGTAATGAACCAGCAAGGTGCATAATCAAGCCTGATGACAGAACAGATGTTACTCCTGCTTTTGTTGTAATTCCAGGGACACAACTTGTATTTTTTTAAAAATGTACCACTGATAAATTCAATGGTGTAGATGGAAAGCATATAGATTATTCCGCGCACAAATAGGGAGGCTCTTTTTATCAGGCGCGATATCGGCAGGATAATGGCGGCACATCCGTATATTGGAAACATAATGGGAGAGGTGCTGGCTTTAAGGCTGAAATCGCGGTTCCTGAGGGAAAGAAGGGAGGTAAAAGTCACTTCAATTAATAATCCGGTGAGTCCGCATAAGGTGAAATTTTTAAGAAATCCATAAGTTTTTTTTGTTTTCAAGGAAAAACACTCACTTTTCATTTTTTTATGATATAGTATTTACATATATTCGGATAAATATGCGTTTGAAACGGAGTCTTAAATGAAGGATAAAGAAGTTGTTGAATATCTTGAAAAATATGGAAGCATTTACTGCAGACCGGGGCTGGAAACTATCTTAAAGCTTTGCGATAAGCTGGATAATCCGCAGGATGCGGTTCCGGTTATCCATATTGCCGGAACCAACGGAAAAGGGTCTACTTTAGCATTTATAACAGCTATTTTAACGGAAGCAGGGTACAAGGTAGGTAAGTATACTTCCCCGGCTGTGTTTGCATATGAAGAAAGATTTCAGATAAATAACAAAAATATAACTAAAAAAAGATTTGCAGAGCTTTTAACGCAAGTGGCCAAAGTGGCAGATGCCATGGAAGAGGCCGGCGATATGCACCCTACGGTCTTTGAAATGGAAACGGCGGTTGCCTTTAAATATTTTAAGGATGAACAATGTGATATTGCCGTTATTGAAACCGGAATGGGCGGACTTTTGGACGCTACCAATATTATGAAAGAAAAGCTTGCTGCCGTTTTTACGCCTATCAGTATGGACCATATGCAGTTTTTGGGAAATTCCATAGAAGCAATAGCAGAACAAAAAGCCGGAATTATTAAGAAATGCCGGTATGTCATAACGGGAGCACAGGTTAGGGAAGCCGACATAGTGCTTAGAAAACATACCATGATGGATGGTGCCGAATTTGTTAAAGCAGATGCAGAGCAGATAAAGAGTGTTAAAACAAAAATCAGTAAGCCGACCTCCTTTAATTATAAGAACTTAAAAGCACTTGAAATAAAACTGTTGGGGGACTATCAGGTTGAAAATGCCGTGCTTGCAATAGAATGTGTTGAGACGATAACAAAGGCAGGTTATGTAATAAGTGAAGAACATATACGAAGAGGACTTATAAAAGCACAATGGAACGGACGGTTTACATGCATTGATTCAAAACCGCTTTTTATCATTGACGGCGCACATAATGAAGATGCATCCGTAAAACTTTCAAAATCCGTTGCAAACTATTTTACAAATAAGCGAATTATCTATATAATGGGGATGTTAAGAGATAAGGACATTGAGGCGGTAATTAAGAATACATACCGTCATGCGGATTATATTATTACCGTAAAGCCACCGCATAATCAAAGGGCATTAGATGCCATTGACCTTGCTAAAGAAGTTCTTAAGTATCACCCGTGCGTGACAGCGGTAGACAGTGTGGAGGAAGCAGTGGAAGCTGCATATGCCGTTGCTGAAAAGAATGATGTAATTATCGCGTTTGGCTCACTTTCTTATCTTGGCAGAATATCACAGGTAGTGACGAACAGAAAAAAGAATGGACGCAAATAATATGGCTGATAAAGACAAAATAAAAGAAGGAATACGTTTAATATTAGAAGGCATTGGCGAGGATGTAACAAGAGAAGGCTTACTTGATACACCGGATAGAATTGCGCGCATGTATGAGGAGATATGTTCGGGAATGAACGAGGATGCAGCGACGCATCTTTCACGTACATTTTCCGTCGATAATAATGAGATAGTATTTGAAAAAGATATCGTCTTTTACTCGATGTGCGAGCATCATATGATGCCGTTTTTCGGTAAGGCACATATTGCATATATTCCGGATGGCAAGGTTGTGGGAATCAGCAAGTTGGCAAGAACGGTGGAAGTATTTGCGAAACGTCTTCAGATACAAGAAAAACTGACGGCACAAATAGCGGATGCCATTATGGACAACCTGAATCCGAAAGGAGTTATGGTTATGCTGGAAGCAGAGCATTTGTGTATGACAATGCGTGGTGTGAAAAAGCCGGGAAGCAAGACGGTAACCGTTGTTAAGCGCGGATTATTTAAGGATGATAACCGCCTTTCAGATGATTTTTACCATATGTTATAAAACAGGGAGAATATAGTGGGCGATTTTAGATGGCAACATATATTAAGGCATACTCTTTATAGGGAATGCCTTAAAAAAATATCCGAAGCAGAAAAAGACAGGATATTTTGTAAACACGATATGGAACATAATGAGCGGGTGGCGGCATTGTTGAAAAAATATGTTGAAAGTGAAGAGGAAAGTCCCTTTCTTAATGATGATATTTTGTATGCTGCAGCTTATCTGCATGATATCGGAAGATGCAAGCAATATGAAGATGGCAGTAATCATGCTGTCAAAAGTGCGGAGCTTGCAGATGTTATTTTGAAAGATTGCAGTTATAATGATGCGGAAATAGAAGAGATTAAAAATGCCATTATGATGCATGATAGTAAACATGAAACCGGTACGCTGCTCGCAAAGCTTTTGTATAGGGCAGATAAGAAGAGCCGACCCTGTTATGAATGTGCAGCAACCAAAGAGTGTTACTGGCCGCCGGAAAAGCGTAATAAAAGAGAAGATGAGGAATTAATCGGATGATAATTGGAAACCGTGAATTTAATACGGAAAACAGCATATATATCATGGGTATTTTGAATGTTACGCCGGATTCTTTTTCCGATGGGGGAAGCTATAAGGGGATGGATGATGTGTTGCAAAAAGCCGGCAGGATGATTGCGGAAGGCGCAACGGTTATCGATGTCGGTGGTGAGTCCACAAGACCCGGATATAATATGATATCATGCGAAGAGGAAATAGGGCGGGTAGTACCCGCTATTGAAGCGATTAAGCGGGAATATGATATACCGGTATCGCTTGATACGTATAAGGCACCGGTTGCTAAAGCAGGAATTATGGCAGGAGCAGATATGATTAACGATATCTGGGGCCTTAAGTATGATGCGGATATGAAAAAGGTGATTGCCAAAGCGAAGGTTGCCTGTTGCCTTATGCATAACAGAAATGAGATTTTTACCGTTAACGGGGATGCCGGTAATCCTGAACAGCAGTTTGTCAAAACCGTACTTACGGAGATAGCGGAAAGCATAGACCTTGCCATAGAGGCAGGAATTAGTAAAGACAAGATAATGATAGACCCCGGTATAGGATTTATGAAGACATATGAGCAGAACTTGTGTCTTATAAAAAACCTGTCCCGCATGCGGGAACTTAATTATCCCGTGCTTTTGGGCACATCAAGGAAGTCTGTTATCGGAAATACGCTTATGCTTCCGGTGGAGGAACGTCTTGAAGGCACGCTTGCCACATCGGTAATCGGAGCGATGGCGGGCTGCTCTTTTATCAGGGTACATGATGTTAAAGAAAATGTAAGGGCTGTACAAATGACGGCGGCTGTTATGAATGTAAGTCTTATGTCGGAGGAACATAATGCAGAGTGATAGAATTCGGATTGAACAAATAGAAATATATGCATATCACGGTGTTTTTGAAGAGGAAAAGAAAAAAGGACAGAAATTTTTCCTGACCGTTGATATGGCAACTTCATTGAGAAAAGCCGGAAAAACAGATGAACTGACGTACTCCACCCATTACGGTGATGTGGCAGACATGGTAGTAAAAGCGGCGACCGATAAGTCGTATGACCTCATTGAAACCGTAGCGGAAAAATGTGCAGAAGTTATTTTGCTTAATTTTCCGTATGTTGAAGAAGTATCTGTGACGGTATCCAAGCCGGAAGCACCGATAGCCCATCCTTTTAAAGATGTGTCGGTAACGGTTACAAGAAAGTGGCATACGGTATATTTGTCTTATGGCTCCAATATGGGTGAAAAAAAGACATATATAAGCGATGCCCTTAAGAAAATCGCTGATAATGCCTTTTGTAAAAATCTCCGTTGTTCAGCTTTTTATGAAACCGAACCCTATGGTGAGGTGGTACAGGATACGTTTATAAACGGTGCGTGTGTGCTTGAAACCCTGTATACACCATATGAGTTACTTGACTATCTGCATACGCTTGAAAATGAAGCCGGCAGGGTAAGAACCATACATTGGGGCCCCCGCACACTGGATATGGATATTATCTTCTACGATGACCTTGTAATGGAGACAGAGGATTTGATAATCCCGCATGCGGATATGCACAACCGCCTGTTTGTACTTGAACCGTTATCAGAGCTTACCAAGACGAAGGAGCACCCGGTGCTTCATCAGTCTGTTGCAGCACTCATGGCTTCGTTGAAGACATCATAAGTCGGATAACCGTATGTGCTCATGCGGTAGGTTTTATATAAATCACCGTACGATGTAAAATACACATAATCAGAAGTTACACTAAGATGTGTATATACGCCGTCTGCAATAGTTTCCGTTTCGCTTCCGTCAAGGCTTACCCGTTTAAGCTTTGGCGCGCTTTTGGAACTGGTCTGATAATATACGTGGGAATCGCCTACAGCAAAATAATCTATACGATCTTCTGACAATACCTTAAGGGAAGCAGTCGCAAGGTTTAAGCAGCAGAGCCTGCGGTTATTATCCGTGTCAAGGAAATATATAAGACCGTTTGAATAAACGGGAAACCACACTTCGCCGGAATACAAAATGGTTGAAGTGTTATTTTTTGTATTATACTTAATCAGGTTGTGGCTGTTTTCCACGTCATTATAATAGATGTTGCCGTCTGCAGCAGAAGAGGGGCTGGCAGCAAAATCATGTATTTCTTCAATGGCACCGCCATTTACGCTCATCTTGCAGAAGGTAAATTGATTAGCGGAGTTGTAATACTGGAAGTAAAGGTGGTCTTCCACTAAGAGCATAGTGCCGATAACCCCCTTTTTCAGACATTTAAGTTCGGAACCGTCCGTTTTCATGCGGTAGATTCCGTTGCCTCTTATTAAACTTCCCAGGTCTGAACCCTTCATATTATCTGTCTGGTAAAAATAAATATAGCCGTTTGCAACATTGATTTGTGAAACCGGTACTTTGGTAAGCTTTTTAAGCTTGCTTAAGTCCTTATTCATGGAATAGAGTGTGTAATCGTCAAAAGAGTTGGCAAAGTAAATCTTTTGGTTATATTCGCAAAAGTAACCGCCGTTATTGAGGTTGCCCCGGTAATTGCCCACGGTGCCTTCCGGATTATTAATCTTTTTATTCCCAAACAGTATGGAAAATACTATTAATACAATAAAAATAGCGGCAACGACGAGGATTACGGTCAGGTCTTTTTTCTTTTTGGTCATAACAAAATACTCCTTTATTAATATTACAAACGCATTATAGTTATTATAGTATGAAAGTCATTTTTGTGGAAGTGTTTTGTGGTTTAAACCCTTGTTATAGGTGCATATTTGGTATAAAATAATTTGTAATTAATTAAAGTTTTAGGATGTAATTATTGGAGGAACTACATGGAACTTACAGAGCTGAGGGAGCAAATTGACAAAATAGATAAGGCACTGGTTGATTTGTATGAAGAGAGAATGGAAGTCTGCCGGAATGTGGCGCAGTTTAAAATATCTACCGGTAAGAAGGTGTTAGACAAGGAAAGGGAACTTGCTAAGATAGAGGCGGTTAAAGGACTTGCCCACAGTGATTTCAATAAGCTGGGAGTAGCAGAACTTTTTGAACAGATTATGTCGATGAGCAGAAAGCTTCAGTATCGTCTGCTTGCAGAAAACGGCAAGGTGGAAGCGTTTCCTTTTACCAAGGTTGATAATATTAAAACCGATAATGTGAAGGTTGTATTCCAAGGGGCTGTTGGGGCATATTCCCAGGCTGCTATGGTGGAATATTTTGGCAGGGAAGTTGACAGCTATAATGTTGAAACGTTTAAGGATGCAATGGAGGAACTAGCTTGCCAAAATGCGGATTATGCCGTGCTTCCGATCGAAAATTCAACGGCAGGAAGTGTAAGTGAAGTAACCGATTTGTTAATGGATTATGATAATTGTATTGTAGGGGAACAGGTTATTGCAATTAATCATTGCCTGCTCGGAACCAAAGACAGTACGATGGAAGATATCAAAAGAGTATATTCGCATCCGCAGTCCTTTATGCAGAGTGCACATTTTCTTAATGAGATGGGCTGGGAGCAGATAACACTTAAAAATAATGCGTTTGCTGCTAAGAAAGTATCTGAAGAGCAGGATAAAACGCAAGCTGCGATAGCAAGTGAGTATGCAGCTGAAGCATATGGGCTTAAGGTGCTTAAAAAGGGTGTTAATGATGTGAGTACGAATGCAACCCGCTTTCTTGTGTTAAGCAGGGAAAAGATATATAAAAAGGATGCCGGCAGAATAAGCATATGTGTGGAAATTGAGCATAAGAGCGGTGCACTTTATCAGGCTTTATCCCATTTCATATATAACGGACTTAACATGACACGTATTGAAAGCCGCCCGATTGAGAATAAAGATTGGGAATATAGATTTTTTATTGATTTTGAAGGAAATCTTGACAGTGATGCCGTTAAGAATGCCTTGTTCGGATTACAGGAAGAAGCGGGCAAGATGAAAATCCTCGGCAATTATTGATATATTAAGTACATATTTTAGAGTAAGGATAAGGTTATGAGAGAAAAGGAACTAATTCTATACAGGGATTTTGAAGAGGGAAGACTGCTTGAAGACATGGCATGGCTGATGGCAGAGTATAATAATGAGTATTACAATCTTGAAGATAAGCAGGCTTTGGGATATGACTGCATCAGTGCTTTGATTGATTTTGCGACGGCACATGGTTTTTACGGCAATATATGGCATTGCTACATAGCTAATCTTTTGGTTAACAGTGAAAATGCTTATTCTACCTCTTGTGAGATAGTCGGCAATATTGAAGGAACGCTTAATGATGCGGCATTGCATGACTTTGAAATCATCAGGGAGTTTATATGCTATGATTTTTCAGATATGGTGAATACACTTTCTTTACATACTTTTGGGCTGGTTGAAAATTATGCTGCCCCTAAGACGGCGGGAAAAGTGTATAACACAAGAATACGTGACAGAATATGTGAGACAGCCGTAAAGCTTGCTGAAGCTAAGGATGCTGCTGAGATTAAGGCGTGTATGACACAATTTTACAAAGATTACGGTGTGGGACGTTTCGGGCTTCATAAAGCTTTCCGCGTGGAGCATGCTGAAGAGGGTGCAGTTATTAAACCGATTATGAATATACAACATGTGTATCTGGAGGATTTGGTTGGTTACGAGATAGCCAAGAAGAAGCTTATTGATAATACGGAAGCTTTCGTGAACGGAAAAAGAGCTAATAACTGCTTATTGTTTGGTGATGCCGGAACAGGAAAATCTTCCAGTATAAAGGGTATCCTTAACCGTTATTATGATAAAGGGTTAAGAATTATTGAAATATATAAGCATCAGTTCCATGATCTTAATGATATCATATCGCAGATTAAAAACCGTAATTATAAGTTCATTATCTATATGGATGATTTAAGCTTTGAGGAATTTGAAATTGAATACAAATATCTTAAAGCAGTGATTGAAGGCGGACTTGAGAAAAAGCCGAATAACGTATTGATCTATGCAACTTCTAACCGCAGACACCTTATCAAAGAAAGCTTTAAGGATAAGGAAGACCGTGATGAGGATCTGCATACCAATGATACGGTACAGGAGAAGCTTTCCCTGGTAGCACGTTTTGGTGTAACCATTTTCTTCTCATCGCCGGATAAAAAAGAATTCAGGAATATCGTTAAAACGCTGGCAGAAAGACATAATATTACCATGCCTGAGGAGGAACTTTACTTAAAGGCTAACCAATGGGAACTTGCGCATGGCGGACTTTCGGGAAGAACAGCACAACAATTTATTGATTATTTATTAGGACAGTAATCGCTATAAATAAATGGGGGAAAAGATATGGCAGTGAAAACTTTTGCGGCAATAGATGTCGGTTCATATGAAATGGCAATGAAAATATTCCAGTTCGGCGCTAATGGGGAAATGAAACAGATAGATCATATACGTCATCGGTTGGATCTTGGCTCCCAGACCTATGCGAACGGTAAGTTGACCAATGAAAAAGTAAGTGAGATTTGCCGTGTGTTAAAAGAATTCCAAAACGTAATGAAGACCTATCGCGTGGAAGCTTATAAGGCATACGGTACAAGTGCTATCCGTGAGACAGAAAATACACTGATATTACTCGAACAGATTCATGCAAGAACCGGGATACAGATAGAAGTGTTGAGTAACTCAGAGCAACGTTTTCTTGACTATAAGTCAATTGCCTCCAAGGGGGATAAGTTTAATGATATCATCCTGAAAGGAACGGCTATTGTTGATATCGGGGGCGGAAGTCTGCAAATATCGTTGTTTGATAAGGATACGCTTGTTTCAACCCAGAATATCCGTCTCGGGGTGTTAAGAATCAAGGATATGCTCGATAAGCTGCAACCGAAGCGCGCACAGCTTGAAGATATGATGCTCGATATGATAGGTGACCAGCTTGAGACATTTAAAAAGCTATATCTTTTAGAGAGTAAGATTAATAACATCATTGTTGTAGATGATTATGTTTCGCTGATTTTGCAAAAGAAGGCAGCAGGAATAACCAAGCCGGGCTTTATGGAATCAGAAAAGTTTGAGGAATTTTTAAGAACCATTTTAAGTAAACCAGACAGTGAACTGTCCCGCCTTTTAGGCATAGAATCCGATAATGTACAGCTTGTATCCATTGCGTCCATACTGGTGATGATGCTTATCAGGATGCTTGATGCCAAGCTTTTATGGGCACCGGGCGTAAGCCTGTGTGACGGTATTGCTTTTGAATATGCCGAGAAGCATATAAAAGGTGTACAGATACATGATTTTGAAAGAGATATTCTTGCTTGTGCCACGAATATAAGCAGCCGGTATTCAGGAGATATTGAAGGAAGGGAAAAGATAACTAAAATTGCCCTATCCATTTTCGATGCGACGAAGAAGATACATGGTCTTTCGAAACGGGAAAGATTATTGTTACAGATTGCTTCCCTGTTACAGGACTGCGGACAATATATTAGCCTTGCCAATGTCGGAAGCTGTTCTTATAACATAATTCTTTCAACGGAAATAATCGGTCTTTCCCATCGGGAACGTGAGATGGTAGCCAATATCGTCCAGTATGTGTACGATGATTTCAAATATTATTCGGAAGTTTCGAATTCGACAACACTGGATAAAGAAACGTATCTGATCATTACGAAGCTTACGGCTATTTTGAGGCTTGCAAACTGCTTTACCCCAAAGACAAGCAAAAATTTCCATAAAGTTACCATGGCAATGAAAGAAAATGAATTGCAGTTAAGCGTAAAAGATAAAACGGATATATTATTCAGAGAAGCTTTGTTTGATACAAAAGCAGAATTTTTTGAAGAAGTATTCAGTATAAGACCTGTGATAAAGGCGCGGAAAGGAGATTTTTAAATGGCAAAAAGCGAATTTAAAAATCCCGAATATTATACAAATCGGGAATTGAGCTGGGTTTTGTTTAATAAAAGAGTTTTAAGTGAAGCAAGGGATAAAGCGATTCCGTTATTTGAACGATTGAAATTCCTTAGTATTACTGCGTCCAATTTAGATGAATTTTTTATGATACGTGTTGCATCTTTAAAAGACATGGTAAACGCTTCTTATGCCAAAAGGGATATTGCCGGTATGACGCCGACAGAGCAGCTTATGGCACTTGAAAAGGTAACCCATGAACTGGTGGAACTGCAGTATTCAACCTATAACCGCTCCCTGATACCTTCCTTACATGCAAATAATCTTAATATAATTGCGCATCATGAGGAATTAACCGAGGAGCAGGGAAAATACGTCGACAAGTATTTTGAAAGCAGGGTATATCCTGTTTTAACCCCTATGGCAGTGGACTCTTCGAGACCGTTTCCGCTTATCAGAAATAAATCCCTGAATATAGGAGCGCTTTTGATTAAAAAAGGTAAGGCGCTGGGCAAGAAGGGTAAAAACAGTATGGAGTTTGCTACCGTTCAGGTTCCGAGTGTTTTGTCACGGCTTGTGGAATTGCCCTCTGAGGATGGTAAGTGCCTGATTCTTCTTGAGGAAGTGATAGAACGCAACATCCATAAGTTGTTTTTAAATTATGATGTGGTTTGTGCACATCCATTCAGAATTATGCGTAATGCCGACCTTACGATTGATGAAGAAGAAGCAGCTGACCTTCTTAAAGAAATAGAAAAGCAGCTTAAGCAAAGACAGTGGGGAGAAGCTATCCGTCTTGAGGTAGAAGCCGGCATAGATAAACGTCTGTTAAAAATATTGAAAGAGGAATTATCCGTAAGTACGGAGGATATATATAAGATAAACGGCCCGCTGGATCTGACCTTTTTGATGAAGGTATATGGTCTGGAGGGGTATGATGCATTAAAAAGTGTGTCATCAAAACCACAACCGGTGCCGGATTTATTACCTGACAGTAATATTTTTGATGAAATTAAAAAGAAGGATATTCTTTTGCATCATCCATATGAATCTTTTATGCCGATAGTAGATTTTATACGTCAGGCATCAAAAGACCCGAATGTCCTCGCTATTAAGCAGACACTATACCGTGTTAGCGGTAATTCGCCGATTATTGCGGCGCTTGCACAAGCAGCAGAAAATGGAAAACAGGTATCCGTTCTGGTAGAATTGAAAGCCAGATTTGATGAAGAAAATAACATTGGATGGGCGAAAATGCTTGAAAAAGCCGGTTGTCATGTTATTTATGGTCTGGTTGGTTTAAAAACCCATAGTAAGATAACGCTTGTAGTACGTATGGAAGAAGATGGTATAAGAAGATATGTGCATCTTGGTACCGGTAACTATAATGATGCCACGGCAAAGCTTTATACCGATTTAGGACTTCTTACCTGTAAAGAATCGTATGGTGAAGATGCTACCGCAGTATTTAATATGTTGTCAGGTTATTCTGAACCGTTGGGATGGAATAAATTGTCGTTGGCACCGCTTTGGCTGAAAGACCGTTTCCTGTTTCTTATTAACCGGGAAACGCAGCATGCAAAAGAAGGAAAACCGGCATCCATTGTTGCTAAGATGAATTCCCTTTGTGATCAGGACATTATTGCCGCTTTGTATGAAGCGAGTGCAGCAGGTGTTCAGATTGATTTGATTGTGCGTGGTATATGTTGTCTTAAAGTAGGAATAAAGGGCGTAAGTGATACTATCCGCGTCCGCTCCATTGTAGGAAATTATCTTGAACACAGCAGAATTTTCTGCTTTGAAAATGGCGGCGAGTATGATATTTATCTCGGAAGTGCAGACTGGATGCCAAGAAATCTTGAAAGACGCGTGGAAATTTTGTTCCCGATAGAAGAGGAAAATTTAAAACAGCGTGTATTAAAGATTCTTGAATGGCAGTTAAAAGATACCGTAAAAGCGCATATTATGCAGCAGGACGGTACTTATGAGAAGATAGATAAACGCGGAAAAGAAAAATTTAATTCACAGTATGAATTTGTGCTGGAGGCGCAGCGTAATGCGAATAAAACGCAGGAAGCTGTAAATGACAGAATATTTATTAAGGAAGTACACAAAGAAGATGAATAAGTTTATATTAGCATCTGCTTCTCCCAGAAGAAAAGAATTGCTTGCACAGATAGGAATTGAGTTTGACATATGTGTAAGTAATGCGGATGAATCAACCGATGAAACCGTACCTGCATTATTGGTTGAGCAGTTATCATTAAAAAAAGCAGAAGGCGTTAAGGAAAGTCCGGCATTACAGGCTGATACGGAGGATGCCATAATTAAGCCTGTAGTTATCATCGGTGCGGATACCATTGTGGCATGTGATGACAAGATTCTTGGTAAGCCGGCTGATAAGGAAAATGCCAGGGAAATGATAACATTGATACAGGGAAGGACCCATCAGGTGTATACCGGTGTTACCCTCATACGAGTTTCCGATAAGGTCGAAACCATTACTTTCCATGAAAAGACCGATGTGTATGTATGTCCGATGCAGGAAGATGATATTGAGCGGTATATGGAATATAAAACCTCAAATAATCAGTTTGAATGGGCAGACAAGGCGGGGGCGTACGCCATCCAAGGCTATTTTGCCCGTTTTGTATCCGGTATTGACGGAGACTACAATAACGTGGTGGGGCTTCCGGTAGGAAGGCTTTATCAGGAAATGAAGAAAGCAGGATGGATTTTGTAATGCAGGAAATACGACTTATAGCTACGGATATTGATGGAACGTTGGTTAAAGACTCTGCTCCTTCCATATATCCTGAAATGATTGAATTAATTAAAAAGCTTACCGATAAGGGCTATATATTTTTTGTGGCAAGCGGACGGGCATATCATAGCATTAAGGCAATGTTTAGTGAAGTTTCGGACAGGATTGGGTATATTGCCGAAAATGGTGCACATATTATTTATCAGGGTAAAGACCTGCTTGTAAAAAAGATGGAACGGGAGTATGTAGAGGGTATATTTTGGGATATCCAGCAATATACTGATACATGTGATTATGTAGTATCCACTACAGAAGGGTCCCTAATGGATACCGGGAATGAAGAGTTTATTACGCTTATCCGTGACGGATACCGTAATAAGTTCCGTATGACAGAGGATATTCTCGGAGAGAAAGAGCCCATTATTAAAATGGCACTGTTTTGCAAAGGTAGTATAAGAGAACTTGCAGAGCGTGACATTATTCCGAAATGGCAGGACAAGGTTAAGTGCTGTATGGCAGGCGAAGAGTGGGTTGATTTCATGGATAAGAGTGTAGACAAAGGTAACGCATTACGATGGATACAAGAATACCTTGATATACCCAAAGAAGCAACCATGGCATTTGGAGATAACAATAACGATGTCGGACTTATCAGTCAGGCAGGAGAAAGTTATGCTGTTGAAAATGCAGTGGCTGAAGTAAAAAAAGCAGCAAAGCATATTTGCCCCTCATATAATGACAGGGGTGTATATAAAGTGTTAAATCAATTAGTTTAGAAGAAAGAAGGGTTTATTCTATGTACGAGTATGATGATGAAGTTATCCGTTGTTTTCTTGATAATCAGTTAAAACTGTTTCCGGAAGCTGTAGCAGAAACACCGGAAGAAGCGGAAGAGTTTCTGGAAGATTGTATGGCAGTGGTTCTTAACTCTGCAAAGGAAGTTATGGAATATTTTGAAGAGGAAGGCGTCGACCTTGAAGAACGGGATGTTGAAGATGTTCTTGAGTTAGAAGAGGTGTTTAAAATCAGTGACGGAAGATACCTGATTGTGGAAGGATAATTGTTAGATAACAAATTGTATTTAGAAGAATATAATGAGAGCAATTCTTTGGGTTATGAAATGACACATGGAAATGTTCTCTTTTTCTTTATAAAAATGTCACCTTTAAGTAAATATTAAGCAAGAGAGATTTTGGAGGAGAAGTCGAAGCGGTATTATGCAGAACTTAAGGGTTATCAATTGGAATACATGTCGCTTGAAAGGAGACAGGAAGAACTGGAATCGGAGCCGCAGGAGTTGTGGCAGGAAGTGTATTTTTAATTCGAAGAAGAAAAAAGTTATAAGAATAATATTTTTCGCAACTACAAAGCGGATGGTTTTACGCCATCCGCTTTATTATGTAGCTGATACATTATTTATAATCCTTTTGCGTCATCTAAGGCAAGATGTAAATCTTTAAATAATTCGTCATATTTTAGCTGACTGCCGTCGAAACGTGTGGTAACCACATAGAGCGATAACGGAATTGATTGGCCGTTATAATCAAATGTCTCACCGTTATGGCTTTTAATTTCTTCCACCAACTTATCGGCATAAGCTTCATCCGGGCTATTTGTCAGAATACAGAATTCGTCACCGCCGATTCTAAATGCAATATCTTCATCGGAACAGACGTTATTAAGTCTGTTAAGAGACTCGATAATGGCAAGGTCTCCGGCTTTGTGCGATATGTTGTTGATTGGGATAAGACATTTAATGTCGGCACAAATAAAATAGCAGTCACGTCTGGCTATAAATAAATCGTATAATTCGCTGATATCTACATGTTTTTTCTGCATATAAAAAGGTTCTCCTTCCTCAATAGGTGGCGTGAGCCGTGGATAGAGTTCTGCGTACTTTTTGCCACGGAATTCACTGGGGGTACAGTTCCATACTTCTTTAAAAGCACGGGTAAAGGATTCATGTGTGCTATATCCGTATTTTACGGCAATTTCAAGGATGGATTTGTCCGGCAAAGTAGCAATTTCCCTGGCAGAAAGCATCATCCTCCGGCGAATAATATAGCCACGCACAGAAATCTTGTTAATACGTTGGAAAAGACGTTCCAGTGTTGATTTTGAACAGAAACAGGCCTTTGCTATGTCCATTGTTTTAATGTCTTCGGTCAGATGACTTTCGATATAGCTGAGGCTGTAAACTAATAAATCAACATTACGCATCAAACATTTCCTCCTTCACTACAATTAACGATATCGTACTTTCAGTATAGCAACGGTTATTGAGGTTTTCTTGATATTTTGCGTAAAATTACTGTGTATCAAAATAATAGGTAGCGGAAAATGAGTATTCTCCTAATTTGTGAGAGAACCTTAAGTGTGGGAAGTGTTTGGTAACCGCATCCGATACACTGTTAAAATCACAGGCTGTACCCATGGAGACAATCAGCCCGTCTTTAGCGTCATAATCAATATCACTAAGCATTTCCGGGTTGTTATAATCTACAAAGACAATCCGGTTATATTCCCGTAATTCTAAAAATGAGGGGTTTATTTCATATCCCTGATTGACAAAGTAAATGCAATCGGTATTATCATATTGCTTTGCCGTATCAATAAAAGATTGGGTGCTGCGGTACAAATAAAAGAAATTATGGGAAAAATCTTTAAATGTCGTAATGATAAATAGGGCACCCAAAGTAAAGAAAGCAATCTTTTCGGATACCATTTTTTCTGTAATGATACCGATAATTCCTACCACGGCAATAATGAGCATGGGGTATATCGGATGAAAATAACGGTCGGTAGTATATACGGCAATTTTTGATACTAATATAAAGTAAGCCACGGCTGGAATAACTACAAGTCCCCATCGGATTACCTTAGTTGAATTAATGGTAAATGAAAAGCCGTTCTTTCCCCGTTTGCGAAGCATATAGCCTATAAGCAGTAAAATGATGGCAAGTAAAATAAGGAGTAAAAAGAGTCCGCCAAACAACTGACTGTCAACCATGTTATAGCAAGCCTTAAGCTTACTGATAAACTGAGAGAAAGAAGAATTTGACAGATTGTTAAGCGTTTCTGTTCCCCTGTAACCGCCACCCAAGGTGTGTGTAAGCATAGGCGGAAAGATGAGAATGGATACTAATCCTGCAATACCCATGGTAAGGATAAAATACAGGATGTCTTTTCCGCTTTTCTTAATAATCAGTCCAATGCCATATACAAGACAGATAAAGAGCAAGTATATAACAAAGTAGTAGTGCGTCAGTGCCCCTAAGACGGAAACGGCACCGATGGCAGGATAGAAGTAACGTTGTTTGTTCGTTACATTTTTTATAAACAAATAGGTAATTAGGGTTGTAAAGAACATGGCAACAATATACATTCTTAAAAATGTCGTTGCCGATAAAATGCCTGCTGAAAAAACATAACAACAGGAAGCAAGAAAAACAAGTTCCTTTTTAGCGGTAAGTTCGCGTACGGTTTTTCTTAGGACAAAGAGTGTGAGCATAGCAAAGATTACATTGATTATGCCGGCAAACCACACACTGAATGTATTAGGAAAAAGGGATGAGATGGTGTGAACCATTGCATAATAAAGAGGCGGATGAACGTCCGCTTTTTGTTTTGCCCATACATTCGGGTAGTTAAACTGTTCCCCTGATTTAACCGTCATGCTCTGCAAAAAGGCTTCTTCGGGATTTTCATATATTTCGCCCCTGACAGGATTAATGATTATGGTGTCGTCGTAAGTATTGTTAGATAATATATAAGTGGAAATCTCATCGGTATGGAAGTTTTTCTTTTCACTAAGGCATACAAATAAGACTATAAAGAAGCCGACATATAAACCTATTGTAATAATCCGTTCTATTATTTTCTTCATATGATTCCCCGCATTAATAATGTGTCGTTTCAATTGTGCCATCTAAAAAGTATTTGCAGGATGCACACTATATATAATATATACTAGGAAAATGTCTGTTGCAAGCAGTGATATGAGGCTACTTTTGAGCATATTCCTATTAATTGCTAAGAGGTTACGGCGTGTTTGCCGTAACCTCTTAGCAATTAATTGTTTATATGTTTTATAAAATCCGGTTATTAGTCAGGCAAATGAAGCTTAGATAAAGTCTTCATAATTGTAAAGATACCATTTTCCGTTAATTTTTATGAATTGAAATTCTTCGTCATCGTCTACATCAACATCATTCGGGTTCGTTTTAGATGTGAAGGTTATAAGGGTATGGACAATGCATGAATCGGTGACATCGCATTGATATCCATACATTAATAAATCGCCTTCTATCAGATATAAATCATTTTGGTTGTTCATTGACTCAACACTAGTGATTTTATAGCTGACAGTATATTCGTCTACATCAAGGTGTTCATTAAAATAATAATCAGCGCCTTCCCAATATTCTTCGATTTCGTTTTTAGCATATCTAACGCCGGGTTCCGGCAAAACGGAATACATTTTATTGAGATTCTGTTCATTGATACCGGTAATAAAGGTCTTTAAGGCTGCCTTATAGGTATTGTTTTTCTTATTGCCGCCTAAAACTATAATAAGTATGATGGCTGTTGCAATAACCGCAAGTGCTGCAATAATACCAATGATAAGACCGGTTTTCTTCTTTTTTACCGGTTGCATAAATGGTGGTTGTCCATATGCAGGATTCATAGGCTGACCGTATGCTTGAGGCTGCATAGCAGGCTGAACTGCAGGTTGAACCGGTTGTTGCATAACAGGTGGAACTGTAGGCTGCGCTGCCTGTTCAATCGTCGCGTTAACACTGTTATCGCTTGGTCCCGGATAAGTAGAAGCACGCATAGGGCCTGACTGAGGAGCCGGCTTCTTAATTTCTTCTTGTACAGGCTGCTCAAAAACAGGTTGAACTACCGGCTGAACAGGTTGCTCAAAGGTAGGCTGAACTACCGGCTGAACAGGTTGTTCAAAGGTAGGCTGAACTACCGGCTGAACAGGTTGCTCAAAAGCAGGTTGAACTACCGGCTGAACAGGTTGTTCAAAGGTAGGCTGAACTACCGGTTGAACAGGTTGCTCAAAGGTAGGCTGAACTACCGGCTGAACAGGTTGCTCAAAGGTAGGCTGAACTACCGGCTGAACAGGTTGTTCAAAGGTAGGCTGAACTACCGGCTGAACAGGTTGTTCAAAGGTAGGCTGAACTACCGGTTGGATAGGTTGTTGCATGACAGGTTGTGTCATTATAGGTTGGATAGGAGCTTG
>JAZNGM010000013.1:0-77974 GCA_045576455.1 Lachnospiraceae bacterium | reverse complement strand
TGTTGGTACTCTCCTTTCATTTGTACCAACATCCTTCTCCAGCATATGCCGTATCCTTTTATCCAAAATATTTTTGCATTAAACTATCAAATAATAATTGCGTTTCCTCTAATGACTTTTGCACTGCAACTTTTGATTTGTCGACTTGAGCAGCAAAGTTTACAAACTCGTTCTGAGTGTCCGCTGAAGGTATTACTACACTGATATCATTCATCATCCCAAACGACAATGCAGGCATAGCTGCTCCAAATGCTTTATCATGAATTTCCTGCTCAAATGTCCCATATTTAAGCGCAAGATATAGAAAATCTTTACTCATTGCCCCTTCATCAGGAACAACCTCAAAAAGATTATTTGCCAAAATTCCTGCATAGCCATGTCCAACAAATCCTGCTGTTGCACCATATCTGACAATTACAACTGAGTTTTCTTCTATTTCTCTACCTTTAACAGAAACATATCTTGGTGGTTGCGGTGCTTGCGTATAATCAATAATTCTTAAAAACCTTGTATATCCATCTAATGGTTCTTCTATCTGCTCTTCTACTGGGACTTGCGTACCTTGTTGAAACTTACAAAAATCACCCAACATTTTAGTAGAACAAACTCCATCGTGACCATTGCCAAACAGCTCGACAAATCGGACTTTGATGAGGTCATCCAGAAGTTGCAATTCTTTCTTTCTTGATTTAATGATTCCGTATAATTTATCAAGTTTTTCACAAATACTTATCTGCTCTTCTATATCAGCTTCTACAATTTCATATCGAGATACATAATCATCAGTTTTTAAATTATGAAGCCCCGTGGTTTTATTTTCAAAAGCTCTTGTACCACCACGCTTGTAATTTGCTAACAGAGAATAGAACACATACCTTGGATACCATACATCTTGATTTTTAACACGAAGCAAACCAGTGAAATTATTGAATAGATAAGTATTCTCCTCTCCATCAAAAAAAACAACTCTACCAACAGGAAACTTATCACTTCCACCTGACTTCTCAATTATAATGTCGCCTTTGCGAAGGAACTTATCATTTATATTTTTCTTTGTAATTGTTCTGGTAACTACATCATTATAGTTTACTATGCCTTCATTGGTAAAATTCGTAGTTCGAAGAACTGGGATACCACAACCAGTCTCATCATCTGTTCCCCATTCACCAGCTAAAGCTTTTCCAGTAATATCAATTAATTTCGCCATCTATTTCATCCCTACAAATCCGAATTTGATTTACTTTTCCTTTCTACAATTCTCTCATTATCTTTTACATCATATTGTTATAGATTAATTCCCTTCCTGTAGCAATTTTTTCAACTCTTTAATTGCCTCTGTAGCTTCTGCATCCAACTCCATAATTCTATCTATAATCTCAGATGTAGGTGGATACTCTACTGGAACATATTCAACCTTTTTATACTTGTTAATAGACAAATCATAATCATTATCTACAATTTCCTGCTTAGCTACCATAAATGACTTATCTGTTCTCTTTCTGTCAACCTCTGCCTCACGATTACGGAATCGTTCAATAATATCAGGGATATCGTTTTCCGTTACAACTGAACGTTTATCGTCCAAACTGTATCCATCAGCTTGCATATCGTAGAACCATACATTATCTGTTCCACCATAATTTGTCTTTGTAAAGATAAGAATTCCCGTAGAAACTCCTGCATATGGCTTAAACACACCTGAAGGCATTGAAATAACTGCTTCCAATCTCTGATTTTCAATTAATTCTTTTCTGATATCCTTATGTGCCTTAGACGAACCAAACAATACACCATCCGGAACGATACAAGCACAGCGTCCACCAACTTTAAGCATACGTACAAATAATGCCAGAAAAAGAAGCTCTGTCTTCTTTGTGTTGCAGACTTTAAGTAAATCCGCGGATACAATATCAGCGTCCAAGCTTCCTTTGAAAGGAGGATTTGCAAGAATCAATGAATACTTATCTTTATCTGGATTCTGGTCAGATAAACTATCTCTGTATTCGATGAACGGACTCTCCACTCTATGGTTCATCATATTCATAGCACCAATACGAAGCATCGTTCTGTCCATATCAAAACCATGGAACATGTGATTCATAAAATGCTCTTTTTTCTTCTTGTCGTAAAAAATCTCTTCTTTCTTGTTATTCCACAAGTACTCTCCGGCCTCTACAAGAAATCCCGCAGTACCACAGCTAGGATCGCAAATCACATCATCTGCTTTAGGATCCATAAGTTCTACCATCATTTTAATAATGTGACGTGGTGTTCTAAACTGACCATTTACTCCGGCTGTTGAAATTTTTGAAAGCAAGTATTCATATACATCGCCTTTGCCATCAGAGTCACTTAATTTTGCGATTTGTGCACAAATCTCATCCATTGCATCAACAACCTTTGAGAGCATAAGTGGTGTTGGAAGTTTAAAAATTGCATCATCCATATACTTAGAAAAAGCACTATCCTTGTTTGCATGCAAATTCTTTATAAATGGAAATACCATTTCCTGAACAACCGAATACATTCTATCTGCAGGGTAGTCTCTAAACACAGACCACTTAAGCTGTGTACCATCAATAACTCTTTCTCCGATTTTTACTTCCTTTGAAAATACACTTTCATAAGGAAGTCCAAGCATTGCACTTTCTTTCGCATGAATATTATCTGATACATCCAAATCATGAATGAACATAAGATAAGTCATTTGCTCAATAACATCCAACGGATTTGTAAGACCTCCTGTATAAAAGATATCCCATAAACTATCAATTTTATTTTTTAATTCGCCTGTAATCATTTTCTAATTCTCCCTATCCCAGTTCCATTTATATTTTGTATATCGTCCATTTCCAATCTTAATTATCTTCTCGGCTTTTACCAAATCAGTTAATGTTCTCTGAACTGTTGTAGTACTAATTCCCGGTGTTGCTTCAACAATTTCAGACTTAGTAATAGTACCTAAATGATTCTTGATTAATTCTTCAATCCTATCAGGCTTAGACACCTTCTTTTCCTCAACAATCTGCGCTCTATCAAAGAACTCTCTATATGCTGCTGTAATAATCCCAAGAATATATTTAACAAATGATTCATAATCGTTTTTGTCTTCCGTCCAACCTTGAGAACTCGCCTGCAAAGCATCATAGTAATTATCCTTTGTACGCTCTATCAATTTTTCCAAACTGATATATTTTCCTACAATGTAGCCATTTTGATAGAGCAATAACAAGGTCAATAATCTGCTAATTCTCCCATTACCATCCTTAAACGGATGAATGCACAGAAAATCTATTATGAACATCGGTATAATCAGTAACGGATCTGCCTCACTCCTATTAGTAGCCTCATTATATGCAGCACATAGATTCATTATTGCTTCTGGTGTTTCCCATGCTGGCAACGGTTTGAATCTAACAAATTTATTACCTTTTGCGTCTTCTTCCTCAATCACATTGTCAACGTTCTTGAATTTTCCACCATCAGTAGCATTTTCAAATTTATACAAATCTCTGTGAAGTTGTAATACGAAAGTGTCACGAATAGGAATATGATTGAAATTCTCATGCACTGTATTTAACACATCTCTATATCCCGCAATTTCTCTCTCGTTTCTTGTCCTTGGCATTGTCTTATCCAAAACGATCTTCTTCAATCGCTCATCAGATGTATAAATACCCTCAATTTTATTAGAACTCTCTGTACTTTGAATCTTTGCCACTTCAACAAGGCTTTCTAATACATCTGCATGGCGTTCTGCTATTAAGCGTTGCTCACCTTTATATTCATGAATTGTTGTAAGATAACCAACAATTTCTGGTGTTAGTAATTTTTTCCACTTTTTTCCGTAATCAAATTCTCTCATTTCAATTACCTCATTTAATTTTCAACTTCGTCATATTAAATATAATGACCTAATTAAACTATAATCCGCAACTTAGCAAAAGTCAATTTCAATTTAGTCATTTTTAACAAAATGACTAAATTGAAATTGTATTTGGTGTAGTTAAATAAATTAAAGATTACTACTTCCATCCCAGAAACAACAGCCTCCTATTAATGAATGTAAACTTAGATATATCTTCATTACAACAAAAAGAAGAACAGATATTATCTCTTATTTGGCGTGCACACAAAAAAACAGACATGACTTACGCCATGTCTGTTTCAAAACAACTAATTAATCTTCGTATGGTTTCATAGGAATGATTGTACCATCTGCATTATACTTTAATTCCCTGAATTTTACGCAACGCTTGTGGTTAACACCACCTGACATTGAGCTGTCATGGTAGAACAAATACCATTTTCCTTTAAACTCAACAATTGAGTGATGTGTTGTCCAACCAATTACAGGATCTAAAATCTTACCCTTGTAAGTAAATGGTCCCTTCGGTGAATCGCCCACTGCATATACAAGCATATGGGTAGTTCCTGTTGAATAAGAAAGATAATACTTACCGTTATATTTATGCATCCAAGGACCTTCGAAATATCTTCTATCCTCGTCACCTGCAGTAATCGGATTACCGTTCTCATCAACAATCTTGATTTCCTGCGGAATTTCTTTTAAAGATAACATATCATCGGAAAGTTCTGCTACTCTCGGTCCGATAGCCGGTGCATCCGCTGCCGGGCCTTCTGCATCAGACTTAAAGCTGTTTGTCTGCCACTTCTCTAACTGACCGCCCCAAAGACCGCCAAAATAGATATATGCCTTATCATCATCATCAACCAATACGGCCGGGTCGATACTGAAACTTCCTAAAATATGGCTTTCCTGTGGTGTAAAAGGTCCTTCCGGTCTCTTGCTGGTAGCAACGCCTAATCTGAAGATACCATCCTTGTCCCTTGCAGGGAAGTATAAATAATATGTATCATTCTTATATGCAGCATCAGGAGCCCACATCTGTCCGCTTACCCAAGGAACATCATTCATGTGAAGTGCTTCACCGTTGTCAACGCATGGTGCATCCACATCATCCATAGAAAGGATATGGTAATCTTCCATCTTGTACTGGTCACCGTTGTCATTATCCTCGCCATCATGCTCTAAGTCGTGGGAAGGATAAATATAAAGCTTTCCTTCAAATACATGTGCTGAAGGGTCAGCCGTGTAAATATGTGTTACTAAAGGTTCATTCTGTTTTGCCATATGGCACCTCCGTATATAATAAATATTTTTTATGGAATACATAACCATCATGTTTTTTCATTATAACACAAATTTAAAGTACATACCATCTTTTTATTATCAGCAAAACATAGTCACACCGGTTTTATTTTTCAAGAATCTCCATAAAATGCTTGGCATTTTCATAGGCATTTCCTTTAAATACAGCCGAACCCATAACAATAACATTGGCTCCCGCCTCAAGAACGGTATGTATGTTTTCATCATAAATGCCTCCATCTACTTCAATGTCGACACTTAATTTCTTTTCATCAATTACAGCCTTAAGTTCCTTAATCTTATCTGTACAGGACTCAATATATTTCTGTCCGCCAAATCCCGGATTAACCGTCATAATAAGTACCATATCCACCATTTTAAGATATGGGACAACACTACTTACAGGGGTTGCCGGATTGATCGAAAGACCAACTTTCTTACCCTGCATTCGTATGCTTTGAAGGGTACGTTCCGGATATTTAAGCGTTTCTAAGTGAACCGTTATAATATCGGCTCCTTTTTTGGCAAACTCCTCAATATAACGCTCCGGCTCAGTAATCATCAGATGCACATCAAGACAGGCATCTGTTGCTTTACGCAGGCTTGCCAACACCGGCAATCCAAAAGAAATAGACGGAACAAATACGCCATCCATAACGTCAAAATGAATATACTTGGCGCCACCTCGCCCAACATCTTCAATTTCTTTTCCTAACTTTGTAAAATCCGCAGCCAAAATGGAGGGTGACAAAATATTCATTAGATTAGTATCTCCTCTTATTCATTAATTCCTGATATATTGCACAATAATTCTTATACCTTACAGGATGAATCTGTTCATTAGTAAGCGCTTCTTTCACTTTACATTCCGGTTCATGCGTATGTGTACAAGAAAGATAGCGGCAACATCCTTCATACTTTTCAAACTCCGGATAGTAAAAACGAAGTTCTTCTTTTTCCATTTCAAATACGCTCAAAGATGAAAATCCCGGCGTATCCATAATAAAGGTATCATTTCCCAGCGGAATAATTTCGCTGTGACGCGTCGTATGCTTTCCACGTTCATTCTTATGACTGATTTCGCCGGTTTCTACCTTAACGCCTTCCTGAAGACAGTTAATTAGTGAAGATTTTCCCACACCACTCGGTCCCGCGACAGCATAGGTTTTTCCGGCAATATACTTTTTAAGTTCATCCACACCGGTATCATGCAGTGCACTCGTAAAGAACACAGGATATCCTGCTGCACTGTATATGTCGGCATAATGCTTCTTCTCTTCATCCGTCACATAATCTTCCTTATTGAAGCAAATCACGCAATGCAATGCTTTCTGCTCCATCATAATCAGAAAGCGGTCCAAAAGATTCAGATTAGGCTCCGGCTTATGCAAAGCAAAAATTACTAAAGCTCCATCTATATTCGCAACCTGCGGACGGATCAGTTCATTATTCCGTGTTAGTATTTCCTCCACCGTACCCAGTTTCTGTTGTTCATCAAGAACGTTAAAGGAAACGTTATCTCCTACCAGCGGTTTCATTTTCTCATAGCGGAACACGCCTCTTGCCTTACACTCATACACGGTATCATTGTGGTCAGACACATAATAAACGCCGGCAATTCCTTTTATTATCTTTCCCTGCATACGTTACTGTTCTTTCTTAGTAAATGCGACTCTGTTTTCCAGCAGCTTCTGTTCACGGTTCTGATAAGAAGTTCCGTCAGGATTGTATACCGTTACCAATGCAGAATATTCTATACGTACATAACCCCATGACATATTCAAAATGTCCGGAATATGAACCTGTAACGGGAATATTACCGGTTGTTCGGCAACATATATAAGTTCGCCGGATGGTCCCAGCACTTTAACACTTGCTTCCCCGTCCGTATAGTCAAACGGCGCAGATATATACATATCATAATAATAATATACTTCATTAGAGCCAAGCGATATTACTACATCAATCTTGGTTCCTTCCGGCACCGTTACAAACTGATCTACCGGATAACCGTACTTACAAACCGTGCCTGCTTCATATTCATTACTGTGTTCATAGGAAACCTCGCCTATATCAAGCTTAGCCTTCGCAAGCGTATCTATAAGCTGATCTTCCGTAAGACCTAATAACGGCGGAATTACCGTATCCTCAAGCTGTTTACCCAAACTAACGGTAACCGTTACCTTAGATCCGACTTTTGCATCCGTACCGGAAACAGGATTCTGGTTAATTACGTAACCCGCTTCCACTTCTTCCGATTCTACTTCAATAAACTCAACCTTAAATCCCTGGTCTTCCAGATTAACTTTAGCAACATTTCTCCGTTTTCCGACAACATCCGTAACCTTCATGGTACGTTCCTGAGTACCTTGTGAATCCGTACCCTGTTCGGTGCCGTTGCCGTGACTGTGAGGTTTGGTTTCAAAAATATTACCGAATTTAGCAACCGCATATATAATAAGCACACCGATAATAAGAATGGCAACTACCATTACCGTAGTCATGATACGTTCAGAACGGTCCTCGTAATCCTCATCTTTATTACGCTTTACATTCTTCGGATTTGAATTAGGATTCTTCGGTCTGTTTGGCGGTGCCGATACCGGTCTTTTTGTCTCACGGTTATCTCTTGTAACACTGCTCTTTTCTTTTATGGCATGTCCTGCCTCCACCTTGGAAGCATCCCACATCTGTGTTTCCATGCCGTTATTTTCCGGCATTTCTTTTTTTACATTATTCTCATTAACCTTTTTACGGTTATCAATAATCGGTTCAGGATATTTCTTAACCGGTTTTTCGGCATTCGCACTTTGCACTTTTCTAACCGGCTCAGACGTAGCCCCAACGCGGTTTACCGGCGTTTCTTTTTTCTCATTTCTAACGACGGTACTGTTCGGATTAATTAAGGATTTCTTTAAATCTTCTATTAAATCCGCAATAATACGATATCTCTTATCCGGAACTTTCTGCGTACATTTTAGTACAATCTGTTCTACACTCAACGGTATATCAGGCACAAAAAGACGTGGAGACGGCATGTCCTCCTGAATATGCTTAATAGCGATGGATACCGTTGTCTCACCATTAAACGGCACACGTCCCGTAAGCATCTCAAATAACGTTATACCCAAAGAATAAATATCACTCTTGGCGTCGGAATAACCACCTCTTGCCTGTTCCGGTGACGTATAATGCACAGAGCCCATGACATTAGAAGTAATGGTATTACTGGTAGCGGCTTTTGCTATACCAAAGTCTGTTACCTTAACCCTTCCTTCTTTTGAAATAATAATATTCTGTGGTTTAATATCTCTATGGATAATGCGGTTATTATGAGCCGCTTCAATTCCGAGTGCTACCTGAATAGCAATGCTCACTGCTTCCTTTACGGATAAGCGTCCCTTTTTTTCTATATACTTTTTAAGCGTAATGCCTTCTACAAGTTCCATTACGATAAAATAAATACCATTTTCTTCACCAACATCATATACGTTAACAATGTTAGCATGCATCAGTCCTGCTGCCGCCTGTGCTTCTGTCCTGAACTTACCTACGAATCCTGTGTTCTCACTAAATTCCTGCTTTAACACCTTTACCGCCACAAAACGGTTCAGCTTATGACATTTTGCTTTATATACATCGGACATTCCGCCCGTTCCAATCTTCTCAAGGATCTCGTAACGATCTCCTATCATCATTCCTATCTTAACCATACACTCACCTATCCGGATTATTTTGCAAAAGGCTTAACCAAAACAACTGCTATATTGTCCTTACCACCGTTCCGGTTTGCCGCATTTACAAGTTCCTCTGCTTTGCTGACAATATCTTTTCTGCTCTCAAGCACTGTCCTGATTTCCTTGTCATCCAGCATATTCGTTAATCCATCGGAGCACATCAGAATGATATCTTCTTCCGCCAACATTGCATGGAAAAAATCAATTTCTACCGTACTATCAACGCCAATGGCACGGGTTATTATATTTTTATCCGGATGATTTTTAGCATCCGCGGGTGAAATCTTACCTTGCCTTACCATTTCCTCAACATAAGAATGGTCCAAAGTAATCTGTTCCATCTTCTTACCGATACAATACAACCGGCTGTCACCGACATTCGCAACAAGAAGCGTCTCTTCGTTAATACAGGTAGCGACTACGACCGTTGAACCCATACCGTTATATTCTTCCTTGGAAATAGACTGTTCAAATACTGCCGCATTTGCCTTCTCTATTGCTTCCCGTATGATATCTTCATACGATTCCAATTCAGATTTCGATACTGCCTCAACTATGGTCTCTACTGTACAACGGGACGCATAATCTCCTGCCTTATGTCCTCCCATGCCGTCTGCCACAATAAATAAGTTAGGCAGTTTTCCTACCGGCATTTCTGAAGTATACACATAATCCTGATTGAGTTGTCGTTTCTTACCCACATCGGTAATAGAAAATGTCTTAATCAAGTTGTCACCTCTATGTTAATCATTCTTCTTAATATAGCTTCTTCTAAGCTGTCCACAGGCACCGTTGATATCCCTGCCCATTTCCCTTCTTATAGTAACATTAATTCTGTTTTTTTCAAGTTTATTTTTAAATACAACTATGTTAGACATGGCGGATTCTTTATAATCCCGCTCCTTAATCGGATTGACCGGAATAAGGTTTACATGGCAATTAATATCCTTAATAAGAGCCGCCAATTCCCTGGCATCCTCTTCGCTGTCATTCTCGCCCGCCACAAGACTGTATTCAAAGGTAATCCGTCTCCCCGTTTTGTCAAAATAGTTCCTGCAGGCATCCACCACTTCCCTGACACTATACCGGTTTGCAACCGGCATCAGGCGTTTTCTTTTTTCATCATTGGGTGCATGCAGGGACAACGCCAACGTTATCTGCAGCTTTTCTTCGGCAAGCGAAAGCATTTTAGGCACCAGGCCGCAAGTCGATACGGTTATATTTCTGGCACTTAAGTTTAATCCTTTTTCATCTGTCACAAGGCTCAAAAAACGGAGCAGGTTCTCATAATTATCGAGAGGTTCTCCCGAACCCATGATAACCACATTCGATACCGGTTCATTGGTTATCATGCGTATGGCATATATCTGGTCTAACATTTCCGACGGGGTAAGATTTCTGACAAGGCCATCCAACGTAGAAGCGCAAAAGCGACAGCCCATCCGGCATCCTACCTGAGAAGAAATACAAACACTGTTTCCATGCTTATACTTCATCCATACACTCTCAATAACATTTTTATCCTCAAGTTCAAACAAAAACTTCTTCGTCCCATCTTCCTTGGAAGTAAGCACTTCAACCGGATTTAAGACTACAAGCGGATAATGCTCTTTCAGTAACGATATTAGATTTTTACCAAGGTTATGCATATCATCATAGCTTCTTGCCTGTTTTACATGCATCCATTCATATAACTGCTTTGCACGGAATTCTTTTTCACCGAGTGCTTTTATACACTCCTTCAATTCCGGAAGCGTCATCGACTTAATATCCATTCCGTTATCTCTCTTAATCTTTTCTCCTGAATTTCGCCATAAAGAATCCATCCGTTTTATGGATACCCGGCAACAGCATAAGATAGCCGTCCGTTCCGGTAATATTCTTCAAAGCTTCCGGCAATTGTTCTTCTATGGAAACTGCCTCAAACGGATAGTTTTCAAGGAACCATTTCCGGTTCATAACATTTTCTTCTTCAGTTATGGTGCAGGTACTATATATTAATGTTCCGCCCGGTTTAACATATTTGGAAACCGTATCCAGAATGTTTTGCTGTATGGATACCAGTTCCTCTATACCTTCTTGTGAAGCATTATATTTAATATCCTGCTTTTTACCTATTACCCCCAGTCCGGAGCACGGCACGTCTGCAATAACGACATCCATGGTTCCATATAACGATTCATCAGGACAAGTCGCATCCCATACTTTAGTTTCTATATTTTTATATTGGGTCCTTAAAATATTCTCTTCTATTAAAGAAACTTTATATTCCGATATGTCACGTGAAAATAACTTTCCCGTATTGTTAAGACGGGTAGCGGCATGCATTGTCTTTCCGCCCGGAGCCGCACACACATCCAGCACCCTGTCATTACTTTTAATTCCTGCAATATGTACGGAAAGCATGGAACTCACATCGGAAATCATTATCTTCCCTTCCAAAAAGCCCGGCAGGCCTGTAATTCCGTCTGCATTCTTTACACAATACGCATAAGGAAGATACTCATGCCTTGTTATAATTGCTCCTGTTTTACTTATTGCATCAAGCAGTGCTTCTTTATCCTGCGCAGGAATATTCTCATCCACCCGGATAGTTACCGGAAGCTCTTCCATGTAGGCTTTCAAAATAACTTCCGCCGCCTCTTTACCAAAAGCTTTTACATAACGGTCTACAATCCATTCCGGCATGGAATAAACTACGGACAAACGCATTGTTTCTTCCACAGGATAGGTAATGTTTTCTTTATTTCTGGCTATATTCCGCAAAACACCGTTAGCAAATCCTTTTAACCCTGCAAAACCTCTTTTCTTAATCAGTTTGATGGTTTCGTCACAGGCCGCATTATCCGGCACTTTATCCATATACATAAGCTGGTACGTACCCATACGGATAGCATTTCTTATGAGCGGCTTCATCTTATTAACCTTAATACTTGCATACCGGTTAATAATGTAATCAAGCTCTATCTTCCGCTCTACGCACCCCGTAAAAAGTCTGCTTATAAAAGCCCTTTCATTTTTTGTTAAGTAGTCAAATTTATTAAGGACATCATTAAGCAGACGGTTAACGTATTCTTTTTCTTTATCCCAAAGCAACAGCATATCCAGCACTATTTCTCTTGGATTATCCTTTGACATGATTATCTCCGTTTCTTATAACTTCTAATCGTCCCGCCTTCTGCCAAACAATATTATTAACCGTAATAATGACAGAACTGCTGATGCCGCTGCCGCAACGTATGTCATTGCTGCTGCCGACAATACCTTTTTGCAAGGCTTTATTTCATTGCTTCCCAATATACCATATTGTTCCAGTAATGTAACGGCACGGTTTGACGCATTAAACTCTACCGGTAAGGTTACAAGCTGCACTAAAACAGCCAGTGCAAACACCCATATACCAATCTGGATAAGCACATAATTGTAACTTAATATAACGCCCAGAATAATAATCGGAATACCAAGCTTTGATGCAATGTTAGCTGCAGGAACCAAGGTTGAACGAAGCACCAGTGGTCCGTATCCCTGATTATGCTGTATGGCATGTCCGCACTCGTGGGCTGCCACACCGATGGCTGCTACAGAATTACTTGCATATGTTGCATCAGACAAACGTAACACTTTGCTTCTCGGATCATAATGATCGGAAAGATGTCCGCTTACCCTTTCTATACTCACATCATAAATGCCTGCATTATTTAAAATACGCTGTGCGGCATCCGCACCCGTCATGCCTGACATGCTTCTTGTCTTAGCATATTTATTAAAAGTCGACTGTACTCTGGCAGAGGCAATCAGTGACAACACTGCACCTATTAATAGCAGAAAATAAGTCCAATCCCAATAGTATCCGTAAATATATCCGTACATTTTCTTCCTCCTTATACTGATTTATGCCAGCGTTTCTCCTACACTC
Source organism: Lachnospiraceae bacterium (assembly GCA_045576455.1). Classification (GTDB taxonomy): domain Bacteria; phylum Bacillota; class Clostridia; order Lachnospirales; family Lachnospiraceae; genus RGIG4034. Next base: position 65,148 of record JAZNGM010000013.1, on the reverse strand, counting down.
ACTGCATTTCCTAATAAAAAATCCTTAACCGGCATTCTCTTTTTTCCTTCTAACTGGACTTCCGTAAATACAATTACGCCGTCCGCTGTGTAAACACCGATTTCATCCTTGCTGACAAAAGATACCGTGCCCGGTACTCCTTTTCCGTCTGACACATCAGCACTCCATATCTTAAGTGTTTTCCCTTTATACGTAGTATATGCACCCGGCCAGGGATTAACTCCCCTGATTAAATGCTCCATCTGACGTGCGCCCATCTCATAATTTAATCTGCCAATTTCTTTTTTAAGCATTTTTGCATAAGATGTCATGCTGTCATCCTGCTTTTCAGGCGTTATCTGTCCTGCTTCTATTAAAGGAAGTGCCTTTACTATAAGCTTTGCACCGCATTCCATTAATTTATCAAACAGCGTTCCTGCTGTTTCAGTGGCTTCAATAACAACCTCTTCTTTTAGCAACATGTCCCCGGTATCAAGCCCTTCATCCATTTGCATAATGGTTACACCGGTTACTTCTTCACCATCTATGATTGCCCAGTTAATCGGAGCCGCACCACGGTATTTAGGAAGCAGGGATGCATGAATATTAACACATCCGTATTTTGGCATATTTAATATTTCGGCAGATAGAATTTGTCCAAAAGCTGCTACGACAAATATATCCGCTTCGTATTGTCTTAACACCTCTATTGCTTCCGGCGTTTTAATTCTTACCGGCTGAAAAACAGGAATATTGTGTGAAACCGCGCAGGTCTTAACCGGCGGGAACTGCATTTCCTTGCTTCTTCCCTTAGGTTTGTCCGGTTGTGTTACACACAACACTACTTCATGTCCTGCATTAATAATTGCTTCAAGCGCGCCTACCGCAAAATCAGGCGTTCCCATAAATACTATTTTCATTATTCTTCATCCTCATCATAATTCACGTCAACAAGCTCACCTTCGACCTTTTCCGTATATAGATGTCCGTCAAGATGATCCAGTTCATGACATATTGCACGGGCAAGAAGCTCGGTGCCTTCTATTTCGATTGGTTCAAGTTTTTCATTTAGCGCAACTGCTTTTACATAATTCGGTCTGGTTACAATACCTGATTTTCCCGGAAGACTTAAGCATCCCTCGCCCCCGGTCTGTTCGCCGCTTGTTTCCACAATACGCGGATTAATAAGTATATATAAATCCTCGCCGGTTGTATCTATAACGACAATACGCTTTAATATGCCGACCTGTGGAGCAGCAAGACCTACTCCGCCGCTTGCATACATGGTTTCCACCATATCTTCTATAAGTTCCATGGTTCTCGGCGTTATTTCCTTCACTTCTTTACACACCTTATTAAGTACACTGTCGCCAAATTCCCTGATTGTTCTGATAGCCATTTTTCTTACTCCATTTCTATTATGGGTTTTTACCCTATTCTACATGTTCATCGGATCAAAATCAAATTGAATATACTCCTGCTTTAACGAAAGATTCTGCATATAGTCCTCTACCTGATTTTTAACCTTGATTAACCGTTCTTTTTCAATATCCTTAACATATGTAACGAAGCGGTACACATCCTTAATCTTACCGATGCCTGCCGGTGCCGGTCCTATTATCTTAACGGTACTTTCTGCCGACTTTTCCCTTATATAATCCGTCACACATTGTATTAACTTTTGCCCCTTATCTTCTGCCTTCGAGAAAACCTGTATCGACAAAAGATGTGCCGCCGGCGGATATTCCATCAACTCGCGGTATTGTATTTCTTCCTCATAAAAGGCATTATAATCCTGTTTTGATGCATATACAATATATGGATTATCGGGTTGGTATGTCTGTATAATTACATCACCCGGCATGTTACCGCGCCCTGCCCGTCCTGCCGCCTGTGTCAGCAGTTCAAAAGTTCTTTCTCCGGCACGGAAATCACTTGCATGCAAGGATATATCCGCCGCCAGAATGCCGACCAGTGTAACAAAAGGAAAATCATGTCCCTTTACAATCATCTGCGTTCCGATCAGTATATCCGCTTCACGGTTGGCAAAAGAAGAAAGAATCTCTTCATAGCTTTCTTTCTGCTTGGTCGTATCCGCATCCATTCTAAGCGTTTTAGCATGCGGAAATTCTCTCCACAATGCTTCTTCAATCTGTTGTGTTCCCGCTTTAAAGCCCAACAGATATTTAGACTTACAAACCGGACACAAGGAAGGCTTATGAATAGTATAACCACAATAATGGCACACAAGCGTTCCGTTCCTGTGCTCGGATAACGACACATCACAGTGCGGACACTTCATTACCGTACCGCAAGTTCTGCACGATACAAACCCGGCATACCCTCTCCGGTTCAAAAAAAGAATTATCTGCTCATTGCGTTCCAGTCTGTCCTCAATCATATCCCGCAGCACATTACTGAAAATAGTACGGTTACCGTTCTTAAGTTCTTCCCTTAAATCTGCGATTTGAACTGTCGGAAGGTTTCCTCCCGTAAGTCTTCTTGTCAGTGTGTATTTTTTTACAAGTCCTTTTTCACACATATAACTTGCTTCAACGGAAGGGGTAGCCGATCCCAAAACAACGGCTGCGTTATAATAGGAAGCCAATTCAAAAGCCACTTCCCGCGCATGATATTTCGGCATGGATTCACTCTTATAACTACTCTCATGCTCTTCATCAATGATAATCATCCCGAGATTATTAAACGGTACAAACAGGGCTGAACGCGGCCCGATAACTACATCCACTTCGCCTCTTTTGGCTCTTTCAAACTGATCATATTTTTCTCCCGGTGAAAGCTTAGAGTTTACAAAAGTCACCCGTTCTCCAAATGCTTTATGGAACCGTAACACGGTCTGGTACGTTAAAGCTATTTCCGGAATCAGCACAATCGCCTGTTTTTGCTGTTCGATAATATTTTTTATCAGATGAATATATACTAATGTCTTGCCGCTGCCTGTAATTCCGTGTATCAGATAACGTCCGTTTGCATTCAGTCTGCAATCCCTTGTAATGTCATCTATGATATATTGCTGTTCTTTTGACGGCTCAAGCAACGGTTCCTTGGATACACCCATAATGGGATTTCTGAAAACACCCTCTTCCATTATGGTAAGTTGCCCCTCGTTTTCCATCGCTTTTATTACCGTTGGGGAAACCGCAAGTTTTTCAACTACGAGCTCATACGATATCTGCGGTGTATTCATTAGTTCCGTCGCAAGACGCAACCGCGCCGTCTGACTTTTCTTATAATTCTTTATACATTCAACCCATTCATCTTTGTTTAAATTGGAGCAGACTGTCTTTTTAACAATACCTTTTATTTCTTTTTTTACGGGCAGCACTGTTTTTAATGCTGTAATCAACGTCGAACCGTACTGCTCCTTCATCCACGCCGCAAGCCGTATGGAATTTCCTTCTGCCTGCACCTGTTTTTCAACAACATAAGCAATTTCTTTTACCTTACTTATGTCAAAATCAACCGTATCCGTGCATTCTAACACATATCCTTTTATCAGCTTATTTCCGGCGCCGAAAGGTATCATTACCTGTGTTCCCGGCGTCACCTTATCCATAAGGTCTTCGGGAATTTTATAGCTGAAGGCTTTATCCAGTTTTTCATGTGAAATATCCACAATAATACGTGCAAACCTGTTATTCATTACATTCCTCTATCATCTTACGTTCGTCCATTTGATATAAAACGCCGTTTATTTCCTGGTAATCCTCGTGTCCTTTTCCGGCAAGGATAAGTATATCTCCTTTGCGCGACATCTTATACGCCGTCTTCACTGCCTGTTTACGGTCAGCGACACGCCGGTAAGCGCCACCGGTTTTCCTTATACCCTCTTCTATCATATCCATGATGCGCTCCGGATTTTCATCCCGCGGATTATCCGAAGTGATTATGGTTACATCCGCATATTTCCCGCTTACGGCACCCATCTCATAGCGTCTTGAAACCGCACGGTTTCCTCCGCAGCCGAAAATGCACAGGATACGCCGCGGGTTATATTCCCGTACCGCAAGCAATAATCCCTTTAAACTCATGGCATTATGTGCATAATCAATAATAAAAACAGCACCGTTTTGCATTGTTATACTTTCCATGCGTCCCTTTAATACTATACTTGAAAGGGCTCTTTTACGTAACAGATACGAAATCCCCATATTTCTTGCTATAGCAATCGCGGGCAAAGCATTTTCGATATTAAACCTGCCCGGAACAGATAGTTCATATTCAAGGCTTTCCATACCACCTGTCGTAAAACAGGACTTCATCTTACCGTTTTCCATTGCAACGCGGCTACGCAAAATATACAGACTTGAATTTCTCTTTCCGCCGTAAAAAAAACATTCTGAAAGCGCCCGTCTTTTCATATAACCTGCATATCTGTCCCCGGCATTAAGCCATGCCACGTCACACTGCTTAAACAAAAGGCTCTTGCAACAGACATACTCCTTCATCGAAGCATGCTCCTTAGGACTAATATGGTCGTGTCCTATATTGGTAAATACACCGTATGCAAAACGTATACCATATACCCGGTCCATTTTCATTGCCTGCGAGGATACTTCCATAATGACGGTCATAATGCCCATATCCCTCATTTTTCTAAGAATCCTAAAACAGTCAATGGCATCCGGTGTGGTATTCCGGGTTGCTTCCCTTATATTATCATAAAACACACCGTTTGTTCCTATAATTCCTGTTTTTATTCCCGCATTTCTTAATATTTCATTCAAAAAGAAAGCGGTAGTTGTCTTTCCCTTCGTTCCGGTAATACCGATAATCGTCATACCGGAATCCGGCATCCCGTAAAACTTTTTAGCCGCACACGCTAAGGCACGCCGTATTTTCCTTGCCAAATACAGGGACAGACCACCGGCTTCACATATTTTCTTAAGTTCATTCAAATAACGGGACTTCAATTTGTCGCAATCGGCAATAATGACTATGGCACCCTTTTCTATGGCTTCCTGCGCATAAGATACACTTTCATAACACACATCCGCCGTCATAAAAAAAGCACAGTTTTTCGTGGCTTTCCTTGAATCACAGGAAAGCGCTTCCACCTCAATTATATCACTTTGTAAAATGCACCGATATAAATTTTCTGTTAAAAAATCAGAAAGCTTCATATATACTTCCGAACAATTTCTTAATAAATATATATGAAAAATCCAAAAAATCTTTCTTTTTTCTTTACAATCTGGTCACACTTTGAACACATTTATTGAATATTATATATATGGATAGTTGAAAAACTACTATCTCCCCCCTCATAAGAAACCGGAATCCCAAGGTACTCCCTTGGGATTCTTGTTTTTCACTATATAACCATATCCTTCTGTTCCGCCTACTACTTATAGCCCTGCATAACAAACTGGATTTGTCTTTTTCCCATATATTCATTAATTGACGGATAATATAACACCGACAACGTAATATCATTCGGTTTGCCTGCCAACAGTTTTTCAAGCTGTTCTTCAGAAAACCTTTCTTCAATATATGATGAAAACTCATCTATATTCCCAAAATAAACTAATGTATGTCTTGCGTTTATCCCGCCATTCTCTTCCTGCACAGAAAAGCGCACTGCATTTTTTGCTTTTCCAAAGACATTCATGGACATAAACTTAAGATTTCTTAATGCAAAAACCGGCTTGGGGTTCGCATTACCAAAAGGTTCCAGTAAATCAAATTCCTGAATCAAATCCTGCGTCACATATCCCATCGGAAGTTCCACATCAATATAAATACGGTTCACAAGATCCTCCTGTTTAAGGACCGTATTCTCATTTAATGCAAGCCTTAATTTATCAACGTTTTCTTTTTTAAGGGATACGCCTGCCGCCATTTTGTGTCCGCCAAACTTCGTCAGTAAGTCTTTACATTTATTAAGTTCTTCATACATATCATATGCTTCAATGCTTCTTCCGGAGCCTTTAACGCCTTCTTCCGAATCCGTAAGCACAAAAGACGGTCTGTCATACTTTTCCCGCAAACGTCCCGCAATGATACCGGCTAAGCTTTCATGACACTTAGAAAGATAAACCACCAGTACCTTGTCTTCTAACAACGCACTTTCTTCTATCTGCGCTATGGCAAGGGCAGTATTTTTTAACGTCATATCTTTTCTGCTGTCATTTAATTCTTTCAATTCCGAGGCAATCCCAATTGCTTCATTTCTCTTAGTACATAAAAGCATGCGCAGCGCCCGGATGGCACTATCGAGTCTTCCTGTAGCATTCATGCAGGGGCCCAATACGAACCCTACATGGTAAGCCGCAATATCTTTTCCCGAAAGCTGATTTACATCAATTAACGCCTTTAATCCCTGATTAGTAGTGTGCGGCATTTTCTTAAGCCCGTATTTAACAATGATACGGTTTTCATCCTTAAGCTCCATAACATCACCTATGGTAGCAAAAGCAGCTATTTCAAGATAATCATCCGGTTCATGCTCTCCTGCCTCTGAAAAAAGTGCGGTAATTACCTTCCATGCAACGACACATCCGCATATTTCCTTAAAAGGGTAAGTGCATGCTTCCTGCTTCGGATCAATTACGGCATCCGCATTAGGTATTTTGTATACTTTTTCACCTTGTGCATTATAATCAAACGGTATCTCATGGTGATCCGTAACAATAACCTGTACCCCATGCTGAACAGCATATGCAATCTGGTCATACGCCGAAATACCGTTATCACATGTTATAATAAGGTCCACTTTATCGGAAATGGCCTCTTCCACTAATGCAATATTAAGTCCGTAACCATCTTTAATACGATTCGGAATCGCATAATCCACGTCCGCCGAAAGCTTTTTCAGACCACTCACCAAAATATAAGTTGAGCATACACCGTCAATATCATAATCACCGATTACACGTATCTTTTTATGGTTCTTTATGGTCTCCATAATAAGCCGTATAGCCTTGTCCATATCCTTCATAAGAAACGGCGAATACAACTCATCCACCGTTGCATGCAAATACTTCTTAATTTCTTCGGGAGTCACAATATCCCGGTTACGTATAAGCCGGGCAGTGACTTTATCAATGGAAAACTCTCTAGCAACTGCATCGAAATCTGCTTTTTTCATATGCTGAAACCATTGTTCCATATCAAACCTCCATAGATACTACTTTAAAATAAACCGCATTACCACCGGTTCATGATCCGAATACATATACCCTGTATAATCCACATAATACTCTGTCATTTCAATATTATCGGAAATAATGAAACCATCTACAAGTACGGTATAAGACTTCTTCGCATCATAAGGAATATCTGTATTTCTTGTAGAATTAACCAGCGCCCTGCGTTCCTCCTCTTCTAAAAAGTCCATAGCAAAAGTCAGCCCTTTCGGAAGCTTACTGCGTGGGAACGGATACGCCCAACTCACTGCATCTTCCGTATTCTCTTCATCGGCCTTTAAATCATGGTTAAAGTCACCACCACATATGACATAATTGCCTGCCGCCACTTCTTTTGCCATATCCTCACAAAGCATTTTCGTCTGGCCTTCCCTTACTGAAGCATCACTACCATACGCGGAAAGATGAACATGAAATACGACCAGTTCCTTTCCGTCTTCTACTGAAAAACGGTTGACACTATAGCACCTGTCAAGGTCCAAAATCTTACTAAAACCTTTAGCAACCGGTAACTGCCGTCTCAAAGCCGATTGCATGGTATATTTAGAAAAAATAGCCAACCCCGATTCCGAGGCACCATGCGGTTCTAAAAAAGGATAAAACAGGTACGGGGAATCGTAATTTTGTGCAAAAGAGGATGAAGCATATTTAAACGCTTCCTTCAGTCTCTCATACTGATTCACATGATGTGAACGGTCCGCATCGGTATCTACTTCCTGCATAAGTACAAAATCCGGATTATATTTCATACTCTGCTCATACGCGCCATCCGTAAGATTAATTACACTTTGCTTACTCTTAGCCCGGGAATCATCCCCGCCGTCCATAAAAAATGAAAAATCGGGACTATATGCGCCAAAACCGATATTATAAGAAACCATGGTATACTCTCTTCCCGTTTCCACGTTACCGGTTGCATTCCCATTGTTGTCAACGGTAAGTACTTTATTATCTTCTATGCGGTAATAGGCTATAAATACATATGCAACATAAACTAGCGCTACCAATAATACAGCAGCAAGGAAAATCAACACTCCAAGGACAATCTTTCTTACCGGCGACTTTTTCCCGCCCCGCTGTTTCATTTCTTTTTTCCGTTCCTTCGCCATTTTTTTATTGGCTTTTTGCAACATCATTTCATCCCTTAAATCCATATAAACTCCAATCACCAATTAATAATAAATACAATAACGCACTTGCGTTTTATTTTAACATAAAAGGATGTCCTGTGCAAACACGGGACACCCTTCTTTCATTTACAACTGACTATATAATTAGTAAGTTTTAATTTTCTTCTTTTTTCTTCCACTTAAGCTTTAACACATACCATAAAGAACCGGTTAAGCATACGGAAGAATATGCACCGCAGATAAAACCTACCATAAGCGGTAATGCAAACAGCTTAATGGATGAAACACCAAAGATGAATAATACGGCAACCATTACTATAGTGGTTAAGGAAGTATAAATACTTCTCGTTAATGTCTGTGTAATACTTTTGTTAACGACATCCGCAAGTTCTTCCTTTTTCTTCATCTCTGCCAGATTTTCCCTGATACGGTCAAATATAACAATGGTTGCATTAATGGAATAACCTACAATGGTAAGCATACATGCGATAAAAGTATTTCCTACTGAAATTCTAAATAATGCATAGAAAGCAAATACGATAAGCACATCATGCAAAAGCGCAACAACCGCACTCGTTGCAAAACGGATATCCGTAAATCTGAACCAAATGTAAATAAGCATAAATACCGTTGCTATAAGAACCGATACAATGGCATTTTTACGCATTTCATTACTGATAGTCGCACTGATGGTTTCCTGTTCTATTTCTTCCTTAAGGCCAAAAGTTTCAATAAGCTTAGCATTTAACGTATTTCTCGTTTCGTCATCCAACGTTTTTGTCTTAATTATAATCTTGTTGGTATCCTGAACGGTCTGGGTCTGCACATCCCCCGGTCCGATTACATCCTCAACAACCGGAACTACTTCCTCATTTATACGGTCTAACGTATACGCTTCATTCATGGTTATCGTTGTCGATGTTCCTCCGGCAAATTCAAGGCTGTAATTAAGGCTTGTACCTTTTACATTCTTATAGACGAACATGGACGCCATACCAATAACAATCACAAGGATAGAAGCACAGAAGCAGACATTCTTTTTGGAAAGGAAATTAATAGGTTTTCTTTCCTTCGCAATACCATAAAACTTTTCGCCTTTAAAGCCTACGCCATATAAAGCATTCAAAATAAGTCTTGTAAGTACCAATGCCGTAAACATGGATAAAATAATACCGATTGCAAGTGTCTGTGCAAATCCTTTTACACTACCCGTTCCCATAAGAACGAGTACTACTGCTGCAATCAACGTAGTAACGTTACCATCCACGATAGCGGAAAGCGCTTTCTTAAATCCTATCTGGATAGCGCTGTTCACGGTTTTGCCAAAGCCAATCTCTTCCCTGATACGGGCAAAGATAATAACGTTGGCATCCACGGCCATACCGATGGACAAAATAATACCTGCAATACCCGGAAGGGTAAGGGTAATCTCAAATACATTCAAGGTTAATAACACAAGTAATGTATAAAGTACTAATGAAATACCGGCTGCAATACCCGGAACACGGTAAACTACTATCATAAATATAATGACAATAATAAGACCGATAATGCCTGCCATTACACTGGTCTTAATAGCTTCATGTCCAAGCTGTGGTCCGACTACTTTGGAATAAAGCTCCTCAAGCTCTAATTTAAGACCACCGATTCTGATATTGGAAGCAAGTTTTTTAGCTTCTGCAAAAGTAGACTGGCCGGAGATATAACCGATTCCGCCTGTAATAGGCTCATCAACTGTCGGCACGGAAATAAATTCACCATCATAGTAAATACCGATGCTGTCTCCGGTTTCGAAAGCTTTCGTCGTAGCATCTGCAAAAATATCCGTTCCCTTGGAAGAGAAAACAAGTTCAACAATATAGGAAGGTCTTCCGTATTGATCCGTTGTTGTCTTGGCATCAGCAGAAGTTACATCGGTTCCCGAAAGAATCGCAGAACCGTCCTCTATAATCGCTGAAAGCTCTCTTGCAAGCTCATATTCATATTTAAAAGCGCCCGTCTCTTCATCTTCGACAATGTTCTGCTTATAGTTTGCCTCCCCCGAAGGGCTGTACTGTGTAATAAAGTAAAGTGAACCCGGTCTTCCAAGCTCCTCTAAAATTGCTTCTGCATCGGTCACACCCGGAATTTCGATATTGATACGGTTTTCACCTTCTGTATATACCTGAGCCTCCGTACTGTACGTATCCACACGTTGCTGAAGCTTATATTTAGTATCCTGCATATCGGTAGCCGAAGGAGTTTCCTCCCCTACAACGCGATATGTAATACTTACACCGCCCGCAAGATCCAAACCTTGCTTAATTTCACTTGCTGCACCGGTATTATTCTCTCCTGCACCACAAAAAACAAGATAACTGCCACCGGCAATAAGTAACGCCATAATGATAAGCGTAATAAGTGCCTTTACTTTTTTCATTTACACTTCCCCTTCCTGCTCATCCGCCAAGGCTGCTTTTATCATAATTGCACACTCCACTCTTTTACGTTGCAATTCACATCCCAAGTCATAAGCATCATTAATATTTCCATGGAAATTATAAGAATTAGCAGCACAACCACCACTACAGTAAAACTTGGCAAAGCAATTCCTACACTTTTCCTTTGAGTATACATTACATTGCTTAAAGGAATCCCTAAGCTCTGTATTAGTAACGCCGGTATCTACATTTCCTAAAAGGAAGTCTGTATTTCCGACAAATTGATGGCATGGATATAAATCTCCCCAAGGGGTTACCGCAAGGTATTCCGTACCGGAACCGCAACCGCTCAAGCGCTTTGCCACACACGGACCACCCTCAAGATCAATCATAAAGTGGAAGAAATTAAAGCCGTTACCTTCTTTTCTTCTCTTAATAATCTCTTTTGCAAGCTTGTCATATTCTTCCAGAAGCTGTGGAATATTCTCTTCCTTAAGTGCATATTCCTCTGTTGGCTGTGCAACAACAGGTTCAACACTAATCTGTTTAAAGCCAAGGTCTGCAAGATGCATAACATCATTGGCAAAATCAAGATTATTCTGCGTAAATGTACCTCTTACGTAATAATCCATCTGGTTTCTGCTCTCTGCTACCTTTATATACTTAGGAACGATTTCATCATAGCTTCCCTGACCGCCTCTATGCGGTCTCATGCAGTCATTTACTTCTTTTCTTCCGTCTATACTAAGAACGATGTTGCTCATCTCACGATTAGCAAATTCAATAATCTCATCATTTAACAAAACACCATTTGTAGTTAAGGTAAAACGGAATTTCTTATTATTGGCTTCCTCAAGACTTCTTCCGTAAGCCACCAGATCCTTTACTACCTGCCAGTTCATTAACGGTTCACCGCCGAAGAAATCAACTTCCAGGTTTCTTCTGGTTCCGCTTTCTTTTACAAGGAAATCAAGTGCTTTTTTACCCACCTCAAAGCTCATAATATCCTTCTGTCCGTTATACTCACCTTTTCCGGCAAAACAATACTTACATGCCAGGTTGCAATCATGTGCTATATGAAGGCACAGTGCCTTAACAACGGTTTCACGGTTTTTAAAAGAATCAATATAATTCTCATATATATCATCAACAAAAAGCATCTCGGCATCTTTAAGTTCAAAAATCTCATCCAACGCCTCTTCCACTTCCTCTGCGCTGTAAGGTACATCTTCCATAAAAGAAATAGCAGCCTTGATAAGCTCCTTGTCCATATTTTCTTTAAGTAAACCTTCCACTATCGGGATAATATCATAAACAATGTCATCTACTACATGAACCGTTCCACTGTTCACATCCATTACGATGTTATACCCGTTATTTTTATACTGGTGTATCATAAATAAATTATTTCCTTTCATATAATAAGCAGCGATAGTTCATCGCTGCTTACGAATACTTCTCTTTATTATGTCTGTTATTTTACTTTTTCGCAGCTCTGGTTTCCTACTGTACAGGATGTCTTACAAGCTGACTGACAGGAAGTCTGGCATTCACCACAACCGCCCTTTTTCATAGACTTCTTGAGATCTCTTGTGTTTAATGTCTTAATATGTTTCATTATAAAGCCTCCTAATTGTGATTGGCATATAGCCAAACTATCATAACTTTTAGGAGTATACCATATTTTCGTAAGTATTTCAATACCTTCCTTTCATTAATAATGCTATTTAGCTCAGCATACCTCCAAGCATTCCGCTTCCGCCGCAAATACAAAATGCCGTAACCAGTCCGTTGGTAACATCATTAATTGTATGATTCACAATCAGGGAAACAATAACCAACACTCCGAAATACATAAGCCCTTCCACTAACCCCCAAATGAATTTACGGTTTTCAAGTATTTTCCCCGCCAAAAAGCCCGCCGTAAAAGAAGCCGCTATGTAAATTCCTATGATACACCCCGATACCACCTGTTCGCTTAAATTCATCCGATATAACATAAATGCCAAAACCAACAATAAACCACCCGTTATAATGTAAGAAAAAAGAAGACATTTCATCATACCGATAAAACGTTTTTTAGAAGTATACGCCATTCCCTTGTTATTCCTTTTTTGTTCCATTGTTTTCATAATTATTTCCTCCTTTTTGAAATATATATATTCCACCCTGTCCCCTTTTATGCCGATGGGTATTCTTGACATTCTATCTATTTTACTGTATATTTCTAATACATACAGAAAGGATACTGCACGTATCTAATATTATAAAAAGGAGTGATGATTAACTGTGGATACCCCCGCGGCCATACAACTGATAATTATTTTTATTTTACTTATTCTTTCAGCTTTCTTTTCTTCTGCTGAAACTGCAATGACAATGGTTAACAAAGTCAGAGTCAAAAATCTTGCTGACGAAGGAAACAAACGCGCCATTATATTGCAGAAAATCGTACAGAACTACAGCAAAATGCTTAGTGCAATTCTTATTGGTAATAACATTGTAAATATCTCTGCGTCATCCCTTGTAACAACATTTACAATTGCATTATTCGGTAATGTCTATGTAGGACTGGCAACCGGTATTCTTACTATCGTTGTTCTTATGTTCGGTGAGATTACTCCAAAAAGCTGGGCTTCATATAATGCTGAAAAAATGGCGCTTTCCTATGCCCGCATTATCTATTCTCTGATGTTCATTATGACACCGGTCATTTTTGTAGTTGACAAACTATCTTACTGTTTCTTAAGAATATTGAGAATTGACCCTTCAAAGAGAACTGCGATGACAGAAAATGAATTGAAAACTTATGTGGACGTTAGTCACGAAGACGGTGTTATTGAAACCGAAGAACGTGAAATGATTTACAATGTGTTTGACTTCTCGGATGCCGTAGCAAGAGATGTAATGATTCCGCGTATAGATATGATAAGTATTGAAGCCGATGCCAAGCATCACGAACTGTTTTCCATGTTCAAGGAACACATGTATACGCGAATTCCTATTTTTGAAAATGACAAAGACCACATTATTGGTATTGTAAATATAAAAGATTTCTTACTGGTAGAAAACAAACGTGGTTTCCATGCCAAGGATATTCTTCGTCCGGTACATTATACTTACGAACTTAAAAAAACCGCTGACCTGCTTATGGAAATGCGTGAAAAATCTGCCAGCGTTTCTATCGTACTTAATGAATACGGTGCTTCTGTCGGTATGATAACCATGGAAGACCTGCTTGAAGAAATTGTTGGTGAAATCCGTGACGAATTTGATGAAGACGAAAAAGAGCTCATTAAGAAAATAAGTGATCTCGAATATGTTGTAGAAGGTAATATGAAGCTGGATGACTTAAATGATGCCATCGGCAGTACCTTTGAAAGTGAAGATTACGATTCCATCGGCGGTATCGTAATGGAGCTTCTTGATAAGCTTCCGGAACAAAACGAAGAAGCCACCACCGACGACGGATACCGTCTGGTCGTTGAAGAAGCCAAAGACAACCGTATCCGTAAGGTTAGAATTTTCTTCCCGGAGCCTCCTGTTGATGAGGATGAAAAAGAACCGGAAGAAGCCGAATAAACATAACGGAATATATAATTGCAATATATGAAAAAGCTTCGTGAAACAAAATCACGAAGCTTTTTCATATATTCTATATCACATATCATGTATCAATTATATTCTCTTCACCAGATGAAGCTTGCCTGCCACCTTTACCAGTAATCTTCCCTTAGGCAAACGCATAAGCTCCGCTTCTGTTACTCCCGCCACTTTAAGCACGGCTATAAAATACACCGGCACGGCAAATGCCATTGCAGCAAACAAACCAATACAGTAATGAATATTCAGCATAACTATCACATCATATACTAACCATGCAACCGCTCCCATTAAGCCTGCCGATACTAAAGGAGCTATAAAGGTCTTAAGTATTTCCTGCCGGTATCCCGTATGCCTACGCACACTAAACTGGTTCAACATACTGATGAGTACCGTATAAAATACCGTAGCAATAACAAGTGTATACGTTCCGAGGTCTGTAAATATTAACAGCGGAATTATAAGAACTGTCTGGGCAATAAGCGCTATTGCCGAGTTAATTACCGGTATGTTCACTTTACCGATACCCTGCAAAACACCGTTACTTATTGTGGAAATCTGATAAAAAATAACGGTTATGCTCATATAGCGCAGTAAATTTACCGCAAGGTCAAAGTACTCCTTCGTCGGCTGCAAAAGAAGCATGATAGGCTCTGCAAGTACCGCAAGTCCAACTGCAGCCGGTATGGATATCAGCATGGTAGCTTTAACGCCGTCCCTTATTTTTTGGTTAATGGATTCCAAATCGTTTTTGGCAAAAAGTGACGACACGGTAGGTATCATGGCAGAAGACATTGCAGCACCGATTGCGACAGGGATATTGGCTATAACAACTACTCTTCCCGAATATACTCCGTATAACTTAGATGCACCGGATTCCGTAAAATCCTTTATGTTCATAAGAATCTTAACAAATACTGTCTGGTTCACCACCGTATTCATATTGTAAATACAGGAGGCAATAATAATAGGTGTAACAATACATAAAAGTCCTTTAAAAATAACTTTATAAGATTCCTGTTCGTGGGTAGTATCTTTCGCCACCCGTTTCCTAATAATATTCCTGTTTAATAAATACATACCCAACATAAAAAGCAAGGCTATTAACACACCGCTTCCCGTACCGAGCGCACTTCCGCACGCCCCGTATATTGCTTTCTTGGTTGCATCGGCATCCTTAACCATATTCGTAAGAAAATATGCACCGAATACACTGACAAAGGCATTCAATATCTGCTCAAGTATCTGCGAAACAGATGTCTGTACCATTGTCCTGTGTGCCTGGAAATAACCTCTAAGAACACCCAGATAACCATAGATAACAATCGTTGGTGCAAAAACACGTAATACTATGGCAGAATTCGGTTCCAGAAATAAATCCGCACCGAAAAACAACACAACACTTGCGATTATACCTGCCACCGTAACATAAATAAATGCACATTTTAACACTCTTTGTGCATTACGGTACTGCTTATCCGCAAGATAACCCGATATAATCTTGGAAATCGCAGTAGGCATACTGTAAGAAGCAACGGTCAGGATAATCAGATACACATAATACGCAGCACCATAATAGCCATTTCCTTCATTCCCGATAATGGCAGTTAACGGTGTACGGTACAAAGTTCCTATAATCTTGGTAACAAATCCCGCAGCGGCAAGAATACCCGCCTGCACTATAAAGCTTTCACTTTTCTTAGTTGCCATCTGACTAACCCTTTCCAAATATTACATGCAATAATAGTATATTGCTTACGTTTAAGATAATCAAGAATATCTTCTACTGATATCTTTTTATCTTAACCCTGAGTTTTCCCTTTTTGGTTGTGGTTTCAATGCCGTCATAAATCATTTTGCCATATCCCCTGACGGATACAATGTCTCCGACCTTTAGAATTCCGCTGTTATTCTCATATACTCTTCCGTTTACAAGCACTGCTTTTTCCCTAAACAGTTCCACCGCCGCATTTCTGGAAAGCTTTGTAAAATGAGCCACAATGGTATCTATACGTTCAGAACTTATGAGCAGTACCTCATCCGCAAGACTTAACTTAATATCCTCCGGAATTTGTTCCGTACACGTAACGCGTACAAAAGTATGACGCACCTTTCCTAAGTTTTTAAGTATGTAATCTGCTATTTTATTAAGGCAAAACACATATGCATTTTTATTTTTAATAAGAATATCCCCTATGGTATCTCTTTCAATCCCCAGATTCATCAATGCGCCCAGATAGTCCCTATGTGACAGTTCTTCACCAAATTTCATATTAACAGGCACTATTTCAACACAGCTTATGGGAAACGCTTCATCATACCCCAGCTGCTCCAAAGAACCAAAACGCACCAGCTTACGTGTACTATCTTCAAAACCGCCAAAAAGCGTGAAACCGATAAAATCAATTTCACGCTCCATTCCATAGATATCACTAATCTCTGCTTCGCTCAAGAATGAAGAATAGGTATATATTCCTTTGTTATACGCCTGCATCGCAAGGTCTTTCATTCTTTTCCTGAATAGTTCATCCATCATATCACCTTTTTAGATTTGTACCACAACAAAAATATCGTATATAGCCTTAATTGCTGTTTCAAAATCTTCGTTCTTAACACCGATAATAATATTAAGCTCTGAAGAACCCTGGTCAATCATCTTAACATTTACATTGGCATGGGATAATGCAGCAAATATTCTTCCTGCCGTACCTCTTGCAGATTTCATATCACGTCCTACCACTGCAATAAGTGCAAGATCCGATTCGAGTTCAACCTTGTCAGGGTCTACTGCTTTATGCAGTCCCTTGATAACGCTCTGTTCTTTTTCTTCAAACTCTGTCTGATGTACAAAAACGGACATTGTATCAATTCCTGACGGAACATGTTCAAAAGAAATACCGTTTTCTTCAAATACCTGAAGTACTTTTCTGCCAAATCCGATTTCAGAGTTCATCATGTCTTTTTCTATATTGATGGCACAGAAACCTTTTTTACCGGCAATACCCGTAATTGTATACTTGGATTTCTGTAATGTACTCTCTACAATCCATGTACCTCTGTCAGCCGGTGCATTGGTATTACGGATGTTAATCGGAATACCTGCTTTTCTTACCGGGAAAATAGCATCTTCATGAAGTACACTGAAGCCCATGTATGCAAGCTCTCTGAGTTCTCTGTAAGTAATTGTCTCAATGCCTTCCGGATTCTTAACAAGACGTGGGTCAGCAACAAGAATGCCGGATACATCGGTCCAGTTTTCATACACATCTGCATTAGCTGCTCTTGCAACAATGGCACCGGTTACATCAGAACCGCCTCTTGAGAAAGTCTTTACCTTACCGTCAGGTGTTGAACCGTAAAATCCCGGAATAACAGCCTTCGGTGTCTCAGCAAGCTTAGCACCTAACACTGCATCGGTCTTTGCCATATCAAGCAGACCATCTTCTTTAAAGAAAATATAATCTGCAGGATCAATAAATTCAAAATCCAAATATGCTGCCATAATCTTACCATTTAAGAATTCACCACGGCTTGCTGCATAATTATCGCCGGCCTTAGCCACAAAATCTTTTTCAATCTGTGCAAATTCTTTTTGAAGGGAAAGGCTTAAAGAAAGTCCATCAATGATTTCCTGATATCTTTCTTTAATTTTAGTCAATACTTCGCTAAAATCCTTGCCTGCCTCTGCCAAAGCATAACACTGATATAACATATCCGTTACTTTTGTATCCTTGCTGTCACGCTTTCCCGGCGCAGAAGGTACAACATAAACACGGTTTACATCCGAACGGATAATTTGTCCTACTTTTTCAAACTGACTTGCACTTGCAAGAGAACTTCCACCAAACTTTACTACTTTTTTCATCACTAAAAAACTCTCCTCATTATTGTAACAATCTATCAATTAATTTATGTCCTTCATTAAGGGTAATACCACTTTTTGCAGCTTCTTCTTCCGTATAAGCATACGCATTATTAACCGCCTCTTTGCTGTCATATAACAAATACGGTACGCTGTTTCCCGTATGCGTTCTAAGACGTACCGGTGTCGGATGATCCGGAAGAACCAACATCCTGTAAGCGATATTGTTTTCATCCAAGGCTTTTGAAAGTGGTCCGATGATATATTCATCTATATTTTCAATGGCTTTTACTTTTCTTTCATAGCTTCCCTGATGACCCATTTCATCCGGTGCTTCCACATGAATATAGACAAAGTCATATCCTTCGTTGAGTAGTCCGTCAAGGGCAGCCTGCATCTTACCGGTATAATTGGTATGTAATCCGCCGTTTGCGCCTTCTACCTCTTTAACACCCATGTTCGCCCCTACCGCGATTCCTTTTAATAAATCCACGGCAGAAATCATAAGTCCTTTTTTCCCTGTTTTTTCTTCAAAAGAAGAAAGCATCGGTTTTGTACCGGCACCCCAGAACCAACAACAGTTCGCCGGGTTTAAACCTTGTTTTTTACGTTCTATATTAATAGGATGATCCTTTAATATTTCATAACTCTTTATCATCATTTCCCTGAGTTTTTCTTCTTTAGGAAGATGCTGTCCGATAGTCTGTGTAAGTACATCATGCGGTGCCACGAGGTCTACAACTTCTCCCTTATCCCAGATAAGACAGTGACGGTAGCTCGTACCCACATAAAACTTAAATATGTCATCCTGTAATTCTTTTTTTACCGCTTCAAGTAACACGGCGCAATCCTCTGTGCTTATCTCACTTGAGCTATGATCAATAATGATTTTATCTTCAAACAAAACATCGTCATCCGATATCGTAACAATATTACAACGGATTGCAATATCCGTATCTTTCATCGGCACACCGATACTTAAGGCTTCCAATGGGGAACGTCCTGAGTAGTATTTCTTAGGATCGTATCCAAGGACCGATAAATTGGCTGTATCCGATCCCGGCTTCATTCCGTCCGGTATTGTATGTACCATACCCACCTCTGCCTTAGGACTAAGGCTGTCAAGCGCCGGTGTGTTGGCATACGCAAGCGGTGTCTTACCCGAAAGTTCCTTAATCGGTTCATCCGCCATTCCGTCCGCGAGAACAATTATATATTTCTTTTTATTTTCCATATTAAAGCTCCATTCTGATAAAGCTTACCGCATTTACCTTTGCTGCCAAAGCCTTTGCTTCTTTTTCCGTCATTACTTCTGTAACAAATCCGACTTCATCCGCAATACCTGCATCAATGAATTCCACCTTACCGAATACTTCCCCGACCTCTGCCTTTGATGCGTTCGTACGTACAAAGAACTTTCTTGACAATCCGTCAGGACTTGCAATGGTAAGCTTCTCCTTAGACCAGTCACATGGTAACACCCTTCCCAAATTGCGGGCAATTTCTACAATGTCGGATACTACTGCACTCGCTGTCGGGAGCTTACCTGCACCGCTTCCGTAGAACATAACCTCTCCTAATGTATTTCCATGCACCAGAATACCGTTCATTACATCATTAACGGTATATAAAGGATGTCCTGCAAAAACCATAAATGGCGCTACCATGACATAATATTCGTTATCCACACGCTTACTGATACCAAAAAGCTTAATGGTTGCATTCATCTTAGCTGCGTACGCGAAATCATTGGTTGTAATCTTGGTAATACCTTCTGTAAGGCATTCTTTATAATCTACTGTTTTTCCATAGGCAATCGAAGATAAAATAGCTATTTTTCTTGCCGCATCATATCCTTCCACGTCAGCTTCCGGATTTCTCTCGGCATAGCCTAATGCCTGTGCATCTTTTAACACCTCATCGTATGAACAACCTTCGCGTTCCATTCTTGTCAGTATGTAGTTGGTCGTTCCGTTCAAAATACCGGTAATACCATCTACCTGCTCCGGTGTTAAAGATTCGTTTAACGGACGGATAATTGGAATACCGCCACCTACACTTGCTTCAAACAGATAATGGCATCTGTTTTCCTTGGCAATTTCCATAAGCTCCGGTCCATGCTCCGCAACTACTGCTTTATTAGAGGTACATACGCTCTTTCCCGCAAGCAATGCACGTTTTGAATAATCATATGCCGGATTTACTCCACCCATTGCTTCACACACGATATTAACGGATTTATCATTCAAAATAACTTCATAATCATCGGTTATAATGCTTTCAAATTTATCTCCCGGAAATTTGCGGAGATCAAGAATATACGCAACGCTGATTTCATCCCCTATTCTTTTCTCGATTACTTCCTTATTAGTCATAATTACATCTACGATACCGCTTCCTACTACACCGTATCCTAATACTGCAACTTTAATCATTGATTTATCCTCCATATCCTGTATTAATTATTCTTTAGCAATTATCTTAACGTTATGAACGCCACGTTTAAGTCCCATTTCTTCAAGCATTTTAGACACATCCCCTGTTGTCGGCAATATCTGTATGCTAAGGCTTAACGATGCAACGCCATTAATCGGAATACTCTGATGAATTGTCAAAATATTAGCTCCGCTTAAAGCAATAGTCCGAAGTACATCGGATAACAACCCCGGTTCATCATCCATTTGAAAGGTAAGCGTAATGGTGGTTCCCTGCGCGTTCTCATGGAACGGGGAAATATCATCTTTGTATTTATAAAAAGAACTTCTGCTTATTCCTACTTTATCCACAGCTTCCTGGACTGACATCGCTTTTTGTGTATCTAACATTCTCTTAGCTTCCACTACTTTTATCAATACTTCCGGCAAAGCATGTTTCTTTACTATATAGTATCCCGAGGTTTCTGTCATATCACGTACCTAATAAAAAATATAAGTTTTCTGTTATATGTTTCTGTATGACAAACACTTGTCTTTTATTGTTTTTGTACGGCACACATTTGTTTGTCACCGTGATACATATTAGCATAATAAACAAATTCGCGCAACCGTTTTTGTTAATTTTTCCAAATGTATTCATTTTAGTACAATAATCCTATTTTTTCATTTTAGGCTCAAAAATAAGGCTTGCAAGATATCCGAAAATCAATGCCGCACTTGTTCCTGCCGCTGCTGCTTTAAAGCCTCCCGTAAACAGCCCTATAAATCCTTGTGTGTCCACCGCTTCTTTTACGCCTTTCATAAGATTATGGCCAAAACCTATAAGTGGAACTGTTGCTCCTGCCTGTGCAAAATCGGCAAATGGTTTATACAGGTTAAAGGCACTTAACACTACACCCGCCACAACCAAAAGAACCATAACCCTGCCCGGAAGCATTTTGGTTTTTTCCAATAAAATTTGTGAGAGTGCGCAAATTGCCCCTCCAATCAAAAAAGCATAAAGATAACTCATACAAATACCACCTTATATATTTTACTGAATATCTTTATTTTTCCATTTTGAGAAGAAATTATGCAGAAATATAAAAAGCGCAAGCTCAGCTTGCACTTTTTCTACTTTCCGGGTATTTTTCTTTTACTTACGATATCAGCTACTATTTCACGTATCATTTTGTTGTCACACATTATGATAACATCTGCATACTTTTCGTACAAAGGCACACGTTCATCATAAAGCTCTTTTAACGTTTGTCCGTTTTGCATGGCAACACCGCGCTCTTGTAAGTTACCTAAACGCTCCACGATGTTATCATATGAAAGTTTTAAATAAACCACAGTACCGATCCCAGCAAGATGCTCCATTGCTTTTTTACTGTAAACAGCACTTCCTCCGGTAGCAATAACTGCCTTTTCATACATAAGGGTTGCATTCACTTCCTCTTCAATCTTCAGAAAGCCACTTAAGCCATCCTCTTCAATGATTGTATGAAGCAGTCTCGATTCTTTATCCTGGATTACCAAATCCGAATCCACAAACTGCATACCAAGCTTCTTTGCAAGCACAACTCCTACCGTACTCTTACCGGCACCGGGCATTCCTATTAATACAATATTATCCGACATATGCAATCACTTCAACTTCGCAGAGAACATCTTTCGGGAGCTGTTTAACAGCCACACAACTTCTTGCCGGTTTTCCTGTAAAATACTTTTCATACACGGCGTTAAATGCCGCAAAATCCGTCATTTCAGCAAGGAAGCAGGTTGTCTTTACTACCTTTTCATAACCGGTGCCGGCTTCTTTTAAAATTTCACCAACATTTTTAATTGCCTGCTCTGCCTGTACGGTAATGTCACCCTGTGCGATTTCTCCCGTTTCAGGAATAATGGGAATCTGACCTGACGCATATAACATACCATTTACAATAATTCCCTGTGAATAAGGTCCGATAGCCGCCGGAGCCTTACTTGTACTTACTTTTTTTAACATTTAGATATCCTCCTCGTCAAATTCAACCGTTACATAGTAACCACGCGGTTTTTCCTCAATATTAATTACTACCCCTTCACGGCTTTTTAGCTGTTTGTTAAACGGATAATTTCCCGACATTGCAAGTGAAGGATCAATTGTATAATAATAATTACTCGGCAGCAAACCTTCCGTTACCGTTACTTTTTGTCCTTCCGTAAGAAGTCCCTGCCGTTCCATTTTAAATTCCATTCTTCTCATAAGATCATCTCCATTATCCGTATTCTACTATTATTAAAACAGCATTTCAAGATTATCTTTTGCCGTCCTGATGGCATGTTCTTCATCAAGAGTCATGTTCTCAGGTTTAACCTTTTTCATCAATTTTTGCAAAACAGCAACCGCATTCTTAATTTCTGCCTTCCTGTTTCCATCTAACATTTTCTTATTAGCAGCCAAAAAATCCTGTGCTTTAAAAAGCATATTCTGCGCATCCTGATATAACTCAACCCTGCTCATTTTCTCATTATCATTACTTTCATTCATCTGTGCATCAAAAATGGCCTGTTCAATTTCACTTTCACTTAAATTTGAGCTCGCCGTAATAACAATACTCTGCTCTCTCCCTGTTGACATATCACGTGCCGAAACCTTAACTATTCCGTTTACGTCTATGTCAAAGGTTACTTCTATCTGCGGCACACCACGCATTGCTTTCTTGATACCGGTAAGTTTGAAATTACCTATCAGCTTATTTTCTCTGGCAAAGCGTCTTTCTCCCTGCAATACTTTTATATCTACCGTCGACTGGAAATTAGCCGCCGTAGTAAAAATCTGGCTATGGCGGGTAGGGATGGTAGAATTACGTTCTATTAACCTGGTAGCAATGCCACCTACCGTTTCAATAGAAAGAGACAACGGCGTTACATCCATCAACAGCACTTCATTAAGGGATGCATCTCCTGCAAGCTTTCCGCCTTGTATCGCTGCCCCCAGTGCCACACATTCATCCGGATTTATTCCTCTGTCAGGTTCTTTTCCCGTAAGCTGTCTTACTTTATCCGCCACTGCCGGAATTCTTGTCGAACCACCTACTAAAAGTACCCGGTTAAGCTCTCCTGTGCTGACACCGGCATCCTTCAAAGCATCCTGTACCGGTATTGCCGTCTTATCTACCAAATCCGCCGTCAGCTTATTAAACTGTGTACGGGTAAGATTCATGTCCATGTGAACCGGACCGGACTTCGTTGTGGCAAGAAAAGGAAGATTTATATTAACCTCCTGCATGGATGAAAGAGACTTTTTAGCTTTTTCCGCTTCCTCTCTTACTCTTTGCATTGCCACGTTATCTTTGGAAATATCGATTTTGTTAAGATTATAAAATTCTTTTACCAGATAACCGGCAATTCTATCATCAAAATCATCGCCACCCAAATGATTATTACCACTCGTTGCAAGCACCTGAATAACACCGTCTTCAATTCTTATAACCGATACATCAAACGTGCCGCCTCCAAGATCATATACAAGAATTGTCTGCGTCTCTCCATTATCAAGCCCATAAGCAAGGGCTGCAGACGTCGGTTCATTAATAATACGTTCTACCGTAAGCCCGGCAATTCTTCCTGCATCCTTTGTTGCCTGACGCTGTTCATTGTTAAAATATGCCGGCACCGTTATAACCGCTTTGGTTACCGGTTCCCCCAGATAGCTTTCCGCATCCTTTTTTAACTTCAGTAATATCTGCGCCGAAATATCTTCCGGTGAATACTGCTTTTTATCAATTTTTATTCTATGGGTCGAACCCATTTTCCTTTTAATGGAAAACACTGTTCTATCCGTATTGGTAACCGCCTGGCGCTTTGCCGTATCCCCGACAAGCTTCTCTCCATTCTTTGTAAACGCAACAACGGAAGGTGTCGTTCTGGCACCTTCCGCATTTGTTATCACAACCGGAGTTCCTCCCTCCAGTACTGCTACACAACTATTGGTTGTCCCCAAATCGATTCCGATGATTTTACTCATGTTTCTGTAACCTCTTTTCCTATGTCTGCATTTATTCTACCACTTTAGGGAAAAAAGTATATTAACTCATCATTAAATCTCTTCGGGTTTTCTTAAAAATTTCTAAACACTTCTAATCTAATAAAAATGAATCTGTTTGATATTCGTTACCATAAATATCATAAAGCGTATAGTAAGTTAATACCTGTTGTCCTTCAAGGTCTATCGGAAGATAATCGACATACATATCTTTTGCATAGAAAGCATCACCGTTACCCACATAAGTAAACTCAGTATCAGTTTCATAATTCATGCACGGATAAACAAGTTCAATTACGTCATCCTCGTTAAACATATAATATGAACTTTCATCACTATCACCGGTTTCAAAATCATATGGAATATATCCCAGAATAGTACCTGACGGATACTCATTATCATAATAGATGACGATTAATATTTCTTCACCATTTCTGTATGCCGGTATTCCGCCAAGCTGTGACCACTCACCTGATGCATAGTCAGTATAGGAATCCACTGCTATATAGCATGCAAACGTATCGTTAATAGCTACCCATGCCTCCGGCTTGTCAACAAGAATATTACCATAATCGTCACGTGCCAAGTAGAAGTCATCACCCAGCATGATTGCCTCTTTATCCTCTTCATATACTAAGATTAATCCGACATTAACGCTTGAGATAATATTCCATGTTTCTGCGTCTACTTCAATAACTTCTTTGCCATCCACGATACTTGTTCCGATTTCTGTTTCTCCGGCTTGCGTATTTTCCGGAACATATGCGTCTACCACAGATGCGTTATACCATGAACCGGCATACTCATTAATGTAATCTGCTCCCTGATAAGCAAGTGCCAAACTTGCATAGGTATCATAACAACCTAAAATAGCATCACTATAAGAAAGCATTTCAAGGCTTACCCTACCGTAATCATAAGCAAAATAATATTCACTTGGTGAATATGTAGCAAGTCCGTGACCATAAGCAAAATCACTTTCCGTATAACTTACAGCGTTTACTACAGCATTAATAAGTTGTGAGGAGTATTGATTTTCGTAAGTGGATGCCAATGTAATCATATCAACCGAATCGGTTCCCTGATATAAACCACAAGCTGCTCTTGCTTTGGCATATTCTGCAAAATATCCATTTAATAAATCCTGATGCACTGAATTAAGATAAGCTTCATATGCAGTATATATTGCATCTATTTTATTAAGTTTAATAATTGACATAGAACCTACTGCCCCATATGGCTCCAATGAATCCATGTAATCACTTACAATAGTTTCACAATAATCAAGGGCATCCGCTCCGTTTACAACATCACTTAACCATGACGTATAGTATAATCCTATACCTGCTACGTAACTTTCTGCAGCTACCATATACTTAGCATAGTCTTTAATTGCCATAGCCACTTCAAGTGTACACATATTACAACAATCAAATACGATTGTTTCAAACATTACCCCGCCTTTTGAAAGTGCATTGCGAAGCTCGAAATCATACATCATATCGCCCGGGAAATTTTCATCCTTACCAAACCCGATAGGTACTCCACCGCCATGATCCCATAATACTAATATATAATCCTCTGCAGGATAATTCGCTGCGGAATACTGTATAAAATCTGATAAAGTATTTTCATCAATCATATTTTGAATGCCAAGATCTTCTAACCACTCAATCTTACCATTTCTAATCTCATAACGTTGTACTTCGCCATCCAGCATTTCGTCAAAATACCAGTCACTGCATCCGCCGGTCTGCATGACAAGCTTAACATCATCACTATAGGATGCTGCTACCATTTCAGTAAAATCACGTGCCGCAGCATTACCATCTGTTTCCAAATCAGAACCCACAATATATAGCATAATCGTCTTTTGGGCAATTTGCGGTTCATCCGGAACTACCGGAACATCCGGTTCATCCGGTTTTGATGGTTCATCCGGAACGGAAGGTTCATCGGGTGTTGACGGAGTATCGGGTACAGATGGTTCATCCGGCTCATCCGGTTGTATCACCTGTCCCGTTCCCGGCATATCCTGCACTCCGGAAATCGATTTATCTTTATTTTTATCTTTACCACCTATCATAATAACGGCTATAATGCCACCTGCAATCAACAACACAGCCACAATAATCGCAATAATGATAATAAGCTTTTTAGATTTTTTCTTAGGTTCCGTTACATATCCCTGTGGTGCCTGTTGCATTGGAGGTACATATCCTCCCTGCGGATATATCGGTTGTACCGGTTGTGGTGGTACATATCCTCCTTGTGTATTCATCGGCTGCACCGGTGCTTGTTGCACATAGCCTCCCTGCGGATTCATCGGCTGAACCGGTGTTTGCGGTGCTTGCGGTGCATATCCTCCCTGCGGATTCATCGGCTGAACCGGTGCTTGTTGCACATAGCCTCCCTGCGGATTCATCGGCTGAACCGGTGGCACTGCTGCCGGTTGCTGTACCGGTTGCTGTACCGGTTGTTGTGCCGGTTGCTGTACCGGTTGTTGTACCGGCTGTGCTACTGCTTCCTGCATATTACTACCGCAGTTTGTACAAAACTTCATTCCGTCCGGTAATTCTGCATTACATTTTGGACAAATCATGTTATCTCCTCCCTAGTGAATAAATGTTTATCTTTAGGTATATTTATATAACTATTTATTTTATATGGATGATTTTCCAATTAATCAGATTTCATAATAATTACATTTCTTCGCGAACAGTTCTCCCTGTAAAACGCCTTCTAATCATCGAAAAAACAGTAACAATACATATTCCTGCCAAAACACCCGACATATCAAGCCAGACATCTGTTATCTGCCCGCTTCTTCCCGGTACAAATAACTGAATCGTTTCATCTATAAATGGTACTGCAATTCCTAAAACCATAACCAAAAGCCATTTAGTAAGTCCTATAAAACCATGTATCCTAATGGTATTGATAAGTAGTACTCCAAAAATCGTATACTCGATAAAATGTGCTGATTTCCGTATTATGTGTTCGGTTAATGCAATAAATTTCAACCCAATACTACTAAAAAAGTTTCCAACAACACCCAATGCATACGTACTCTCGCCCGAAGATACCGTCGCCGGCAACATAGATTGGGAATACATAAATAATACAAAAAGAACTGTAACCACAGTCCATTTAATTTTCTTACACTTCATTATTCTTTATTCTTTCACTCAAACTCTTTATCGCATTTCTTTAATATCTTTAATATTCTAAACTTAATCATAGCATTTATTCCAGACCATATCAACCAAAAAACGACAGCAGAATATTGCCCATACACGTTACCACGCCTCCTTTAGGCAGAACGGAATAATTCTATAAAATATAAAAGAGTGATGAACACCTCCATCACCCTTTAAAAAACAAATATCACTAAGCAAATTTTATTAATCACAAACTACTTTTTCCTAATCACATTCCCAAGTCCGAATCTCCACGTACAATACAGCATGGCAATTACCGTTACCATCTGCGCCCGATAAGTAAAGAAATAATGTATAAAGGCATGATTCTGCAATAATACAAAGCGGGCGTATGGTATAGCAGCAAGCAACGCGCACAATCCCAACATCTTGCCGGAAAAATTCTTACCGCGGAACATATATATCATAAAGCTTAAGACAAAAAATACTGCAAAGAAACTTGCTAATCCCGCAAAATCCGTCATATTGTCCCTATAAGGAAACAACATTCCCTGATTACGGAATATGGCGCCGAAAAACCGTTCCAACGGTGTAGCAATCGGATCCAAAGTAGTATTGCCCATATGCACCGTACCCGTAAAACGTTCTCCTGCAGATGATAAAGCAAGTATAACGGCTTCCTTTCCCGCAAAAACTGCCACCAATATCCACTTAAAGACAAACATCAGTGCATAACCTATACCCCAAATCATTACACAGGTTATAAGATGCTTAAACTCTTTTTTCCATTCTGACAGTTCCCCTGCTTCATAACGCAGAATCAACAGAACCAATAACGGCACCGTTAATGACAAAGTCTCCGCCGTCAAAAAATCAATAAAGCAGGTGCACACGCCGGATACTGCCATAAGAAGTCCTGTTTTGCAGCGTAAACTCTCAGTATCTTTTCTTTTCCTAAAAAGACATATACCTGCAAGTGTTACGGCATTCATCATAAAGAACATGGTGCTGTACTGAATACAGGTTGCACAAACCCATGCCTGCATCACAATATGAGCCGCCAAATAACAGATTGCCAATGCCTTTGCTCCCTGTTTCCACATAAGCCACATATTGAGCAGCATAAGCACAATCCATATTGCAGCAAAAACAATACGTGCTCCTTCAATATCCGTAACCAAAAACAGCGGCCTTAAAAAGCTCAATGTTCCGTGCCAATAACGGGAATAATCAACATTAGGTTCTTTTTCCTCCTGTAAGCTTTCCCACAGTCCGGTGTTTACATTTTCATACTCCGGCTGATAATAAGATGCTTTGACCGAGGATTTTACCGGCTCATCATCGGATATATGATACATAATATCCACCAGAATACAATCGGAATAATTATCCTGCCTGGTATTAAACTGATTCTCCATAAGATATGGGAATAACTCATGGTCATTAAAATACCGGGCACTCTCCACACAGGATTCCTTAATGGCACTTTGTGGAATAAGAGCGGTAAGAAACAAAAGAAGCATACAGGTCACTCCTGTAAGAACAATCACGCTCAATATTTTCCCTATCCCGGTTATGTTCATTTTGCTTCTTTCTTTCATTTCAAGTTCACACCTTTATAGTATTCCTAATCCCCTTATTCACTGGCTATTGCGTTTAATTCGCTCTTCTCAATCATGGTTCTTCCAAACATGGCATTTAACTTAAGCGGTCCATACCAATCAATGCCTTCTTCCAGTTCTGCTCCTTGAGGAACATCTACATAGAAGCATTCGCCGCCATAGTTATAATAAAAGGTATAATTTACCCCTTCCTTACTAAACAACTCTTTCAATACATTCGCGCTAAAAGAATGCCATACGGTTGCATCAACTTTCAATGTGTCTCCCGACTTTGCCTCTGATGCTTGTTTTAATAAGTCATTTGTATAATCCATTTGTTCCATAAAAGCACGTTCTGTATTAGCACTGGCATTGCCTGATGCACCGGTTCCTCCCACGGACACAAGCGTAATGGTAGCCCAAGCCTCATTACTATTTCTTATTTCAGATGCTACCCCCGTTACCGTAACATCTTTATCGAAGGTATACGTGTAAGGATTGTTTCCACTCCACTCACTAGAATCTACTGTTACTCCGTCAATCACAAGGGAAACATCATACAGTGCGCGGGAGGATGAGTAACCAGATGTATACTCGATACTATCTCCCTCAGATATCATATCTCCCTCGGAAATCCCGATGACTATATTTCCCGAAGTAGTATACCTTAAGTTTTTCGTTACAGGCACATCCGCTTCCAGATATAAATTATAAGAGCTATATCCGGCATCTACAATTTCAGTTACTGTATATACAAGGCTTTCCGCCCCTGATAATGTAACATACTTATATAATAACTCGTCAACCGACGTTGCTGATGCTTGAACACCGTTTATATACACATTTATAGCCACGTTTCCGCCCGTAGCGTATTTCCATATTATTTTATCGCCGCCGTGATACGTGGTTCCGACCGTTATTCCGTTCACATCGTTTTGAGTGTAATAAGCATGCTCTGCTGCAAATACCGACATGTTGCTTCCTACAAGCATCATGAAAGCCATCATCAGGGCTAACCACCCCTTAAACCTTTTCTTTAATTCTGTTTTCTTAATTGATTGTTCCATTTAAAAGTTCCTCCTTTTCAATCATGGTTCTTCCAAACATGGCATTTAACTTAAGCGGACCGTACCAATCAATACCTTCTTCCAGTTCTGCTCCTTGAGGAACATCTACATAGAAGCATTCGCCGCCATAGTTATAATAAAAGGTGTAATTTACCCCTTCCTTACTAAACAACTCTTTCAATACATTCGCGCTAAAAGAATGCCATACGGTTGCATCAACTTTCAGTGTATCTCCCGGTTTTGCAGCTGCTGCACGCGTTAACAATTCCCTGTAAAAAATATGTGCTGCACTTTCTTTTGGTTCTTCCGGTGCCGGTTCTTCTCCCGAAGAAGCAACCCACTCTCCGTTATTTAATGTATAGACACCCGGTTCACTTACAACATCTACATATCTTCCATCCCTATACTCACGGATTTTTGCTCCTTCTGCAAGAATTACATCTTTGACAATGCCGTATTGGTACCCAAACACTCCGGTAATTATCGCTCCGTCAATGGTTCCTTCTTGCATATTAACTTCACCGAATGTACCACCATTGATGGTTCCTCCTTCCATATTAACAAAACCGAATGTACCACCACTGATAGTCCCGGAACTATAATTCCAAACATAATCAATACATCCATCGGTGGATATAATCGTTCCCCTATTCCACAATGGCTTTGCATACTCAAACGGAATACTACTTACATTCACCAATGCAACAGAATAGCCACTATAAACATCCACCCCACCAGAACTCCAAGAGCACACACAATTCCCCGATTCGCTCGCTCCATTTCTATAATTTCCTGCACCATCACACCACCAGAAGTCGTCCACAAATTGGCTAAAATCAACCGTCATTACATCTGCTGCCTCTGCATTCATGGGTAAAGCACAACAAAACATACATACCAGCATAAATGATATGAATTTTCTTAAAAATCTTTTCTTCATTTTGAATTCCTCCGTTTTATTCGTATGTATTTTATTAACCTTATTTTCCCCGGTTACACCTACTTAAATAACGTTGCGTCAAATTCGCTCTTTTGAATCATCGTTCTTCCAAACATAGCATTTAACTTAAGCGGACCGTACCATTCAATGCCTTCTTCCGGTTCCGCTCCTTGAGGAACATCTACATAGAAGCATTCGCCGCCATAGTTATAGTAAAAGGTATAATTTACCCCTTCCTTACTAAACAACTCTTTCAATACATTTGCGCTAAAGGAATGCCATACGGTTGCATCAACTTTCAATGTGTCTCCCGGCTTTGCAGCTGATGCACGCGTTAATAAATCATTGGTAAAAGCTCTGGCTTCCTTTTCGCTTGTATCTTCAGTAATTTCCGCCGGCGGTACTACATATTCTCCTCCGGACAATGACCACGTTCCCGGTGTTGTAAATGGTGGCAAACTTCCATTAATGATTGTCCCGCCATTCTCAAGGGTTACCCGTTCCATCGTTCCCGTCACACATATCAACCTGCTGCCCTCTGCTAACGTACATCTTGCAATATAGGAATTTTCATTACTATTAACTACCTGTCCGCGGAAGGTTCCTCCCATAATTATATTTTCATTTTGTACGTCTTCGGAAAAATTGCCACCTTTAATTGTGCCCGCATTTCTCACAGGCGTCTCAAAAATACCCTCGGTAATCGTCCCCCCGGCATGATTGCTTACCGGGGTATAAAATTTGCCACCCCCAATTATTCCGGCAGCATTATTGTATACAGCAGAATAAAAGGTACCGCCAAGAATTAATCCATTCGCATTATTATTTACTATGTATGATGAAAAGATTCCTCCGTTAATGACTGCATTATTTTCCACACCAATCGCAAAGGTACCTCCATTAATGATTCCACCGGTCTCGTTAAATACACTTGTTGAGAAAGAGCCTTCTTCAATCGTTCCGCTATTATATACCCCAACTTCAATGTTGCCACTCATAATAGTCCCTTTGTTATCGATACACTGCACTTTTGCGTTAGTACAATTCTCTAACTCAAACGAAAAACCTTCACTTAAGGTAAGCATGGCAGTATTATCAAACGAATACATGATTTTTCCGTTTGAAACATCATTTTCGCGATACACACCATCTCCGTTTGTTCCCCCATACATACTTAAAGTCGAGCAGTCAATCCGAATTACCTCTCCTCCTGCCGCCTTAACCTCTGTCCCCATAAAAAAACATAAACAAATAAGTAATATCGTGGTAGCAAATAACAACTGTTTTACTCTCCATCTTTTAATTGGTTGCATTTTCAATCCCCCTAGTATTTTATTATTTGTAACACTAACTGTTTGATTCCATCACAGCAAACACCTAAATTATTTTACTAAATCCCCTTTTATTTTCAACATTTCCTGCACAATGCGCAGATTTTTGACATAATCCGCAATTTTTTATTAAAAAATATGCCCTATAATGAAATCCTAATTTCTTTCATAATGCATTTTGTGTTACAATATGATTAACTATGAATGCCACCGTTTATGGAGGAATTTTATGAACATCGCAATAATTGAAGACCTTGATAAGGACCGTGAACAGATTTCATCTTACTTAAACCGATATATGACAGAGCTTGGTCTTATTTATCATTTATACACATATGAAAGTGCAGAAGAATTCGTAGAGGCATTAAATACCCTTCGGTTTCAAATTGTTTTTATGGATATTTATCTGAAAGGCATGACAGGAATGGAAGCCGCCATGTGTTTACGGCGTCTTGACAGAGACTGTAAGTTGATTTTTCTTACGGTATCCACAGAGCATTGTCTGGAAGGCTTTAGAGTCAATGCCAGCCACTATCTTGTAAAACCGTTTACAGACCATGATTTTACAGAAGCCATGGAACGTTGCAATTTGCAGCCGGCATATGATGTTCCGTATCTGGATGTGATATGCGAAGGTAGTGAAATCAAACTGGATACGGAATCGATTTTATACATACAGGCACAAAAACGTAATGTCCTGATTCAGACGCTGAATCAGACTCTGATTGCAAATGGTCCCTTCCATTCTCTTACCAAACCACTTTTGGATGACAAGCGGTTTTTACTATGCATTCAAGGGGTTTTAGTAAATATGGATCATATAAACAGTCAGGAAGATACCGTCTTTATTGTAAAAAATGGAGACAGGCTTCCCATTAACATACGTAACAAAAGACAGATATTGCAGCACTACCGCAATTACATTTTTGATAACATGTGAGTTTACTTATGAAACGTACCAAAAAAGCATTCCAATTACTGAAAACAACTGCATATGACAAGTCTCTCATACCGGCCTTTATCATTTTCCTTTTGATGGCCGTACTCTCCTTGCCCGTATACGCCAACGAAACACAGGAAGGTGAGTCGGATTCTGCCGTTTTTTACACTGTAACCGGAATAGAAAACAGTGAACAACTGGCCAATCTTTTGCCTTTTGAAATGGTACGGCGTTCTTCTCAAAATACAGAACCCCTATTTTACCATGTCTACAATAATGGTTTATTAACTGTGAATGCTACCATAGAAGACAATGAAGGTAATATTACTAACCAAACATTGCCGGTCTCATGGAGCTGCTTTGATAACAATACCACCATTACAAATACCACTGTCTGCGGAGAATATATAGAAACCGGAACCATTCAACTTCCGGATGCTTCCTATACGTGGGGTGATGGTGTTTTATCAGAATTAGCCCTTCTTGTCAGGGTATATGATCCCATAGAACCGGTTGAGATTGTTGCATTAGAAGAGGTATGGAACGAATTCAGTACTGCATTTTCCTTGGAACAAAACAGTAGTATGGATGACCTTCTTGCAAGTTCTCCTCTTCAGACAACATGGCCATGCTATGACGCTATGGGTAATGAGTATCTCTGTCCTGTAATCTATAACACTGATGCTGTTATAGAGGATACTGTTGGTATATATGAAATTACTGCTACTTTTGAAACACCTCTTAATTGCCGGTTTTCTGATAGTCTCACAGTACCATCCTACTCTATGCCGGTAACTGTGCAGGCTTTAGGGCAACCCCGTTTAGATTTATCATATATAAGTCCCAATTATGAATATATCCTTTTTCCATGGATTACATCCGGCATCAACCTTGACACCATAGAGGTATGGTTATCTGAAAATGATGGAGAATGGCGGGTGTTAGAACCGGATGATGAAGTGTTTATACATTCCACCATGCTCGACCTTTACGCGTGGTATCTGAATGAAGGAAGTACTTACCGGATTCAGGTTGACTACGAGGGTGGGCAAACCGGTATTGCCTCATTTACCTATGGTTGGGACATTCTGTCTGACAAAGAATATATTGAAGGCGACAGAGATGGTGGAGATACAAACGGTAATGCACCCATAACTCCGCCGGAGTCTTCTGAACCTACAGCACCGGAACCTTCCGTACCTGAACCTTCCGTACCGGAGGTTAACGTACCTACCGTACCGGAACCTACTGTACCCGAGGTTAACGTGCCTTCCGTACCGGAACCTACTGTACCGGAGGTCACTGTACCTACAGAGCCGGAAGTTACTGAGCCCGAACCCACTGTTCCTACAGAGCCGGAGACTACAGAGCCGGAGGTTGCTGAGCCTGAGCCCACTGTACCCACAGAACCGGAGGCTACTGAACCGGAGATTGCTGAGCCCGAACCCACTGTTCCTACAGAACCGGAGGCTACAGAGCCCGAGGTTGCTGAGCCTGAACCCACTGTACCTACAGAACCGGAGGTTACTGAGCCTGAAACTTCAGAGCCTTATCTTCTTGGCAGTGAAATGAATGCCATGTTGGAAACATGGGACACAGCCCTTTTTTCTACCGGGTCTATCAGTCTTAAGATACCTGCGGACAGCATTGCATCCCTTGACCTAAGCAGCACTGACCGCATACTTGTAACAATATTTCCTCATGGGAATAATGGTTTTTCCGTTAGTATTTCAAAAAATGATGTTGCTGTGGCTAAGGTTTCCTCCATGCAGATTTCTTTGCCCCATGAACCTGCCAAAAACACCGTGCCGGTTTTATTTAGCGAAGATGGCAATAAAATAGCATCCGGAGATTATGTGACAGAGACAGGACTTGTTACGTTTACCATTCATGAAACAGGTATATTTTACATACAGGATGAAGCTGTCCCATTGCAGGCTACTTTTGCGGACAATACTTCACCGTCCATGCTGATAGCCATTATAGTGACAGCAATCATCTTCTTTGCTATTATTGCAATACTTCTTTTTACAAACAAAAGAAAATATATTCCATATCTGCTTACACTACTGGCCTCTTCCGGTTTATGTGTCAGCTTATATCTATGGAATAATAAATATACACACGATGGCATTCAGCCAAGTCAGGGACAATTATCCGTTACGGAAGCTAACTTAGAAAAAACCTCTTTCCTGATCCGTGATTGGGAATTTTATCCTGACCAACTGCTGACCCCCGATACTTATCCGGGCGATCATATGGTTTACACAGCCATCGGTGACCGCACACGGTTTGACGGATTAGGAACACGTACTTCTCCGCATGGTTGCGGCAGTTATGCGCTCCATATAGATCTTCCTAAGGCTACCCTGTCCTATGCTTTGGAATTACCGGAGATTTATTCTGCGTACAAGTTATACATAAATGGCAAATTAATAACATCCGTAGGAAATCCCCAGCCGGATTCCTATACCCCTGCCACCCAGGCTAAGATAGTGACCTTTGAAGCCGCTGGTCATGTGGATATCCTGTTAGCAGTCAGCGACTATTCCCATTTTTATAGCGGAATGGTATATCCGCCTGTTTTCGGTACATTTCCAAAAGTGGAATCACTGCATAATATCCGCCTTGCCGTTACTCTGATTGCCTGCACCATTGGATTGCTGTTTTCTCTCTTTTACTTTTATTTTGGCTTAAGTATGAAGCAAAGAGCCCCTCTTATATTTGCAGCTCTGTGCTTGCTTATGTTTATAACACCGCTGTTTCCGATTATTCATACTATGTGGGAATTATCCATATTCCCGTGGTATGCTTTGGAACTCATATGTATCTATCTGATAATGTTTTTGGTAATCCGCTTACATAACAGGTTATGCGATACCGGTTACTATTGCCGTCGTATTTCTACTGCCATATCCGCCGTTTTCTGCCTTGTAGCGGGCTGTTACGGATTTTTCTCCACGCATTTAACCGTGCCGGTTATGCAGTTGTTTTCACAATGCCTGTTTGTATATAAGCTGGCTTTTGCCGCTTATCTGTTGATTAGTGCCGGGGCATCCATAAAAAGATTGAATAATACTTCAAGACCTTTGTTTTTTGCCTCCATCGCATACGCTGCCGTTTTTGTATGGGACCGCATTCTTCCTACATTTGAGCCCATCTTCTTTGGTTGGTTTATGGACTGGGGAAGTATGATTATTGTTTGTTCCATCGGCTATACCCTCTGGCGCGACTTGACGAATGCTTACATCAATAAACTTGCCTTTGAGGAAGAAAATCATCAATATAAAAAACAGCTCGCCATGCAGGAAGTATATCACCGGGAGCTCAGCGGACAGCTGGAAGAGCGTAGAAAAATGACGCATGATTTCAGGCAACAACTGCATACCATATCCGGTTTCGTAGAACAATTAAAAATTTCTGCGACACAGGATGCTCCTTTAGAAGAATTGCAGAAATACCTTGATACGCTTACTTCACATACATCCACACATTCCCCTATGATAGCCGGCGCCTTTTCACAAAATACCGCCGTGGATGTATTGCTGCAATACTATTATTTCTGTGCAAAAGAACATGATATTCACATAGATATCCGTTTTTGTCTGCCACAGCAGCCACTACTGTCTGATGTGGAATTATGTACGGCTTTAGGGAACCTTTTAGAAAATGCCGTGGATGCCTGCAACCGGATGCCTGTTAAGAATGACTCCGGTTCCGGGAAAACTATTACAATAAGCTCCCGTGAAACGGACGGACAATGGTTTGTCTTAGTAGAAAATACTTATGATGGTATCTTCCTTAAAAAGAATAACCGTTTTCTCTCCCGTAAGGATACCCATTCCAAGCGGTTCGGCATCGGTTTGGAATCCGTAAAAGATATTATTGAAAAGCATAACGGCAGTCTCGATATCTACCCAAAAGAAAATGTATTTGGGGTAGGAATTACATTGCCGCTGAAATGATATGTAGCAAGAAAACGACAACAGATAAAACATCTGTTGTCGTTTCGTTTTTTCTTCTGCAATCGATTAGGCGTCACTAATCAACATGTTCTATAACAACGCCATGTGCAATGCCCGGCACGGTCTGTCCTTCGTTAAAACTTACTTTACTTAACAAGGCACCGGTTGGTACGAACAAAACTCTTTTCCATTCACCGGACTCAATTTTCGGTAAAATCATTGCCGACAAGGTAACAGCAGCGCATGCGCACCCTGATCCGCCCGCCTGGGTATCCTGGGCTGTTGAATCAAAAATTTCTATTCCGCAATCCATATGTCTGTCAGCAATATCGTATCCTTTATCACGAAGCAGATCAAGCAATGCCTGCTGCCCTACTTTTCCAAGGTCGCCGGTTATTATCCTATCATATTCCTCCGGCATGCGTTTATAGTCTTTTAGATTATGGTAAATAGTATCTGCAGCCGCCGGGGCCATACAGCATCCCATGTTCATATTGTCTTTAAGTCCATAGTCCATAATCCGTCCGGTCGTAATTCCTGTGATAACACAGTGTTTATACACACTATTTTCATCGGTGTTTCCCGCAAGAACAAATGCCCCGCTTCCCGTCACTGTCCACGTAGCACATAATGGCCGTTGGTTTCCGTATCCGAGCGGAAACCGGAATTCTTTTTCCGCACTGGCAAAATGACTTGAAGTCACAGCCATGGCTTTATCTGCAAAACCGCCTTCTATCGTCATTGATGCAAGACTTAAGCCTTCTCCGCAGGTAGAGCAGGCGCCATATATACCAAAAAGGGGAATTTCAAAAGATATGAGGCTATAAGAAGATGCTACGGACTGTGCCAACAAATCTCCTGCAAAAATATATCTTATGTCCTTCGGTGTATTTTTTACTTTCCGCATGGCAAGGCTTACTGCCTCCTGCATAAAGGTTCCTTCGCCATCCTCCCAGTTATCACACCCAAGCAAATCATCTTCTGCCACTATATCAAACAATTCTTTTAGAGGGCCTTCGCCTTCTTTGGTTCCCACTACGGAAGCACTGCTTATTATATGAACGGGTTTACTATATTTTATACTTTGTACACCTAATTGCGGCATGCTTTCACCTCTTTAATAATTTTACATTATTATCTGTGTGATACCGCGTTTCTATACATTTTAATTAAAGATCTACAATATCTTGCTTCCGTTAGCAATCAGTCTGAAACGTGCTGAAAGCATTTCCGCCGCTTTTCTGCACATCAGCATTCTTTCAAGGAAAATATCAAAATAATCATACATGGTACATATTTTTTCATCGACCTGTAAATGAAGGATAATTTCTCTTTTTTCCACTATTATTTC
This sequence comes from Lachnospiraceae bacterium, assembly GCA_045576455.1. GTDB lineage: Bacteria > Bacillota > Clostridia > Lachnospirales > Lachnospiraceae > RGIG4034. The sequence continues at coordinate 26,182 of JAZNGM010000013.1, read as the reverse complement.
AAGCTCCGCATCCGTTACGGCATAATTTACCCTGTCATGTATATCAAACGTCGCCATGTCATGATTACGCACACGGTTCCGTCTTACATCCGTTTTATCGGCAATAATTAACGCAGCTCCTATAGCATCCTTCGCACCACCGGTTGATTCATCATGATTACCGATAGCCGACATAATACTGATTCTGTCCTCGACACTCATATCTGTCTTAGACAAAATATCATAAGCAAGAAGCGCACCGCTTTCTGCATGATGTGTACGGTTTACCGCATTCCCGATATCATGCATATAACCTGCAATTTTAGCAAGTTCCTGTTCTTTTTCACCATATCCGAAGCTTCTCAATACCATTGCGGCACGCTCCGCCACCAGTGCGCCGTGTGCCACGGAATGATCGGTATATCCTAATACTCCGAGGTCTGCATTTCCTTTTTTCAACAAAGCATTAACCTCAGGATTTTTCTTAATTTCTTCGTAAGTCACTTTTTGTTCCTCCCTGAATCACACAATATATTTCAAAATATATAAGCAAATAAAAATACTGATTTCTACACATTTTATAAAAATATCCAAAATGTGTCAAATGAGACATTTCAGCATATATTATAACAAATCCGGTGATTGGAAAATATATATGGCAATCACAATTGTTTTGGACGCCGGCCATGGTGGCTCAGATCCCGGCGCGGTTTACGGCCAGCGCAATGAAAAAGATGATAATTTAAACCTTACCCTTGCTGTCGGTGATATTCTTGAAAGCTACGGCTTTAATGTAGTATATACCCGTACATCGGATATTTATGAATCGCCTTTCAGAAAAGCAACCGAAGGAAATGCAGCAAATGCAGATTATTTTATCTCCATCCATCGCAATTCCTCCTTATATCCGAACCAGTACAACGGTGTCGAATCCCTTGTATATAACGAGTATGGCAGGGCCGCTGAAATGGCACGCAACATTAACCGTCAGCTTGAATCCATCGGTTTTAAAAATCTCGGCATTGATGAGCGGAAAAATCTGGTTGTTTTACGCCGCACCTCTATGCCCGCCGTATTGGTGGAAGTCGGTTTTATTAATTCCGAAAAGGATAACAACATTTTTGACAGCCGTTTTAATGCCGTAGCTTACGCTATTGCGGATGGAATCACACAGACAATTTATCCCGAAAACTATCCCTAATCCCATTTCTATTTCTATGTGCTTTCACTACTTCTTAGATAAATTCAGCCGGAATCAAGGTCTTATCCTAAATTCCGGCTGTTATTATTCTTTTTGCATATAGCTGAAAGTGCATATCCTTCTATATCAGTTACGTCTTCATAACTATATTCGCTTTCATCAAAGACATTAAAAAGATTTAGATTCTGCCGCATACCAAGTCCCGTGTACTTAATATATGCTTCTTTGCGCGCCCATATAAAGTAAAAAAGTCTTTCCCTATCCTCTGCAGGAACCGCCGACAGTTTTTCAAGCTCCTTAATGTGAAAATAGCGTTCTGACACAGTTTCTTTATATCCACGCCATTTTTGTATATCAATACCTACCGGTTCATCCCCTATCACGCAAGCAACATAATCTCCTGAATGGGACAAATTAACATAAATATCCCGCTCCGGATTGCCGGTTCTTTTTCCGCCCCAATGAAGGGATTTTGTATACGCTGCCGGAAGCATGGGTTTTCCATTTCCGTCATATGCAAAATAGAACGGTTCCTGTGCACATCCGGTCCATTCTGTGATTGCTTCCTGTAAAAGAAGGGATGCCGCTACGCTTAAACGCTTATCGTTGATATTTCTTAAAGCTAACGCTTTTTCTTTTCTTTGTTCAGATAATATTACATTTGACAAAAGAGCATTGTCACATGCTCTTTCGTCTGTTTTTTTATAATATATTTTTATCATGATTCTTCCGGTGTAACAATTTCTACAAATAATTCATCAAGCTGTTTTTTGTCTACCGCATGCGGTACATCCGTCATAAGACAAGAAGCATCTTTAATCTTAGGGAATGCAATAACATCACGTAAGGAATCTGCACCTGTCATTAACATGATGATACGGTCAAGTCCATAGGCAAGTCCTGCATGTGGCGGCACACCATACTTAAATGCATCTAATAAGAAGCCGAATCTCTCATATGCTTCTTCCGGTGTAAATCCAAGCACTTCAAACATCTTCTCCTGTACATCATGCTGGAAGATTCTTACACTACCGCCACCCAGCTCAACGCCGTTTAATACGATATCGTAAGCTTTAGCACGTACTCTGCCCGGGTCTGTATCAAGATACTGTAAATCTTCGTCCATAGGCATGGTAAAAGGATGATGCATCGCAACAAATCTGTCCTCTTCCTCGCTGTACTCAAGAAGCGGGAACTCTGTTACCCAAAGAAGATTAAACCGGTTCTTATCAAGTATACCCTGCTGTTTTGCAATCTCAATTCTTAAAGCGCCAAGGACACTGAAAACAAGGGCATTCTTATCAGCCGCAAACAAAAGTAAGTCGCCCGGTTCACCCTGCATTGCATTTACAAGGCTGTCAAGTTCTTCCTCTTTCATAAACTTGGCAAAAGAACACTTTCTCGTTCCGTCCTGTGCAATGGCAATGTACGCAAGACCTTTTGCGCCATAACCTTTTGCAAACTCAACGAGTGCATCTATCTTTTTACGCGGCATTTCACCTTCGCCCTTAGCATTAATACCACGTACGGAACCGCCGTTTTTGATAGCATCTGCAAAAACTACAAACTCGCAGTCCTTAACAATATCACTTACATTATTAAGTTCCATGCCAAAACGGGTATCCGGTTTGTCAGAACCATATCGCTCCATTGCTTCCTTCCATGTAATTCTTGGAAGCGGAAGTTTTACATCTACACCAATAGCATCTTTAAATACTGCCTGTAATAATCTTTCGTTAACATCCAGTACATCTTCTACGTCAACAAAGGATAATTCCATATCTACTTGTGTAAATTCAGGCTGTCTGTCCGCGCGCAAATCTTCATCACGGAAACATTTTACAATCTGGAAATATCTGTCATAACCCGAGCACATCAAAAGCTGCTTAAAAATCTGCGGTGACTGTGGAAGTGCATAAAATTTACCCGGATGCACACGGCTTGGTACAAGATATTCCCTTGCCCCCTCCGGTGTTGACTTGGTAAGCATCGGGGTTTCAATTTCAAGGAATCCCTCATTTGCCATAAATTCACGCATCTTGGTTGCTACTTTACTTCTCAGCATCAGGTTTTTCTGGATATCCGGTCTTCTTAAATCAAGATATCTGTATTTTAATCTTAACTCTTCCTTCGTCTTGGAATTCTCTTCAATCGGAAATGGCGGTGTCTCTGATTCAGAAAGAATGCGGAGTGCATTGGCACGGATTTCAATCTCACCGGTTGCCAGATTTTCATTAATACCGCCTGCTCTCTTTTCTACCGTTCCTACTACGGCAATAACAAATTCACTACGGAGTTTTTCCGCTTTTGCAAAGCCTTCCTCATCAATATCCGTTCCTTCAAAAATAATCTGTAAAAGACCACTTCTGTCACGTAAATCGACGAAAATGATACCACCTTTATTTCTACTCTTCTGAACCCAGCCCATAACGGTAACTGTTTTTCCTACATCCTGCACACTAAGTTCTGCGCATCGGTGGGTTCTCTTTAATCCATTCATTGATTCAGCCATTTTTATTTCCTTGCATCACCGGACGGTGACTCCTTCCATTTATTGTAACTAATCTGCTTTTATAGTAATCTGATTGTAGTAATCTGATTGTAGCAATCTATTGTAACGGATTTTTATAAAACTCTTTAAACTCTGTATAACCATCACTCATAAGCTGTTCTTTCTGGAACTTCTTATTCTTGTTCATTTTAGCAACAAGAACCTGCATGCCTTTTTCACGCTCCTGCATTGCCTCACGCATTACTTCCACAAGTCTGTCTGCCGGCAAGCCTTTCTCAATAAGGTATGCACACTTAGCGCCTCTTCCCGGAATTTCAAACCCACTTTCAAGAAGTAACAAAACGATTCTTTCAAATCCGATGGAAAAACCGCATGCCGGAACATCAGAACCGGTAAAATTTCCTACCATCTTATCATAACGGCCACCGCCGCCACAGCTTCCGCCAAACTCAGGAATGGCAATTTCAAAAATAGTTCCTGTATAATAAGACATACCGCGCACGAGTGTCGGATCAAATACCATGGCAAAATCCGCACACTTTGTATTTTCAACACTTTCAATGATTTCCGAAAGACTTGTTGCAATCTCATCATCAAGGAAATCGCCGAGCGTATCTTTCATCTTCTTAACACCCTCGATTCCTGTCTTAACATCTTCAAAAAGAGAACAATACTTATCAACCACTTCTTGACTAAATCCGTCTGCAAGCAATTCTTCCTTAACGCCATCCAAACCGATTTTATCCATCTTATCAAGAATAATGAATACCGTATCATAACTTTCTTCGCCAAAGCCTGCATAAGCCGCCATCGCTTTCAAAAGTCTTCTCTCATTAATTCTGATTTCAAATCCCTTAAATCCAAGTTTGCCGAGTGTAGTGGTCGTTGCAAGTATCAACTCAATCTCTGCAAGATTGGTAGCTTCGCCGAGAATATCTATATCACACTGCATAAACTGGCGGTATCTGCCTCTCTGTGGTCTGTCCGCACGCCATACATTACCCATCTGAAGTGCCTTAAACGGATTAGGAAGATTATTCTGGTTATTGGAATAGAAACGTACCAGCGGAACAGTCAAATCATAACGGAGTCCCGTATCTACCAAATCTGCTTCACTCTCAGCCGTTTCAAGATTCAGCTTTTCGCCTCTCTTTAAAATTTTAAATATAAGCTTTTCATTTTCGCCACCCTGCTTACTGCAAAGATTTCTGATATCTTCCACGCACGGGGTTTCAATTGATGTAAAACCAAAAGAGGCATACGTTTCTTTAATTACGCGCATAACATAATCACGTATTTCCATCTCTCTTGGCATAATTTCCTTCATACCGGTTACCGGTTTCTTAATAAGTGCCATTTTATAACTCCTTTGTGACAAACTCTTGTAACAAACCCTATCCTACGATTTTACACTTAATCATTGTTGAATTCAACATAAATGTGCAAACAACTTGTCACAATTTTATCCATAAGTCCATCCGGATGTCAATTATTTTGTAATACCATAAGTAGTCAAGCAATAAAAAAGTATCTGCCGAAAAAAAACCAACAAACACTTTTCTAATAATCAATCATTAATTTGTTTTTCTATTTGTGCAATTGCCTCTTCTTATTCCGCTTCACTTATCATAGTTCTGCCAAACAGGGCATTTAACTTAAGTGGTCCATACCATTCGCAATCATAAATCATTTCTGTGCCTGCAGGTATCGTTACCTTAAACTTTTCTCCTTCATATGCATATGTAAATACCAAATTCACGTCACTTCTCTGCATCAATTCTTCTAACTGCTTTGCACTAAAGGAATGCCATACTGTTGCATCAATTTCCACGTTTGCACCACTTTCAGCTTCGCTTATATCCTTAAGCATCTGGGCATAATCCTCATTAAATGCCAATAACCAAGCAGGTACGGTTTCCTCTTCGACAGGAGTTTCAATCCATTTTTCCAAATAAATTTCTCCCTGAGTAGATATATGGTTATCGCCTTCCTGAATTACTGATATTCTTGTTACTACATACGTTGCGTCTGCTGTCCATTCATAAAGTTCGGTACCAAGATAAGACCCCACCGAAACGCCCTGCGTTTCCACGTTATCAACAAATAAAGTATATACTCCATCATTATGACCATCATCATAGATACCATACTCCAAAACATCTCCCTGATACAGGATAGTTCCCTCTACCGGCCGATTTTTATGATTCCCTCCGGACAAACCACAAAAATGATACGTTGTGCTGCCCGTGGCACCGGCTGTTACCTCATTACCCAAAAGCATGCCTACCACCAACACTAATACAAGCAAGCCTTTAAATATGCGGTTTATTTTTTTGCTGTTCTTCATAATTTAATTCTCCCTTAACCATGTTTATTTTGCAGCATACCTTTTGTGCAAATAATTCCCACCGGCGATACTACAACACTTATACCATTGTACTATATACTCCACTATTTTCATCATTTTTTTCACAATACGCAGATTTTTGACATAATCCGCAAGTTTTACTCACAAAATAGGGGGAGCATCAAATTTAATACTCAAATAGCTTCCGTTTTCTCTCAATCATTTCACCGATTTTTTCTATGTAAAGAGCCACATCCTTTACATTATCACATCTTTCGATTCTGCCGTCCGGATAAACTGCCTTGGATATGGAGCCTGCTCCTAACGCTACAATGGACTGTTTTTCTTCCATAATAAGAATGTTATAAATACCGTTTTTACCTTCTTTTGCATAACCGACGTTTTCGAAATTACCGGTCATGTTTTTCTGTCTGTAAAGGTAATACGGCTTCATACCAAGCCTTTTTGCACCATCTTCTGCTATTTTCATCGTCTTATCGGTATTATTGGATACCATATAACCATTCTCGGTAATAAAACGGTTGAGCTTCGAGGCGCGTTTAATGGCAAGGGAATGTACCGTAAGGTTATCCGGATTAAGTTCGCATATCTTGTCGATAGTATACTGAACATCTTCATCCGTCTCCTCCAAAAGTCCGAGAATAATATCCATGTTAATGTTATCAAAGCCCAATTCCCGCGCCATACGGAAAGCTTCTTCCACCTGTGCCACCGTATGACGTCTTCCGATAAGGGATAGCGTCTTATCATGCATTGTTTGCGGATTAATGGAAATTCTCGATACTTTATGTTTCCTTAACGCTTCCAGCTTCTCCCTCGTAATACTGTCAGCCCTTCCTGCTTCCACCGTAAATTCCTTTACATGGGAAAAATCAAAGGTATCTTCTATTTTCGTCAAAAGCTTATCAAGATGCTCTGCCGTAAGTGTTGTCGGCGTACCGCCTCCTATATAGACAGTATCAAGCGTTTTCCCCTTCATAAGCTCTGCTGCGGCATCCATTTCCGTAAACAGTGCATTAATATAGTCGTCCATTCTCTTTTCCCATACACATAACGGATATGATGTAAAAGAGCAATAAAGGCAGGTAGTTGGGCAGAACGGAATTCCTATGTAGAGGCTGTATCCGCTTTCATAATGGATATCCTTAAGAATCTCTTTTTCCCTCTTAGCTATATCTACGGCAAGCGTTGCTTTTTCTACGCTTACATAGTGCTCGTCCATAAGGTTATCTTTTATTTCTTCATCCGTAAGTCCCGCGTCGAGCTTAGCCATAGCAAGCTTCGTCGGACGTATGCCTGTAAGATTTCCCCACGGAAGTTCTTTTCCGGTATAGTCACTTAACGAACGGTATAAAAACTTCTTGAACTCATTTTTTCTTATTCCGGCGTCCACACCCTCTTGTAGGTTAAGTTTATACTCTTTGTATAATCCATGCGCATTCCAAAATGACATAATAATACTATCTTCACCTATCTCAAAAACCAAAAGACTTGTATAGGTTTCCGTAACATCCGGTCTTAAACCCGTTGTAAATTCCAGCTCTTCCTTCGGGAAAAAAGCTTTTACAAGCGCATGGATGTCATATTCATATGTCATTTCATTCATTCTAATCTGTAACATAATAAACTCCGTAATATATCGTAAACATAAGCAATCCGCTTTGCATTAACAGCAAAACGGATTGTACTTCTTCTCATATCCAATCGTTGTACTATCTCCATGACCCGGATAGCACTGGGTTTCCTCCGGTAATACAAACAACTTTTCCCTGATGGAACGAATCAAAGTACTTTCGCTTCCTGTCGGAAGGTCTGTTCTTCCCACCGACTGTTCAAAAAGCGTATCACCACATACGAGCGTTCCCATCTCCTCAATATAGTAACAGCAGCTTCCGATGGTATGTCCCGGCGTAGCTATCATCTTAAGGGTAATGTCTGCTAATGTAATCTCTTCGCCATCTTTAAGATACACATCTGCATCCACGTCATACGGTTTTCCTATCTGATTGGTACAATTCTTATTAACGTCCGTTAACACTTCTTTTTCGGCTGCATTGGCATACACTGATGCACCCGATAATTCTTTTAATTTTTTTACACCTAATATATGGTCAAAATGACCATGCGTCAGGAAAATGGCCGATACTTCAAAGCCTGCATCTTTTAACTTATTATACAGATGCTCGCCGTTATCGGCAGGGTCAAATACCAATGCATGCCTGATATCCCCCTCTTCATCATCGCGATATACAAAATAGCAGTTCGTGCCTACCATTCCGAGTACAATTCTTCCAATTTTAATCATCAGCCTGTTGTCCTTTCAATATCGAGAATGCCGGCAATACTTCTAAGCTTCTCAATTATTCTTGTTAATTCATTACGACCTGATATTTCAAAGGCAATTGCCATGGTGGCAACACCCTGCTTATTAATCCTTGTATTCATTGACTGTATATCAATATCATTTTCTGCAAGTACCCTTGATACATCTACCAAAAGACCATTTCTGTTGTTGGCATAAATGCAGATTTCCGCAAGATATTTACCAAGCGGACTGTCATCCGTCTGCTGCCACTCTGCATCTATAAGACGCGGTCTGTCAAATTCCGGCAGATTAATCACGTTAATACAATCTGTTCTATGAATGGTAATACCCCTTCCGCGTGTAACGAAACCTACTATTTCATCACCCGGAACCGGATTACAGCATTTAGAGAAACGCACCGCAAGGTCATGAATTCCTTTTACCACAATTCCGCTTTGGGATTTCGGCTGTATCTGACGGCTCATGGCAAGATTATTAATCTCTTCCAAAACCTCACTGTCAGACATATTCTTTTTATGGTCGCTTTCATACATTTCGACCATCTTATTAATAATCTGTCCTTCTTTCAGTCCACCATGTCCGACGGCGGCAAGAACACTGTCCCAATCATGGAAACCATATTTTTTCATAATAGCTTCCATATATTCAGGCTTCATAATATCCGTAGTATTAACCGCTTTTTGCTTACAATACGTATGCAGCATTTCCTTACCACGGATAATATTATCTTCTTTTAACTCACTCTTAAACCATTGGGCAATCTTGTTCTTAGCTTGTGTACTCTTTACCACATTAAGCCAGTCACGGCTCGGTCCTTTCGAGTTCTGGCTTGTAATAATCTCTACGCGGTCACCGTTCTTAATTTCATAATCAATCGTAACAAGCTTTCCGTTAACTCTGGCGCCCACCATCTTATTACCTACCGCACTATGGATACAGTAAGCAAAATCTATCGGCGTAGAACCTGCCGGAAGGTTTTTAACCTCACCCGTCGGGGTAAAGCAATATACGCTATCCGAAAACAAATCCAAGTCACTCTTAAGAAGATTCATGAATTCCTTGTTATCGGACATATCCCGCTGCCATTCAAGAATCTGTCTAAGCCATACAAGCTTTTCTTCTTCCTGTGCCTCCACCTTTTTACCGTCAGAGGCTTCTTTATATTTCCAATGTGCAGCAATACCGAATTCTGCCGCTTTATGCATCTCATAGGTTCTTATCTGGATTTCAAACGGTTGTCCCGAAGAACCGATAAGTGTCGTATGAAGTGACTGGTACATATTTGCCTTAGGCATTGCAATATAATCTTTAAACCTGCCCGGTATCGGCTTATACATCTCATGAATAACACCGAGTGCCGCATAACAGTCTTTTACGGAATCGACAATAATGCGCACCGCAAAAAGATCATAAATCTGGTCAAGCATCTTATTCTGGTTCTTCATCTTACGGTAAATACTGAAAAAATGCTTAACACGTCCGTCTATTTTAGCCTTAATACCTGCATTGTTAATGTGTTCGGCAACCTCATCAACAATTGACTGGATATATTTTTCACGCTCACTCTTACGGATGGCAATTTTGTCCACAAGGTCATAATAAACCTCAGGCTCTAAATATTTTAAGGATAAATCATCCAATTCTACTTTAATCTTGGATATACCAAGTCTTTGTGCGATAGGCGCATAAATTTCCAATGTTTCCTTCGCAATACGCTGCTGGCTTTCCGGCGGCTGATGCTTAAGGGTACGCATATTATGGAGTCTGTCTGCAAGCTTAATAAGGATAACGCGGATATCCTTCGCCATGGCAAGAAACATCTTACGTAAGTTTTCTGCCTGCATCTCAAGACGGTCTGTAACTACCTCTCCCTGCAGCATGAGTTTCTTCATCTTTGTAACACCATCTACAAGAAGTGCTACATCGTCACCAAACTCTGCCCTTACTTCTTCCGTTGTAAGAATGGTATCTTCTACTACGTCGTGTAAAAGGCCTGCTACAATCGTTTCCTTATCCATTTCAAGGTCTGCTAAGATAATGGCTACATAAAGCGGATGGATAATGTAAGGCTCTCCTGATTTACGAAGTTGGTTCTTATGTGCTTCAGATGCAATATTATAAGCCTTTTCAATAAGCGATATATCGTCAGACGGATGGTATAAACCGACACGGCGAATTAAGTCCTGATATAATTCCTCAGGACTAAGATACTCTTTAAGTGCCTGTATTCTTCCGTCATCTAAAACTAAAGGATGTTTTACTCTTTCTCCTGCCATACTACCACTCCAATTTCAACATATTATATGATTATATATGTCTTAATCTATTTTCCCTCATAGCATATAGCTGCGTCCAGCCTGTAACCTTTAATTTTCTCTCTTCCCTTTAAACCTTTTAGTTCCATAAGCACAACAACACCTACTACAATACCGCCAAGTGACTCCACAAGCTTAATCATTGCCTCGGTTGTACCGCCGGTTGCAATAAGGTCATCTACAATAAGGACTCTCTGCCCCGGTTTAACCGAATCTTTATGCATTTCAATTGTTGCCGTACCATACTCAAGATCATAGGTTCTTTCAACCGTTTCACATGGAAGCTTTCCCTTTTTACGGATCAACACAAATGGCTTATGCAGATTATAAGCAAGCGGCGTTCCAAAAATGAATCCTCTTGACTCCGGTCCTGCAATTACGTCAAATTCCAAATCTTCGATTAATGACTGCATTGTGTCAATGGCAAGATGCAATCCGTCACCATCCTGTAACACACTGGTAACATCTCTGAAAATGATTCCTTCTTCCGGAAAATCCGGTATACTTCTAACATATTCTTCCAGTTTTTTCATCTTAAGCCTCCATTTAGAACATTATTTTTCATTATATTCTTTTTTGGAAATCTTGGCAACCGATTTACAAAGATATACCACAATTTTATGCTTTAAAAAGAAAGTGCGCAAAAATATATCCTCCACCTTAAATGCAGTGGAGGATACGTACAAATAAAGAACTCATATAATATTCAATTTTTGTCAAACGCTAGGGTTGATAAACATATTTGTAATCATCTATTAACCATTCACTTCCGTTATATTCTATACCTACCCTCAGTTCTCCCACATAATCAAAAAACGGTGAAATGTAGCATGCGAATTTACCAATCGTTCCGTCCGGCATTTCTATTTTATATACCCTGCCGTTTTCCTTCTTACCCACATAACTTTTAACAATATCATCCTGCGGAAGGGTTGTTCTCTGTTCTTCTTCTCCCTCAAGCTGATAGCTTACAGTTACATCCCCATTCGTATCTTCTGTCATTTCAAAAGGAACATAATATTTGTTCGTTTCCCTAAAGAACGGTAATTCCACACGCTCGTATTTTCCATCCTTTTTGTCAAAAAAAGCTATGTCAATACCTTCATATTCCGGGCGTGAAGCAAACTCAAAATTGCAGGTAAACAATATTTCATTTTCTCCGTCGTTGTCAAAATCTTCTGCCATGATATTAGGTAAGCCACTTGTTAAGCTACTTATCGTAACCGGTTCTCCCGCCGAAAGTTCAATACGATAACGGCTTTCTTCCGAAAGTTCTGTTCCCGGAATATATTCGCGGTATACTCTGTCGTTCTTACCGTCATTGTCATAATCACGGTTGATAAAGTCCCTGTGGTCGCTATAATAACCACTCTCATCCGTATTGCCACTATACCACTCTGTGCATTCATCCATGTAGCCGGAATAATATGCTATATTCCACGGCGTTGTATCCCCTTCATCCCGGCTGTTACTGTTTACAGGTTTCTCACTCACTGCACTGGTAACGGTTATATATAGCACAAATATAATAAGCATCATCACGAAAAGAAATATAAACACCTTTGCCTTTGGTTTCTTCACAATGAATTGCAGACGTTCCTTTAACTGTCTGCCGCTTCCGCTCATTGAGGTAGCCATAAGTACCGATTTTTCAGGTGAAATGCCGCTTACGCTGAGTTTTAGCAGTGTTTCCCCATACGGGATTCTGTTTTCTTCACCCAAAGACTTAACCGCACCGGCATCGCATGCGATTTCCGCATCCTGCTTGGAAAGCCACGCTGCCACATACACAAGCGGATTATACCAATGTATACATACACACAACATCCTTAGGGCGGACCAAATATGATCTTTATGTCTGTAATGGGTATTTTCATGGCTTATTACATAAATAAGTTCTTCTTCATTCCCTGCTACTTTAGGCGTAACATATATAGCGGGTTTTATCAGGCCGTACATACAGCATGTATCCACGTTATCGGAAACATATACCTTACGGTTACTGTTCACGGCCTTAATAAGGGTACGGTTCGTTTTTAACTTGTAAAAATAACGTATATTGGTTACCAACATAAATAGTGCCATACAACCGGCCCCACTAAGCCAGATAACATACAGAAGCTTCCCTATATCTATTGCCTGCTTTTCACTCTGTTGCGTACTATTCTCCAGTTGCGTAACATTTCCTGCTGTCACACCCGATATTTCATCTTGTGTATCAACGATACTGTTAACACCAACATTTCCGGCGCCACTTGCACTACCGGCAGCATTAACAATTCCGGTAGTGTCTGTGTGGTCTAAACTATCAGCATGTTCAACTTTATCAGCCCATTCTGTTTCCTGTTGTCCTGTATATGTGCTCTCTGTTTTTCCGTTAACAGACACAAAGTTAAAAACACTTATTGAGCTTTCAAATCCCATTACCGGTATCAAAAGGCGGAGCAGCACAGGCAGCCATAAAAGATATTGCCACATGGGTTTTAACCTTTTATGGAAGAGTTTTCTGATAATAACCGTTACAACGATTAATACACTTATAGAAATAATCCATTCTCTCATGCTTCTTCTCCCTTACCTTCTGTCTTTGCGTTATCCAGAATTTGTTGCAGTTCATCGATTTCCTTAGCACTTAATTTACTTTCCTTGGTAAACGCACTCAGCATCATACTGATACTTCCTTTATAAACCCTGTCCAGAAAACTTTTCGTTTCTTTTGTTACCGCTTCTTTCCTATCCACAAGCGGACTGTATTGTTTTATTCCATCGCCATCCTCGCAGGCAATAAGTCCCTTATCCACCATTCTCTTTAACATCGTCAGGGAAGTACTGCGGCTCCATCCTACCGATTCTGATAAATCTGCCACTATTCTGCTACCTATTTTCGGTGCTTCCTGCCATAGGCTCTCCATTACATTCCATTCTGCCTGACTCAATTCACGCATAACCCATGTTCTCCTCTTACTATATTCTTACGATACCGAATACATATTTATTATCCGGCCGCACGATTGTTTACATTGTAAACATATAGTAGCATGTTTTGTTTACATTGTAAACACCTTTTTATAAGATATGCAAAAAAGCGCAAGCTCAGCAGCTTACGCTAGCAAGAATTTCTGAAGAAATTCTTGTCACCTTTCACTACTTTTCGTGCATTTTCGTATTAAGTAAAAAAGCCCTTTTGCCAGATTTATATCTCTGACAAAAGAGCTCATTATACATTGCTTATTTCTGTATCGCGAACGACTGATTACATCATTCCGCCCATACCTGCGCCTGCCGGCATTGCAGGAACTTCTTCCTTAATGTTGGCAACAACAGACTCTGTTGTAAGAAGTGTGCTCGCAACACTTGTTGCATTCTGAAGAGCACTTCTTGTAACCTTTGCAGGATCAAGGATACCGGCCTTAACCATATCTACATACTCTTCTTTTAAAGCATCGAAACCGATTCCCGGTTCAGACTCTCTTACTTTATTAATAATTACGCTTCCTTCAAGTCCTGCATTAGCTGAGATGTGGAATAACGGAGCTTCTAATGCTTTTAACACAATGTTAGCACCGGTTTTCTCATCGCCTTCTAATGTTTCTGCAAGCTTAGCTACTGCCTTTGAAGCGTGGATATATGCTGAACCACCACCACAGATGATACCTTCTTCTACTGCTGCACGGGTTGCTGCAAGAGCATCTTCCATACGAAGCTTAGCTTCCTTCATTTCAGTTTCAGTAGCAGCACCTACACGGATAACAGCCACACCACCTGCAAGCTTAGCAAGTCTTTCCTGTAATTTCTCACGGTCAAAGTCTGAAGTTGTTTCTTCAATCTGAAGCTTAACCTGTGCAATTCTTGCATCAATAGCTTCTTTGCTGCCTTCACCATCAACAATGATTGTATTTTCTTTCTGTACCTTAACAGATTTTGCTCTACCAAGCTGATCCATTGTAGTATCTTTTAATTCAAGACCAAGGTCTGAACTGATTACCTGACCGCCTGTAAGGATTGCGATATCCTCAAGCATAGCTTTTCTTCTGTCGCCGTATCCCGGAGCCTTTACTGCAACTACAGTAAATGTACCACGGAGTTTATTAACGATAAGGGTTGTTAAAGCTTCACCTTCAACATCCTCAGCGATAATTAATAACTTAGAACCTGACTGAACGATCTGCTCAAGAACCGGTAAAATATCCTGAATATTTGCAATCTTCTTATCTGTGATAAGGATATATGGATTATCAAGAACAGCTTCCATCTTATCCATGTCGGTTGCCATATAAGCTGAGATATATCCTCTGTCAAACTGCATACCTTCTACAAGGTCGAGTTCTGTCTTCATTGTCTTAGACTCTTCAATAGTAATAACACCATCGCCGGATACTTTTTCCATAGCATCTGCTACCATGTTACCTACTTCATCATCTCCTGCGGAAATAGCTGCAACTCTTGCAATGTGCTCTTTACCGTTAACCTTTGAGCTCATCTGTGCGATAGTTTCTACTGCACAATCTGTTGCTTTCTTCATACCTTTTCTTAAGATGATTGGGTTAGCGCCTGCTGCAAGATTCTTCATACCTGCATTAATCATTGCCTGGGCAAGAACAGTTGCTGTAGTAGTACCATCACCTGCTACATCGTTAGTCTTGGTAGCAACTTCTTTTACAAGCTGTGCTCCCATATTTTCGAAAGCATTCTCTAATTCGATTTCTTTAGCAATTGTTACACCATCATTAGTAATAAGTGGTGCACCGTATGACTTATCAAGAACTACGTTTCTTCCTTTTGGTCCTAATGTTACTCTTACTGTATCTGCAAGCTGGTTAACGCCTGCTTCAAGTGCTGCACGTGCTTCTGCACCGTATTTAATCTCTTTTGCCATTTTAAATAGCCTCCTAAAATAATAATCCTAAAATAAAACTAAAAAATGCATTGCCTATAATTAAGCTTCAATTACAGCAAGAATATCACTCTGCTTAACTACAATGTATTCAACGTCGTCAATCTTAACTTCTGTTCCGGCATATTTAGAGTAAATAACCTGGTCTCCCACCTTAACTTCCATCTTGATTTCCTTGCCGTCAACTACTCCGCCCGGTCCTACTGCAATAACTTCTGCCTGCTGTGGTTTTTCTTTATTCTGTCCCGGTAAAACAATGCCGGACTTAGTTGTTTCTTCTGCAACAAGCTGCTTTATTACAACTCTGTCTCCTAATGGTACTAACTTCATAAAAAAGCCTCCTTCATCTATTTCTTTTTAATATTGTTTAATGTATGTTAGCACTCTTTTTAATTGAGTGCTAATCCGAAATTTATAATAGTTTTTTTAACATTTATTTGCAAGAGTATTCACATTTGTTTATTTGCGCTTTTCCTTTAGTTTACTCGTGTTTTCTCTTTTTTTCTTTTATTTACTTCTTTTTTTCATTTTGGTGCGATTTAATAATTTTTTTATATATTATATATGTAAACGAAAATTATTAAGAACCACAGTTTCTACCTATACTTCACACAATACTCCTCATAGGTAAGTTCTTCATTATATATGATGGTTGCAACTTCTTTTCCGACATACCTGATATGCCATGCTTCCGGAATATATCCGGTTATGTAACGCTTTCCCGTCTGATAACGGAGAATAAATCCGTATTCATGGGCATGCGCCGCAACATATTTACTCTCTTCTGTCTTGGCAAAATCATTGTATTTATAGTTTCCTGCCTGTAAATCCACGGCAAGACCTGTCTGATGTTCGCTGTAACCGGGGCGTGCCGAATAAGAATCTGCCGCTTCTTCACCGCTCCGTTCCACATAGGAAGAATATAATCTTTCCTGTGTTTTATAACTTCTGTAAGCACTTACGACATTAATATTGTAGCCGTCTTCTTTTGCCGCCATAATAAGCTCATCCAACGCTTCTGCCGCCACTTGTCTTAGTTCTAATTTACCAGCCGAATACTCTTCCGGAAGCTGAACCATATCCTTAGGCTCATAATCACTAGTTAAATAGTTGAATTTATTTACTAACACCAATATGTCATCCGGATTTGTAACCTCAGCAGCATCCGTAAAAAATCCCTTATCAATACCGATATTGACTTCCATCACAACCTGCTCATAGGATTTCTTAGGATACTTTTTGGCGTATGCGTTATATCTTTCTTCCTTTTCCTTATCGTAATAAGAAAGCACCCCATTTTCATTAACGCTTGCATTTTCATCGGAAGATGCCACTTCGCCTGTATTTGCTTCCGGTACATTTGCTTCCGGTGTGTTTTCTTCTTCGAAAGTTTCACTTTGGGCGTCACTGTTAAAATCATTTTCCGCAACGCTTTCCTCAGCATCCGTACTATCGTTTTCATCCATATTCTGTGTCATACTTTCTATATAAGTATCTTTATTAGTATCATTTTCCTGCAATATATTCGATACTGTACCATTACCATAAATGGTCGCAAAGCATATAATAAAAATGGAAATCGAAACAACTATCGATTTCCACTTTGTAGCAAGAAAATCCCATATTTTCTTATATGTATTTCCTTTATTCATTGTTTCACCAAGTATCTGTATATTTTAAAATAATATAACCCCTTATTTATTACGTGTCAAACGTTCACGATATCCCGGTTCCTGTTTCATTTCGCATTTGTCAGCAAACATTTCATATTCCACTTCACTCATGAAATCCATAAGGTGTTCTTCAACATTAGTTTTCATTACAATTCCTGCGGCAACGCTTGGACTTAATATTTCATCGCCATAGCACTGGCAGGCATCTTTTACATTTGCACAATAGGTCTGCGCCTCTTCCTTTTCTGCCATCGGGATAATGACATGGAACACATCGCCATCGGTTCTTCCGATAACATACTCCGGTTTTGCTTTTTCCTTTAAGATATCAGCAACGATTTTGATTAACCGGTCACTTTCATCATCGCCGTAATTGTCATTAGCGTATTTCCAGTCATTAATATTTATACAAATAAGTGCTACCGGAATAACGGCAGAACGGTCAATAACACGCATTCTGTTCATAAAATAATCATTCGTATAAACTCCGGTAAGCTCATCCTCACCGGTATCTGTCATAATCATACGGTGGGCAAATGATGCAGCATCATCTTTAGAATCCAACGCACCGGCACCCGGCAGTTTATTATACCCTTCAATGAGTGCATTCATAAGCTCATTAAGTACGTCGCTCTTATCAATATCGGACTCCCAATACATAATATATATATCGCTCTTATTACCGATTTTCATGCCGTTTTTCAAGGCAATGCCCGTAAAGGAAAGTACATCTTCCACATTGCAGGAATATATTACCTCTCCCATTTTATCAAGTAAGATAACCCTGACTTCAAGCAGTCTTCCCAAAGCATCTAGCTGTTGTGTAAGTACAGTCAATTCCACCTTCATTATTTTACCCATATATGCGTTCCTCCCCATAAATAGTCCGCTTACTATATTATATCTAAGCAAATCTTGCATGTCTATTAATATTTTGTTTCCTTTTTTTCTTTTTCTGTTATAATCAAAATATAGGGGATTAGGGGGATTTACAAATGAACAAGCATTTAACTAATTTGTCCACTTACCTTAACGGCGAAAAACTGTTAACAACCCTACAGAAATTTAAGGTATTTACTTATGTGCTAACCCTTCTTCATAGTGTTCACGCGATATTCTTCTTTATCGTCGGAATATATACATTGGCAATATACAATCTCTTAAGTATTCTGCTTCTGTTTGGCGTAAGACAAATGTTTTATCAGAAGAAATTTATTAAGGGTATGGCACCTGCCTTTATTAACATCGTCGTTTATAGTGTAATGTGCACCTTTACCATTGGGTATGATAATAATTTCATGCTTTATCTGTTTCTGATTGCACCGGGTTCCATTTTTGTTACCTTTAACTGTGACGAATTCAGACATTTAAAGTCATACCAATATATTATGCCATCCTCGATGTGTCTGATTTTTATATTGACCACGATTATAGCACCTTATATAACACCGGTTTTTTCTCCGGACTTATTTAAATATAAGATGTTGCTTCAAATTGCCAACATCTTATGGGTATGTGGCATAATCGAAATCTTTGCCTTAATGTTTTCAGCTGAAACCAGACGTATCAAAAGAGAATTGCAGGCACAAAATGTTTATCTTGATAACCTTTCAAGAAAAGATCCGCTTACCGGTCTTTTAAACAGACGAAGCATGCTTGAAGAAATTGAAAAATCAATGAAGCTTGCAGCCGGTACCGATCATGTATTTTCTCTTGTGATGTGTGATATTGATAATTTTAAACGTATTAATGACACTTACGGTCATGAAGCAGGTGATATTGTAATAAAATACATAGCCAACTTAATGACAGAAAGTTGTCCCGAAAAGAGTCAGGTAAGCCGTTGGGGCGGCGAAGAATTCCTGCTTCTTCTTGAACGCAAAAGAGATACTTCCGTTGCCATCGCAGAAAACATACGTACTACCGTTTGTGAAACACCGGTTACCTGTGATAACACGAACATTCCTGTATCCATTACCCTCGGCGTTGCCGAATACATACCGGGATTTGATGTGGATAAGATAATTAAAAAAGCAGACGACAATCTGTATTACGGTAAGACACATGGTAAGAACGTAGTTATCAGCAGTATTAAAAAATCATAGATGTATTTTAAAAACGCCATCCGGTTGTGATTTCCGAATGGCGTTTCTTAATGTTTACTTATTAACTTAATTGCTTATTTATCCAGTTTAAACATTCCGACTATATCTGTTAACTTGCTTACTGTTGTAAGACAATCGTCAACTAATTCATTATTCTGTACGGTCTGTGATACAACATCTGAAGTCTTACCGGCTACATCTGAAATACCGATTGCTGCTTCGTTAACGGTTGCATTAATGCCATTAAGCGCTTCTGCGATTTCTGAAATCGTATCTGCCAATTTACTGATGGCATCTTCGATATCCTTCATGCTTGTCTGGATTGTTCCCGCATCAGCATTATACTGCTCGCTTACTTTACTGAACTGTGCATAATCCTGAATAACAACCTTTTCAAGGAAATCTACGGCGTCTTCCATACTCTTTGTCATCTGGTCTACTGCAAAGTTAACTTCTTTTACGATATCGTTAATATTACCGACTGTCTGCGAAGTTTCGTTAGCTAAGTTACCGATTTCTGTTGCTACTACCGCAAATCCGCGACCTGCTTCACCGGCTCTTGCCGCCTCAATACTTGCATTAAGTGCAAGAAGACTTGTCTGTGAAGAAATTGCCATAATTGCTGCGGTAAGTTCATTAATCTTGTTAACTGCTTTAGAATTTTCAATTGCCATTTCCGTTTTCTGCTTAACATCACGGTACATAGCAGTTGTTCTCTCGCTTGCACTTTCTGTTGTGTCTTTAAGGGCTGTTGCACGTTCTCTGATTTCATATGACATCTTTTCACCATTCTGTGAAAGTGCCTTGATATCACCTGCAGCGTTCTGCATCTGTCCAATATTATTACTGATGGTTTCAGTTGTAGCACTTGTCTCCTGTACACCTGCCGAAAGTTCTTCTGTTGTTGCGGAGTTATCGGTACACATGCTGTTGATATTACTTGATATGTACTTAAGTTCATCTACATTACCGATAATCTGTTTGTTAACAGAATCTATGTCTGCTACGATTTCTCTCAATGCCGCACGCATCTTACCAACCGAACGTGCCATTGCACCACTTTCATCTCCGCGTTTTACAAGCTTATCCGTATCCGGATTTCTTCTGTAATCAAATGATGCTGTCTGCTCAATAATCTTTGTTATCTTCTTAATAGGATTTACTAACAGCATACTTACTACATATGCAAGTACTGCAAACACACCCGTAATTGCTACTACAGCTAATACTACAAACTTTAACAGTCCTGATATTTCCTTCATGATCTCTGCCTGCTCAGCAGCGATAACAAATACACTCTTATCCTTTAAAACTTCGTAGCTTGCACAATACTCAACGCCATCCTCTTCGTATGTAGCACTTCCGTGTGTAACGGTTTTGCCCTTACTAATCTGGCTCAACAAATCCTTTACCAATGTATTATCTGCGTTGGTTCCGATAAGCCCTCTATCCGCATGATATTTATATACACCTTCCAAGGTCACGAGATAACAGAAAGATGTATCCATACCATCTACCTTAACATTGGCAAGCACACGTGCGCTCGTCTGTTCTGATAAATCGTATATCTTATCGTACTCCATATTTAAGTTAGCCGCGGTTGTCTCAACAACGTTCAATATACAGTTATTACTCAATTTAATAACTTCTTCTTTAGACTTGGTAAAGAATGCGGCTAAAGTCACTATATTCGATACCACAACGGCAACTATAACAACTACAATTACCTTAAAGGATATGGACTTAAAAAAGCTGACTCCTTTTTCCTTCTTAACCTTTGGTTCTTTCACCTTTGCCTTGACAGGTTTTTCATTAACTTTTTTGTTCTTGTTATTTTCGTTCATAAATCTACCCCCGAAAAATCATTTATCGCTCTTGCCACAGGACTGTAGCCGTAAATATATTATATATTACCATAAAACCCCTGAAATGAGAATGCTTTTTTGTAAAAAAAACACAAATCTTTATATTTATTAATATACTTGCAAATTTTTCTGTTTTCTGTACAATAGATACGGTGACACAATATAAATATGAAGTAACCCTAACGGGAAAAGAATGGAGTAATTAAGATGATCAGTGCTAACAACGTAACATTGCGTATCGGAAAAAAAGCATTATTTGAAGATGTTAACATTAAATTTACGGAAGGTAACTGCTACGGCCTTATCGGTGCAAACGGTGCAGGAAAATCTACTTTTTTAAAGATTCTTTCAGGCAGTATCGAAACGACCAACGGTGACATTGTAATTACACCGGGACAACGGCTTTCATTCCTTGAGCAGGATCACTTTAAATACGACAGTTTCCCTGTAATGGATGTTGTTATTATGGGTAACCAGCGTCTCTACGATATCATGAAGGAAAAAGATGCCATCTATGCAAAAGAAGATTTCACGGATGAAGACGGAATCCGTGCCAGCGAGCTCGAAGGCGAATTCGCAGAGCTTGACGGATGGGAGGCAGAATCTAACGCTGCCATGCTCTTAAACGGTCTCGGTATTGATACTTCTCTCCATTATTCGTTAATGAGCGACTTAAACGGTAATGAAAAGGTTAAAGTACTCCTTGCAAAGGCACTTTTCGGTAACCCTGACATCCTGTTGCTCGACGAGCCTACCAACCACTTAGACCTTGATGCCATCGCATGGCTTGAGGATTTCCTTATTGATTTTGAAAATACCGTTATCGTGGTATCCCACGACCGTTATTTCTTAAATAAAGTATGTACACATACCGCCGACATCGACTATGGCAAAATTCAGTTATATGCCGGTAACTATGATTTCTGGTATGAATCAAGCCAGCTTCTTGTAAAACAGATGAAAGAAGCTAATAAGAAGAAAGAAGAAAAAATCAAAGAATTACAGGAATTCATCTCCCGTTTCTCTGCGAATGCTTCTAAATCAAAACAGGCAACTTCCAGAAAACGTGCACTTGAAAAAATCGAGCTTGATGATATCAAGCCATCCAGCAGAAAATATCCGTACATTGATTTCCGTCCCGAACGTGAAATCGGTAACGAGGTACTTTCCGTAGAAGGATTAAGTAAGACAATTAACGGCGAAAAGGTACTCGACAACTTAACCTTTACCGTTAACCATGATGACAAAATCGCATTTGTCGGCAGTAACGAGCTTGCAAAAACTACCTTCTTTAAAATTATTACAGGTGAGATGGAACCGGATTCAGGTTCTTATAAATGGGGTATTACAACTTCCCAGGCTTACTTCCCGAAGGACAGCACTAAGGAATTTGACAATGACCTTACCATCACCGACTGGCTGATGGGCTACTCTCCTGTGAAAGATGTTACTTATGTACGTGGTTTCCTCGGAAGAATGCTCTTCCCGGGCGAAGACGGCGTTAAAAAAGTCAAAGTATTAAGCGGTGGAGAAAAAGTACGTTGCCTTTTAAGTAAGATGATGATTTCTGCTTCAAACTGTCTTATTCTTGATGAGCCGACCAACCACCTTGACATGGAATCCATAACAGCCCTCAACAACGGACTTATGAAATTCCCGGGTGTAATACTCTTCTCATCACACGACCACCAGATAGTACAGACAACCGCAAACCGTATTATGGAAATTCTTCCAAACGGTACATTGATTGACAAGATTACAACTTATGATGAATACCTTGCAAGTGATGAAATGGCAAGAAAGCGTACCATCTGGACTTCATCCAACGACGAGGATAATAATTAATGAAAGCAGTTGATTTACACGTCCACTCTACCCGTTCAGACGGGACTTATACGCCGGCAGAACTTGTAGAGTATGCTATTAAAAAGGACTTACGTGCATTTGCACTTACAGATCATGATACGACAACAGGCATAGCAGAAGCTGTAACGGCTTCTGCTAATTCTTGTGTAGAGGTTATTCCCGGCATTGAATTTTCTACGGAATACAACGGCAAGGACATTCATATCGTTGGTCTTTATATTCCTTATGATGACCCACTTTTTATGGAACGCCTCGAAGAATTTCAGAATTCCCGGACACTCCGTAATATGAAAATGTGCCGGAAGCTTCAAGAACACGGGGTTAATCTCAGCTATGAGGAGCTTACGGATGCTTATCCGGATGCCGTTATTACAAGAGCACATTATTCCAACATGCTTATTAAAAAAGGATATGTACGCTCCATGACGGAAGCATTTGAGCGCTACATCGGTGACCGTGCCCCCTGTTTTGTCCCAAGGGAAAAAATAACGCCTGTTCAAGCCATAAAGTTTTTGCAGGAATTTGGGGCTGTTTCCGTTCTTGCCCATCCTACCTTATATCATTTTGGCAACGCGGAGCTTAACAAACTGGTTCGTTTACTCAAAGACGCCGGACTTACTGCCATTGAAGCTATTTATTCCACATATACCCTCGGCGAGGAACATGCCATCAGAAAACTTGCCAAGGATTATGAACTTCTTATCAGCGGTGGTTCCGACTTTCATGGAGCTAACAAGCCTGCCATCGATTTAGGTATCGGCAAAGGACATCTCTTTGTACCGGAAAGTGTCCTTCAGCAGATAAAGGAGTTTCTTATGAAGGATAAGCTGAATAATAAGGTAAATAATAAGGTGAATAGTAAGTTGATTTTTTCAGATTTAGACGGCACACTCTTTACTTCTGAGCACTGTCCGTCAGCATATACTAAAAAAACTTTACAGAAATTGTTGCAGAAAGGACACCGTTTTGTTTTATGCTCCGGCCGTCCTCTTAACGATATGCTTGAAGTAAAAGAAAATATCGGGCTCAACGAACCCGGACAATATATCATTGCCTACAACGGCGCGGTTGTATACGACTGCGATAATGAATCCATTATCCATAACTGTACGCTACCGCTATCCATTGTAGCCAAAATATTTGAAGAAGCCAAGATGGCAGGATTGCATTGCCATACCTACCGGAACAACAAATTACTTACCCAAAAGCATACTAAAGAGCTTGATTATTATACAAGTCTTGTGCATATAGATTATGAAATAACCGACGCTTTAACAGATACCTTAACCGACGAACCTTTTAAGGTAATTGTAATTTCACTGGATGACCGCAGCCGTCTGGAAGCTTTTCAAAGCCGCATGACGGAATTATTTGGCACACAGATTATGTCTTTTTTTTCCAATCCTTATTATCTGGAATTTGTGCATCCTAATGCCGGAAAAGGTAATGCAGTATCCTTTTTAACAAACCATCTGAACATGTCAAAAGAAGACACCATTGCCTTCGGTGATGAAGCCAATGACATTTCCATGCTTCAGGCAGTGGGTACGGGTGTAGCCATGATTAATGCCATACCTTCATTAAAAGACGTTTCTGCCATGATAACCGAGCAAGATTATAATCACGATGGGGTTGCAAAAACGCTTGAAAAACTGCTCATGCTGTAATGCTTTTTTCCTAATAATATGAAGTTCATTTTATTGACATGATTATGGCAAAACTGTATAATTTTGTCGTATTAAATCATTATTGTAATTATACCGACATATATAGATTTATACATATATTTACTTACACTTATTTTAAGGGAGGATTCATAATGTTTTGTAAAAATTGTGGTTTTCAATTACCTGATAATGCTGCTTTCTGCGGTAACTGCGGAACAAAACAGGACGTACCTGCAGCTCCTGTAGCTCCGGCAGCACCTGTTGCACAGCCTGCTTTCGAGCAACCGGTTCAGCCTGTTATGGAGCAACCTGCTTTCACTCAGCCGGTTCAACCTGTTATGGAGCAACCTGCTTTTAACCAGCCGGTTCAGCCTGCTATGGAGCAACCTGCTTTCACTCAGCCTGCTTTTGAACAGCCTGCACAAGAAGAAATTAAGAAACCGGCTCCTCAATCAGGTCCTATACTTGCTTCCCAATATCCCGGACCAAAAGATCCTGTGAATGCACAGCCCGGTACTCCGAATACAAAGAAAAAAGGAAAAGCAGGTATTATCATAGCTATCATTTCTATAGTTGTCGTATTATTAGCTGCTGCAGCCGTTTTATATTTTGTTGTTTTCAAAAGCAGTAAAAAAGACTATGAAAAAGTAGTTGATACATTCTACGATAGTATGAATGAAATGAACATCAACAAGCTCTATTCAACGCTTTCTTCTGCAGGATATGATTATGCAAAATCTGAAATCGACAATTACTACGGTTCTCCTGAAGAATATTTCCTTGCAGGGCCTACTGATGAATATACGCTTAAACACAAAATCACGTTAGCTACAGTATATGATGATGACCAAACACTTAATTCATTAGAAAATGCCTATTTGTGGGATGGTTTTGTGTATGATATATCAAAAGCAGTCGAAATTGACGTTGAACTTACACTCACATCAAAAACTGATAAAAACGATACTCTAACACAAAATGATACCATTTCATTAATAAAGGTTAATGGAAAGTGGTATGTCCACAATTATAAAGATTACTTCTAAAATAAAGTATGTTTAAGGTTACGGTTTTTCG
Source organism: Lachnospiraceae bacterium (assembly GCA_045576455.1). Classification (GTDB taxonomy): domain Bacteria; phylum Bacillota; class Clostridia; order Lachnospirales; family Lachnospiraceae; genus RGIG4034. The sequence goes on along the minus strand of JAZNGM010000013.1, from coordinate 334 downwards.
CCGTAACCTTTTTTACTTAATAGAGGAAAATGCCCGAAAAGTAGCTTGCGCTTTTTTTATTTTAGCGGCTATTTCTTAATAACAAATGACATATAAATTGACACAAGATTTAATACTCTGTATAATTTTATATAATTTATATAGTACAAAATTACATATTTGGAGGTATAGCAATGTTTTGCAAAAACTGTGGTCATAAGTTACCAGACGGATCTATGTTTTGTAGCGAATGTGGTACAAAACAAGAAGTCAAGCAAGCTCCTATCCAACCTATAATGACACAACCTGTCATGCAACAACCTATCCAACCGGTAGTTCAGCCTACCTTTGAACA